>NZ_BSTS01000022.1 GCF_030269665.1 Actinomycetospora sp. NBRC 106375
CCGGCACGAGCGAGATCCACGGCGCGACGCCGGAACTCCGGCGGGTGAGGTGCAGGCACGAACGACATCCTCCCTGGCGGACCGGGTCCACCTCAGACGACGTGTCCGGTGTCAGGGGCCAACCTCAGAGGACCTCTGCGCACCTCCTAACCGCAGGCGGGCGGGAGGTCTGCCTCGCCTGACGCGGGCGGTGGAATGGCCCTCGCGGTGGCCATGGCGCTCCGTGACGAGCATGCCTTGCCGTCGCTCAGCCGCTCAGCCGCTCAGCAGCTCGGACAGGCGCAGCGGTAGCTCCCCGAGACCGTCGTAGGACCGACAGGTGCCATGGCCGGCGGAGGCCAGGGCGCGACAGCGCTGGAGGGTCGCGGGAGACGAGTCGGTGGCCAGCACGTCCAGCCGAGAAAACCGGGCTGCCACGGCGAGCGGGTGGGCGCCGGTGTTGGCCTCTCCATCGGTCATCACCAGCGCCTGCCGCTGCGAGGTCGGCATCCGCTCCAGCAGCTCCGCGCCGCGCGTGAGCCCCCCTGCGATGTCGGTGAGGCCCCACGGCCGCAGGGCCAGCACACGGCCCACGACCGGCAGCACCTCCACCGGCTCCCCGGGCGCGCGCAGGACGGCGGTTCCCCGCCAGAAAGCGACGACGGCGAGGTCGTCGGAGCCGGCGAGCGCGAGGGTCGCGGCGCCCGCGGCGGTGGCGGCGTGGACCAGCGGCTCGCCGCGCATCGACCCACTCACGTCGAGGATCAACACCACGCCGCGTCGGCGCGGCACCCGGTCACGGACCCAGATGTCCGACCACGCCGGGATCGGGTTGGCCACGAGCTCCTCGACCGTGCGGTCGAGATCGAGGTCGTCGGAGCGGAAGTTGTAGCGCACCGACGCCAACCTCGTCCCCTGCGCGCGCACCGTGCGGGCACCGTCCAGTCTCCGGACGACCACCCGGCTGGCAGCTTCGACGAGCCTGCGTACCTCGTCTCGGCTCGGCGAGGCGCCGATGTCCAACGCCTCGCCCGGGGACGAGGATCCGCCCACGAACGACGCCAGAGCGGCCTCGGTCTCCCTCAGCACCATCTCCGGAGGCTGCTGGTCGTCGCGAGCGCCGCCCATCGACGCGCCCCCGGGGCCACGGCCGGCAGCGGCGCGCGCCCCGGACGTCTGGCTGTCCCACGGAGCGTCTGTACCGGGCCCATTCCCGTCACCGTCCGGGTCGTTGGCTGCGTCGTCCGTGGGCGGGCCCGACGAGGCCGGCGCGGAGGGCTGCTCCAGCGCCACGATCGTGCTCGGCGGTAGACGGTGCCCGATGTCGGGCTCCGCCCGATGCTCGCCGAGCAGGACCCCGTCCCAGAGCTCGTCGATGATCGCTTCGACGGGACGGGTGGTCTCCGCGGCCGGGTACAGGCGCGCGGAGAGGGCCAGCCGTGCCGCCCATCGCTGGTCGTCCTCCGTCGATCCGCTCCGAATGCCCGTGCGCGGGGCGAGCCGTTCCAGCGCGTCGGCCACCGCGCAGAGGTCGATCGCCCCGCGGATCGAGGAACCGATCGCGAGGTCGGGATGACGCCTGCTCGCCCGCACCACCGCCACCGACCGCGCCACGAGGCGCGGATCGGTGCCGGGGACCCGCTCCAGCACGATCCCTCGCGCATCGGGACCGCTGGGATGGTCGAGACGGAGCCGGGCGGTGCGGTCGAGGAACGCCGCCGGGATGGCCCCGGTGCCGGCCCGGTCCTCCGTGCTCGCCGTGGCCACGATCGCGAACCCCGGGCACGCCCGCACCGTGCCGAGACCCGGGACGACGAGCTCGCCCTCGGACATCGCCGGCACGAGCACGCCGAACGCGTCGGGGGAGAGCCGATCGGCCCCGTCGAGGACGAAGACCGCCCCGCTCCGCATCGCCGCGACGAGCGGGCCCACGAGGAACTCCGGTGCCGCCCGCGCAGGTACCCCGGACCGTGTCGCGAGACGCTGCGGCAGCAGACCCAGCGGATCCGCCCGACCGACGAGGCCGCCCGCCGAGGACACAGTGATGGCGTCCACCTCGACGAGCCGTCGGTCGCGACACGCAGCGCGCAGCAGCACCGTCTTGCCGGCGCCGGCCGGACCGTCGAGCAGGACGTGCCGGCCCGCGTCGAGGGCCACGCGCAGCAGCATGGTCTCGCGCGTGCGGCCGATCACCCGGTCGCCCGGTCGCGTCCCGAGGTGGGGGGCGATCGTCACGACCGCGGCACCACGTCGGCCTGCGCGCCGGTCACCTCGGTGAGGATGTCGGCGATGGCGTCCTCCGCGGTGCCCCCGTGCGCATCGTCCACCACGATCTTGCTCGACAGCGCGAGCCCGGCCGCCACACCGAGGTCGTCGTCGTGCTCCACGCCGCCGTCCAGCTCACGCAGGGAGGCGACCAGGAGAACGAGGTCGATGGCACCTCGGACCGAGCACCCCGACCGCAGGGCCGGGTGCCCACGGGTACGCCGCACGACCCGGACCGCGGTCCGGATGAGCTCCGGGTCGGCGCCCGTGCGACGCAGGACGATCTCCGTCTCCTCTTCCTCCGACTGGTAGCCCACCGCCAGCCGGCAGAGCCTGTCGTACACGGAGACGCTGACCCGGGTCGTGCCGATGTTGTCGAAAGGGTTCATCGCCGCCACCACCCTGAACCCCGGCCTCGCGGCCACGAGACCGAACCGGGGTACGTGGAGCTCCCCTTCCGACATGGCGGTGAGCAGGGTGTTGAGCGTGTCCTCGGGAAGTCGGTTGAACTCCTCGACGTACAACAGACCGCCGGCGTTCATCGCCGTCGGCAACGGGCCCGGGACGAAGTCCTCGGGCCGGTACCCGTGCTGCAGTACCGCGGCCGGGTCGTGATGCCCCAGCATCTTCTGTGGAGACATCTCGGCGTTGCCCTCGACCATCGTCAGCGACGCGCCGCCATGGCGGGCGATCGCCCGCAGCGCCGTCGACTTCCCTGTCCCGGGAGGACCCTCGAGCAGGAGGTTCCGGCCCGCGACCAGGACCGCCAGCATCGCTCGCAACTGGTCGTCGCGTCCGACGACCTCGGCGGCGACGCGTGCGTAGACCGACGCCGGGTCGTCGCGCAACGGGTCGGTGAGGGCGTCGCCCGTGCGCGTGTCGAAACGACCCATGGGACTGCTCCTCTCCTGGTGCCGGTCACGGAACCTCCCGCTCAGCGACGTCGGGCGAGCCTCGATCCGGGAGCACGCCGGGGACTAGGTCCGCGGAGGATCACGTCGGCGCACCTTTTCGCCCTTCGCGGCCCTCAGCGGCGCGAACCGACCCGTGAGGACGGAGCGCGCGGCCTCATTCGTCCGCTCGCGAGGTACGACCGGAGATCGGTCACGCCTACCGTCTCGGCCCTGACCGGAAACATCGTCGGCCGTGAGGAGCTTGAATCGATGAGCGTGCTGCGGACCGCGGACGAGCATTTCGAGGGTCTACCGGAGTTCGATTTCTCGCCGCACTACCTGACCGTCGAGGATCCGGAGCTGGGTCCGTTGCGCATGCACTACCTCGACGAGGGCGAGCCGGAAGGACGCCCGGTCGTGCTGCTGCACGGTGAACCCACGTGGGGCTTCATGTTCCGTCACACGATCGCGCCGCTGGTCAAGGCGGGACTGCGGGTGATCGTGCCCGACCTCGTGGGTTTCGGACGCTCCGACAAGCCCGCGGACATCTCCGACTACACCTACGAGCGGCACGTGCGGTGGCTCGTGGACTTCCTGACCGGGCTCGGTGTGCGCGGCGCGGTCGTCCTCGGCCACGATTGGGGCGGCCTGGTGGGGCTGCGCGCCGTGACCGCGATCGAGGGTCTCGCGGCCGGCTACGTGGCCACCAACCACGGCTACCCCACCGGTGACATGCCGGCGAACGACGCGCTGCGGACCTGGCAGGAGTACGCGGCCGACGTCGATGTGCTCGACGTCGGGCCGATCGTGGCGCGGGCATGCCGGAGCCCGTTGCCTGCCGACGTGGTGGCAGCCTACGACGCGCCCTACCCGGACGAGTCGTACAAGGCCGGGGCCCGCATCTTCCCGGCGCTCATCCCGGTGACACCGGACGATCCCTCGTCGGGCGCGGTCCGCGAGTCCCGCGAGATCCTCGGCCGCTCGACGATGCCGTTCCTGACCGTGTACGGCGAGCACGACCCGATCGCCGGCGCCGCGGACGCCATGTTCCAGCAGCTGACACCGGGCGCGGCCGGGCTCACCCACGTCCGGCTGCCCGACGGCGGCCACAACATGCCCGAGGACTGCGGCGAGACGCTCGGGGAGATCGTCGCAGAGTTCGCCGCACGGCTCGACTGAAAGTCCTCGTCGTCCCTTCCCCTCCTAGAAAGGCCCATTCATGGTGCAGATCCGCGGCGAGGACGTCCTCCTCCCGACCACGATCGTCGGCTCCTACCCGCGCCCGATGTTCCTGCGCGGCAAGGTGTTCCCAGTCGGCGGCGTGCACTCCCCGGAGTTCCCGAGTTTCGAGGTCCGGTCCAACTACCGCAATGCCGTCGCGCTCGCGATGAAGGACATGACCGACGCAGGCCTCGACGTGCTGACCGACGGGTGCCAGCACTACGAGAGCGACAGCGACTACGAGCAGGGCGAGATCTTCCACTTCTACATGGACCGGCTCGAGGGCCTGCGACCCTACGGGGACCCGCTGAGCGCCGGCCACTTCGAGAACATGCCGGTGTACAAGCCGACGTGCGATGCGCCGATCGTGTGGCGTCGGCCGATCTTCAAGCCGATCGTCGAGGCGGCGGTGGAGCAGACGGACAAGCCGGTGAAGATCCAGGCGGCGGTCGGCCCCGCCACCATGGCGGCGCTGATCACCGACAAGCACTACGGCGACATCAAGGCCCTCTCGCAGGACCTGGCCGGGGCACTCAACGCCGAGTTGCGCGACATCGTCAGCCGGGGCGTGGAGATCGTCCAGTTCGCCGAGGTCCTCACCTTCTTCGACCCCGCGGACTGGGTGGTCGAGGCCATCAACACGGCCTTCGAGGGCATCGACGCGTACAAGATCATCCACATCTGCTATGGCCAACAGGAAGGCCAGCCGGGCGTCACCGAGCTGCGAGGGGCGAAGCTGTTCCCCTGGCTCTGGGACCTCAACTGCGACCAGATCCAGTACGAGATGGCCAGCCACGGATTCCACCAGACCGACATCGATGCGATCTCCTCGATCCCCGACCACATGGACTTCGGGGTCGGCGTGATCAACGGCAAGAGCCTGGTGGCCGAGACGCCCGACCAGGTCGCCGCCGGCATCCGGCGGGTGCTGGAGGTGGTCCCGGCCGAGAGGGTCATGGTGCACACCGACTGCACCCTCACCGGCGTCAAGCACATCGTCGCCAAGCGCAAGATCGAGTCCCTGGTGGCCGGCACGCGCATCGTGCGCGACGAGCTCACCCGGGCGTGACCGGGCTGCTCGACCGGGTCGAGCCGGAGGACGTCGGTCTCCACGGGGGCCGCCTCGCCCGGCTCGACCACTACCTCCGGGCGCGGGTGGACAGCGGCCGGATGCCCGGTTACCTCGTGGCCGTGGCACGGCGTGGTCGGCTGGCTCACCTGGGGCGATACGGCGCCCGGGACCTCGAACGTCGGCTGCCGGTCGAGGTCGACACGGTCTTCCGCATCTACTCGATGACGAAGCCGATCACGTCGGTCGCCGCCATGATGCTGTCCGAGGAGGGGTGCTTCGGACTCGACGACGCGGTCGGCGACCACCTCCCCGCGTTCCGCGAGCAGCGGGTGTACGTCGGCGGCAACGACGCCGGCCCGGTGTCGGTTCCGGCGCCGGGCCCCGTACGGATCCGCCACCTCATGACCCACACCTCCGGGCTGACGTACGGCTTCCACCGCGTGCATCCCGTCGACGCGCGGTACCGGGCGGCCGGGTTCGGCCTGGGCCTACCGCCGGACACCACACTGGCGCAGGCGTGCGACGTGCTCGCCGCTCAACCCCTGCTGTTCGCCCCCGGGACCGAGTGGAACTACTCGCTGGGCACCGACGTGCTCGGGCGGCTCGTCGAGGTCGTCTCGGGGCAGTCCCTGCCGGACTTCCTGGCCGAGCGGATCCTCGGTCCCCTCGCCATGCGGGACACCGGGTTCCAGGTGCCGGCCGACCACCTCGATCGGCTCGCCCGGCTGTACGTCGCGGGTCCGGACGGCCCGGTGCCCGACGACACCCTCGGTGCCCAGGTACACGCGCCACCGAGCGCTCCGTCCGGGGGAGGTGGGCTGGTGTCGACCGTCGCCGACTACCTGAGGTTCGCCGAGATGCTGCGCCGCGGCGGGGAGCTCGACGGCGTGCGGCTGCTCGGACCCCGCACGGTGGCGCACATGACCGCCAACCACCTTCCGGGCGGGGCCGACCTCGCCGCCTTCGGACGGCCGCTCTACGCCGAGACCCCCTTCCACGGCGTGGGCTTCGGACTCGGTGTCGCGGTCGTCCTCGACCCGGTGCGCTACGGCGCACCCACGAGTGTCGGGGAGTTCGGCTGGGGCGGGGCGGCCAGCACGGTCTTCTGGGCCGACCCCCGTGAGGACCTGACGGTTGTGCTGCTCACACAGCTCATGCCACCGCCCGCCCTGCCCATCCGCCCCACCCTGCGCCAGCTCGTCCACCAAGCCATCGTCGACTGAAGGATCATGGTCATGCTGCCACTGCCCACGCTCGCCTCCGGGACGTTGATGCAGATCGGTGTGGTGGTACCCGATCTCGAGAAGGCCCTGGAGCGGTACAGCACCGCGTTCGGGCTCGGGCCATGGATCGGGTACCGCTTCACCCCTGACACCGTGCGCGACCTGACCTACCGCGGCCGTCCCGCCGACTACGGCATGGACATTGCGCTGACCGGTACCGGGCCGCAGATCGAGCTCATCCAGGTGCGCGGGCAGAACACCGTTTACCACGAGTTCCTCGACCGGCACGGATACGGGATCCAGCACCTCGGGGTCAAGGTCGAGGACGCGCTCGCGACCACCGACGAACTCGTGGCCGCCGGGTACGAGGTCGTGCAGTCCGGGCACGGTTACGGGCGCGACGGCGACGGTCGTTTCGTCTACTTCGACACCGTCGCGGACCTCGGCTGGCTCCTCGAGATCATCGAGCCGCCCTCGGTGCGGCGCGAGCCCGACTTCGTCTGGCCCCGATGACCCCGCGGCCCTCGGTGCCGGCCCGCGTGCCACGCGGGGCCGCCCCATGACCGTCGGCCTGCTGCCCACCTGCCTGAACGATGCGCTGTTCCCGGAGGCAGCCAAGGCCGTCGTCCACCTGCTGCGCCGGCTCGGGGTCGTCGTCGACGTCCCCGGTAGGCAGACGTGCTGCGGACAGCCGATGATCAACTCTGGTTACCTCGACGAAGCCGTCCCTCTGCTGCGCAACCACCTCGCCGCCGTCGCCGGCTACGAGGCGATCGTGGTGCCGTCCGGGTCATGCGCGGGTTCGATCCGTCACCAGCATCGGCTCGTCGCGCAGCGCAGCGGCGACCCCGCTCTGGTCCGCGCGGTCGAGCAGGCACCGCCGGTCCACGACCTGAGCGAGTTCCTGGTCGACGTGCTCGACGTCGTCGACGTCGGGGCCTACTTCCCGCACTCGGTGACCTACCACCCGACCTGCCACTCACTGCGGGTGCTCGGAGTGGGCGACCGCCCGACCCGGCTGCTGCAGGCGGTGCGCGGGCTCCGTTGGACAGACCTCCCGGCCGCCGAGGAATGCTGCGGCTTCGGTGGGACGTTCGCGGTCAAGAACCCGGACACCTCGATCGCGATGGGCTCGGACAAGGCGCGCCACGTCCAGGAGACGGGCGCAGAGGTCCTCGTCGCAGGCGACAGCTCCTGTCTCATGCACATCGGCGGCCTGCTCGGCCGGCAACGGGCCGGGGTCCGGGTCATGCACCTCGCCGAGGTCCTTGCCAGCACCGAGGGCCTGGCCAGCACCGAGGGCCGGGCAGGGCCGGCACGGTGAGCGCCACGTTCGTCGGGATGCCGACGTTCCCCGTCGCGGCGGGGACTGCGCTCGCCGACTCTCAGCTGCGCCGCAACCTCGCCCACGCCACCTCGACGATTCGGACCAAGCGGGCCGAGGTGGTCCGCGAGGTGGACGCGTGGGAACAACTACGCGTCGCCGGTGCCACGCTGAAGGACCGCACCCTGCGCCACCTCGACGTCTACCTCGAGCAGCTCGAGACCGCGCTGACCGCCGCGGGCGCCACCGTGCACTGGGCGCGCGACGCGGACGAGGCCAACCGGATCGTGGTCGACATCGCCCGTCTCCACGGCACCGACGAGGTCGTCAAGGTCAAGTCGATGACGACCGCGGAGATCGGCCTCAACGACGCTCTGGAAGCCGCCGGCATCCACGCCTGGGAGACCGACCTCGCCGAGCTGATCGTGCAGCTCGGCGACGACCTCCCCAGCCACATCCTCGTCCCGGCGATCCACCGCAACCGCGCCGAGATCCGTGAGATCTTCCTGCGCGAGATGGAACGGGTCGGGCGGCCTGCGCCCGCCGACCTGACCGACGCCCCGCTCGAGCTGGCGGCCGCCGCGCGCGACCACCTGCGGGAGAAGTTCCTCCGGGCCCGCGTGGCCGTGTCGGGGGCCAACTTCGCCGTCGCCGAGACCGGCACCCTCGCCGTCGTCGAGAGCGAGGGCAACGGGCGGATGTGCCTGACCCTGCCCGAGGTGCTGATCAGCATCGTCGGGATCGAGAAGCTCCTCCCGACGTGGGCGGACCTGGACGTCTTCCTGCAGACGCTGCCCCGCTCCTCCACCGGGGAGCGCATGAACCCCTATACCTCCCTGTGGTCCGGGGTGACCCCCGGCGACGGCCCGCAGCAGGTGCACGTCGTGCTGTTGGACAACGGGCGCACCGACGTCCTCGCCGACACGGTCGGGCGCCAGGCCCTGCGCTGCATCCGGTGCTCGGCCTGCCTCAACATCTGCCCGGTCTACGAGCGCACCGGAGGTCACAGCTACGGCTCGGTCTACCCCGGCCCGATCGGGGCCATCCTCAACCCGATGATGCGCGGCGTCGGTCAGGACGCCCAGCTCGACGCGCTGCCCTACGCCTCCAGCCTCTGCGGCGCGTGTTTCGACGTCTGCCCGGTCCGGATCGACATCCCTGAGGTCCTGGTCCACCTGCGGACCAAGGTCGTCGACGCCCACCGCGGTCGGCGACCGACGCCGCAGGACCTCGTCATGCGCGCCGCGTCCTGGACGCTCGCCTCCAGTGCCCGGACCGCGAGGTCCACGAGACTGGCCGGTCTGGCCGCGAGGGTCCTCAGCCGCCGGGGCTTGCGGTCCGCGCCGGGCGGGCGGCGCGTCCTCGGGGCGCTTCCCCGGCCCGCCGCGGGGTGGTCGGGCGCTCGCGACGTCCCGTTGCCGCCCGCGGAGTCGTTCCGCTCCTGGTGGTCCCGCGCCGGACGGGACGCCCGGTGACGGCCCGGGACGTCGTCCTCGCACGGGTGCGCCGCGCGCTCCGCGACGTTCCTCCCGAGGAGACCCCTGCCGACGTGGAGGTCGTCCGGTCCGGACCGTCGACCGCGCCCTTGACCCCGGGTCACGTCGAACTCTTCGCCGAGCGCGTCGCGCAGTACCGGGCGAGGGTCGTGCGCTGCGTGCCCGACGACCTGGTCGCGACCCTCGTGCCGCTGCTCGAGGACGTCTCTACGCTCCTCGTCCCCTTCGACCTCCCCCGAGGACTCCGTCCGGCCGGCCCCCGTCACATCGAGGACCGGCAGCTCCCGACCGGCGAGCTCGACGCCGTCGACGGCGTCCTGACTACCGCGCGTCTCGGGATCGTCGAGACGGGCACGATCGTGCTGGACCACGGCCCGGGACAGGGGCGCCGCGCGGCGACGCTCGTCCCGGACATCCATGTCTGCGTGCTCTGGGCGGACCAGCTGGTCGCGGGCGTCCCGGAGGCGATCGTCAACCTGGACCCGACCCGCCCGCACACCTGGATCAGCGGCCCGAGCGCGACCAGCGACATCGAGCTCGAGCGGGTGGAGGGCGTGCACGGTCCCCGCACCCTGCGCGTGGTGCTGGTCGGGTGAGGCCTGGCCCAGGACCAATCAAGTGCCCCCGCTGCTCCCCCGGAGACCTAGGCGGGGCGTTCTCGGGCGGGCGAGGCTGGGAGCACCCCGAGCATCGAACGGAGAGCAGAGTGGACGTCTACGGCAGCGAGATGTCGATCGCCGGGTGGCGCCGGCTGATCGACGAGGCCTACAGCGGCGAACTCGGGGAGCCCATCCTCAACGTCGACGAGGCCCGCGGCTCGCACTTCGACGCCATCTTCGTCGGCGGGGGCAGTGCCGGACGGTTCGGTGCCGCCGTGCTCCGCAGCCTCGGTGGTCGCCCCCTCGTAGTGGAGCGATGGCCCTTCCTCGGCGGCTCATGCCCGCACCAGGCCTGTGTCCCCCACCACCTGTTCAGTGAGGCGGCCCGCGAGCTGGACCAGGCGCAGGCGCTGCAGGGACGGCTGTGGTACCCGAAGTTCGACCCCACCGCCGCCTCCGTCCTCGAACTGGTCGAGCTGTTCCGATCGCAGCGCAGCGGTCCGCACGCCCACATGAACTGGCAGAGCGCGCAGCAGCTCGACATCGAGTCGGTGGTGAACGCCGAGGCCGCCGTGCGCGACGCCAGGACCGTCTGTGCCGCGGGGCGGACCTTCACCACCGACGCCCTGGTCCTGGCCACCGGCGCCCGCACTGCCATGCCCGGGATCGAGGGGGAGACGCTGCCGGGGGTCTTCGACTACGCGTCGTTCATCGAGGACCTCGACTACGAGCCCCGCAAGATCGTGGTCATCGGGGGCTCCAAGGTCGCCGTCGAGTATGCGAGCTTCTATCGCGCGACCGGTACCCCGACCACTGTCGTCAGCCGCGCAGAGGTCCTCACCAGCGGCGGACCGGCGCTGATGGACGACGACCTGCGGGGGTTCGTCGTCGAGCAGATGCACTCGCGCGATCTCGAGCTGCTCGAGCACAGCGTCGTCACCCGCATCCTCGGCGAGGAGCGCGTGGAGGGGGTCGAGGTGCAGACGCCCGCGGGCCGTCGCGTGATCGACGCCGACTTCGTCCTCCTCGGCACGGGAGAGAGGCCCAACACCGCGAGCTTCGCCGCCGCTCTCCCGCTCACCTACGACGAACGCGGGTTCGTCGTCGTCGACAGCAGGATGCGGACGAACATCGACGGCGTCTACGCCGCGGGTGACCTGATCGGTCCGCCGCTCGAGATGTTCAAGTCCCGCCGCAGCGGCACCACCGCGGCTCGCAACATCATGGGGATCGCCGCCGAGTTCCACTACGACGACATCCCCGACTTCCTGCACACCACCTACGAGGTGACATGGGCCGGACTGACCGAGCGGCAGGCCCGGGAACGCTACGACCGAGTGGTGACCATCCAGGTCCCGCCTCTCGGCATGGCTCCCGGCGACACGCCGCTGCCCATGGCCGAGGGCTCGATGCTCTACGGCTTCACCTTCCCGGAGCGAACCGGGTATCAGAAATGTGTCATCGACGCCGACTCGCGCCGCATCGTCGGGATCCACCACGCCGGCTACGGCGCCAAGGACGCCTTCCAGTACCTCCACCACCTCATCAGCCGTCCCGAGGGCCTCACGATCGACCAGCTCGGCGACATGAACGAGCTCTACATCAGCTCGGACTACTTCATCGGCTACGCCAGGTTGCGCGCGAACCAGGCTGACCTGACCAGCATGTGATCCGACACGCTCCGGGAATCGGCGACTTTCCGGCGCAGGCCGCTCCTGTGGCGGTCGCATGCGGCGTTGCCCGCCAGCGAGGGTCACGATCTGGGCGGAGGCACAACCCTCTGCACAGCACATGAAGCACTTGCGGCGGCGGCCCACGGGCCTCGCCATCGACGACGGCGACGACGCCGATCACGACAACCGCCCGCGAGCGGCGGAGGGGCCTGGTCGTGGTCGCCATAACACCGTGGCGGACTCTCGCCCGACGTGGGCCCCAGCGCGTCGGCGGCCGAAACAAACTCCGACGGTGGGCGCCGTATCGCGGATCGACCTCTCGGAGCGGATCACGAAGGACCTCGGTGTCGCCGACTGGAGTCCAACCGCCGGGCAGGACTGTGCCAACCTCGGACAGTTACGCTTCTTCCAGGACGCATATCCTACGGACGTCCGGGTGGAACCGTCGGCGGCTCCGACCGGTTGCAAATCCACGCAACGGAAGCGGTCCAGTATGCGGCTCGACGGCAAGGTCACCCTGATCACCGGGGTCTCACCGCTCGAGGCAACAAAGCCCACGCGGCACACAATTTCGGAATGGCGCGGTCGACATTCTATCGACGACTGAGACAATATGGGATCCAGGATGGCGGACATTTCTGTGACTGCTTCAATCCCTGCCACGGTTTGAACACTGCGAATTCGATGGATCAGACAACGGGAGGTCGACATGGGTAAGCTCGACGGGCGCGTCGCCCTGATCACTGGTGGTGCGCGCGGACAAGGGCGCTCACACGCGCTCGCATTCGCACGCGAGGGTGCGGACATCGTCATGTGCGACCTAGTGGAGGGCATCGACACCATCCCGTGCAAGATGCCCGATGCTGATGATCTTGCAGACTCTGTGAAGCAGGTCGAGGCCCTTGATCGTCGTGCGTTGGGCATCAAGGCCGATGTGCGGGACTCTCTCCAGCTCGCTGGCGTCGTAGAACAGGCTCTTGCCACGTTCGGTCACATCGACATCCTCATCGCGAACGCTGGTGTGGTCACCCCGGTGCCCTTTGTGGACATCAGTGATGAGGATTGGTCTGTCATGCTCGACATCAACCTCGGGGGAGTGTTCAAGGCGATTCGGGCCGTCGCTCCGCACATGATCGAACGTGGCTACGGACGAATAGTTGCCACCTCGTCGATGGTAGGCCGATCGCCGGTGGGGATGCTGGCACACTACGTAGCGGCGAAGTGGGGAGTAATCGGGCTCGTGAAGTCAGCAGCGCAAGAGCTTGCTCCGCACGGGATCACGGTGAACGCGATCTGTCCGACCAACGTCAACACGGACATGATCCACGCGAACCCTGCCATGTACAAGGTCTTCGCTCCGGACATCGAAAACCCGACCTGGGAGGATGTTATTCCGGCCTTTACTTCAATGAATGCGATCCCGGTGCCGTTGGTCGATCCTAGCGACATTTCTGAAGGCATGTTGTACTACGTGTCCGAGGGTGCTCGATACGTGACCGGCGAGACTCTGTCGATCGCGGCCGGATGGAACGCCAGGAACACCGCTTAGGGCGTGTCTCCCAAGTCTGTGAGCTGGGCCGGTCCACGATCCTGGTGTGGGTCGTGGACCGGTGCTCTCGGATGAGGTGTGGGCTCGGATCGAGCCGTTGCTGCCCGCGCAGTACGGCAACGGGCGTCCGTTTCATGATCACCGGCAGGTGATCGAGGGGATCGTGTTCCGCTACCGCTGCGGGATCGCCTGGCGGGACCTGCCCGAGCGCTTCGGGCCGTGGCAGACGGTGTGGAAGCGCCACCACCGCTTCAGCACCGACGGCACCTGGGACGAGGTGCTGGCGATCCTGTAGGCCGAGGCCGACGCCGCGGGCCATCCTGCTCTGGCTCCAGATCACCACTCAAGAGACACGCGCTGGCCATCGATCATCGAATGAGTACAGTGAGGCGGGAGTATCTCATGGAATCTCCCATCGTCGTGGTCGCTACGATCGTGCCGAAGAAGGCGGCGTGGGATGAGGTTGTTTCGATTCTGAACGCGACCCAGGCCGACGTTCATTCGAACGAGTCCGGATGCGAGCTGTACGCCCTCCACACGGACGACGAGTGTCTGGTCATGGTCGAGAAGTGGACCGGGCGTGCCGAGCTGGATCAGCATTTCGCGGCGCCTCCCTTCAATGCTCTCGGCGGTCTCCTCGAGGGCAAGCTGGCAGCTGAAATTGAGATCAAAGAGCTACGCCCGGTGCCGGCAGGGTCGCCGACTCAGGGCCAGCTCTAGCCGACACCCTGGGAGGCGGACGGACATGGAACTGGGTCTCACGGGGAGGACGGCGCTGGTCTGCGCCTCCACCTCGGGTCTCGGACGGGCGACGGCGACCGCGCTCGCGCACGACGGCGCGACCGTCGTCGTCTCGGGCCGCTCGGACGAACGCGCCCGCGACGTCGCGGCCGGGCTGCCGGGCGCGGTGGGGATCGGGGCCGACCTCGTCGCGCCCGGCGGCGCCGAGGCGCTGTTCGCCGCCACGGTCGACCGGGTCGGCACCCCCGACGTCCTCGTGCTGAACGGGCCGGGGCCGGCGCCGGGGACCGCGCGCGACGTCGACGCGGACGGCATCGCGACGGCGATCGCCACACTGGTCGCCCCGCACCGGGTCCTGGTCGAACTCGCGCTGCCCGCGATGCTCGAGCAGGGCTGGGGCCGCGTGCTGAGCATCAGCTCGAGCAGCGTCGAGGCCCCGATCCCTGGGCTCGCCCTGTCGAACCTGGGGCGCGCGGCGCTGGCCGGCTACCTCAAGACCCTCGCGGGCGAGGTGGCCGCGTCCGGGGTGACCGTCAACTCCCTGCTGCCCGGGCGCATCGCCACCCCGCGCGCCGAGCAGATCGACACCGCGGTCGCCGAGCGCACCCGCCGCTCCCGCGAGGAGGTCGAGCGGGAGACCCGCGCCACCATCCCCGCGGGCCGCTACGGCGACCCCGTGGAGTTCGGGGCAGCCGCGGCGTTCCTGTGCAGCGCCCCCGCCGCGTATATCACCGGCACCGCCCTGCGCTGCGACGGCGGCATGGTGCCCACCCTCTGACCCGGGCCCTGAGGGTGGCGGGCCGACAGGCCGGCCGGGACCGGCTGGTGGCGGATGCCGGCGCGATCCGGCGGTGCCCAGAGTGATGCCACTCCCCGTGGGTGAACCGCCCCGGCGCGTCCGGAGACCAGACCGTCCGAGGAGATCTGCTCGTGTCACGTCGACCCGAGCTGCCCTGTCCGCCGGAGTTGCGCGGCAAGGTGTCTCTGACCAACCGGTCGGGTCCGGCGGTCGCGCTGGAGCGGCCGGGCCGGTGCACGACGGGGTGGAGGTCACGAGTCCGGTCAGGGCGTGCTCGGGGATCCCCCGCTCGGAGAGCTCCGTCGAGCGCGCCGCCCGGCTACGGCCGGGAGGACCCGGTCGATGCTGCGGAAGAACGCCGCCACCGCGAGCACGTAGATGCTGTTGACCGCGAGCCCGGCGATCGGGAACGCCATGTGGGGCGACGGAATCCAGAACACGGCGCACGCGACCGCCGGGACGATGACGACGGCGGTGACATTGAACAGGCGCACCCCGGCCGGACCTCGCACCGGCGACCCGTGGCGACACGCACCCTCACCGCCACCACCAGGACAAATCCCGGCGACGCGCCGGCCACGAACAGCCAGATCACCATGGGTCCCGGTCGGGGATGCTGCTCCAGCAGGATCGCCAGAGTCCCTGCGGTCGAGAGGGTGAAGCCCTGCGGGACGACGAGCCGGCGGGCGACACTGGACACCGAGGCGGGCGGTCCGGACTCCGCGGCGGACCGTTGAGCTTCACTGGCCATGACGACTTGCCGTACGGGGCCGCCGGCGCGTCCCGTGTTCGCAGCGCGTCGGACACCTCGGGGTGAGCGGACAGCGAGTCCATCGGGGGCACCATCCCCTCGATCTGCCGCTCGGTCACCAAGGTGCCCGTCCGCCGCGAGCATCCACGTGGCGGCCTTCTGAGCCGTGGCGAAGTCCACGTACCTCCCGGTGAGCCCACCGACGAACGAGAGCTGCGACGACGGGCTCATGGCTTCCCTGTTTCGCTGCCCGGACGCGGTACGCCGTGCGCCCGTGCCGAGTACGGCGTGTCCGCACGCCGACTTCAGGCGGCGAAGGATTACTGCAGCGCAGAGACGACGTACTGCAGCTGCCACTGCGTGACCCATTCGCCTTGTTGTGCTCGGCGTCGACGAAGTGCGTGCGGTACTACTCCGGTGCCCGAAGCCGGCCGTGCGCTGCTCGTGGGCGTTCAGCAGCTCTACGTCCACGATGCTGCCGACATCACTTCGTCACCCTCCCCCGGCTCCGTCGCCGCGGGGTATCCGCCGGCCAGGGCGGCCCCCTCCGCCAGCAGACCGGCAACGGCGGTCGCGGCGTGGCCGGCCTCGCGTTCGTTCCACCGGCGGCGCGACGCGGCGCGGCGCTCCAGGCGACGTGCGGAGCGGCGGACCTGGAACGGATCGGCGCCGCCGGGGACTCGGCGGGCGCCGACCGTCTCGGCGTGGTCGTCGGGCCTGGCGTGGGGGATGCCCAGTTCCGAGAGGTCCGCCTCGGAGAACCGGTCCTCTCCACGTTGCTCGGCAGCGGTGGCCAACGCGCCGACTCGCCGGTAGGCCGTGCGGTAGTCGATCCCGCTCGCCACCGCGAGCCCTTCGGCACGTTCGGCCGCGTCGGTGAAACCGGCCGACGCCCGCTCCGCGAGCCGCTCGGTGTGCACCTCCATGTGGTCGACGACCTCCGCCATCAGGGACACGAGGACCGTCACGTACTCGAGCATGCTCAGGACCTCGCCGTACGTGTGGAGCCAGTTGTCGCTCTGGGCCGTAGGGGTGCGGACCGTCGTGAGCACGCCCGTGACCCGGCCGATCGCGAAGCTCGCCCCACCGCGGAGGACCGTCAGGGCGTAAGGATTGCGCTTTTGCGGCAGGTGCACCGAGGCGCGGCAATGGGCGTCGTGCAGACGGATGTAGTCGAAGGCGGGCGAGCAGAAGACCAGCAGATCCTCGGCCAGGCGGCTCGCGGTGAGGACGGCCTGACACGCCGACACCGCGACCTCGACGAGGGTGTCGGTCGCCCACATCGCGTCGCGGGTCGTGGTGACCTGCACCGGCACCCCGAGCCGCTCGAGGTAGGAGCTGCGGTGCAGGGGCAGCGACGTTCCTGCGACACCCCCGGCGAGGACGGGCAGCCCTGTCGCGGCCTCTCTGGCCCGCCGCACGCGGTCGGTCTGCCGCTCCGCCTCGTGAGCGCTGCTGAGCAGGTAGTGCCCGAAGGTCGACACCTGGGCGGGCTGGAGGTAGGTCATGTCGGCCCACCACGCCTCGGCGAGCCCGACCGACCGGCGGGCCAGCACCGACGTGAGCCCGACACAGGCATGGTGCAGTCGGAGCAGGGAGTCCCGCGTCGCCAGCCAGAATGCGCACCGCTCGGCCTCGCGTCGGGTGCGGCCGAGGTGCAGCCGCCCCGCCACACTGCCCAGCCGTGCGGCGAGGTGGTGCTCGCGGCCGTTGTAGGGGTCGCCGTGCGTCGGGTCCCAGGGGAACTCCGAGGGGTCCAGACGGTAGAGGTCCAACAGTGCGTCGAGCAGTGTGGCCGTTCCGGTCGCGTCGAGCAGCCCTGCGTCGACGAGGGCGAGCACGTGCGTGATGTCGACGATCCCCAGCGACCTGTGCAGCAGCGGGCCGTAGGCGGTCTCGGTGCTGAAGCCGGACCGCACCAGCAGTTCGCTGGGGCCGCTGGCCAATCGGCCGCCCAGCCCGAGGTAGGGCACCGAGGTCACGCTCCGTCCTCCCGCATCTCAGGAGTGCGGTCCAGCGCCTCGAGGGCTCCCGGCAGTCCGCCGCTCGCGACGAGCACACGAGGCACCCCGTCGTCTGCTCGACCCAGCCGCTCGGCCAGCGCCTGCCAGGTGGGCAGGCCGAAGACCGGGTCCGGGAGGACCCCGGTCGCGGCGAGCTCGCCGAGGGCCCCCGACCCCGGGGCCGGTCGTTCGGCGACCTCGAGGCACCGCATCGCGGCGGCGGCCAGCTCCGGTCGCCTCGCCACGCCGGCCGCCTCCACCACCTGCTGCTCGATCCGTGCACGCATGACGTCCGCGGGTTTCTGCACCGATACCGCGACGACCTTCACCTCGTGCACGCCCGCACAGGAGAGTCCGAGGCAGACGCCCGCGGCGGTGGTGCCGCTGCCGGAGGGGAGCCATACCTCGGTGCCGGGCCGGGTGCCGCCCTGCTCGATGAGCTCGTCGGCCAGGGCCCGGTAGCCCAGCACGGCGACCGGGCTCGCACCCGCTCGGGGAACGGCGAGACACCGTCGGCCGGCCGCTCGAAGACCTTCTGCGACGTCGTCGACACGGGCGTTCACCGCCCCTGCACCGGAACAGGGAGCACGCTCGATGATCGCCCCGGCGGCGCGCGCGATCGCGACCACGGTGGGCTCGTGACCGGCGGACGGATCGAGCACGAGATGACAAGAGATCCCCAGCCTGCGGGCGGCGATCGCGGCCAATGCCGCCCGGTTGGAGTCGGCGCGCCCTCCGGTCACGAGCACCTCCGAGGCTTCGCGGCGAACGACGTCCGCGATCGCCTCGAGAGCGCGGACCTTGTTGCCCCCGAAACCCAGCCCGTTCAGATCCTCGCGCTTGAGGAGGAGGTGCGGGTGGCCGGGGACGGGGTGCAAGGGCGTGGGCCAACAGCCGAGCGCGACGTCGGTCATCGTGGTCATCCCCGACCCTGCCGCCACCGGTCGACGAACGCCACGGCGCTGGCCAGCGCCCGGTCCCCGACGTCGGCACCATCGAACGCCAGCCCGGTGTCCCGGACCCGGTCGTCGGCGTCGATCTCAGCCAGCCAGGAGCGCCCCGGCCGGGAGCGTGCCACGGCCGAACGGACCACGGCGAAGGCCTCGTCGCGACCAAGTGATTCGGCGAGCAGGTTGACGACCTGCTCGCTCGTCGCGGCCGACCCGCTGCGGGCGAGGTTCTCGGCCATCCGCGCGGTGTTGACGTGGAGGCCGGCGACGAGCTCCGCGGCCGCCCGGGCCGCCTTCGCCAGGGCACAACACAGGTCGGGCAGGGCCACCCACTCGGTCTTCCACGCCCGTCCGTCGCGCTCGTGCTCGACCAGGGTCGCGGTCAGCAGCAGGCCCGCGGACGACCCCACCAGGTGGCGCAGGGTCACCAGATGCTCGCTGAGCTCGGGATTGCGCTTGTGGGGCATCGTGATGCTGCTGATCTGCTCCGGGTGGGCCGGCTCGGCCAGCTCGCCGATCTCCGTGCGCTGCAGTTGGAAGACTTCGTTGCCGATCCGCGCGAGGAGTCCCGCGACCAGCTGAGCCCAGCAGGCGAACTCCGCCACCGCGTCGCGGGAGGACCCCCACGGGAGCGGCGGAGCGGCCAGGCCGAGACAGCCACCGAAGGCCTCGAGTAGCTCGGGGCCTTCGGCGCCCCAGTAGCCCAGGCTCCCCACGGAGCCGCTCAGCGGAGCCGTCTCCCAGCGCTGCCTGCCCTCCTCGAGCCGGTCCAGGTGTCGTTCGCACTCCGCGGCCCACTGCGCCACCTTGAAGCCCACGGTGATCGGCACCCCTATCTGACCGTGGGTACGCGCCGCCATGGGTGTCGCCCGGAACCGGTCGGCCAGGACCGTGAGAGCGTCCAGCAACGCGCGCAGATCGGCGCCGACGAGGTTCCCCGTGTGCCGCAGGGTCAGCGAGGTCCAGGTGTCGGAGATGTCCTGCACGGTCACGCCGAGTCCCACGTGGGGGGCGGCCTCCGGCCCGACCGCGTGGCGTAACCAGTCGACGAGCCCCGCGGTGGAGTGGCCGGTCCGCCGCGTGGCCTCGGCGATGGCAGGGAGATCGAGCGGGGTGTCGGCAGCGACCTCCCCGATCCGCTCGGCCGCCTCGAGCGGGAGGCGTCCCAGGTCGGCCTGGACCTCGGCGACCGCCGCGTAGATCCGGAGCCAGGAACGGAGGCGGTGCTCCTCGGCGAACCACTCCCGGCACTCGGCGGTGATCCAGAGATGGCCGTACTGGACGGAGTCACGCAGATGCGTCGCCGCGCTCGTCACATCAGTCACCGGGAGACCCCGTCG
Organism: Actinomycetospora sp. NBRC 106375; assembly: GCF_030269665.1. GTDB lineage: Bacteria > Actinomycetota > Actinomycetes > Mycobacteriales > Pseudonocardiaceae > Actinomycetospora. Next base: position 19,879 of record NZ_BSTS01000022.1, read on the forward strand.
TTGTCGGGTCGTTGCTGCGTCACGGCTTTCAGGGCGTCCCGGACCTCATCGTGGGTAGCTCCCCAGGGCACGACGGCGGTCTGCTCCCGGACCTGCAGGCCGCGCTCGAGCAGGCAGCACTTGGTGACGCGCGGACCGTCCACCGCGGGGAGCTTCGCGGGACAGAAGTCCATCCAGAGGGGCCGGTCGCCGTAGTGATGCTCGTGGATCTGCGCGGAGCGCTCGCACCCTATGAGCGTCCAGTCACCCCGTACGGGAGGACCGTCGTCGAGATAGTCGACACTCGAGCTCGAGGTCGAGGTCGTCGTGCCCGGCGCCGGCCCGGCGCCGGCGCAGGGCAGGAGGTAGCGACCCGGCCCACCTGCCCGCACCCGGGCCGGCAACGACACCAACCGGGCCCGTAGCTGCAGCGGGGGCAGATCCTCGTCGACGTCGATCGCCCGGTGGACCATGTCGACGAGCTTCGGCGGGTGTGGCGGGACCACTTCGTCCACCACGACCGGGACCGGTGCCGGGCGCCAGATCATGTTGACGTGGGAGTGCCGACCGTGGACGACGTAGGCCGACACCCCGTCGGCTTGATGCCGGGCGGCAGCCGCGGCGAGTGCGGTGGCGTTGCCGACGTCGACGTCGCCGTCCTCGATCCACACGATCTCCTCGGGAGCGGCGAGCAACCGCACGTCGACGACGTCCCGGAAGAGACCCTCACCCTCCTCCTCGGTCCGCACCGCGAGCAGCGCCGCCTCGACGCCCCAGCGCGCCACGATGAGCGCCGTGCGCCGGTACACCGGCCGGGCCCGGATGCGGTCGACCAGGTCCGCCAGCGAGTCGGGGCGCTCGACCCGCTGCACCGACAGCCCGCGATAAGGCCGCGAAATCGTGTTCGGCGCCGGGAGCGGGATCATCTGAGCGCCCTCGTGGTGGTGAGCTCGGCGGTGTCGGCCCGCAGGCCGAGGCGCAGGGTCTCCAGGGGAAGAACCTCCGTCGGGTCGACGTTGCCGAGATTCACCGCCGGGCCGAGGTGGCGGATCAGCCAGACCTGCTGGGCCCGGCGTGGCGCCTCGAACACCAGCCGCTCCAGCGGTATCTGGGTCGTGAGCCGGTCGACCATCTCCTCCCGGACCCGACCGTCCGGCTCGTACAGCCCGACGGTCCCGGACTCCCGACCCTCCGCGACGGCGAGAGTTGCGCCCGCGTCGAGATCGGCCCCGATCTCGCCCACCCATGCCGCCGGGTCGGCAGAGGCCGCGGGGTTCTTGCTGCCGGTCTCGGCGAGCACCACGAAGTCGGCCGCCAGCATGGAGATCAGCTCCCGCTTGGCGGTCGGCTCGATGAGGCCCAGCCCGTTCGAGACCTCCACCGCGCCGAAACCGCATGCCGCCGCCCACCGGGCGAACTCCGCTCGCCGACCCTGCGCCTCGGCGATCTCGAGGAACGTCCCGCCGGTGCACAGGGTCACCGAGGCTTCCCGGCACAGCGTGACCCGCTCGGCGAGGGCGGGGTCGAGGTATCCGGTCCCCCAGCCCAACTTCAGGAAATCGATCGACTCCCCGGCCAGATCGAGGTGCGCCCCGAGGAGCGTCGGGGGCATCCCCTTGTCCAGCACGTGGGTGATCCCCGACAGGCGGGGCTTCCGCGTCCGTACGGGGAGGGACAGGAAACCCTCTTCGCCGCCCGCGAGAACGGCGGACTGGGGCTCGGGCAGCAAGGCCTCGTTCACCGCTGTTCCCGGCGTGCGTTGGCGAACTCCCGTGCCGAGAGGAACAACCGGGCGGCCAGCTCGAGGTCGAAACGCTCGGCGGGATCGTCGAGCCGGGCACCGAGCAGCTGACGGATCACGCGCATCCGGTACTTGACCGACGACACGTGCAGATGCAGCAGGCGACCTGCCTCCTGAGGACTTCCTCGGGTGACGAGATAGGCGTAGAGCGTCTCCACGAGTGCGCCACCGAAGCGGTCGTCGGTCACGAGGTCACCGAGGACCCGCTCGATGAAGAACGGCACCTGGCCGGCCGAGACGGCGGTGAGCACCTCCGCCGAGGCACCCAGGTCGTCACCGATCGCCACCGTCGGGAGGTTGAGATAGACCGCGCCGTGGCGCTGCAGATGCGCCACGGCGCACGAGGCCCGGTAGCTGGAGCGCAGCTCGTCACCGGCCTCGGCCTGGCGTCCGACGGAGACCGTCAGGCCGGGCACGGACACGGTGGCCAGGACGTCCTGCCAGGCCTCGGCTTGTGCCTGCGGCTCCGGGGTCCCCTCGTCCGCGTACACCCCGACCAGGGTCCCGTGCGCCGGCACCAGGGTGAGAGTGCTCAGCAGCGGGTGAGCGGCGCACGCCGGACGGAGCCGTTCATCGAGGGCGCGCGCCGACGGCTCGTCGATCCCATCGGGCAGCGAGATCACCACCGGGCGGCAGTTCGCGAGTCGCGACCGACCGGCGAACAGCAGTGAGAGCGGGGGATCTGCGGGCGTGTGGTCAGGGGCCAGCCAGCTCGTCAGTGCCATCCGTTGGCGGAGAATCCGGGTCTCGTCGAGGAGCTTGCGCCGCTGCAGCAGGAGCCTGCCGAGGCCGCGCAGGATCGTCTCCTCTCCGGCGCTCCACCATCCCGCGCCCGGGAGGGCCAACGTCCCGGCGACCTCACCGTCGTCGGCGACGATCATGGTCCTCGCCGGTGGGCCGGCGTAGGAGTGCTGCTCGGCCGGGCGACTCTGGGCGACGACGTGGCCGGAGGAGTCGAGCAGGACCACAGGGCCACCGAGCAGACGATCCGCGCCCACCACGAATCCTCGCGCGTCGTCCCGGGTGACGGCTTCGATCATGTCCGCGAGGGGCCCGACCGAGGGGGGAGGATCGATGACCTCCTCGACGTGATGTCGTGTGCGGCCATCGAGATGGGCCACCAACGCCTCGCGCACCCGCCGCCCCGCGGACGGAACCCGAGCGGTATCGGTCCCATCGAGGAGGGCCGTGGCCAGGCCGATCGCGAGGCGTGGCTCACCCGCCGCCGCCAAGACCGTCGGTGCTACGACGGCGAGCCACTCGGCATCGTCGACGCAGTGCGCCGGGCGCTCCACCGGAACGTCGCCGAGGCCCCGACCCCTCAACGTGAGGTGTCGGGTGCTCAGCAAGCGGATGACGACGGTCGCCGGGTCGGTGCGGGCCAGGTCCACCAGCACGGCCTCGGTGTCGCCGCGGACAGTGCCCCGCCGCGCGGGCCGCGCGGGCCGCGTTGCCGTCGTCACTCCGACGGCGTCAACAGCGGTGAGCGTCATCGCCTTCGCCCTCCTCACGGTCGACCCGAATGGTCGGTGTCTCGGTAAGGCACACGCTAGGTCCGTCATGGCGGGGCCCCGGTGTCCGTGTTTGGCACACCTCCCCCGGAACCGCGGGCAGCGACGAACCAGTCAGACCAGCGAGCGATCGACGTCCAAGCCGAAGCGGCGCAGCCTGCGATACAGCGTCGACCGCGACATACCCAGGTGCTCTGCTGTGCGGATCTTGTTGCCGTCATTCGCGCGGAGGGATTCGGCGATGGCATCCCGCTCGACCTGCTCGATCTTGCTGAGCTTCCGACGCCCCACCCCACCGGCGCGGATGCGCCCGGGTAGATGAGAAAGATCGAGATCGGGTCCACTGCTCACGGCCACCGCCTCGGCGAGAGTCGCAGCGAGCTGGCGGACGTTCCCCGGCCACTCGTAGCTCATCAGCGCCGCCATCGCCGGATGTGTCACCCGCCTCACCGGCACGTCGGCATGGCGAATCATCTCGTAGACGAGATCCGGGATGTCGTCGCGGCGCTCGCGCAGAGGCGGTACCCGCAGGACTTGTTGACCGAACCGATGGTCGAGAGCCCGGTAGCGTCCGTCGTCACCCGGGGATCCGGTGGTCACCACGAACGGAGGGGCCGGCGCGTCGTCCAACAGGTCGAGAACGCGGTGGGCCGCTGGGGCCTCCAGACGATCGACGCCGCGGATCAGCAACGCGCCGCTGGGTTCCCGCAGGCGGCGGGCGATCCCGTCGAGGTCCTCGTCGTCCAAGGCGGGCGATTCACACCCGACCTCGGTCAGCTCGCCCCGCGGGCCGGTGCCGGCGTGGGCCAGGCGGCGGTGAATCCGGTCGGCCAGGGTCGCCTTCCCCGTCCCCTCCTCGCCCAGGATGCGCAGCCGCGCGCCGGGACCCAGGTCGAAGCCGGCCAGGACACGTTCGATACGCAGCCAGGCGCGGCTGCGATACCCCGCGACAGCGCCGTCGAGGTGGAACGACGAGGGTGATCGCGGCCCGTCCTCGTCCACCTCGATGAGGGCACCGATGGCACGGCCGGCGACGCGCACCGGCGTGCACCGGGCTCGGATGTCCTCACCCGTGCTGAGCCGGAAGGACCGGACGACGGTCGTCGCCTCGCTGAACGCCTCGGCCGCCTGGTTCCACAGCAGGGCCTGGTCGCTGGGCTGCAGTCGGCTCGCAGCCGGGGCGTTGGTGAGCATGAACTGATCAGCGAGCGCCACGAGGGCCGAGGAAGTCGACCTACTCCGGGCCAGGAACTCCTCGAAGACGGCCTGCTCGCGCAGCGACGAGCGGCTCGCGAGCTCGTGCTCGATCTGGCTGCCCAGATCGAGCACTGTCGGCAGGAGGAGAGGGTTCTCCTCGCGCACCGGGCAGGAGAGGTTCAGCACCCCTTCGAGCCTGCGGGTCAGCGGGTGCCGGAGGGGAACCCCGACACATACGAATCCCCGCCACGACTCCGAGTAGTGCTCAGCGCCCCGGATGGCGACAGGAGCGAGGGTCTCGAGCGTCGTCCCCACACCGTTCGTCCCGGCGAACTCCTCGGCGAGGACGAACCCCTCCTCGATCGAGACACCCGCGAGGCGCCTCAGCGCGGAGCGCTCCCCGGCCCATCGACCGACGACCCGGGCGTCCCGATCGGCGAGCACGATCCCGATCTGCGTACCGTCCAGCTGCTGGGCGAACCGACCGAGGACCGGCTCCGCGGCGAGCCGGAGCCGATCTCCTGCTGCCGCGGGCTGAGCGAACGGAAGGTCGATCCGGTCCTGGGGGACATGGGCGAGCCTGCTCCGCATCCACGAATGTCGGATCGCCGGGGGCACCCCGGTCGGGAGGTCCGTATCGACGTCGAAGGCGCGAGGTGGCCAACCTTCGTCCTCGCATCGCTTCGCGACCACCATTGGCCCGCCCCCGTACGAGAATTGGGCTCCTGTGCCCGCCCGCATCATCGGGGCCGGCAGGGGCCCGTCAGTGTGTCACCTTGGCACAGTCCTCCTCGGGCTCTCGAGGACGGCAGCCACCGAGGTGCTCGTCTGCCGCGGACGGTGCTCCGCCTGCACGCTCTCCTCACGCTCGACGGTCCATCCGTTCGACGAGGCACGCGGGAGCAGATCATGGCCGGAAAGCTGGATGGCAAGGTCGCGCTGATCACCAGGGGGCGCGCAGCCCGGGCCGCAACCACGCCCTCACCTTTGCACGGGCGGGAGCGGACATCGTCGTCTGCGACGTCGCCGCGTAGAAGCCGAGCGTCCACTCACCCGATGTCCCGGCCCGACGACCTTGCCGAAACGGTGAAGCTGGTCGAGGCGCTCGACCGTCGCTGTGTGGCGATCCAGGCCGACGTGGCGGACACCTCCGCGATGGCCGGCGTGGTGAGCCAGGCGGTCGCCGAACTCGGAGGCGTCGACATCCTGCTGGCGAACGCGGGGATCGTCGGACTCGCACCGTTCGCGGAGATCACCGGCCCGGAATGGGGCGACTGAACCGCACCGGGTTCAGTGGAGGTGGTTCGCCACTCCACCAGACCCGGTGCGCTCCAAAACCCCGAACCCATGAGGGTTCGGGGCTATGCCGATGTCCTGAGACACCACATGTGTGGGCGCGGCAGGATTCGAACCTGCGACCGACGGCTTGTAAGGCCGTTGCTCTTCCGCTGAGCTACGCGCCCCGACCCGGAGCGAACGAGGACTTCGTCCGCATAGAAGCAGCGAACAGCACGTTCGCTCCGGGCGCGAGCGAGATTCAGGACAGCTGCTTCACCGCGTCGCGCCAGCCCTGCTGGTCGCGGGCGTCGCCGGGGCCGTTGTGCTCCGCGAACCGCACGACGCCATCCTTGTCGATCAGGAAGGTGCCGCGGAAGGCGAAGCCGAGGTCGGCGGAGAAGACGCCGTAGCTCTCGGCGACCGCGCCGTGGGGCCAGAAGTCCGAGAGCAGGGGGAACGTGTAGCCCTCCTGGTTCGCCCACGCCTTGAGCGACCAGGTGGTGTCGGTCGAGCACCCCAGCACCTGGACGTCGTCGTTCTCGAACGCCGAGAGGTCGTCGCGCACCGAGCAGAGCTCGCCGGTGCAGATCCCGGAGAAGGCGAACGGGTAGAACACGAGCAGGACGGCCTTGTCGCCGCGGAAGTCGGCGAGCGAGACCTCCTGGCCGTCCTGGTTCTTGAGCGTGAAGTCGGGGGCCTGCGAGCCCACCTCGACGGTCATGTGGACCTGTCTCCTTGTCCGTCCGGGTGCCCGAAACCCGTCCAGCGTAGCGAGGAGCCCAGGTCAGCGGCGTCGCTGGGCGGAGGCCTTCGGCGGGACGAGGCGGGTGCCGACCCAGCCCTCGGAGAGGCTGACGTTCGAGGTCTGCGAGAGCCCCGCGGTGGGCGCGGCCTCGGCGATCTCGGAGGGCTCGACGTGACCGTCGGTGCCGGTCTTGGGGGTGAGGACCCAGATGACGCCCTCGTCGGTCAGCGGGGAGCGGGCGTCCACGAGGGTGTCGACGAGATCGCCGTCCCCGTCGCGCCACCACAGCAGGACGACGTCGACGACCTCCTGGGCGTCCTCGTCGAGCATGTCCTCGCCGGCGCGGTCTTCGACGGCGCTGCGGACCTCCTCGTCGACGTCGGAATCCCAGCCCAGCTCCTGCACGATGATTCCCGGCTCGATGCCGAGCTTGCCGGCGAGATCGGACTTGTCCGAATCTCCCGTGGCCGCGACCACGCGGTCTCCCCCTTCACTGATGGCGCCCACAGAGGCGCACGTCACCCGTCCGAAGCGCTTAGCGAACACGCCCGCCGTACCTGGCGCAACCAGCCACGCGGAGGGACGTACCCGCGCGCAGCCCTCGCCAACAGCCGCCGCGGCTACCCGTCGGTACGCGTGACGGGAGGGGCACAGCGGGCGACGATGGTCCACGAGCACCACGACGGCACCACGTCCGGCGGGACGGCGACGCCCCGGCCGACCGGGCAGAATCGATGACGAGAACAGGCCGGAGGCCCGCGATCCGGACTCGGCCCGGAGCCGTCGACCACGAGCGACAGGGAGAACGATCCGTGACCACCCAGAAGGGCTCCGCGAACACCGGGAACGCCGACGGTCGGGTCCACATCATCCGCGACGGCCTGTCGTCGCACCTGCCCGACATCGATCCGGACGAGACCGCCGAGTGGATCGAGTCGTTCGACGCGATGCTCGAGGGGCAGGGCGAGCAGCGCGCCCGCTACATCATGCTGCAGCTGCTCCAACGCGCCCGGGAGCGGCGCGTGTCGGTGCCGCCGCTGTACTCGACCGACTACGTCAACACCATCCCGACCGACCAGGAGCCGTGGTTCCCGGGCGACGAGGACACCGAGCGCCGGTACCGCGCGTGGATCCGCTGGAACGCCGCGACGATGGTGCACCGCGCGCAGCGGCCCGGCGTCGGCGTCGGCGGCCACATCTCGACCTACGCGTCGGCGGCCTCCCTGTACGAGGTCGGCTTCAACTGGTTCTTCCGCGGCAAGGACCACCCGGGCGGCGGCGACCACGTCTACATCCAGGGCCACGCCTCCCCCGGCATCTACGCCCGCGCGTTCCTCGAGGGCCGCCTCGGCGCGCAGCACCTCGACGGGTTCCGCCAGGAGCTATCGCACGCCGGGCCCGGCGGCGGACTGCCGTCGTACCCGCACCCGCGGCTGATGCCCTGGTTCTGGGAGCACCCCACGGTGTCGATGGGCCTCGGCCCGATCAACGCGATCTTCCAGGCCCGCTTCGACCGCTACCTGCACAACCGCGGCATGAAGGACACGTCCCAGCAGCACACCTGGGCGTTCCTCGGCGACGGCGAGATGGACGAGCCGGAGTCCCGCGGGGCGATCCACGTCGCCGCGGCCGAGGGCCTGGACAACCTGACCTTCGTCATCAACTGCAACCTGCAGCGCCTCGACGGCCCGGTGCACGGCAACGGCAAGGTCATCCAGGAGCTGGAGTCGTTCTTCCGCGGCGCCGGCTGGAACGTCGTCAAGGTCATCTGGGGCCGCGAGTGGGACCGCCTGCTCCACGCCGACCGCGACGGCGCCCTGATCAACCTGATGAACACCACGCCGGACGGCGACTTCCAGACCTACAAGGCCAACGACGGCGCCTACGTCCGCGAGCACTTCTTCGGGCGCGACCCGCGCACCAAGGACCTCGTCAAGGACATGAGCGACGACGACGTCTGGAACCTCAAGCGCGGCGCCCACGACTACCGCAAGGTCTACGCGGCCTACCAGGCGGCGATGGAGCACCAGGGCCGCCCGACGGTCATCCTCGCCAAGTCGATCAAGGGCTACACGCTCGGCCCGACGTTCGAGGGCCGCAACGCGACCCACCAGATGAAGAAGCTGACGCTGCAGGACCTCAAGACGTTCCGCGACGAGGTCCGCGTGCCGATCAGCGACGCCGAGCTCGAGCGCGACCCGTACCTGCCGCCGTACTACCACCCGGGCGCCGACGCCCCGGAGATCGAGTACATGCTCGACCGGCGCCGCCAGCTCGGCGGCCCGCTGCCCGAACGCCGGACGCACGCCAAGCCGCTGGTACTGCCCGGCGACAAGGTCTACGACGTCGTCAAGCGCGGCTCGGGCAAGCAGGAGATCGCCACGACGATGGCGTTCGTCCGCCTGGTCAAGGAGCTCACCCGCGACGCCGAGATCGGCAAGCGCGTCGTCCCGATCATCCCGGACGAGGCGCGGACCTTCGGGATGGACTCGTTCTTCTCCAACCTGAAGATCTACAACCCGCAGGGCCAGCTCTACACCTCGGTCGACCACGACCAGCTGCTCGCCTACCGCGAGTCCGAGGCCGGCCAGCTGCTGCACGAGGGCATCAACGAGGCCGGCTCCGTCGCCTCGTTCACCGCGGTGGGGACGTCGTACGCCACCCACGGCGAGCCGATGATCCCGATCTACATCTTCTACTCGATGTTCGGGTTCCAGCGCACCGGCGACGGCATCTGGGCGGCCGCCGACCAGATGGCGCGCGGCTTCTACCTCGGCGCCACCGCGGGACGCACGACGCTGGTCGGGGAGGGCCTGCAGCACAACGACGGGCACTCGCACCTGCTCGCGGCGACCAACCCCGGCATCGTCGCGTACGACCCGTCGTACGCCTTCGAGATCGGGCACATCGTGCGCGACGGGCTCGCCCGCATGTACGGCGAGCCGGACCCGCACCGCGACCCGAACGTCTCCTACTACCTGACGGTCTACAACGAGCCCTACCAGCAGCCGGCGGAGCCCGAGGGCCTCGACGTCGACGGGCTGCTGCGCGGGCTCTACCGCTACGCCCAGGCCCCCGGCGGCCCGGGCCCGCGGGCGCAGATCCTCGCCTCGGGCGTCGCGATGCCGTGGGCGCTACAGGCGCAGGAGATGCTCGCGCAGGAGTGGGGCGTGCAGGCCGACGTGTGGTCGGCGACGTCATGGGGCGAGCTGCGCCGCGACGGCACCGCGTGCGACGAGTTCAACCACGCCCACCCCGGCGAGGACCCGCGCACCCCGTACGTCACCGAGGCCCTGGCGGACGCGGCCGGCCCGGTGGTGGCGGTGTCGGACTGGATGAAGACCGTCCCGGACCTCATCCGCAAGTGGGTCCCCGGCGACTACACCGTGCTGGGCACCGACGGCTTCGGCCTCTCCGACACCCGTCCCGCCGTGCGCCGGCACTTCGGTGTCGACGCCGAGAACATCGTCGTCGGGGTCCTCGCCGCGCTCGCCCGCCGCGGCGAGGTCGGGCAGGACACGGTCGTCCGGGCCGCCGAGCAGTACCAGGTCGACGACCCGCAGGCGGCCGGCCCGCAGACCTCGGACTCGGGGGTCGCGTGATCACGAGTGAGGCCCGTGTGATCACTGCTGTGATCGTGTCGTGACCGTTCGTCGCGGGATCGCGGTCGGGGCTGGTGGGCGACCCCGTCCTTCCGGATAGGCTGTCGACGTCACGTCGCCGGTCGTCCTCGAGCGATCCGACGGCGCGACTCCGACGTACGGAGCCTCGGGCTCCAGCGGCGGATCTGAAGGCCGGGGCTGATCGACGCCTCGGGACATCGGTATGAGGAGCAGGAATGGCAGAAGGCACCGTCAAGTGGTTCAACAGCGAGAAGGGCTTCGGCTTCCTCGCTCCCGACGGTGGTGGCGCTGACGTGTTCGTCCACTACTCGGCCATCCAGGCCCGCGGCTTCCGCACCCTGGACGAGGGTCAGCGCGTCTCGTTCGACGTCGAGCAGGGCCAGAAGGGCCTGCAGGCCGTTCAGGTCACGCCGCTGTAAGCACGCAGCGGAGTTACCTCTCGAAAACGGGGGCGGTGCGTCGGGAGACGCGCCGCCCCCGTCGTGTGTCCGGGGTCGGGTGGCTAGCGCCGCGCGAGTGGCACGTTCCGCAGGCCGCGCGGCTTCTCGATCATGCGCGAGGTGCCGCTCGCGACGGGTCGGGCGGTGCGCGAGGTGCCGCTCGCGACGGGCGGGTGGGGCGCGAGCGTCGTGGGGTGTGGAGCGAGGGCGTCCCTCGCTGCGCCCCACGCAGCCAGGGCGCCCCTCGATCCAGCGCCACCCCGGCGACCCCGCAGCCCCGCGGGGAGCGAGGGCGTCCCTCGCTGCGCCCCACGCAGCCAGGGCGCCCCTCGATCCAGCGCCACCCCGGCGACCCCTCAGCCCCACGAGGAGCGAGGGCGTCCCTCGCTGCGCTCCACGCACCGAAGGTGACCCTCGCTCCGGGCCACCCCGCCCGGCCCGGCCCACGCCACCGAGGGGCGCCGGGAGTCAGGCGGTGGTGACGACGACGAGCTCGGCGCCGTCGGGGCCGGCGTCGACGTCCCACGACCCCGGGCCCGTGATCTCCAGACTGTCGCCCGTCGGGACGTCGTCCAGCGAGCCCCGGGCCACGTGCACGTGCCGGAAGGTTCCCTCCGGCAGCCCGAGCCGCGACCCCGCCCCGACCCGCACCAGCGTCACCGTCACCCCGGGGCGACGGAGCCCGAGCGTGAAGGGGCCGGCGGCGAGGTCCGGGCGGTGGTGGGTCAGCGACGGCTCGCCCGCCGGCGGGTCGTCGAGCGCCGGCGTCACCCAGAGCTGGAGCAGGTGCACCGGGCCGTCGGGGCCTGCGCGCTCGTCGTGGTGCCACCCGGTGCCGGCGACGAGGTGCTGCAGGGTGCCCGCGGGCGCAACCGTCTCGACGTCGTCCGGCCCCGTGTGGATCATCGTCCCGTCCAGCACCCACGCCAGGATCTCGACGTCGCGGTGCTCGTGGGCGCCGTAGGCGACGCCCGCGTCGAGGACGTCGTCGTTGTGCGCGACCAGGGCGCCGAACGAGGTGCGCTCCGGGTCGTAGTGCGCCCCGAACGACAGGCCGTGGCGCGAGTGCACGCCGCCGCCCGAGCTGACGGGTCGGTCGGCCCGCGGGAGACGTCGCACGGTCGCCATCCGTGCCATGCTCCCCGCCTATGAGCAGCGCGGCGGCTCCGGGGCCAGGCCACCGCACGCGTGCCCGGGCCGCGGTCCGGGCGACCACCCTGCGCCGTCTCGAGAAGGCCTCCGGCGATCTCGCCGCGGCGAGCGTGACCGCGATGGCCGAGCGCCTGGCCTGGTTCTCCCGCCTCACCGCCGAGCAGCGCTCCGGGGTCCTCGTCGTCGCCCAGACCGGCGCCGCCAACTTCGTCGAGTGGCTCCGCGACCCCGACGCCACCCCGCGGCTGACCGCCGAGGCCTTCCGCACCGCGCCGATCGACCTCGCCCGCCGCGTCACGCTGCGCCAGACCGTCGAGCTGGTGCGCATCGCCATCGAGGTGTTCGAGGAGCGGATCCCGCCCTTCGGTGCCGACGAACGGGAGGAGGCCGCGCTCGTCCAGGCGATCCTGCGCTTCGGGCGCGAGGTGGCGTTCTCCGCGGCCACGGTCTACGCCAGCGCCGCCGAGGCCCGCGGGGCGTGGGACGCCCGGCTCGAGGCGCTCGTCGTCGACGCCGTGGTGCGCGGCGAGGCCGAGGAGACGCTGCTGTCGCGGGCGTCGGCCCTCGGGTGGGACCCGGCGGCGGAGGCGACGGTCGTGGTCGGCGAGCCGCCCGCCGAGGAGCCGCCCGAGCCGCTGCACGCGGTGCGACGGGCCGCGCACCGGGCCGGGGCGACGGTGCTGCTCGGGACCCACGGCGCGAAGCTCGTGATGATCGCGGGGCCGGGCGCCCCGCTCGCGGACCTGTCGGCGTCGTTCGGCCCGGGCGCGGTCGTGCACGGGCCGACCGTGTCCGGCCTGACCGCGGCCCACCGCAGCGCGACCGCGGCGCTCGCCGGCCACCGCGCCGTGCGGGCGTGGCCCGGCGCGCCCCGGCCGGTCGCGGCCGACGACCTGCTGCCCGAGCGCGTGCTCGACGGCGATGCCGGGGCGGTGGACCAGCTGCGCCGCGAGGTCGCCGGTCCACTGCGCGGCGCGGGCGACCTCGAGACGACCGTGGAGAGCTACCTCGACGCCGCCGGGGTGCTCGAGGCCGCGGCCCGGCGGCTGTTCGTCCACCCCAACACCGTGCGCTACCGGCTGCGGCGGGTGGCCGAACTCACGGGGCAGCATCCCGGCGACGCGCGGGGCGCGCTGGTGCTCCGACTGGCCATGGGTCTGGATCGCCTGAGCCCTGACGGACCGGCCCGGTGACGCCCTCACCAGCGAGGACGCCGCCCGGTCGGATCACCTTCCCCAGGTGTGTGACGCGCGGCATTGTGGGAACTCGACAACCACGGCGGACGCGAGTTCGTCGCCCCGACGCCTTCGGCTCGACGTGGGGCCGTGATGAGGTGAGCACGTGATCGCGATCCTCGCTCCCGGCCAGGGCGCCCAGAAGCCCGGCATGCTCGCCCCGTGGCTCGACCGCCCCGAGGCACGCGGGCGGCTCGAGGCGTTCTCGGACGCCGCCGGGCTCGACCTCGTCCACCTCGGCACCGAGGCCGACGCCGCGGCGATCGAGGACACCGCGGTGACCCAGCCGCTGCTCGTCGCGTCGGCGCTGCTGGCGTGGGACCAGCTGCGGCTCGAGGTCACCGTCCCCGACGACGCCGTGGTCGCCGGCCACTCCGTCGGGGAGCTGGCCGCCGCCGCGATCGCCGAGGTCATCGAAGCCGAGCAGGCCGTGGCGCTCGCCGCCGTCCGCGGGCGCGAGATGGCCGCGGCCTGCGCCGCCGAGCCGACCACCATGGCGGCCGTACTCGGCGGCGACGCCGAGGCCGTGCTCGCCCGCCTCGCCGAGCTCGACCTCGAGCCCGCCAACCGCAACGGCTCCGGCCAGGTGGTCGCCGCCGGCCGCAAGGACGCCGTCGACGAGCTCGTCGCGAACCCGCCCGAGGGTGCCCGCGTGCGGCCGCTCTCGGTCGCCGGCGCCTTCCACACACGCTTCATGGAGCCCGCCGAGAAGGCGCTGGCGTCGTGGGTCGGCGAGCACCGCGACGAGCTCGCGCCCGCCGACCCGTCGCACCCGCTGCTGCAGAACGCCGACGGCGCGATGGTGACGAGCGGGTCGGAGTTCCTCGACCGTCTCGTCGCCCAGGTGACGCGCTCGGTGCGCTGGGACGCGTGCATGGACACGATGGCCGAGCGGGGTCTCGACGCCGCCGTCGAGCTGACCCCGGGCGGCACGCTCACCGGCATGGTGAAGCGGCAGATCAAGGGGACGCCGGTCGGAAACATCAACACCCCCGACGACCTCGAGAAGGCCGTCACGATGCTCCGCGGGGAGGCCGCGTGAAGCTCCAGCTCGCCAGCCAGACGCCGGGTGCCCGCATCCTCGGGCTCGGCAGCATGCAGCCCGACCGCGTGGTGACCAACCACGACCTCGAGAAGATCGTCGAGACCAACGACGAGTGGATCCAGAGCCGCGTCGGCATCGTCGAGCGCCGCTTCGGCTCCGAGAAGGACTCGGTCGTCTCGATGGGCGTCGACGCCGGGTCGAAGGCCCTGGCCGACGCCGGCCTGGCGCCGACCGACCTCGACGCCGTCATCGTCGCCACCTGCACGATGCCCAAGCCGATCCCGAACGCCGCCGCCCAGACCGCCGACCGCATCGGCGTCAACGGGATCGGCGCGTTCGACGTCAACACCGCCTGCGCGGGCTTCTGCTACGGCACGGGGCTGGCCGGCGACATGATCCGGTCCGGCACCGCGAAGCACGTGCTGGTGATCGGCTCGGAGAAGCTCTCCGACTGGCTCGACATGCAGGACCGCTCGACCTGCATCATCTTCGCCGACGGCGCCGGCGCGGCCGTGCTCGGTCCGGCCGCGAGCGACGACGAGGTCGGGGTCGGCCCGGTGATCTGGGGCGCGGCCGGCGACCTCGTGTCGAGCATCCACATCGACGAGACCGACGCGCTGCGCCAGGAGGGCCAGGCGGTCTTCCGCTGGGCCACCACGAAGATCGCGCCGGTGGCGCTGCGCGCCGTCGAGGCGGCCGGGCTCAAGCCCTCCGACATCGACGTGCTGGTGCCCCACCAGGCGAACCTGCGCATCGTCGAGGCGATCGCCAAGCGCCTGCGCCAGGTCGGCGGCCGCGACGACCTGCGCGTCGCCGACGACATCCAGCACTCCGGCAACACCTCGTCGGCCTCGATCCCGCTCGCGATCGACCACATGCGCGGGGCCGGGCGGGTGAAGGCGGGCGACGTCGCGCTGATCGTCGGCTTCGGCGCCGGCCTGTCGTACGCCGCGCAGGTCGTGGTGCTGCCCTGACCGTCCTGCCTGTCACCGCGCTGCCCTGACCTGCCCTACGGTGCCCACCACCCGGGCACGGCCCGAAGTACCCGCACCAGAAAGGACGCCCGTGGCGACCAACGAAGAGATCCTGCCCGACCTCGCGAGCATCGTGGAGGAGGTGGCCGGCGTCGACGCCGCGGAGGTGACCTCCGAGAAGTCGTTCGTCGACGACCTCGACATCGACTCGCTCTCGATGGTCGAGATCGCCGTGCAGGCCGAGGACAAGTTCGGCGTCAAGATCCCGGACGACGAGCTCGCGAAGCTCACGACCGTCCAGGACGCCGTCGACTACATCTCCAACCACTCCTAAGAGGGGCGACGTCGTGAGCAGCACCGGCCAGGGGGTCGTCGTCACCGGAATGGGCGCGACGACCCCGCTCGGCGGCGACGTGGCGACCACCTGGGACGGCCTCCTGGCCGGTCGCAGCGGCGCCTCCAAGATCGAGCAGGACTGGGTCGACACCTACGAGCTGCCCGTCAAGATCGCGGCGCAGCTCGCCACGGAGCCGACCGAGATCATCAAGCGCGTCGAGGCCCGCCGCCTCGACCGCAGCGAGCAGACCGCGGTCATCGCGGCGCGCGAGGCCTGGCAGCACGCGGACCTCGGCGACTACCCGTCGACCGAGGACGGCTCGCCGAAGGTCGACGCGCTGCGGCTCGCCGTCATCATCGGCACCGGCATCGGCGGGGCGCTGACCCTGCTCGGCCAGGACGACATCCTCGAGCAGCAGGGCCTGCGCAAGGTCGCCGTGCTGACGATCCCGATGCTCATGCCCAACGGCCCGGCGGCGCACGTCGGTCTCGAGTTCGGCGCCGCCGCGGGCGTCCACGCGCCCGTGTCGGCCTGCGCGTCCGGCGCCGAGGCGATCGCCTGGGGCTGGCGGATGCTGCAGGCGAACGAGGTCGACGTCGTCGTCGCCGGCGGCACCGAGGCCTGCATCCACCCGATCACGCTCGCCGGCTTCAGCCAGGCCCGCACCATGGCCCTGCGCAACGACGAGCCCGAGCGCGCCTCGCGCCCGTTCGACACCGGCCGCAACGGGTTCGTGCTCGGCGAGGGCGCGGGCATGGTCGTGATGGAGCGCGAGGACTTCGCGACGGCCCGCGGCGCCACGGTGCACGGGCGTCTCGCGGGCATCGGCACCAGCGCCGACGCGTACCACATCACCGCGCCGGACCCCGAGGGTACGGGCCAGTCGCGCGCGATCGCCGCCGCCCTGCGCACGGCGGGCCTCGAGCCCTCCGACGTGGGCCACGTGAACTGCCACGCCACCGCGACCAGCGTGGGCGACGTGGCCGAGACCGTGGCGGTGAAGAAGGCGATCGGCGACCACCCGGTGCTCACCGCGCCCAAGGGCTCGCTCGGTCACCTCCTGGGCGCGGCCGGGGCCGTCGAGGCGATCTCGACGATCCTCTCGGTGCGCGAGGGCCTGATCCCGCCGACCGCCAACCTCGAGGACCTCGACCCCGACGTCACCCTCGACGTCGTCGCCGGCGAGGCTCGCAAGACGACGCTGGACGCCGCGATCAGCGACTCCTTCGGCTTCGGCGGGCACAACGTCTGCCTGGCGTTCACCCCGGCCTGACTGTTCGAGCGATGCGGCTTTCCTGGCGTGTGACGCCAGGATCGCCACATCCTCGCCGGCGCGACACGCCGAACCGAGCGTGTCCGCTCAGCAGGGCGTGCGCAGCTGGCTGCCCGGCCGCGGGTCGACGAGCCGCGGCGCACCGCCGCCGGTCTCGACGACGGCGCTGACCTGCCAGCACAGCCGCGGCACGCGCACGTCCGGCGGCGCGACGGCCGGGTCCTGCGTCGTGACGTACCCGAGCGGCACGACGAGCTCGCCGCCCGCCACGGGGTCGATGCGCCGGACGACGACCGACCCGACCCGCTGGGTGCGGGCGGTGGCGGCGAAGGTCGCCGGGTCGATGCGCGCCTCGGGCACGAGCGCCGCCCTGTAGGCGGTGAGGTCGCCGGCGTTGCGCGCGTCGGTCCAGCGCTGGAGGAGGTCGCGCACCGCGCCCGACTCCGGGTGCACCGCGGCCGCGGCGGACAACGACACGGCGGGCGGGCCCGCCGACCCGTCGCCCGGCAGCTCGGCGCCCACGAGCACC
Organism: Actinomycetospora sp. NBRC 106375; assembly: GCF_030269665.1. Classification (GTDB taxonomy): domain Bacteria; phylum Actinomycetota; class Actinomycetes; order Mycobacteriales; family Pseudonocardiaceae; genus Actinomycetospora. The sequence goes on from NZ_BSTS01000022.1 coordinate 36,998, forward strand.
GGGCCCGTGTCGCCGATCGCCGACCGGCCCACGGCAGCGGCCCGCGCCCCGAGCAGGGCGCCGGCGACGACGAGCAGGACCAGGGCGACGGCGAGCACGATCGGCAGGACGATCCCGGGGCGCAGGCGATCGGCCAGCGCGCCGTCACGGAACCGCCCGAGCATGCCGTCCAGCCTGCCAGCCCTCCCGTCGACGCCTCGGCGCGGCACGGACCCCGAGGACGCGGTGATCAGCCGACCTGGTGCAGACGCACCGGCGCGGCGCCGTCGCCGGCGAAGCGGAACTCCTCGAGGGCGGCGTCCCAGCGGGTGCCCAGGAGATCGTCCAGGCGGCGGGTCAGCGACTCACGGGTCGACGCGCCGGACAGCGCCGCGCGGACCTGGTCCTCGCCGAGCACGATGTCGCCGTTGGCGCTCGTGCGCCCGTGCCACAGGCCGAGCCCGGGGACGTGGCTGAAGCGCTCGCCGTCCGTGCCGGGCGACGGGTCCTCGGTGACCTCGAAGCGGACCATGCCCCAGGCCCGCAGAGCGGTCGCCAAGCGAGCCGCGGTGCCCACGGGTCCGTCCCACGACACCTCGGCACGCACCGACCCCGGAGCCGCGTCCTGCGCGGTCCAGTCCAGCACGACACGAGCGTCGAGGACGCTCGAGATCGCCCACTCGACGTGCGGGCCGACCGCAGACGGCGACGAGTGGACGTAGATCACGCCACGGGTGCTCACTGCTGACCTCCGACTCGACGAGAAGCGCCTTCCCCAACGTCCTCGCGAGCGGGCAGAGATCGAACTGATCGCAACCGGGACGCAGTGTGCACCGTGATGCTCTTGTGGCGCCAGTGTCACCGGATTCCGGGCGTGTCGGGCCCGAGATCCGTAGAGTCGTCCCACCGTGACCGAGGATGACCGTCCCCACACGGACGGTGCCCGGTTCCGTGACGTCCTCGCCGACGCCCAGTTCCGCGCCCTCTGGCTCGCGCAGCTGCTCTCGGTCCTCGGCGACCAGGTCGCCCGCGTGGCCCTCGCCGTGCTCGTGTTCACCGAGACCGCGTCCGCCGGGCTCACCGCGCTGACCTACGCGCTGACGTTCCTGCCCGACCTCGTCGCCGGCCCCCTGCTCTCCGGCATCGCCGACCGGGCGCCGCGACGGGCGACGATGGTGGTCACCGACCTCCTGCGCGCGGGCCTGCTCGCGCTCATGGCCGTGCCGGGGATGCCTTTCTGGGCGCTGTGCCTGCTGGTCGTCGCGGGCCAGCTGCTCGCCGCGCCCTTCGCCGCCGCGCGCGCGGCGATCCTGCCCCACGTCCTGCACGGCGAGCGCTACGTCGTGGCGTCGGCGATCTCGGGGACGACATACCAGAGCGGCCAGGTGCTCGGCTTCGCCCTGGGCGGCCCGCTCGTGGCGGTCGTCGGGGTGCCGACCGCGCTGCTGGCCGACGCGGCGACGTTCGTCGTCTCGGCACTGATCCTGCAGTACGGGGTCGTCGAGCAGCGGGCGACCGGCGCGGCCCACGAGCACGCCCGGCTGCGCTCGGGCGCGCGGATCGTCGCGGGCGACCGACGCCTGCGCGCCCTCGTCGCCCTCGCCTGCGTCTCGGCGTTCGTCGTGACGATCGAGGGGCTCGCCGCGCCATACGCGGCGGCGCTGGGCGGCGGTCCCGTCGCGGTCGGCCTGCTCCTCGCGGCCAACCCGCTGGGTGCGGCGCTGGGGATCGTGCTGCTGACGCGCCTCGTCCCGCCGCACGTCCGCAACCGGCTCCTCGGCCCGCTCGCGGTGGCGTCGTGCGTGCCGTTGGTCGCCTCGGCACTGGACCCGCCGCTGGCCGGGGTCCTCGCCCTGTGGGTGCTGTCCGGGCTCTTCTGCGCCTACCAGGTGCCCGCGAACGCGGCGTTCGTCGCCGCGGTCCCCGACGCCCATCGCGGCCAGGCGTTCGGGCTCGCCGTCACGGCGCTGCGCGTCACCCAGGGCCTGGGCGTCCTCCTGGCCGGCCTGCTCGCCGAGATCACGGGCCCCGCGCCCGCCGTGGCCGCGGCCGGGGCGGTCGGGGTGCTCGTCGCCTTCGCGTGCGCGGTCGCGTGGTCCCGGGCCCGCGCCCCGTGACCTGGAGCCTCGGAGCACGAACGACCGGCGCTCTCGCTGCCACCGATGCAGCGAGAGCGCCGGTCGTGTCGCGACGTGCGCGGCGATCGGGTGCCGTCGCTCCCCCACCCGACGACGCCATCCCGACAGTACCGATCAGTGCCAGTTCGAGTCCGCGAAGTGCCAGTTCGAGTCCCGGTGCCAGTTCGAGTCCGCGAAGTGCCAGTTCGAGTCGCGGTGCCAGTTCGAGTCGGCCACGGAGGGCTCCTTTCGTGATCATCTCCGACGTCGCGCGGGACGGGTGGGACCCGGCGACACGGACGTGGCCCATCGCACACTCCGTGTGATGGACCGCGCCGCGACGCCGGACGTCCGTGCGACCGCCCTCCGCATTGACGGAGAGCGACCGAACTGTCACATCCGGCGCAGGTCTGCGGCGCATCCGCCCCTTGATGCTCATCAATGGAGCTGTGTGTGACCAGACGGCGACTGGGCGTCAACCAAGGGGGTGATCTCTTCCCAATGGGTGACGCCTGCTGCCGAGATCCACAGACCGTCGGTACCGTGTTCCGCACACGGGAGACGCCCGGAGCGGTCCCGACGGGGCCTGGAGGAGGTCACACATCGTGACGGCGCGCGAGCCCTGGCGGGCTCCTGGAGAGCCCGGTTCCGGGCTTGCTCCCGCGCCCGGAGCAACACCTCCGGACCACCCCGTACGCCCGGTGACGGCGGTGGCCGCCTCGGCCGACGGGGACAGCCCGGTGCGCCCCGTTCGTCCCAGTCGCCGGCGCCGCGGGTCGACGGGGTCGGCTCCCGCGTCCGACGTCACCGCCTCCCCGGCCGAGTCGGCCGAGTCGGCCGAGCCCCCGTACCGCCGGTTCGACCTGCGCCGCGCCGACCCGCGCCGCTGGAGCCTCTGGCAGGCCCCGCGCCGGGTCGTCGTCGCGGTCCTGCTCGTCGACCTGGTCGCCGTCGTCCTCTCGCTGGCCGTGGCCGGGCTCGAGCCCGTCGGGGCCGCCGACTGGCGCACGCTCGGGCTGCTCGTCCTCGGCCTCGTCGTCCACGTCGAGACGGCGCGGGGCATCGAGCGTCGCCGCGAGATCGTCGCCGACGGCCAGCCCTACATCGAGCTGAAGTCCGTCTGGAGCTTCGCGGGGCTGCTGCTGCTGCCCCTCGGGCTCGCGCTGGCGCTCGTCGTGGTGACGTTCGCCTACTGGTGGCTGCGGGTCAGCCAGCGTCCCGTCGTGCACCGGTGGACCTACTCGGCCGCGACCGTGCTCATCGCCTCGGTGGCGGCGTGGGCCGTCCTGGAGCTCATGCCCGGCGGCCTGCTCGTCAAGGTCGCCGGCCCCGTCGGGCTGCTCGTGCTCGTGGCCGCCGGGCTGACGCGCTGGGTCGTCAACCACGGCCTCGTCGTCTTCATGATCTGCCTGAGCGCCCCCGGGACGCCGTGGTGGCAGCGGCTCGGCTCCCCGACCGACACGCTCATCGGGCTCGGGGCGCTCGCGCTCGGCGCCGCGCTGGCCGTCATCGCGCTCACGACCCCGTGGCTGCTGCCGGTCCTGCTCGTCCCCGTGATGGGGATGCACCGCGGCTTCCTGATCCAGCAGTTCGCCCGCGCCGCGCGCACCGATCCCAAGACCGGCCTCGCCAACGCCACCGCGTGGCGCGACCAGGCCGACCGCGAGCTCGCCCGCCTGCGCCGCCGAGGCGGCGAGCTCGGCGTGATCATGGTCGACATCGACGCCTTCAAGGCGATCAACGACCGGCACGGGCACCTCGTCGGCGACGCCGTCCTGCGCGCCGTGGCGGACACCCTGCGCTCGGAGGTCCGGCCCTACGACGCGGTCGGGCGCTTCGGCGGCGAGGAGTTCGTGGTGCTGCTCGCCGAGGCCGGGCCCGAGGAGGTCGGCCGGATCGCCGAGCGCCTGCGCCGCAGCATCAGCGAGTGCGAGGTCACCGTCGCCCCCACGCTGGGCGGCGGCACGGTCACGGGCCTGACGGCCTCCATCGGCACGGCCACGTTCCCGCGGGCGTCCCGCGACGTCGACGGGCTGATGGTCAGCGCCGACGCGGCGCTCTACGCCGCGAAGCACGGGGGCCGCAACCGGGTGGAGTGCGCACCCCCGCGGTAGGCCCCTACCGGAACGCGGCGATCCCCGTGACCGCCTGGCCGATCGAGAGCGCGTGCATCTCCTCGGTGCCCTCGTAGGTCAGCACGGTCTCGAGGTTGGTCATGTGCCGGAACACCGGGTACTCGAGCGTGATCCCGTTGCCGCCGAGCACCGTGCGGGCGCTGCGGGCGACGTCCAGCGCGGCGCGGACGTTCGCCATCTTCCCGAAGCTGACCTGCGAGGGGTGGACCTGCTCGGCGTCCTTGAGCCGCCCGATCCGCGAGGCCGTCAGCCCGGCCTGGTTCACCGCGACGACCATGTCGGCGAGCTTGCGCTGGGTGAGCTGGAACCCCGCGATCGGCTGCCCGAACTGCTCGCGGTCGATCGCGTACGACAGAGCCGACTCGTAGCAGGTCCGTGCCGCCCCGACCGCGCCCCACAGGATCCCGTAGCGGGCCTCGTTGAGGCAGCTCAAGGGACCCTTCAGCCCGGTGACCTCAGGGAACATCGCGTCCGCGGGCAGGCGCACGCCCTCGAGCACCAGCTCGGCGGTCAGCGACGCGCGCAGCGAGAGCTTGTGCTTGACCTCGTTCGCGGTGAAGCCGGGGGTGTCGGTGGGCACGACGAAGCCGCGGATGCCTGTCGAGCCGGCGTCGGGATCCGTCTGCGCCCAGACCACCGCGACGTCCGCGAGCGTCCCGTTGGTGATCCACATCTTGGTGCCGTCGAGCACCCAGTCGTCGCCGTCCCGACGCGCGCGGGTCCGCATCGAGCCCGGGTCCGAGCCGGCGTCGGGCTCGGTGAGGCCGAAGCAGCCCAGCGCGTCACCCGTGGCCATCGACGGCAGCCAGCGCTGCTTGTGCTCCTCGGAGCCCCACCGGTGCAGCGCGTACATGGCGAGCGAGCCCTGCACCGAGACGAAGCTCCGCAGCCCGGAGTCGACGGCCTCGAGCTCGCGGCAGGCCAGCCCGTAGCTCGTGGCGTTGGTCCCGGCGCACCCGTAGCCCTCGAGATGCATCCCCAGCAGACCGAGCGAGCCCAGGCCCTTGGCGATGTCGCGCGGCAGGGTGTTCGACTCGTACCACTCGGCGATGCGCGGCGAGAGCTCCGCAGCCGCGTAGTCGCGGACCGCGTCGCGGATGTCGCGCTCCTCGGCGCTCAGGTCGGCGTCGACGGCCAGGAAGTCGCTGGGGTCCGGAGACATGCCCTCACAGTAGGCGGTCGACGGCGTCCGCACTGGCCCAGAACTGGGCGAACCCGGGATGGAGCGGGAGGTCACCCACCTCGTCCACCGGCGTCCAGCGCAGCTCGGTCGCCTCGCCGTCGGTCGGCTCCAGGGCGGGGGGCTCGGCGGTCTCGAGGCGGCCGTGGACGGTGACGTAGGACCAGCCGCCGTGCTCGTCGACGGTCTCGTCGGTCAGGCGGACGTGGGCCGGGTCGACACCGGTCTCCTCGACGGCCTCGCGCAGCGCCGCCTCGCGCGCGGTCTCGTCGCTGTTGCGCGCGCCGCCGGGGATGCCCCACGTCTCGCCGTGGTGGCTCCACCAGACGCGGTGCGCGAGCAGGACCGCCCCGCCGTGGCGCAGCAGCAGCCCCGCCGCCCCGAAGCGGCCCCAGTGGCGGTGCCCGGCGTCGCAGACCACCCAGCCGTCGCCGTCACCCCTCATACGGGTCGAGCTCCGCTCCGTCTCCCGGCACGGGGGATCACGGTAGGCGCTGCGGCCCCACCGGGCAGGACGTGCGGGCCGGTGCGGTGGGATGGGCGGCATGAGCGACCTGCCCCCGTTCGGGGCCGAGGAGGAGCTGCTGCTCGTCGATCCCGCGAGCGGCGCGCCGCGGGGCCGGTCGGGTGCCGTGCGCGACGAGGCGTCCGGGGACCTCGACGGCGAGATGCGCACCGAGCAGGTCGAGACGGCGACGGCCCCGCACCACACGGCCGAGGACCTCGCCGCCGACCTGCGCCGCCGGCGTCGCGAGGCCCGAGACGCGGCGCAGGCGTCCGGGGTCGACGTGGCCGGGCTCGCGACGTCGCCGGTCGCGCCGGAGACCGAGGCCGCGTCGGCCGCCAACACCGAGGGACGCTACGGGCGGATCGCCGAGCGCTTCGGGCCGATCGCCACCGCGCAGCTCACGAGCGGGCAGCACGTGCACGTCGAGGTCTCCTCGCCCGAGGAGGGCGTCGGCGTGCTCGACCGGATCGGCCCCTGGCTGCCGGTACTGCGGGCGCTGGCGGCGAACTCGCCGGGCTGGCAGGGACGCGACACGGGCTACGCGAGCTACCGCTCGGTGGTGTGGTCGCGCTGGCCCTCGGCGGGCCCGACGCGCGTGTTCGGCTCGCTCGCGGCCTACGACGCGGCGGTCGAGGCCATGCTGGCGACGGACACGGTGCTCGACGAGGCGATGGTCTACTTCGACGCCCGGCTCTCCCGCGAGCTCGGGACGGTCGAGGTCCGGGTGACGGACGTGGCGCTCGAGGTCGACGACGCCGTGCTGGTCGCGGTGCTCTCCCGGGCGCTCGTGGCCACCGCCGCCCGGGCGCACCGGCGGGGCGAGGAGCGGCCGACCGCCCCGATCGAGGCGCTGCGCCTGGCGCACTGGCGCGCCGCGCGGTGGGGCCTGACCGCCGACCTCGTCGACCCCCGCGGCGGCGGCACCGCGCCGGCCCGCGACGTCCTCGCCGCGCTGCGCGCGCACGTGGCCGAGGCGCTCGACGAGGCCGGCGACGGCGACCGCGCCGCGGACGGCTGCGCCCGCCTGCTCGCCGAGGGCACGGGGTCGGAGCGCCAGCGCGCCGCCGCGCGCTCGTCCGGCAACGACGACACCGACCTCGCCGCCGTCGTCCACGACGCCCGCGAGCGCTTCCTCTGACCGGCCGTACGTGAGCAGTTGGCGCCCCGGATGGGGGCGCCAACTGCTCACATGGAGGCGGCGCGCGCGGTGATGCCCCGGGCCATGGCGCCGAAGAGGGCGGGGGCCGCGGCGCGCAGGGCGGTGCCGTAGGCGACGCCGGCGAGGCCCGAGGCCGCGAAGCACACCGCGAGGCGCAGGTGCGAGCCGTGGCCGGAGACGTCCGGGTCGACGGCGAGCTCCAGGGTCGTCGTCCCGGGCTGGCGCAGCTCCGAGCGCAGGCGCAGCGCGGTGCCGGGCGCGACCGACTCCACGCACCAGCCGTCCACCACGTCGCCGGCCTCGAGCGGCCGACCCTCCGGTCGTCCGCGGTAGGCGCCGACCCCGCCGAGCAGCTGGTCGGCCCAGCCGCGCAGCGTCCAGGCGCCCAGCGGGACGTACCAGCCGGTGTCCCCGCCGATGCCGTCCACGACCGACCAGAGCACGTCCGCGTCGGCGGGGCAGGGCTCCCCGGTGCTCCAGCGGTACACCGCGCCCCCGGACCCCGCGGGGTCGGCGGGCGAGGCGAGGGCGGGGTCGTCGAGGTCGGGCACGCCGGCGCGGCGCAGGCCCAGCGCCGCCCGCACCGCCGCGTCGTAGGTGGTGCGCCCGCCGGGCGGCGGCCCGATGACCGACAGCACGTCGTCCTCGGCGCAGACCAGGTCCTCGGACAGCGACTCGATCAGCGGCGTGACGAGGTGCCGCGACAGCGGGGTGAGGGCCTCCACGACGCGACCGGCCAGCGCGGGCCCGCCGGGCGGGACGGGGACGGGCACCGGGACGGCGGCGCTCTGCGGGAGCCCGGCCAGGCGCAGGTAGCGCCGGATCAGCTCGAGGTAGCTCAGGACGTCCGGGCCGCCGACGTCGAAGCGGCGGTTCACGTCGTCGGGGAGGTCCAGCGCGCCGACGAGGTAGTGCAGGACGTCGGCGATCGCGACCGGCTGCGTGCGGTGGGCGAGCCACGGGACGGCGGGCAGCACCGGCACGCGCTCGGCGAGGTAGCGGATCATCTCGAAGCTCGCCGAGCCCGATCCGACGACGATCGAGGCCTCGAGCGCCGCGGTGGGCACCGGGCCGTCGAGGAAGACGTCGGCCACCTCGGCCCGCGACGAGAGGTGCCGTGACGTCGTCGCCGACGACGGCCGCAACCCCCCGAGGTAGACGAGGCGCCGCACGCCGGCGTCCGCCGCGGCCGCGTCGACCAGGCAGGCGGCCGCACGGTCGCGGTCGGGGAAGTCGTCGTGCTCGAGGGCGTGGGCGAGGTGCACGACGGCGTCGGCGCCCTCGACCAGGGTCGCCACGGCGCCCGCGTCGGCGAGGTCGCCGGGGACGACGTCGACGCGCTCGGCCCAGCCGGTGGCGACGAGCTTGCCGGGAGTGCGGACGAGGACGGTGACGTCGTGGCCCGCGGCGAGCAGGCGCCCCACCAGGCGCACGCCGACGTAGCCGGTTCCCCCGATCACCGCACAGCGCATGCGGTCATCCTCGTGGGCCCGCCGCGGCGGGGCATGCCGGGGCGGTGCCCGATCAGCTGACGGTGGGCTTCCCCGGACGGTCGGCGGCGCGCTGGTCGACGAACAGTCCGCCGCCGCGGCGGGCGACGAGCACGAGCTGCCAGACGGCGAAGGCCAGCAGGATCGCCCCGATGATGGTCTGGTCGAGCACCATCGCGACGATGCCGGCGGTGGCCACCACCCAGATCACGGTGTCGCGTGCCGTCCGTCGCGCGCGCATGGCCCCAGCCTCCGATCCGCCTCCGTCTCCCGGACCGCGGCCCCCCGACGCGGGTCACTCGATCGTGGCCGAGCGACCCCGCCAGTGTCGCCCGTTCGGGCCGACATCGCAGCGTATCGACGGTACGGAACCCGCGTCCCCACCCGTTCGTCCCAGCGGATCGGCGGAGCGTGAGCAACATCTGTGACCAACGCCACACAGGTTCGCCGGAGTGGTCCGCGTCAAAGGCGTTTGCGCGACCGGCCGTACGGATAGATCATGGTGGTTCGGCTGACGCAGGGCACACGCGTGCGCGTGGACCCTGTTCGCGACGGAAAGGTCGCGGTCGAGGGAACCGCCACGGCGGCCGCGACGTCATACCGAGTACAGCAGGTGCTCCGGACCCCGGGGCGCGGGCCCACCCCGGGCCGCTCCGAGGACCGACACGCAATAACCCCGGATACGTACGACGCCCGGCGCACGACTGTGCCGCAGGGGCCGTGGCGAGGCGCGCGCAGGCGCGCCTCGTGTCGGGCCCGGCGGCACCGACCCCGCCCTGCCCGCTCCGCAGGGGCCGGGGTGCAGACCACCGACGAGCGAGATTGGACGAGCAGGATCATGGATTGGGAGCTCGCGGCCTGCCGCGACCACGACCCCGAACTCTTCTTCCCCCTCACCGAGCACGGTCCAGGCTCGGCCCAGCTGAACGCCGCCAAGGCGGTGTGCGGCAGCTGCCCGCTCCAGCGGGGCTGCCTCCAGTGGGCCATGGACACCGGCCAGGAGGCCGGTGTCTGGGGCGGCACCAGCGAGGACGAGCGGCGGGCCATGCGCCGCGCCGCGCGCATCGGCGACACCGCCGACCGGCACGCCGCCTGAGCGGACACCCGAGACGAACGACGGGCCCGGTTCCCCCGAGGGGGAGCCGGGCCCGTCGTCGTCCGCGGGGTGGGTGTCAGCCGCGTCCGGTGACCTTGCGGGCGGCGAACTGCAGCACCTGCCCTCCCGTGGAGATCACGGCACCGGCCACGCTGAACGCGGTCTTCACCGTCATCGCCGCAGCGTTGCCCGCGATGCGCACCGGGTTGTAGTCCGGGGCGTTGTCCTTCACGTCCTGGGCGGCCTGGCGCACCGAGCGGTCGACCTGCTGCGCGGTGGACTCGGCGGCGGCGCTGACCTTCCGAGCGGTCGTGGTGCCCGCGTCGTCGAGCTCCGAGGCGACCCCGGAGGACACGGTCGCGGCGCGGTCGCCGGCGTCGACGACCGCTCCCCCGGCCTCGTCGGCGCGGGCCTTGGCCTCGGACCCGGCGTGCTGGGCGACCCGCGTGGCGTCCTTCGCGACGCGCTCGCCCGCGCGCGACGTCGTGGTGGCGACCTGGTCGCCGCTGACCTGCGCGACGGTCGCGGCGTCCTTGGCGGCGGCGGACACCGACTTGTCGCCGGACGCGGCCTTCGCGGCCTCGTCGGCGACACCGGTCGCGCCCGCCTGGGCCTGCGCCACGGCCTTCTTGCCGGACTCCTCCACGCGGTCGGCGTCCTTCTGCGCGGTCGCCTTCGCGTCCGCGCCGACCTTCTTGGCGCTGCTCGAGGCCTTGTCCGAGGCGGACTGCGCCTTGGCGCGGGCGCCCTCGGCCGTCGCCTTCGTCGTCGCCTTCGCTGCCTCGCCGGCGGTGTTCTCCGTGCCCCCGGCGACGGTGTGCGTGTCACGCACCTTGCCGTCGGTGCCGTGCACGACGACCTTGCCGCCGCCGTCCTTCGACACGATCTCGGTCGCCCGCTCGACGGCCTCGGCCTGCGTGGCCGCCTTGGCGCTGGCGCGCTGCGCGCCCTTCTTCTGCACCTGCCAGCCGTCCTCGGTGGGGACGACGTAACGGTCGGCCATTCGGTCTCAACTCCTGACTGTCGACATCATCCGCGTGGTTGATTCCCAGGCTCCGACCTGCACAAACGCAGCGTGACCGGCACCGAACTCAGCCGTTGAGCGCCGCCGTCGCGCGGTCCTGGAGCTCGAGGTAGCGCTTGGTGGCCTCGTCCCGGACCTCCTCGAGGCGCGCGAGCCACGACGCCTGCGGCGAGCCCTCGGGCACGAGGACCGGACCGTAGCGCTCCACGAGCCCCGGTCCCACCACGGAGGCGGCGGTGGCGGCCGTCGCCGAGCCCGCCGCCTGCGCCCACGCGATCGGCCCGAGCGGCACGCAGCCGAAGAACTGGCTGACCCCGGGGGTCTGGACGACCGCCACGAGCGCGCCGGCGGACACGATCCCGGCGCCGATGACCAGCGGGCTGCGCGCGCCGCCGGCGACGATGGTCTGCCCCAGCTGGGTGCCGACGAGCGCCGTGAGCGCCACGGTGCGGGACCGCGCCGGGCTGCCGTACGGCGTGGCCTGGGCCTGGAACCACGCGAGGCTCGCGCCGCCGGCGGTGGCCATGGCGCGCAGCCCGATCTCGCGGTTGAGAGCCTCGCCGAGCGACGCCTCCGGCCCCTCGGCCAGCAGCTCGGCCGCCGACTCGGGCTGGGGCGCGCGCACCGCGAGGGCCAGCGAGGGGACCAGGTCGGTGAGCAGGTTGACCAGCAGGAGCTGGCGCGCGTTGAGCGGTGAGGTGCCCGTGGTCGTGGCGCCGAGCACCGTGAACGCGATCTCGCCGAGGTTCCCGCCGACGAGCACGCCCAGCGCCTCGCGCACCGAGGCCCACATCGCGCGGCCCTCGACCAGCGCGGCGAGGATCGTCTCGAGCCGGTCGTCGGTGATGACGAGGTCGGCGGCGGCCCGGGCCGCGGGCGTGCCGCGGCGGCCGAGCGCGATGCCGACGTCGGCCAGCCGGATCGCCGGGGCGTCGTTCGCGCCGTCGCCCGTCATCGCCACGGTCCGCCCGAGACGCTGGAACGCCTGGACGATCCGCACCTTGTGCCCCGGCGTGCCGCGGGCGACGACGCGGACCTTCGGCAGCACGTCGTCGAGCGCGTCGTCGTCGAGCTCGTCGAGCTCGCTGCCCGTCACGACGATCCCGCCGCCCCGCACGTCGAGCTCCTCGGCGACGGCCTCGGCGGTGCTCGGGTGATCGCCGGTGATCATGACGACCTGGACGCCCGCGTCGCGCAGGTCGCGGACCGTGGCCTGCGAACCGGCGCGCACCGGGTCGGTGAACCCGACGAAGCCGGTGAACTCGAGGTCGGCGACGTCGGCGTCGTCGAGATCGTTGTCGTCGCCGCCGTCCGTGTCGCGCTCGGCCGCGCGGGCCGCGTGCTCGTCGGCGGTGAGGACCTTCTCGGCCACCGCGAGCACGCGCATGCCCTGGCCGGCGAGCAGCTCGGTGTGCTCGACGAGGCGCTGCCGGGCGTCATCGTCGAGCGGGGCGCCGCCCCAGCTCGTGGCGCGGGCGATGACGACCTCGGGCGCGCCCTTCACCGAGAGCAGGCGGAACGGACCGTCGTCGGTGGCGTCCTCCGGCGGATCCACCTCGCCCAGCGTCGCGTGGTACCCGCGGGACGGGTCGAAGTCGAGCGAGGCCACGGGCCACCATCCCGGGCGCTTCTGGGCCGGGTCGACGTCGAACTGCTGGCCGCCGTAGACCACCGCACGGTCGGTGAGGTGCGCGAGGCGCTCCCCCGGCGCGGGCCGCGGCGTGGCGCGCAGGGCCGCGGCGAGGACCCGGCGCTGGCGCTTGCGCAGACGGTCGGTGGGCCGCAGCTTGACGCCGTCGGAGATCGCCGACAGCGCGAGGCGGCCCTCGGTGAGCGTGCCGGTCTTGTCGAAGCACAGGACGTCGGTGCGCCCGATCGCCTCGATGGTGCGCGGGTTGCGAACCAGCGCGCCCTCGGCCGACAGGCGTCGCGCCGACGCGAGCTGGGCGGCCGACACGACGAAGGGCAGGCCCTCGGGGACGCTGGCGACGGCCAGGCCGACGCCCGAGTGCAGGTTCTGCTGGAACGGCAGGCCCCGCAGCGCGCCGGCGGCCACGACGGCGGCCGCCGACCCCAGCGCCAGCGGGGTGGTGATCTTCGTGAGCCCGGCGAGGCGCTCGTCGACGCCGGCGACGGGCGCGGCGGCCTTCGCGGCGGCCGTCGACCGGCCGACCTCGGTGCTCGAGCCGGTGGCCACGACCACCGCGGCCCCGCGGCCGGTCGCGACCGTGCTGCCCTCGTAGAGCATCGAGCGGCGGTCCGCGACGGTCCGCGCGATCACCGGGGACGGGGTCTTGACCACCGGCAGCGACTCGCCGGTCAGCGACGACTCGTCGACCTCGAGGGCGTCGGAGCGCAGGACGCGGCAGTCGGCGGGCACGACGTCGTCGGGGCCGAGCTCGATGATGTCGCCGACGACGACCTCGTCGGCGCCGACGCCGCGGGTGTGGCCGTCGCGCAGCACCCGCGTGCGGATCGCCGAGCGCTCGAGCAGCCCCGAGACGGCGCGCTCGGTGGCGACCTGCTGGACCCCGCCGATCAGCGCCGAGAACGCGGTGACGCCGACGACGATCGCGGCGTCGACCACCGCGCCGATGGCCGCCGAGAGCACCGCGCCGCCCGCGAGGACGGGCGTCAGCGGGTTGTTGAGCTCGTCGAGGAACGCGCGGCCGAGCGTCGTCCCCGTCTCCGCGGCGGCCGGGTCGTCCCGGTGCCGGCGGTGGGCCTCGGCGGTGGTCATCCCGCGCTCGGTGACGTCGAGGCGCGCGAGCACGGTGCTCGCCGGCATGACGTGCCACGGCGTGCGGCTCACGCCCGGGACGACGACGCGCCGGCCCAGCTCGGTGGCCTGCCACGCGCCGTTGCCGAGCGAGACCGCCGCCGCGCCGTTGACCGCGAGGCCCGCCAGCGACGACCCGCGCGGCGCGGTGCCAGCCGTGGCCATGATCGTGCCGAGGACCGTGCCGGCGCGGGCGAGGTTCACCGACCGGCCGGACACCCCGCGGGCGACCTTGACGCCCTCGATGAGCAGCGCGGCCGTGCCGAGGTCGTCGCCGACGAGGACGTGCGCACCCCAGGGTGCGGTGCCGTCGGGCCGCGACACGCCGATGCCGAGGTCGGCGGCGGCCAGGGCGCGGCGGTCGCGGGAGACGACGAGCACGCCCGCCCCGGCCTCCTGCAGCTCGCGCACCGACGTGCGCAGCGCCTCCCCGCCGGCCACCGCGCGGTCGCCGATGCCCGACGCGATCCCGTCCTGCCCGCCGACGACCAGGGTGACGCCGGCGCGGCGGGCGGCCGCGGCCAGCGCCTCGGCGGCGGACGCGGGCTCGGGCAGCACGCCGACGACGGCGGCGAGCCGGTCGTCACGGCGCAGGCCCAGGACGTGGGTGGCGCCGTCGGCGACGAGCGCGTCGGCGGCCTCGAGCGCCCGCGGGTCGTCGCCCCCGGGCACGTCGTCGAGCGGGGCCAGCAGCCAGTGCTCACCTTCGCCGGCGAGGCGCTGGTGCGTGGTCGCGTCGGTCGGGTCGAACAGCTCGTGGACCCGCGGCACGAGATCCTCGAGCGGGTCCGCGGTGCCGTCGGCACCGGGCAGGGCGAGCAGGTCGCCGAGCATGAGGACGCCGGTGGTCAGCGCCTCGGCGTCGAGCAGGACGGTGTCGACGCGGTCGAGACGGCGCAGTGCGGTGGGCTCGACGACGACGGCGCCCCGGCGCGCGAGCACCCGGCCGAACGTGGTCGCGAAGCCCTCGCGCCCCATCCGTCCGGCCTTCGGCAGCGTCGAGAGCGCGACGCCGGCACCCTTGCGCAGGCTCCCGGTGCCGGCCGCGACGGCGGCGAACCCGACGGCCGCCCCCGTGCCCACGACGTCGCCGTGGCGCTCGACGGGACCGAGGGGCAGCGGCACCGGGCGGGGCTCGTGCAGCGCGTCGTCGGCGACGGCGACGGCGTGGTCGGCGGTCTCCAGCAGGCGCGGCTCGGCGTCGGTCCACGTCGCCGCGCGGGCGCGGGCCTCGGCGACCTGCATCGCGCGGTAGGCGGCGTCGACCAGCAGACCGGTGCTGCCCTGGCCGATCGCCTGGGCGGCGGCGTTGGAGAGCGCGAGCAGGACGTTCGCGCGGTCCTGCCCGACCGCGCGCTCGACGGCGTCGCGCAGGCGGGGCTGGTGGTCGACGAAGGTCGCCGCGGACGCGAGCTCGGTGGGCAGCGGCGTGCGGCGCAGGACGGTGCCGACGGCGGCCACCCCGAGACCGGCGAGGTCGGCCGCGAGCGCGGTGAACGCCTGCTGGGCGGCGCCGATCGTGCGCGGGGTGGGCTCGACGGCGTACCCGCCCTCGCGCTCCTCGAGGATCTCGACGAGGTCGACCAGGTCGTCGACGACCTCCTGGCCGGGCAGTCCGGCCGGACCGGAGCGACCACCCGGTCCGCCGGTGTCGTCGAGGTCGTCGAGGTCGTCGGCGCCGTCGGCCATGCCGACCACGACCGCGCCGAGGGTCGCGTTCACGGCCGCCCAGGCGACGTCCGGGTGCGCCGCGAGCGCCTTCTCCACGGCGCGCGCGAGCTCCTCCCCCGCCTCGCCGACGATCCCGGGGATGCCGATCTGCACCCGCCCGGCACCGCGCCACACCCGGCGGCCGCGGTGCCGGAACGGGTCGACACGGTCGAGCACACCGGAGGCGATGCCCAGCGGATCGACCATGCGCGCGAGCAGACCGCGCTGCGGACGGGGTGCGGGTGGAGAAGCCATGGGGGTGGCTGGCGTCCTCTCGACGACGGGTGCGCGGGTCGGTGGTCCGCGCCGTGGTCTCGACGCGAGCGGTGCCGCCGCACCGGCGCGACGGCGCCCGAACGGCCCAACGTCGGACACCGGCGAGCGACAGCTTACGGGCGGTGCAGTGCCGGGTGACGCGGCGAGCGCGACCCGGAAGTGGCTGTCGGATGAACGTCACGTCGATCGGGTGAGGTTCCCGGGCCGCCGGGACCCGCTGCGCGCGAGGCCACCGCGTGCAGCAGTTTCCCGGCGGGCGACCAGGTCGCGAGCCGCAGCGCGCCGGCGCGGAGCGCGGCGACGACGCGGTTGCCGGGCAGGAAGAAGTGCCGCGAGCGGCGCGCGGCGCTGCTCGCCGCCAGCGCCGCCGGGCGGTGGGCGCCCTCCCACGCCGCGAGGCCCGCCTCCGGGTCGTCGGGGTGCGCGGCGAGGTGCGTGCCCAGCGACTCGCCGCCGACCAGGGCCAGCGCCGAGCCCTGCCCGGAGTACAGCGTCGGGCACCACGCGGCGTCGCCGACGAGCACGACCCGCCCGCGCCGCCACGAACCGAGGCGGATCTGGGCGACGGTGTCGACGTGCGTGGCACCGGCCTCCTCGACGCCGTCGAGGATCTCGGGCATCAGCCCGGCGAAGTCGCCGTAGACCGCGCGCAGCGTCCCGACCGGGTCGGTGGCGACGCGCTCGATGTCGCCGGCGAGCTCGGCCCGGAACGTGAAGAACACGACCGGCGCGTGGGCCTCGACGGCCATGAGGTGCGCGGTGCGCCCGACGTCGGCGGGCACGACGTAGTCGCCCTCGCGCAGTCCGCCCGGCAGCCGCGGCAGCACCGCGGAGACGACCACGTGGTCGAACTCGCGGCGGAAGCGCTCCTCGGGCCCGAAGACCATCGAGCGCACCGCCGACCGCACCCCGTCGGCCCCGACGACCAGGTCGAACCGCTCGCGGGTGACGCCGTCGGGACCGTCGAGGACGACGTCGGCGGCGTTGCGCGCCATGTCGATGCGCCGCGGGACCGTGGCGAAGCGGACCGCGACGTGCTCGGGGCGCGCCGCCCACAGCGCGGCCTCCAGGTCGCCCCGCACCAGCGCCAGCGCCGCCGGGTCGTCGGCGAGGGAGGCCTCGACCCGGGACACCGTCCGGCCCCGCGCGTCCACCCCGGTGATCACGCCGTCGGCGGGCAACCGGGTGCGCAGCGCCTCGGCGACACCCAGCCGGCCGGCGGCGGCGAGTCCCTCGGGCGCGAGGCGGACGAAGTACCCCCCGGTGCGCCGGGCGTCGGCGCGCTCGCAGACGACGACGTCCCAGCCGGCACGGTCCAGCGAGGTGGCCGCGGCGAGCCCGGCGACCCCGGCCCCCACGACGAGAGCGCGCCGTCCGTTTCGCCCGGTCCGCTCCACGATCACGAGAGTAGGCGTCCGGCGCCCGTCCGGCCGCCCGTGGCGACGTGGTGCCGCTCTCGGTCCCGACCGTTCCGGGTCCGGACAGCGAACGGCCCCGCCACCGGAGGCGATGACGGGGCCGGGAGAGAGCGCGCTCAGATGTCCGAGGGCTCGACGCGCTTGAAGTGGGCGCACTGGCACTGCGCGCAGTGGTCACCGAGGTAGTAGTGCTCGTGCGACTCGCGCGGGTGCTTGCAGGCGCACAGGTCCACGAGCGGGACCCGGGCCAGTGACGGCGGCAGGGGGGCGCGGAGGAGAGGACGGTGGGACCGACGGTGGTCGATGAGCTTCATGAGTCAGGAAGTCCGTTGAGGTGGTAGGGCCGGCAGGGACGGTCGAAGAGCGGTCGTGGGCACTTCGGGCCCGCACGCGCTGTGGACACGTGCGGATGACCCGGAACCGGCGGTAGATCCGTTCCGGGCCGCGGCGAGCTCATGGCGCACCCGGGCCAGTTCGCGTCGGGCTCGGTCGAGCTCGTCGTGGGCCTGATCCCGCTCGCGCGTGACCAGGGCCACCTCGTCCTGCAGAGTCACGACCATCGCGGCCGCGGTGAGGGTGAGCCCCTCGTCGAACAGCTCGCGGATCCGGGCGGCGAGGGCCAGTTGACGGCGCGTCCAGCGCCGATGCCCGCCGGCGGAGCGTTCCGGGCGGACCATCCGACCCGCGTCCAGACTCCGGAGGAACGCCGGTCGAACCCCGAGGAACTCCGCCGCCTGACCGGTGGTCAGGGCGGGGGTGTCCTCGTCGTCGAGGCTCTCGGCGCCCACGGCTTCCGTCGCGTCCTTGTGTTCGTGCTCTGCGCAGTCCGACCCGCCCGTGAGCAGGAGGGACGTGCCGAAGTTCTACTCGGCACTACAACTTCTGTCAACGCCGTCGGGGCCCGACGCGAGCGCCGTCACCCGGACGAGGGGACGGGGGACGCCGAACGGCCCGAACACCACATGACGGTCACACGAAATCAGGAAACCGGTATGTCGATGTGGCCCGATCCGGGTACGGGTAGTGGAAGAATGTCGATCGAGGAGCGCGGGAAGGGGGAGGCGTCGTGACCACCGAGTCCGGCTCGCCCGTGCCCGGAGCCCAGGACGGACCGCCGGCCGGCCCGCTGCCCGAGCGCCTGGGTCAGCGGTTCGCGCTCGGCGAGCTCATCGGCCGCGGCACCTGCTCCGAGGTGTACCGCGCCCACGATCTCCTGCTCGACCGCGACGCCGCAGTGAAGATCTTCCCGGTCGAGAACGACCCGCGGATCGAGCGCGAGGTCGCGCTCATGGCCTCGCTCGACCACCCGAGCCTCGTGCCCGTGTACGACGTCGGCTCGGTCGACGGGCGTGCGTTCGTCGTGATGGCGCTGCTCGAGGGCGGCAACCTCGTCGACCGGCTGGCCGACGGCCCCCTCGGCGTCACCGAGACGCTGCTCGCGGTCGCGTCGGTCGCCGACGGCCTCGCCCACGTCCACCGCGCGGGCGTGCTGCACCGCGACGTGACGCCCCGCAACGTCCTCTTCGACGCCGACGGCCGCGCCCACCTCGCCGACTTCGGCGTCGCCTTCGTCGCCGACGCCCCCCGGATCACCGACACCGGCATCGTCGTCGGCTCGGCGCCCTACCTCGCGCCCGAGCAGGTGGCCGGCGGGACGGTCGGGCCGCCCGCGGACGTCTACGCGCTCGGCCTCGTGATGATCGAGGCGCTCACCGGACGGCCCGCCTACGACGGCAAGCCGCTCGCCGCCGCCCGGGCGCGCCTGGAACGGCGCCCGGAGATGCCCGCGGGCATCGACATCGAGGTCGAGGCCCTGCTCGAGGCCATGACCGCCGACGAGCCGCGCTCCCGGCCCGCCGCCGACCGCGTGTGCGTCGGCCTGCGACGCGCCGCCCTCGCCGCCGAGACCCTGACGCCGCTGCGGGCCGTCGCCCCGATCGCCGGGACGGGGCCGACCGCCGCCGTCCCGGACGCCACCACCGAGACCCTGCGCTCCACGGGCACCGGCGCCGCGGTCCGGGGGCCGGCCGCCGCGACCGGCACGGCCGGGGCCGCCCCCGTCGGGCTGCCCGGCGCCGCCGCGTCGGCCGACACCCCGGACCCCGACGAGACGCCGGGTCGTGGGCGCCGCGCCGCCGCCGGAGCGGGCGGGCTGGTCGTCGCTGCCTCCGTCGGTGCCGCCGTGCTCCTCGCGAGCGGCGTCGTCGTCGCCTCCGCCTGGACCGTCGACCGCGTCGGCGCCGCCGCCCCGCCCGCGGCCACGGTGGCGCCGCCGTCCGCGGAGGTCGTCGCCGACCCGGGCGCCGGGTCCCTGCTGGGCGGCGGCTCCGGTGGCGGGTCCGAGCACCGGGAGAGCTCGTCCGACGACGCCACGGTGTCGACGCGGGAGGCGGGCACCTCCGACACCTCCGACGCCTCCGACACCTCCGACGGCTCCGACCGCCGGGCCGTGGCGAGCACGCAGCGCGAGGCGCCGCCCACCGACGGCGGCTCGACCGAGCGCACGACGACGACCACCGAGCCGACGTCGACGCCCACACAGGAGCCGACGCGCCGCCCGAGCACGCCGCCCCACGTCACGGTGCCGTCGGTGCCCGGCCTGCCCTCGGTGTCGCTGCCGAGCCTGCCGACCGAGACGTCGGCCGACGACGAGACGAGCACGGCGACGCACTCCACGACGACGCCGCACACGACGACGCCGCGCCCGACCACCACGTCGCACGCCAGCACCACGCGCCCGTCGACCACCACGTCGCGGACGACCACGACCAAGAACGCCGCGGGGCTCGACCCGGCGGTCGAGGCCCTCGGCGGTCTGTTCGGCGACGGTCGCTGAGCTCGCCCGACGTCACGGCCGGTCAGCGCGACGACGCCACCGACCGGACGTCGAGGCGCTGCAGGACCCGGTCCGCGACCTCGGGGTCGATGCCGGGCTCGGTCCGTGCGGCCAGCACCTCGCGCCGCGCGGCCGCGAGGGCGAGCGTCTGCAGTCGCGTCCACTGCTCGCGGCGCCGGCGCAGGGTCTCGAGTCGCTGCTCGTAGTCGGGACGGTCGGCGGAGTCCTCGCCGGGTGCGTCCCCGGCGCCGCCCTCACCGGTGCCGAGGCGGGCGAAGCGCGCCCGCAGCTCGCCCAGCACCTCCTCCCCCACGGTGTCGTCGACACCCACCGCCTCGCGGTCGAGCGACGCGAGCTCGGTCAACGCCGCGCGCCGTGCCCGGGACGCGAGCCGCTGCTCGGCCGCCCGCCCGACCTCCTCGCTCTCGCGCACCCCGAGCGCCCGGAGCAGCAGCGACAGGGTGAGACCGGGGATCACGAGGGTCGCGACGAGCACGCCGGCCGCGATGATCACCAGCTCGGTCCGGAACGGGAACGGCGCGCCCTCGGCGGTGACACGCGGCAGGGCGAGCGCCAGCGCGAGCGTGGCGAGGCCCCGCATCCCCGACCACGTGAGCACCACGGCCTCGCGCCCGGTCCGCGGCGCGGCGGTGGGGTCCGCGCCCCGACGGCGCACGGAGATCAGCGCGCCCAGCATCCAGACCGCCCGCACGCCGACGACGACCACGGCGACGACCGCGGCGTCGGCCACCATCCGGCCGAGCGCGTCCCCGGCGTCGGCCACCACCGCTCGCAGCTCGAGGCCGATGAGCGCGAACGCCGCCGCGGTCACGAGCATCTCGACGACGTTCCAGAACGCCCCGCCGGTCAGCCGCGGCAGGACGTCGTCGGCGTCGGCGTGCTGGCGGGTCTGCAGCGCCGCGACGACGACCGCGATGACGCCGGAGGCCTCGACCGCGTCGGCCGCGAGGTACACCGCGAACGGGAGCACGAGGGTCAGCGCGCTGGGTGAGACGGCGTCGGTGAGCCGGTCGGCGAGACGCTCGGCGAGCCACGTCGCGGCCAGCCCGACGGCGACCGCGCCGACGGCCGCCCAGACGAGGCCGAGCGCCGTGCCGATCCCGGGCTGCTCCCCGGACACGGTCGCCGCGATCGCCGCCTGGAACACGACCAGCGCGAGCGCGTCGTTGAACAGGCCCTCGCTCTGCAGCACGGCCACGAGCCGGCGCGGCATCCGCAGCGGCCCCGCCACCGCCTCGACGGCCACCGGGTCGGGCGGCGCCACCGCGGCACCGACGGCGAGCGCGGCGCCGAGCGCGATCCCGGGCACCAGCCACATCACCGTCGCGCCGACCACGGCGATCGTCGCCGCGACCAGCAGCACCGCGAGGAACAGCACCGAGCGCCAGCGGGCCCGGAACACCGACCACGACGCGCGCTGGGCCGTCGCGAACAGCAGCGGCGGCAGGAACAGCGGCAGGATCAGCTCGGGCTCGAGGTCGGGCGCGTCGATGCCGGGCACGAAGGCGCCGGCCGCGCCGACGAGCACCAGCAGCACCGGCCACGGCAGCCGCAGCCGGTCCCCGACCCCGACCAGGAGCACCCCGACGAGCAGCGCGGCGACCATCAGCGCCAGGACGGTCATGGCGGATGACCTTGCCAGAACACCGCGCCCGGGCTGGTGGCATGCTGCCCGCGTGGCGGGATTCCGGGACGTGGTGGGACGGGCGCTGCAGGCAGGCCTCGACCTGCTCAACAAGCAGGTGGACGGGCAACGGTCGCCGGACCGGCCCGGGCGGCAGGCGCCGCGGCCGGGACCGAGCGGGGTGCGCACCGCACCGGCCGGCGAGCGGGCGCGGCAGATCTCCTACGCGCCCGACCTCGACGGCGCGGCCGATCCGGGCGAGGTCGTGTGGACGTGGGTGCCGTTCGAGGAGGACGCGTCCCAGGGCAAGGACCGTCCCGTGCTCGTCGTCGCGCGCGCCGAGCACGGCGACCTGCTCGGGCTGATGCTCTCCAGCCAGGGCCACCGCCGCGACGATGCCCACTGGCTCTCCGTCGGGTCCGGGCCCTGGGACCGGGAGGGTCGCGAGTCCTTCGTGCGTCTCGACCGCGTCCTGGACATCCCCGAGCACGGCATCCGGCGCGAGGGCGCGGTCATGCCCGCCGACCGCTTCGACGGGGTCGCCGACGAACTGCGCCGGGGCTACGGCTGGAGCTGATGGCGCTCCGTACCTGGTGGGAGGCCCGCTCGTCCGGGTGAGCGGTTACTCTCGCGGGGGACGCCCGGCGATCCGGGCCGCCGCGCGGAGGGGGCAGCTGGTGATCACCTCCCGGCGTGCGCTCCACCGCCCGGGCGGCCCGTCGGACGACACGTCCGTCCCGTCCGGCCGCGTCGGTCCTGCCCGGCCGGGCGTGAGGGTGTAGGGAGTGCCCGTGCCGATCGAGCCCGCCTCCGCGTCGCCCGCCCCGTCCGCCTCGTCGTCCGTGTCCGGCGGGTCGTCCGTGTCCGGCGGGTCGTCCGACGGCGCCACGTGCAGCGCCTGCGGCTCCGGCGCGGTGGGCGAGGATGGCCGCTGCGGCGACTGCGGGCACCTGGCCGCCGGCGTCGAGCACGCGGAGGAGACGCTCGAGCTGCCCGAGGACCCCTCCGGCGACCTCGTCGTGCACGGCGCCGGCGTCACCGACCGCGGGCACCGCCGCCGGCGCAACGAGGACGCGTTCGCCCTGACGCGCGCCGTCACCGCCGAGGGCACGCCGGTGGTCGTCGCCGTCGTGTGCGACGGGGTCGCGTCCGTCCCGGGCGGCGCGACCGCGTCGCGCACCGCCTGCGACGTCGCCGTCGCCGCCGGGCACGAGGCGCTGTCCGGCGGGCAGGACCTCGAGGAGGCCGCGGCCACCGCCGCCGACGCCGCCCGGCGCGCGGTCGCAGCCCTCGCCCCCGCGGCCGGGTCGTCCCCGGCGTGCACCTACGTCGCCGCCGTGCTCGACACCGAGCGCGCGGTGATCAGCTGGGCAGGCGACAGCCGCGCCTACTGGCTCAGCCCGGCCCGCCCCGACGAGTCCGGCGTGCTCACCGAGGACGACTCGTGGGCCGCGGAGATGGTCGCCGCGGGCATCGTCGAGGCCGAGGACGCGCTCTCCGACCCCCGCGCCCACGTGATCACCCGGTGGCTCGCCGCCGACGCGCCGGACGTCGTCGCCCGGCACCGCGGCTGGCCGCTCGACGACACCGGGGTCCTGCTGCTGTGCAGCGACGGCGTGTGGAACCACCTGCCCGACCCGGCGGTGCTCGCCGCGCTGCTCACCGCCGACGAGGGCGCCGAGGAGTCACCGGTCGACGTGCACGCCGGCGCGCTCGCCCTGGTCGACGCCGCCCTGCACGAGGGCGGGCACGACAACGCCACCGCGATCGTGCTCGCCGTCGCCGCCCGGGGCTGAGGACCTCACAGCGGCGTGCGGGCCGCCAGGTGGGCCGGCGTCATGGCCAGCGCGATCATGACGTCACCGGCGTCGACGTAGCGCCGGTCGGGGATCTGCTCGAGCTTCGCGCGGGTGCGCGTGTCCAGGCCGTAGTCGTCGGCGACGGCGAGGATCTGCCACCGCCGCAGCGGGAACTGCTCGCCGTCGAGGACGGCGCGGAAACCGGGCACCCCTCCACCGATACCGAGCGTCCGTTCGGGCGACAACGTGAGAGGTCCGACAGGTTCCGTTTCACGCCACGGGTAACGAGCCGTCCGTACGGTCCAGCTCCGCTCCGCTCCGTGTCCTGGCCCCGTGGAGCAGGGCGCCGGTCAGCCGCGCGCGGGGATCGGCGGCGACGTCGAGGGGGTCGGGCTCGACGTCCGCCCGCACGAGCAGGTCGCCGAGCGCCGCGATCATCGCCCCGTTGTCGGTGCACAGGCGGGTCGGCGGGACCCGCAGCGTCAGGCCGGCGGCCGTGCACCGCTCCTCCACCAGCCCCCGCACCCGCGAGTTCGCCGCGACCCCGCCGACCATCAGGAGCGTGTCCGCGCCCTGGTCGGCGCACGCGGCGACGGCCTTGCGCGCGAGCGTGTCCGCGACGGCCTCCTGGAACGAGGCCGCGATGTCCGGCACGGGCAGGGGGCCGTCGTGACGCTCGACCCAGCGGGCGACCGCCGTCTTCAGCCCGGAGAACGAGAAGGTCCACGGGGGGTCGGCGGGCCCGGTCAACGGGCGCGGGAAGGCGATGGCGTGCGCATCACCTTCGCGCGCGGCCCGGTCGATCGCGGGACCGCCGGGGTAGGGCAAGCCGATGAGGCGGGCGACCTTGTCGAACGCCTCCCCCGCCGCGTCGTCGACGGTGTCGCCGAGGTGCACGACCTCGTCGCGCGCGAGGTCGCCGACGCTCAGCAGCGAGGTGTGACCTCCGGAGACGATCAGCGCGACGCACCGCGGCGGGAGGGGTCCGTGGTCGAGGACGTCGACCGCGGCGTGCCCGGCGAGGTGGTGCACGGCGTAGAGCGGCACCCCGGCGGCCAGCGCGTACGCCTTCCCCGCCGCGAGCCCGACCTGCAGGGCCGGGCTCAGCCCCGGCCCGGCGGTGACGGCGACGGCCGTGACGTCCGCGAGGTCGACCTCCGCGCGCTGCAGGGCGGTGCGGACCATCGGCGCCATCGCCTCGAGGTGCGCCCGCGCGGCGACCTCCGGCACGACGCCGCCGAAGCGCGCGTGCTCGTCCATGCTCGACGCCAGCGCGTCGCCCAGGAGCACCCCGCCGGAGACGAGGCCGACGCCGGTCTCGTCGCAGGACGTCTCGATGCCGAGGACCAGGGGCGTGCTCACCGGAGTCATTCTGCCGTGCGGCCCGCGGGGGCCCGGTCGCCGGGAGCGTCGCCGGGGGTCCCGAGCAGGCGGTCGAGAGCTGCGGCCGAGGCCCGCGCGGGCAGGGCGGCGACGAGGGCGTCGCGGACGGCGACCGCGAGCGGCGCGCGCCACGAGGCGACCTCGCCGGCCCGCCGGGAACGCTGGGCGACGGCCTCGGCCGCCCGACGGCGCCGGCGGTCGTAGCCGGCCAGCGAGGCCGGATCCGCGGTGGCCTCCTCGGCGAGCGCGACCGCGTCGAGGAACGCCTGCGCCGCGCCCTGGCCGAGGTTCGGGGTCATGGCGTGGGCGGCGTCGCCGAGCAGGGCGACCCGGCCGTGGTGCCAGGAGGACGGCGGGCGGAGGTCGGCGAGGGTGTGCGCGAGCACCGGGCCCTCGGCGGCGTCGAGGACCGCGGGGATCGGGGTGTGCCAGCCGGCGAGCCGCGCCCGCAGCCACGGGAGGGGATCGGCGCCCGCCGGGACGTCGGCGGTCGGGACCACGGCGTAGAGGTAGGTCCGGCCGCCGGGCAGCGGGCCCAGCCCGACGAGGTCGCCGCCGCCCCAGCTCTCGCCGCCGGCGTCGAGCCGGTGGATCGCGACCAGGCGGAACGCCGTCCGGCCGGTGTCGCGGACCGTCGCGGCGGGCCAGAACGCCGCCCGCACGGTGCTGTGCAGCCCGTCGGCCGCGACCACCAGCTCCGCCTCGTGCCGCCCGCCCGCGTCGTCGTGCACGACCGCGGGGCGTCCGGTGTCACCGGGGTCGACCCGCGCCACGGCCACGCCTTCGCGCACCGCCGGCGCCGCGGCACGCAGGAGGGCGTGCAGGTCGGGGCGGGCGAGGACGACGACCTCGTCGTGCTGGCGTCGCCGCAGGTCCGACGCGTCGACCCGCGCGAGCCACCGCCCCGACCGCGTGCGGATGCCGCCGCCGATCTCGACCGTGCCGAGCTCCCGCGCGCGGGCACCGGGGCCCAGCGCGTCGAGGGCGCGCAGGGCGTTCGGCCAGACCGCGATCCCCGCGCCGACCTCGTCGGCGTGCGCCCGGCGTTCCAGGACCGCGACCTCCCAACCGCGCCGCCGCAGCGCGATCGCGCTCGCCAGCCCGCCCAGCCCCGCGCCCACGACGACCGCCCGTGCCATGACCCACGCTCCTCTACATCTGTAGTGGGAGCTACTCTACGGCTGTAGAGGCACCGGGAGGAAGGGGCGCGGGTTGGACCGTCGGGACGTGCTGGCCGACGCGGCGATCACCGTGCTCGCGAGGTCGGGCAGCCGCGGGCTGACCCACCGCGCGGTCGACGCGGCCGCCGGCCTCGCCGAGGGCACGAGCTCCTACTACTTCCGCACCCGCTCGGCCCTGCTGCAGGCCTGCGTGGAGCGGCTGGCGGCCCGCACGCTGGCGGAGATGACGACGGGCGCCGCCGGTCCGGCCTCGGTGGACGGCCTCGTCACGGCGTGCGTGGCCGTCCTGGGGCACTGGCTCACCCACGACCACGAGCGGCTGCTCGCCCGGTGGGAGCTCGCGCTGGAGTCGACCCGCCGCCCCGAGCTCGGGACCGCGCTGCGCGATGCCGGGGCCGGCGTCCGCGAGCGCGTCGCGGCCACCCTCGCGGACCTGGGCGTCGACGCGCCCCGGCGCCGGGCCGACGACCTCGTCGCCTGCCTCGACGGTCTCGCGTTCGACCAGCTCGCGGGCGCCGGCCGTCCGGCCCGGGACGCCGACGGTCTGCGCGCGTCGGTCACGGACCTCGTGCGGGGGTTCACGGCGACCGGGGACTGAGGGCGTCCCTCGTCCGTGCCGTGCCACGATCCCGCGCCACGAGCACCAGCACGGCGACGCCGAGAACGATCTCGAGGATGAGCCCGACCTGCTGGGCAACGGCGTCGGCGAGCGGGAAGTGCGCCAGGTGCAGCGAGTGGAACACCGTGTGCGGCACCACGAACACCAGGAACGCGATGACGGCGACGATGACGACGCGCCGGTCGAGCCACCAGGCCGCGAGCGCGAGGGCGACGGCCAGGGCGAGCATGCCGGCGCCGGCGTCGCGCACGAGGTGCTCGTTGTACGGCGGCAGCAGCGCGACCCACCCGACGCCGCCGAGCGGGAAGTGGTCGAAGAACGCGACGCGGGCGAGCAGCGCCCACAGGCCCGGCATGGCCTGGGTCACCGCCAGCAGGGTCAGGAGCGTCCGCGCGATCACGACCGCACCGCCGCCCGGGACGCGAGGAACTGCTCGAAGGTGACGACGCCGTCGGCGTGCCCGGGGGCCACGTGGGCGCCCGAGCGGTAGCCGCGGGCGATCGCGCCGGGCAGGCGCAGCGGCACCACCGGGCGGCGCCGTCCCGTCGTCCCTGCCCAGGTCCGGGCGAGGTCGCCCATCGGCCGGACCTCAGGGCCTCCCATCGGCGGCGTCCAGCCCTGCGGTGGACCGGCGGCGAGCGCGGCGAGGCGCGCGGCGACGTCGTCGACGGCGATCGGCTGGAAGGCCGTCCCGGCGAGCACGGGCAGGACCCCGGCCCGCGCGGTGGTGGCGAACAGCGTGGCGAGCAGGTCGTGGAACTGGGTCGCCCGCAGGATCGTCCACGGCAGCCCCGACCCGCTGACGAGACGCTCCGCGTTGACCTTCTCGCGGTAGTACGGCAGCGGGATGCGGTCGATCCCGACGATCGAGATGTAGACGAGGTGCGGGGTGCCCGCGCGGCGGGCGGCCTCCACGAGCCGGCCCGTCGCCGCGGAGTCGCCGCGCGGGGCGGTCGCGCAGTGCACGATCACCGACGCGCCGGCGACGGCGTCGTCCAGGCCCGCTCCCGTGCGCAGGTCGCCGACGACACGGCCCGGCCCGGCCCGGCGGCTGAGGACGCGCGGATCGTCGAGCAACGGGACGAGCGCGCGTCCCAACGTCCCGGTCCTCCCGGTCACCAGCACGGTCATGTGGACCTCCCTCGCGGTCGTGGCTCCGTCACGAGGGTCGACCGGACAGCCCCTCGGAACGTGACAGCTGCCCGGCGAGGAAGGCGAGCTTGTCGGGGTTGCGCTGGAACCGGACGGTCCGGATCGCGTCGCCCTCGGCGTCCAGCACCAGGACGCCGACCAGCTCGTCGTCGACATACCCGAGCAGCGCCGGTGCCCCGTTGATCTCCGCGGCGGTGTCCCGTCCCCGCCAGTTCCTCGGCCCCAGCACGCCGAGCAGGAACCGGGCGACGTCGTCACGGCCCCGGATCGGGCGCCGCGCCGCGCTCACCTTGCCGCCCCCGTCGGACCAGACGGTGACGTCGGCGGCGAGCATCGCCTCGAGCCCGGCGACGTCCCCGTCGCGCGCCGCGGCGACGAACCGGGCCAGGAGCGGGCCGACGTCCGCCCGCCCGGTCGTGGCGGGTGCGGTCGTGACGGGTGCGGCCGTCAGGTGGCGCCGGGCGCGGGTGTGCAGCTGGCGCGACCCGGCCTCGGTGACGTCGAGGACGGCCGCGACCTCGGCGTGGCTGTGCCCGAAGGCCTCGCGCAGGACGTAGACCGCGCGCTCGGGCGGGGTGAGGCGCTCGAGAGTCGTCAGGAGGGCCAGGGACACCGTCTCCCGCTCCTCGACCGTCGCGGCCGGTCCGGTGGCGGGATCGGTGGTGAGGATGGGCTCGGGCAGCCACGGGCCGACGTAGGTCTCCCGGCGCGCGCGGGCGGAGTCCAGGCGGTTGAGACTGAGGCGGGTCACGACGGTGGTCAGCCAGGCCGCCGGGTTGTCGACCTCGTCGCCGTGACCGGACCACCGCAGCCACGCGTCCTGCACGACGTCCTCGGCGTCGTGGGCGGAGCCCAGCATGCGGTAGGCGAGGCCGAAGAGGCGCGGACGCTGCGCGGTGAACGTCTCGGTGGCGGCCGTCACGACCGTCATCCTGCCCGCGACCCTTGCCTTCGAGCGCGCTCGAAGCCCTACCGTCGCTGTCGTGAGCGTCACGACCGACCGCCTGCGGGATCTGATCGAGACGACGGTGGGCGAGCTGCCGCCGCTGACCGTCGAGCTCGTGCGGGACCTCGACATCCCTGAGCACATGGCGATCGCGGAGGTGGCGGCGCTGACCGGCGTCACCGCCCACACGTTGCGGTACTACGAGCGCATCGGACTGGTCGAGGTCGCCCGCGACGCCGCCGGCCGGCGCGTCTACGACCGCGACGCCGTGGGCCGGGTGGTGTTCGTGACCCGGTTGCGCGACTCCGACATGCCCATCGCGGCGATCCAGCGCTACGTCGCGCTGGTGAAGCAGGGCCCGAGCACCGAGCCCGAGCGCCTGGCGCTGCTCGAGGCGCACCGCGACGACATCCTCAACCGCCTGCGCGATCTCCAGGGTGCGCTGGCCGTCGTCGACTACAAGATCACGACCTACGGCGGCGCCTGCGGGTCGTAGACCCACGTCCGCCCCTCCACCCCGGACCGTTCGCGCCCGGGGCGATCCGTCCTGCCCTCCGAAGGAGCATCCATGTCCGACCGCCGTCTCGGCGCCCTGCCCGTCCCCTCCCTGGGGCTCGGTTGCATGGGCCTGAACTGGGCCTACGGGCCCGCCGACCGCGACGAGTCGCTGGCCACCGTGCGGCGCGCCCTCGATCTCGGGGTCACGTTCCTCGACACCGCCGACGTCTACGCGAACGGCGAGAACGAGCGGCTCGTCGGCGAGGCGATCGCCGGCCGCCGCGCGGAGGTCACGCTCGCCTCGAAGTTCGGCATCCAGACCGATCCGTCGACCGGGTACCCGAACGGCCAGGTCGACGGCTCGCCGGAGTACGTGCGGCGCTCGATCGACGGGTCGCTCGAGCGGCTCGGCGTCGACCACCTCGACCTCTACTACCTGCACCGCCCGGACCCGCAGGTGCCGATCGAGGAGACCGTCGGCGCGATGGCCGAGCTGGTCACGGCCGGCAAGGTGCGCCACCTCGGGCTCTCCGAGGCCTCGGCCGACACCGTGCGCCGGGCCTCCGCGGTCACGACGATCACAGCGCTGCAGTCGGAGTGGTCGCTGTTCAGCCGCGACATCGAGGCCTCGGTCGTGCCCGCCGCGCGCGAGCACGGCATCGGGCTCGTGCCCTACAGCCCGCTCGGGCGGGGGATGCTCACCGACGCCTCGGTGCGCGACCTCGCGACGGGCGACTTCCGGCGCACCCTGCCGCGCTTCGCCGAGGGCGCGCTCGAGGAGAACCTCGCGCTCGTCGAGCAGGTCCGCGAGGTCGCGAAGCGCCGCGGCGCCACCCCGGCGCAGGTGGCGCTGGCGTGGTTGCTGGCGCAGGGGGACGACGTGGTGCCGATCCCCGGCACCAAGCGCCGGACCTACCTGGAGGAGAACCTCGGCGCCACGGAGGTCGCGCTCGACGCCGAGGACGTCGCGGCCCTGTCGGCGCTCGTGCCGGTCGGTGAGCGCACCGGCGACATGACGTGGGTCAACCGCGACACCGCCACCGCGCTCTGAGGTGTACACGGGGGCAGGAATCGGACAATCGAGTCCTGCCCCCGTTTCTCAAGAACTGTTCAAGTCCCGGCGCGAATTCGGGAAAGAATGCCCGTCGTGATGGCGCGCCGAGAATCGTGGGCTAATCTCCGTGGCATCACGGGCCGGTCACGCTCCCCCGCTCCCCCGACCGGACCGTCGACGGAGGTGACCCCGAGCCATGACCGCTGCCGTCTCCAGTCCCGGTGTCGTCCGGTCCCCGCAGCAGATGACCGCCGTGCTCGGCGTCGCCGTCGGCGCCGTCGGGGCGGCCGTCGTCGGGACCCACGCCGGTGGGCTCGCCCTCCCCGACGTCGGCGCCACGACCGCGGAGCTGAACCTCGCCGCGAGCTCGACCACCCATTCCGGTACCGCCGCCGTCGCCCCGGTGACGTCCGACGCGACGACGGCGTCCGCCACCGTCCCGGAGCTGACGAAGGCCGCCCAGCGGCAGCAGGCGGCACAGGCGCACGACCAGAAGATCGAGGGCGCGATCGACCGGTTCGAGTCGCGGATCGGCACGACCCGCTACGAGGGCTACTGCGAGCGCGCCGTCGAGAACGCCTTCGGCACCCAGGGTCACTACGGCAGCGCGATCCAGGACTGGCACTCCCAGGACCAGCACAGCGACTGGCAGCACGCCCCGCGCGGCGCGATGGTCTTCTACAACACCTCGTCGAACGGCCACGTCGCCCTGAGCCTCGGCGACGGACGCGTCGTGTCCTCGAGCGCCCACGGCCGCGTCGGCATCGTCCCGATCGACCACTTCCAGCACCCGCTGGGCTGGGCCTACGCCCCGTACTGACCGTCGGGCTAACCCTCCGCGTCGCCCTCCGCCTCGAGGAACGCCTCGCGGATCTGCTCGACCATGGCGGGGTCCGGTGACTCCCACAGCCCGCGGTCGACGGCCTCGAGCAGGCGTTCCGCCATGCCGTGCAGCGCCCACGGGTTCGCCTCGCGCAGGAACGCGCGGTTCTCCGGGTCGAGGACGTAGTTCTCGGTCAGCGAGCCGTACATCCAGTCGCTGACGGTGCCCGCGGTGGCGTCCCAGCCGAAGAGGTAGTCGACGGTCGCGGCCATCTCGAACGCGCCCTTGTAGCCGTGGCGGCGCATCGCGGCCATCCAGCGCGGGTTCACCACGCGGCTCCGGAACACCCGGGCCGTCTCCTCGATCAGCGACCGGGTCTTCACGTTCTCCGGGCGCGTCGAGTCGCCGACGTACGCCGCCGGCGCCGCCCCGGTCAGCGCGCGCACCGTCGCGATCATGCCGCCGTGGTACTGGTAGTAGTCGTCGGAGTCGGCGATGTCGTGCTCGCGGGTGTCGATGTTCTTCGCCGCCACCGCGATCCGCCGGTATGCCGCCTGCATCTCCTCGACGGCCGACTCGCCGTTCCGGCCGCGGCCGTAGGCGTGCCCGCCCCACGTCGTGTAGATCTCGGCGAGGTCGGCGTCGCCGCGCCACTCGCGGGAGTCCATCGCCTGCAGCAGGCCCGCCCCGTAGGCGCCGGGGGGCGAGCCGAAGATCCTCGTCGTGGCCTGCTGCCAGCTCGACCCCGAGCCCGCGTCGGCCCGCGCGTGCGCCGCGACGAAGTTGTCCTCGGCGGGCTCGTCCAGCGCGGCCACGAGCTGCACCGCGTCGTCCATCGTCGCCACGACGTGCGGGAACGCGTCGCGGAAGAAGCCGGAGATCCTGAGCACCACGTCGACGCGCGGACGCCCGAGCTCCTCGGTGGGCGTCACCTCGAGCCCCGTCACGCGCCGCGATGCCTCGTCCCACACCGGCCGCACGCCCATGAGCGCGAGCGCCTCGGCGATGTCGTCGCCGCTCGTGCGCATCGCCGCGGTGCCCCACAGGCTCAGGCCCACCGACGTCGGCCACTCGCCGTCGTGGTCGGCGCGGTAGCGCTCGAGCAGGGAGTCGGCGAGCATCTGCCCGGTCTCCCAGGCCAGCCGCGACGGCACCGCGCGCGGGTCGATCGAGTAGAAGTTCCGCCCGGTCGGCAGGACGTTGACCAGCCCGCGCAGCGGCGACCCGCTCGGCCCGGCCTTGACGTGCCCGCCGTCGAGGGCGTGCAGGACGCCGTCGATCTCGCCGGTGGTCCCGTCGAGGCGCGGGACGACCTCGGTGGCGGCGAAGGTCAGGATGTCGGTGACGGTGGCGTGCTCGGCACCGAGCACCTCCAGGGTCACGTCGGTGGCGTCGCCGACGTTCCAGGCGCGCTTCTCCATGCCGAGCACGAGCGAGTGGGCGAGCTCCTCGACGCGGTCGACCTCGGTGCGCGGGGCCTCGTTCTCGGCCAGCCCCAGCGCCTCGCGGAGCCCGGGCAGCGACTGGGTGCCCGACCACAGCTGCCGCGCCCGCAGCACGGCGAGCACCATGTCGACGCGCTCCTGGCCCTCGGGCGCCCGCCCGAGGATGTGCAGGCCGTCGCGGATCTGGGCGTCCTTGATCTCGCAGAGCCAGCCGTCGAGGTGCATGACGAAGTCGTCGAAGCGCTCGTCCTCGGGCTGGTCGGTGACACCGAGGTCGCTGTCGAGCTTCGCGGCCTGGATGAGCTGCCAGATCTGCCCGCGGATCGCGGTGATCTTGCCGGGGTCCATCGCCTGGATCGAGGCGTACTCGTCGAGCAGCTGCTCGAGCCGGGCCAGGTCGCCGTACGACTCCGCGCGCGCCATCGGCGGGACGAGGTGGTCGACGAGCGTCGCGTGGGCCCGGCGCTTGGCCTGGGTGCCCTCGCCCGGGTCGTTGACGAGGAAGGGGTAGACGAGCGGCAGGTCGCCGAGGATCGGGTCGGGCGCGCACGACGCCGAGAGCGCCGCGGTCTTGCCGGGCAGCCACTCGAGGTTGCCGTGCTTGCCGACGTGCACCAGCGCGTGCGCCCCGAACTCGCTCTGCAGCCAGCGGTAGGCGGCGAGGTAGTGGTGGCTCGGCGGCAGGTCGGGGTCGTGGTAGATCGCGATCGGGTTCTCGCCGAAGCCGCGCGGCGGCTGCATCATCACGACGACGTTGTCGCGGCGCAGCGCCGCCACCGTGATCGCCCCGTCGTTGCCAGAAGAGTTGTCGATGAACATCTCGCCGGGGGCGGGGCCCCAGTGCTCCTCGACGCCGGCGCGGAAGTCGTCGGGCAGCGTGGCGAACCAACGCGTGTAGTCGTCGACGGAGACCCGGATCGGGTTCGCCGCGAGCTGGTCCTCCGAGAGCCAGTCCTGGTCGTAGCCGCCGGCGTCGATGAGCGCGCGGATGAGCAGGTCGCCGTCCTGCTCGGCGAGGCCCGGCACGTCCCCGATGGCGTAGCCGCGGTCCTGCATGGTCGCGAGCAGGCGCACCACCGACGCCGGGGTGTCGAGGCCGACGGCGTTGCCGATGCGGGCGTGCTTGGTGGGGTAGGCGGAGAGCACGAGCGCGATGCGCTTCTCGGCGTTGGGCACGTGCCGCAGCCGCCCGTGGCTGACCGCGAGCCCGGCGACGCGCGCGGCGCGCTCGGGGTCGGCGACGTAGACGGGCAGCCCGTCGGCGTCGGTCTCCTTGAAGCTGAACGGCACCGTGATGATGCGGCCGTCGAACTCGGGCACGGCCACCTGGTTCGCGGCGTCGAGCGGGCTGACGCCGTCGTCGTCGCCGAGCCACTCGTCGCGGGTCCGCGTCAGGCACAGCGCCTGCAGGATCGGGACGTCGAGCGCGGCGAGGGCGCCGGTGTCCCAGCTCTCGTCGTCCTCGCCGGCGCTGGCGCTCGCGGGCTTCGACCCACCGGCCGCGAGCACCGTCGTCACCAGGACGTCGGCGTGGCGGAGCACGGCGACGAGGTCGTCGTCGGGGCTGCGCAGCGACGAGCAGAACACGGGCTCGGGCACGCCGCCGGCGTCCACGACCGCGTGGCACAGGCCGTCGACGAACGCCGTGTTCCCGGCCATGTGGTGCGCGCGGTAGTAGACGATCGCGACGCGGGGGCGCCCTTCCGTTGCAGCGAACGCGCCGTTCGTACGCGGAGAAGCAGCGAGTTCAACGGAGCACGCCGAGAGGGCGTTCGCTGCGTCCTCCGGGCTCTCCCAGCCGTCGAGCCGGCCCCAGGTCGGCATCTCGGCGGGCGGGTCGAAGCCGTGGCCGGTGAGCAGGACCGTGTCGGAGAGGAAGCGGTGGAGCTGGGTGAGGTTCTCCGACCCGCCCTGGGCGAGGTAGAGGTGCGCCTGGGTGGCGACGCCGACCGGGACCGTCGACGACTCCATGAGCTGCGCGTCCGGGCTCTGCTCCCCCCCGAGCACGACGACCGGGCGGGGCTGCGACGGCGCCAGCAGCGCGTCCAGCCCGGCCTCCCACGCCTGGCGCCCGCCGAGCAGGCGCACGACGACGAGGTCGACGCCGTCGAGCAGGCCGGCGAGCTCGTCGACGTCCACGCGGGCGGGGTTGGCCCAGCGCCACTCCCCTTCCTGGCCCGGGGCGCTGGCCCGCGCCGAGCGCAGGTCGGTGTCCGAGGTCGAGAGCAGCAGGAGCACCGCGCCTCCAGGCGAGAATGTCTGAACACCTAGATAGATGTTGAGAACGAGTCACGACTACTGTGTCACGGATGCCCGCGACCCGACGACGTGACGGTGACACACCGGTGCGCGCCCGGCCGGACGCGTGCCCCGGCGCCTGGCGCCGCCACGAGGCCGCCGACGGGGCGCTCGCGCGCTTCCGCCCGGTGGGCGGGGCGACCGGCGCCGCCGAGCTCCGCCTGCTCGCCGCCGCCGCCGACACCGGTCCGCTCGAGCTGACCTCGCGCGGATCGTGGCAGGTGCGGGGCCTCTCGGGCCAGGGTGCCGACGATCTCGCCGACGATCTCTCGCGGGTCGGCGGGGACGCGCCGCTGCTCGACGACCTCGGCCGCGACGTTCCCTGCAGCGTGGTCGCCTCGCCCCGCTCGCCGGCCGTGGACGCCGCGGCCCGCGCGATCGCCGACGCGCTGCGCGGTCGCACCGACGTCCCCGGCCGCCTGCTGATCGCCGTGGACGACGGGTCGGGCGACGTGCTCGGGCTCGACGCCGACGTGACGGTCGTCCTCGGCGGGGTCCTGCACCTCGCCGGCGAGCCCACCGACCGCACCGGCGACCCCGCCGCGCTGGCCCTCGCCGCGATCGAGGCCTTCCTCGCGGTGCGGTGCGACGCCTGGCGGGTGGCGGAGGTCGGCGCCGACCGGGTCCGCGAGGCGGTTACTGGCTGGTATCGCTCGCCTGGCGAGCGATACCAGCCAGTAACCGCTGACGCCGACCCCGTGCTCGACGCCGACCCCGTGCTCGAGGTGCTGCCCCGGCTCGGCGAGGTCAGCCGGGACGCCGCCGGGGTGCTCGCCGACCTCGTCGACGAGGGCGCGACACTACGGGTCACGCCGTGGCGCACGGTCGTCCTGCGCGACGCCCCCGCGGATGCCCGCGCGCGACTCGACGGTCTCGTCGAGACCGGACCGTCGCCGTGGTCGACGCTCTCGGCGTGCGTCGGCGCGCCGCGCTGCGCCAAGGCGCACACCGACGTCCGGGGCGATCTCACCCGCGCCATCGCCCGCGGGCAGGCGGGGGGTCTGCTCCCGGCGCACTGGGTCGGCTGCGAGCGTGCCTGCGGGACGCCGGCCGGCCCCGTCGCCGTGGTGGAGGGCACGCCCTCCGGTGTCTACCGCACGGTCGTCCGAGCAGGGAGGGTGAGCCGGTGAGCGCCGGTCCCACGACGTCGTCCGTCCCGGCGTACATCGCCGACGGGCCGGAGATCTACCGCCGCTCCTTCGCGATCATCCGCGCCGAGGCGGATCTCGCGCACCTCCCCGACGACGCCCACGACGTCGTCATCCGCATGATCCACTCGTGCGGGATGGTCGACCTCGCCGGCGACACCGAGGTCTCCCCCGGCGCGATCGCCGCGGCGCAGCGGGCGCTGCGCGCGGGCGCCCCGGTGCTCTGCGACGCCGAGATGGTCGCCAGCGGGATCACCCGCCGCTTCCTGCCTGCCGGCAACGACGTCGTCTGCACGCTGAACGAGCCCCGCGTGCCCGACCTCGCCGCCGCGCAGGGCACCACGCGCAGCGCCGCCGCGCTCGAGCTGTGGCGCGAGCACCTCGACGGCGCCGTCGTCGCCATCGGCAACGCGCCGACCGCCCTGTTCCGGCTGCTGGAGATGATCGAGCAGGGCGCGCCGCGGCCCGCCGTCGTGCTCGGGCTGCCCGTCGGGTTCGTCGGGGCGATGGAGTCGAAGGCGGCGCTCGTCGGGCACCCGTCCCGCCTCGAGCACGTCGTCGTCCACGGCCGGCGCGGCGGGTCGGCGCTGACGGTCGGCGCCGTGAACGCGCTGGCGCTCGGGACCACCGGATGACCGGGACCCTCTACGGCGTCGGGGTCGGCCCCGGCGACCCGTCGCTGATGACGGTGCGTGCCGTCGACCTCGTGCGCGGCGCCGACGTCGTCGCCTACCACTGCGCGCGCCACGGCCGCTCGCACGCGCGCTCGATCGTCGCGCAGTACCTCGGCACGCAGGTCGAGGAGCAGCTCACCTACCCCGTCACGACGGAGTCGACCGACGACTACCAGGGCGCCCTCGACGCGTTCTACGCCGAGGCCGCGGCCCGCCTCGCCGCGCACCTCGACGCCGGCCGCGACGTCGTCGTGATCGCCGAGGGCGACCCGTTCTTCTACGGCTCGTACATGCACCTCCACAAGCGGCTGGCCGACCGCTACCCCACCGAGGTCGTGCCCGGCGTGACCTCGGTGGCCGCCGCGGCCGCGTCGCTGGGGCGGCCGCTGGTCGAGCGGGACGAGGTGCTCACCGTCCTGCCCGGCACGCTGCCGCCCGACGAGCTGGCCGCCCGCCTCGCCGACACCGACGCCGCGGCGGTGATGAAGCTCGGGCGCACGTTCACGAACGTCCGCGCCGCGCTCGCGACCGCGGGCCGGCTCGAGGAGGCGTGCTACGTCGAGCGGGCCTCGACCGGCGCGGAGCGCACCGCGCCGCTCGCCGACGTCGACCCGGCGTCGGTCCCGTACTTCTCGGTCGGCGTGGTCCCGTCGCGGGTGCACGCCGACACGACCCCGGCCGCCCGCGCGGAGACCGCGTCGGCGATGGCCGGACACCTCGGCGAGGTCGTGGTCGTCGGTCTCGGTCCGGGCGCCCGCGACCGCCTCACGCCCGAGGCCTCGGCCGCCCTGGGGGCCGCCGACGACGTCGTCGGCTACGCGACCTACACCGCGCGCGTCGCCCCGAACCCGCGGCAGCGGGTGCACGCCTCGGACAACCGCGTCGAGTCCGAGCGGGCCGCGTTCGCCCTCGACCTGGCCCGCGGCGGGCGGCGGGTGGCGGTCGTGTCCTCGGGTGACCCGGGGGTGTTCGCGATGGCCTCGGCGGTGGTCGAGGTCGCCGCGGCCGACTACCCCGACGTGCCGGTCCGGGTGGTGCCCGGGGTGTCGGCGGCGCAGGCCGTGGCCGCCCGCGTCGGCGCCCCGCTGGGCCACGACTACGCGATGATCTCGCTGTCCGACCGGCTCAAGCCGTGGGACGTCGTCGAGCGCCGGCTCGCGGCGGTGGCCGACGCCGACATGGCCGTCGCGCTGTACAACCCGGCGTCGCGGTCGCGGACCTGGCAGGTGGAGACGGCCCGCGACGTGCTGCTGAAGTACCGCGACCCGTCGACGCCCGTGGTGATCGGCCGGGACGTCGACGGGCCCGAGGAGACCGTGCGCGTGGTGCGCCTGGCCGACCTCGAGCCGGGCGAGGTCGACATGCGCACGCTGCTGATCGTGGGGTCGTCGAGCACGCAGTGGCCCGCCGTCGGGACCGTCTTCACGCCGCGGCGCCACGACGGGCCCCGGTAGCTCAGTCCCCCTCGAGCGGCACCCAGTTCCACGTCTCGTCGGCCCGGTCGCGCCCGACCAGCCGCCCGCACGTCGGACAGAACAGCTCGTAGGCCGCCATGTACTCGTTGCCGGTGTCGTACCCGCTCACGACCCAGCTGTGCTGGCGTCCGCCGAGACACAGCCAGCGTTCGTCATCGTCGCTCACCCGGGTGATCGTGTCAGGCCACCTGGGTCAGCGTCGCGGACTCGGCCGGGCGGGTCTCCCACTGGCCCATGGGGAGGTCGCCGACCGTGGCGAACAGCTCGCCCATCCCGGCCCGCATCGCCTCGGCCGACGCCCAGACCGACAGGGCGACGATCCGCGAGCCGTCGGGCTCCTCGAAGGCCCCGATCTCGTCGAGACCCGCGATGCGGGTGGACGTCTCGCGGATGACGGCCATCGCGGCGAGCATGTCCGCGCGGTGCTCGGGCTTGGGGTGGTGGACGACCTGGAACAGGACGCGGGTCACGGGGACTCCTCGGGGTTCGACGGCGGCGGCGTGCACGAGGCCGCGGGCGTGCTCGAGCGCCGCGCCCCACAGCGCGGTGAGGACGCGGCGCCCGGAGAGTCCCGTCGTCACGCCCAGAGCCCCACGGGGTTCCCGTCGGGGTCGGCGACGACGGCGATGCGCCCGTAGTCGCCGGGCAGGTCCATCGGCGGGGCGAGGGTGTCGGCACCCAGCTCGCCGGCGCGCGCGAGGCCGGCCTCGAGGTCGTCGACGCGGACGTAGAACTTGACGCCGGTGTCGCCCGGCGCCTGGGAGGGACCGATGCCGCCGCCGATGGCGTCGGCGCCCGCCCCGGTGTCGACCA
This sequence comes from Actinomycetospora sp. NBRC 106375, assembly GCF_030269665.1. Lineage (GTDB taxonomy): Bacteria > Actinomycetota > Actinomycetes > Mycobacteriales > Pseudonocardiaceae > Actinomycetospora. The sequence goes on from NZ_BSTS01000022.1 coordinate 75,658, forward strand.
TCGCGTAGCCGTCCATCGCCGGGTCGGGCTCGGCCGACCACCCGAACATCGCGGTGTAGAAGTCCCGGATCTTCTCCGGGGCCGTGCTGGTGATCTCGAAGAACGCGACGGGACCGCCCATGGTGACCTCCTCGTCGGGAAGGGGAACGCCGTCAAGGTTAGTTCTCACTTCCGTTAGTGTCAACGCACAGAGTGGCGACGGGCATACTGACGCCGTGCGGCGCTTCCGCCGGTCGCCTCCGCGCCGGCCCCTCGACGCGGTGGAGCTGGCGGAGTCGGCCGCCCTCGGCGATCTCGTGGCCGTGGTGTGCGTGCTGACCCGCCTCTTCCCGATCGGCCCCCTCGGGGTCGTGATCGCCGCGTTCCCGCTCGCCGTCCTCACCGCCCGGCGCCCGGGGCGCGCCGGGCCGGTCGGGGTGCTCGTCGCGGTGGTGGTCGCGTTCCTGGTCGGCGGCGTCGGGCCGGCCACGTCGGCGGCGTCCGCGGCGACGCTCGGCTGGCTGATCGGGGTCGCCGCCCGCCGCGGCTGGTCGACGCCGCGGACCGCGCTGACCGGCGTCGTCACCCTCGCGCTGCCGGCGTCGCTGGCGGGCCTGGCGCTGCTCGCGGTGTTCCCCGCGTACCGGGAGCTCGTCCTCGACCAGCTGCGGACCTCCTGGAGCGGGCTCGCGCGGCTGATGCGCGGCGGCGTGCCCGAGCCGGTGGTGGCCGCCGGGGACCGTGCCGTCGCGGCGATCACCGACTACTGGTGGGTGACGCTGCCCTCGATCGCCGTCGTCAGCTCGCTGATCGGCGTGGCGCTGGCCGCGCTCGTGCTGGCCCGCCCCCTGCGCGCGGTGCGCCGCCTGCTGCCCACCGACCTCGCCGGACGCCTGCCCGCCGGGCGCGGCCCCGAGGACGTCGCCCCGCTGCCGCTGCGGCTGCGAGGGGTCGCGCTGCCGTCGGGACCACCGGTCGACCTCGACCTCGACGCCGGGCGCTTCGTCGTCGTCACCGGCCCGAACGGTGCCGGGAAGTCGACGCTCGGGCGCGTGGTGGCGGGGCGGGCGCCGGCCGCCGGCACCGCCGAGCGTCCCGGGGACGCGGGGCTGGGCGTCGTGGGCGGCACCGGCATGGTGTTCCAGCGCCCGGACAGCCAGGTGCTGGGCGTGCGCGTCGCCGACGACCTGCGGTGGGGGCTGCCGCCCGGCGAGGACGTCCCGGTCGGCGAGCTGCTGGCCCGCGTCGGGCTCGGCGGCGCCGAGGACCGGGAGACCGCGACGCTCTCGGGCGGCGAGCTGCAGCGCCTCGCGGTCGCGGCGCTGCTCGCCCGCCGGCCCGCGGTCGTCGTCAGCGACGAGAGCACCGCGATGCTCGACCCCGACGGGCGCACCGAGGTCACCGACCTGCTGCGCAGCCTCACCCGCGCCGAGCGGGTCGCGGTCCTGCACATCACCCACCACGACCCCGGCACCGCCGACGCGACCCTCGCCCTGCCCGGCCCGTCCGCGGGGCCGGCGCCGACCGGCGTGGCGTGGGGTCCGCCCCGCCCGCCCGCGGGCGGCACGCTGCAGCTGCGCGGGGTCGACGTCGTCCACGACGCCGGCACGCCCTGGCGCCGCCCCGTGCTCAACGGCGTCGACCTGCGGATCCCCGCCGGGCGCACGGTGCTCGTGACCGGCCCGAACGGCGCCGGGAAGACGAGCCTCGCCTGGCTGCTCGCGGGCCTGGCCACCCCGGCGCGCGGCACCGCGACCCTCGACGGGGCACCGCTGCGCAACGGCCGCGACGGCGCGCTGCTGGCCGTGCAGCACGCCCGCCCGGCGCTGCTGCGCCCGACCGTCGGCGAGGAGGTCGAGGACGCCGCCGGCGTCGGGCCCCGCACCGCCGACACCACCCTCGCCGCGCTCGGGCTCGACCCCGCCGTCTACCGCGACCGCAACGTCGACGAGCTCTCGGGCGGCGAGCAGCGCCGCGTCCTGCTCGCCGGCCTGCTGGGCGCCGGGCCGCGGGTGCTGGTGCTCGACGAGCCGCTCGCCGGGCTCGACGCCGACGCCGCCGCGGCCGTCCGGAGCGCGCTGCGCGCCGCGCGGGCGGCGGGGACCACGCTCGTCGTCGTCACCCACGACATCACGCCGCTCGCCGATCTCGGCGACGCCGTGCTGCACGTCGAGGACGGCGCCGTGCACGGCCCGCCGGAGATGGTCACGACCCGCCCGTCGTCCGGCCCCGAGCGGCGGCTGCGAGGGGCGCTCGGTGCGGTGCGCACCCTGCCGGGCCCGTCGCCGATGCACCGGGTGTGGGCCGGGACGAAGATCGCCGCGCTGCTCGCCATGGCCCTCGCGCTCGCGATCGACCCGACGTGGCCGACCCTCGGCGCCGCGACGGCCGCGCTGCTGACCGGCGCGCTGGCCGCCCGCCTGCCCCGCGGCGCGATCCCCCGCCCGCCGCGCTGGCTGCTGATCTGGCTGCCCGCGATCGTGCTCTCGACGGTGAGCACCCGCCCGCCGCTGGTCGACGTGCTCGGCACGGAGCTCAGCATCGGCGGCCTCGAGCGGGTCGTGCTGTTCCTCGGCACCACGCTCGTCTCGCTGCTCGGCGCCGCCCTGCTCGTCGCGACCACCCCCCTCGGCGCCTTCCCGCCGCTGCTCGAGCGCCTGGTGCGGCTGGGGCGTCGCGTCGGCGTCACCCTGCGGACCCCGGCGACCGGCATCGCGCTGGGACTGCGCCTGGTCCCGCTCCTGCTCGCCGAGGGACGCACGGCCTGGCTCCTGCTCGGCCAGCGCCGACCGGTGGGGCGGGCCTCGGTCCCGCTGCGCGAGCAGGTCCGCCAGGGTGTCCGCGCGGCGATGCTCGCCTGCGCGATGGCCACCCGCCGCGCCGCCGAGACCGGCGAGGCGATCACCGCCCGCGGCGGCCTCGGCGCCGTCGCGGGCCCTGACCACCGCCCGGGCCGCCCGGACCTCGTCCTGCTCCTCGTCGTCGCCGCGATCCTCGCGGTCGGGCTCGCCTTCTAGTTGTCAGCGAAGTGCCTTCGCAGACGCTCAGCGTCCGTATCGGGACGTCGATCACCGGCGCGAGCACCCGCGTGTTCGAGCGATGCGGCTTTCCTCGCGTGTGACGCCAGGATCGCCACAGCGTCACCCGCGCGACACGCCGTCCGGGACGATCCGGTCGACGATGTCGTCGACGCTCGCGACGACGTCCACGCCGGCGGGTAGCGCCGGGCGGTCGACGAGGATCACGGGGATCGACCGCTCGCGGGCCGCGACGAGCTTCGCCTCCGTGGCACCCCCCGAGTCCTTGGCGACGACGACGGTGATGCGGTGCCCGTCGAGCAGCGCGCGCTCGTCCTCGAGGGCGAAGGGGCCGCGGGCGAGGAGGAGCTCGGCACGCTCCGGGAGCACGTCGGGCGTCTCGATCGCCCGCACGAGGAACCACGCGTCGACGTCGACGAACGCCCCGACCCCCTGACGTCCGGTGGCGAGCAGCACGCGTGCCCCCGGGGCGATCGACGCGGCGGCGTCCTCGAGCGACGGCACCCGTGTCCACCGGTCCCCCGGCCCGGCCGTCCACCCCGGGCGCCGGAGCACGACCCACGGGGTGCCGGTGCGCGCCGCGGCGCCCGCGGCGTGCTCGGTCATCCGCGCCGCGAACGGGTGGGTCGCGTCGACGAGGACGTCGACGTCGTCCAGCGCCGCCGCCAGCCCGTCGACGCCCCCGAACCCGCCCGTGCGCACGTCGCCGTCCGGGAGCCGCGGGTGATGCGTCCGGCCGGCCAGGGACGTGGTGACCTCGACGCCCTCGGCGGCCAGCCGCGACGCCAGCTCGCGCGCCTCGGCCGTGCCACCGAGCACGAGAACCCGCCGGCTCACCGCGCGCCCGAGATCAGGAGCGCACCACGCACCTCGTCACGCCCCCGGACGTGCACACCGCGCTCCTGATCTCCGCGCGGCGCCGCCACGCCCCTCACGACCGGGCGCGCGCCGCGGAGTAGAGGTGCGAGTCGCAGCCGCCGGCCTCCCCGACGACGGGCCCCACGACGATCACCGCCGTCCGCCGCACCCCGGCCTCCGCGACGCGGTCGGCGATGTCGGCCAGCGTCCCCCGCAGCACGATCTCGTCGTCGCGCGACGCCCGCGCCACGACCGCCACGGGCTCCGAGGCCGGCCGGTGCTGCCGCAGCGCCTCCACCACCGCGTCGCAGCGCTGCACGGCCAGGTGCAGCACGAGCGTCCCGCCCGCCGCGGCCCAGACGTCCAGCGACTCCCCCGCCGGCATCGGGGTCGCGTTCGCGGCGTCGCGGGTGAGCACGACGGACTGGCCGACGCCGGGCACGGTCAGTTCGGTGCGCAGGGCGGCGGCCGCCGCGGCGAACGCCGGCACCCCCGGCACGATCTCCCAGGGCACGCCGGCGGCGTCGAGGCGGCGTGTCTGCTCGGCGACCGCGGAGAACACCGCGGGGTCCCCGGAGCACAGCCGCGCGACGTCGTGCCCCGCCGCGTGGGCCTCGACCAGCTCGGCGATGATCTCGTCGAGCGTCATCCGGGCCGTGTCGACGCGATGTGCCCCCGGCGGGCACTGCCCCAGCAGCTCCTCGGGCACCAGCGACCCCGCGTAGAGGCAGACCGGGCTGGTCGCGAGCGCGCGCAGCCCGCGCACGGTGATGAGGTCGGGGGCACCGGGCCCGGCGCCGACGAAGCGGACGGTCACGCAGGTTCCTTCCGTGCGACGAGCTGGGTGACGCCGGCCAGCGCCCGCCACCCGCCGAACCGCCCGACCGGCGCGACGCGCTCGATCCCGATCCGGCGCAGGGCCCCGCCGTGCGCGGCGCGGAACGCGATGAGCGCGGCCTCGCCCTCGACGGTGACGGTGTTGACGACGAGGCGCCCGCCCGGGCGCAGCGCGGACCAGACGGCGCCGAGCATCCCGTCGGCCGACGCGCCCCCGCCGACGAACACCGCGTCCGGGCCGTCGAGCCCGTCGAGCGCCTCGGGGGCGCGGCCCACGACCACGCGCAGCCCCGGCACGCCCAGGAGAGCGGCGTTGGCGCGGATGCGGGACGCCCGGTCCGACCGCATCTCCACGCTCACCGCGCGGCACGCGGGGTGGTGGCGCATCCACTCGATCCCGATGCTGCCCGCACCGCCCCCGACGTCCCACAGCAGGGCGCCCGGCGCCGGGCGCAACGCCGCCACCGACAGCGCGCGGACCTCGGCCTTCGTCAGCTGGCCGTCGTGGTCGTACACGTCGTCGGGCAGCCCGGGGGCACGTCCGAGCAGCGGGTCGGCGGGGACCTCGGGGCAGGTCACGGCGACGACGGCGAGCGGGTCGCCCGGGGCGTGGGTCCAGTCCGCGGCGGTGCCGTCGACCCGCGATTCCTCCGGCGCGCCCAGCGACGCCAGCACCGTCAGCCGGGCCTCGCCGTGGCCCCACGAGGTCAGCGCGGCGGCGAGCGCGGCGGGGGCCTCGCCGTCGGGGACGAGCACGAGCAGGCGCCGCCGCGGCGCGAGCGCGGCCCGGACCGCGTCGAGCGGGCGCCCGACCGTCGAGAGGACCTCGACGTCCTGCGCCGCCCAGCCGAGGCGCCCGCAGGCGAGCGCCAGCGACGAGGGCGCCGGCAGCACGGTCGCGTCCGGCGCGTGACCGAGCACGGCGGAGCCGATCCCGTAGAACGTGGGGTCGCCGCTGGCGAGGACGACGAGCGTGCGGTCGCCGTGCTCGGCGAGCAGGCCCGGCAGCGCGGGCATCAGCGGCGTGGGCCAGGTGACCTGCTCGGCGGACAGCGATGGCAGCAGCGCGAGCTGGCGGGGCGCGCCCAGGACCACGTCGGCCTTGCCCAGCGCGGTGCGCGCGGGCTCGCCCAGCCCGGGCCACCCCTCGGCGCCGATGCCGACCACGGTCACGCTCACCGCGCCACCTCATCACGCCGGCGCCCGGTCGGGCAGGCGAGGCTCGTCACCCTCCGTGCGCCGCGACGCGGGACGCGACGAACGCGCGCGCCGACGGCAGCCAGCGCGTGGCGAGGGCGCCGAGGTCACGGCGCAGGGCATCGCCCGGCCAGTCGGGCGGCCGGAGCTCGGGCGGCAGGCCAGGGTCGCGCAGCAGGTCGACGTTGGCCTGGTTCGTCAGGGCGGCGAGGCGGCGCACCGTGTCCGCGGTCGCGGGCGGCTCGTCGGTCTCGGCGAGCGCGGCGCGGACCGCGGCGTGGTGGCCGTGCAGGTCGGCCGCGAGGCCGTCGAGGTCCCACGCCGCCGACACCGCGCCGGGGACGTCAGGGGCGTCCAGCGCCAGCCGCGCGCGGCGGACCACCGCGTCCGGCGGCACCGGCCCCAGCGCGGCCTCGAGCTCCGCCCACCGGTCGGCGGCGGCGACCAGCACCCCGGGCTGCAGCGACCCGTACCCGAGGAGGCCGGCGACGCGACGCAGCCGGTCGCGGAACGCGCGCTCGCGCTCGGGGACGTGGTGGAGCACGGCGTGGAGCTGCCCGTCCCACGGCTCCCGGGGCGGTGGTGCGGACTGCAGCGACGCCACCTGCGCCGCGATCGGGCCGATGAGGCGGTGGTGGGTGCGGCGACCGCTGCGACGTCCCGCCAGCTGACCCGCCGCGCGCATCCGGGCGAACAGCTGCCGGGACGCGGCCGGCGTGAGACCGAGCTCGCCGAGCAGCTCGACCAGCGCCGCCCCGGGCAGCTCCTCGCGCCCGGAGATCGCGAACAGGTACGCGACGAGGCCCACGGTGGGGCTCCGACGCGCTACGCTCTCGCTCACGCTCGTGAATCCTAGCGTCACATGTGGGGGCCGACGGTGGCGAAGATCCTTCCCTGGGTGCTCACGGCGCTGCTCAGCGTCGCGTTCCCGATCGTCGCCTACGACGTCGCGACCGACCACGGCGTCGGCGAGGTCCCGGCGCTGCTGCTCGGGGCGATCGGCCCGGTGGCCGAGCTGGTGATCACGGCCGTGTGGCGGCGGCGCCTCGACGAGTTCAGCACCGTGGTGCTGGTCTTCCTCGCCCTCGGTGTCGTCGCGGCGCTCTTCTTCGACGACCCGCGGCTGATCCTGCTCAAGGAGTCGGCGGTGACCGGACTGTTCGGCCTCGTCCTGCTGGTCACGGTGCCGACGTCGCGCCCGCTGATGTTCCTGTTCGGGCGGCGGTTCGCCACGAACGGCGACCCGGAGCGCGTCGCGTGGTGGAACGGGCTGTGGGCGTATCCGGGCTTCCGGCGCACGCAGCGCGGCCTGACCCTGATGTGGGGCGCGACGTTCGTCGTCGAGGCCGTGGCCCGGGCGGTGCTGACCTACCGGCTGCCGGTCGCGACGATGGTCGTCGTCAACGCCGTCGTGCCGCCCGTGGTCATCGCCCTGCTGATCACGGCGACGGTCGTGTGGGCCCGGCGGTCGCGACGTGCCGGGGAGGCGCGGACCGCCGCCCTGGCTCAGGCGGTGTAGCGCAGGCCCTCGACGGTCAGCACCGTGCGGCCGTCGGCGTCGCGCAGCGCGGCCCGGCCGGTGCGCAGACGCCGGCCCCCGTGCTGGAGCTCGGCCTCCGTGTGCACCGCGCGCCCGTCGGCGGGCACGGCGCGCAGGAACGACGCGCTCGCCTCGTCCGGCGGCCCGCCCAGCAGCGGCTCGAGCGCCCGCGCGGGCAGCGACGCGAGCACCCCGCCCTGCACGACGCCCGCGTAGTTGACCGCGAGCGGGTCCAGCGGCGCTCCCTCGACCACGAGGTCGACGGCCGACCGCGGGGGCGCCGACCAGTCCGGCGCGGCGCCGACGCGGGTGGCGGCGGCGACCGCGTCGGCCAGGATCGCGTTGCGGCCGTGCGCGCGGGCGACGGTCGCCCCGGCCGCGTCGGTGATCACGGCGGTGGAGAGCGCGACGTCCGGCCCGCGCTCGTCGAGGCAGCCGACGGCCGCGAGGGTCCCGCCGGCGACCTCGCGGGTGAGCACGTGCAGCGTCAGGCGCAGGGTGGTGATCCGCTCCCCGGCGCCGAGCGTCCCGGTGACCGCGAGACCCGACACGAAGTCGGCGAGCAGCCACAGGGCGGCGTCGAGCCCCTCGGGAGGAGCCGCCATCATCGCGTCGGCCCGGCCCGGCTCGATCGCGCGCAGCCGGGCGCCCACGACGGCGTGGACGGGGGCGAGCGGGAGGTCGGCGTCGACGCAGCGCCGCAGCTGCGCCAACGGCGCCTCCGTCGACGTGGTCAGGAGCTGGCGCCGGCGCGGATGCGCGGCGTCACCCCGGTGAGCTCGGACGCGAGGTCCCACAGCGCGGCCTGCACCTCGCGGTCGTGGGACCCGACCGTGGAGCCGACCGGCACGGGCGGCCCGGAGATCTCCTGGAACCCGCTCGGGCCGACGTAGGTGCCACCGGGCAGGTCGGGCACGGTCGCGGCGTAGAGCGTCGGCTGGGCGCCCATCTCCGGGCCCTGGGCGACGATCTTGTTGAACAGGCCCATCACCGCGTCCTGCACCGACTCGGTGCGGCTCTGCAGGTTGGTGGCGCTGTAGCCCGGGTGGGCGGCCATCGAGCGCAGGGGTGATCCGGCGGCGACGAACCGGTGCTCGAGCTCGTAGGCGAACATCAGGTCGGCGAGCTTCGACTGCCCGTAGGCGAGCCAGCGCTGGTAGCGGCGGCGGCGCCAGTTGAGGTCGGAGAGGTCGATGCTGCCCATCCGGTGGGCGGCGCTGGAGAGCGTCACGACGCGGTCGGTGACGACGTCGAGCAGCAGGCCGGTCAGCGCGAAGTGGCCGAGGAAGTTGGTGCCGACCTGCATCTCGAAGCCGTCGGCGGTGCGCTTCTCGGGGATCGCCATCAGCCCGGCGTTGTTGACCAGGACGTCGACGGGCCCGTCGAGGTCGGCGACGAACGTGCGCACCGAGGCGAGGTCGGCCAGGTCGAGCCGACGGACGTCGGTGTCGCCCCCGATCTCGGCGGCGGCCTTCGCACCCTTCTCGGTGTCGCGCACGGCGAGCACGACGTGGGCGCCGGCCCGCGCCAGCTCCCGGGAGGCCTCGAGCCCGATCCCCGAGTTGGCGCCGGTGACGACGAACGTCCGCCCGGTCTGGTCTCCGATGTCGGCGGGGGTCCACACAGCCATGCGCCCATCGTGCCCTGACCGGCGGGGGGCCAAACGGTGGTCAGGGTCGCACGAGCACCTCGGCCAGCCGGCGGTAGACCTCCACGTTGACGCCGAGCCCGATGTGGCTGCCGCGGACCTCGATGCTCTCCGCGTCGTCCGGGCGGCACGACGAGGGCCGGACGATCCCGTCCTCGGCGCTCCAGATCGAGACGAGCGGGGGCGCGGCGGGGGCGACGAGGTCGCCGCCGAACGGGCACGGGCACCGGACGGTCAGGCAGTGCGGGCGGTGGGGGCGCACGAGGTTCTGGGCGACGCGGGCGCCGCCGACCGCCGCGAGCGTCAGCACGGACGCGTCGAGCTGCGAGGCCAGCGGGCTGCCGAGCGCCACGACGCGGCACACGCGCTCGGGGCTGCGGGCGGCCAGGGCGCGGGCGAGCAGGCCGCCGCGGCTGTGCCCGACGAGGGTGACGGGGGCGCCGGCGCGCTCGGCGACCTCGGTGAGCCTGCGGTCCAGGCGGCGTACGACGGCCTCGGAGCAGTCGACGTTCCAGCTGATCCCGGAGCGGTAGGAGCGGTGGCCGACGCGGCGCAGCCAGTCGTGCAGCACCGCGAGCGTGAGGTCGCCGGCGAGGAACCCGGGCACCAGCAGCACCGGGTCGCCGTCGCCGTGCGGGACGTCGCCGCCGCGCCACGTGTCGCTGGCCAGGAGCCGCGCCAGCTCGAGGTGCACCCGCGCCTCGCCCAGCGGGTGCCCCCACCAGCGCACCGGCGGCGGCAGTTCCCTCATCGCCCCCGACCCTATGTGAGCGATATTCACGGCCATAGCCGTGAATATCGCTCACATACCGACTCAGCCGCGGGCGTAGGTCTCGGCCGTCTTGGTCTCGAACTCCAGGCCGACCACGGGGTCGTCGCCGACCACCCAGGCGTCGTGCCCGGGCTCGAGCCGGTAGCACTCCCCCGCGCCGAGGTCGGCCTCCGTGCCGTCGTCGGCCACCACGTGCATGCGGCCCGACACCAGGTAGCCGAGGTGCGCGGCCTGGCAGCTCGTCCCGCCCACGACCGGCTTGATGCACGCCGACCAGCGCCACCCGGGCTGGAGCGTGAGGCGGGCGACGGAGGCGCCGCCGAGCGACACCACCTGCAGCGTGGTCTTCTCCGGCGCGCGGGTCTCGTCGGGGGCGGACATGTCCCGGTGCTCGATCGCGGGCATGGTGATCTCCTGGGTGCTCTCCTGTCTCCGCGGGGACCTGTCCCCCGCGGGCCGCTCAGTGTGAGCGGCCCCGCGGCTCACCGACAGCCGGAGTCACTCGTCCGGCCCAGTCGTGGTCACCGTGCGACGCGGATACGTCAGCCGGCGGACCACCAGCTCCGCCGGGCCGCGGTGACCGGCACGGGCGAGCGGGCCGGCGACGAGGAGCCCGACGAGCCAGGTCGCCAGGCCCACGAGCGTCGCAGACGTCAGCGACGCCGTCGCACCGAGGCCGCCCGCGACCGTCGCGAACACCGCCACGAACACCACCGACTGCGACAGGTACAGCGTCATCGACCAGGTCCCCGACGCGGCGATCAGGTCCCGGCCGGGCCAGCGCACCGAGCCGAGCAGACCCATCACCCCGAGCAGCCCGAGCGCGCCCGCGTAGCCGCCGGCCGTGTGCGCCGCGCCCGCGACCGCGCCGACGATCCCGGACGGCGCCCAGACCCCGGCGACGGCCAGGGCCAGCGGGAGCCCGAGCACCACCGAGCCCAGCAGGCCCCCTTGCGCCCACCACGCCAGCCGGCCCCGGTGCGCCGCGGGCTCGTCGAGCGTCCGCGTCCGCGCGATCACGACGCCGACGAGCACCGCCGGCGCCGTGAGCAGCGCGGAGAAGACGGCCGTCACCAGCCACTCGGCCGGGTGCCCGCCGAGGAACGCGCCGAGGGTCGGCGCGGCGACCGACGGCACCGTCGGCGCCCCCTGCGGCATGCCCTGGGCCGCCCCGAGCAGCACCGAGAGACCCGCGAACACCGCGGCCAGCACCGCCAGCGCCCGGGACGACACCGGCCGCGGGCCGGCCAGCGACGGCGCGAGCAGCAGCACGACCAGCCCGTAGGCGCCGACGATGTCGCCGGGGAAGAGCAGGAACCCGTGCAGGGCGCCGATGCCGAGCAGCACGAGGCCGCGCCGCTTCAGCACACTGTCGGCCGCGTCCGGCGCCCGCTCGGCCAACCGCGCGACGCCGTAGCCGACGAGGGCGGCGAACAACGGGTAGACGCGCCCGTCGACCAGCACCATCTGGACCGCGGCGAGCACCGCGTCCCCGCCGGTGAGCCCGGCCGGGTAGCCGCGGTAGCCGATCGGGCGCTCGACGAGGTAGAGGTGCGCGTTGGCCATGGCGATCAGGGCCAGCATCAGCCCGCGGGCGAGGTCCGGGGTGACGCGCCGTGCGGCGAGACCCGTCGGTCCGGTCACGCTGGTCGTCCCCCCACTGCTCGTGCCGTCACCCGGGCGTCGCGTGAGGATGACACGATGGGTCGGTGCACCTCACCGAGCCCTCGGACGGCACCCCGGAGGACGCCGCCCGCGCCGAGCAGCGCCACCGCGCGCTCGACGAGGACCACAAGGTGTGCGACGCGGTCGCCTCGCTGCCGGCGGGCGACACCATCCACGCCTGGGTCACCCGGTTCGCCCTGCTCGCGGACCCCACCCGCCTGACCCTGCTGCTCTGCATCCACACGGCCGGCGAGATCTGCGTGTCCGACCTCGCGGTCGCCGCGGGCCTCAAGGACACCACCACGTCGCAGGCGCTGCGCCTGCTGCGGGCCCAGGGGCTCGTCGCGACCCAGCGGGCCGGCCGCGTCGTGCGCTACCGGCTGGCCGACGAGACCGTGCACGCGCTGCTGCACGAGGTCGCCGACCAGCCGGCGACCTTATAGCGACAGCAGCTCGGCCAGGATCTGCTCCAACCGCCGCGCCTCGATGAGGAACGCGTCGTGCCCGTACGGCGAGTCGATGAGCCGGACGTCGGCGACCCCCGGGATGAGGGCGGCGAGCTCCTCCTGCTGGTGCAGCGGGTAGAGCCGGTCCGACGACGACCCCGCGACGACCGTGCGCGCGGTGACCCGCTCGAGCGCCTCGCGCAGCGAGCCGCGCCCGCGGGCGACGTCGTGGCCGTTCATCGCCTCGGTGAGCGCGACGTAGCTGGCGGCGTCGAAGCGGTGCACGAGCTTCTCGGCGTGGTGGTCGAGGTAGCTCTCGATCGCGTAGCGCCCCCCGGCGTCGGGGTCCTCGCCCGGCTGGTGCCGCCGGGCGAAACGCGTGTCGTACTCCTCGGCGCTGCGGTAGGTGTTGTGCGCGATCCGCCGGGCGACGCCCAGGCCGAGGTGCGGGCCGTGGCCCCGCGGCAGGTCGTGGTAGTCGCCGCCGTGCCAGTTCGGGTCGTCACGGATGGCGGCGATCTGCGGGGCGGCCCAGGCGATCTGGTCGGCCGATGCCGCCGCCGGCGAGCACAGCAGCAGCAGCCGCTCCACCCGCGACGGGTACATGACGGCCCACTCGAGCGCGCGCATCCCGCCCATGGACCCGCCGAGCACCGCCGCCCAGCGCGCGATGCCCAGCGCGTCGGCGACCTTCTCCTCCACCGCGACCTGGTCGCGCACCGTGGTCCGCGGAAACCGCGACCCCCACGGCCGCCCGTCGGCCGCCGTGCTGGAGGGCCCCGTCGTGCCCTGGCAGCCGCCGAGGACGTTGGGCGCCACGACGAACCAGCGGTCGGTGTCCACGGCCCGGCCCGGCCCGATCATCCCCGACCACCAGCCGGGCGTCGGGTGCCCGAGCCCCGCATCGCCGGTGACGTGGCTGTCGCCCGTCAGCGCGTGCAGCACGAGCACCGCGTTCGACCCGTCGAACTCCCCCCACGTCTCGTAGGCCACCCGGACGTCGGGGAGGGTCTCGCCGTTCTCGAGGGCGACCGGGCCGATGTCGACGAAGCGCCGGTCGCCGACCGGGTCCCCCTCCCGCCACGCACCGGTGGCGGGAGGGAGGACGGTCACGGTCGTCTCCAGTGAGTCGGTCACGCAGCCAGGATTCTCACTGAGCGGCCTTGGCCGCGGTGAAGCCCGCCTCGAGGTCGGCCTTGAGGTCCTCGACGTTCTCGATGCCGACGGCCAGGCGCACGAGGCCCGGGGTCACGCCCGCGGACTCCTGCTCGTTCTCGGAGAGCTGGCTGTGCGTGGTCGACGCCGGGTGGGCGATGAGGCTGCGGACGTCGCCGATGTTCACCAGCTGGGAGTGCAGGCTGGTGCCGTCGACGAACGCGCGCCCGGCCTCGACCCCGCCGCGCAGGTCGAACGACACGATCGCCCCGACGCCCTTCGGCAGGTACTTCGTCGCGGCCTCGTACCACGGGCTCGACGGCAGACCGGCGTAGTAGACGCGCTCGACCTCGTCGCGCGCCTCGAGCCACTGCGCCAGGGCCTGGGCGTTCTGCACGTGGCGCTCGATGCGCAGCGACAGCGTCTCGATGCCCTGCAGGATGAGGAAGGCGTTGAACGGGCTGATCGCCGGCCCGGTGTCGCGCAGGTGCTGCACCCGCATCTTCGCGGCGTACGCGCCCGGGCCGAGGGCCTCCCAGTACTTCAGGCCGCCGTAGCTCGGGTCGGGCTCGGTGAAGCCGGGGAAGCGGTCGCCGTGGGCGCCGAAGTCGAACGTGCCGGCGTCGACGACGACGCCCGCGATCGTCGTGCCGTGCCCGCCGAGGTACTTCGTGGCCGAGTGGACGACGACGTCGGCGCCGTGCTCGATCGGGCGCAGCAGGTAGGGCGTCGGGACGGTGTTGTCCACGACGAACGGGACGCCGACCTCGTGCGCGACCCCGGCGACGCCGGCGACGTCGAGGACGTTCGAGCCCGGGTTGGCGATCGTCTCGGCGAAGAACAGCTTGGTGTTCTCCCGCGCCGCGTGGCGCCACTGCTCGAGGTCGTCCTGGTCCTCGACGAACGAGACCTCGATGCCGAGCTTCGGCAGCGTGTAGTGGAAGAGGTTGTACGTGCCGCCGTAGAGGCTCGGGCTGGAGACGAAGTGGTCGCCGGCCTCCGCGATGGTGAGGATCGCCGCCGTGGTGGCCGCGCTGCCCGACGCGAACGCCAGGCCGGCCACACCGCCCTCGAGGGCGGCGACGCGCTGCTCGAGCACGTCCTGGGTCGGGTTCATGATCCGGGTGTAGATGTTGCCCGGCTCGGCGAGGCTGAACAGGTCCGCGCCGTGCTGGGTGTCGCGGAAGACGTACGACGTCGTCTGGTAGATCGGCGTGGCCCGGGCGCCCGTGGCGGGATCGGGGGCCGCGCCCGCGTGGACCTGCTGGGTCTCGAACGACCAGCCGGCGCTCGCGTCGGTCATGAGGTGCTCAACTCCATCGTCGGTGATGCGGGGATACGGGGTCCTGCTCGTCGTCCGGCGGGGTGCTGCCCCTCAGCGACACCACTCGTCGAACGCGTCGACGCGACGACTCGGCCAGAACCCTTGGAGATCAACCCGCACCACGCCGGTGATCCTCCCGCCGCCGGGCGTGGGGCACAACCGACGGCCCCTCGGGGGTCGCGGGACTCACGTGCGCCGCGTGGCGGGACGCCCGGCTTTTTGGCAGCCTGCCAACTATGGCGATGTCGACCGTGGACCTGGGGAACCGCGAGTTCTGGGCGGCGCCCTGGGCGCAGCGCTACGAGGCGTTCGCGGCGATGCGCGCCGACGCCGGGCTGCCGTGGTTCGCCGAGCCGGAGTTCCCGGGCTTCCCGACGGGTTCGGGGTTCCGCGCGGTGACCCGGCACGCCGACGTCGAGTACGTCAGCAAGCACCCGGACCTGTTCTGCTCCGGGCAGGGCGCGGTGTCGATCCTCGACCTGCCCGCCGAGGCGCACGAGTTCTTCGGCTCGCTGATCAGCATGGACGCCCCGCGCCACACCAAGATCCGGCGCATCGCCGCGCAGGCGTTCACCCCGAGGCGCACCGAGGCGCTGCTGGACGACGTCACGCGGGTGGCCCGGTCGGTGGTGTCGTCGGCACGGGAGAAGGCGGTGGCCGGCGACGGCTCGTTCGACCTGGTCGCCGACGTCGCCGCGCCGATGCCCCTGCTGATCATCTGCGAGATGATGGGTGTCCCCGAGTCGCGCCGCGACGAGGTCTTCGCGCACTCCAACGTCATCCTCGCCGGTGACGACCCGGAGTACGTGACCTCGGAGAACCCCCTCGGCGACTACCTGGCCGCCGGCGCCGGGCTCTCGGGGCTGATGACCGAGCTGGCGGCGCTCCGCGAGGAGTCGCCCGGTGACGACGTGACCTCCGCCCTCGTGCACGGCGAGGTCGACGGCGAGCGGCTCACGCACCAGGAGATCGCGTCGTTCTTCATCCTGCTCTGCGTCGCCGGCAACGAGACCACGCGCAACGCGATCACCCACGGCGTCTGGGGCATGCACCGCGACCCCGCGCAGCGGGAGCTGTGGTCCTCCGACGTCGACGGGGTGACCCCGACCGCGGTCGACGAGATCGTGCGCTGGGCGTCACCGATCAACTGGATGCGGCGGACGGCGGTGACCGACGCGCTGATCGGCGACGTGCCGGTCAGCGCGGGCGAGAAGCTGCTGCTCGTCTACGGGGCCGCGAACCGGGACTCCGATGTCTTCCCGGAGCCCGACGCGCTCGACCTGCGCCGCGCCCCCAACCCGCACCAGGGCTTCGGCGCCCACGGGCCGCACTTCTGCCTCGGCGCGCACCTCGCCCGGCGCGAGATCGCCGTGCTCTTCCGCGAGCTCTTCGCCGGGATGCCCGACCTGCGCGTGGTCGGCGAGCCGGACCGCCTGCGCAGCATCTTCGTCAACGGGATCAAGCACCTGCCCGTCGCGCTCGCGGGGACGGACGCGGCGCGGGGGACGTGACGCGCCGGCAGGACGCTGAGCCGGCACCGGGATCGCCGTCTCGGTGACGAACGACGTCAGAGGTGAGTGCGTCCGTCACCCGGATCGCGATCAGCTGCCGTCGGCGTCCCCCCGGACCCGTCGCAGCACCACGTGGCGGAGGGCGAACGCGCCGAGCGAGGCGAGGACGAGCACCGCGATCACGGTCGGCGTGCCCACCCCGCCCGGCAGCCCGTCCACCGCCAGCGCCTGGACGTCGCTCGACGTCGTCACCGGTGAGCCGGCGCCCTGACCCGCCAGCGTGCGCAGCGGGCTGCCCAGCGGCGCGAAGAGTAGGGCGGGGTTCGCCGGACCGAAGCTCAGCATCGGGACCCGCGCGGTCGCGAGACCCCCGGCGGCGGCGAACGCCACCGGCGCGCCCCGGACGTCGGGCGCGGGGATGACCGCGGACGCCGGCGCGACCGGAGCCCCGCCGCCGACCGCCGGCGCGCCGCCGCCCGTGGCGTCCCCGGAGGCCGGCGTGCTGTTCGCGGCGCCCGCGGCGCCCGTTCCCGCCGGCGTGCCCGCCCCCTGACCGGCGGCCCCCGAGGCGCCTGTGCCGGTGACGCCGTCGAGGACACCCCCGACCGCCTCCGTCACCCCGGCGACCGCTCCCCCGGCACTGCTCGGGGTCGAGGGCGCCGACTCCGTCGCCGACGCCGGCGCCTGCGGCACGACCGGGCCGAGGACCGCGTTCGCGAGCGATCCGAGCACCACGCCGAGCGCGTTCACGCAGTCGTCGCCGTGGACCTCACCCTGCAGCACGCCGACGTGGCACGGATCGCCGTCCTCCGCCGCCCACGCCGACCCCGCCCCGAGCCCCAGGGATCCGACGAGGAGGGCACCGACGATCACGCTGGGCAGCGGGCGGGCGGGACGGACCATCATGCGCGGACCCCTTCGGCCGAACGGCTGAACCACGCCGGGGAGCCCGGCGGTCTGCGCGCTCATCGGTGCTCGGTCGCGGTCGTTACCGGTGAGTTGCCCGTGAGGTCGAAGTCCGTCGGTTCAGCCTAACGAGTGACTGCTCCTCGGACGTACCAACAGCGCCGAATGCGCAGGTCGTAGGGGCCCGGACCAGAGGCCCGAAGAGCCCGACCGGGGGTGAGTGTCGTGCTCCGCACACCTCGGCGGTTGCGGTGCGTGACACTGGCTCCATGACCGGGGAGTCCCTGCGCCTGGAGTTCCGGCGACAGGTGCGCGAGCGGGTCCTCGCGACCGCGCACGAGCACACCGTCGAGCGGGGCTGGGAGCGGGTGCGCGTCGGCGAGATCGCCGTCGACTCCGGGGTGTCGCGGCCGACGCTCTACCGCGAGTTCGGCAACAAGGACGGGCTCGGCGAGGCCCTGATGACCCGGGAGGCCGAGCGGTTCTTCGCCGCGATCGCCGCGGCGCTCTCGGAGCACACGGAGGTCCCCGACGCCGTCGCCGCCGCCACACGGCTCACGCTCGAGGAGGCGTCGGACAACCCGCTGCTCAAGGCCGTCCTCACGGGCAGCCGGTCGGGCGATGCGGGCCTGCTGCCGTTCCTCACCTCGCGATCGGAGTCGATCCGCGAGTCGGCGCGCGCGCTGATCGCGACGTGGCTGGAGCAGCAGCGCCCGGACCTGCTGCCCACGCAGATCGAGGAGACCGTCGACGCGGTCGTGCGCCTGGTCATCTCGCACGTGGTGGCACCGGCCCTCGACCCCGTCGACGTCGGCCAGCGAGTAGCCCATCTGGTCGCAGCGCTCACCCGAACGCGAAACTGAGACAAAAATCGGGTCTTGTTTCTGAACGGCTCACACCGCATGCTCGGTCGCGAGCCGTCACGTCGAGGGAGACAGGCCCATGAGCACGACCGAGACCACGGACGTCACCACGGACGTCACCGACCAGCGCCCCTGGCGGGACCGCAAGCGCTACCTGTGGCCGCTGGCCACGGTCATGCCCGGGATGCCGTTCCTCGGCGCCGGGCTGGTCACCGCGACCGGCTGGTCGGGCTGGTGGTGGGTCGGGCCGATGATCCTGTTCGTCGTCCTTCCCGCCCTGGACCTGATCTTCGGCGCCACCGACGACAACCCGCCGGAGTCCGAGCGCGAGCGCCTCGAGGCCGACCGCTACTACCGCTGGGTCACCTACCTGTTCCTGCCGATCCAGTACGCGAGCCTCGTGTTCTCCTGCTGGGTCTGGGCGACGTGGGACCTGCCGTGGCACGCCGACCTCGGCCTCGCCCTGACGATGGGTGTCGTCAGCGGCGTCGCCATCAACACCGCCCACGAGCTGGGGCACAAGCGCGAGGACGTCGAGCGCTGGCTGTCGAAGATCGCGCTCGCCAGCTCGGCCTACGGCCACTTCTACGTCGAGCACAACCGTGGCCACCACGTCCGCGTCGCCACCCCGGAGGACCCGGCGAGCTCACGGCTCGGCGAGGGCTTCTGGACGTTCCTGCCGCGCACGGTGTGGGGCAGCCTGCGCTCGTCGTGGCACCTGGAGACCAAGCGCCGGTCGAAGGGCCGGAAAGGCCCGTGGGACCACGAGATCCTCGTCGCCTGGGCGATGACGGTCGTCCTGTTCGTCGCCCTGACCGTCGCCTTCGGTCCCGTCGTGCTCCCCTGGCTCGTCCTGCAGGCGATGGTCGGGTTCAGCCTGCTCGAGGTGGTCAACTACCTGGAGCACTACGGCCTGAAGCGCGCGAAGCGCGACGACGGCCGCTACGAGCGCACCGACCCCCGGCACAGCTGGAACGCCGACCACACGGTGTCGAACCTGCTGCTCTACCAGCTGCAGCGCCACTCCGACCACCACGCCAACCCGCTGCGCCGCTACCAGACCCTGCGCCACTTCGAGGAGTCCCCGCAGCTGCCCAGCGGCTACGGCTCGATGATCGTGGTCGCCCTGTTCCCGCCGGTGTGGCGGGCGATGATGGACCGCAAGGTGCTCGCCCACTACGACGGCGACGTCAGCCTGGCCAACATCCACCCGCGCAAGCGTGAGCGCTACCTCTCCCGCTACGCCCGGACATAGAACCAGGGACGCAGGTGTTGGCCTCCTACGTGACGGCACCTGCTGACAGCCTCGACCCCGCCCGCCGCGGCCGGCTCTTCGCCGCGGTGGCCGGGGTCGTCGTGCTCTTCCTGGCCGCGTCGAGCGTCCCGTCCCCGCTCTACGTCGTCTACCAGGCGCAGTGGGGCTTCTCGGCGGCGACGCTGACCGTGATCTTCGCGGTCTACGTGCTGTTCCTGCTCGCCTCGCTGCTCGTCGTCGGCGGCCTGTCCGACCACCTCGGGCGACGCCCCGTCCTCGCCGGCGCCCTGCTGGTGCAGACGGTCGCGGTGGTGCTGTTCCTCGTCGCGAGCAACGTGACGATGCTGCTGGTCGCCCGGGCCGTGCAGGGCGCCGCCACCGGGGCGGCGATCACCGCGATGGCGGCGACGCTCGTCGACCTGCGACCGGAACGCGCGGGGCTCGCCAACGCGACGACGCCGCTGATCGGCCTGGCCCTCGGCGCGCTGGGGTGCGGCCTGCTCGTCGAGTACGCGCCGGCGCCGACGCGGCTGGTGTGGGGCGTGCTGCTCGCGGGGTTCGCGGTCGTCGCGGTGGTGCTCGCGCTCCTGCCCGAGACCGCGCCGCGCCGGCCCGGCGCCGTGGCGTCGCTGCGGCCGCGCGTCCGCATCCCCGCCGGGCTGCGCGCGGACGTCCTGGCCATCGCCCCGACCCTGGCCGCGAGCTGGGCGCTCGGCGGTCTCTACCTCTCGCTGGGCCCGTCCGTCGCCGCGGAGATCCTCGGGCTGCACAGCCACCTGCTCGGCGGCGTCGTCGTCACCCTGCTCTGCGGTGTCGGGGCGCTCAGCGCCGTCGTCCTCTACCGCCGGGCACCCGAGACGCTCCTCGCCCCGGCGGGCGGGCTGCTCGCCCTCGGCACCCTCGTCACCCTCGGCGGGCTCGCGCTCGGCGCCCCGCCGGTGACCGCCCTCGGCACCGTCGTCGCCGGCGTCGGGTTCGGGTCGGCGTCGCTGGCCTGCTTCGGCACGCTCGCGCGCATCGCCCGTCCCGACACCCGCGGCGAGCTCATGGCCGTCGCGTACACGATCGCCTACCTCGCCTTCAGCCTGCCCGCGGTCGTCGCCGGCGTCGCGGCCGTGCAGGTCGGGCTGCGGCCCGTCGCCGAGGTCTACGGGCTGGTCGTGGTCGTCCTCGGTGTCACGGCCGTGGTCGCGCGGGTACTGGTGCTGCGCGCCCGGCGGGCCGCCGCCCCGGTGACGGCACCGGCGACGCCCTGCCCCGCGGCCGGCGAGACCGGTCGCTGACGGGCGCACCAGCCGACGAGAGGAATCCCGCATGCCCCGCCCCCCGCTGCCCGACGAGGTCCAGGACTTCCTGCGCAAGCCGAACCCGAGCGTGATCACCTCGATCCGCGGCGACGGCCAGCCGGTGTCCGTGGCCACCTGGTACCTGTGGGAGGACGGCCGAGTGCTGGTGAACATGGATGCCGCGCGCAAGCGCGTCGAGTACCTGCGCCAGGACCCGCGGGTCTCGCTCACCGTCCTCGCCGAGGAGGACTGGTACACCCACGTCAGCATGCAGGGCCACGTCGTGGAGTGGGCCGACGACCCCGACCTCGCGATCATCGACCGGTGCTCGCAGCACTACACCGGCAAGGACTACCCCGTCCGTGACCGCCAGCGGGTGGCGGCGTGGATCGAGGTCGACCGCTGGCACGGCTGGGGCGCCCACAAGGCCTCCGACAACCCCGACAACGTGGGCTGATCCGGGAGGCTCCGGACCCCTCACGGTCGCCCGATCGGCGAGCGTCGCGCGTGGTTAGGGTTGCCTGGGTCGGGGTGCGCGACCCCGCCCGGCCACGTCGCGACGGAGGTGGGAGTGACCCTCGCCCGTGGGCCCCGACCGGGCCCCACCGGTGGACTCCCCGGGCTCGACCCGGGGCCGGAACCGATCCTCGACTCGGTGCAGGGGGCCGTCGGCGCGACGCCGCTGGTGGAGCTGGGGCGGATGTTCCCGCGCCCCGGCGTGCAGGTCCTCGCCAAGCTCGAGCTGATGAACCCGGGCGGGAGCATGAAGGACCGCTCCGCCCGGTTCATCGTCGACCGCGGGCTCGCGGACGGATCGATCCCGCCGAGCAGCCACCTCGTCGAGTCGAGCTCGGGCAACTTCGGCGTCGCCGTGGCCACGGCCGCCCGGCTGCACGGCCTCGGCTTCACCTGTGTCGTCGACCCCCACGCCAGCCCCGCCAACGTCGCGATCATGCGCGGGCTCGGGGCGCAGGTGGAGATCGTCGACGAGCCCGACCTGGCCGGCGGCTACCTGCACACCCGTCTCGCCCGCGTGCACGAGGTCCTCGCGACCACCCCCGACACGGTGTGGATCAACCAGTACGCGAACGACGGCAACTGGCTCGCGCACTACCACGGGACGGGCGCCGAGCTCGCGGACGCGCTGACCGTGCCGCCGACGCACCTCGTCGGCGCCGTCTCCACCTGCGGCAGTCTGCTCGGGTGCGCGCGGCGGCTGCGGGAGGTCTGTGACCCGCTCGAGGTCGTCGCGGCCGACGCCGTCGGGTCGGTGATCTTCGGCGGACCCGGTGGGCGCCGCGAGCTGCCGGGGCTGGGCTCGAGCCGGGTCCCCGAGCTCCACTCCCCCGCCGAGATCGACCGGGTGGTCGCCGTCGACGACGCGACCGCCGCCGAGGCCTGCCGTGAGCTGCTGGCCACCGAGGCGATCTTCGCGGGCGGCTCCACCGGTGCCGTGGTGGCGGCCGTGCGCCGCGTCGTCGCCGACATCACGCCGCCGGCGCGCGTCGTCGCGATCTTCCCCGACCGCGGTGACCGCTACCTCGACCGCGTGTGGGACGACGCCTGGCTCGACCGGGCGCGCGCCCGGCGCGGCTCCTCGTGAGCGAGGTGACCGACCCCGCCACCCTCGTGCTGCGCGATCTGCTCGACGCGGCGGTGGCCGAGGACGTCGAGGGCGCCGGGCGGGCGTCGCTCGGTCCCGGACCCGAGGGCCGGCCGGGCACGTGGGTGCGGTTCCGGACCGCCGACGGCGGGTGCCTCGCCTGGCAGGCCCGAGCGGGCGGGGTCCTGCAGCGCACGCGGTACGCCGACGGGCCGGTGCTCGCCGGGGCCTCGTTGCGGGAGGTCACCGATCCGGCCGAGGTGCTGTGCCTGCTCGCGCCCGGTGCGCCGTGCGTCGACGTCGTGGCGCGCGACGTGCGGACGGCGGTCGACCACGTCCTGCCCGTGCCGACCGGGGGGCTGGGTGAGGATGCCGGCGAACGGTTGGCCGCCGCGCGCGGGCGACCGTTCCACCCGACCGCGCGGGCCGTCGCCGGGTGGACGCGGGCCGATGTGGACCGCTGGGGGCCGGGCGCGGAGGTGCCGCTGGACTGGGTGGGGGTGCGCCGGGACCACGTGCGCCGGGGAGCGTCGCCGCTCTACCTCGACGACGCCCCGGGGGCTCCTGACACCCACGTCGCCCTGCCCGTGCACCCCTTCGACCGCGAGCACGTCCTGCCGGTCGCCTTCCGGCGGGAGCTCGCCGACGGCACCGTGATCCCCCTCGCGCGGGGCGTCGGGGCCGGGCGGGCCACGGCCTCGCTGCGCACCCTCGACCTCGGCGGCGGTCGGCACCTCAAGCTGCCGCTCGGGGTGACGACGCTGGGCTCGGCGCGGCTGCTGGGCGCGCGCTCGCTCGACCACGCCCAGCGCGGCGAGCGCGTCCTGCGTGACGTACTGGCGGCCGACCCGGACCTGCGCGGGCGGGTCGCGGTCGCCGACGAGACCGCCTGGGCGGGCTTCGCGCGTCCCGACGGCAGCGACGAGTTCGCCGACCGGCCCGGGCACCTCGCCGCGATGGTGCGCCGCCTGCCCCCGCCGGCCGGAGCGGTCCGGCTGCCGCTGGCCGCGCTGGCCGCACCGGCGTGGGACGGCCCGCTGGCGGAGCTCGGCGACCCGGAGGCGGTGTTCGCCGCGGTCGTCGAGGCGGTCGTCGGGACCGGGATCGGGTTCCTGCGCCACGGCGTGCTGCCCGAGATGCACGGGCAGAACGTGCTGCTCGACGTGTCGCCCGGGCGGATCGGCCTCGTGCTGCGTGACCACGACGCCGTGCGGGTCCACCCTCGTTGGCTCTCGGTGTCCGACCCCGGTTACCGGCTCGCGCCGGGCGGCACCCAGTCGCTGCGGCTCGACTCGCCCGGCGCCCTGATCGGCTTCTTCGCGACCCTGGCCGTCGAGGTCGGTCTCGGCGGTGTCGTCGACGCCTTGGTGCGGCACACCGGGACGGCGGAGGCGCGCTGGTGGACCGTGATCCGCCGGGCGGTCGAGGACGCGGTCGCGGCGACCCGCAGCCCGACCGTGCGCGGCACCCTGGAGACCGTGCTCCTCGACGCCGACACCTGGCCCTACCGCACGGTGCTGCGCCCGCTGCTCGAGCGTGGCCCGTCCGCCGGGACGAGCATGCCCGCCGGCGTCGCCCTCGTGCCGAACCCGTTGCGGGCCGTGCGGTGACCCCGTCCGACGTGGCCGCGGCGCTGGCCGCCGCGGGCCCGGTCCGGGAGCGCGTGCTGACCCAGCTCGTCGAGTCCCTCGTGCTCGAGGACGCCGTCGACATGGCCGGTGACGGCGGGCCCGGGACCCGCGCCGGGCCGTTCGCGGTGGAGTTCGTCCGGACGCCGTCGTGCGGGCGCGTGCGGCTGACCTCGCCGGTGACGAGGGACGGCGCCGCCGTGACGCCCGGGGAGTTCCTCGCCGACGCCCCGGTGCGCGCCGACCCCGCGTGCCGGGCGCGGCTCGGGCAGGAGCTGACCGCGACGGTGCTGGGCGACGCGCTGGCGCTGCGGGCGCGCCCCGACGGCCCGCTGGACCCCGACGCCGGGCACGACGTGCTCGAGGCCCTCGTCGCCGACGGGCATCGCTACCACCCGGCGTACAAGTCGCGGACCGGGTTCGGGGTGGGCGACCTGCTCGCCTACACCCCCGAGTTCGCCCCCACCGTGCACCCGGTGCTGCTCGACGCCGACCCGTCGCTGGTGTCGGTCTCGGCGTCGGCGGGGCTCGACCCGGCGGCGGTGTGGAGCGCGCCCGCGGGCCGGGTCGGGATCCCGGTCCACCCGTGGCAGTGGGACCACCACGTGGCGGCGGCGCACGCCGCGTCGCTGGCGTCGGGGACGCTGCGGGTGGGCGGTCCCGACGAGGGTGTCTGGCGGCCCCAGGCGTCGATCCGGACGCTGGCGCGGATCGACGTGCCCCGGGCGCCGTCGGTGAAGATGCCCCTCGCGATCACCAACACGTCGACGTCGCGGGGCCTCGCGCCGCACACCGTCCGCAACGCGGCGCCGATCTCGGACTGGCTGGCCGGGATCGTCGCGGGCGACCCCGTCCTCGCCGAGAAGGCCCGCGTGATCGTCCTGCGCGAGATCCTCGGGGTGAGCGTCGAGCCCGGGCTGGGGGCGATCTGGCGGGAGAGCCTGCACGTCCACCTCCACCCCGGCGAGCGCGCGGTGCCGTTCCCGGGCCTGGCGTCGCGGTCGGCGGCGGGCGTGCCCTTGATCGACCCGTGGATCCGGGAGCAGGGGCCGCGGGCCTGGACCGAGCGTCTGGTCACGGCCACCGTGCTGCCGCTGGTGCACCTGCTGGTGGTGCACGGCGTGGCGCTGGAGTCGCACGCGCAGAACATGCTGCTGGTGCACGCCGGCGGGCTGCCGACGCGGGTGGCGCTGAAGGACTTCCACGACGGTGTGCGCTTCTCGCGGTCGCTGCTGGCGGCGCCGGGGCCGGTGCTCGAGGCCCCGCCCGCCGACCACCCGAACGCGAACTCGTTCCTGGAGACCGACGACCCGACCCAGGTCACCGGGTTCCTGCTCGACTGCCTGTGCTTCGTCAACCTCGCCGAGATCGCGTACCTGCTGGCGGGCGAGTACGGGTTCGCCGAGGAGGAGTTCTGGGCGGTCGCGGCCCGCGCGATCCGGGACCACGCGGCGCGGGTGCCCGGCTTCGCCGATCGGCTCGCGGTGTTCGACGTCTTCGCCCCGACCCTGTCGGTGGAGAAGCTCACCACCCGCCGTCTCTGGCCGGACACCGAGCTCCGCGTCCACGACGTCCCCAACCCCCTATGTGAGTAGTTGGGGCCCCTATCGGGGCTGTCTAGTCCCATGAGTTCTGTCTCGGGTCGTGTCTCACCGTATGTGTCGCCTGATCATCGCCGAGGGTGTGCCCATGGCGGGGAAGCGGCAGGCCAGGATGCGACTGATGGACGCGATGCTG
>NZ_BSTS01000023.1 GCF_030269665.1 Actinomycetospora sp. NBRC 106375
TGTGGCCGATCACCCTCTCAGGCCGGCTATCCGTCGTCGCCTTGGTAGGCCATCACCCCACCAACAAGCTGATAGACCGCGGGCCCATCCCCCACCGAAAAACTTTCCACCCACCGGCATGCACCAGTAGGTCCTATCCGGTATTAGACCCAGTTTCCCAGGCTTATCCCGAAGTGGAGGGCAGGTCACCCACGTGTTACTCACCCGTTCGCCGCTCGTGTACCCCGAAGGGCCTTACCGCTCGACTTGCATGTGTTAAGCACGCCGCCAGCGTTCGTCCTGAGCCAGGATCAAACTCTCCAACAAAAAACATTGGAACAAACAGTCCCAGCAAAAACACGCCCCCTCCCACTGGCAAACAAAAGGAGGCGCCACTCAAAGAAACCCCACGACACCACACACCCACACAAGGGCACGCAGCGCCGACGAGGACAAACACACCAAACATCGGCACACTGTTGAGTTCTCAAAGGACAACCACACGCGCATCTACCCGACCGTTTCCGGCCCAGTTCCTCGCGGTGATGACCACTGTACCCGATCGTCTTCCGGCCCGTGACCGGGGGTCCCGGTCGGCCCGGCCCGTCTCGGGCGGGTGCGATCCCTTCCGCACCGGCGACGGTGCGGTGGATCGCTGTTCTTCGACTGTACCCGGGGCTCGCGGCCCCGGTCGGCTCCCGGCCGGCCGCGTCGGCGTCCGTTCCCCGGGTGCCGATCTACTGTACGCGCCGGCACGGAGTGCGTCCGCCACCCGGGGTCAGCCGCGGCGTTGCTCCAGGTCAGCGGGCCCTTCGGTGGCCGCAGCCCCGCCCGTCTGGGCGGGCGGCTCGTCGGCGACCGCGGCCGGGCGTCCCGTGGCGGCGAGCGAGCGCAGCATCGCGTTGTACTCGGCGAGCTCGCGGTCGCCGTCGCGGTCGGCGCGACGGTCGCCCTGGCGCGCGGCGCGCTCGTCGGCCCGTGACCACTGCACGAGCAGCGCGATCAGCACCAGCAGCATCGGGACCTCACCGGTGGCCCACGCGAGGCCGCCGCCCGCGGTCTGGTCGGCGAGGCGGTCGACCCACGGCATCTCGAGCTGTTGGTAGAAGCCGGAGCCGATCACCGTGTCGGAGCTCATGACGGCGATGCCGAAGAAGGCGTGAAGGGGCACGGCGACGAAGAGCAGGCCGAGCCGTCCGATGTACGGGAGCTGCCGCGGGCTCGGATCGACCCCCACGATCGGCCAGAAGAAGAGCAGGCCGACGAGCAGGAAGTGGACGTTCATCGCGATGTGCGCCCAGTGCGACTCGAGCGCGACGTCGAAGAGCCCCGAGAAGTACAGGACGTAGAAGCTGCCGACGAACAGCGCCAGGGCGACGAGCGGCTGTGTGAGGAACCGCGCGAGGGGCGAGTGGACGGCGGCCAGCACCCACTCCCGCGGTCCGGGTGGCGCGCCGGCGCCGGCCGGGGGCAGGGCACGCAGGACGAGCGTGATGGGCGCGCCGAGGACGAGCAGGATCGGGACCAGCATGTTCAGCGTCATGTGCTGGGCCATGTGGACGCTGAACATCGTCGGCGCGTACCGGCCGATTCCCGAGGACGTCGCGACCAGCAGCGCGAGGCAGCCGAGGAGCCACGCCGTCGTCCGCCCCGGCGGCCACGCGTCCCCGCGGGTCCGCAGGCGTCGCACCCCCGCCAGGTAGAGCCCGGCGAGGACCAGGGCGAGGGTGCCGAAGACGAGGTCGAAGCGCGCCGCGCCGAGCACCGCGCCCGCCGTGAACGGCTCGTCGATCGCGTAGCCGAGCAGGGCCTCGATGCGGGTGGGTTCGGGCTGGGGCACCACCGGCGGCGGGGTGCGACCGAGGGCGACGGCGACGCCGACCGTCGCGGCCATGAGCAGGACCTCGAGCCCGCCGAACCGCACGAGCGCCCGGGAGTCCCCCGCGTCGAGGGCGGGCAGGGCGCGGCGGCGGTGCCACAGTCCGAAAGCGCCCAGGACGAGCAGGGCCGCGATCTTGACCAGGATGAGGACCCCGTACGTGCTGGTGACGAGATCGCCCGGGGTGACCCGCACGAGGGTGTTCAGCACGCCCGAGATCGCGAGCACGATCCAGCAGACCAGCGCCACCGCGGAGAAGCGGCGGGCGGCCAGCCCCGGGTGCCGGCCCCCGGCCACGAGGTGGGTGACCACCGCGACGAGCCCGCCCACCCAGACCGCAGCCGCCAGCACGTGCAGCAGCAGGCTGTTGGTCGCGACGTCGTGGTCGCTGCCCCCGGCCGAGTGACCGGTGAGCGCGAGCGGCAGCAGGCCCACGAGCGCCAGCCCGCAGCCCACGACCGTGCCGCCCCACCCGAGCACGGCGCGGGTGATGCCCAGGACGACCAGGGCGACGAGCGCGGTGAGCGCCCAGGCCGTCGTGGCCTCGATGCCCGGCACGGCGGTGGCGAGCACGCGCAGGTCGAGCATCTCGCCGACCGGACGTCCGTACGCGTCGGCGGTGCTGAGCGGGATCATCAGCAGCGCGGCGACCGACCACGCGCCCGCGCCCCACGTCGCGATCCGCACCGCGCGGTAGCCGTCGGCGGTCAGCGACCCCGACGAGGACGGCGGCGTGAAGAACCCCGCGAACAGCAGGAACCCGATGGTCACGGCGGCCGCCGCCTGGCTCGCGGCCCGCACGACGGGCAGCGCGTAGACGGTCAGCGCCCCGGGGTCGGGCAGTCCGAGGCGGGCGAACGTCGCGGCGCCCGACAGCGTGCTCAGCGCCAGCGCCACGACCGCCGCCACGGCCAGCACCGGCGCCACCTGCGAGGCGAACAGCGCCCCGGTCGTGGCCGGTCGCGCCGACGGCGCGGCGGGCTCCGGCACGTCGGCCGGCGGCGGGGTCGTCGTGGCCACGCCACCAGGGTAGGTCGCCCGCGTCTCGTGCCCGTCGGCTCGGGCTACGCTCCCCGGGCGGAGCCCCCGTAGCGCAACGGATAGCGCATCGGCCTTCTAATCCGACGGTTGCAGGTTCGAGTCCTGCCGGGGGCACTCGGACCGGACGCGGGCGGTGACGGCCCGCCGGCGACCGCCATCTGCCGACCTACCAGGCCTGCGGCTCGAGCTCCGCGCTCATCTCCCGCCACGTCAACGGCTCGGCGCAGTGCCCGCAGGTCAGCCGCGGCGCGGCCGCGTGGCCGCAGCCGCGGTGGACGAGGCGGACCGGCGGGACGTCGTTCTCGTAGGTGTCGCCCCACGTCATCAGGGCGACGAGGACGGGATAGAGGTCGGCGCCCTTCGCCGTGAGCCGGTACTCGTGACGCGGCGGGGCGTCCTGGTAGAGCACCCGCTCGAGGACGCCCTCGGCGGTGAGCACGCGGAGCCGGTCGTTGAGGACGTTGGCGCCCAGGCCCAGCTTCGTGCGGAAGTGCTCGTAGCGCCGCTCCCCGCGGAAGCACTCGCGCAGGATCATCATCGTCCAGCGCTCGCCGATGACCGACCACGTGCGCGCCACCGAGCAGTAGACGTCGCCCAACTCGTCGTGCTTCACGGCCGCAGGATAAGACTCTTTTCGAGTCCGTGCTGGTTGCTGGCTCGCGGCGGTCCCGTTACGGTCGCACTCGATTCGAGTCCGACCCGTCCCGGAGGCGAGCATGCCCTTCTACCAGTTCACCGTCCCCACCGGCGGCGCGACGCTGCGGCACAAGGCCGAGGTGGCCGCGGCGATGACGAAGGTGCACGCCGAGGTCACGGGCGCACCCGGTGCCTACGTCCACTGCTCCTTCGTCGAGGTCCCGGCGGAGAGCATCTTCGTGGCCGGCGAGCCGGTCAGCGGCCCGCGCATGGTGGGGCTGATCCGGGAGGGCCGGTCGCCCGAGGTGCGCGGCCGGCTGCTGCACGGTCTCGCCGACGCCTGGTGCGAGATCACCGGCGACCGCAAGGAGGACGTGGCGGTCTTCCTCACCGAGGTCCCCGGCGCGAACGTCCTCGAGGACGGCGCCGTCCTCCCCGAGGCCGCCGACGATCCCGGCGCCATCGCCTGACCTCACGCCCGCCGGCGCGCCTGCACCACGGCGTCGACACCGTCGTCGGCGGTGTCGCGCGGACGGTCCTCGGCGACGAGCACGTCCCAGCGGGCGGGGTCGAGCACCGACAGCGCCTCGTCGACCGACACCTGCGTCTGGCCCGCGGCGCGGGTCGGGGCGCCGGTGGCCGGGTCCACGGGGCGGTGGCCGGCGAGCAGCAGCGTCCCGCCGGGCGCGACGCCGGTGGCGAGCCGGGCCACCATGTCCGGCACCGACCCCGCCACGTGGACGTGCAGGCTGGTCACGAGGTCGAAATGAGCCGTCGGCGGCGTCCACACCCCGAGGTCGCCCTGGACCCATGTGACGCGTCCGGCCAGCCCGAGTCCCTCCGCACGGGACCGGGCGTGGGCGAGCGCGGTGGCCGCGAAGTCGACGGCCGTGACCCGCCAGCCCCGCCCGGCGAGCCAGAGCGTCTCGGCGCCGTGGCCCGCGCCGGCGTCCAGGGCGAGGCCCGCCCCGAGCTCCGCGGCCACCGCCGTCAGTCGGGGGTTCGGCGGGCGACGGGAGACCCCCGCCGCGTCGCGCTCGAGCACCTGCCCCCAGCGCCGTTCCCAGGAGCCCTGGTCGAACGCGTCGGTCACGCCGACACCTCCACGAGCCCGTCGAGCCCGTGCGCGCGGTCGCCGAGCACCCGCCGGCACACCGCCGCCTCCACCTCGTGCGCGAACGGCCCGAGGGGGTCCGTCTCCTCCGTGTCGGTCATCGTCGATCACCTCCGACCACACGGTGGTCCCGCCGGGGGCGAGCCGCCAGGATTCTTGCCGGAACAGCAAGTCCGCGACCCGAGGTCGCGCGGGCACCCTCGCACCGTCCGCCGACGACGCCCTTGTCCGGATCGTCCCGAGCGCGGTTGGCTCGCCGGGTGTTCTCCGAGCTCCCCGCCTTCGCGGCCTGGCGGTTCGTCGACGGTGTCGACGGCTTCGAGGTCCTCTACACCGCGCCGGGCCGGCTGCGCGGGCACACGTCCGCCGTCGAGGACGGGCTGCCCTACGCCGTGCGCTACGACATCACGCTCGACGAGCACTGGCGGACGCGTGGCGCCCGGGTCCGGAACGACACGCTGGACGGCCCGCGCGAGGTCGTCCTCGCCTCCGACGGGGCCGGGACCTGGACCGTCGACGGCGCGCCCGCGCCGCACCTCGACGGGCTCGTCGACGTGGACGTCGAGGCGTCCGCCTGCACCAACACGCTGCCGGTGCACCGGCTGCCGCTGCCGACCGGCGAGATGACGACGGCGTCGGCGGTCTACGTGCGCGCCCTCGACCTCGCCGTCGTCCGGCTCGACCAGACCTACCGCCGGCTCGACGACCACCGGTTCGCGTACACGTCCGAGGGCGACTTCTCGTGCGTCATCACCTATGACGACGGCGGCGTCGTCGTCGACTACCTCGGCGTCGCGCGGCGCTTCGCGTAGGGCTCCTGTATCAGTCGTCGCTGATACCGTCGGGCGGTGCACGCCATGGACGTGCTCGGCGACCCCGTCCGGCGGCGGATCCTCGAGCTGCTCGCCGACGGGGAGCGGACGTCGGGGGCGGTGGTCGAGCGGATCCGCGAGGAGTTCGGCATCTCGCAGCCGGGCGTCTCGCAGCACCTGCGGGTGCTGCGGGAGCACGGGCTGGCGACGGTGCGCGCCGAGGGCACGCGGCGGCTCTACGCCGTCGACGCGGACGGGCTGCGGGAGGTCGACGACTGGCTCGGCCCGTTCCGGCGGTTCTGGGAGCAGCGTCTCGACGCGCTGGGCACCGAGATCGCCCGCGGGCAGCGCGCCCGCCGGGGAGGAGACGCGTGAGGGCCTACGTCGCCAGCCCGTACGGCTTCGCCGAGTCGACCAGGACCTGGTACGAGACGACGCTGCTGCCGCGCCTGCGGGAGCACGTCGACGTCATCGACCCCTGGACCGTCCAGCCGGAGGCCGCCGGGCACGACCCCGCGGCGACGTGGCTCGCGCTCGGCGAGCGTCACCTGCGCACCATCGAGCACGAGGCGGACCTGGTCGTCGCCTGCCTCGACCAGGAGCCGCCCGACAACGGGACGGTCGTCGAGGTCGCGTGGGCCGCGGCGCACGGGAAGCCCGTGCTGGCCTACCGCGACGACCTGCGCCAGGGCGGCGAGGAGGGGCTGCGCTACAACCTCATGATCGGCGCGGCCGTCCGGCGCAGCGGGGGCGTCGAGGTCGCCGACCTGGACGCGCTGACGGCGGCGCTCCGTCGGTACACCGGCCCCGCGACAGTGACCGGCGAGTAGGTCACACTGACGGCGGACACGTCCGGCAGGGCGTGCCAGGGTCGGGAGGGGACCGAATTGGCGACGATGTCGTTCCGGGACGCGATGTTCCTGCTGGCGGAGTCGCGGGAGCGACCCACCCACGTCGGCTCGCTGATGCTCTTCGACCGACCCGAGGGCGCGGGCCCGGACTTCCTCGCCGACCTGCACCGCCACCTCGTCTCCGGTGACGTCGAGATCGCGCCGCTGTTCCGCAGGCGCGCGACGCGCGGGCTGTCGACGCTGGGCCAGTGGGCGTGGGCGACCGACGACGACGTCGACATCGAGTACCACGTGCGGCTCTCCGCGCTCCCGCGTCCGGGACGCATCCGCGAGCTCCTCGAGCTCGTCTCGCGGCTGCACGGCAGCCTGCTCGACCGGCACCGGCCGCTCTGGGAGTTCCACCTCATCGAGGGCGTGGAGGGCGACCGCTTCGCCGTCTACGGCAAGATCCACCACGCGATGATGGACGGGGTGCGGTCCATCCGGCACCTCGAGAAGGCGCTGAGCACCGACCCCGACCGCCGCGAGATGGCGCCGTTCTGGGCGGTCGACCCGCGGCCGGGCCGCGAGAGCCGGCCGGCGGGTGAGAAGGCGCCGGCGCCCTCGGGCATCCTCGGCGGGGCGCGGGAGTACCTCGGCGGCGCCCTGCGGACCGCGGGCACGCTCGCCGAGACCGTCGGGCAGACCCTCAACGTGGGGCCGGCGCTCGCGTCGTCGATCTACCGCGGCGTCGTCGAGCACGACCTGGCCCTGCCGTTCGAGGCGCCGCCCACCATGCTCAACGTCCCGATCACGGGGGCCCGGCGGTTCGCCGCGGAGTCCTGGCCGCTCAAGCGCATCCAGCGGGTCCGCGAACGGACCGGCACCACGGTCAACGACGTGATGCTCGCGATGAGCGCGGGCGCCCTGCGCCGCTACCTCGAGGCGCACGAGGGCCTGCCCGAGAAGCCGCTGGTGGCCGCGCTGCCCGTCGCGCTCGAGGACGCGGGCTCGGGCAACGCGCTCGGCGCCATCCTCGTCAACCTGGCCACGAACGAGCCCGACCCCGCCGCGCGGCTCGCGAA
Source organism: Actinomycetospora sp. NBRC 106375 (assembly GCF_030269665.1). Classification (GTDB taxonomy): domain Bacteria; phylum Actinomycetota; class Actinomycetes; order Mycobacteriales; family Pseudonocardiaceae; genus Actinomycetospora. The sequence goes on from NZ_BSTS01000023.1 coordinate 7,377, forward strand.
GATCCGGCAGTCGGGCCTCGCGGCCAAGGAGAACCTGCAGGGCCGCGACCCGATGACGATCGCCGCGCTCTCGGCGGCCGTCGCCGCACCCGTCGGGCTGGGGCTGGTCCCGGGCTCGTCGGCGGTGAACCAGGGCTTCAACCTGATCATCTCGAACGTGCCCGGGCCGAAGGACCCCCTGTACTGGGAGGGCGCGAAGCTCGAGGGCATCTACCCGATCTCGGTGCCGCTCGACGGGCAGGCGCTGAACATCACCGTGCTGTCCTACGCGGACGACATGGAGATCGGCGTGACCGGCGACCGCCGGGCCGTGCCGCACCTGCAGCACCTGCTGGGCTACCTCGAGGACGCGCTGGTGGAGCTGGAAGCGGTGGCGGACGCCGCCGACGACGACTAGAGGTCCACGTCCTCGAGCAGGTCGTGGACCTGCTCGAACACCGGGAGCCGGGCGGCGTGGACGGCGGCGTCGCCGCCCGGGAGCAGAGTCTCGGCGATCGGGATCCGCTCGGCCGCGTCGACGAGCGCGTCCGGCCCCGGCGCGAGCAGGCCGACGCCCTGCATCCCGAGCAGCGCCGCGCCGAAGGCGGAGCCCTGGTCGACGACCGGGAAGCCGACCGGCAGGTCGAGGGCGTCGGTGAGCAGCCGGCGCCAGAGCGCGCTGCGGGCGAAGCCGCCGGTGGCCCGGACCTCGTGCACGGCGAGCCCGGCCTCGCGCAGCGCGTCGAGGACCAGGCGCAGCTGCAGGCACACGCCCTCGAGCAGGGCCCGCGTGACGTGCCCGGGTCCGTGCCTGCGGTGGAGGCCGACGAGCGCCCCGGCGCCGCCGGCGTCCCAGTAGGGGGCGCGTTCGGGCAGCAGGTGAGGCAGGGCGAGCAGCCCGTCGGCACCCGCCGGCACGTCCGCCGCGGCGGCCAGGAGCGTGTCGACGTCGCGCCCGAGCGTCTCGTGCGCCCAGTCGAGCACGAGGCCGCCGTTCGTGATCGCCCCGCCGACGACCCAGCGCCCGTCGGCGAGGTCGTAACAGAACACGCGCCCGCGGGGGTCGACGGCGGGGCGCTCCACGGTGACGCGCAGGGCGCCGCTGGTGCCGATCGAGCACGCCGCGACGCCCGGGCGGACGGCCCCGACGCCGAGGTTGGCCAACGGTCCGTCGGCGCCGCCCGCGACGACGGGGACGCCGGCGGGCAGGCCCCAGTCGCGCTCACGGAGCCGTCCGACGACGGCGGTCGGGGCGACGAGCTCGCCGAGCCGTCCGGCGTCGATCCCCGCGATCTCGAGCGCCTCGGCGTCCCAGATACCGGTCGCGACGTCGAGCAGGCCCGTGGCGGAGGCGCACGAGGTGTCGGTGACGCGGGCGCCGGTCGCCCGCGCGAGCACGAACTCCTTGATCCCGCCCCAGGTGTGCGCGGCCGCCAGCAGGCTCGGGCGCTCGCGGCGCAGCCAGGCCAGCTTGACCAGCGGGCTCATCGGGTGGACGGGCGTGCCGGTGCGCCGGTGCAGGGCGAGCGCGTCCCGACCGTCACGGCGTCGCCGGAGCTCGCGGGCGACGTCGCCCGCGCGGCTGTCGGCCCACGTGATCAGCGGTCCGAGGGGGTCGCCGCTGGCGTCGGTGGCGAGGAGCCCGTGCATCGTCGCGCTGAACGAGATCGCGGCGACCCGCGCCGGGTCGAGGCCTGCGACGGCGTCGCGGACCGCATCACCCACCGCCTCGTACAGCGCCTCGGGGTCCTGCACGGCCGCGCCGGGCTCCGGTTCCTCCAGGCGGTGGGGCGCCTCGCCGTGCCCGTGGTCGGCCCCGTCGGCGGAGTACGCGACGGCCTTGGTGGCGGTGGTGCCGACGTCGACGCCGAGGACGAGATCACCCACGAGGACTCCGTTCCCCGACCGGCGCCACCCCACCCACGGCCCCACCCTGCGTGCCCGCAAGGCCCCGCCTAGGCTCGCCCGCGGAGGCGTCAGGGTGCCTGGTGGCCCCCGCGGTCTTCAACACCGTAGTGGCCGGGTATCTCGGCCAGGCGGGTTCGATTCCCGTCCGCCTCCGCCAGCTTCCCGGGTCCAGCCGCGGTGCCCGCAGAGACCACCACAGCTCGACCACAGCGAGGAGATGCCTGTATGGGTGTGCGCACCTGGCTGGGCGAGTGGCCGATGTTCCGGCAGGCCACCGGGTCCGACCCGCTCGGGCGCGGCGCGGCGGTGCAGTCGCCGCGCACCCGGGCGCTCGAGCCGCGCACCCGCGAGGCCGACGAGGTCGTCAAGTCGGTGTGCCCCTACTGCGCGGTGGGCTGCGGGCAGAACATCTACGTGCGCGACGGGCGCGTGACCCAGATCGAGGGCGACCCCGACTCGCCGATCTCCCGCGGCCGCCTGTGCCCGAAGGGGTCCGCGTCGACGTCGCTGGTCACCTCTCCGACCCGCGTGACGACCGTGAAGTACCGGCGTCCGTACGGCACCGAGTGGGAGGACCTCGACCTCGACACGGCGCTCGACATGATCGCCGACCGCGTCCTCGACGCCCGCCGTCGCGGATGGCAGGACACCGACGACCAGGGCCGCGTCCTGCGGCGCACGCTGGGCTTCTCGAGCCTGGGCGGGGCGACGCTGGACAACGAGGAGAACTACCTCATCAAGAAGCTGTTCATGGCGCTCGGCGCGATCCAGGTGGAGAACCAGGCGCGCATTTGACACAGCGCCACCGTCCCCGGTCTGGGGACCAGCTTCGGCCGCGGAGGGGCCTCGAACTTCCAGCAGGACCTGCAGCACTCGGACTGCATCGTCATCGAGGGCTCGAACATGGCGGAGGCCCACCCCGTGGGCTTCCAGTGGGTCATGGAGGCCAAGGCCCGCGGCGCGACGGTCATCCACGTCGACCCGCGGTTCACGCGCACCAGCGCGGTGGCCGACCTGCACGTGCCGTTCCGGGCGGGCGCGGACATCGCGTTCCTCGGCGGGCTGATCAACTACGTGCTCACCGAGGGCAAGGACTTCCGTGAGTACGTCACCGCGTTCACGAACGCGGCCGAGCTCGTCGGGGAGGACTTCGCCGACGCCGACGTCGAGGGCGTCTTCTCGGGCTACAACGCCGAGACCGGCCGCTACGACCCGATCTCGTGGCAGATGGACGGCGCGTACGAGGCGCCGGCGGCGGGCCAGCGCGACCACTGGGAGCCCGAGCTCCGCGAGGAGCACGCCGCGTTCACCTCGGACACCGCGGGCGGCGTCGGTGACCAGGCCTACGCACCGTCGGACCCCGAGCGCGACGACACCCTGCAGCACCCGCGCTGCGTCTACCAGGTGCTCAAGCGGCACTACGCGCGCTACACGCCGGAGGCCGTCTCCCGCGTGTGCGGCATGGGTGTCGAGCAGTTCCTGGCGGTGGCGCGCGCCATCACCGAGAACTCCGGGCGCGAGCGGACCACGGCGTGGGTGTACTCCGTGGGCTGGACCCACCACACCGTCGGCGCGCAGTACATCCGCGCGGCGTCGATCCTGCAGACGCTGCTGGGCAACATGGGCCGTCCCGGCGGGGGCATCCTCGCGCTGCGCGGGCACGCCTCGATCCAGGGCTCGACGGACATCCCGACGCTCTACGACCTGCTGCCGGGCTACATCCCCATGCCGAACGCGCACCTGCACGAGGATCTGCAGAGCTTCCTCGACGCGGACGCGGCCAAGACCGGCTTCTGGGGTCACATGGACGCCTACCTCGTCAGCCTGCTCAAGGCGTGGTGGGGCGACGCGGCGACCCCGGAGAACGACTTCGCGTTCGACTACCTGCCGCGCCTGACCGGCAACCACGGCACGTACGGCATCGTGCGCGACCAGATCGACCGCAAGACCTTCGGCTACTTCCTCGTCGGGGAGAACCCGGCGGTCGGGCACGCCAACGGCAAGATGCAGCGGCTCGGGATGGCGAACCTCGACTGGCTCGTCGTCCGGGACATGCAGATGATCGAGTCGGCGTCGTTCTGGAAGGACGGCCCCGAGATCGAGACCGGGGAGCTGCGCACCGAGGACATCGGCACCGAGGTCTTCTTCCTGCCGTGCGCGAACCACACCGAGAAGTCGGGGACGTTCACCAACACCCAGCGGCTGCTGCAGTGGCGGCGCGAGGCGGTGCACCCGCCGGGTGACGCGCGCTCGGAGCTGCACTTCTACTTCCACCTCGGGAAGAAGATCCGGGAGAAGCTGGCCGGGTCGACGGACGATCGTGACCGGCCTCTGCTGGACCTGACGTGGGACTACCCGACGTTCGGGGTGCACGAGGAGCCGGACCCGCAGTCGGTGCTGGCCGAGATCAACGGCTTTGACGCCGACGGGAACCACCTGGCGAGCTACACGCAGATGAAGGCCGACGGGACGACCTCGGGCGGCTGCTGGATCTACACCGGGGTCTTCAAGGACGGCGTCAACCAGGCCGACCGTCGCACGCCCGGCGCCGAGCAGACGTGGGTCGCGCCCGAGTGGGGCTGGGCGTGGCCGGCGAACCGCCGCACGCTCTACAACCGTGCCTCGGCCGACGCCGACGGGAAGCCGTGGAGCGAGCGCAAGGCGTACGTGTGGTGGGACGAGGAGTCGGGATCGTGGACCGGGCACGACATCCCGGACTTCGAGGCCACCAAGGCGCCGTCGTACCGTCCGCCGGAGGGCGCGACGGTCGAGGACGCGCTGTCGGGCACCGACGCGTTCATCATGCAGGCGAACGGCAAGGCGTGGCTCTACGCGCCGACGGGTCTCGCGGACGGGCCGATGCCCACGCACTACGAGCCGGTCGAGTCGCCGGTGGCGAACCTGCTGCACGACCAGCAGGACAACCCGGCCCGCGAGGACATCGACCGGGCGTGGAACCGGCTCAACCCGGCGATGTCGGAGACCTATCCCTACGTCTTCCTCACCTACCGGCTCACCGAGCACCACACCGCGGGCGGCATGAGCCGGTTCCTCGGCTACCTCTCGGAGCTGCAGCCGGAGTTCTTCTGCGAGGTCTCCCCCGCGCTGGCCCGTGAGCGGAACCTCGAGCACCTCGGGTACGCCACGCTGATCTCGGCCCGGACCGCGATCGAGGCCCGCGTGCTCGTCACCGAGCGGATGAAGCCGCTGCGGATCGGCGATCAGCGCATCCACCAGATCGGGCTGCCGTACCACTGGGGCTCGAACGGGCTGTCGGTCGGCGACCCGGCGAACGACCTGCTCGGCGTCGTCATGGACCCCAACGTGCACATCCAGGAGTCGAAGGTGGCGACCTGCGACATCCAGCCCGGGCGGCGTCCTCGCGGACCGGCGCTGCTGGAGTTCGTCGAGTCCTACCGACGGAAGGCCGGCGTGGAGCCGGGAGGGATCACCTAGTGACGCTCTTCGATGCGTTCTCCGGCGCCGCCTCGTCGCTGTCGGGCCCGTTGCCGGATCCGTCGGCCGACGCCGGGTGGTCGGCCGAGCACCCGAAGCGGGTCGGCTTCTTCACCGACACGTCGGTCTGCATCGGCTGCAAGGCCTGCGAGGTGGCGTGCAAGGAGTGGAACCTGGTGCCCGACGACGGCACCGACGCCTCCGACCTCTACCGCCTCACCGGGATGTCCTACGACAACACCGGTGACCTGGGCGCCTCGACGTGGCGGCACGTCGCGTTCATCGAGGACGTCCGCCCGCACGGGACGGCGACGACGGGGCACATGCCGAGCGGCCTCCCGGCGCTGGGCGGCTCCCTCCCGCGGGACGCCGCTTCGGCCCCTCCCGACGGTGGCACGGTCGACCTTCTCGCGTTGCTCCCGGACACCGGCGCGCACGGCCAGCAGACCCCGGACGACGAGCGCGACGTGCGCTGGCTGATGTCGTCGGACGTCTGCAAGCACTGCACCCACGCCGGGTGCCTGGACGTCTGCCCGACCGGGGCGCTCTTCCGGACCGAGTTCGGCACGGTCGTCGTGCAGGACGACATCTGCAACGGGTGCGGCTACTGCGTGCCGTCCTGCCCGTACGGCGTGATCGACGTGCGGGAGTCCGACGGCGGCGCCCACAAGTGCACGCTCTGCTACGACCGGCTCGGCGAGGGCCTCGAGCCGGCGTGCGCGAAGGCGTGCCCGACCAACTCCATCCAGTTCGGCGACCTGGACGAGCTCCAGGCGGCCGCGGACGCCCGGCTGGCGGAGCTCCACGGCCGCGGCGTCGAGGAGGCCCGGCTCTACGGGCGCGACCCCGACGACGGTGTCGGCGGCGACGGGGCGTTCTTCCTGCTGCTCGACGAGCCGGAGGTCTACGGCCTGCCGCCGGACCCGATCGTCACCACCCGCGACCTGCCGGAGATGTGGCGCAACGCGGCACTGACCGCGCTCGGGCTCGGCGCGGCCGCGGTGGCGGCGTTCTTCACAGGAGGTCGGCGGTGACGGACGCGAACCCGGCGGAGATGCCGGAGCGGTTCCGCGGCCGGGGTCGCGGGGGGAACCGCGAGGAGCTGCAGGTCCCCGAGGCCGAGTTCCGCTCGTACTACGGCCGACCGATCATCAAGGCGCCGGTGTGGAAGAACCCCGACGTGCCGCTCTACCTCTTCCTGGGTGGGCTCGCGGGGTCGTCGTCGGTGCTCGCGGCCATGGCCCGGGCGACCGGACGCCCCACGCTGCGGCGCGCGGGGCGTCTCGGCGCGGCGGCCGGCGCGGTGGGCGGGACGGTGTTCCTCGTCCACGACCTGCACCGCCCGCGGCGCTTCCTGCACATGCTGCGGGTGTTCAAGCCGACGTCACCGCTCTCGGTGGGGACGTGGATCCTCTCCCCCTTCGCGACGTTCGCCGCGGCGACCGCCGCGACCGAGGTGACGGGGTGGTTCCGGCGGACGGGCGACGTCACCGGCGTCGCGGCCGCCGTCGTCGGGCCCGCGCTCGCCACCTACACGGCCGTACTGTTCTCCAACACCGCGGTGCCGACCTGGCACGAGGCGCACCGGCACCTGCCGATCCTGTTCGGGTCGAGCGCGGCCGCGGCCGGCGGCGGGTTCGGGCTGGTGTTCTCGTCGGTGCGCGACAACGAGCCGGCCGCGCGGCTCGCGATCGCAGGCGCCGCGACGGAGCTCGCGATCGACGAGAAGATGCAGCGCGACCTGGGGATGCTCGCCGACGTCTACTGCAAGGGTCGCGCGAAGACGCTGATGCGGGCGTCGAAGACGTGTCTCGTGGCCGGCGCGCTGGGCGCGCTGGTGGGGCGGCGCCGGCGCTGGTCGGCGGCCCTGTCGGGGCTGGCGCTCATGGCCGGCTCGGCGCTGACGCGGTTCGGGGTGTTCGACGCCGGCATCGCGTCGGCGAACGACCCGGCGCACATCGTCGTGCCGCAGCGGGAGCGCATCCGGCAGCGGCAGGCCTCGACCGAGACCGCCACGACGCCCCCGGACCGGACCTTCGCCTGACCTCGCTCGTACGTGAGCAGTTGGCGCCCCCATGAGGGCGCCAACTGCTCACATACGGCCGGGCGGAGGTGCGGTCGGCGTGTGACGATCGGCGATCGTGACGGACGGAGCGATCGGTGCGCGGCGGGCCGGTCCGCCGGCGTGGGCGGTGGCGGTCGGGTTCGGGGCGCTCGTCGTCGCCGGCCTGCTGTGGGCGAAGTGGGCGCCGTACTGGGTGAAGGTGCCGTCCGTGGCGGGCTCCCACTCGCTCGGCTCGTCGATCCTCACCGGCGGTGCGTCCGCGCCGCCCGGGGTGTCGCTGTCGGCCGGCCTGCGGTTCGCGGGGACCTACTTCCTCGCGATCTGGCCGGCGCTCGTCGTCGCGCTCGTCCTGGCCGCGGCGGTGCAGACGGTCCTGCCCTCGGCGTGGCTGCGCCGGGTGCTCGGCCGGGGCGTGAGCGGCGGGGTGCGCGGGGGCGCGCTGGCGCTGCCGTCCCTGATGTGCACCTGCTGCGCGGCGCCGATCGCCGTCGGGCTGCGCCGTCGCGCGGCGGACCTGACCGCGACGCTCGCCTACTGGCTCGGGAACCCGGCGCTGAACCCGGTCGTGCTCGTGTTCTGCGCGTTCGTGCTGCCGTGGGAGTGGACGCTGCTGCGGGCGGTGGCCGGTGTCGCGGTCGTCGCGGCGGCGGTGGTGCTGGGCCGCCGGTGGGCTTCCCGGTCGCCCACGGGCTCCGTCGTCGAGGAGCCCGTCGTCGGGGACGCCGTTCCCGACGAGCGACCCCTGGTCGTGCGCTTCCTGGCCGCGCTGGGCGGGCTGTCGGTCCGGTTGCTGCCCGAGTACCTGCTGCTCGTCGTGGCGCTCGGGGCGTTCCGCGGTGTGCTGTTCCCGGTCGCGGCCCCGTGGCTCACGGGCACCGGGCTCGTGCTGGGCGTCCTGCTGCTGGCCGTGGCCGGGACGCTGCTACCGATCCCGACGGGCGCCGAGATCGCCGTCGTGGCGGCGCTGCTGGCCGTCGGCGTGTCCGGCCCGCTCGCGGCCGCCCTGCTGATCACCCTGCCGGCGGTGAGCCTGCCGTCGCTGCTGATGGTCCGCCGCGCCTTTCCCCGCCGGCTGCTGGTGGCGGTCACGGGAGCCGTCGTCGGGATCGGGGTGCTGACGTCGGTGGTGGCGCTGGCTGTCGGCCTGTAGCGCGCACAATGGGCCGGTGGACGACGATCACCGGCGGCGCGTCCCGCGGACCGACACGGTGCTGGCCGACGCGCGGCTGGGCCCGGCGCTGGCGACGCTCGGGCGCGCCCGGGTCAAGGAGGTCGTCGTCGCCACGCAGGAGCGGGCGCGGGCCGGGGAGATCGCGCCCGAGGCGGTCGCCGACGAGGTCGTCGCGGCCATGCCGCCGACCGCCGCGTCGCTGCGCCCGGTCGTCAACGCCACCGGCGTGCTGCTGCACACGAACCTGGGGCGCGCGCCGCTGTCGCCCGCCGCGCGGGACGCGCTGGACCTCGCCGCGGGCACGACGGACGTCGAGCTGGACCTGGCCACCGGCGGCCGGGGCCGTCGCGGGGCGGGGACGATGGCGGCGCTGGCGGCGGCCGTCCCCGACGCGGGCGGCGTGCACGTCACCAACAACGGCGCCGCGGCGCTGATCCTGGCGGCGACGGCGCTGGCGGGGGGAGACAGTCAGGGGAGCACGCCGATAGGGGAGCGGAGCTCGACCGTTCGAGGGGGCCGCGAGATCGTCATCGCACGCGGCGAGATGGTCGAGATCGGTGACGGGTTCCGGCTGCCCGACCTGCTGGAGTCGACCGGCGCGCGGCTGCGCGAGGTCGGGACCACGAACCGGGTGCACCGGTCGGACTACGAGGACGCGGTTGGCCCGGAGACCGGGATGATCCTCAAGGTCCACCCGTCGAACTTCGTGGTCACGGGGTTCACGTCATCGGTGCCGGTGTCCGCGCTGAGCGATCTCGGCGTGCCCGTCGTGTCCGACATCGGGTCCGGCCTGCTCGCGCCGCACCCGCTCCTGCCCGACGAGCCGGACGCGGCGACCGAGCTGCGCGCGGGGGCGTCGCTCGTGACGGCGTCGGGCGACAAGCTGCTCGGGGGTCCGCAGGCCGGCCTCCTGCTCGGTGACGCCGACCTCGTGCACCGGCTGCGCCGCCACCCGCTGGCGCGGGCGCTGCGCGTCGACAAGCTGACCCTGGCCGCCCTCGAGGCGACGCTGCGCGGGCCGACGCCGCCGGTGCGGGCCCTGCTCGAGGCGTCGGTGGAGTCCCTGCACACGCGGGCCACGGAGCTGGCGGAACAGATCGGCACACCGGCCACCGTCGTCGAGTGCGTGGCCCAGGTCGGCGGGGGTGGCGCGCCCGGTGTGGAACTGGCGAGCGCCGGCGTCGCGCTGCCGGTCGATCTCGCCGTCCGTCTGCGGGACGGCGCCGACCCCGTCGTCGCCCATGTCGAGCAGGGCCGCTGCGTGCTCGACCTGCGCTCGGTGCCGCCGTCGGAGGACGCGCGGCTGGCGGCGGCGGCGCGGGCGGCGCTCGGGTGAGGGTCGTCGCGACCGCCGGGCACGTCGACCACGGGAAGTCGACGCTGGTCCGCGCGCTCACCGGGATGGAGCCCGACCGCTGGGCCGAGGAGCGGCGGCGGGGCATGACGATCGACCTCGGGTTCGCGTGGACGACGTTGCCCGGTGACGACGAGCCCGTCGCCTTCGTCGACGTCCCGGGCCACGAGCGGTTCGTGACGCAGATGCTCGCCGGGGTCGGGCCCGTGCCGGCGACGATGTTCGTGGTCGCGGCGGACTCGGGGTGGATGCCGCAGTCGACCGAGCACCTCGACGCCCTGGACGCGCTCGGGGTGCGCGACGGGCTGCTTGTCGTGACGCGCAGCGACCTCGCCGACCCGGAGCTGGCGCGGGACGAGGCGCTGGAGCACCTCGCGGAGTCGTCGCTGGGGCGGTTGCCGGCGGTGTGCGTGTCGGGGGCGTCCGGGATCGGTCTGCCGGATCTGCGTGCTGCGCTGTCGTCCCTGGTCGGCGGGCTGCCCGCGCCGGACGTCGACGCGGACGTGCGCCTGTGGGTCGACCGCGCGTTCACAGTGCGGGGGGCGGGCACCGTCGTCACGGGGACGCTCGGGGCCGGCACCGTCCGGGTGGGCGACGAGCTGGCGCTGGGCTCGCGCTCGGTCACCGTCCGCGGGATCCAGGCCCTCGGCGAGACCGTCGACCCGGTCCGGGCCGTGGCGCGCGTGGCGCTGAACCTGCGGGGCGTCGGGCTCGACGAGGTCGGCCGCGGCGACGCCCTGACCACCCCCGGGCGATGGCTGCGCAGCGACGTCGTCGACGTGCGGGTCGGTCCGCCCCGGGGGGCCTCGACCGCCGTCGATCTCCCGCGGCAGGTGATGCTCCACGTCGGCTCGGCGGCGGTGGCCGCGCGGGTGCGGCCGTTGTCCCTCGAGCCGGGGGCCACGCGGACCGTCCGACTGACGTTGCGGGAGCCGTTGCCACTGCGACCCGGCGACCACGCGCTGCTGCGCGACCCCGGCGCGCACCGGGTGCTCGGCGGGGTGACCGTGCTCGACGTGCGGCCGCCCGCCCTGCGGCGGCGCGGGGCCGCCCGCGCCCGGGCCGGGGAGCTGGCGGCGACCGCGGGCGTCCCGGACGCGCGTGACGAGCTGGCGCGCCGGCGGCTGATGCGCCGTGACGACCTCGTGGCGCTCGGGGCCTCCGTCCCCGCGGACGTGCCCGCGGCGGGCGGCTGGTTGGTGGACGCCTCGTGGTTGTCGTCGCTGGCCGATCGGCTCGTGGCGGCCGTCGCCCGGCACACCGAGGAGCAGCCGCTCGACGCCGGCCTGCCCGCGAAGGCCGCCGCGCAGGCCCTCGACCTGCCCGAGCCCCGGCTGCTCGACCTCGTGCTCGCCGAGCCCGGCGCGTCGTCGCTGATCGCGGCCGGGGGGCGCGTGCGTCCGCGTGACGCCGGCGGTCTGCCCGACGCCGTGCGCGCGGCGGTGGCAACCGTGCGCTCCGACCTCGCCGAGGCACCGTTCGCCGCGCCCGAGGCCGGGCGGCTCGCCGAGCTGGGGCTGCGGACCCGCGAGCTCGGCGCGGCCGTGAAGGCCGGGGCGCTGCTGAAGGTCGGCGACGGGATCTACCTCGCGCCCGACGCCGCGGACGTCGCTCTTGCCCGCCTCGCCGACCTGCCCTCGCCGTTCACGCTCTCCGAAGCGCGCCAGGCGCTCGGCACCACCCGCCGCGTCGCCGTCCCGCTCCTGGAGTACCTGGCGAAACACGGCCGCACCCGCCGCGACGAAGAGGGCCGCCATTCACTGCGATGACGGTGTTCGAGCAATGCGGCTTTCCTGGCGTCTGACGCCAGGATCGCCACATCCTCGGTGTCGCGACACGCCGGTAGGGGCGCCTGAGGTCCGGTCGGCTGTTGTCAGCCCGGCGTCCCTGCTGACGTTCAGCGTCAGGAGATCCACCACGACCACGCGGGCTTCCTCGGGGACCCGACGCGCGCCAGGATCGCGTCATGGACCTGCGCCGCGACGTCACGCTCGGCGCGCGGCTGGCCGTGATGCGCACCGGCGGGCTGGCGATGGCGCTGGCCGGCGACCCCGTGCTGCGCCTGCTCTACCGGCCCTGGATCGACGACCCCACGCCTGTCCAGCGTCGTCTCCGGGACGCCACGCAGCCCTACGCGAGCCGCAGCGGCGTCCTCGTCGTCGCCACCCACGCGCTGTGCCGCGACCTCGTCCGCGACCGGCGCTTCCTGGTCCGGACGCGGTCCGGCGGCTCGCTGGGCGGATCCGTCGAGGGCGGGCGGGATCCGCTGCTCGAGCCCGTCGACCTGTCGTTCCTCGGTATGGATCCACCGGAGCACACGCGGCTGCGGCGGCTGGTCGGCACGTGGTTCACGCCGGCGCGGGTGAACGCCTACGAGCCGCTGGTGACTGCGCTCGCCGCGCGGCTGGCCGACGAGGCGGCGCGGCGAGAGCGCTTCGACCTCGTCGCCGACGTCGCGACGCCCCTGCCGGTCGCGGTGATCGCGGAGATCCTGGGTGTCCCGGACGACGACGCGGCCGCGTTCGCGCGATGGGGGCGGGCGGTCGCCGCCGGGCTGGGCGGGGTGCGGTCGCTGCGCGCGCTGCGCCGGCTCGAGTCCGCGGTGGTCGAGCTGCGCGGGCTGATGGGCGCCCTGCTCGAGAAGCGCCGCCACGATCCCGCCGACGACCTCATCAGCCACCTCGCCGCTCAGGACGCCGACACCGACGAGGTCGTCAGTCTCGCCGCGCTGTTGCTGCTGGCCGGTTTCGAGACGACGAGCACGCTGCTGTCGAACGCGGTCGCGGCGATGACCGACGCCCGTGGGCCCTGGGCGCAGCTGGCCGCCGATCCCGCGCGCAGCGGCGACGCCGTCGAGGAGACCCTGCGGTTCGACGCGCCCATCCAGTTCACCGCGCGGACCCCGCACGAGACCACGCGGATCGGCGACCGCGACGTCGCCCCGGACACCGTCGTCATGGCGATGCTCGGCGCGGCCGGACGCGATCCGGCGGTGCACACCGACCCGGACGTGTTCGACCTCGACCGCCCGACCAAGGGCGAGCACTTGGCGTTCTCCGGCGGCATCCACTACTGCCTCGGCGCGCCGCTGGCCCGGCTCGAGGGACGCGTCGCGCTGACGGCGCTGGCGGCGCGGATGCCGGGGCTGCACCGGGAGGACGGGGCGGTGCGGCGGCGTTCGCTGCTGCTGCGGAGCTACCAGAGCCTGCCCGTCGCTGTGTGATCGTGGCGGCTTTCCTGACGTTGGGCGCCAGCCTCGACGCCAGGCTGGCACACCCCGCACCTCGCACCCGTCGGCGTGTCGCGCGACCGAGGATGTGGCGATCCTGGCGTCAGATGCCAGCAAAGCCGCATTGCTCGAACACCAGGGCGCCTCAGGACGTCGGCGGGTCCGAGAGGTCGGCGCGCAGGGCGGCGAGGGTGCGGGTGAGCAGGCGGGAGACGTGCATCTGCGAGACGCCGACGCGTTCCGCGATCTGCGTCTGGGTCATGCCGCCGAAGAACCGGAGCATGACGATCGTGCGCTCGCGCTCGGGGAGCTTGCGCAGGGCGGGCTGCACGGTCTCGCGGTGCTCGACCTGCTCGAGCTCGGCGTCCGCGGACCCCAGGACGTCGGCGAGCCGCCCGGACGACGGGTCGTCGACGAGCATGTCGTCCAGCGAGCTGGACCGGTAGGCGTTCGCGGCCTCGAGGGCCTCGAGCACCTCCTCGCGGGTGCGCTGCAGGTGCTCGGCCAGCTCGCCGGCGGTGGGCGCGCGGTTGAGCTCCTGGGACAGGTGCGGCATCGCCGACCCGATCGCCAGGCGCAGGTCCTTGAGGCGGCGGGGTACGCGCGTCGACCACGCCTTGTCGCGGAAGTAGCGACGCACCTCGCCGGTGATGGTGGGGACCGCGTAGGACAGGAAGTCCGAGCCCCGCTCCGGCGAGAAGCGGTCGACGGCGTGGATCAGCCCCACGGTCGCGACCTGCTCGAGGTCCTCCTGCGGCTCGCCGCGCTGCGCGAAGCGGCGGGCGATGTGCCGCGCGAGCGGCAGGTAGCCCTCGACGAGGCGGTCGCGCAGGACCTCGCGGCGGGGATCGTCGGCGTCGAGGCCCGCGTGCTCCACGAGCATGGGGACGAGGTGCTCGTACGAGTCCTCGGTGCGGGACCTGCCCCCTGCCTGCGACGAGCCCTCCGCGTCGCTCGCGAGGGCGCGCGCCGGCTCGCTCACGGGGTGAGCCGTTGCTTGCGCAGGTGGATGCCGAGCCACTCGGGGTCGGCGTCGAGGACCTGGGCGTCGTCGGTCAGCGTCGTGAGCACCCGCCAGCCGAAGGTGTCCTGGCGGAGCGAGGCCTGGCCGGTGACCGGCACGCGGCAGATCACGTCGATGCGCCCCTCGGCCATGGCGAACCCGCAGCGCAGCTGCCCGCCCTCGCGCGCCAGCGGCACCAGCGCGGAGCACGCCTCGTCGACCGCCATCCGCAGGTCGGAGACGGCGTCGAGGTCGAAGTCGGCCCGCGCGGCGAGGTCGGCGGCGACGGCGCGCACCGACGGGATCAGGGCGGGGTCGGCGTGCACGCGGACCTCGACCGGGGTCGGGGTCTCGGCCAGCCCGCCCGTGGCGTCCAGGCCCGTCGTGGCGGTGGACGAGCGATCACGCTGCTGCGGTTCCGGCGTCTGCACGGCTGCTGATCTCCGTTTCGCGGCAGGTGAGGAGGTCGATGGCGGGGTCACCGTATCGGCGCATCCGTCGTGGACGGCAGGCGCCCGGCACCGGTCATCCGGCGAGGGCGGCCTCGACCGACGGGTAGAGCGCGAACAGGTCGGTGAGGCCCGTCGCCTGCAGCGGCCGGCTCACCGGGCGCGAGTTCGCGACGAGGCGCAGCGCCACGTCGCGGTTGCGGGACTCGTCGAGGGCCTCGACGAGCAGTGCCAGCCCGCTCGAGCCGAGGAACTCGACCGAGAGCATGTCCAGCACGAGCACCGTGGGCTTGCCCTGGAGCTCCTCGTTCACCTTCGCCCGCAACGCCGGCGTCGTCAGCATGTCGATCTCTCCGGCCAGCCGGATCACCGACGCGCCGTTCGACCGCTGGACGTCGACGCCGAGCGGGTCCTCCGCAGTGAGGTCGTCATCTCCTGCCACGGCGCCTGGTCCCCCTCCGGTCCTGTCGGATGTGCACCGGGTCCGCGACCCGGTGGCGGCAACGTACTTGCCGTGCTCGGCAGCGTACTCGTCACCCCCCGTGGGCACCCCTTCACGACGCGGCCGGTGACGTCACACCACAACCCCGCCCTCTCCTGCGGATCCGGAACCCACGATCGGGGTGGTCACTGGGCCGTTCAGGGGTGTTTGCGGCCGCGGAGGGAGGGGGATACCGCCGCTGCACCTGCCGTGCCGGGGGACACCGCCTTCGACCGGCCGCCCCCGACTGGGAGGACCGCGATGGCCGACATCCGACTTCTGCCGGGTCCCATCATCGACGAGTGGGACTGGCAGCTCCACGGAGCGTGCCGTGGGATGGACTCGAGCTTCTTCTTCCACCCCGACGGCGAGCGCGGCCCGCGCCGTGAGCACCGTGCCGCCGAGGCCAAGAAGGTCTGCGCGTCCTGCCCGGTCATCGAGCCGTGCCGTCGGCACGCCCTCGCCACCCGCGAGCCGTACGGCGTGTGGGGCGGCCTGACCGAGGACGAGCGCCGGTCGGCCCTGCGCGGCGCCCGCAGCTTCACCCCGCCCGAGGGCGCCGTCGTCTACGAAGCGCGCTGACCGCGCCACCCGTCAGAGGTACTGCCCACCGCCCATTCCCCCGCCGTCCCCACCGGTGACGACGCGCCCCCGTCCCTGACGCATCTGCTCGAGCTGGCCGCGCGCGGCCATCTGCTGGGCGAGCACGGCGCTCTGGATGCCGTGGAACAGCCCCTCCAGCCATCCCAGGAGCTGGGCCTGCGCGATGCGCAGCTCGGCCTGGGACGGCGTGGCGTCGCCGGAGAACGGCAGGGTGATCCGGTGGAGCTCGTCGCGCAGCTCCGGCGCGAGCCCCTGCTCGAGCTCGCGGATCGAGCGCTCGTGGATGTCGGCCAGCCGCGAGCGCCCCGCCTCGTCGAGCGGGGCGGCCCGGACCTCCTCCACGAGCTTGCCGACCATCCCGGCCACGCGCATGACCGCGCCCGGTGAGGACACCAGGTCGCCGGTCCCCGCCCCGTCCCCCGCGCCCGACGCGGCGGCCGCCGCCAACGCGGACGAGGGTGCTTCGTCCTGCTCGCTCATGACCTCCATCATGGCGCCCCGGCCGCCGCTCGGCGCGTCGGTACCGCCCGCCGGCCCGCCCGGCGCAGCGCGGCGATCGGACGCGCATGGGCGTCCGGAGGGCGGGGTACCAGGGCCCCGAGGTGAGTCGTGAGCACAAGGATCGAGCTGGCCCTCGAGCAGACGGGGGACGGCGAGACGACCGCGAGGGCGGCCGACACGCCGGGCCACGACGGCCCGGGAGTCGGGCGCACCGCCGTCGCCGACGGATTCCGCGCCCCGGTCGTCGTGGCGCTGTCCGGGCCCCTCTCCGAGATCACCGCGCACCTGCTGGTGTCACGGCTGTGCGAGGCCCTGCGCGACCACGGTGCGGTCGTCGTCGACCTCTCCGGGGTCCGGCTCACGCACTCCGGCGCCGTCTACGCCTTCGCCGAGGCCGCGTCCCGCGCCGGCGAGTGGCCCGAGATCCGGCTGGCGCTGGCCGCCCCGGACGCGACGATGGCCACGCTGCTCGTCAGCTCCCGCGTCGCTCAGCGCGTGCCCGTGCACCCCGACGTCGCCTCCGCCGCGGCCCACCTCGACGAGCGTCCGGAGCTGGTGCGCTCGTTCTGGCACTTCCAGGTCGACCCGCGCGCTCCCGGTGAGGCCCGCGGCCACGTGCGGCGTGTCTGCGCCCGCTGGACGGTGGACGAGGAGGCCCGCGAGGCCGCGGAGATCGTCGTGACGGAGCTGGTGACGAACGCGGTCGAGCACGCGGCGAGCACGTCGGTCGTGGAGGTCGAGCGCCGCGAGCACATCTTCCGGCTCACGGTGCGCGACTTCGACCTCGCCCCGCTGCCCGCGGTGCACCTGCCCGCCCCGAGCTCGCCCCGGGGGCGCGGGCTGGCCATGGTCGCCGCGGTCGCCAGCGCCTGGGGCGTCGAGGCGCACCGCGACGGCAAGACCGTCTGGGCGGAGATGCGGACGGACTAGGCGGCCAGTGCCGGGGCCGGCGTCCCCCGCTGGTCGAGCAGCGCGAGGACGGCCCGCTCGACGTGGCCGCGCAGCGCGTGGTCGTCGAGCCCCGTGCCGTCGCGCACGGCCTCGGCGATCGTGCGGCCGGACTCGAAGTGGCTGACGAGCACCGGGTCGATGTAGGAGCGCTTGCAGACCGCCGGGGTGTTGCCGAGCGTCTCGGCGACGGCCTTCATCGTGCGGGTCACCGCGCTCTGCTGCCGGCGCTGGGCGCGCGGGGGCGCACCGCCGTCGTCGCACTCCCCCGCGAGCGCCACCGCGGCCTGGACGCCGGCGTTCCACGTCCGCAGGTCCTTCGCGGTGAACTCGTCGCCGATGAGCTCCCGGACGGCGTCGTTGACGTCCTGGGCGGAGACGTCGTGCCACGGCCCGCGGTCGCCGCCGCGCCCGCCGCGCCGGTAGGCGAGCAGGTCCTCGCCGCCGCCGCGACGGCGCTTGAGCGAGCTGACCAGCCCGTGGACGTGCTCGTCGTGCAGCGTCACGCGCCGCAGCACGCCCGACTTGGCGGTGTAGCTGAACACGACGCCGCCGTCGCGGCGGGCGATCGCGTGCTCCCGGCGCAGCGTGGCGAGCCCGAAGGAGGCGTCGCCGGGCGAGTCCTCGCTCGCGTACTCCTCGCCGCCGACGCGGAAGACGCCGAGGTCGAGCATCCACACCGCGCCCGCCAGCACCCGGTCACGGCCCAGGCCACGGCTGCGGCCCAGGCGGGCGCCGATCTCGGTGCGGGCCTCGCCGATGACGTGACCGAGACGCAGGACGCGGTCGAACTTCTCGGTGTCGCGCCGGCGCGTCCACTCCTCGTGGTAGCGGTACTGGCGGCGTCCCGCGGCGTCGGTGCCGACGGCCTGGATGTGGCCCGCGGGGTCGGCGCAGATCCACACGTCCTGCCACGCGGGCGGGATCACGATCTTCCGGATCCGGTCGAGGTGCGCCGGATCCGTGACGGTCTCGGAGGTCTCGCGGTCGAAGTAGCTCCAGCCCTTGCCGCGTCGCCGACGTCCGAGGCCGGGACCGTAGGGCTCGACGTGCACCAGTTCCACCGGTCGGGCGTACCCGGGTCCCGGCGCCCACGAACGCCGTTTCCTGCGCGACGCCGTCGGCTACCACCGGCCGGTGACCCACGCCCCCGAGGACCTCCTCGGCCCCTGCGGCCCCGTCGACCGCGCCACCGCAGATGCCGTCGACGCGGCCGTCGCCCGCGTCCTCGGCGACGGCGCCGCGCTGGGCGACGGCCAGCGCGAGGCCGTGCTCGGCGCGCTCGGCGACGACTGCCTCGCCGTCCTGCCCCCGGCCGCCGGCAAGACCGCGGTGTACGCGGTGACCGGTCTCGTCCTGGGCGGGCCGACGGTCGTGGTGTCGCCGACGCTGTCGCTGCACCACGACCAGGTCGCGCACCTCGTCGACGCCGGCCTGCGTGCGGCGGCGCTGAACTCCACGGTCGCCGACCGCGACGCGGTGCTGACGCGGTTCGGCGACGGCGGGCTCGACGTGCTCGTCACCTCGCCCGAGCAGCTCGCTCGTCCCGACGTCCTCGACGCGCTCGCCGCGGGCGGGCCCACGCTGCTCGCGGTGGACGAGGCGCACTGCGTGTGCGACTGGGGCCCGGACTGCCGCCCCGACTACCTGGGGCTCGCCGTCGCCCGGCGGCGCCTCGGGCGCCCGCGCGTGCTCGCGCTGACCGCGACCGCGTCGGTGCCGGCCCGCCAGGAGATCCTCGAGCTGCTCGGGGTGCCGGACGCGTGCGTCGTCGTCCGCGACACCGACCGGCCCAACATCCACCTCGCGGGCCACCTCGTCCACGACGAGGGCGCGAAGTGGGAGCGCGTCGTGCGCGAGGTGGTCGACCTCGGCGACAGCGGCATCGTCTACGTCACCACCCGGGCGCACACGACGCTCGTGCGGGACCGCCTGCGGGCCGCGGGGATCACCGCCGAGGCCTACGACGGCGGCATGAAGGCCGCCGAGCGCGCCCGCGTGCAGGACGCCTTCATGGCGGGCGAGGTCCCCGTCGTCGTCGCGACCAGCGCGTTCGGCATGGGCATCGACAAGCCCGACGTGCGCTGGGTCGTCCACGGCGACACCCCCACGTCGATCGACGCCTATCACCAGGAGAGCGGCCGGGCCGGGCGTGACGGCGGGCCCGCCCGCGCGGTCCTGTTCCACCGGCCCCAGGACCTCGGGCGGCCGAAGCTCTTCGCGTCCGGCCGGGACGCCCGGCCCCGCGCCCTGCGGACCGTGCTCGCCGCGATCGCGCAGAACCCCGAGGGCGTCGCCCAGGACGAGCTGGCGCGCCCGGCGGGCCTGTCGAAGGCCGCGCTCGCCCGGGCGGTGCCCGCGCTGGTGGCGCTGGGGGCGGTGCGCTCGCTGCCCGGGCGCCGTCTCGCGGCTGGGGACGCGCTGGCCGACGGCGACCTGGGCGAGCTGGCCGCGGGCGCGGCCGCGCTCGTCGTGCGCCGCCGGGAGCGCGAGCAGAGCAAGGTCGAGCTGGTGCGCCGCTTCGCGGAGGGCACCGGGTGCCGGCGGCGGACGCTGCTGGAGGTGCTCGGCGACGTGCGCGACACGGCGTGCGGCCACTGCGACCACTGCGACGCCGGGCTCCCGGGCGACCCGGGACGCCGGGCCGGATCCCGCGACGGCGACCCGGCGCCGGGCGAGGCCGTCCGCCACGACGAGTGGGGCCGCGGGACCGTGACGACGGTCGCCGAGGACTCGGTCGTGGTCCTCTTCGACGAAGGCGGGTACCGCACGCTGTCGCTGCCGCTGGTGCGCGAGAAGCAGTTGCTCGCCCCGGCGTGATCGTCACGTTTCGCGCCGGGCCCACGCGGCCCATCCCCGGGGTGACACAGACGACGACAGAAGGTGACCGTGCTCCACGAGCCCACCACGCCCACCATGGCCCCGCCGGCCGCCGCCCCCGAGACCCTGCCCACGCCCCGCAGCACCGAGCCGCCCCCCGAGCCGCTCCCCGAGTCGCGCGCCGTCACCGTCGTGACCGACCCGGCGCGTCCGAACCCGCCGTCGGATCTGCGCCACCTCGCGCGCCGCGCCCGCCGCGACACCGTTGCCGCGCGGGAGCTCGCCGCCGCCCTGCTGGCCCGGGGGTGGAGCGTGCGCCGTGCCGCCGCCCTCGCCGGGCTCGCCGAGAGCGCGGTCGCCGCGCTCGCGCACGTCCGCCGACCCGGGACCGCCGCGCGCTCGGTCGCCGACGACGTCGCCGCCCGCGCCCGGCGCCGCTCCGCCGGGGCCGAGGAACTGCCGCCCGCCCCGCGGCGCCGGCCCTCGGCCTGACATCCTCCGCACCTGATCCCGTCGACCCGTTCTCTGGGGGAAATCCGGTGCCCGAGCCCGTCGAGCCGGAGCTCGCCGAGCTCGCCACCGCCCACGGCATCGCCGTGCGCTACCGCGACAGCAGTGAGCAGGAGGTCGAGGTCGACCGCGGCGTCGTCGTCGACGTCCTCTCTGCGCTCGACGTCGACGCCACCACGCCGCCGGCGCTCGCCGCGGCCCTGGCGGCGGTGCGCTCCGCGGACCCCGGGCGTCTCCCGCCGACGTTGGTCGTCGACACCGCTCGGTCGCTGCCCTTCGCCGGGACCGTCGTGCTCGAGGACGGCGGGGAGCGCGCGGTGGGCACGACCCTGCCCGCGGACCTGCCCGTCGGCTACCACCGCCTGACCGGCGGCGACCGGGACGTCACCGTGATCGTGCCCCCGCCGCGCCTGGAGCCACCTCCACCGACGTGGGGGTGGATGGTGCAGCTCTACGCGCTGCGCTCGCCGGGGTCGTGGGGGTGCGGGGACTACGCCGACCTCGCCTCGCTGCTCGCCCGGACCGCGGACGAGCAGGGCGCGGGGGCGCTGCTGGTCAACCCGCTGCACGCCCTCGCGCTGGCGCCGCGCGTGGAACCGTCGCCGTACTCGCCGTCGAGCCGGCGGTTCCTGCACCCGCTCTACGTGCGCGTGGAGGACACGGCGGCCTACGCGGCGGCGCCCTCGTCGGTGCGCTCCTCGGTCGCGGGGCTGCGGCCGGCGTCGGCGGACCTGGTGGACCACGACGCGGTGTGGGCGGCCAAGCGGACGGCGCTGGAGCTGCTGGCGCCGTACGCGTCGTCCTTCCCCCGCGACCTCGACGCGCTCGACCCCGAGCAGCGGGACGTCGCCACGTGGTACGCGCTGGCCGAGCGCCACGGCAGCGACCTGCATGAGTGGTCGGCCGACCTGCAGCACGTCGACGACACCGGCGTGGCCGCGGCCCGGGCCGAGCTGGCCGACCGCGTGCTGTTCCACGCGTGGTGCCTCGACCTCGCCGACGCGCAGCTCGCCACGGCGCACGAGGCCGCCGGCGGCATGGCCGTCGGGCTGATCGCCGACCTCGCGGTCGGGTGCTCGGCGGGCGGCGCGGACGCGTGGACGCTGGCCGGGGCGCTGGCCCGCGGGGTGACCGTCGGCGCCCCGCCCGACGACTTCAACCAGCAGGGCCAGGACTGGGCGCTCCCGCCCTGGCGGCCGGACGCGCTCGCGGCCTCGGGGTACGCCCCGCTGCGCTCCATGATCCGCGGGGTGCTGCGCCACGCCGACGGCCTGCGCGTCGACCACGTCGCAGGGCTGTGGCGGCTGTGGTGGATCCCGCCGGGCCGGGGGGCGCGCGAAGGCGCCTACGTGCACTACGACGCGCGGGCGATGCTCGCGGTGGTGGCGATCGAGGCGTCGCGGGCCGGGGCCGTGGTGGTGGGCGAGGACCTGGGAACCGTGGAGCGGGAGGTCACGTCCGGGTTGGCGGACCACGGCATGCTCGGGTGCGCGGTGATGTGGTTCCAGCGCTCCGACGACGGCGCACTGCTGCCGCCGCGGCACTGGCACCCGGAGACGCTGGCGTCGGTGTCCACGCACGACCTGCCCACGGCGGCCGGGTTCCTGCGCGACGAGCACGTGCGCGCCCGCGCCGAGGCCGGCGTGCTGACCGACGTCGACGCGGCCTACGCCGATGCGGCACGGGATCGCGCCGAGCTGCTGGAGCTGCTGCGCGCCGAGGGGTTCGCGGTGGACCCGTCCGATCCCGACGCCGTCGTCCTGGCGATGCACCGGCTGCTGGCGACGGCGCGCTCGCGGATCGTGCTCGCGGCGTTCACCGACGTCCTCGGCGACGTCCGGCAGCCGAACCTGCCGGGCACGATCGACGCCTACCCGAACTGGCGCATCCCCCTCTCCACACCCCTCCCGGACCTCCTCGCCGACCCCCGCGTCCGCGCGGTCGCCGCGGCCCTCGGTGACCGACCCATGTGAGCGAAATTCCCGGCTATGGCCGGGAATTTCGCTCACATACCTCGAGTGGCGGATCCGTGGGCGCTCCTGCTGCGTCGAACCCGGACATGGACGATCTCGACGACTGGCAACGCCTTCTCCGCGACCAGCACGGCGTGGTGACGCGTGCCCAGCTGCGTGCTCGCGGCATCACCGACCACGCCATCCAG
Source organism: Actinomycetospora sp. NBRC 106375 (assembly GCF_030269665.1). Classification (GTDB taxonomy): domain Bacteria; phylum Actinomycetota; class Actinomycetes; order Mycobacteriales; family Pseudonocardiaceae; genus Actinomycetospora. Next base: position 30,015 of record NZ_BSTS01000023.1, read on the forward strand.
GCCCAGCTCGACGCCGAGCGGTGGCAGCGGCTGCACGACGGCGTCTACGTCACCTACTCCGGTCCACCGACTCCTGAGGCGCGGTGGACGGGTGCACTGCTCGCATGCCGGAGCGGCGCCGTGCTCAGCCACGAGACCGCAGGCGAGCTGCACGGTTTCGTGAAGCCTGAGCGCGGGCGACCCGTCCACGTCACGGTGCGGTACGGCTGCTCGGCGACACGACTCGACGGTGTCAGGGTCCATCGCTCTCGGGCGTTCGCCCACATCGGTGTCGAGGGGAGCGATCCGCCCGTCACCAGTCGGGTGCACACCGTGCTGGATCTCGCTGCGGCGGCGCCGGACGGCAAGGAGGCCCTGCGCCGCGCCCATCAGTACGCGCTCGACGCCGGCGTCCACCCGCTCGCCCTCGCGCGGGCCGTGGAGCTGCGTCGCCCGACCCGTCATCGCCGGGCGATCTGGTACGGCACGTAGCGCTCGGGGGACGGCACGGGCTCGCCCGGCCCGTCGAGACCCAACGACTCCGCCAGGTGCAGCGCGTTCGCCGCGTTGTGCAGACGCCAGCGGTCCCAGCCCGGGCCGTCCTTCACCAGGGTCTCCGGCTCCACGGGCCCGGACCAGCGCTCGAAGGACGTGACCTCGTCGGGCCGCCGGTCCTCCGCGTGGCTCAGCGCCTGCATCGCCGCGCCGACCACGCCGCAGCGCAGCTCCCCCCATGCCTGGTGCAACCGGTCCAGGGCGCCGGGCTCGAGCCACACGTCGTCGTCGAGGTAGAGCACCGCGGGCGCGGAGGCGCACGACAGCAGGAACGCCCGCTGCTCGGCCATCCCGCGCCGCGACTCCCGACGGTGCAGCGCGACCGACGTCCCGCGCCGGCGCAGCCAGCGGATCACCGTCCACGCCGGCGGGGTGTCCCAGGAGGGCTCGTCGTCGGACTGGTCGGAGATCGTCACCGAGAACTGGACCCCGGTCTGCGCGGCGAGTCCGGCGAGGGTGGTGGCGAGCTCGACGGGGCGCCCGCGCGTCGGGATCAGGACGTCGATCACGGCGTCCCCCGGATCCGTTCCACGATCGCGCTCGTCGAGCGGTCGGGCAGGTAGTCGAGGATGACCACGCGCCCGCCGTAGGAGGTGACCGTCGCGGTCTCGCGCAGCATCTCCGGGGTGTAGTCGCCGCCCTTGGCGTAGACGTCGGGGTGCAGCAGCTCGAGCAGCTCGGCGGGGGTGTCGTCGTCGAACACCGTGACGTGGTCGACGCAGCTCAGCGCGCCGATCACGGCCGCGCGGTCGGCCAGCGGGTTCACCGGCCGCGACGGGCCCTTGAGGCGCGCCACCGAGTCGTCGGAGTTCAGCGCCACGACGAGCACGTCGCCGAGGCGCTTGGCCTGGTTCAGCGACGCCACGTGCCCGCGGTGCACGACGTCGAAGCACCCGTTGGTGAACACCACCCGCCGGCCCGCGACCCGCTGCTCGTCGACGACCGCCGCCAGCGACGCCGCGTCCAGCAGCGGGCCCTCGGCGGCGGCGACGCGCTCGGCGAGCTCGCCGGTGCCGCACACCGACGTCCCGGGCCGCCCGACGACGACGTCGGCGGCGGCCTGCGCCAGCTCGACGGCCGTCGGCGCCGGGGTGCCGGCCGCGAGCGCGAGCGACAGCGCGGCGGTGAACGTGTCCCCCGCCCCGCAGGTGTTGGCGTCCGGCGCGGGCCGGGAGAACGTGCGGTGGGACGGCGCGGCCGTGTCGGGCAGCAGCAGTGCCCCGTCGCGGTCGAGGGTGACGACGACGGCGCCCGCCCCCGACCGTGCGCGCAGCTCGGGGCCCGCGGCCTCGGCGGCCGCCACGCGATCGCCGTTCGTGCCCAGCGAGCGGCCGAGCAGCAGCGCCGCCTCCCCCGCGTTCGGGGTGACGACGTCGGGGCGCGCCGGCGCCCACCGCGCGGGGTCGTGGGCGTCGACGACCAGCCGGCACGCCCGGCCGTCGGGCGGGCCCACCAACGAGCCCACGAGGGCGACGGCGTCCTCGCCGAGCAGCCCGCCCTCGTAGTCGCAGACGACCACCGCGTCGGCACCGTCGACCGCGGCGCGCAGCGCGTCGTGCACCGCGGCGCGGACCGCCGCGTCGGGAGAGGCCCCGGGCGTCGTGTCGAACCGCGCCACCAGCGCGTCATCGGCGAGCACCCGGCGCTTGGCCGCGGTCGGGCGCGCCGGGTCGGTGACGACGCCGGCCAGATCCACGCCGTGGTCCGCGAGCAGGTCCCGCAGCGTCGCCGCGTCCGCGTCGTCCCCGAGCACCGTCACCAGTTCGGTCCGCGCGCCGAGCGCGGCGAGGTTGGCGGCGGTGTTGGCGGCGGCGCCCGGCGAGCCGCGGGTGTGGTCGACCTCCACGACCGGCACCGGGGCCTCGCGGGACAGGCGCCGCGACGGGCCGGTGAGCCACTGGTCGAGCACCGTGTCGCCGAGCACCACGACGCGCGGTGCCGCTGCCGCGAGACGGGCGGGCAGGTCGGCCGCCAGTGGCGCCGCCGCCAGCGGCGGCACCGTGCCGACGGTGCGCGTGACCTCGGGCGCGGCCATCAGCCGTACCTCCTTCCGGGGGAACCCGCACGAGTGCGGTCGGCGGGTGTCGTTCCCGCCGTCCGGCGCCGCCGGGAGGGGCTCGGTACTGTCGCCCTCCACCTCGACCCCGACGGGGTGACCCGCCAGTCCTGGGAGTACCGATGGCCAGTGACGCGCCTCGACCCGACACCTCGCTCGAAACCGCGGGCGACCAGACGGACACCATCACCGCTCGTTTCCTCGGCCCGGCCGTGGTCGTCGTCAGCCCCGTGGGCGACATCGACACCGCCACGGCGGCGCCGCTGCGCTCCGCGATCGCCGAGCAGGTCGACGCGGGCGCGACGCACGTCGTGCTCGACCTCGCCGGCGTCGACTTCCTGGGCTCGGCCGGCCTGGCACTGCTCATCGCCGAGCGCGAGGCCGCGATCGCCCGCGAGGGCCAGCTGCGCCTCGCGGGCGTGCCGCGCACGGCGGGCCGCGCCCTGTCCCTGACCGGGCTCACCGAGCTGTTCGACACCTACCCGGACGCGGAGGCGGCCGCCGCCGACCTGCCCTGAACGCGGGCCCGTCACGGGTACGAGCCCTCCTCCGACGAGGTGACGACGAGCTCGCGGACCTCGCTGCCCGCCGGCCGCGACAGCGCGTAGAGCACGGCGTCGGCGGTCTGGGCGGGGTCGTTGAGCTTGGCGTCGGCGCCGGGCTTGTACTGGTCGGGGCGGTCGTCGAAGAAGTGGGTCCACATGCCGCCGGGGACGAGCAGCGTCACCCCGACCCGGCCCGCGGTCTCGGCGGCGAGCGCGCGGGTGAAGCCGACGACGCCGAACTTCGACGCGCAGTAGGCGGTCGCGTCGGACACGGCCTTGACCCCGAGCGTCGAGGAGACGGTGACGACCTTGCCGCGGCGGGCCTCGAGCTCGGGCAGCGCGGCGCGGACGACGGCGGCGGTGCCGAGCAGGTTCACCGCGACGACGCGGTCCCACTCGCCCGGGTCGACGTCGACGAGGCGCCCGCAGCGGTCGATGCCCGCGGCGGTGACGACGGCGTCGAGCCCGCCGACCTGCTCGCTCGCGCGGGCCACGGCGGACTCGGCGGCGCGGGTGTCGGCGAGGTCGACCTCGACGAAGGCGTGCCCCGCGTCGGGGGCCTTGAGGTCGAGCACGACGGGGGTGCCGCCCTGCACGGCGACGGCGTCGGCCACCGCGGCGCCGAGGCCGGACGAGCCGCCGGTGACGAGGACGGTGCCGGGGTTGCTGGTCATGGGGTTCCTCCAGAAGTGACGGGGTCGGTCTCCAGGCGCGCCAACAGCCGCGTCGACGACCGACCGGCGTGGTACGGGACGGCGACGACCTCCCCGCCCCAGCTGTGCACCAGCGGGGTCTCGAGCAGCTCGTCGGTCGCGTAGTCGCCGCCCTTGACCCAGACGTCGGGTCGCAGGCGGTCGAGCACCGCGCGCGGGTCGTCCTCGTCGAACACCTCGACGGCGTCGACGGCGGCGAGCGCGCGGAGCATCTCGGCGCGGTCGGCCTCGCTGACCACGGGCCGGTCGGGGCCCTTGAGCCTTCGCACCGAGGCGTCGGAGTTGAGGCAGACGACGAGCGCGCCGTCCTCGCCGGCGAGCGCTCGCGCGGCGGCGAGGGTGCGGGCGTGCCCGGCGTGCAGCAGGTCGAAGCAGCCGCCGGTGGCGACGACCGTGGCGCCGCGGGCGCGGGCGGCGGCGACGGGGTCGGGCGCCTCGTCGGTCCCGGGTGCGTCGAGCGCCCCGGCACCTCCGGCGGCCACGAACGCCGCCGCGGCGGCGACCGCCTCCCCCACCGCGTCGTCGACCGCCGAGCCCTCGGCCAGCGCGACCGCGACGCTCGCCGCGAAGCGGTCGCCGGCGCCGCAGGGGTCGCCGCCGCGGGCGGGCGCGGCGGGCACGACGGACGTGCCCGTGGCCGCGCGCAGCACCGCGCCCTCGGCGCCCGCGGTCACGGCGACGGCGTCCACGCCCCAGTGCTCGCGCAGCGCCTCCCCGAGCGCGGCGGGCTCGGCCGGGAAGGTATGTGAGCGGAATTCCCGGCCATAGCCGGGAGTTCCGCTCACATACCCACGGGCCTCGGACAGGTTCGGGGTCACGAGGGTGGCGCCGGGGACGGGCGGGGCGCCGTGGGGGTGCGGGTCCCAGACGACGGGCACGCGCGTCGCGGCCTCGCTCAGCGCCGCGCGGACCGCCGGGTCCGCGGTCATCCCGCGCCCGTAGTCCGAGACCAGCACGACGCCCGCGCCGGCGATGGCCTCGACCATCGCCGACGACATCGCGAACGGGCCCAGCCCGCCGTCGTCGACCCGCAGGAGCACGCGGTCGTCGGCGATCATCCGGGTCTTGGTCGGGACGGTGCCCTCAGCGGTCGCGGCGACCACGTCGACCCCGGGCAGCAGGGCACCGACGGGATCGCCGGGACCCAGCACCGTCACCAGCCGCACCGGCCGCTCGGTGCTCCGGGCCGCGAGCAGCGCCGTGAGCCCGGCGCCGCCGGGGCGTTCGCGACGCTCCGCGGCGCCGAGCACCGGGGCGGGCGCGTCGGGACAGAGCTTCTCCACGTCCCCGACCACGTCGACGTCGCGCAGGCAGTCGCCGACGACCACGATCGAGCCGCGGGTCCGCGGGCTCACGGGACGAGCTCCTCGGCGGCGACCCGCGGCGCACGGGTCAGCGCCTTGTCGACCATCTCGCACAGCAGGTGCACCGTGACGAGGTGCGCCTCCTGCACCGAGGGGGTCGCGCCGGGCAGGCACAGCGCCTCGGTGGCGGCGGCCGCGAGCGGGTTGGGGCCCGGCCCGGTCAGCGCCCAGACGGTCAGCCCGAGCGCGCGGGCGGCCTCGGCGGCCGCGACGAGATTGGGGCTCGACCCGCTCGTCGAGAGCAGGACGAGGAGGTCGCCCGGCCGCCCGTGCGCGCGGACCTGACGGGCGAAGACCTCCTCGTAGCCGTAGTCGTTGCCCAGCGCGGTGACCGTCGACGTGTCGGCGTGCAGCGCGATCGCCGAGAGCGGCTCGCGCTCGCCGCGGTAGCGCCCGACGAGCTCGGCGGTGAGGTGCTGGGCCTCGGCGGCGCTGCCGCCGTTGCCCGCGGCGAGCAGACGCGCGCCGCGGCGCAGGCGGTCGGCGATCTCGCCGCCCCACCGCTCGATGCGCCCGGACTCGCCGGCGAGCCCGTCGAGCGTGGCGCGCAGCCCGCCGAGGTGCTGGTGGACGATCTCGACGCTCATGCGGGGCTCCCGGTGGTCAGCGCGGTCCTCAGCGCGGGAACGGTGGCGGCGACCTCGCGGTACACCCGGGCGGCGGCCGCGGCGACGCGGTCCCAGCCGTACTCGGTCTCGGTCCGGCGGCGCCCGGCGCGGCCGAGGGCGCGGGCCCGCGCCGGGTCGGCCCGCAGCGCCGAGAGCGCGGAGGCCACCGCGGCGGGGTCGCCGGGACGGACGTGGTGGCCGGTGACGCCGTCGACGACGGTGTCGGCGAGCCCGCCGACCCGGGCCGCGACGACGGGCCGCCCGCACGCCATCGCCTCGAGCGGCACGAGACCGAACGGCTCGTAGGCCGGCACGCAGGCCACGGCGTCGGCGGAGCGGTACAGCTGCGGCAGCGCGTCGTGGCCGACCGCGCCGGCGAACCGGACGCGGTCGGCGACCCCGGCCGCACGTGCCAGGTCCCGCAGCCGCGCCACCTCGGGGTCGCTGTCGAGCTCCGGGAGCCGCGGCCCGCCGGCGACCACGAGCGAGACGTCGTCGGGCAGCCGCGCCAGCGCGGCGATCACGGTGTCGACGCCCTTGCGCGGGACCAGCCGGCTGACGGTCAACACGCGGAAGTCGTCGCCGGCGACCGCGTCGCCCGGCGTGAAGTGGCCGACGTCCACGCCGCACGGCACGACCGTCGCGCGGTCGGCGGGCACGCCGAGCGCCACGAGCTCGTCGACCTCGTCGCGGCACGTCGCGAGCACCCGGTCGACCGACGCCCCCAGGTCGCTCTCGACCGCGACGCGGCGCGGCGGGCTCGTGTCGTCGGCGCCCTGGTGGCGGCGCTTGACCGACCCGAGCGCGTGGAACGTCTGCACCACCGGCACCCCGAGCGCGCGGGCCGCGGGCAGCGCCGCCAGCCCCGACATCCAGAAGTGCGCGTGCACGACGTCGGGGACCTCGTCGCGCCAGCAGGCGGCGAGCTCCGCCGAGAAGGCGTCCATGTGGTGGACGAGGTCGTCCTTGGGCAGCTCGTGCGGCGGGCCGGCGTCGACGTGGTCGACGACCGCGCGCAGAGCGATCGGCACCCGCCGCGGCGACGTCCGGTCGGTCCGGCGGGTGTGGACGACGACCTCGTGGCCGGCGTCGGCCAGCGCCAGCGCCAGCGCGCGCACGGCGACGTTCTGGCCGCCGGCGTCGACCCCGCCGAGCCCGCGCGAGGCCGCGAGCGGACTGGCGTGCTCGGACACCATCGCGATCCGCATGCGCACTCCTCCCTCGGCCCGCGCAGGGGCCGGGACATGAATCACCGAGCGGCGCGCGTGGGCGCCGAGGGGACAGGAGGGACCGGGCCGGCCCGTGGTCTGGACCGGTCCTCGTGTCCCGCGAAGATCAGGACGCGGGGGGCAGGACGCCGGGGGCGGGGGCGCCGCGAGTCAGGACGCCGCAGGTCAGGACGTGCTGGTCAGGACGCCGTCGTCAGCGCGTGGCGAGCGGAGGCCCGGTGCTCGACCACCTCGTCGAGCAGCCGGTCCCAGTCGTCGAGGAAGCGGCCGACGCCGTGTCTGGCGAGCGCCGCGGCGCGGGCGGCGCTGCCCGCCGCGCGGGCGAGCCCGGGGTCGTCGCGGAAGGTGCGCAGGCCCTCGTGCAGGGTCCGCAGGTCGGTGGCGACGACGCCGGCGTCGGGCGGGACGTCGACCGCCGCCTCGGTGGTGGCCAGCGCCACCACCGGCATCCCGAGCATCATCGCCTCGATCAGCGACAGGCCCAGCGACGTCCACCGCACCGGGTGCAGGTAGGCGCGGTGCCGGGCGATCTCGGTGTGCAGCCGGTCCTGCGGCAGGTCGCCGCCGATCGCGACGCCGGGGTGGCGCACGGCCTCGCCCAGGCGCTCGCTGCCGATCCCGTAGACGTCGAGACCGATGGTGTCGGCGAACTCCGCGAGCAGGTCGGTGCCGGTGACGCGCCCGCGGCGCACCGGCTCGTTGACGACGACCGCCGCCCGGTCGAGCTCGCCGGTGTAGCGCTCGCCGGGGTCGAGCACGCCGTGCTCGATCACGTGGACCGGTGCGCGGCCGGTGTCCCACATGAGGGCGTTGAAGTGCGTGACGTGCACGACGGGGATGTCGTCGCGGTCGGCCAGCGGGTGCCGGGACGACGGGACGTCGCCCTTGGGCGTGTTGTGCTCGACGAAGACGGCGGGCAGGTCGCGTCCCGGTCGCCGTCCGGTCCAGCGCTCGGTCAGCTCGATCTCCTCGGGCCGCTGCAGCACGACGGCGTCGATGTCGTCGGCGCGGTCGCGCAGCTGCTCCGGGGTGGCCTCCTCGGCCCGCGCGGGCCAGTCCCAGGCCGCGGGCCGGCCGCCGCCCCAGGGCCCGCCCTCGGGCAGGACCGGCAGCAGGCACGTGTGCCGGCCCTGCACGAAGGCGGTCGTCCACGAGCCGTGGACGTGCCAGTGCAGGACGGTGCGCGCCGTCTGCGAGGTCCGCGAGGCGGAGGGCGGGAAGGTCACCGGCGAGGTATTGGTTCCGGGCGGAGCCCATAAACTCTCCCTCCGGAACTACTACTCTCCGTGGAGGATCTCGCCGACCGCGGTGACGACGTCCGCGCCGCGCACGGAGTCGAGGCACGGGTGACCAGGCACGGGACAGGTCCGGGCCCGTGTGCCCCGGCACGGCGCGCCCTGATCGCCGAGAAGAATTCGTCGCACTCCGTAAGGAGCCCACCGTTCCGGGGGAACGACCGGGGCGAACAACGAGACGACCGGCACACCCACGGCGGCGGCCAGGTGGGCGGGTCCTGTGTTGCCGACCACGACCGCCCGCGCCCCGGCGAGCACGGCCGCGAGCGACCCGAACCCGGTGCACCCGCCGAGATCGACACCGTGCTCGCCGGCGACCCGGGCGGTGAGCGCGGCCTCGCCCGGCGCGCCCGTGACGACGACCCGGTACCCGGCCGCGGTGAGCGCGGCGACGCCCTCGGCGGCGCGGTGCGGCGACCATGCCCGGGCCGGCACCGACGCGCCCGGGTGCAGCACGACGTAGTCGCCGGTCCCGGGGAGCAGCTCCGCGGCCTCGCGGCGCGCGGCGTCGTCGACGGTCACCGCGAGGCGGCCGTCGTCGCCCGGTGGCAGCGCGTAGCCCGCGCGGTCCGCGATCGCCAGGGCGCGCTCGGGCTCGGGGAGGTCCTCCGGGAGGTCCTCGCCGGGGCGCAGTCGGACGTCGAGGAGGCTGCCGGGGTAGTCGACCGAGGCGGCGGTGATCCGCGGGACGCCGGCGAGGCGCAGCACCAGGGCGGTCGGCAGCGGCGACTGGTGGAACGAGGTCAGGATCACCGCCTCGTCGGCGTCCAGCGCGGCGAGCGTGTCGACGAGCGCCGCGGTGTCCTCCCGCGTCACCGGCGGCGGCTCGGCGTCCACCCACGCGCACCGCCAGACGACGACGTCGTCGACACCGGGCAGCAGCCCGGCGGCCTGCCGCCCGCGGGGGCCGACGACGGCCACCACCTCGTCGGCGCCGGCGGCCACGGCGCGCACGGCGGGGCCGGACAGGAGGACGTCGCCGTCGCTGTCGAGGCGCACGATGAGGACGCGGGTCCCGGGAGACGGAGCCTGCGGAGCTCGACCCGTGGTCACGGCCCGAACCCCAGCAGCTCGACCGCCGCGAGGAGGTCGTCGGCGACGATCCCGCGCGCCGCGGCGTCGACGACCTCCTCGGCGCGCGTCGCGGCGGTGGGCACGAGCACGGCCCGGGCACCGGCGGCGTCGGCGGCCCCGACGTCGGCGGCGATGTCCCCGACGACGGCGACGTCGCGCGGCGCCAGACCGAGCGTCGCGGCCGCGTCCAGCACCATCCCGGGGGCGGGCTTGCGGCAGGCGCAGCCGTCCGACGCGCCGTGCGGGCACCACCGGATCACGGCGAACGGGCCCAGCAGCTCGTCGAGGCGCGCGTTGACCGCCGTCACCTGCTCGGTGGTGAGCAGCCCGCGCGCGATCCCGGACTGGTTGCTCACCACCCCGACGGGCACGCCCGCGGCGCGGACCCGGGCCAGCGCCGGGGCGGCGGCCGCGACCGGCCGGACGGCGGCGGGGTCGCCGTTGTAGGGGACGTCCACGACGAGGGTGCCGTCGCGGTCGAACAGCACCGCACGCGGTCGGTCGCTCACGGACGCGCAGCTCACCACGGGTGCCGGTGCTCCGCAGCGCCGTGAGCCCGCCGTGTGGTGCCGACCGGGCTCGGTTTGTGGTCAGGGGCCCCGGGTACACGCCGGGAGACCGGAGCCTCGCCGGTTCGTCCTCGGCCCCGAGCGGGCGTGACCGACCTGGAGGAAGCCCTCGTGATCCGCCCCCTGCCACCCGAGAACCGGGGACCGGTGGCGTTGCGTGACGTCGAGGTGCGGGTGCTGGCGGTCCCCGAGGCGCTGGTCACCGTGCGCACCGTCGCCGGCGATCTCGCCGCGCGCGCCGAGTTCCCCCTCGACACGGTCGACGACCTCAAGCTCGCCGTGGACGAGGCGTGCACCTGCCTCGCCGACATCGCCCGGCCCGACACCCGGCTCACCGGCACGTTCAGCGTCGACGAGGACGGCATCACGATGACGGTGTCGGTCTCGACGCTCGGCCCGATCTCGCTGCCCACCGACACGTTCGCGTGGCGCGTGCTGACGGTGCTCGCCGACGACGTCCGCGTCCTCGCCGAGGCCCCCACCGAGCCCGGCGGCGCGCACCGGCTCGCGCTGCGGATGACCCTCGACCGGCCCGCGCTGGTGCCGCGCGGGGACACCGGGATCGCCGACGACGCCGAGGAGCTCGCCGCCGTCGCCTCCTTCCCCGCACGCCCCGGGGCCCCGGCTCCGTGACACCGGCCGGCTCGCCCGACCCCACCGACCCGCGCGCCCTGGCGCGACCCGCCGATCCCACGGATGTGAGCTCGATCGACGCCATGACCGACACCGCCGGCGTGACCGGTACGCCGACCGCCGACGGTGCTGCCCCGGAGCGCGACGGCACCCCCGCCACGACACGCGAGACGACGCGCGAGACCACCGGCAGCACCGGGCGCCGCAGCGGCTCGCGGGGCGAGTACGACCACCTGATGCCGAAGCTCGCCGAGCACGCCGCGCTCGAGAAGGGCACCGCCGAGCGCCGGCGCCTGCGCGACGAGCTGGTGCGCGGGCACCTGCCGGTCGCCCAGCACATCGCGCGGCGGTTCTCCCGGCGTGGCGAGCCGGAGGAGGACCTCGAGCAGGTCGCCACCCTCGGCCTGATCAACGCCGTCGACCGCTACGACCCGGCCCGCGGCACCGACTTCCTGTCGTACGCGGTGCCGACGATCACCGGCGAGGTCCGCCGGCACTTCCGCGACCAGGCCTGGTCGATGCGCGTACCGCGCCGGCTCAAGGACCTCAACGTCACGCTGTCCTCGGCGATGTCGCAGATGTCGCAGACGCTGGGCCGCGCGCCCAACGCCGCCGAGCTCGCCGAGCACCTCGGGATCGCGAAGGAGGAGGTGCTCGAGGCCCTCGAGGCGTCGAACGCCTACCGCAGCGGGTCGCTCGACGAGATGCTCGTCGACGACCCGGACTCGGGCACCGTGTCCGACCTGCTCGGCGAGGCCGACGCGGCGCTCGACCAGGTCGAGTACCAGCAGTCGCTGGCCCCGTTGCTCGAGAAGCTCCCCCAGCGCGAGCGCACGATCATCAAGCTTCGCTTCTTCGGGAACCTGACGCAGTCGCAGATCGCCGAGCAGGTCGGGATCTCGCAGATGCACGTCTCGCGGCTGCTCGCCAAGACCCTCGCCCAGCTGCGCGAAGGACTCGGCGACGCCCGGTGAGAGCCGTCGTCCTGCGCGACCTCGGCCTCGGTGACCTGCTCGTCGCCGTCCCCGCGCTGCGCCTGCTGCGCCGCGCCCTCCCCGATCACGAGATCACCCTCGTCGCCCCGGCCGCCCTGTCCCCGGTGGTGGCGCGCATCGAGGCCGTCGACTCCCACGTGAGCAGTTGCGGGCCCTCTAGGGGCGCCAACTGCTCACATACGGCGGTCAACCTCCACGGCAAGGGGCCGGAGAGCCACGCGCGGTTGGAGGCCCTGGAGCCGGCGGTCCGGATCGGGCACGCCGCACCGGGCTGGGACGGGCCGTCGTGGGTCGACGACCCGACCGTGCCCGAGCGCCGGCGCTGGACCGACCTGCTCGCCGCGACCGGGCTCGTCTCCCCCGGGGACGCCCGCGACGGCGCCGACGACCTCGCCCTGCCCGGCCGCCGCGCCGTCCCCGGCGGGCCGGTCGTCGTGCACCCCGGCGCCGCGTACGGGTCCAAACGCTGGCCGCCCGAACGCTTCGCCGCGTGCGCGGCGGCGCTGCACCGGCGGGGCCGGGCGGTCGTCGTCACCGGCGGCACCGACGAGCGCCGGCTGACCGCCGAGGTCGTGGCCCGTGCCGGCCTGCCCGCCGACGCCGACCTCGGCGGGCGCACCGACCTCGCCGGCCTGCTCGACCTCGTCGCCGCCGCCTCGCTCGTCCTCGCCGGCGACACGGGCGTCAGCCACGTCGCCACGGCCTTCGGCACGCCGTCGGTGACGCTCTTCGGCCCGGTGCCCGCGACGCAGTGGGGCCCGCCGCCCGGCGGCCCGCACGTCGTCCTCGGTGACGACACCGCCCGGCGCGGCGAGCGCTTCGCCGCTGACCCCGACCCCGCCCTGCTCGCCGTCACGCCCGACCAGGTGCTCGCCGCGATCCCCTCCCCGGCCCGCGCCGTTCCCGCCTAGCATCACCCTCCGTGAAGCTGCGCTACGAGCTGCTGGGCTGTGCGCTGCACGGGCACGCGCTCGTCGGCACCGACGCGGCCACCGTGCGTGCCCAGGACGCGCCGCTGGTCCGCGAGGACGCCGAGAACCCGGCCGGGCTGCGCTGGTACCGGTGCCTGCGCTGCGACGCCTGGGAACCGCGGCCGGCGCCCGCCGACGCCGCCCGCGACACCGTGCCCGGCCCCGACGAGATCGAGGTGCCGCTGCGCGGCCGCCCGCTGCGCGACCGCTTCGTGCTGCGCCTCATCGCGCTCGACCGGGCGGTGCACGTCGTCGGGCTCGGGCTCCTCGGCGTCGCGGTGCTGGCGTTCGCCACCTACCGCGAGGCGTGGGGTCCCACCGTCGGCCAGATCATCGGCATCCTGCAGGCGACGCTCGGCGGCCCGGTCGGGCACGGCGGGCCGACGCTGCTCGTCGAGGTCGAGCGCGCCTTCGACGTCGCGAGCGCCACCCTGTACTGGCTCGCGGCGGCCCTGCTCGCCTACGCGGTGCTCGAGGCCGTCGAGGCCGTCGGCCTCTGGTACGCCCGGCGCTGGGCGGAGTACCTGACGTTCGTCGCCACCACGGTCCTGCTCGCCCCCGAGATCTGGGAGATCAGCCACGGCCCGACCGTGACGAAGGTGATCGCGCTGGTGATCAACCTCGCGGTCGTCGCCTACCTGCTGGTCGCCAAGCGGCTGTTCGGGCTGCGCGGCGGCGGGCGCGCCGAGGCCGCCGAGCGCGCGCACGACACCGGGTGGCCGGCGGTCGAGCGGACCACGCCGGGCCACATCACCCTGACGGTGCGCTGAAATCACGTCACACCACGCTGCCGAGACCTCCGGCACGGGGTAGGCAGGACCCGTGAGGCTGCTGCCGGGGACCGCCCCGGTCAGGGACGACGCGACACGTGGCCTTCCCGGCGCTCCCGACCCCGACTGGCACCGCGACGAGCACGACGCCCCCGGCCACTGGTCGGAGGTGCTCGGCCGCGTCGGCCTCGGCGCCTACGGCGTCGTCCACCTGCTGCTGGGCTGGCTCGCGGTCGCCATCGCGATGTCCGGCGAGCGGTCGCCGGTCGACCAGCGCGGCGCCGTCGCGATCGTCGCCCACGGCGGTCTCGTCGGACGGTTCCTGCTCGCGCTGGCGACCGTGTGCCTGGTGACGTTCGCGGTGTGGCAGCTGCGCGCCTGCGCGGTCGGCTTCCGCTGGGTCGACGAGCCGAACCTGCGGTGGCGCAAGCGCATCGGGGCGTTCGCCAAGGCCCTCGGCGTCGGCGGCGTCGCCTACTTCGCCGTGCGTGTGACGGTCGCGCCCAGCGAGAACGCCTCCGAGCTCCAGGTCGTCGCCCACGAGACCTTCGCGCTGCCCGGCGGGCGCCTGCTCGTGCTCCTCGCGGCGGTGGTCGTCCTCGTCACCGCGGTGTCCACGGCGTTCACCGGCATCGCGGCGACGTTCCTCGGCGACCTCGTCCCCGAGAAGCTCACCCCGCGCCTGCGCCACGCCGCCCGCTTCCTCGGCGGGATCGGCAACCTGACCCGCGCCGTGGTGTTCGGTGCGGTCGGCGTGCTGGCGCTCGAGGCCGTCGTCGACGACGACCCGGACGAGGTGGGCGGTCTCGACGTGGCGCTGCGCGCCCTCGCCGACCACACCCTCGGCACCTGCGTCCTGGTCATCGCCGGCGTCGGCTTCGCCGCCTACGGGCTGTACTGCCTCGTCGACGCCTACGCCCGGCACCCCTGAACCTCCGGCTCACGCACCCGGCCGGGCACGCACGCCCCCGCCACCGCGCCCGCCGCGACGATGGCCGCGCAGGCCGCCATCGCGGGCACGAACCCGGCGAGGAACTCCGCGGGGCTCCCGTAGCCGCCGCGCGGCGCGAACACCGCCACGAGCACGGCGAGCCCGAGGACGCCGCCGAGCTCGCGCAGCGTGCTGTTGACGCCGACGGCCTTCCCGACGTCGTCCGGCCCGAGCCCACCGAGCACCGCGTTGGCGGCGGCCGGCATGGCCAGCGAGCCGCCGATGCTGGCCACGACGAAGCCCGGGACGAGGTCGCCGTAGGACAGGGCCGGCGCCGCGACCGCCACCCACGCCAGCCCCAGCGCCGTGAGGGCGAGGCCGACGGTCAGCGGCAGGCGGTTGCCGATCCGGTCGGCGAGCATCCCGCCGACCGGCCCGAGCACGAACAGCGACGACGTCCACGCCATGAGCCCGAGACCGGTCTGCAGCGGCGAGAAGCCCAGGCCCACCGACAGCAGCTGGCTGAAGAAGAACAGGCCCCCGAACACGGACACGAACAGGCCGACCGTGGCGAGGTTGCCGGCGACGAAGCCGGGCGCGCGCACGAGGCGCCCGGGCAGCAGGGGCAGGTCCGCGCTGCGCTGGCGGACCACGAACGCGCCGGCCAGGACGACCGCGGCGGCGAGGGCCGCCAGCACCTCGGCGGACATCCAGCCCGCGACGTTGCCGCGGGTCAGGGCCCAGACGACGCCGAGCGCGGCGCCCGCGAGCAGCACCACGCCGGGCGCGTCCATCGTCGCGTCGCCGCCGCGCGACTCCGGGACGACCGCGAGCACGAGCGGCACGACGACGAGCCCGATCGGCACGCCCGGCCAGAACACGAACTCCCAGCCCACGAGGTCGGTGACCACGCCGCCGAGCCCGGGGCCCGCCAGCACCGCGAGCCCGGTGACGCCCTGGAGCACGCCGAGCGCGCGGCCGCGGTGCTCGGGCGGGTAGGCGGCGCCCACGATCGTCATCCCGAGCGCGGTGCCCGCCGCGGCCCCGGCGCCCTGGACGGCCCGCGCGACGACGAGCGTGCCGACGTCGGGGGCGAGCGCGCACGCCGCCGACGCGACGGTGAACAGCACGAGCCCCGCGGTGAAGACCCGCCGGCGCCCGAAGCGGTCGCCGAGCGCGGCGGCGGGCACGAGCAGCACGGCGAGGGTGAGGTTGTAGGCGTTCACCGTCCACTCGAGCGACTCGACGCCCGCACCGAGGTCGTGGCGGATGGTGGTCAGCGCGGTGGACACGACGAGCGTGTCCAGCGCACACATCAGCGAGGTCACCGACACGAGCAGGAGCACCGTGGTGCGCTGTCGCGGGGTCATGACCCGTCCTCCTCCGGGAGCGGGCGGGGTCTCTTCCCCGCCCTGTCCTCGGTGGTGACTCGGTACGATCTCAGGACTCATCGGTCCGTCGGCGATACTTTCGTGGTATGTGAGCGAAATTCCCGGCCAGAGGCGGGAATTCCGCTCACATAGGTCCGGCTGTGACGCCCGCCGGGACCGGTTGTGGGCGCTCGGGTCGGGGTACGCCCGGCCGGTGCCCGGAGCCTCCCTCACCCGCGTGCCCGTGGCCCTCGCCCGGGACGTGGCGTCGACCCTGCGGGGCCGGGACCTCGCCGCCGTCGCGGCCGGGCTGACGTACTTCGCCGGCCTGGGCGTCGTGCCGTGGCTGCTGCTGGCGGTGTCGGGCGCGGCGCTGATCGGCTCGCCGGAGACCGTCGCCGCCCACCTCGCCGACCTGCGCCTGCTCGTCCCGCCCGGGATGGGGGCGCGGCCGGTGTACGACGCGCTCGTGCGCGCCGGGCTCGACCTCGGCTCCTGGGGCGCGCTCGTCACGATCTTCCCCGCCACGTTCTACGGCGAGGGTCTGCGTCGCGCGTGCCTGCGCCTGTCCCCGCGCCGCGACCGCTTCACCGGCTGGCGCGCCCGGCTGGCCCTGCTGCCGCTGGTGCTCGCCGTCCCCGTCCTCGCGCTCGGCGTGTTCGCCGCCGGGCCGTGGCTCGCCGACCTCGCCGGGACCGGCGGCGTCGCGGGGACCGCCGGCCAGGTCGTCGTCGCCTTCCACCTCTCGTGGCTCGCGATCGGCGCGGTGCTGGCGTGGGGGTTCCGCGTCGTCGCGCCGGGCGGGCCCGGGTGGGTCGCCACGCTGGTCGGGGCGTACGGGACGTCGGCGGTGCTCGCCGGCTTCCTGCAGGGGTTCCTGCTCTTCCTCGCCCTGCCCATCGACCTCGGCATCCCGTTCGGCGGGCTGGACGTCGTCGGCGCGACCGTCGCCGTCGCGCTGTGGCTGTTCGTGCTGCACGTGCTGCTGCTCGTGGGCTGGGCGACGACCGACGCCCTGGACCGTCGCCTGCGGGGGCGGCAGGAGACGCGGCAGGCCTGGGAGCTGGCCGGGGCGGCGCGGTGAGCCGGGCGACGCTCACGGCCTCACGCACGCCCCAGCGCCACACGGGGCGGGCCGCGGAGATCGTGCCCTGGCTGCTCGGCGCCGGGGTGATCGGCGTGCAGATCGCCTTCCCGCTGACCGGGGGCGGGACGCCGGCGATGACGATCGCGGCGGTCGTGCTGTTCGCGCTGGCGTCGGTGGGGCACGCGCTGCTCACGCGCGGGCCGGCGGCCGCGGCCGGTCTCGTCGCCGTCGCCGGGGGCGGCGGGCTGCTCGTCGAGGCCGTCGGGCTCGCGACCGGCCTGCCGTTCGGCGAGTACCGCTACTCCGGCTCGCTCGGCGCCGCGGTGCTCGGCGTGCCACTGGTGGTGCCCGCGGCGTGGACGATGATGGCGTACCCGGCACTGCTCGTCGGGCGTCGCCTCGGACGGGCGCTCCCGCTGCGCTGGGGGCACCTGACCGCGACCGTCCTCGGCGCCTGGGCGCTCGCGACGTGGGACGTCTTCCTGGACCCGCAGATGGTCGAGGCGGGGCACTGGACGTGGCTCGACCCCACCCCCGCCCTGCCCGGGGTGCCGGGGATCCCGGTGTCGAACTTCGCCGGCTGGCTGCTCGTCGCCGTCGTGATGATCGCCGTGCTGGACCGGCTCCTGCCCGAGCGCCCCCTCGTCGACGACGGGCTGCCGCTCGTGATGTGGCTGTGGACCTTCCTGTCCTCGACGATGGCCGCGGCCGTGTTCTTCGGGCGGCCCTCGGTGGCGCTGGTCGGCGGCGTGCTCATGGGCCTCGTGGGCGTCCCCCTGATCGTGCTCCTGCGCCGCCACGGACCGGACCTGCGCCCGCGCGTCCTGCGCCACCGCACGTGAGGGCCGCGGTCGCCGTCGGCACCGCGCTCGCCTGCGCGTCGCTCGGCCTCACCGTCGACAACCTGCGGCGGCTGCGCGTCCCCGACCCGCACACGGCGCCGCCCCGCGAGCGGGTGGCGGTGCTCGTGCCCGCCCGCGACGAGGAGGACCACATCGGCGCCTGCGTGCGGGCGCTGCGCGCCGCCGTGGACCGGTGGACGGTGCCGGCCGAGATCGTCGTACTCGACGACGGGTCCCGCGACGCCACGGCCGCCCGGGCCCGCGAGCTCGGCGTCCGCGTGCTCGACGGCGTCCCCCCACCACCCGGCTGGCTGGCGAAGCCCTGGGCCTGCCACCAGCTCGCCCTCGCCACCGACGCCGACGTGCTCGTGTTCGTCGACGCCGACGTCGTCGTCGCCCCGCACGGGCTCGCCGCCACCGTGGACCTGCTGCGCCGCAGCGGGCTCGACCTCGTCTCCCCGCACCCGCGCCAGCACGCCGAGGGCGTCGCGGAGCGCCTGGTGCAGCCGCTGCTGGCGTGGTCGTGGCTCTCGACGCTGCCGCTCGGGGTCGCCGAACGCTCGGCGCGGCCGTCCCTGACGGCAGCCAACGGCCAGCTGCTCGCCGTCGACGCCCGCGCCTACCGGTCCGCCGGCGGCCACCCGCCCGGCGACGTGCTCGACGACATCGCCCTGCTGCGGGCGATCAAGCGTGCCGGTGGCCACGGGGTGATCGCCGACGGCACGGTGGTCGCGTCGTGCCGGATGTACCTGGGCGCGGCGGAGGTGCGCGAGGGGTACGCCAAGTCGCTGTGGGCGGCCTTCGGGTCGCCGGGGAACGCGGCGGTGGTGCTCGGCCTGCTCCTGGTGACCCACGTCGTGCCCGCGCTCGCGGCCCTGGCCGGCTCGCGGGTCGGGCTGGTCGGCTACCTCGCGGGCGTCGCGAGCCGGGCGCTGGCCGCGCGGCGCACCGGCTCCCCGGTCGCTGACGCCCTCGCGCACCCGGTGTCGGTGCTCGCGGTCGGCGCCCTCACCGTCGACTCCTTCCGGCGCCGCCGCGCCGGCACGCTGCGGTGGCGGGGCCGGCGCGTCGAACCCGTCGCGGCGGCCGCGTGACCAGCACCGTCGTCGTCGGCGCCGGCCTCGGCGGGCTGGCCGTGGCGGCCCGTCTCGCCGCGGGCGGGCACCACGTGACCGTGCTCGAGGCGTCCTCGTGGGTCGGCGGCAAGCTCGGCACGGTCGAGGTCGACGGGTTCCGCTTCGACACCGGGCCGTCGCTGGTCACGATGCCCGCGGTGTTCGAGAGCCTGTTCGCCGACACCGGGGCACCGCTGCGCGACGTCCTCGACCTGCAGCCCCTCGACGTCGCGGCCCGCTACCGCTTCGGCGACGGCGTCGAGCTCGATCTGCCCGGGCGTCGCGACGCGATCGGGCCGGCCCTGGACGCCGCGCTCGGCGACGGGGCCGGCGCGCAGTGGGCCTCGTTCCTGCGGCACGCCGAGCGGCTCTGGGAGGTGACGCACGAGCCGTTCCTCGAGCGTCCGGTCACCCCCGCGGCCCTCGCCCGGCTGGCGTTGCGGGTGCGTGACCTCGTGACCGTCGCCCCGTGGCGCAGCCTGCGCGGCGTCGGCGCGCGGCACCTGCGCGACGAGCGCCTCGGGATGCTGCTCGACCGGTACGCGACGTACTCGGGGTCCGACCCGCGCCGGGCGCCGGCTGCGCTCGCGGTCGTGCCGTACGTCGAGCAACAGTTCGGGTCCTGGTATGTCCACGGGGGCCTGCGGCGGCTCGCGGACGCCGTCGCCGCACGCTGCCGGGCTCTCGGGGTGGCCCTGCGGACCGGCGAGCGCGTCGTCGGGATCGAGACCGACGACGGACGGGCGTCCGGGGTGCGCCTCGCCTCCGGGGAGCGGGTGGGCGCCGACGTCGTCGTCGCCAACGCCGACGCGGCCACCGTGTACGGCCCCGGCGGGCTGCTGCCGCACCGCGCGTCGGCCCGCCGCTTGGCCCGGACGACGCCGTCGTCCTCGGGGTTCGTGCTGCTGCTCGGGCTCGCCGGGCGCGACCCGTCCACCCCGCACCACCGGGTGCTGTTCCCCCCGACGCGGGCGACGTACGACGCGGAGTTCGACGCGTACCGGGGCGCGTCCCCGGCGGCGGCGCCCGCGGTCTACGTCCACGCGCCCGACGACCCCGCGCTGCGCCCCGACGACGACGCCGAGGCGTGGTTCGTGCTGGTCACCGCGCCACGCCACGCGCCCGGCCGCGGTGTCGACTGGGACGCGCCGGGACTCGCGCAGCGCTACGCCGACCGGATCCTCGCGGTGATGGCACGGCGCGGGCTCGACGTGCGCCACCGGATCCGCAGCTGCACGGTCCGCACCCCCGCCGACCTCGAACGCGAGACCCTCTCCCCCGGCGGCGCGATCTACGGGACGTCGTCCGACGGCGCGCTCGCGGCGTTCCTGCGCCCCGCCAACCGCTCCCCCGTCGACGGCCTCTACCTCGTCGGCGGCTCCGCCCACCCCGGCGGCGGCCTCCCCCTCGTCACCCTGTCCGCGGAGATCACCGCGCGCCTCGTCCTCTGTCAGCAGTTGGCGCCCCGATGAGGGCGCCAACTGCTCACATGAGGCGGCGGTACACCGTCACCAGGACCTGGACGAAGCCGACGACCGCGAGGACCGCGGCGAGCACCATCGCGATCGCCGCCCCCGGCACCGTCGGGCTCACCGCGGCGCCGAGCAGGCCCAGCGACGTCGCGATGACCCGCGACGGCCGCTCCCAGACGCTGACCACGCCGACGTCGGGCAGGCGTGCCGACGCGCGCACCGACTCCTGGAGGAGCGTGAGGACGCCGACGACCACCGCCAGCCAGCCCGGCGCCCCGGCCAGGACCAGGGCCACGAGGAACGCCACGTCACCGACCCGGTCCACCAGCGGGTCGAGCACGCGGCCCCACGCCGTCGCCGTGTCTGTGAGCCGGGCGACGGCGCCGTCGAGCCCGTCGAGCAGCGCGCACACCACCGCGAGCACGGCGCCGAGCAGGAACCACCAGCGTCCGAACAGCGCCGCCACCGGCACCGCGACGCCGCACACCAGCGACGCGACGGTCAGCGCCGTCGGCGGCACGCCGCGGCGGGCGAACGGCCGCGCCGCCACGCCCACCAGACGCAGCCAGCCGAGCACCAGCCCCCGCGGCTCGATCCCGCCGTGCGCCGCCGACCAGCGACCCAGGGAGTCGTTCACTGCTCCCGCACGACGTCGGCCGGGTCCTTGTCGATGCGCAGCCCCTGGTAGCGGGGGTGGCGCAGCCGGCCGTCACCGGTCCACTCGCTGAACCCCACCGCGCACACCAGCTCCGGGAGCACCCAGTGCTGCCCCTTCTCGCGGACGGCGTCGACGAACGGGGCCTCGTCGGCCGCGAGGTCGTCGAGGCGGTCCCGCAGCATCGCGAGCGTCGCCGCGTCGTAGCCGGTGCCGACCTTGCCGGCGTAGCGCAGCTGCCGAGACCCGTCGTAGTACCCCACCAGCAGCGCCCCGAGCCCGCGCCGCGACCCGCTCGGGTCGGTCCAGCCGCCGATGACGAACTCCTGGTCGCGGACGCACTTGAGCTTGAGCCAGTCGCGGCTGCGCCCGCCGAGGACATAGGGGGCGTCGCTGCGCTTGGCGATCAGCCCTTCCCAGCCGTCGCCGCAGGCCTCGGCGAGGAGCTCGCTCGGGTCCCCCTCCAGCGCCGGGCTGCGGTACAGCGGCTTCCGGAACGTCACGACGGCGTCGAGGATCCGGTGCCGTGTCGACTGCGGCAGCCGGGTCACGTCGATGTCGTCGAGCACGAGCAGGTCGAACAGGTGCGCCTCGACCTCGACGCCCGTGCGCCGGGCGCGATTCGGATCCTGGAGGTGCATACGTGCCTGGAGGCTCGAGAACGTCCCGTCGGTCGCGGTGATCTCGCCGTCGAGGACGAACCGGTCCGGGCCCTGCTCCGCGAGGGCCTCCACGATCTCGGGGTAGCTGCCGTCCATCGACTTCTGGTTGCGCGACCACAGCTGCGGCGTCCCAGCTTTGTCGCGGGTGGCGATGACCCGCACGCCGTCGAGCTTGCGCTCGAACACCCACCCTGCGCCGGGCGGGTGCTCCTTCGACAGCGTGGCCAGCATCGGCGCCCGGAACCCCGACCCGTCCGCCCGGCGCAGCGCGCGCTGCTGCTCGGGCGGGAGGTCCCACACGTCGTCGGCCACGTCGACCTCCCTACCCGACCCCGGTCGCCGGGATGCGCGCCGGCGTGTCGCTCACCTGAGGATGTGGCGATCCTGGCGTCAGACGCCAGCAATGCCGCATTGCTCGTACTCCCCTACCGTTCTGGACCATGAGCGAGCAGCGCAACGAGGCGGCGAACATCGAGCAGCGCTACGTCGCCGAGCAGAACGACGAGGAGGCGCTCGTCGAGGGTCTCGACCCGGACAAGCCACGTGAGCAGAAGACCACCGACAAGATCAAGGCGGCCGGGGACGACGTCGAGGAGCACGTCGAGGAGATGACGGACCCCGAGAGGTGACCCGCCGGTAACCCGATGCGTGGCGGTCGTCGGTGGCCTGTGCCACGATCCTCCGCCATGCGGTATCTGGTGACCGGCGGTACCGGGTTTCTCGGGCGGATGGTCCTCGCCCGTCTGCTCGCACGTGACGACTGCGAAGCGGTGTACGCGTTGGTCCGGGAGGGCTCACGCGACCGACTGCTGCGCCGGTTCGCCGACGTCGAGGGCCACGACAAGATCGTGCCGGTCGTCGGCGACCTGACCGCGCCGCGGCTGGGCCTGCACGACGCGGAGATCGACGGGCTCGGTGGGCGCGTCGACCACGTCCTGCACCTCGGCGCGATCTACGACATCACCGCCGACGACGACACCAACCACGCGGCGAACGTCGACGGTACGCGCGGCGTCGTCGAGCTGGCCGCGAGGATCGACGCCGGCTGCGTCCACCACGTCTCCTCGGTCGCCGTCGCCGGCGAGTACGAGGGCACGTTCACCGAGGACGACCTCGACGTCGGACAGCGCTTCGGCAACCCGTACCACCGCACCAAGTACGAGGCCGAGCGCATCGTCCGTGAGGAGTCGACCACCCCCTGGCGCGTCTACCGCCCCGCGGTCGTCGTCGGCGACTCGCAGACCGGCGAGATGGACAAGATCGACGGGCCGTACTACCTGCTCACCGCGATCTCCCTGCTCGGGCGCCTGCCGGCCGCCCTGCGGTTCGCCATCCCCGAGCTCGGCGCCACCAACGTCGTCCCGGTCGACTTCGTCGCCGACGCGATGGTCCACCTCGCGCACCAGCCCGGTCTCGACGGGCGCGCGTTCCACCTGGTGCACCCGCGCCCGCAGCCGGTCTCCGAGGTCTACAACGCCCTCGCCGGCCCGCTCGGCGCCCCGAAGGTGCAGGCCACGATCCCGGACGCGGTCGGGAACCTCCTCCAGCGGGCCGCCGGCGCCGCGTCGACCGTCCCCGCCCTCGCCGCCGCCCGCGACATCGTCCTCGCCGAGCTCGACATCCCGCCCGAGGTGCTCCCCCACCTGACCTTCCCGACGCACTTCACCGCCGAGAAGACGGCCGCGGCGCTCGCCGGGTCGGGCATCGCGAGCCCGGAGTTCGGCGACTACGCGCCGGTCCTCGTCGAGTGGTGGCGCGAGCACCTCGACCCCAATCGTCACCGGCGCCCACGGCCCGGCGGCCCGCTGCAGGGCCGCCGGGTCGTGATCACGGGCGCGTCGTCGGGCATCGGCCGGGAGACCGCGTTCAAGGTCGCCCGCTCCGGCGGCGTGCCGCTGCTGGTGGCGCGGCGCACCGAGGAGCTCGAGGAGGTCAAGGCCGAGATCGAGCGCGACGGCGGCCAGGCCTGGGTCTACTCGTGCGACATCACCGACGGGGAGTCGGTACAGGCGCTGGTCAAGACGATGATCAACGACCACGCCGGCCCGGACACCGGCATCGACATGCTCGTGAACAACGCCGGGCGCTCGATCCGCCGCGGGGTGCGCCTCGAGCTGGAGCGCTTCCACGACTTCGAGCGCACGATGGCGATCAACTACTTCGGCGCGGTCCGGCTGACGCTCGCGCTGCTGCCGCACATGCTCGAGCGACGGTTCGGGCACATCGTGGACATCTCCTCCATCGGTGTGCAGACGGGCCCGCCGCGGTTCTCGGCGTACGTGGCGAGCAAGGCCGCGCTGGACGCGTGGGCCTCGATCGTCGCCACCGAGGTGCTCGGCGAGGGCGTCACGTTCACGACGGTGCACATGCCGCTCGTGCGCACCCCGATGATCGCGCCGACCCGGATCTACGACGCCTTCCCCACCGACTCCCCCGAGGAGGCGGCGGACAAGGTCATGCGCGCGCTGGTCGACCGCCCCAAGCACGTCGGCACGGCGCTGGGCACCCTCGGCGCGGTGGCGGGCGCACTGACGCCGCGGATCAAGGACGGTGTCATGCACATCGCCTACCGCGTGTTCCCCGAGTCGGCGGCGGCGCGTGAGGGTAGTGACCTCGACAGGCACGACGACGCCCGCACCCTCGACACGGGCCCGCTCTCGCGCGGCGCCCAGGCCATGGCCCGACTTCTCCCTGGAGTGCACTGGTGAAGACCCCGTTCGGCACCCCCACCGAGCTCGCGACCGGGCTGCGGCTGCTGACCGGAGCAGGCGTCATCGCCCCCGTCGCCCCCCATCGCGCGGCGCTGTTCCCGACCGCGCTCTACCGCTACGGGTTCACCCCGACCACCGCGTTCGTCGTCGGGCGCTGGCGCCACCCCGACCGCGTCGCCATCGTCGACGACCGCGGCACCGTCACCTTCCGCGAGATCCACGACCGCACCGACCGGCTCGCCCGCGCCCTCGCCGACCGCCGCGTCGGGCCGGGCAGCCGTGTCGCCGTGCTCTGCCGCAACCACCGCGGGCCGATCGAGACGATCCTCGCGGTCAGCAAGGTCGGCGCCGACGTCGTCCTGCTCAACACCGGCCTCTCCCCCGCGCAGATGAAGGCCGTGGCCGAGGAGCAGGACATCACGACGATCGTCGTCGACTCCGACCTCGCCGACCGGCTCGAGCAGGTCCCCGACGACGTCAAGCGCATCCACGCCTGGACCGAGGGCACCGGCTGCTGGGGCGACGACACCCTCGAGGGCCTCATCGGCGCCGACGGGTCGCAGCCGCTGCCGACCAAGCCGCCGGTGGGCAAGACGATCGTGCTGACCTCGGGCACCACCGGCACCCCGAAGGGCGCCGAGCGCCCGTCGCCGAACGGGATCGGCGTGGTCAACGCGATCCTCTCGCGCATCCCGCTGACCGCGCAGGAGCCGGCGCTGGTCTGCGCGCCGCTGTTCCACACGTGGGGCTTCGCGGCGTTCCAGATCGGCGCGCTGATGGGCTCGACGCTGATCCTGCGCCGCAAGTTCGACCCCGAGGACGCGCTGGCCCAGCTCGCGCAGCACCGGTGCACCGCGATGTTCGCGGTGCCGGTGATGCTCCAGCGCATGCTCGAGCTCGACGACGAGGTCAAGGCGCGCTACGACACCTCGGCGCTGGTGACCGTCACCGCCACCGGCTCGGCGATGCCGCCGGCGAAGGTCACCGAGTTCCTCGAGACCTTCGGCGACAAGCTCTACATGCTCTACGGCTCCACCGAGGTGTCCTGGGCGTCCATCGCGAAACCCGAGGAGCTGCGGTCCCAGCCCGGCACCGCGGGCCGCCCGCCGGTCGGCACCACGGTGAAGATCCTCGGCGACGACGACCGCGAGCTCCCGACCGGCGAGACCGGGCGCATCTTCGTCGGCAACGACATGCTCTTCACCGGCTACACCGGCGGCCGCGGCGAGACCGAGGTCGTCGACGACATGCTCGGCACCGGCGACCTCGGGCACTACGACCGCGACGGCCTGCTGTTCATCTCCGGCCGCGCCGACGACATGATCGTCTCGGGTGGGGAGAACATCCACGCGGGCGAGGTCGAGGGCCTGCTCGCCGACATGGACGGGGTCAAGGAGGCCGCGGTCGTCGGCGTCGACGACGAGGAGTACGGCCAGCGCCTGGCCGCCTACCTCGTGCTCGAGTCCGGGGCGAAGGTCGACGCGGACGGGGTGCGCGACCACGTCAAGAACCACCTCGCCCGCTTCGCTGCGCCGCGCGACGTCGAGTTCCTCGACGAGCTGCCCCGCAACAACACCGGCAAGGTGCTGAAGAAGGAGCTGGGGACCTCGTCGTCCTGACCCGCAAGATGGACACGTGACGGAGCCCGGGCAGCACCTGCGCGCTCCCGCGCAGCGCGTCAGCCCGCGCGCCCGGCACTGGTGGGCCCTGCGCTCCGGGCTGGGCACGCTCGCGGTGCTGGTGCCGCAGGTCGGCGTCGCGCTCTTCCTGCCCGCGTACGCGGACCTCATGCTGCTCACGGGCGCGGTGACCGTCCTCGTCGGGCTCACGCACCTGCTGGTCGTGCCGCGGATGCGCTACGCCCTGCACCGCTGGGAGATCACCGACGACGCCGTGCACACCCTGACCGGCTGGCTGCGCCTGGAGTGGCGGATCGCGCCGATCACCCGCGTGCAGACCGTCGACACCGACCGCGGCCCGCTGCAGCGCGCGCTGGGGCTGTCGTCGGTGACGGTCACGACGGCCTCGTCGAGCGGGGCGCTGTCGATCGACGGGCTCGACGCCGACGACGCCCGCACCCTCGCCGACCGCCTCACCCGGGCGACCGAGCACGCGGGCGGGGACGCGACGTGAGCGCGCCGGCCGGCCCGGAGTGGCAGCGCCTCGACCGCCGGATGCTCGTCGTCCACCCCGCCGTCGACCTGATCAAGCTCGTGCCGGTCCTGCTCATCATCGCGATCACGGGCGGGTCCAGCGACGACCGCTGGCGCCTCGGCGGCGGCATGCTGCTGGCGGTCGCGGTGCTGGTGCTCGGGGTGTCGCGGTGGTTCACCACCAGCTACCGGATCGGCGACGACCGCGTGGAGCTGCGCCACGGCCTGCTGCGCCGCCACCACCGCAGCGTGCACCGCGACCGCATCCGCACGGCCGACCTCACCGCCAACCCGGCGCACCGCCTGTTCGGGCTCGCCGTGGTGCGCGTCGGGACGGGACGCCGCGAGGGCGGGGAGGACGCCGAGCTGACCCTCGACGCGGTGCGCCGCGGCGAGGCCGAGCGGCTGCGCGCCCTGCTCCTCGGCGAGCCCGACCCGGCCGCGGACGCGCCCCCGGTGCTCGCCCGCCTCCGCTGGGGCTGGGTGCGCTTCGCGCCCCTGACGTTCTCGGCGCTCGCCGTCGTCGGCGCGGTGTGGGTGGGGCTCATCCGGCTGGCCGACGAGTTCTCGGTGCGGCCCGGCGCCGTCGTGCTGGAGCAGACCGCCGGCCGCGCGCCGGTGTGGCTCGGTGCGGCGGCACTGGTCGTCACCGCGGTGTTCGGGGCGGCCGTCGTGTTCGTCGAGAACTGGTGGGGCTACCGCCTCACGCGCGCCGACGACGGCGGGCTCGTGCTGCGCCGCGGCCTGCTGACTCGCCGCACGCTCTCGCTCGAGGGGCGGCGCCTCCGCGGCGTCGAGCTCGACGAGCCCCTGCTCGTGCGTCTCGGCCGCGGTGCGCGTCCGCTCGCGCTGACCACCGGGCTGCGCGCCGACGGGTCGGGCGAGCACGTCGGCGGCGTCGGCCCCGCGATGCCCCGCCGCGAGGCGCACCGCGTGGCGGCCGGGGTGCTGGGCGTCGGCGCGCAGCAGGCGACGCGAACGCCCCTGGAGCGCCACCCGCGCGCGGCGGTGGTCCGGCGGCTGACGCGCGGCGTCGGCCCCGCGCTCGTCGTCGCCGTCGTGCTGCTCGCCCTGCCCCAGGCACCGGCCGACGGGATCGTCGTGCCGGTCCTGCTCGTCGTGGCGTTGCTGTTCGCGCTGGACCGCGTGCGCTCGCTCGGGCACGCGCTGACCGGCCAGCACCTCGTCACGCGCCAGGGCTCCTGGGTGCGCCGTACGGTCGTGCTGCGCCGCGGCGGGGTGATCGGCTGGCGGCTCACGCAGTCGTTCACCCAGCGCCGCGCCGGGCTGGTCACGCTGCACGCGGTCACCGCGGCCGGGCGCGGGCGCTACGAGGTGCTCGACGTCGGCGCCGGCCGGGCGCTGGAGCTCGTCGACGACGTCACGCCCGGGCTGCTGGCGCCGTTCGTGATCGACGGTCGGGCAGCCGGGCGCTTCGTGCGCCGTTAGGGTCGGTCGTGTGAGTGCCCGTCTGGTGTGGATCGACTGCGAGATGACCGGCCTCGATCTGAAGAACGACGCGCTGATCGAGATCGCCGCCCTGGTGACCGACGCCGACCTCGTGCCCTTCGGCGAGGGCGTCGACGTCGTCATCCACGCGCCGGACGCCGCGCTCGACGCGATGCCCGACGTCGTGCGCGACATGCACGCGAAGTCCGGGCTCACCGACGAGGTGCGGCAGTCGACGGTGACGATGGCCGAGGCCGAGAAGCTCGTGCTCGACTACATCCGCGAGCACGTCCCCGAGGGCCGCTCGGCGCCGCTGTGCGGCAACTCGATCGCCACCGACCGCGGCTTCCTCGCCCGCGACATGCCCGAGCTCGACGGCTACCTGCACTACCGCATGGTCGACGTCAGCTCGATCAAGGAGCTGTGCCGGCGCTGGTACCCGCGCATCTACTACGCGCAGCCCGAGAAGGGCCTCGCGCACCGCGCGCTCGCCGACGTCCGCGAGTCGATCCGCGAGCTCGAGTACTACCGGCGCACGGCCTTCGTGCCCCTGCCGGGCCCGAGCACCGAGGAGGCCCAGACCGCGGCCTCGTCGGTGGTGGCCGAGGACCGCGCCGGCGTCGTCGCGGCGTCGTCGGAGCAGGCGGGCCCGGCCGGGGGCCAGGCACCGCCGCCGGAGGGCTGATCCGGCGCCGGGCCGGTCGCGAGCGGCTCGTGCCCGGCTTGTAGGCTTGTCGAGGCTCGCCGGGGAGACCCGGAGGGCCTGCCATGGTGGGTGTAGCTCAGTTGGCAGAGCACTGGGTTGTGATCCCAGGTGTCGCGGGTTCAAGTCCCGTCACTCACCCGGACGGCAGAGGGGCCACCCGCTGCCGGATCGGTCCCGAAGCTTTGCTAGGGTTCTGATCACGCGCCGTTAGCTCAATGGGCAGAGCAAGTGACTCTTAATCACTGGGTTCGGGGTTCGAGTCCCTGACGGCGCACCCATCGTTGCAGGTGTCGGGCCTGCGCTGCTTTCCTCCCGGAGATCGACCGGCCGTTTACCGGCCGGAAACTCCTCCGAGCTTCGTCCGGGAGACCCTCGATGGCCCGTCCGCCACTCCCCCTCGGCACACCCGGCGCGATCACCGCCAAGGAAGAATCGCCGGGGGTGTGGGTGGCCCGCTGCCGCTTCCGCGATCACGACGGAGTGACCCGTCGACTGTGGAAGCAGGGTCCCTCGAAGACAGCCGCACGGGGCGCGCTGCACCAGACGATCCAGGACCGCCAGCGCGGCTCCGGTGGTGGTCGCACGCTCACCCCCGCGTCACGGTTCGGCGAAGCAGCCGAGCTCTACCTCGCGAAGATCGACCGGAAGCGCGAGGACTCGACGCATGCTCTCTACGCCTACCACCTCGAGCGCACGGTCCTCCCTGCCCTCGGGGCGCTCCAGCTGCGCGAGTGCACCGTCGCGCGGCTCGACGCCTTCCTGGAGGCCCTCGAGCCCCGCTACGCGCCGGCTACCCGTCGAACGCTGCGCTCCATCGTCAGCGGCGTCCTCCAGGTCGGCGTGCTCCACGAGGCCCTTCCGGCCAACCCGGTCCGCGAGCTGGACCGCATCGAGCAGCCCAAGGGCCAAGCCAAGAGGAAGCCGCGTGGTCTGACCGTCGACGAGCGCCAAGCGCTACTGGGCTGGTTCGACGGCACCTCGGACGACGCCCGAGTTCGGCGTCTCCAACGGGTCGCTCGAGCCGCTGAACTGCCAGAGCTCGTCCGGCTCTGCCTCGGTACCGGCCTGCGGATCGGAGAAGCGCTCGCCGTCCGTCGGCTCGACGTGAACCTCAACGGCGTGCTGGTCCGCGGCGATCACGGACCGGTGCGGGTGCCCGTGGTCACCATCGCCGGGAACGTGACGTGGGTGAAGGGCAAGGGCCTCGTACGGCACGACGGCAAGAGCGAGGCCGCCCTACGAGTGATTCCGCTCCCCCAGTTCGCCGCCGATCTCCTCCGCGAACGCCTGACGCAGCCCGGAGACGAGACCTGGCCTCTCTTTCCGGCCGCCGGCCGGGACGGGCGGATCACCTATCGCTACCCGTCCAACGTGAGGAGGACCCTGCGGTCGGTCCGCGAGGAAGTCAGCCTCGGCTGGATGACGCCGCACACCTGGCGTCGCACCTACGCCACGATCCTCGACGACGAACTCACCTTCACCGACCGCATGAAGGCCGACCTGATGGGCCAGGCCGACTTCCTGAAGAACACCTACGTCAGCCGTGGCGAGCTCCACGCCGGCGCCGCTGTCCTTCTCGATGCGGCCCTCGCTGCGTAGGAACGAGGTCGAGCTGGAGATCAAATCGACTCAGATTTCGACGCATCACGTAGGAGACCCCAGACTCGCGGATGACGCTCGAGGGCATTACCAGGAGCTATTGTTCTCACCCGCGTGTCCCTGAGCATCTCCAGGAGCCCCCGGTGGCGGGGGTTCGCAACACGTTTGGCACTACGGTGCCGCCAGAGCTGAGGTGGATCACGGCTCGCAACCTCACCGAGGCCGCCACAAGACGCGGTCCCCTTCGCGAATCTGATGTGGCGCCGCGCCCAACAGCAAGCACCAGGAAGCACCAGGAGGCGTCTCCTTCGCCGTTGACCGAGGCGGCAGGGGGCGCGCTCGATGGGCCATCGGCACGCGACAACCCTGTATGACTACCTATCCGTAAGGTGACCCGGGCGCCCGACGCATCCGCCACAATGTGCATCACCCGTCGCGCGCACAATCGACACTAGTTCGCGGACCACTATTCGCGGCTCGTTCCGTCTCGATCGCCAAACAAGTCCTCAATAGACGGCAAGTCGGACACGTAAGTGTGTGTGTCAGTCCAACGCTTGTGCCACCGCCTGGCAACTTCGTCAGGTGCGATATGCAACCGCACGGAAGCAACTGTGTAGTGACAAAAGTCCGCTAACTCATACTGCTCTCGTCTCGCCCGTTCCTGATCGGTTAGACCCTTGCCCGGACAGCCCAATGATATAGACGTATAGAAGCAAGATGCTACGCCGGTAGACCGATCAATGAGACCGCATTGACTGTGGTCGACACGTCCCGGCTCCCGGGGTTCCGCAATGGGAGACAGAACCGCAAGACGCAGGGCGTCTGTCCCGACGTCCATCGGAGTCGCATCGATCGGGTGATCAAAGTGGAGCGACTTCCCAGGTACGGGTGTGTCGGGGAAATATTCGTCGCCCAGCTTGATGAGCGGCAACCGAAATCTGTGGGCGAGATCTCTAGGCCGACTGACTAGATCAGGGTACCACCTGGACTCTCCAACACGGCTCGCAAGCGCATTGATCATCATGGAAATGGAGCGAAAGCCAACAAATCCAAAGCGCCATTCGCGCAGGCCAGCGTTCAACGATGCCCACACGCGACCGATATCCTCCATGTGACCAAGCCAGTCGCGCACGTCGACTCTCAGCAAACGGCCGTGCGCTGAGCGAGCTTCGACGACATCTTCTCTCTCATCGTGAAGGCTGCCCAGATAGGCACCAACGATCCGCGTCAGTCGGAGCATCTGCCGGCCAGCGACCTCCGTCGGCGGGGGCCAGCCAAGCTGTCGACTGACATACCATTGGTATCCACCGAGCCACTCGTCGTCTCTCACTTGATTTTGCACCTCCGGAGGAGGCCCCAAATCCACCAGGAGCTTGAAGCGTGCCCCTACAGACACCTCGCGAAAGTATTGCTCGAGCGAGTCGCTGGATTCGCGGTGGTCATGAACCATTGCGCAGTCACCCATCAGCGCACAATCCAGAATCGCGAGAAAGAGTCTCATAAGCTCGCGCACCGTGTACTCTTCCTGCGCAAAGAAGCGCCTGAAGTACAGCCAAGCTCCCCAGTACAGGAGGTCCTCTGACGAGTTAGCCTCTACGAGGGGCTGGTGGTCGGAGCTCAGCGCTTCGGTCACGGACGCCATCGCCTCCGTGAGGTGACGCACGTCGAAGTGCACACGGCCTACAAATCCACTGGAGGAGTGATAGGTCCACCCTACGTAGTGCGTCTCACTGCCGGGACCTCCCCCGGATACGATTCCGTAATGAAGTTCTTGCTCGGCGAGCCCGTCCTCGTCCGATTGCTCTAATTCGACCTCGCCTCTACTTGCGTCCAGTTGCCCGAGAAGCCTTGCGCGCAAGATGTCGACGTAAGCGGAGGGCGCTACAGCGCCACCCGTTGTAAGTCCAGCTAGGAGGCTCGGGTCGCCCCCAGGCACCTCGGCGACTTCACAGCGCACCTTCTCCATCTTATATAGAAGGTTGAGCTGGAGAATTGGGTACGTCAGCAGTTGCCAGTAATGAAGCCTTTCATGATCAAGCTCGCCCAAGGCGCTCACGAAGAACTCAGGCTGATTAACCAGGTGCACGCTATCGTCGGCCGAGTCCGCGGTCAGCCTCGCAGACAGAAGCGCGAAATCACGTGCGGACTCGATCTCGACGGGATCGCGCAACGTGTCGAGCCGACTTCGAAGCGCCTTGGAATCAGGTTCATCGCTGAGCATGTGGCACATGAACGTCGAGAGCTCCAGATACCCACTAAGGTCGAGCATCGTCATCCCCAGAGCACAGCTTATCAAGCCCGTGTCGAGTCGCGAGAACGCTAAAGGCGGCCACCGGCACCTTGTCGAAGGCCGGATTGTCAAGCAGGCCGATAGTCAGCGCGCACGCAATGTCGACGTACTCGGCCGTATCATCGCGCACTTTAGCGTAAATCTCGCAGATCTCTTTCCGAACCGTTTGCAACTTCGCGTTGAAAAGCTGCCTGCCTCGTCGCGCTCTGCCCGATGGGCTGTATAAGGCGACATCCTCGCTCTCGACCAGGAGGAGCCGCAAATCGTCGTCGGACAACCCGCTAAGCTTATCGACGGTGGCTCGGATAGCTTCGGGACTGCTGGTAGACACAACCTCTTCCCTCATTTCTTCCGCCTTCGCTTCGATGTGTATACGTGCAGGCTCGGAGTACTTAGCCATCACCAAAGACGTGTGCCTTGAGCCCTCTTGCCAGACCTGGCTCGAGCATGCGGTCACATCTCTCGAGGACCGAGGAATGCTGAAAGATTCAGTACGGTGGCAAAGTCCAGGATTACATCCCCCTACCGTCAAAACTACGTGTCTTGATGGCGCTACAGGCGCAGCCAACATTGCCTGTCGTACCGACCACAGGGCCGACTGGGGAGGTTTGCTGCGTCCGTTCGAGTGACGACCAGCCCACGAGCCGCCGCGAGTACATGTCGAGCACGACCGCGCACAACACCTTGCCCTCGCGGGTGGGGTCGGTGACCCACAGCTGGTTGGGTCTCTCGCGGGCGAAGTCGCGCGGGCGAAGTCGCGCGGACGGGGCGCCGGCGACCGACTGGCCGCTGGTGCCTTGGGTTAGCACTTCTAGCCTGCGACCGACGGCTTGTAAGAAGGCGGGAGGTGCTTCTCAAGGCTCCTACCAGGGCCTTTGTTCTCGCTGGCGTGTCTCTGAGGGCTCCACGAGCCTCTGGTAGACCCCAGTTCGCACCACGACCCGCACCACGCGGAGCGATCTCGAGGACAGTCGCTCTCGACCTCACCGAGCAAGGGCGCTCTGCTCCCTGTCCAGGTGAACGACCCGTCAGCGCGCTGCGGCCCACGCCTACAGACGTTCTGCCGCCAGATGGGTGGCTCACCTATGGGCTTCGCGCAGCGTGGGTAGGAACGACACATGGCCTCGCGCTGGACCGCACCGCCGAACTGGCCTCAACCACCGCGCGGCTGGGAACCGGCCGCAGGGTGGCGACCCGATCCCGCCTGGGGCCCGCCGCCGACGGGGTGGGTGTTCTACCAGGACGATGATGACCGGCCCGGCGCTGACGGCGATCTCGTATGCGGGCAGGGGACCAGTCGCAAAGCGGCCAAGCTTGCCTCGCGGCTCGAGCCCCACCTGGGCGAGGCAGAAGAGCTTCGTGGCCTGTTCCTCGTCAACTCGTTGCGACCACTGCTCAACATCTTGGCCGTCACGTCCGCACGCCTGATCTTCGGTACTGACGATCTTCATCGCCGCCCACCGAAGCTTGTCCTGAACCCTGAGGACCTGGTCGGCTTTGCCTTACCGAAGGGCAGGATGGGAGTCCGCCTGGTTCGCGACGACGAGCACGGGCAGCCGATAGCCATCACGACGCTGGTACACGAGCGCGACACCGAAGCCCTCGCGGCGCTCGTGAGCGATCTTCGGTCTCGCCCGATTCCGCCCGGACCGCCGCGCGGGAGCCGCGTCGGCACGCCCGCGCCATCGGCAGAGGTGCCGCGCGACCGAAAGGCGTCTCGCGAAGACCGAGTCGCCGACATCGAGCGCCGCGGCTCGGAGCTGCTCCGACAAGCGGCGGGTAGGGCTGCCGAGCAGGATGTCCAGGGCGAGGAGCGACTGATTCACCGCGCACTCCAGCGTTGCTCTGAAGGCCCAGTTTTCGCCCGCGGCGCACTCAAGAAGAGCTTGCAGGCGCAAGTCGATGAGCTTGTTCAAGCTGGCGAATTACGGCGACGAGCGCGCTTCATCGGCACGGTTCACCAGCTGAATCCCGTGGGGTTCAGCTCGATGCCACCACTTATGGTGTACGACGACCGCATCATCCTGGCCGACGCCTGCCAACTGTTCGATGGCGACGTCAGCGCCTCGGTCGAATGCGATGGACAGGTTCTCGTCCATCACCGACCGACCATGACCCGAATGGCTGCCGGAGCGGTACTGCCGGGATCGGCGCTCCTCGTCGGGATGGCGACGGCCAAGAAGGAGACCACGGACACGCGCTCCGCTCGCTTCATCGTCGTCCACCCCGAGTGGCGGTTCTCGATCGCGATCAGCCCCGATGCCCTTGGTGAACCACGCGCGTTGGCCGCACAGATCAACAAGATCGCCGACACGAAGCGGGACAGCGGCGGCGGTGCTGACGACAAGCTGTCCAAGCTCGAGCGGCTCGCCGCCCTTGTTGCGTCGGGGGCGCTCAGCGCATCGGAAGCCGAGCGGCTGCGCGGCGAAATCCTCCGCAGCTAGCCCGTCGTCGGGACATTCCCTCAACGGAGGGACCCGAGATCGCGGCCGGTAGGAGGCGCCGTCCACCTCCGCGGCACGGTCTGTGGCGGGGATCAGACATCATGCTCCGAGAGCGCCGACGGAAGGGGACTGGGTGCCGGACGAGGCCGAGCAGACGGGCGCCGACAGCAGCGCCACCACTGACGTGACCGCGTGGGCGGAGGATGGACGCCTGCTGGTCGCAGGGGAACAGGCCGCCGTCGACGCCTTCATCGCCGAGCTGGCGCCGGACCGGGAGCTGGATCTCCGGCCCTACCGGGCGCTCAGCGAAGGCGTGGGGTCCCTCGGCCAGTCGCGCACGGGTGAGATGGCGAAGCGCTACGTGGAGCTGGGCGCGGAGCGTTGGAAAGAGGTGGCCTCGTCCGGCGGGGTAAGCAGTGAGCTGCGGGTCGTCGCTCGCGACGCCAAGACTGGCAAGTTCGTGGCCAACGTGCCCGCCCCGAGCCTGAAGGCGGTCGCGAAGGTCCAGCCCGAGGTCATGATCGCTCTTGCGGCCATCGAGATGGCGCTGCAGTCGTTGACGGAGACCGTCGAAGAGATCGCCAGTAACGTCGAAGATCTTAAGCGCATTGCCGAGACTGTCGAGATCGGGAACCTCGCCGGGCTCTACCGCGTCCTCGCCAATGCCCGCACACAGGTTGATCGCACGGGCACGATCTCGCGGACGACGTGGGAGTCGCTGGCGACCCACGAGGTCACCGCACAGCAGTCAGCAGACCGGCTCCGCGCCTACCTGCAGCGGGTGCTCAAGGACCTTCCGGTGGCCAAGGACGCCGGCGACCGCTCGAAGGCCGCGGGCCGCCTCCTCAAGGAAGGGACCCTCCAACGGACACTCCGGCTGCTGGTGCTCGCCGAGCAGTGCCGGCTGTTGTGGCGGTCGCTGAAACTCGATCAGGTCCGGGTCGCCGAGCCCGAGGCACTCGACGCCGAGGCGGAAGCCGCGAAGGCATTGCTCGCCGAGAACGCGCATGCTGATCGCGAGCTCGTTGCCGCCCTGCGACAGGCGGTCGAGCAACTCACGAAGGTTGGGCCCCTCGACGGCGCGCGGCTGATGACACGGAGCCAGATGCCCGAGCAGCGCGCGGCTCTCCGCGCCCAGGTGGAGGAGTTCGCCACCTCCCGCGCGCAGCAGTTCGACTCGTGGGCGCCCGACCAGAACTACAAGCTACGCGACGCTGTCCGAGAGGTCGGCCAGATCACCAAGCGCGGGGCCACCGTTGGTACTGACGTCGTCCGAGGACGGGTGGCAAGCTTCGGCGCCTGGCTCCACGACACCGCCAGCTCGGGCGGGACGTCTGGTAGGCACTCACACCCTTCTGACGAGCGTGACAGCTAACGGCCACTGGGTCCGGTGCGACGCACGAATGGCCGTCGCTGATCAGGGTGGAATCAGTCTCCGAGCGTGTCCGACCGTCCTCGACCAGTGCCACGGTCGAGAAGTGGACGCCGCGCAGCGAGTACAGCTCTTAGTCTCGGCGTACGAGGACTACCTCGCCGACGTCAGCGAGTACTACGACGAGGTCGTCAACGACGTCATCGGACGCGTCCGACAGTCCGGGTGCCTCTCGAAAACCGACATCGCGGCGCTGGTGAGTTGGAAGCGACTCCAGGCGAACACCCTGTGGATGCGACGTCTCATGGGAACGCCTGACGAAGAGGTTTGGAAGGTCACGAGCGAGGCGGTGACGCTCGCAAGGGACGAGACCGTCGACCCGCCTCACTCGGCCACCGCGGCTCGGTCGGCCCTGTCGAGCTTGGCCGGCTTCGGGAGTGGGGACGCCCTCGCCTCCACGATCTGCTTCGCCGCCGCCCCTGACCGTTTGGCGGTTTACGACCGTCGCGCGGACGCGGGGCTCGGTCACATCGGGCTTGAGCTCTCCCGACGTCGGGGCAGGTACGGGCGATACATAGGGCTCGTTGAGGGCTGCCGACAGGAGCTTGCGGGCGCTGGATACGCGTGGTCGGCGCGGCAGGTCGACCTCGCTCTATTCCAGCTGGGCCGGCCCTCGCTGGCCGCGAGCGGGACAACTTCAGTCTGATCCGACGAGGGCGCAGCTGATCGACCGGGGGCCGACGAATCTGGCGCTCCATCCGTAACGCCACCCCTTCCGGTCACGACGTGTCACCAGGACGTAGCGTGATCGGAGTGTCGGGGGGCACACCTCGGCTCACCGAGATCGGACCTGTCGGGGCGTGACGCCGGGCGTCGCGCGGCGAGTTCGGAGTACAAGCGCTTGACGACCGCACCGAGCACGACCGCCGACCCGCACGAGGCGAATGAGCAGCGGACGGAGGCCGAGTCGGGACGGGTCGGGCACCTCGCTCCGGGGTCGGTCGTCGTCGTCCGTGACGAGGAATGGTTCGTCCGGGCCACCGAGGAGACGGCCGACGGACTGCTCGTCCACGTCCAGGGCCTCGGCGAGCTGGTCCGCGACACCACGGCCAGCTTCTACGCCGCCCTCGACGACATCCGCCCCCTCGACCCGGCGGCCGCGACCGTCGTCGCCGACGGCAGCCCGCACTACCGGACCGCGCGCCTGTGGCTCGAGTCGACGGTCCGCAAGACGCCGGTGCCGCTGGGCGACCGCTCGCTGACCGTCGCCACCCAGGCGCTGAGCAACCCGCTCAAGTACCAGCAGACCGCCGTGCGGCGCGCGCTCGACCCCGATCACCTGCGCCCGCGGATCCTGCTCGCCGACGCCGTCGGCCTGGGCAAGACCCTCGAGATCGGCATGATCCTCGCCGAGCTGGTGCGCCGGGGCCGTGGCGACCGCATCCTCATCGTCACCCCGCGCCACGTGCTCGAGCAGATGCAGCACGAGATGTGGACGCGCTTCGCACTGCCGTTCGTCCGTCTCGACTCGGCGGGCATCCAGCGGGTGCGGCAGAAGATGCCGGCGACCCGCAACCCGTTCACCTACTACAAGCGCGTCATCATCTCGATCGACACTCTCAAGCGCGACAACTTCCACGCCAGCCTGCGCAAGCAGCGCTGGGACGCCGTCGTCATCGACGAGTCGCACAACCTGTCGAACAGCGCGACACAGAACAACAAGCTCGCCCGCCTGCTCGCGCGCACCGGCGAGGCGTTGATTCTCGCCTCGGCGACCCCGCACAACGGCCGCGCCGAGTCGTTCGCCGAGCTGATCCGGCTCCTCGATCCCTCGGCGGTCCCGCCGAGCGGTGGCCTCGTGGCCGAGGAGATCGAGGACCTCGTGATCCGCCGCCACCGGCACAGCCCCGAGGTGGCGCAGGTGGTGGGCGCGGACTGGAAGCCGCGGCAGGAGCCGCTCAACCTGCTGGTGCCGGCGACCCTGGCCGAGGACGCGATCGCCCGCGAGCTCGAGGACGTCTGGCTCTGGCCCGGCGAGGGCGGCAGTCCCTGCTCCGGGCAGAACGCGACGCTCTTCCCCTGGACGCTGGCCAAGGCGTTCCTCTCGTCCCCGGCCGCGCTGCTCGAGACCGTGAAGGAGCGCACGAACCGGCTCGGGTCGGGCGCCGAGCAGGAGCGTCAGGCCCTCGACCGCCTGGGCACGCTCGCCAGCGACGCCCTCGGGCAGCCGTCCGCCAAG
Organism: Actinomycetospora sp. NBRC 106375; assembly: GCF_030269665.1. Classification (GTDB taxonomy): domain Bacteria; phylum Actinomycetota; class Actinomycetes; order Mycobacteriales; family Pseudonocardiaceae; genus Actinomycetospora. The sequence goes on from NZ_BSTS01000023.1 coordinate 68,468, forward strand.
TACACGAAGCTGCTCGAGCACCTGCGCGGGATCGGCGTCGGGAAGGGCAAGCCCGCCCGCGCGGTCGTCTTCGCCGAGCGGGTCGCGACGCTGCGCTGGCTGCAGGAGCACCTGCCGAAGGACCTCGGTCTCGACGCGAGCGCGGTTGACATGCTGCACGGCGGGCTGGCCGACGACGAGCAGCAGCGCATCGTCGAAACGTTCAAGCAGGAGACGGCCCCGGTGCGCGTACTCGTCACCGGCGACGTGGCATCCGAGGGCGTCAACCTCCACGCCCAGTGCCACGAGCTAGTGCACTTCGACATCCCGTGGAGCCTCATCCGCATCGAGCAGCGCAACGGGCGCATCGACCGCTACGGCCAGAAGCACCCGCCCCGGATCACCGCGCTGCTCCTCGACCCGTCGAGCGAGCGGTTCGCCGGCGACGTCCGGGTGCTCGCCTCGCTGATGGCGAAGGAGGACGAGGCGCACACCGCGCTCGGTGACGCGGCGTCGTTGATGGGCGAGTACGACGTCAAGGCCGAGGAGGCACAGATCCGCGCGGTGCTGGCCCGCCGGGCGACGCTCGATGACGTCGTCCGCACTCCCGCCGAGGCTGCCGCCGGCAACGACCTCACAGGCCTCGTCGCCCGCCTCGCCGCAGGGAAGGCGAAGAACGACGACGAGCCTGCGGTCGTCGACGGGGCCGAGACCAACGCCGGGGGCACCGGGCTCTACCGCGACGACGTCTCCTACCTCGACGACGCGCTGCACGCCGCGTTCATCGACCCGACCGCGTCCCCGAGCAAGAACGGCGTGTCATGGCGGCGCGACGACACCTTCGGCACCGCCGAGCTCGTCCCGCCGAAAGACCTCGTGCAGCGCCTCGAGGTCCTCCCCCAGACCTACCTCGCCGACCGCGACGTCACTGCCAAGCTCGTCCTGGCCACCAAGAAGACGCGCGGCGCCGACCGGCTCGCCGCCGCGTTGCGCGACGAGACCGGCTCGAACTGGCCCGATGCGCACTACCTCGGGCCACTGCACCCGGTGCTCGATTGGGCGGCGGACCAGGCCCTGTCGAACCTCGGGCGCAACGAGGTGTTCGCCGTGCGCGGCGACGTCGAGGCTCCAACGGTGCTGCTCCTGGGGACGCTGACCAACCGGCGCGGGCAGGTCGTCGCCGCGGCCTGGCTGACCGCGGCGTTCCCGGATCCCTCGGATACCGACTTCGTGCTGGTTCAGGCCCACGCGTCTTCTGCGAAGGCGCTCGGCGCCGTCGGATGGGACCGCGAGCGCTCGAACCCGGGGCCGCTGTCCGACGCCGACAAGCTCACCGCGCTCGTGGCACCGGCGGTGCGGCGGGCCCAGGACCAGATGCACGAGCTGTTCGCAGCGGCTCGTGACGACGTCGCCCGGCGCGTCGAGGCGTGGTCGGGCCGGTTCGACCGCTGGGACGCCGAGGCCGGCGCCCTGATCCAGCGCGGTGAGCTGCGCACGCGACGCACGAGCGTGGCCGAGGAGCGGGAGCTGGCGACGGCGATGACACCCGACCGGCAGCTGGTGCGCCCGCTGCTGGTCGTCGTGCCCGAAGGAGAGGACGAGCAGTGAGCGGGTCGGACGCGATCCTGGTCGGCGAGGGCTGGATTTCCGAGCACTACGTCACCACCGACGCCACGTCCCAGTCGTTCCGCGCGCGGGTGCTGGAGCGCCGCAAGACGTGGGACGCCGAGGCCAAGGAAGATCGCACCACCCCGCGGACCCGATTCCTCGCCGCGCGGTCGTCGCTCGAGGCCCGGCTCGCTGGCTTGGCCGAGCTCGCCGACCCCGACACGCTCGCGACGGCGACGGGCGACGTCTACGAGACCGTGCTGGAGGTCCTGGAGCTCCGAGGCCACGGCCTGCGGCTGGACCAGTCGGGCCCCCTGCTGCGTGTCTCGGCGCCGGGCATCACCGAGCGGGCGCCGCTGGTGGTGGTGTCGGCGCGGCCAGTCGCCGCGGTGGAGGACGTGCTGGCCAAAGACGAGGAGACGCTGCTCGCGCCGTTCGCCCTGGCCGACGACGGCCCGAAGCTCACGTCGGCCGCCCGTTTGGTCTCGGCGCTGTTCGTCGAGGAGGACACAGCACCCGACCTCGTCCTCGTCCTCGCCGGCCGCTGGGTCGTGCTCGCCGAGCAGGAACGCTGGGCCGAGGGCCGCTACCTCGCCGTCGACCTGCAAACGGTGTGCGAGCGCAACGACCAGCGCCGCGGCGGGGAGATCGACCGGGCGCTGACGTGCCTGTCCGCCGAGTCCCTGGCCCCGGACGCCGACGGCAACCTCTGGTGGCACGGTGTGCTCGAGGAGTCGGTCAAGCACACCGTCGGGGTCTCCCAGGACCTGCGCGACGGCGTGCGGGAGTCGATCGAGATCATCGCCAACGAGGTGGTGGTCCGCCGTCGCGACCAGGGCCTCGACCCGCTGCCCGCCGCCGACGCGAACGAGCTGGCCAAGCAGTCGCTGCGCTTCCTTTACCGCATCCTCTTCCTGCTCTACGCCGAGGCCTCCCCGGAGCTGGGGGTGCTGCCGGTCGGGGCGGCCGAGTACGACGCCGGCTACAGCCTCGACCGGCTGCGCGAGCTGGTGCAGGTCGAGCTGGCGACGCCGAAGGCTCGCACCGGCACCCACCTCTACGCCTCGTTGCACGTCCTGTTCGGGCTCGTCGACACCGGACACTCCCCCGCCACGCCGCCGACTGTCGACGACGCCGACGCCGACGACGTCGGCGCCGCGTTCGACGAGGGACTCACGTTCCACGCGCTGCGCGCCGATCTCTTTCGCCCCGCCGCCACCCAGTTCATCGACGCCGTCCAGCTGGGCAACGAGGCGCTACAGGAGGTCCTCGACCGCCTCCTGCTGACCAAGCAGAAGGCCGGGCGCGACCGTGGCTTCATCTCCTACGCCGAGCTGGGCATCAACCAGCTGGGCGCGGTGTATGAGGGCCTGATGTCCTACACCGGCTTCTTCGCCGAGACCGACCTCTACGAGGTCGCCAAGGGCGGCGACGACAGCAAGGGCTCGTGGGTCGTCCCCGTCGACCGCGCCGAGGGGATCGCGACGGCCGACTTCGTCCGCGAGAAGGATGAAATCACCGGCGAGGACAAGCCGGTGCTGCATCGCCGCGGCTCGTTTGTTTACCGCCTCGCCGGCCGCGAGCGCCAGCAGTCGGCGTCCTACTACACCCCCGAGGTGCTCACCCGCTTCACCGTCGGGCAGGCCCTGGAAGAGCTGCTCGATCAGGACGGACAGCGCACGACCGCCGCGGAGATCCTCGAGCTCACGGTGTGCGAGCCCGCGCTGGGCTCCGGCGCGTTCGCGATCGAGGCCGTGCGGCAGCTCGCCGACGAGTACCTCCAGCGTCGCCAGGACGAGCTCGGCGAGCGGATCGACCCTGACGAGTACCCGCGCCGGCGCCAGGAGGTGAAGGCCTACCTCGCGCTGCACAACGTCTATGGCGTCGATCTCAACGCCACCGCCGTCGAGCTTGCCGAGATCTCGCTGTGGCTCGACACCATGGTGTCCGGGCTCTCCGCGCCGTGGTTCGGCCTGCACCTACGCCGGGGCAACTCGTTGATCGGGGCGCGGCGCGCGGTGTACTCGCGCAAGCAGGTCGCCGACGGCTCGTACCGGACCGCGGTCCCCCGCGACGTCCCGCTGACCTCGCTCGACGCCGACATCGCCGCCGAGCGCGTCGCCTCCGACCTCGGCACCGACATCCACCACTTCCTCCTGCCCGCCGAGGGCTGGGGCGCTGCCGCGGACGCCAAGGAAGCCGCGACGCTCGTCCCCGACGCGGTGAAGGACCTCAAGCGCTGGCGCGGGCAGTTCAAGGCCAAGCCAACCAAGAAGCAGACCGACGCGCTGGTCGAGCTGGCGAACCGCGTCGAGGCGCTGTGGCAGGTCGCGTACCGGCGTCTGACGATCGCTGAGTCGGAGGCGCGCCGCTCCATCCCGGTCTGGGGCGCCCAGGATCTGCCTGTCGGTGGCGCCGTCTCCCGCGAGCGGATCGAGCGCTCGCTCGCCGACTTATCGGGCGCCTACCAGCGGCTGCGCCGAGTGATGGACGCCTGGACCGCGTTGTGGTTCTGGCCGCTCACGGAGACGGCCACGACCGTCGACGGCAAGCGGATCGAACCACCGACGCTGGACCAGTGGATCGCTGCGCTCCAGGCGCTGCTCGGCCGCAACCCCGACCTCGGCAAGAAGAAGCGCCACGATCAGTATCGGCTGAGCTTCGCGACGGGCTGGGACGAACTCGAGGCAGCCGAGGAGTTGGAGCTGAGCTTCGCGGGTGTCCGGTCGGTCGAAGCCGTCGTCGATGCTCATCCCTGGCTGGCGGTTTGCGAACGCGTCGCCGAGCAGCAGGGCTTCTTTCATTGGAACCTCGACTTCTCCACGGTCTTCGCCTCACACGATGGCTTCGATCTCCAGGTTGGCAACCCGCCGTGGGTCCGGCCCGACGTCGACGTCGCCGCTCTTCTGGCCGAAGGCGACCCATGGTGGAAGCTCGCGGTGAAACCCACTCAAGCGGCAATTGCCGAGATGCGGTCAAGGACCTTGACTCTGCCAGGGGTCGAGGCTCTTGTGGTGGGAGGCACAGCCGACATTGTGTCGACCGCCGACTTCGTTGCTGCGAAATCTCAATTCCCCTACCTCGCGGGTCTACGACCGGATTTGTATCGCTGTTTCATGGAGCATACGTGGCGGACCGGCTCGACAAGCGGCATTATCGGGCTCATCCACCTCGACACGCACTTCACGGATAACAAAGCCGGTCGCCTGCGGGTCGAAGCTTACCAACGTCTGAGGCGACACTGGGAGTTCGTGAACGAATTAGAACTCTTTGACATCCACAACCAGAATCACTACAGCGTTAACGTTTACGGAACTCGTCGCAGCGAGCCGGCATTCGACCATGCAGTGTCACTTTATCACCCCGATACAATACTTCGATCCTTACAGCATGACGGATCAGGGGACGAGCCTGGATTCAAGGATGATGACGGGGACTGGGACTTGCGGCCGCATCGCGCCCGACTCACGAGAGTTACAGATCAAACGCTGACGACGTGGCATTCGATTCTGGAAGACGGACACACCCCGCTACGTGAAGCCCGCATGATCTACACAGTAAATAGGGCTTCCTCATCAGTTCTGGCCCTTGTGTCCCGGGCTCGTCGGGTCGGAGACCTGGGCGCTCGCTATTCCCTTGGCTGGGACGAGGGCGCGGCACCCAAGAAGGGACTGATCGAAACTAGGTGGGGAGCGCCTCTGTCCTGGGACGATGTCGTACTCCAAGGCCCACATCTCTTCGTCGGGAATCCTCTATACAAGTCGCCAAACGAGAGCTTGCTGCACAACCGGGACTGGTCCACGATCGACCTAGAAAAGCTGCCGCCCCAAGCGATCCCGATCACCGCCTTCAAGCCTGCGGGAGATCGGTACCGCTATGACTGTGCGTATACAGATTGGGGTGATGAAAACGAACCAAAGCCAGCCCGGGACTTCTATCGGATCGCTTGGCGGTGTATGGCTGCGAATACGAACGAGCGGACACTCATACCAGCGATCATTCCACCGGGACCGACTCATGTTGACGGAGTTCTGTCGATCGGCATCCCTGAGGCTCCGCTTCGCGATCTCGTGGCCTGCGCCGGCTATCTAAGTTCGCTCGTGTGCGACTTTCCGGTTCGCGCGATATCTAAAGGTCATATCCGGGCCGCAACAGCGGAACGCCTGCCGTACACCGAGGGCTCACTTCAAGACGAGCTGATCCTTCGAGTCCTCCGCTTGAATGCACTTGTAGCTTCGTACACGGACCTCTGGGCGAATTGCTGGACCGCGGCCTTCGCTAAAGATCTCTGGGCGGGTGGTCTGGACCACAGTTCACGCGTAGATCTCGGTGCCGTCGGACCCGACTGGACGCGCACGACGCCCCTACGGATCTCCGCGGATCGGCGACAAGCGCAGATTGAGATCGACGCGCTCGTGGCGCTGATGCTCGGCCTCACCGCCGATGAGCTGTGCACGATTTATCGGACGCAGTTTCCGGTCCTCTACGGATATGATCGGAAACGCGACCACTACGATGCGAACGGCCGGCTCGTACCGAACTCCGTCGTCGCCACCTGGCGCACCAAGGGCGATCGCGTCTCAGAGTACGAGCGCACCGCGACCAACCAGGCAGGCAACACTTACGTCTACGAGCTGCCCTTCGTCACTCTCGACCGCGAGAAGGACATGCGGGTGGCGTACGAGCACTTCGAGCAGCGGCTGGCCGAGCGCTCGTGAGCGAGCTACTGCCCACCGTCCAGGCTGCGAACATCCGCCGCGGGCTGGTCGACTACCTGACCACCACGTTTGCGCTCACCGACCCCGACGCGCAGGACGCTCTCGACCGCTTCCTCAGCGACCGCGAGTCGGGGATGTTCAAGGGCCCCTACGTGCGGCTGCGGCTACCCTTCCGCGCCGCCGGCGAGGGCTGGCGCGACGCACTGGACTGGTACGAGGGCCCGCCGCCGTACGGCCACCAGGCCGCGGCGTTCGCCCGGCTCTCGTCGGCCCGAGGCCGTCGGCCGCGGCCGACGCTCGTCACGACGGGCACGGGATCGGGCAAGACCGAGGCGTTCCTGCACCCGATCCTCGACCACGTCCTGCGGGCCCGCCGCGAGGGCGTGACGGGAACGAAGGCCCTGATCCTCTACCCGATGAACGCGCTGGCCAACGACCAGGCCCAGCGGCTCACGCGGCTAATCACCGAGCACCCCGCGCTGCACGGCGTCACTGCCGCGATCTACACCGGGCAGAAGGGCCCGCAGCGAACGATGGTCACCCCCGACGGTCTCATCACCGACCGGGAGATCATCCGGGACACCGCGCCCGACATCCTGCTGACCAATTACAAGATGCTCGACCAGCTGCTGCTGCGGCACGCGGACCAGCGCATCTGGGAGCAGTCCGCCACCAGTCTGCGCTATCTAGTCCTCGACGAGTTCCACACCTACGACGGCGCCCAGGGCACCGACGTGGCGATGCTGCTGCGCCGCCTCGGGCTTGCGCTCAAGAGCCACTGGCCCAAGCACTCCGCCGAGATCACCGACGAGGACCGGGCGCGTCCACTCGGGCTGCTGACCCCGGTCGCCACCTCGGCGACCCTCGGCGACAAGGGCGACCCCGAGGTGATGCTGGAGTTCGCCCGCACCGTGTTCGGCGAGGCGTTCGACGCCGGCGAGGGCGGCGCGGTCGTCACCGAGTCCCGCCTGAGCCTCGACGAGTGGACCGCCGAGGCCGCGGGCGAGACGGACCAGGCGACGCCGGTCCCGACCCTCGACATCGACGTCGCCGCCGCGAACCAGGCGATCGGCGACCTCGGCCCCGACCCCGCTGGCTCGGTGGTCGCCCGGACCCTCGCCCACCACCTGTACACCGACGTCCCCGGTGAGCCGAGCACCGAGCTGCTCTTCGCGCTCTACCGCGCCCATCCGCTGATCAGCGCCCTCGCCCGCGAGGCCGCCGACGCGATCGCGCTCGACGACCTCGTCGCCCGCGTCCTCGGACCCACCGCGACGCCGGCGCTCGCCGTCACCGGCACCGACCCCGCGTGGGCATCCCTCCTGTCGAGCCTCATCGCCGCCCTCGGTCACCTCCGTGCCGTCGTCGGCCGGAGGGCGCTCTCGACCGAGGCGCACCTGTGGGTGCGGGAGCTGACCCGCATCGACCGTTCCGCCGGCCCGACCACGCAGTTCCGGTGGGGTGACGACGGCCCGCCCGCTGCCACCACTGACCAGGGGGCCGGAGATGTCCGCCCGTCGTTCCCCTCGATCTACTGCCGCCACTGCGGTCGTTCCGGGTGGGGTGTCGCGCTCGCCCCCGTGGGGGCCGGTCTCGCCGCCAGCGACGAGTCGATCCGCCGTGATCACGCCGGGCGCGAGGGCCGCTTCCGCCCGCTGCTCTACGCCCCGGTCGCGGCAGAGGCGGCGTACCGCGGAGAACGTCCCGCCGAGGGGCTCGTGTGGTTCTCGGTGCGCCACCGGGAGCTGCTGGCCTCTCCACCCGCACAGGACGATCCGGACCTGCTCGACGGCTGGGTGCTGCCGGTTCTCACGAGTACGGGGAAAGACGCCGACGACGCCGCCCGCGGCGACACCTGCCCCGCGTGCGGGCAGGAGGACGGCATCCGCTTCCTCGGCAGCGCCATCGCCACGCTGCTCTCGGTGTCGCTCTCGACGCTGTTCGGCTCCCACGAGCTCGAGCCGCGGGAGAAGAAGGCCCTGGTCTTCACCGACTCGGTGCAGGACGCGGCGCACCGGGCCGGCTTCGTGCAGGCCCGCTCACACACCCTGACCCTGCGCGGGGCGCTGCGCGCCGCCGTACAGGACGGTCCGCAGCCGCTCGACCAGCTCGTCGACGAGGTCGTCCGGCTCGCCGGCGACGACCCCTTCGCGCGCTACCGCCTGCTCGCCCCGGACTGCGCGGACCGCGACTCGTTCACCCCCTTCTGGACGACACCGACCCTGCGCAAGGTCCCGCAGAGCGTGCGGTCGCGGGTGCGCAAGCGTCTCGGCCTCGACGCGGCGCTCGAGTTCGGTCTCAACGCCCGGACCGGACGAACGCTGGAGCTCACCGGCGCCGTCACGGTGGAGGTCGAGGCCGGTCAGCCCGCGAAGATGGCCTCCACCGCTCGCGCGACACTCGCCGCCGGTCCGAACCAAGGTTCCTTCGACGGCGACCCCGACGACGCCACCCTGGTCCGATGGGTGCGCGGCGTGCTCGACCGGATGCGCGCACAGGGCGCTATCGAGCACCCCTGGTTCGACCGCTACCGCCGCGAGGACGGCAACCGCTGGTGGCTCACCGGTGGACGCAAGCAGGCCCGCGCGGACGGCATGCCCGCGTTCCCGAAGGGACGCCCGGCGCCGGGCTACCCTCGGGTCGGCGGCGGCGACGCGGACGGTCTGGAGCCGGTCACCTCTGCGAAGTCCTGGTACGCCCTGTGGACCTCGCGCGTGCTCGACGTCAGTCCCCACGACGGCGGCCGGTGGGCCCGGCTGCTGCTCGACCGCCTCTCCCGCGACGGCGTCATCACCGCCACGACCACGACGTCGCAGGCCACCGCCTACGCCCTCCCAACCGCCGGCATCGTGGTCGCTCCGGCCGAGCTCGACGACCTCCTCGCGGGGCGGACCCTCCTCACCTGCACGATGTGCCGCGCGCACGTCCCCGGCTCCCCGGCGACGGTCGCCCAGCTCGACGGCGCGCCGTGCCTGACAGTGCGGTGCCGCGGCACGCTGGCGCCGACGACAGCGACCGACAACTTCTACCGCCGGCTCTACGCCTCCCCCGACATGCGCCGCGTGGTCGCCCGCGAGCACACCAGCCTGCTCGACGACGAGACCCGCCTCGCCTACGAGGACGGCTTCAAGGGCGCCGAGACCAGCCCGCAGTCCCCCAACGTGCTGGTGGCGACGCCGACGCTGGAGATGGGCATCGACATCGGCGACCTGTCGACGGTGCTGCTGTCCTCGCTGCCCCGCACCGTCGCCGCGTACCTGCAGCGCGTCGGGCGGGCCGGCCGTCTCAGCGGGAACGCTCTCGACCTCGCCTACCTGACCGGACGCGGCGACCAGCTCCCGCGCCTCGGAGACCCGCTGTCGGTCATCAACGGCGAGGTCCGTCCCCCGGCGACGTACCTGCAGGCCGAGGAGATCCTGCGCCGCCAGTACACCGCCCACCTCGTCGACGAGTTCGCCCGGGACGACACACAACACCACCCGCGCAGCGCGCCGAAGGCGCTGGGCTCCAGCGAGCCCGACACCTTTCTCGGCGACTTGATCGCTCACGGCGAAAGCGGCGCCGCCGAGCACGTCGACCGGTTCATCGCGGCCTTCGACGGGCTGCCCGAGGCAATCGTCGGCGACCTGCGCGGCTGGCTGGCCGCGGCCGACGGGCCGGGGACCAGTGCCTTCGCGCGGCACCTGCACGAGGCGAGCGGACGCTGGCAGCGCACCGTCGAGACCCTCAAGCACCGGCTCGACGCCGTCGACGACGTCATCCCAGCCCTGGAAACCCAGGCCGCCTCGCCGGCCGCGACCGACGACGACCAGCGCGCTCTGCGCTCGGCGCGGACCGCGCGCAAGCTGACCGCGGGTCAGCTCGCGCGCCTGCGCGGCGAGTACTGGATCGGGGTGCTCGAGGAGCACGGGCTGCTCCCGAACTACACGCTGCTCGACGACAGCGTCGTCCTCGACGTCGGGCTGAGCTGGGCCGACCCCGACACCGGCGACTTCCAGACCGACCACGCTCAGATCCAGCGCGGGTCCGCCCAGGCGCTGCGCGAATTCGCCCCGGGCGCGCGCTTCTACGCCCGTGGCTGGGAGATCACCATCGACGCCGTCGACCTCGGCGTCGACCAGGTCGCGATCCGGCCCTGGGTCTACTGCCCCAACTGTGGTCACGCCGCCGACATCGCCGTCGAGGGGGTGGAGAAGCACCCGTCCTCGTGCCCGCGCTGCGGCAGCACCGGCATCGCCGACACTGGGCAGCGCCTCGACGTCGTCGAGCTGACCCACGTGACCGCCGAGGTCCGCCGCGACGAGGTGATGATCTCCGACCGGCGCGATCAGCGGAACACCACGGTCTTCCGCGTCGTCACCGCCGCCGACGTCGACCCGGCCCAGATCGAGCGCCGGTGGTTCGTCGAGGGCGTCGGGCTCGGCTGCACCTACGTCCGCGCCATCGACCTGCGCTGGCTCAACATCGGCGTACCGGGCCACGGCAGCGGCCGTAAGATCGCCGGCGCGGAGCACTCCGGTGCGCTGTTTCGGGTGTGCTCGGGCTGCGGGAAGCTCGACACCGACTCCGGGCGGAACCGGCGACACGAGCACCGCCCGTGGTGCCGCTTCCGCACCGCTGTCGAGGAGAACACCAGCACCGTCGCGCTGTCACGGACGCTGCGCACCCAGGGCTTGCTGCTGCGCCTCCCGACATCGGTGACGATCGGCGACGACTTCGCCGCGCCCAGCCTCGCCGCGGCGGTCCTGCTCGGGCTGCGCGAACGGCTCGGCGGTCACCCCGACCACATCCGCATCGAGCAGGTCGTCGACCCGACGCTGTCGGACGGCTCGGGCAACCACGCGGCGATTCTGCTCCACGATGCCGTCCCCGGCGGTACCGGCTACCTCGCCGGCCTCGCCGACCCCGCGGACCTGCGCGCCCTGCTGCTCACCGCGTGGGAGAAGGTCCGCGACTGCCCCTGTCGCGACGAGCCCCGGCAAGCCTGCCACCGTTGCCTGCTGCCCTTCGTCGCCCCAGCGCAGATCTCCCGGGTCTCGCGAGCCTCCGCTGAACGCCACCTGCACTCGCTGCTCGGGCCCGCCGAGTGGACGACCGTCGACGAGGCGCCACCAGAGGATCCTGAGTCCCACCTCGAGCAGCGCTTCCGGAAGCTGCTCGTCGAGCGGCTGCGGACCATGGGGGCGACCCTCGTCGAGATCCCCGGGGCGATGGGCAACACCGTGCGTTTCACGCTCCCCGGCCAGTCCCGTCAGTGGACGCTGACACCGCAGGTCAACATCGAGAACGCCAAGCCAGACTTCGTCCTCCAGACCACCGACACCACCGTGCCTGCGGTGGCCGTCTTCACCGACGGCCGCACCTTCCACGCCACCGTGGACCACAACCGACTCGCCGACGATGCCGCCAAGCGCGAGAACCTGCGCGACACCGGCCGCATCGTCCTGGCGGTGACGGCTGCCGAGGTGGCGGCGGCGGAGCAGGGCTCTGTCGCGTCGCCGCCATGGTTCTCGCAGGACACCGTCCACCAGCTGATCGCCCTGGCGCCGTTCATGGCCACGCCTGCCGCGTACGACGAGCTTCGCGCCGGCCCGATCGACTGGCTGCTGAGGTGGATCAGCGAGCCGTCGCCCGACGACCGGCGTGCGGTCGCGCGGGCGGTGCCGCTGTTCATGATCCCGGGCAGCGATGTCACGGTGTCTCTCCCAACCGGTGCCGCCCTGGAACAGGCTGCCCGCGGGACGCTGCTCGACGAGGCTTCCGCTGACGGAGACCGACAGGTCTTCGTCAGCCGGTTCGGTGCCTGCGCGATCGCCGTGGAGCTCGACGACAACGGGCTCGTCGCCCGGACCGCGCTGGTCCTCGACGACCGGGACGCGGTACTCGACGCTGCCCACGTCGAGGCGTGGCAAGAGTGGTTGCGGCTGTCCAACGCGCTCGCGCTGCGCGACTGGCCGACCGTGATTACCACGACGAGCCGCGCCTCGGCCGCGGCGACCGTGCCGACGACACCCTATGTCGCGGAGCCCGCCCCGACGACCCTGAAGCCCGCGTTCGCGAACGCCCACGCGAAGGCGCTCTCCGAACTCGAGCGCCGCCTGATCGTGGCGCTGAACGAGCACGATGTCCCAGCTCCTGCGATGGGCAACGAAACGCCCGACGGAATCATGATCGACATGTCGTGGCCCGAGGAGAAGCTCGCCGTCCAGCTGCCGGACATGCCGCCGGAGGACCGCGATGACCTCGAGACTGCGGGCTGGCAAGTTCTCGAGCCGAGTGCCGACGCGATCATCGCCGCGTTGGCAGGCGCAACATCGGAGGGGACGAGCTAGTGCCAACGATCATCATGACCAAGTGGCCGGTGAAGCTCGACGGCTCGGTGCGGTCGAAGGCGATGGCCTTCCTGCAGAAGCTCTCCCACGACGACACCACGCCCGGGCTGCACGTCGAGCCCATCAGCGGGTCCGCCGACCCTCGCGTGCGGACCGGGCGCGTCGACCAGTTCTGGCGGGCGGTCATGTTCCGCCTCGACGGCAACGGTGAGCGCCACTACGTCATTCACGGGGTGTGGCCTCACGACGACGCGATCACGGTAGCCGGCTCGGTGCGGCTGTCGATGAACCCGATCAATGGGCTACCTCAGATCGACGAGATAGCCCCAGTGGCGTCCCCTGCCCCGACGTCGATGTCCGTCCCGACCGCATCCGAAGCTCAGACTCCCGACGCGGCGAGCTCCGAGCCGTTGTTGATGCAGCTCGGTCACTCTCGCGCTGCCCTGATCGATCGGCTCGGGGTTCCCGAGGACGTCGCCAACGCCGCGATGGCCGCTCCCGACGAGACCGCGGTCGTCGCCCTCGCCGAACGCCACGAGGGCTGGCTGGGCATGCTGCTCGTCGACCTCGCCGCCGGGGAGTCGATCGACACGGTCGTCGAGCGTCTGGAGCTGGGCGGCACACCCGAGAGCACCGGTGACCAGGACGCCGACCTGCTCGACTCCCTGCGCCGACCGGCCGCCCGCACCCAGTTCTCCTTCATCGAGGACCAGGAGGAGCTCCGCCAGGTCATCGAGCAGGGCGATTTCGGCGCCTGGCGGATCTTCTTGCATCCCGAGCAGCGCCGGTACGTCGACAAGAGCTACAGCGGCCCGTTCCGGCTCTCGGGCGGCGCCGGCACCGGCAAGACCGTCGTGCTCGTCCACCGGGCTCGGGCCCTGGCACGGCGCCGGCCCGACGCACCGATAGTCCTCACCACCTTCACCACCAACCTCGCCGGGTCGCTGCGCGACGGGCTCGCCCGGCTCGACCCACGCGTGCCCCAGGTCGACGGTGTCGGCGAGCCCGGGGTCCACGTCACCGGCGTCGACGCGCTCGCCTCGGCCGTCATCCGCTCCGCCGGCTCCGAGGTGGCAACCGCGGTCCGCGCCGTCCTCGGAGAGGAGCGAGCGCAACCGAACGGACGGACCTCGTCCGCGGGGTGGCGAACGGTCCTCGACTCCGCGTCCACGTCCCTGGCCACGGACATCGCCAACGAGACCTTCCTCACCACCGAGTACGCGCTGATCGTCCTGCCCAACCGGGTCACCACCGAAGCCGCCTACCTCCGGGTCCGCCGGCCCGGCCGCGGTGTCGCCCTCGACCGGGCCAAGCGTGCCGAGGTGTGGTCGCTGATCGCCGCCTACCGGGCGCAGAACCGCATCGAGGGCACGCTCGACTTCGCCGAGGCAGCCGCCGTCGCCGCCGCGCACCTCGAGAGCGCCGGGCCCCTCGCCGATCACGTCCTCGTCGACGAGGGACAGGACCTCTCCCCCGCCCACTGGCAGATGCTGCGCGCGCTCGTCGCGAGCGGACCCGACGACCTCTTCATCGCCGAGGACTCCCACCAGCGCATCTACGGCCCGCGAACCGTCCTCGGTCGCTACGGCATCCGCGTCGTCGGCCGGTCGCAGCGTCTCACGCTGAACTACCGCACCACCGCTCAGAACCTGCGCTACTCGATGGCGATCCTGGAGGGCGGCGAGTACGTGGACCTCGAGGAGCAGCCGGAAGCCAGGGGCTACCGGTCGGCACGCTCGGGGCCCGACCCCCACCGGATCGACTCCCAGTCACTGAGCGACGAGCTGGATTCGGTCGCCCAGCAGATCCGGAAATGGACCGAGAACGGCACCGACCCGGGTACTATCGCCGTCCTCGCGCAGGACCGATTCCACTGCGAGCGACTCGTCACGGGGCTGACCGAGCGGGGCGTGACGGCTCGGCTCGTCGACCGGGAACGGCCCCCGTCGGACCGCGTGCTCGTCATGACGATGCACCGCGCCAAGGGCATGGAGTTCGCCAAGGTAGTCCTCACCGATGTCGGTGCGTCCTCGCCCTCCGAACGAACACGTCTCGCAGCTCTCGACGACTCAGAACGCTCCGACGCGGAGCTCCGCAAACGCTCCTTGACCTATGTTGCGGCCACTAGGGCGCGCGACGAGCTAACCGTCGTGCAACGTGAGCAATCGTAACGCGAAACGAGGTTTCGACCGACTCCGCTGGCTGCCCCATCTCCTGGGTGGCGACGCAAGCGACTGAACGGAAGGGCGCGCATGGAGGACGATCGGTATGTCGACCTTGAGAGTGCCGCACGGCTTCTCGACACGAAAGGGCGGAAGATTCGCCGCGCACTTCGCAGGGGACATTTCCCGGAGCCGGACAACAACAATGGCGACGAACTCTATTGGCTCCGCTCCAAGCTGTTGAGATGGGCGATGCGTTCCGACCCCACTCGCTACGCACGCACAACACCCCTTCCTCTTTGGCCAACTCCTGATCGACCTGCCGACTACAGCGGAACAACGCTAAGCAAGGACAAGAGCGGCCCTATTGTCGTTCAACGATGGCAAACGCAATTCGGCGTCGTCGCAGTGCTGTGGCGCCTAAACGATCCGATCATGCTGCACGCCCTCGACGTGGAACATGACGTCAAGGATGCGGTCCTCCTAGTCCAGGTTGACCCTGGATTGGGCTTTGACGGGCCAGACGCTTCTGCAATCAATCCAAAGGGTGACCGCGAGAAGTACGATATCGCTTGGCGTGACCTCGTGGTCGCGATCGGTCAGCCCGCACCGTTCTGGCCACTCGCGTTGCGAGTTGCGGAGCTCATCACAACATGGCAGCCCGGCGATAGACCAGTTGAGTGGCCTGCGCGCGTCGACCTCACCATCGAGCCACTTCTCGAAGCAGCTATGGCTTACCGGCCTAGCCACCCTACCCACCGCTGCTTGATCAATCTTGTGCAGGTCGATTACGGGTGCTCAACGAAGTCAACCCTTGACGAGCTCGAGCAGCTAGAAGAAGTACTAGCGAGAGCTCACGCTGCTACGGATCCCGACACCGCTCCAAGTAATAGGCTGGCCGTAGCAGCCCGCCCGCTGCCGGTCGCGGAGATCGATGAAGACCTGCCTGAGGCAGACGAGCGCGCCGGATGGCTGGAACTGCTCGGCCGAAGCGATCCCCTGGCCAACCAATGCGTCCGAGAAGTACTCACTTGGAATGGAGGAGGTCGATTCCCTTATAGCCGGAGCGTAGAGATTGACGTGGCATCCGAGGCGGCTACCCAATGGATCAACAGACTGCAGCCGATTAGGCGAACTGCTGGATTCTGCGTTCTCGACATGCAGACGGGATACGAGATCATAGGCACCTTAATTGATCCTCTGACCGACGCCCCGGCGGGCCGCAATGTGGACGGGCAGGTATTTGCAGCTACTCCGCAGCGCCTACCGACCGCAAGTTCGCTGGCCGCTATCGAGCTAGGCGGCAAGAACAATGTCTGGGTGTACACCGAGGACGGCAACGTCTACCCGGCGCCAGAGCGATCGCACGGCGGCTACGGCTGGGGCTACGGCGGTACCGGAGCGATGCATCTGGGCTGGCTCATGGACGCGCTCCTAGATGACATCACGGCCGCGGGAGCTGGACTGTCCTCGTCAGGCCACACTGTGCCCGAGGGCCTCAAGAGTTTAGTCCGGCAGCCCTGGCCAAGTGGTACCAAGTTTGATCGCTCGCAGCTTCAGGCCGCCCGCGAAGGTCGTCCACCTTCTCTGAGCTGAAGACTGTGATCAACTCCGAGGCCGTCGTCCGGCGTGCCACTTCCTCGCATTTGCGAGGGGAGAGTGCCACGCTGAGTGCGTGGAGGTCACGCACGCGGACATCGCCAGCATTCCGCCCGGCAATGTTCGCGTGCCCGACTGCGACTTCATCGCGGTGTGGCGTGGCGCGACAGCCCGCGGTGCCGAGGCGGCCGCTAGTGGTGTCACGGACTGGTACGCCGGAGCAGTCGCGCTGACCTGCCGCTGGATTGCCGCCGCGCCCACGCGCACCTCACGAGGTGGCGCCTTGACCCGCTCGCCGGCGAGGAGAAGGAGGGTGCTTGCCTACGAGGAGCTGATCGAAGAGGAATTCCTCGCTGCGCAGGACCTCGAGCAGCGGCGTCCTGACCTTGCCGCCCGACCTGGCTGGTGCGAGGGGGTGCGGGCGACGCTGTCGTGGGCGTGGCGGGCAGAGGGTCCGCCCCCGCTTGAGCTGCCCGTGGCGGACGAGCTCGACGACGCCAATCACGCCTCAGCATGATCGACCGCGTCGGTATCTTCGATGTCGGCGCCCTCCTCGATGCCCGTCTCGTTGACCCGGTCGTCGGCCTCGTCTCGCGCCTGCCAACCGCCGAGCTGATCGGCGCGGTGTTGCTCTTCCTCGCGCGCGTCGATCTCGTCGCGCGACCGCATCTCGGCGAGGGCTCGGTTGGCACGATCGATCGCCGCTGAGGTCTCGTCGGCGGTCGGGACCCGCACGTTGTCCTCGGCGGCTTGAGCCGGCTCCGCATCGGCGATCTCGCGTATGTCGGGTTCAGGCGGTCGGTGAATGCCCTGGTGCTCGTCCGCGATTGGCTCGTCGTCCAGGACCTCGCCCGACTCCGGCTGGTCCTGTTGGGCCTTCTCCGCACCCTCGTCGTCGATGTCCACGGGGCGGTCGGTGACGTCAGCGTCGGTCACCTCGCGGTGGGCTTCCTCGCTCGCGACGGCCTGGCGGTGCGCCGCAAGCCACTCCTGCGCAGTGACTTCGGGCTCAGGCACGACATCGTCGGCGTGGCGGGCTGCGAGCTCGGCCTTCGCGCGTTCGGCGGCCGCGCGAGTGCCGGCGGTGTGCGCGAGCCAGCGGGAGCGGGCGTCGTCGACCTCGGCGAGTTCGCCCGCGCGGGCGGTGAGTGTGCCTGCGAGCGCCTCGGTGGTATCGGCGGCCTTGTGCAGGCGCTCGCGTTCGGCTTCGTCAGGGGCGGCTTGGGCTTCGGCGCGGCGGAGTTCGGCGTCCTGGCGGGCGCGGTCGGCGGCCTGGTTCGTGCCGGCGAGTTCGTTGGCGACGTAGCGGGGCGCCCATGCGGCTTCGCGTTCGTGGGCGCGTACGCGGAGCCGGAGTTGGCCGTCGGAGAGCTCGAGTTCTTCGCGGTCGATGTCGGGGCGGCCGAGGGCTTGCCAGGCGGCGCGGTAGGAGGCGTAGGCCTCGACCTTGCCGGGTGCGGGCGCGGGACCGAGGGCATCGTCGGGATCGTCGTGGCCCTGCAGCTCGCGCCAGTTGGCGACCGCCCCTGCGGCGTCGAGCCACTCCTCTCGCTCCTGGGGGTCGGCAGGCACGCGCCCGAGTGCCTCTGTCAGCCAGGGCTGCGGGGTCTCGGCGAGCTCCTCGGCGAGCTCAGCTGTCCGTTGATCAGCGGCGTCGGCAAGGGCCTCCAGATACTGGTCCCAGTCGGGGCGGCCGGTGCCAGGCGTCCACTCGCGCCACGTCGTCCCTTGTGGGTCAAAGGTGTGGGCGTCGCGGATGCGGGCATGGATGACGTTGGTGAGGTTGCGGGCGCCGTCGAGAGGCCGATCGGCGACGGCATCGTGCAGGACCTGCTCGGCGTTCTTGCCGGAGATCTCCGCGCGGCGCAGCACGCGCGTGAGGCTGGCGGCACCGTCCTCGGCAGCGAGCCGGACGCGGTCGTCGCCGGTGATCACTCCGTCGGCGGCGAGTCGGTCGAGCCACCGGCCGGTGCGTTCGGTCGCGGCCAGGGCCGCGGCGTCGGCGAACAGCTCGCCCGCTGTGCGGGTGGTTGCTGCGTCGGCGGCGGACTCGGTGGCGATGGCCAGCGCCGACTTGGCGTCGAGTCCGTCGTCCTTGGCCATGACCGCTGCGAGCACGGCGATGGGGTCGCGGTGGACGGAGTGGTCGGCGGCGAGTCCGTGGGCAGGGTCGGTCGGGCCGGTGACGGTGGTGACATGGGCGGTGTTGGCTTGCTGGCCTCGGCTAAGCCCCACGTAAGCCGCGGCGCGGCTGGTGGCCGGGGTGATGACCTGGTGGCCGGTGTCGACGGTGGCGCCCTGCGCGGAGTGGACGGTGCCGGCGTAGGCGAGGGAGACATCGGCGTCGACGTACTCGGCGGGGAGCACGATCGGTCGGTCCGACGCGCGTTCGAGGCCTGCCGCCTCGCCGTCGGTGCGGATGACGGTGAGGGAGCCGTCGTCGCCGACGGCGGTGACGCGGTAGGTCTCGCGGTTGATGGGTCCGCGGTGGTTGCCGGCGTGCCCGGTCAATTCCCAGCCGTTGCGGCGCGCGGCGACGACATCGCCGACCCCGGCGTAGGTGCCGTCGCGCCCGAGGAGCGCGCCGTGTTCGGCGACGCGTCCGAGGCGGACGAGGTCGGCGCGCAGGGAGGCGTTGAGTCGGGCGGCCTGGTCGTTGGTGTCGACGATCAGTAGAGAGCGTCGGCCGGCGAGGGTGTCGGCCAGCCACGCCCGCGAGGCGGAGGTCTCGGCGTCCTCGAGGCGGCCGCCGTCGATGAGGCGGCCGTGGCGGTGGTAGTGGCGCAGCACGATCTCGTCGCCGTCACGCAGACGCAGGGAGGCGGGGCCTTCCCAGTCGTGGTGGAAGCGGCGGGCCTCGGCGAGCTCGTAGCGGGTGCCGGTCTGTGCGACGAGGTCCATCGCGCCACCGGCGCCGACGGCGGCGAGCTGGCGGTGGTCTCCGACGAGCAGGAGCTTGGCGCCGGCGGCTTCGGTGTGGGTTCGGACGGCGGTGAGCGCCGAGGTGTCGGACATCGCCGACTCGTCGACGACCACGAGGTCTCCGGGCGACAGGGTCCACGCTGCGTCGGCGGGGTGCGGACGGTCGGCGTGCGCAAGGCGCTCTTGGGTCTTGAGCCAACGTTCGACGTTGCGGGCGGTGAGGCCTTCGTCGGTGAGGACGTCGGTGGCGACCTGGCTGGTCGCCATGCCGAACACGCGGCCGGCGGCGCCGCCGCGCAGGTCGGGATCGGACCACGCGCGGGCAATGGTGCCGACGACGAAGCTCTTGCCGGTCCCGGCCGGCCCGACCAGGGTCTCGACCTTCGCACCCGAGGTGAGTACGCCGCGGACGGCGGCCGCCTGGTCGACGCCGAGCTCGAGTCCGGCTTCACGCAGCTGGGTCAGGAATCGGTCGGCGACGAAGTGCGGTGCCGCTGCGGCCTCGCCCCGTCGGGCGGCGGCGACCATGGCCCGCTCGGAGTGCACATGATCAGGCGTGGCGTAGAGCCGCGCGCCCGGCGCTTGGTAGGCCGAGGAGCCGTCGGCCAGACGCAGCTGATCAGGTAGGGCGTCGTCGCCGGGGCGGGCGGCGTCGAGCGGCGTGGCCAGGGCGATGCCCTGGTCGGTGAGTCGGTCGAGCAGCGCGGTGACGTCGTGGCCGTCGGCGACGCCGAGCGTGTCGGGCAGGGCATTGTTGATCGCGCGGGTGAGATCGGCGCGGGTCCAGCCGGCCTTCTTGTCCTGGACCTCGGCCAGCGCGGTCTCGAGCACGGCGGTCGGCGACCAGGAGTCGACCGCCGGTCCCGACTCGCGCCTCGCGGCGAGGACATCGTCGGCGACGCCGCGCAGGCCGCCGGCGACCTCGTCGCGCAGCTGGCGGTCGATGCGGTCGAGGAGCTGCTCGCGGGTCTCGCCCTCGTGGGACTTCGCGCGACGGGTGACCATGGTGGCCTGGCGCGAGAGCCGGTCACGTTCGAGGCCGTTGGCCTCGCGGTCGTGGCGGGCCTCGAAGTCGGCGATGAGCTCGGCTGCCTTCGCGGTCACGGCGCGGCGACGGGAGGAGAGCAGGTCGGTGGCGGTCTCGTCGACGCCGATGACCTCGCGGGCCTTGCCGTCGGGGCGCATCGCGAGCCGGACACCGAGGGTCTGGGTGAGGCGCTCTTCGGTGGTGCGCTCGCCGACCGCGGCGGCGGCCGGGCGGAAGCGGTAGATGCTGCGCCCGTCCAGGGTGCGCCACTGCCCGTCCGGACCCTCGACGCGGTTGAGGATCGGGTTGTGGATGTGCAGCTGCGGGTCGTGGTCACGGGAGTCGTGCTGGAAGAACGACGTGCCGACCCAGTCGTGGGCGTCGACGTAGCGCCCGGCCGCTCCCCCGTGGTGACCCACACGCGCGTAGCCGGCGTGCTCGGCGAGGTAGCCCAGGGCAGCGTTGTTGCCGGCCCAGATGGCGTCCTCGACGGCCTGTCGGTACTCGCCCCACGCCGCCGCGGCCTCGGTGTCGCCCGCCGCCCGGGCGGCGACTTCCTGGGCTTCGAACGCGGTGTGCAGCACGGTGACTGACTTCTGAACGCTGAACGTGGCGTCCAGGAAGGCAACGTTGTGCCGGGCCTGCTTGCCCGCCTCGACCTGGAGTTCAGCGCGGCGTTCAGCCGAGGCGTCCGGCTCGCGGTCAAGCGCCGCGGCGTACAGCTCGTCCTCGGTGGCGTACCGCCGGCCGCGGTGACCAAGGGTCGGAACCTCGTCCCACCGGTCCGGGTCCCGGAACGCCTCGTGGCGTGGGTCGAGGAAGTGCTCGTAGACCGCGCGCATGTCCTGCGGGTCGACCAGGCCCCTCAGGCCGAGCTTCTCGGCACCGCTCCCCCACCAACGACCCGGCGGCTCGCCGTCGGTGACCGCGCCCGTGTAGTAGTTCTCGCGGCCGACGGCCACTTCCTTGAGCAGGTAGTCCGGCGAGTAGCCCGACGCGACGCTCAGCATCCGGACGACCTTCGCTGCGGTGCTGCGGGCCGCCCTTGAAGATCAGCGAGGCGGGCCGGTCGCCAACGGCGTGTTTCGAGCCGGCCGAAGGCCGGCCCGCGCCCGGGGATCGTGATGCATAGGTGTGCGGCTCTTGATCTTTCCCTTGATCCTTTCGTCCTTCGGTCCTGTTGCTCGTGTCTTGTCGTCTGTTCGGCGTAGTGATCGGTGCCGGGAAGTGGTCTCGGTTCTTGATCTTTCTTCTTGCTCTGGTTCTTGGCTGTGGTCGCGGTGATCGGCTCGTCGGTGGTCATGGCTGGGCCTCGTCGGTGGCGTCGGGGTCGGTGGTGTTGATCAGGCGTAGGGGCAGCGGTCGGTCCCGGAGCGCCTTGAGCGCGGCCGAGGCGGTGCCGCGGCTCACCGCGGCGGCGTCCTCGAGCTCGGAGACCGTCGGCCAGGCACCGTGGCGCTGGGCGTGCAGGGACGCGGCTGCCTCGGCCCGGTCGCGGGCGGGCGAGGACGCGGTCCGGGACCGGTGCGGCGTGGCCGAGCCGGCGTCAGCGCCCCCGTGAGCGGCAGGCTGGGTGCCGCTGCTCGGCCATGGCTGAACGGGCGGCGGGAGGCCCTCGGGCTGAACAGCCGGCGTGGTGAACGGGTCGGGTTGAACGCTGCTCGGTTGAACGGCGGGCTGGTCGAACGGCTCGGCGTCGGCGGCGGCCTGCTGAACGGCCAGCTGGACGACGGGCTCCGCTGTCGCCAGGAGGTAGAGCAGGTGGGCGACGACGGCGGCCGCGATGGCCGGCCACGCGCCGACCCCGAAGCGCAGCGCCGGCGCGACGGCGACGGTGGGGCCACCGGCGAGGTAGGTGGCCTGGGCGAGCCCCGACAGTCCGGCCGCGGTCACGACGACCGCCCACGCGTAGCGCGCCGCGCCGTCGCGAAGCCTGGCGGTCGCGCCGTAGGCGACGAGAGCCAGCCCGTCAGTGATCAGTGGATAAAGCCAGGCGATCCCGGCGGGGACTCGGGACGCGATGGCGACCTCGAAGAGGCCGTGAGCGGTGGCGACCGCCGCGCCGAGAGCGACCGCGAGGCCGGGCAGCCACAGCACGCCGAGCCGTGCGCCGCCGGGCGGAGCTCCTCCCGGCCTTGCCTCCGCCGACGGTCCGCCCGTGGCGTCAGTCCGCATCGCCGGCGCCATGCTGTGAGACCTCAGGAGTGTGCCCAGAAGCGACGGCGAGGTCGCGCCCCTGGCTCTCGTCCCCGTGGCCCGCGAGCCGAAGCGTGGCGCGCGAGGTGGCGAGCTTCGCGGCCACCGCCGGATCGTCGTCGCGTCGAGCCGGGCTCCCATCCTCAGTGGCTCGTGCGGAGTGGTCTCTACCGGCACGTCGCTCCAGGTCGGCAACGGTCCGTCGCAGGTCATCGAGGGTGCCGCAGAAGCAGACGTAGGTGGGCCACAGCACGCGGAGCCGACCGATGAGGTGGTCCCACTCCGCGCGCTCCGCCGCTTCCCGGGCCTTGCGCTGCACCTTGGTCTCTGCTGGCACGGCGGCCGTCATCGCGACCACCCGCCGGACTGGCTCGAACCGTTCATGGCAGTACTGATGTCCGACTCGTGACGGCCGGCTGCGGTCGGTGCCGGCTCGGGAGCCGCTCGATCGCGGGCGGTGGCCCACCAGCACGCGATGGTGGTGAGCGCGTCCGTGCTCGGCACGGGCGAAGCGCCGCGAGGGGTGCTGTTCCAACCGAGGCGGGTCTGGTGGTTCTCGCGCGAGCACGAGCCGACCGAGGAGCGCAGCCGGCGAACAACGCCAGGACGCTGGCGGTCGTGCCAATCCCCTGCGAGCTGCACCGAGGCGCCGCGGCCGTCGTAGGCGGCGCGCCAAGCGTGCATCAGCCAGACCAGCTCCTCGATGACGTCGGGATGCCAGAGCCAGCACTCGGGCAGCACCGCGGCGCCGTCGGGGTAGCGCAGGAACACCGCGTGCAACCAGCGCGCGAGCTCCTCGAGCAGCGCGACGAGGCCGTCCGAGTCCGGCGGCGCCGTGAGCCACGATGGCGCGACCGTGGGTCCAGGACGTGCGGGGACAGCGGCAACGGCGTCCGCCAGCTGGGCGACGGTGCGCGCAAGGTCGTCGACGCGGGTCGGGGTGCCGACCAGGGCCTCGAGGCCGCGGCGCAGCCCGTCGACCTCGCGGGCCAGTCCGGCCAGCGCCTCCACGCGGGCGAACTCCTCGCCGTCGCCTCCGCCCCCCGGCGGGCCGGGTGGCCGGCGGGTCATCGCCCCCACCCGCCCTCGTCGGCTCCGTCGTCGGCGATCTCGCTGCCCCGCGTTTCGGACGTGTTGGGGGAACGGTGGTCGTTCTCGTGCCAGCGGGCGAGCTGTTCGCGACGCTCCTCGCCTTCGCCCTCGGCACTCGTGCCCTGGGCGGCGAGCGTGGCGCGCAGGCCGTCGATGCGCTGGCGCAGCCGCTGCGGGTCGCCGGGGCCGTCGAGCTGGTCGTCATGCCGCTCCGCCGGCGCCGACGCGTCGGGCTCGCCCTGCTCGTCTCGGGGCAGGTCGTCCAGGGCGTCGCTCGTGGGCAGGGGCGCGAGATCCGCGAGGGCTTCGAGCCGGTGGTACTCGGCCCACGCGTGGGGATCGGAGTCGTGAGCTCGATCGGAGAGGACCGCACGCTCCCCGGCGTCTTGCAGCGCGTCCTCGACCTCGGTCAGTGGCCGCGGCGCCCATCCCGTCGGTGGGGCGGTGTGCTCGGCGAGCCACGCAGTGCGTGCCGCTGTTTCCGCGTCGGAGGCGGGTTCGCGCCAGTCAGGCTCGCCGTGGTCGGCGGCGGGGTTGTAGGGGGTGGTCTCGTCGGGACGGCTGTCGAGGTAGGCCTCGTGCTGGGTCGCCGTCCAGGTAGCCGGCTGGGTCGCGCGGACCTGGTCGGTCAGCGCTCGATGCTCGCCGGCGGTCAGCGGGCGGAAGCCGCCAGGCTCCGCCGGGTCGAAGGCGACGTGCCCGTCTCGCTCGGCGATCGCGAACGCCGCGTCCCAGTCCCCCGTCGGCTCAGCTCTCCGAGCGGCATCGTCGTCGGCGAATGCCGGTATAGCGGCCTCGGCGACCCGGCCATCGAGACGTACCACCTGGCCGGTGTCGGGGTCGGTGTAGATGTCGGTGTCCGCGTCGTAGCCGGCGACGTCCACCCCAGCGCCCTGGGCGAGGCTCTGCGCCCGGTCGGCCCGCTCCTCGAGGGTCAGCTCCCGGGCCGCGTAGCGCCGCCTGCCCCCCTCGGGGTCGGCTGACGCCTCGTCGGCGGTGAGGACGTGCGCAGTCGGGATGTCCTCACGGGGCCCCGGGTCCTCGATCTCCAGCGGTCGGAGCGCGTGGTCGAGCTCCCGGCGCCACGTCGTCGTCTCGGCGGCGAAGGCGTGGTCGTAGTCCTCGCGGACCAGCCCGATGTAGCCGGCGACCTGCGCCGGGATGCTGACCGCGGGCCGCCCGGCGGCGCGGCGTTCGGCTTCGGCCCAGGCGTCGTCGAGGTCGCGTCGCGCGGCGGCCTGATCGGAGGGGCTGCCGGTGTGGGCGATCTCGTCGCAGTACTCGGCCCAGGCGATGAGCTCCCGGGTGGTGAGCTGGCTGAGCGGCCGTGTCGGGTCCGGAGTCGGCCAGCCCAGCGCTTCCGCCGGAACCTCGCCCGCGTCGATGTTGCTGTCGTGTTGGGTGCGGTCGGTCATCGGAGGCTCCTCGGAGGAGACGGGGTTCGCATCGAGCTCGGGAAGCTCGTCGGTGAGGGGGGCCGCGGTAGCGGTCCTGGTCGAAGGCCATTCCGGCGGCGGTGGCGGCCTGCTCGGCGCGCTCGACCTCCATCGCGTACTCGGTGAGGGAGATCTCGGAGGTCGTTCCGGTGGCAGCGGCGATGTCGTCCCAGCTGGCGCCCTGCTCGCGGGCGGCGGCCACGGTCTGCCAACGCCACCCCTCGAGCTGAGTCGCCAGTTCGTACTGGGCGGCGAGCGCCTCGAGGGCTGACGGCACCCTGCGCTTTCCTCGCCGGCGACTAGGGCGTGGAGGGTGGCGGCGCGTTCGCCGTCTCCCGTGGTGGTGGCGCGATGAGCGGCGCGAGCGAGGACGTCTCGGCTGTTCCAGGCCTGCCAGGTCGCGAGCAGCCGAGCAAGGCCGGCCGCTTCGGAAGTCGTCACGGCTGCCACCACTCGGCGTCACGCAGCGGGTCGGGCTCACGCCGGTGGGTCGGCTCGTCGCCGGGACCGGTCCGCGGATCGACGTCGATGACCATCGGGGTTGAACCACCCCGGGGCGGCTGCCAGTCCGGAACCGTCGCGCGACGCCGGCTCGTGGCCCACCGCCGCGTGCTTCGCGCCAGGCTCGGAAGGCCGGCTTCGACCCACCCCCGGGCCCGCCGCCAGCGGCCGCGCCACCCCGTCGCCGCGGCTGCGCCGTGCTGGGCGCGGACGTCGCGGCGGTCCCAGGCCATCCGGGCCCGCCCGATGACCGGGGCGATCCCGCGGCGGTAGGTCACGACTCGCTTGGCGGGCAGGTTCGCGATCTGGGCCGGGGACAGCACCGGCACCTTGCGGACAGTCTTGCTCGCGACGCGGCCGCGCATGTCGGTGGTGGTGATCCGCTCGTCGCGTTCCCCGGCCAACGTGGACCAGAACTGCAGGTCGGACTGGTCGCGAGTGCCGCCGAAGAGCAGCACCGATCCGGTGTTGTTCAGGATGGTCGCGGTCTTGTACTCGCCGTAGCGGCCGAGGAGCTGGGCGCGGGACTGGAACGACGCGACGATCGTGACCCCGCGACCGCCCATGTCCGCGGTCCAGTTCTCCAGTGGCACCGGCGAGACCAGCGCGGCCTCGTCCATCGCCAGCAGCAGCGGCGGGTCCAGCCGACCAGCCGGTTTCGCGACCGCGAGCCGACGCGCTTCGCGGGCGATGTGCCCGGTCAGCGCGCACACGAGCGCGCCGGTGTCGGCCTCGTCGGCGCCGAGCATGAACACCGTCGCCCGGGTCGCGAGCAGCTCGGCGACGTCGAAACCCTGACCCGACGCGGCCGCTGCGGCGGCGGGGTGGTTGAGCCATCCCAGCGTCGGCATGATCGAGTTGGTGATCGACGTGCGCGTGCGGTCGTTGGTGGTGACGAACTGCTCGGCGGCCTTGTCGAACGACTCCACCTGCGAGCGACGCAGCAGTGCGGGGACCTCGCGGGCGGCGCGGTCGTTGTCGGCCACCCACCCGAGCACGTCACGCATCGATCCCCCGCCGAGCGCGGCGGCGTGCAGCAACGCCGCGAGCACCCGGCGGGCCTGCGCGTCCCACCGCTCTGCGTCGCCGCTGCTGGCGCGCGAGGTGGCGGAGACCATGTCGGTGGCGCGTTCCATCGCGGTCACCGGATCGGTGCAGCCGGTGAGTGGGTCGAACGCGATCGTCGTGGCGATCCCGCCCAGCCCGACGGGGTTGAACACGAATACCGGGCCGCGGCTGTTCCGACGTATCGGCCCGCAGAGCTCGAGCAGATCGGTGCGCGTCGAGGTCACGACCACGGCGCCGGGGGCATCGAGGACCCGGCCGGCGAGCCAGCCGGTCTTGCCGGTGCGTGGGCCGCCGAACACCAGAGTCACGTCCTCGACCGAGGACCACACGCGCTGCACCCCGACTCGGCACAGCTCGACCCCGACCGCCGATGTCGGCACCCCGAGTCGCTCCCGCGCTGACATCGCGGCCAGCGAGGGGCGGACGGTGCACGCGCGGCGGCGCGTTGCGACGGTGCCCGCGTGCCGGGCCACGTCGACGGTCGAGGCGACCCCGGCGCGGCGCCGTGAGCGCGCCGACCACCGAGTCACCTGCGCCCGAGAGCGTGACCAGCGCTGCCATCCGACCAGTGCGACCAACGCCGAGAGGGCGATCACCGCCGGCCACGACAGGGCCTGCAGCAGCGTCGTCGCCGGCAGACCCGCCAGCGCTCCGCAGCACACGGCCTGACGGATGGCGCCGCGCATCACCAGCACCGCGGCCGCGCCGAGCAGTACCACCAGGATCAAGAGCGTCGTGATCACCGCGACCACCCGCCCTCGGCCCGACGTCGATCGCCGAGATCGGCGACATCGGTGGTATCGGCCAGCCAGTAGCCACCGCCAGGGCGGCCGAGCTGGAAGCGGACGCCGTCGCCGGTGATGCGCCACGCCCACGCCCGCGCGGCGTCGTCGGTCATCGCCTCGTCGGTGCGGCCCACCAGGACCGCGTCGATGAACAGGGCCCACGTCACCGGTCCGCCGCACGGGGCCTCGCCGAGCTCCAGCCCGAACGAGCTGCGAGCGACGTCCGCGCGGACCAGCTCGACCCCGAGCAGCAGCGGCGTCGTCGAGGGCGCCGCCGCTCCGAGTGACGTTGTGGTCGGCCTCCGGCTAGTCATCGGTGTCTCCCTCCTCGCGTCGGAATGCCTCGAGTGCCGCCGTCTGGCGGGCGCAGTCGTCGTCGTGGCCGACCTCCCGGTCGTCCGGGTGAGTCGCGAACGGACCTGCGTCACGGACACGGGCGCGGCAGGTCGTGCAGGTCCAGACGGCAGACGGCGGAGGCTGCGTGGCCGGCGCCAGCGGGCGCCGCTCGATCAGCCAGTCCCACGCGGCCTCGGCTCGCGTGCCGTCGTGGGACCAAACCGGCAGCTCGAGTGCGACACCCACGTCGTCCCAGGTGCGCCCGGCGCCGCGGGCTCGGAGAGCCCATTCGCGGAGCGCTCCCGCCGTGACGTCGGCGACCAACTGTGCTGCCCTCAGTCCGGCCAGTGGTTCGTCCAGCACGGTGCGGGACAGACCGTGGAAGCCTTCGATCGGCTCCTCGATCTCGTGGGCCTCGTAGGCCGAAACTGCGACTCGTCGGACGTGCTCGCGGGTCGCCGACGCCGCTTGTTCCCTGCGGCTGATCTCGATCGCGCTCATCCGGCACCCCCGCCGCACCGGTGCCCGTGGTCACGACGGAGTTGAGCGGCCCAGCGCTCGACGGTGCGGACGCTGACCCCGCAGAGCCGTGCGACCTCCGGGTGAGAGCGGCCCTCCAGGAGAAGTGCGCGCCACCGTGGCGGAGGCAGGACGGTCGCCGGACGAACCGCCCGACGCTCGCTCTCGGTGAGACCGCCGGCGATCCCGTGCGGGACCCGCTGCAACGCGTCGCGCAGGCACGCCACGCGCACCGGGCACCGGTGACAGACCGACTTGGCCGCCGCCACCTGCGCCTCGTACGTCGGTCCGTCCGTGGCGGCCGGGAAGAAGAGCTCCGGGTCCTGGTCGCGGCACGCAGCGAACGCACGCCAGTTCCAGAACGTCAGCTCACGCTCGTCGGGGCTCATCGCGTGCCGCCGTCAGCGTCCGAGGTCCCACCGAGCGCCGGAGTGGTCGCCTGGTCGACGGCGGACATGAAGGCGGAGATCGCGTCAGGGATGCCCTGTCCCACGGGTGTCCCGATGAACAGGACGAGGGCCACGAGGGAGAAGACGACGGCGCCGGCCGCCGAGCGGGTCTTGGCGCAGATGAAGGCGCCGAGGACGGCAATGAGGATCAGGAGTCCGACGCTCGACATCACGCACCTCCGACCAAGCGGTTGTCGGGGTGGGCCATGGCCGCGGCTGCATCGGAGCCGGCCGCCCATTCCTCGGCGATGGCCCGGTTCACATACCAGCGGTTGCCGATTCGACGTGCCGGAAGGATGTGCGGAATGAGCCTGCGAATCCGCTGACAGTTGGTGCTCGCCGAGCCGTTCTTACCGACTTCCCCGAACCACAGCCGTGCGACATCTTCCACGGTGATCAGTAAGCCACCGTCGATGCGCCCGGCATCGCTGACCGTTGCTTCGTCGTCGTTCATGCCCGCTCCCGCTCTCACGTCCCTTGCGCTGCAGCTCGATGAGCCACCAGTGACTGACGTGGTGAACGGTGCTAGGAGCAGCCGTAGCGTTACGACACCTTGGCTGTCGCGTTCTCGGCCTCGACGTCTAATCTCGTTGCGTCTGTGTCTCGTCTTGTCGTAGTATCGAAGTACTCATTCCCCAGCATGGTGAGACCACATGGCCGATCCCGTCGTCCTCCGAGACCTCCTGCGCGAGAAGCACTGGCAGCAGTACCAAACGTTTCTGCGCGAGTACGACAAGGCCGCGTCGACCGTCGACAGGTCGCTCGTCGGTACGGCTCCCAGCCGAGCCCAGCTGCATCGATGGCAGTCGGGAGAACTCAAGGGGCTGCCGCATCCTCGGCACTGCGAGGTCCTGGAGGCGATGTTCCCGGGGCTGCGGGCAACCGAGATGTTCGTGCCGGCGCAGCGCAACGGCGACTCACCGACATCGCCGCTCACTGCCGCGGTCGAGGACGGCCTCGAAGGTGTCGCGCCGGTGCCGTCGGCCTGGTCGGCCGCACGACCTTCAGCCGAACCCGCAGGCCTCGCACCAGGCAAGACGTTCCAGGGCCCGGCGCAGGACCGTGCCGAGTCACTCGCGCGTGCTCTGCAACTGCTCGGCAAGCGCCTGCGCATCTCCGAGCAGGAGATCGCTGACCTGGCGCTCCTCGCCGGCAACCTCGTCGACCTCGCGCTCGACTGCTCCATCGACATCGACTCCGAGGGATGGGGCGCAGTCACCTACCGGTTCGAACTGCTGAACCTCACCGACGCGCCCGTCAACCGGCTTCTGCGCGAGCAATGGTTCGAGAACACCGAAGGGGTGCGGATAGAGCCCCACTCGAGCAGCGATCGCCGAGTGTCGATCCCAATGCCGCTGACTTAGGGTCCGCCGCGGGAGGCGACTGCAGCGGAATAGTGTCTGGTCGTTTAATAGTCTCTCTGCCTCGCGGCGCGTCGAAAGAATCTTTCGCGAAGATCTGATTCA
>NZ_BSTS01000024.1 GCF_030269665.1 Actinomycetospora sp. NBRC 106375
ACAGTTCCCGGACGAACACCTCTGCAGGCCGTGCCATCGCCCCACCTCCCGGGCGACAGCCTCCAACCCCTCAAGATCCTGATCAAGCCCTCGGTTACAGCGCCAACGTTCCTTGCCGCGGCACTAGATCACCCGTCGTCCCGGTCGGTCGACGTCGACACCGCCTCCCAGCGGTCCAGGTCGTCGACGAGGCCGGTCAGCCGCGCACGGATGCCGGTGACGGCGTCGCGCCCGAGCGGCAGGCGCAGCGGCGCGTCCTCGGCGTCGAGCACCCGCAGGATCGCCGCGGCGGCCTTGTCCGGGTCGCCCGGCTGGCTCCCATCCCCGCCGGTGACGAAGGCCCGCGTCGGCCCGACCGTCTCCTCGTACTCGGCCATCGGCGCCGACATCACCGCCGCCCCGGGCCGGAAGAGCTCGGTGCGGAACGCGCCGGGCTCGACGATGAGGAACCGGACGTGCGGGCACTCCTGCGCGACCGTCTCGGTGAGCCCCTCCAGCGCGAACTTGGTCGCGCAGTAGACCCCGAAGCCCGGCACGCACACCTGGCCGCCCACCGACGACAGCTGGACCACGGCACCCGAGCCCTGCGCGCGGAAGTGCGGCAGCGCGGCCCGGGTCAGCAGCGCGGGGCCCATGACGTGCAGGTCGAACAGCGCCCGCAGCTCGTCCTCGGTCGTCTCCTCGAGCGCGCCGACCTGGGTGCGCCCCGCCACGTTGGCCAGGACGTCGAGACGGCCGTGGCGGGCGACGACGTCGTCGACGGCGGCGGTGAGGTCGGCGCCGGGCGCGGTGACGTCGAGGGCCAGGGGTTCGACGCGGCCGGGGTGGGCGTCGGCGAGCTCGGCGAGGGCGTCGGTGCGGCGCGCGGCGGCGACGACCGTGTCACCGGCCGCGACCGCGGCCTCGGTGATCGCGCGGCCGAATCCGCTCGAGGCGCCGGTGACCAGCCACACGCGGGGAGGAGTCATGCGACGAGCCTGGCGCGCGCCGCGCTGGACGTCCAAGACCTGCTGCGATCACCATCGGCTATGGACGTCCACTCCCGCGACCTGCGCTACTTCGTGGCGGTCGCGCAGGAGCGCCACGTGACGCGGGCGGCGGCGCGGCTGCACGTCTCGCAGCCGGCGCTGAGCAAGCAGCTGCGGGCTCTCGAGCGCCAGGTCGGCGCGACGCTGCTGCGGCGCCTGCCGCACGGGGTGGAGCTGACGCCCGCGGGCGAGGCCCTGCTGCCGCACGCGCACGCGGTGCTCGAGCGCGTGGACCTCGCCGCCGCGGACGTCGCGACCGCGGGCCGGCGCCTCGTGGTCGGCGTGAGCACCGGCGTCGGGCGGGGCCTGCTGCCGGCGGTGCGCTCGCGGGTCGCCGCCCGCGAGCCCGGCGTCGATCCCCACGTGCGCACCGTCGCCTGGGACGACCCGACCGCCGGGCTCGCCGACGGCACCAGCGACGTCGCCGTCGCGTGGGCGCCGGTACCCGGGCGCGTGCGCACCCTGGAGCTCGCGCGCGAGCCCGTCGTCGTGGCGCTGCCGCCCGGCCACCCGCTGGGCGGGCGGGCGGCGGTGCCGTTCGCGGCCGTGCGCGACGAGGCGTTCCTCGCGCTGCCGGCCGACGCCGGGCCGCTGCGCGCGTTCTGGCTCGCCGAGGCGCACCGCGAGGGCCCGGCGCGCGTCGGCGCGGAGATCCGGTCGGTGGAGGAGACCCACGAGGCGCTGCTCGACGGGCGCGGCGTCGTGCTGCTCGCCGCCGGGAACGCCGGGGCCCTGGTGCGCGACGGTGTCACCGTCGCCGCCGTCGAGGACCTCCCACCGTGCTCCCTCGTGCTCGCCTGGCGCCACGACGACCGACGCCCCGCCGTGCGCGCGTACGTCGACGCGTGCCGTGAGGTCGTCGCCGCGCGGGGCTGAGCCCTCGAGAGGCACCGTGCGCATGATCGACAGGGCCCGGCGCCTGCGGAACGTGCCCCTCGCACGAGGGACCGGGTCCCTCAGCGCGGCCCGCTCGTCGGCAGCGGGCGGGGTGCGGCGACCGTGCGGTCGGTGCGCGGCACGGGCAGGAACACCGCGAACGTCGCCGGGCGAGTGCGGGCGAGCTCGAGGCGCCCGCCGTCGGCCTCGACGAGCGCCCGGGCGAGCGCGAGCCCCACCCCGGTGGACGCGGCGCCGGAGACCCCGCGGTCGAAGACGTGCGGCGCCAGCGCGGGCGGGATCCCGTCGCCGTGGTCACTGACCTCGACGACGATGGTGTCGTTGTCGCCCAGCCGCGCCGTGAGCGCGACCGTGCCGCGGCCGTGGCGCAGGGCGTTGTCGACCAGCACGCCGAGCGCCTCCCGGAACCGTCCGGACGTCGCGCGGGCCACGAGCCCCTCGGGCGCGCGCACCCGGACGGCGCGGTTCTCCGTGCGCAGCGGGTCCCGCCACTCGTCCGCGACGGCCTCCAGCTCGCCCGCGACCTCGATCGGCGCCGCGCCCGCCGCCCGCGCCTCGCGCGCCGAGGCGAGGAGCTCGTCGAGGACCTCGTTGAGGCGCTCGGCCTGCTCGAGCGCGGCGGCGCCCTCGGCGGCGACCTCCTCGTCGGGGTGCGCCGAGAGCTCGTCGAGGCGCAGCTGGAGGGCCGTGAGCCGGCTGCGCAGCTGGTGCGACACGTCCCCGACCAGCTCCCGCTCGCGCTGGAGCAGCTCCGCGAGCGCCGTGGCCGAGGAGTCGAGGACGTCGGACACGCGGTCGAGCTCGGGGATGCCGTGGCGGTGCGGCGCGGGACGGAAGTCGCCGGCGCCCAGCCGGGCGGCGCGCCCGGCGACCTGTTGGAGCGGGTCGGCCAGACGCCGCGCGGTCAGCGTCGCCACCACCGCGCCGACCGCCACCGACAGCAGCACGGCCGCGAGCACGAGCGCGACGGCCTGGAGCTGGCGGGCCCGCATCTCGTCGATCGGCTCGGAGAGCACCGCCGAGCCCGACAGCCCGAACGGCAGCGTCTCGCTGACCGTGTCGCCCGGGGCCAGCACCCCGAGCGTGCTCACGCCGCGCGGCGTGCGCACGACCAGCGAGCCGCCCGGTGGAACGGCGATCCCCACGGCGCTGAGGTCGACGGGACGGTCGACCGACGCCTGCGAGTCCAGCGTCGCGACGACCTGGCGCAGCCGGGAGTTGATGTCCGCCCGGGTGAAGTCCTCGACGAGGCGCCAGGTGGTCAGCGCCAGCGGTCCCCCCAGCACCGCCACCGTGATCGTGACGACGATGAGCGTGGAGACGAGGATCCGGCGCCGCACCTGACGAGCCCTAGGTGTTGAAGCGGAACCCGACCCCGCGCACCGTGCTGATGCGCTTGCCGACGCTGCCGCCGTTGCCGCCGTCGTCGGCGAGCTTGCGGCGCAGCCACGACATGTGCATGTCGAGGGTCTTGGAGGTCTTCATCTCAGGGTCGTTCCAGACCTCGCGGAGGATCTCCTCGCGGGAGACCACCTGCCCGGCGTGCGCCATGAGCACCCGCAGCAGCTCGAACTCCTTGTTGGCCAGCCCGATCTCCACGCCGTCGACGGTGACCCGCCGCGCGGAGGGCTCGAGACGCACCCCGCCGGCGTCGAGCACCTCGGGTGCCCGGCGGCGCAGCAGGGCCCGGACCCGCGCCAGGAGCTCGGCGAGCCGGAAGGGCTTGCCCACGTAGTCGTCCGCGCCGGCGTCGAGGCCGACCACGAAGTCGACCTCGTCGGTGCGCGCGGTGAGCATGAGCACCGGCAGGTCGGGCTGGTCGACCCGGACCCGGCGACAGACCTCGAGCCCGTCCATCCCGGGCAGCCCGAGGTCGAGCACCATGAGGTCCGGCCCGGACGCGCCCGCCTGGTGGAGCGCGGCCTGACCGTCGCCGACGACGTCGACCTCGTAGCCCTCGCGCTGCAGGGCACGGGAGAGGGGTCCGGCGATCGCCGCGTCGTCCTCGACGAGCAGCACCATGGTCACAGCGCCACAGTAGACCTCGATCGATGGTCGAGCTCCGCTGCGCTTCGTCTCCCGCCCGGAGGTGGAGCTGGCACCATCGCCCGCCATGACCTCCGCCGGTCCGACCGGATCTCCCGCCGGCCTCTCGGCCGACCTCGCCCTCGCCCTGACCCTGGCCGACGCCGCCGACGCGGTGACGCTGCCCCGCTTCCGCGCGAGCGATCTGCGCGTCGAGCGCAAACCGGACCGCACCCCGGTGACCGACGCCGACACCGCCTGCGAGGACCGGCTGCGCGCCCTGCTCGCCACCCACCGCCCCGACGACGCGGTGCTCGGCGAGGAGCGCGGCGGCTCGCTCGGCGCCGGGCGCGTGTGGGTGCTCGACCCGATCGACGGGACCAAGAACTTCTCCCGCGGCGTGCCGGTGTGGGCGAGCCTCGTCGCGCTGGTCGAGGACGGGCGGCCCGTGGCCGGCGTCGTGAGCGCGCCGGCGCTGGGCCGGCGCTGGTGGGCCGCGGCGGGCGAGGGCGCCCACACCCGGGACCCGGCCCGCGGCATCGAGGACGGCCCGGTCGGCGTGTCCGGTGTCGCCGACCTCGCCGACGCCTACGCCTCCACGACCGACCTCGACCACTGGCGCACCCTCGGCCGGCAGGAGCAGTGGCTCGCCCTGACCCGCGAGACCTGGGAGAGCCGGGCGTTCGGCGACTTCTGGCACCACTGCCTGGTCGCCGAGGGCCTCCTGGACCTCGCGGTGGAGCCCGAGGCCAACACCTGGGACCTCGCCGCCACGCAGATCCTCGTCGAGGAGGCGGGCGGGCGCCTCACCGACCTCGCCGGCGCCGCCCGCCCCGACGGCGGCGACTCGCTGACCACCAACGGGCACCTGCACGACGCCGCCCTCGCGCTCGTGCGCCGCTAACCGGACCCGGCGAGCCGCGCCCACACCAGCCGCCCGAAGAGCGAGAAGCAGGCGGCCGACTCGTCGTCGAACCGCGTCCACTCGAACCGACCGCCCCGTTCGCACCAGAACACCTCCCAGATCCCTTCCTCGCCACCGTCCGTTCCGGGCACGGCGCGCACGCACCACGCCCGCTCGGCCTCCGCACCCACGCTGACCGGCGCGGACGTCACCCCGGCCGCGTCCAGCCAGCCCGCCAGCTCCGCGGCTCGCACACCGGGTTCGACGCAGCCGGGGCGCGCACGGTTCCGTCGGGGGAGGGAGATGGCACGATCACCGCCGTGAGCGAGCCCGAGGTCTTCTTCGAGGACCTGCCCGCCGGCCGTCAGGTCGCCCTGGGCACGGTGGTGGTCGACCGCGACGAGATGCTCGCGTTCAACCGGCGGTTCGACCCGCAGCCGTTCCACGTCGACGAGGAGGCCGCCCGCCGCTCGCTCTTCGGTGGGCTCTGCGCCTCCGGGTGGTTCACCGCGTCGCTGTGGATGCGGTGCTACGTCGACGGGCTGCTGACGCGGGCGGCGTCGCTGGGCTCGCCGGGCGGCGACGAGA
The DNA here is from genome assembly GCF_030269665.1 of Actinomycetospora sp. NBRC 106375. GTDB lineage: Bacteria > Actinomycetota > Actinomycetes > Mycobacteriales > Pseudonocardiaceae > Actinomycetospora. Next base: position 5,443 of record NZ_BSTS01000024.1, read on the forward strand.
TCGCCTGGCCGTCGCCGGTGTTCCCCGGCGACCGGCTCGAGGCCGCCATGGAGGTCGTCGCCGCGCGCGCCTCGCGGAGCCGTCCGCAGCTGGGCCTGATCACCCTGAACGGCACGCTCGTGCGCGACGACGGCACCGAGGTCTACCGGGCGCGCTTCACCGGGATGTTCGCGCGGCGCGAGGCCGCCGACCCCGCCACGACCCCCGCCTGAACCGCCCGGCGAGACCGCGCCGCGGCGGCGGGTCCTCGCCCGGGTCCGCGTCCTCGTCCAGCTCGTCGTCCTCGTCCCCGGGGTCCTCGTCGTCCCACGTGCCCCCGTCCGACCGGACCAGCAGCGACGACCCGGTCGCCGCGCGGTCCAGTCCCCCGCGGTCCTCGGCCATGCCCTCGACGAGCCGGGCGAGGGTGTCGACGTCGCCGAGCCCGGCGAACTCCCACGGCTCGTCGGCGCCCGCCGTCGCCACGACCAGCGTGCCGGCGCCCAGCACGCGCTCGAGGGCGGTGCGGCGGGTGCGCACCCCGGTGATCGTCGCGCCGCCGACGTCGACGCTCTCGCGGGTGAGCACCCCTTCACGCACCAGCACGCGGCGATCGGTGACGACGAGGTGCGTGCACCGCCAACGCACCAGCGGGAGGACGGCGAGCCACCCGATCGCGACGACCGCGAGCAGCACGAGCGCGAGCCGCAGCGCCGTGCGCGTCGACCCGGCGGGGACCGCGTCCGCGAGCCCGGCGAGCAGGGCCGCCAGGAACACCGCGGCGGGCGGGACCAGCGCGGGCACGACGAGCATGCGCCAGTGCGGGCGACGGTGGGCGAGCACGTGCTCGCCGCGGCGCAGCACGCCGTCGGGGTAGGCCACGCACACCCCCTCCCCGGATCGGCCCCGAGGCTAGCGAGCCGCGGGCCGCACGTGGACGACGTCGCCCGCCGACACGACGGTCGTGTCCCCGTCGGGTGACCGCACGGCGAGGCGGCCGTCGCGGTCGACGTCCACCGCGCGGCCCTCGAGCACGCGGTCGCCGGGCAGCGTCACCGTCACCTCGCGTCCGAGCGTCGCGCACCGCGCCCGGTAGTCGTCGACGATCCCGGCCGCGACGACGTCGCCGTGCGCGTCTCGCCAGCGGCCGTCGAGGTCGGCCAGCGCGCGCAGGACGGCGACGAAGACCGCGTCCCGCGCGACGTCCGCCCCCTGCGCGGCGAGGGACGTCCCCCCGGCGGGCAGCGCGTCCGCGGGCGTCGCGACGTTCACGCCCATGCCGATCACCAGCGCCCGGTCGTCCGCGGCGCCGGCACCGACCTCGGCGAGGATCCCCGCGCCCTTCGCCCCGGGGTCGGGCCCCAGCAGCAGGTCGTTGGGCCACTTCAGGGCGGCCGGCACGGAGCTGACCGTCCGCACCGCCTCGACCAGCGCCAGGCCCGCCAGCAACGGCGCCCAGCCCCATCGTTCGGGCGCGATCTCGCGGGGGCGCAGCAGCACCGAGAACGTCAGCCCCTCGCCGGCGCGGTCCTCCCAGATGCGCTCGCGGCGACCCCGCCCGGCGTCCTGGTGCTCGGCCACGAGGACCGTGCGGTCGGCGGCGGGGGCGGGGCCGCCCGCGCGGGACAGGAGATCGGCGTTGGTCGAGCCGGTGCGGGCGACGACCTCGAGCGACGCCCACGGGCCGGACGGCGGGCCGAGGGTGCGCCGCAGCGCGTCCTCGTCGAGGGGAGCAGGTTCCACGGCGACGTACCGTAGTAGTGCGCCTGATCACCTCACCCGCACGAAACCGGGCGCTGTCGGGGCCGGTCGCTACAGTGCCGGGCCATGACCGACGCGCAGCGCAGCGGAGCCGGAGCATCATGAGTGCCGCGACGGAGCCGTTGCCGGAGCCCGAGGACTCGTCGGACGAGCCCGACGTCCACACCTCCGCGGGCAAGCTCGCCGACTGGCACCGCCGCCAGGACGATGTCGTCCACGCGGGCAGCGAGCGCGCCGTCGAGCGCCAGCACGCCAAGGGGCGCAAGACCGCCCGCGAGCGCATCGACCTGCTGCTCGACGAGGGCAGCTTCCTCGAGTTCGACGCGATGGCGCGCCACCGCTCCACCAACTTCGGCCTGGAGGCCAACCGCCCGTACGGCGACGGCGTCGTCACCGGCCAGGGCACGGTCGACGGCCGCCCGGTGTGCGTGTTCTCCCAGGACGCGACGGTGTTCGGCGGCGCGCTGGGCGAGGTCTACGGGGAGAAGATCGTCAAGGTCATGGACGTGGCCATGAAGATCGGCTGCCCCGTCGTCGGCATCAACGACGGCGGCGGCGCCCGCATCCAGGAGGGCGTGGTCGCCCTCGGCCTCTACGGCGAGATCTTCAAGCGCAACGTGCACGCCTCGGGCGTCGTCCCCCAGATCTCGCTGGTCATGGGCCCGGCCGCCGGCGGCGCCGTGTACTCCCCGGCGCTCACCGACTTCACGGTCATGGTCGACGAGACGTCGTTCATGTTCATCACCGGCCCGGACGTGATCAAGACGGTGACGGGCGAGGACGTCGGCTTCGAGGAGCTCGGCGGCGCCCGTACGCACAACGCCACGTCCGGCAACGCGCACTACCTCGCCTCGGACGAGGACGACGCGATCTCCTACGTCCAGGAGCTGCTGGGCTACCTGCCGTCGAACAACCTCACCGATCCGCCTCGGATCCCGGGCGAGGAGGAGACGGGCTCGGTGCCCGACGGGATCGGCGAGACCGACCTCGAGCTCGACACCCTGGTGCCCGACTCGCCCAACCAGCCCTACGACATCCGCGAGGCGATCACGCGGGTCGTCGACGACGGCGACTTCCTCGAGGTCCAGGCGCTCTACGCCGCGAACATGGTCGTCGGCTACGGCCGCGTCGAGGGCCGGCCGGTGGGTGTGGTGGCGAACCAGCCCACGCAGCTCGCGGGCTGCCTCGACATCGGGGCCAGCGAGAAGGCCGCGCGGTTCGTGCGCACGTGCGACACGTTCAACATCCCGGTGCTGACCTTCGTCGACGTGCCGGGATTCCTGCCGGGCACCGACCAGGAGTACAACGGCATCATCCGGCGCGGCGCGAAGCTGATCTACGCCTACGCCGAGGCCACCGTCCCGCTGGTGACGGTGATCTGCCGCAAGGCCTACGGCGGCGCGTACGACGTCATGGGGTCCAAGCACCTCGGTGCCGACGTCAACATCGCCTGGCCCACCGCCCAGATCGCGGTCACCGGCGCGTCCGGCGCGGTGAGCATCCTGTACCGCAAGGAGCTCGCGAAGGTGGAGGAGGACGGGGGCGACGTCGAGGCCCGCCGCGCCGAGCTCCAGCAGGAGTACGAGGACACCCTCGCCAACCCCTACATCGCCGCCGAGCGCGGGTACGTCGACGCGGTCGTCCCGCCGTCGCACACCCGCGGCTACGTCGCCCGCTCGCTGCGGATGCTCGAGACGAAGCGCGAGACGTTGCCGCCGCGCAAGCACGGGAACGTGCCCCTGTGAGCGAGGAGGAGGCCCCGGCCCGGCCGTTCCTGCGCGTCGTGCGCGGCGAGCCCGACGCGGCCGAGATCGCCGCGCTGACGGCCGTGCTCGCCGCCGCGGGCGGCGGCGGTGCGGACGAGCCCGACACCGCACCGGTGTCGAGCTGGGCCCGTCACGTCGATCTCGTGCGCGGCCCCGTCCAGCCCGGGCCCGGCGGCTGGCGGGCCTCCGCCCGCCCGCGCTGACCACCTCCGACCGACCTGGTGACCTGATGGCCCTGTTGCGCCGACGACGTCGCTCGCTCGTGGGTGGCGAGTCGTACCGCGACGCCGACCACGCCCTCATGCCGATCCCGCCGACCGGCGGGCTCGTGAGCTGCCAGCTCCGCAACACGGAGGGCCGCCCGCTGCCGGGCGTCACCGTTGCGGTCGTCGAGACCGAGGGCCTGCGCCGCGTCGTCACCGAGTCGCCCACCGACCCGTTCGGCTTCTACACCGCGGCGGTGCCGAGCGGCGCCTACACCCTGCGCGCGAGCCTGGGCGGCTACCGGACGCTCACCCGGGACATGATCATCGGGCGGGGCGAGCACGCCGCCCTCGGCGCCCTGACCCTCACGGCCGACCAGGGCAGCACCCGCCCCTCACCGGGCGAGTGGGTGATCGACGACGCCCACAGCAGGCTCGGGTTCGTCGCGCGGCACATCGCGCTGAGCAGGGTCTACGGCCAGTTCACGCGCTTCCGCGGGTCGATCCACATCGCCGAGGAGCTCGAGGACTCGAGCATCGACGTCGTCATCGACGCCGCGAGCATCGAGACCCACAACGCCCAGCGCGACGCCCATCTGCGGTCCCAGGACTTCCTGGCCGTCGACGACCACCCCCAGCTGCAGTTCTCGAGCACGCGCTTCGCGGTGCGCGCCGGCAACTCCTGGACGATCGACGGCGACCTCTCGATCCGCGGGCGCACCAACGACGTCCGGCTCGAGACCACCTACCTCGGCACGCAGTCGTGGAACGGCACACGCATCGGCGCTACCGCCACGACCTCGCTGCACCGCGAGCACTTCACGCTCAACTGGCAGCAGATGGTCGCGCGCGGCATCCCCGTCGTCGGCTCCACCATCCAGATCCACCTCGACGTGCAGGCCGTGCTGCAGCTGTAGCCCGGCCCGGCCCGGCCCGGCCACGTCACGGCCGGACCGTCGGGGCGGCCGGTTACGGTGACGCCCGTGCACGGGGGGCTGGGGCAGCGATGACGGACGGGTTCGACAGCGACGTGCCCTCGCCGGCCAGGATGTACGACTACTACCTCGGCGGACGCGACAACTTCGCCGCCGACCGCGAGGCCGCCGAGGCGGTGATCGCGAGCCATCCCGACCAGCGCCAGCTCGCGCAGAACAACCGCGCGTTCCTCGTCCGCGCCGTGGAGCACCTCGCGGCCGAGGGGATCACGCAGTTCGTCGACATCGGCACCGGGATCCCCACCGCACCGACGGTGCACGAGGTCGCCCGCCGCACCCACCCGGACGCCCGCGTCGTCTACGTCGACGACGACCCGGTGGTGCTCGCCCACGCCCGCGCCCTCCTCGCCGAGGACCGGGCGGTCGCGGTGGTCGAGGCGGACATGCACGACCCGGGGGCGATCACCACCCACCCCGACGTCGACCGCCTCATCGACTTCAGCCGGCCCGTCGGCGTGCTGTTCGTCGCCGTCTTCCACTTCTCCCCCGGCGACGAGCCGCACCGGATCGTCGAGCACTTCCGGCGCCGGATGGTCCCGGGGTCGTACCTGGTGCTCTCCACGGGCAGCTCAGAGGGCCTCGACGCCGACGAGCTCGCCGAGATCGAGGCGGCCTACGCCCGCACCCCGCGCGGCGGGCACCTGCGCACCGCCGACGAGGTAGCGGCGCTCTTCGAGGGCTTCACCGTCATCGAGCCCGGCATCGTCGACGTCAGCCGGTGGCGCGGGTTCGAGCGCCCGACGCACATCTCGATCCTCGCCGGGGTCGGGCGGCGACCCGAGGACGGCGACGTGGTGGGCCGCCGCGCGGAGTCCGGCGACCCCGCGACGTAGGGTGCCACCCCGTGCGTCTGGTGCTCGCGTCCGCGTCCCCGGCCCGTCTGGCGATCCTGCGGGGTGCCGGGGTGGAGCCCCTCGTCGAGGTGTCCGACGTCGACGAGGACGCCCTCGTCGCCGAGCTGGGTGAGGACGCCACGCCCGAGGACACCGTCGGCGCGCTGGCGCTGGCCAAGGCGCGCACGGTCGCCGCGCGCGTCGCGGAGGCGGTGCCGGACGGGGTGGTCGTCGGCGCCGACTCGATGCTCTGGCTCGACGGCGAGCTGGTCGGCAAGCCCGCCGGGGTCGACGCCGCCCGCGGGCGCTGGGACCAGATGGCCGGGCGTGCCGCCGACCTGTTCACCGGGCACGCCCTGGTCCAGCTCACCGGCGGCGCCGTCGGCCGCGAGGTGACCGGACACGCCCGGACCGCCGTGGCCTTCTCCGAGCCCACGACCGCCGAGCTCGAGGCCTACCTCGCCAGCGGGGAGCCGCTGGCCGTCGCCGGCGCCTTCACCCTCGACGGGCGCGGCGGCTGGTTCGTCGAGGGCATCGAGGGCGATCCGTCGAACGTCGTCGGCCTGAGCCTGCCGCTGCTGCGCCGCCTGCTCGCCGAGATCGGCGTGGGCGTCGACGCCCTGTGGGGCGCGCCCACGCCCTGAGTTCCGTCGTCCACCGTCCGGCGCGGCTCGGAGCGCCGGTTCAGGTTCTCGCGACACGGCCCGCGAGCGGGTGCACGCCGGCGCCGGGAAGATCAGGGGCGCGGTATCCACCGCTGGACCGCGGCGAGCGTCGATGAGGTGCTCGTGATCTCCCGGCTCGGGGCGCCGGTTCAGGTGCTCGTGACACGGCCCGCGGGCGGGTGCACGCCGGTGCCGGAGAGATCACGGGCGCGGTATCCACCGCCGGAGCGCGCCGAGGGTCGATGAGGCGCTCGTGATCTCCCTCCGGCGCCGCGCACCGGATCCGATCGCGCTCGGAGCCGCGCGCCCGGCGCCACTCAGGGTGCCGGGCGGCCCGGCGACGCCGGCCCGGCCGGCTCCGCGGGCTCTCCCGGCGCCACAGCAGCTCCCCGCTCCCCGGGCGCACCCGGCTCCGTCGGCGTACCCCGCTCCGCGGGCGCACCCGGCTCGCCCGGCGCCGGTGCCAGCCGCAGCGAGCGCACCACCGCGTCGGCCGCGTCGCCGTCGGCGTCGACGATCGGCGAGGGCCGGGCCACGGCCAGCACCGCGACCGTCCGGCCGGGCGCGGCGAGGGTGCTGACGCGGACGAGCGCGCCGTCCTGCGGGCCACCCTCGACCCGCCGCACCGAGGTGCGGGTGGGCAGGTCGGCGACGGGGTCGGGGTTGTCGGTCAGGGCCGCGGTCCGGGCGTCCGGCTGGAGGAGGTCGGCGTAGGCGTCGGCCAGGCGCCGGGCCTCGGCGTCGAGCGCCTCGTCGCCGGCCGGGTCGGGCGCGCCCGGGTCGGCCCGTGGCGGCACCCGGGCGGGGTCGGCGAGGCCGACGAGGACGACGGTGTCCGCGCGCCGCACGATCGTGGCGTCCCGGAACCGCTCCGGCGGGACCTCGACGACGTCCTGGGACGGCACCACCTGCCACCCGGGCGGCAGCGCCAGCGTCGTGCCGGTGACGTCGTCGGTCACCGGCGCGGCCTCGTCCCCCGGAGGCGCCGCCTCGGGGGTCGCGGAGGCCGGACGCGACGGCTCCGGGGACGGCCCCGTGGCGGGTTCGGTCGACGGCGCGGTCGGCGGCTCGGTCGACGGATCCGTCGACGGCTCGGGAGCGGGCGATGAGGACGGCGGGGGGTCGGCGTCCGCCGCGGCACGCTCGTCCGCGGCCGCCCGCACGGAGACCGCGCGGTCGGCTGTGACGGCGACGGCGACCACCGCGACGAGGCCCGCGAGCACGAGCACGAACGCACACGCGGCCACTGACCGCCACCACCAAGACCGCATCGAACGCCGACCGTAGCCACGTGCCGGGTGTGACGCGCACGGGGGCGGGGCAGAGGGTGGACGGCGGGCGGAGATCGGTCCGGCCGCCCCGGACGTGTGGTGCTCGTGTGGCCATGACCACGCCCGGGCCCCCGACGGCGCCCGGCCGAGTACGAGAGAGTGACCTGACCGGGCACCCGTCCGGCCGCCCCTACACTGCCCCGACCGTCCCCGGTTCAGCGACGATCCTCCAGGAGGTCCCCGAATGGCCGCGTCCGCCCCGGCGGGGTTCGACCCGCTGCACACCGTCCTCGTCGCCAACCGAGGCGAGATCGCGGTGCGGGTCGTGCGCGCGTGCCAGGACGCGGGGCTGCAGAGCGTCGCCGTGTACGCCGAGCCGGACCGGGACGCCCCCCACGTGCGGCTCGCGGACCAGGCGTTCGCGCTGGGCGGGGAGACCGCGGCGGACTCGTACCTGGACATCGAGAAGCTGATCGGCGCGGCCCGGGAGTCCGGTGCGAACGCCGTGCACCCGGGGTACGGCTTCCTCTCGGAGAACGCCGACTTCGCCCAGGCCGTCATCGACGCCGGGCTGATCTGGATCGGCCCGTCGCCGCAGGCCATCAACGACCTGGGCGACAAGGTCACGGCGCGCAAGATCGCCGAGCGCTCCGGGGCGCCGCTGGTGCCCGGGACGAAGGACCCGGTCGCCGACGCCGACGAGGTCATCGCCTTCGCCGACGAGCACGGGCTGCCGGTGGCCATCAAGGCGGCCTTCGGCGGCGGCGGGCGCGGCATGCGCGTCGCCCGCGAGCGCGACGAGATCGCCGAGATGTTCGACGCCGCGGTCCGCGAGGCCGTGTCGGCGTTCGGGCGCGGCGAGTCGTTCGTCGAGCGCTACCTCGACCGCCCGCGCCACGTCGAGGCCCAGGTGCTGGCCGATCAGCACGGCAACTGCATCGTCGTCGGCACCCGCGACTGCTCGCTGCAGCGCCGCCACCAGAAGCTGGTCGAGGAGGCGCCGGCGCCGTTCCTCACCGACGAGCAGCGCAAGCGCATCCACACCTCGGCCCGCGACATCTGTGTCGAGGCCGGCTACTCCGGCGCCGGCACGGTCGAGTTCCTGGTCGGCGAGGACGGCACGATCTCGTTCCTCGAGGTCAACACCCGCCTGCAGGTCGAGCACCCCGTCTCCGAGGAGACGAGCGGGATCGACCTGGTGCTCGAGCAGTTCCGGATCGCCGCGGGCCAGCACCTGCGGTTCACCGAGGACCCGGAGCCGCGCGGGCACGCGATCGAGTACCGGATCAACGGCGAGGACGCCGGGCGCGGCTTCCTGCCCGCCCCGGGCACGGTCACCCGCTTCGTGGCCCCCGACGGCCCCGGCGTGCGCGTGGATTCCGGCGTCGAGACCGGGACCGTGATCGGCGGCCAGTTCGACTCGATGGTCGGCAAGCTGATCGTCACCGGCGAGGACCGCGAGCAGGCGATGGCCCGGTCCCGCCGGGCGCTCGCCGAGCTGGTGGTCGAGGGGCTGCCGACCGTCATCCCGTTCCACCGAGCCGTGCTGGACGACCCGGCCTTCACCGCTCCCGACGGCGCCGAGTCCTTCCTCGTGCACACCCGCTGGATCGAGACCGAGTTCGACAACCAGATCCCGCCCTTCGAGGCCGCGCCGGCCGAGGACGAGGAGGAGACGGCGCCGCGCCAGACCGTCGTGGTCGAGGTCGGCGGCAAGCGCCTCGAGGTCTCGCTGCCCGGCGACCTCGCGCTCGGCGGCGGGGGTGGCGGCGCGCGTGCCGCGGCACCGAAGAAGAAGCGCGGCCGCTCCGGCGGCGGGGCGAAGGTCTCCGGCGACGCGGTCACCGCGCCCATGCAGGGCACCGTGGTCAAGGTCGCGGTCTCCGAGGGTGACACGGTCGCCGCGGGCGACCTCGTGGTCGTCGTCGAGGCGATGAAGATGGAGAACCCGGTCACCGCCCACAAGGACGGCGTCGTCACCGGACTCACGCTCGAGGCCGGCGCGAGCGTCAACCAGGGCGCCGTGATCTGCGAGATCCCGGACGCGAGCTAGGCCGTCCACCGGGGCGCATACTGGCGCCATGGCCGACGTGGGGGCTCACGAGCGCGAGCTGGCCATGGAGGCGCTCGACGCGCACCGGCGCACCGGCCGGCTGGAGCGCGACGAGCACGCGACGCGCTGCGCCTCGGCGTCGACGGCCACGTCGCGGTCCGAGCTCGACGCGCTGTTCACCGACCTGCCCGAGCCCCATCCGGCCTACCCCGGGCCGCCGCCGGGACGCGACCGCGCAGTCGCGGCCGGGCCGGTCGACGCCCCCGCCGCGCCGGAGCTGCCCGAGCTCGTCGCTCCTGGCGGCGCGGCCATCGCCCGGCACGCGGGGCTCATCTCGCTGCTGACCCCGGCGGTCGCCGCCGTGCTCTTCGCGGTCAGCGGCGGGCGGTTCCCGTGGATCTTCATCCTCGTCCCCGTCGTGCTGGCCGCGGTGGCCTGGATCTCCCACCGCGAAGGGCAGTGACGTCCGCGGCACGCGAAATTCCCGACGACCTCGTCACGACCAGGAACAGGCGCCTTCCCCGGCACGTTGTCGCGGGGGTCCGAGGGTCGAATTCGCTCGCCTGTCGGGGGTGCGTGTGATGCTCTGCCACGCCGGACCGTGACCGTCACGGCCGCTGCCACGAGGGGGAACGATGACCGGTCCGAGCGACGCCGGACCCACCCAGGCCGCCCGGCCGATGGTGATCGTCATGACGCTGGTCGTGTCGGCCTTCGTCATGATCCTCAACGAGACGATCCTCTCGGTGGCGCTGCCGCACCTCACGGGCGACCTCGGGGTCTCGGCCACCACCGTGCAGTGGCTGACGAGCGGGTTCCTCCTGACGATGGGCGTGGTCATCCCGACCACGGGCTACATCCTCAACCGGTTCACGCCGCGGCAGGTCTTCCTCGCGGCCATGTCGCTGTTCAGCACCGGCACGCTGATCTGCGCGCTCTCGCCCGGCTTCGAGCTGCTGCTCGTCGGTCGCGTCGTCCAGGCCACGGGCACCGCGGTGATGATCCCGCTGCTGATGACCTCGGTCATGCGCCTGATCCCGCCCGAGAAGCGCGGCGCGACCATGGGCACGATCTCGATCGTCATCGCCGTCGCCCCCGCGGTCGGCCCGACCATCGGCGGCCTCATCCTCGCCTCGCTCGACTGGCGGTGGATGTTCTGGAGCGTGCTGCCGCTGGCGGTGGCCGCGCTCGTCATCGGGTTCGTGATGTTCCGGCTCTCCGGCGAGACCCGCGTGACGCCGCTCGACCTGTTCTCCGTGCTGCTGTCGTTCCTCGGCTTCGGCGGCATCGTCTACGGGCTCTCGACGCTGGGCCACGGTGGCGGGGCCGTCGTCCCGCCGTGGGTGGCGCTCGTCGTCGGCGCCGTCGCGCTGACCGTGTTCATCGCGCGCCAGATGCGCCTGCAGCGCACCGAGTCCGCGCTGCTCGACCTGCGCCCGTTCGGCCACAAGCCCTTCGTGGTCGCGATCGTCCTCTCGGCGCTGCTGTTCATGTCGCTGCTCGGCGCCGGGGCGATCCTGCTGCCGATCTACCTGCAGACGGTGCTCGGAGTCAGCGCGGCGGCCACCGGTCTCGCCGTCCTGCCCGGCGGGCTCGTGCTCGGCTTCATGGGACGCCCGGTGGGCCGCCTGTTCGACCGCGTCGGCGCACGTCCGCTCGTGATCCCGGGCGCGATCGGGCTGGCGACCTCGATGTGGCTGCTCGCCGCGCTCGGCGCCGGGGCCGCGCTGTGGATGGTCATCGCCGTCCACATCCTGCTCATGGCCTCGCTCGGTCTCATGATGACGCCACTGCTCACGGAGGGGCTCTCGGTGCTTCCCGAGAACCTCTACTCGCACGGCAGCGCGATCCTCACGACGCTGCAGCAGGTCGCCGGTGCCGCGGGCACCGCGGGGTTCGTGACGATCGCCGCGCTCGGCTCCGCCTCGGTCACCGGGGCGCCGGACGCCCAGGGTCTCCAGGTCGCCTTCATGGCCGCCGGGGTCATCGGGCTCATCGCGGTCGGCGTCTCGTTCATGGTGCAGCGCAAGCCGGCGCCCGGGTCCGGCGGCGAGCCGACGGGCGACGCGGACGCCGACGAGGCCAGCGGAACCCCGTCCACGCCGGTGGCCGGTCACTAGCGCCGGTCACCAGCGCCGGTCACCAGCGCCGGTCACCAGCGCCGGTCACCAGCGCCGGTCACCAGCGCCGGTCACACGAGCAGGGCCACCGCGCCCACGGTCGTGATCGCGGTGCGCACGGCGTGGGCCCGGGTCCACGGCCGCTCGAACGCCTCGCGGGCCCGGACGACGTCACCGGCGTCGGCGGTCTCGCCGGCGTCCGTGCGGTCGAGGGCGGTGTTGAGCGGGATGTTCACGGCCACGGTCACGCCGATCGAGGCGAGCTGCAGCACGGCACCGAGCGCCACGAACAGCACCGGCGCGCCGACGACCAGGGCGAGCACCGCCGCCGCCACCGCGACCACCGGGGCGCCGAGGAAGAGCACGACGAACCCGGGGCGCACGATCACGCGGTTGACGGTCTGCATCACCGTCACGAGCACCCGATCGGGCAGCCGGGCGAGCGAGGGCATGATCACGACGCTGAACGCGAGGTAGAACCCCGCCAGCAGCGCGGAGAGCACGCCGGCGACGAGCTGGACGACGGTGAGAGCGGGCATGCGCCCAGCTCACCGGCGCACGCCGCCGCTCACCAGTGCCGCGCGTCCGGGGTCCGTGTCCGCCCGTCCGGGAGCGAGGGCTTCCCTCGCTGCGTGCCACGCAGCCAGGGCGTCCCTCGCTCCCCCCGGAACGCAGCGAAGGCGTCCCTCGCTCCCCCCGGGACGCGGCGAGGGCGTCCCTCGCTCCGTCGGAGGAGCCCGGCGGGTCAGCCCGTGCCGAGCGCCGCGAGCCGCGGGGCGCGGGGATCCGGGGCGGCGACGCGCAGCTTGTCGGCCTCGATGTCGGTGTCGACGGCCTGCGAGTCGCGCTCGGCCTGGACGCGTTCGACGTACGAGCGCACCTCGAGGTCGCGCTGCTCGTCGGTCCAGCCCAGCAGGTCGGCCATCTGCGCGCCGACCGCCTCGGCCGAGTCGACGCCGCGGTGGGCGTACTCGATCGAGATGCGGGTGCGCCGGGTGAGCACGTCGTCGATGTGCAGCGCGCCCTCGTAGGCCACGGCGTAGGCGATCTCGACCCGCAGGTAGTCCGGCGAGGCCGGCACGGGCTCGAGCAGCGAGGGGTCCTCGTCGGCCATCGACAGCAGGCCGTGCAGCAGCGAGCCGTAGCGGTCGAGCAGGTGGCGCACGCGGTGCGGGTGCAGCCCGTGGCGCTGCCCGAGGTTCTCGGCCTGGTTGACCAGGGCGAAGTAGCCGTCGGCGCCGATGAGCGGCACCCGATCGGTGACCGACGGGGCCACGCGGGTCGGGATGTCCTCGGCCGCCGCGTCGATCGCGTCGGCCGCCATCACGCGGTACGTCGTGTACTTGCCGCCGGCGATGGCGACGAGTCCCGGCATCACGCGGGACACCGCGTGCTCGCGCGACAGCTTCGAGGTCTCCTCGCTCTCGCCCGCCAGCAGCGGGCGCAGCCCGGCGTAGACGCCCTCGATGTCGTCGTGGGACAGCGGCGTCACCAGCACCGAGTTCACGTGCTCGAGCAGGTAGTCCAGGTCCTTGCGGGTGGCCGCCGGGTGCGCGAGGTCGAGGTTCCAGTCGGTGTCGGTGGTGCCGACGATCCAGTGGTTGCGCCACGGGATCACGAACAGCACGGACTTCTCGGTGCGCAGGATCATCCCGGTGTCGGAGGGGATCTTGTCGCGGGCGACGAGGAAGTGCACGCCCTTCGACGCCTTGACCCGGAAGCGGCCCCGCGTGCCCGCGGCGTGCTGCATCTGGTCGGTCCAGACGCCCGTGCAGTTGACCACCACCGAGGCGCGCACCTCGGTCTCGCGACCGGTCTCGACGTCGCGGATGCGCACGCCGGCGACGCGGTCGACCTCGTGGAGGAAGTCGACGACCTGGGTGGAGGTCCGCACGAGGGCGCCGTACTGGGCCGCCGTGCGGCCGACCATCATCGTGTGGCGCGCGTCGTCGGCCTGCGCGTCGTAGTACCGGATCGCCCCGACGAGCGCGCTGCGCTTGAGGGCCGGCGCCATCCGCAGCGCCCCGGAGCGGGTCAGCTGCTTCTGGTGGGGCAGCGAGCTCTTGCCGCCCATCGTGTCGTAGAGCGTCACGCCCGCGGTGACGTACGGGCGCTCCCAGTGCTTGGTCAGCGGGTAGAGGAAGCTGACCGGCTTGACCAGGTGCGGGGCGAGCCGCGTCAGGTTGAGCTCGCGCTCGCGCAGCGCCTCGCGCACCAGGCCGAAGTCCAGCTGTTCGAGGTAGCGCAGCCCGCCGTGGAAGAGCTTCGACGAGCGGCTCGAGGTGCCCGACGCCAGGTCGCGCGCCTCGATCAGGGCCACCTTGAGCCCGCGGGTCGCCGCGTCGAGCGCCGCGCCGGTGCCTACGACACCGCCCCCGACGACGACCACGTCGAACTTCTCGGAGCCCAACCGCTCCCACGACTCCTCGCGGGTGGCCGGCCCGAGCCGCGCCGGCTCCACCGACGCGTCCAGCGACTCGGCCTCCGCACCGGCGGCCGTCCCGTCACCCCGTGCGCCTCGTCCCGTGCCCACGTGCGACCCCTCTCGTCCGTCGTCGTTTCTCGGGAGGCCCAGGTCCGCCGTAGCGCCGTCACGTCGCACGGCACGGCCGGCTCCACCGACGAAGTCCCCGCGCACCACGCTAACCCGGCGTCCAAGGCCCTCGGCAGCCGTGCACGCGGTGCAGCCGTCTGCTCCGTTTCGGGCTCCGGGTGCCCCCTCACACGTCTCTCCACCCCCGAGATCCCCAGAAGCGTGGACACACGGTGAGCACCGCCACTACCGTCGCCGATCGCGAGCGCACCTTCTGATCGCGCCATCGGTACGGGGGGTCGTCGCAGGCAGGACCGGGTCGCCGTCGACAGGAGTCCTCGTGGGCGCTGGAAGCATCATTCTCTCGGAGTTCCTCGGCACCATGGTGCTGCTCCTCTTCGGTTGCGGTGTCGTGGCCAACGTGCTGCTGACCCGCACCAACGCCGACGGGGACACGGCATCGTGGGTGCTGATCACGTTCGGCTGGGGGTTCGGCGTGTTCGCCGGCGCCAGCATCGCGGACGCGTCGGGCGGCGCGATCAACCCCGCCGTCACGCTGGCGAGCGCGATCAACGGCGGCACACCGTGGTCGCAGGTGCCCTTCTACCTCATCGGCCAGTTCCTGGGCGCCTTCGTCGGCGCCGTCCTTGCGTGGCTCGTCTACAAGCTGCAGTTCGACCACAACGAGGACAACTCCGGCACGCTGAACATCTTCTCGACCAACCCGCCGATCAAGAAGCCGGCGTGGAACTTCGTCACCGAGCTCATCGCGACGTTCGCCCTGGTGCTGTTCCTGCTGGTCAACCCGTACGGCAGCAGCCCCGCGATCTACGCGGGTGCGGCCGCAGTGGTCATGGGCATCGGCCAGGCGCTCGGTGGGTCGACCGGCTACGCCATCAACCCCGCCCGTGACCTCGGGCCGCGCATCGCGTACGCCGTGCTGCCGATCCGCGGCAAGGGCAAGGCCGACTGGGGCTACTCCTGGGTGCCCGTCGTGGCCCCGCTGGTCGGGGCGACGCTCGCGGCGCTCGTCGCGCTCGTCGCACCCGTCAAGACGGGCTGACGCCCGCCCGCACGTTCCCACCCGAGACTCGCAGCTTGGAGCAGCCGCATGACGCAGTACGTCGCCGCGATCGACCAGGGCACGACGTCGACCCGGTGCATGATCTTCGACCACTCGGGCCGGGTCGTCGCGGTCGACCAGCTCGAGCACCAGCAGATCTTCCCGCGCGCCGGGTGGGTGGAGCACGACGCCGCGGAGATCTGGGGCAACACCCGACAGGTGTGCGGCGGTGCGCTGGCGCGGGCCGACATCAACGCCGACCAGATCGCGGCGGTCGGGATCACCAACCAGCGCGAGACGACCGTCATCTGGGACAAGGCGACCGGCGAGCCGATCCACAACGCCATCGTCTGGCAGGACACCCGCACCCAGGCCATCTGCGACGAGCTCGGCAACCTCGGCGGCGGCGCCGAGCGCTACCGTGCCAAGACCGGGCTGCCCCTGGCCACCTACTTCGCCGGCCCGAAGGCCCGCTGGATCCTCGACAACGTCGAGGGTGCCCGGGAGCGGGCGGAGCGCGGGGAGCTCGCGTTCGGGACGATGGACACCTGGGTGCTCTGGAACGCCACCGGCGGCAACGAGGGCGGGCTCCACGTCACCGATCCGACCAACGCGTCGCGGACCCTGCTGATGAACATCGACACTCTCGAGTGGGACCCGCAGCTCTGCGAGGAGATCGGGGTCCCGATGGCGATGCTGCCGGAGATCCGGTCGTCGTCGGAGAACTACGGCCCGATCCGCGCGCGGGGCACGTTCGCCGACGTCCCGGTGGCCGGCATCCTCGGCGACCAGCAGGCAGCGACGTTCGGCCAGGCCTGCCTGTCGGTCGGCGAGGCCAAGAACACCTACGGCACCGGCAACTTCGTGCTGCTCAACACCGGCACGGAGAAGGTCGAGTCGAAGAACGGCCTGCTCACGACAGTCTGCTACAAGATCGGCGACGCGCCGCAGGTCTACGCGCTCGAGGGCTCGATCGCCGTCACCGGCTCGCTGGTGCAGTGGATGCGCGACAACCTCGGGATCATCAGCTCGGCGCCCGAGATCGAAGAGCTCGCCAAGTCGGTCGACGACAACGGCGGCGCCTACTTCGTGCCCGCGTTCTCCGGCCTGTTCGCCCCGTACTGGCGCGCCGACGCCCGGGGCGTGATCGTCGGCCTGACCCGCTACGTCAACAAGGGCCACCTCGCCCGCGCGGTGCTCGAGGCCACGGCGTTCCAGACCCGCGAGGTCATCGACGCCATGAACGCCGACTCCGGCGTCCCGCTGACCACGCTCAAGGTCGACGGCGGCATGGTCGGCAACGAGGTCCTCATGCAGTTCCAGGCCGACCTGCTCGGCGTGGACGTCGTGCGGCCCGTGGTCGCGGAGACCACGGCGCTGGGCGCCGCCTACGCCGCCGGGCTCGCCGTCGGCTTCTGGGACTCCGAGCAGGACATCCGCGACAACTGGGCGCAGGACAAGGTCTGGACCGCCTCGATGGACCCGAAGGCCCGCGACGAGACCTACGCCGAGTGGAAGAAGGCGGTCACCCGCACCTTCGACTGGGCCTAGATCCCGGCCCTGGGCGCCGGGGAGCCCCGCGTTCCCCGACGCCGGGTCCTCTCCCGGCCCTCCCGGTCAGGCCTTCGTGGTGTCCTCGCCCCGCGTGGCGGCGAGGAGCTTGGCCGTGTCCAGGAAGTGGCGGATGGCGACGATCTTCCCATCGCCGTCGAAGGTCCACAGGTGCAGCTGCTCGTCCCGGTAGCGCCCGCCGCTGGGCAGCGTGTACTCGAGCGCGACGCGGGCCACCACGCGGTCGCCGTCGGCGATCACGTCGCGCACGTCGAGCTGGTGGAACGTGTTGGCGCCCATCGCCTCGAAGAAGCCGCCGAGCTCGCCCTTGCCGTGGAACGGCCGGTAGAACGCGGGCCCGCCCGCGCGCTGGGCGAAGTTGTCCTCCCACTCGGACTCCCAGCGCACGTCGTCGGCGATGAGGTCCATGAGGGTCGGGATGTCGCCGGACCCGAAGGCGCGGTAGATCGCGGCGGCGGTCTCGGCGTTGGTGCTGGTGGTGCTGGCAGTCATGACGGTCCTCCCCGGTCGGTGCTGTGATCGGCCTCCGGCGCGGCAGCTCCGCTGCGCTGCGTGCCGCAGCCACGGATCACTGTCGGCGACGACGTTGTCCGCGAGGTCACCCGTCTGTCACTCGGACCTCACAACGATCGTCACAGCGCGCTACTCTCGGCGCGGAGCGGGTGCCGGTGGGCCCGGTCCGGGGGGTTGTCGCCGATGGAGCTGCGGATCCTGGGCCCGCTCGAGGCCGTGGACGCACAGGGAGCGCCGGTCGATCTGGGCGGCGTGCGGGAGCGCACGCTCCTGGCCGTGCTGCTGGTGGCCCGCGGGCGGGTCGTGGCCGCCCCGCGGCTCGCCGACGAGCTGTGGGGCGACCACCCGCCGGCCGGCGCGGCCCACGCGCTGCGCGTCCACGTCTCGCGGCTGCGCCGGTGCCTGCGGGCCGGCGGCGCCGACGGCGCCCTGGTGACGCGGACACCGGGCTACCTCCTCGCGCTCCCCCGCCCGTGCAGCGACGCCGACCGCTTCGACGACCTCGTCGCCCGGGCCCGCGCGGACGACGATCGCCCGGCCGCCGCCGCGCTCCTGCGCGAGGCGCTCGGGCTGTGGCGGGGCCCGGTGCTCGGCGACCTCCCGGCCGCCGCCGAGGCCCCGGCGCTGCGGGCCGAGGCCGACCGCCTGGAGGAGGCGCGCCTGGCCGCGCTGGAGGACCGGATCGACGCCGACCTCGCCTGCGGACGCCACCGGGAGCTCGCCGGCGAGCTCGACGCCCTGACCCGCGCGCACCCGCTGCGCGAACGCCTCTCCGGGCAGCGGATGCTCGCGCTCTACCGGGCGGGACGGCAGGCCGAGGCCCTCGCCGCGGACGACGACCTGCGCCGGCGCCTCGGCGACGAGCTCGGGATCGACCCCGGCGCCGCCGTCACCGCGCTGCGCACCGCGATCCTGCGCCAGGATCCGGCCCTCGATGCGGCGCCCGGTACGAGCGATGCGGCTTTCCTGGCACGTGACGCCAGGATCGCCACATCCTCGCCGCCGCGACACGCCGAGGACGGCCAGGACGGCCAGGACGCCCGGCCCGCTCCCCCACCGCCGACCACGCCGAGCACGCCCCGCGCGCCGTCGCTGCTCACCGAGATGGGTCCGGTGTTCGTCGGCCGCGACGACGAGCTCGCGCGGCTGCGCGAGGTGTGCCTCGGCGGCCACGCGCAGGGCCCGCGGCTGGTGCTGATCGCCGGCGAACCGGGGGTCGGCAAGACGCGCCTGGCCGCCGAGCTGGGCCGCGTGGTTGCGGCGCACGACGGGACCGTGCTCGCCGGCCGCTGCGACGAGGACCTCGCCGTGCCCTACCAGCCGTTCGTCGAGGCGCTGCGCGAACGGCTCGCACAGGGACCGGCCCGCGCCGGGGACCTGGGCCGGCTCGCCGGCGAGCTCGTCCGTCTCGTCCCCGAGATCGGGCGGGCGTTCCCCGACCTCCCGCCGCCGCTGCGCGCCGACCCCGAGACCGAGCGCTACCGCCTCTTCGAGGCCGTCGCCGCCTGGCTCGCGCACGCCGCGGCCGACCGGCCGGTGCTGCTGCTCCTCGACGACCTGCACTGGGCGACGACACCCACACTGCAGCTGCTGCGCCACCTCACGCGCGCGGCCGCGCCCGGCCTCGTCGTCGGGACCTACCGCGACACCGAGACCGCCCGGGACGACCCACTGGGCGCGCTGCTCGCCGACCTGCGCCGCCAGCCCGGCGTCGAGCGGGTGACGCTGCGGGGGCTCGACGCCGCGGCCGTCGCCGACCTGGTCGCCGCCGCCTCGGACGACGGCACCGACACCACCGAGACCACCGGCGCCACCACCGGCTCCACCGGCTCCACCGGCTCCACCGGCTCCACCGACATCGCCGACCTCGCCCGCACGGTCCACGCCGAGACCGAGGGCGTCCCGTTCTTCGTCCGGGAGCTCCTGCGCCACCTCGCCGAGTCCGGGGCGCTCGACGACCGCACCGGCGGCTGGCGGCTCGAGGACGTCGGCCTGCCCGAGGGCGTGCGGGAGGTGATGGGCCGGCGCCTCTCCCGCCTGCACGCGGACACGCTCGGCGTCCTGCGCCTCGCCGCGGTCGTGGGACCGGAGTTCGACCCGGACCTCGTCCGCGACGCGGGCGGGCTCGGCGAGGAGACCGTGCTGGCCGCGCTCGACGAGGCCACCGCGGCCCGGCTGGTGATGGAGGGCGACGGGCTGCGCTACCGCTTCGCCCACACGCTGGTCCGCGCCACCCTCACCGACGACCTCACCGGTGCCCGGCGCGCCACGTGGCACCGCCGGATCGCCGAGGCCCTGGAGCGCCGCGGCGGCGCCGACACCCAGCTCGAGGCGCTGGCGCACCACTGGTCCCGCGCACCCGCCGACCCCGGGTCGCGGCGCCGCGCCGCGGGCTACGCCGCGCGTGCCGGCGAGCGCGCCGGGGCGCAGCTCGCCCACGACGAGGCGGTGCGCTCCCTGCGCGCAGCGGTCGACCTCCTGCCCGACGGGGACGAGGACGGGCGCGTGGCGCTGCTGGTGTCGCTCGGCGAGGCCCAGCGCCGCGCGGGACACGCCGCCCACCGCCAGACCCTGCTCGCCGCGGCCGGTCTCGCCCGGTCCCGCGGGGACGCCGACGGGCTCGCCCGCGCCGCGATCGCCAACAGCCCGGGCAGCAAGCCGTCGGTCTTCGGCGTCACCGACACCGACCGCGTGGCGATGCTCGAGGCGGCGGTCGCGATGGCCGGCGCGCGCGACAGCGCCGTGCGGGCGCGCCTGCTCGCCGTGCTCGCCCTCGAGCTGTTCCACGTCGGGGACCGCGACCGCCGCCTCGCCCTCTCCGACGAGGCGCTGGCGATCGCCCGCCGGCTCGGCGACCCGCGCACGCTCGGGCACGTGCTCGTCGCCCGGCCGTTCGCGATCGGCGGCCCGGACACGCTCGCCGCGCGCCTCGCCGACACCGCCGAGCTGCTCGACGTCGCCCGCCGCCTCGACGAGCCCGTGACGGTGCACCGCGCGTGGTGGCTGCGGTTCCGGGTGGCGGCCGAGGTCGGCGACGCCGCGGAGGCCGACCGCTGCCTCGACGCGCAGGACGCCCTGATGGCCGAGATCGGTCAGCCGACGCTGCGGTGGATGACCGGACTCCAGCACGTCGCCCGGCACCTGCGGCGCGGGGAGCTCGACGACGCGGACCGGCTCCTGCACGACGTCGCCGAGCGCGGGCGGGTGGCCGAGCAGGAGGACGCTCTGCTGTACCACGCCATCCAGCTGTTCGCGCTGCGTCGCGAGCAGGGCCGCGTCGGCGACGCCGAGGCGCTCGTGGCCCGGGTCGCGGCGGCGTCGCCGGAGCTCCCGGCGATCCACGCGGCGCTCGGTGTCCTGCACGCCGAGACCGGCCGGGACGACGAGGCCCGGCGGATCCTCGACGCGATCGCCGGCGACGACCTCGCGGCCCTGCCCGTCGAGGCCAGCACCATGGTCGCGTACCTGTTCTGCGCCGACCTGTGCGTCGCCCTCGGCGACCGCCGCCGCGCCGCGCAGCTGGTCGACCTGCTCGCTCCCCACGACGACCAGGTCGCCGTGTGGGCGGTCGGGCTCGGGACGGGCGCGGTCGCCGCCGCCCTCGGCCGGCTGACCGCCCTGCTCGGCGACACCGCCGGCGCCGACGCCCACTTCGCGCGGGCGCTGGAGGTCGAGGCGCGGGCGGGCGCACCGAGCTGGTCGGTGCGCACCCGGCGCGACCGGGCCGCGCTGGTCAGCCGGGCCTGCTGACGACGGGGCCTGCCGACGACGGACCTGTTGACGAAGAGCCGACGGGGTGAACCGGGGCCGCGGCGTCACCCGAGCGGCCGTTCCCGGCACTGCGGCACCGGGGCGCCGATGCGGGCACACCGCGCCGGCGCCCGCCGTCGGTGCCGGTCCGACCTCCGCGGTCCCGCCCTGGGGGGTTGGACGGGAACGCGCTGTCGTCGGCGGCCGCTCGGGCGACGTCTCCCACTATCGGCGCCTCCACCGGGGCCTCGCCCCAGGCACAATCCCTAGTCGTGCCGGGGGTTGCTGGGGGGTGGGCACGTGGTGGAGGCACCGGTCCGGGGCGGGCTCGACGGCGTCGGGCGCTCGGCCGAGCTGTACCGGTTGCTCGACGTGGCCCGCCGGGCACGCACCGGCACGCCCCCGCCGGTGCTGATCACCGGACCGGCCGGGATCGGGAAGTCCGAGCTCGTCGACCGCCTGCGCCGGCGGGTCGCCGGCGACGGTCCTGACGGGATGACCGTGGTGCGCGCGGTCGCCCCCGACGTCGCGCTGAGCCGCCCCGGCGAGCTGCTCGCCCGGTGCCTCGCCGCGGCGCACGCCGCCGGCGCGACCGCCGCGCCCGCGCCGAACGGGCCGTCGCCCCCCGGCGCGTCGGCGCTGCTCGCCGCGCTCGACGAGCTCGACGACCACCGGCCGGTGCTGTTCGTGGCCGACGACCTGCACCGGGCGGACCCCGAGTCGCTCGCGGCGCTGCGCCGCCTGCTGCGTCGCCTGCCCCCGCTGCGGGTGATGGCCGTCCTCGCCGGCCACGACCGTCCGGACGACTGGCTCGACCCCCCGCCGGGTGACCCCTGGCCCGAGGACACGGTCCACCTCGCCCTGTCGGGCCTCACGGTCGGGGAGGTCGGCGAGCTGGCGCGGGAGGTCGACCCGGATGTCACCGCCTGGACCGCGCGCCGCCTGCGTGAGGAGACCGACGGGAACCCGACCTACCTGCGGGCGGTGCTCGCCGAGGAGGACCTCTCGGCGCGGTACCGGCTGGGCCGGCCCCGCCCGCCCGGCTCCCTCGCCGCCAGCCTGCGGCGCCGCCTGACCCGGCTGCCCGACGGCGCGCGGGAGGCGCTGGAGGCCCTCGCGGTCGTCGGCGAACCGGCCCCCGTGCGCACCCTGCGCAGCCTCACCGGGCGCGCCACGGTGTCCGAGGACTGCGCACCGCTCGTGCGCGAAGGGCTCCTCGAGGCCCAGGTCGACGAGAGCGACGAGATCCTCGCCTTCCGCTCCGCCCTCGTCCGCGACGCCGTGTACGGCAGCGTGCCGGGCGAGCGGCGCCGGGCGCTGCACCGGCGGGCCGCCGAGCTGACCGGCGGGCCGGCGCACTGGCGCCACCTCGTCGGCAGCACCGACGGCCCCGACGCCGCCCTCGCCGACGCGCTGGAGCAGGCGGCGGCCACCGAGTTCGCGCGGGGGGCGCTGGTCACCGCCGCGGAGTACCTCCTGTGGGCCTCGGCGCGCAGCACGACCGATCGCGCCCGGGCCGACCGCCTCACCGAGGGCGTCCGCCTGCTCGTGCACGCCGCACGGGAGGGCGACGCCCTGCAGCACGCCGCCGAGATCGAGGCGCTGCCCGACGGCCCGGGGCGTTCCGGGCTGCTCGGGCTGCTCGCCTTCGCGCGCGACGAGGTCACCGCCGCGCGCGACCTGCTGCGCGAGGCACGGGCGGGCATGGCCGACCGGGTGCCCGACGAGGCAGTGGCCCGCCTCGACCTCGAGCTCGCCTACGTGCACATCCAGCTCGGTGCCGGGGAGGCGGCCCGGGAGGCGGCCGCCGACGCCCGCGCGCAGGTGCCCGAGGGCCACCGGCTGGTCGCCCTCGCCCGGGCCTTCCACGCCGCCGGCACCGCGCTCACCGACGGGCCGGCGGCCGGTCTCGACGAGCTCGCGTTCCTGCCGTCCGCACCCGGCGACGCGACCCCCTACGAGCTGGCCGGGCTGACCCACCGCGGCATCCTGCGCGGGCTGCTCGGCCGCCTGACGCCGGCGTGCGCGGACCTCACGGTCGTCGCCCGGCGGCGCGGCACGCCGCTCGCCCACCTCATGGGCGTGTCCGCCCAGGTCCACCTCGTGTGGTGCGACTACCTGCTCGGCGAGTGGGACGCCGCCCGCCGGGAGCTCGAGGTGGCCGCGGCCGCCGCCGCCCGGTACGGGCGCAGCTTCGACCACGCCACCCTCTGGTCGCTCTCGGCGATCCTGCACGCCGGTCGCGGGGAGCAGGACGCCGCCCGCGCCGACCTCCGGCGCGCCACCGAGCGCGCCGAGGCCGCGGACTTCCTCGGACCCCGGATCCACCTCACCCTCGCCGCGGCGGCCATCGCGCAGGCGGAGGGACGCGCCGAGGACGTGGCGACGGCGCTGAGCGGCCTGTCGCCGGAGCAGCTCGAGCCCGACCGCATCCAGCTGTACTCCGGGTGGTGGCTGCCCGCGCTGGTCGACAGCCACCTCGACACGGGCCGGCTCGACAGCGCGGCCCGGACGCTCGCCGCGCTGGACCGCGTCCCCGCCGCGGGCAGCTGCCTCCCGGTGGCGCGCGCCTGGCTCAGCGGCCGGCTCGCCGCGGCCCTCGGCGACCTCGCCGGCGCGCGGCGGGCCCTCGAGGCCGGGCTGGCGCTCCCCGCCGACGGCGGGGAGCCGGCCTGGTACCGCACGCGGCTGCGGCACGCGTACGGGACGACCCTGGTGCTCGCCGGGCAGCGCTCCGCGGGCCGCACGGCGCTGTACGCGGCCGCGGACGCCTACAGCAGGCTCGGGGCGCGGCCCTTCCTCGAACGCTGCCTGGCCGACGTCGACGACGCCGCGGACCCCGCCGACTCCCCCGGTCCCGCCGGCGGCGCCGTCCGCGTCGGCGGCCGGTGGGCCGACGGCCTCACCGACCGGGAGCGCGAGATCACGACCCTCGTCGGCCGGGGGTGGACGAACCCCGAGATCGCCGCCGAGCTCTTCGTGTCGTCGAAGACCGTCGAGTACCACCTGCGCAACGTCTACGGGAAGCTCGGCCTCCGCAGCCGGCGGGCGCTGCGCGACCGGGTGCAGCAGACGTGACCTCTAGTCCAGGTCGTCGTGCTGCATCAGGCGGCGCCCCGCCTCGGTCACCGAGCCCGACAGGGAGGGGTAGATCGAGAACGTGTGCGCGAGGTCGTCCACGGTGAGGTTGTTCTGCACCGCCATGGCCAGCGGGAGGATCAGCTCGCTGGCCACCGGGGCGACGATCACGCCGCCGATGACGACGCCCGTCGCCGGCCGGCAGAAGATCTTCACGAAGCCCTCGCGGAGCCCTGACATCTTCGCCCGCGGGTTCGTGCCCAGCGGCATGATGACCTCGCGCGCGGAGAACTCGCCGCTCTCGACCTGCTGGTGCCCGATGCCGACGGTCGCGACCTCGGGCCGGGTGAACACCGCGGAGGCGACGGTCTTCAGCCGCAGCGGGGCGACGCCCTCGCCGAGCGCGTGCCACATCGCGATCCGGCCCTGCATCGCCGCGACCGAGGCCAGCGGGAGCAGGCCGGTGCAGTCGCCGGCCGCGTAGACACCGGGGACGTCGGTGCGCGAGACGCGGTCGACGGTGATGTGCCCGGACTCGCGCAGGGACAGGCCGATGTTCGCGGCGCCGAGGTCGTCGGTGTTGGGCACCGAGCCGACGGTCATCAGCGCGTGCGAGCCCTCGACCTCGCGGCCGTCGGTGAGCGTGACCCGCACGCCGTCGGCGGTGGCGACGACCTTGTCCGCCCGGGAGCGCGGCTCGATGCGCACCCCGCGCTCGGTGAAGACCTCCTCCAGCGTGGCGGCGGCGTCGGGGTCCTCGTGGGGCAGCACCCGGTCGCGGCTGGAGATCAGCGTCACCTGGACGCCCAGCTCGGCGTAGGCGGAGACGAACTCGGCACCGGTGACGCCCGACCCGACCACGACCAGGTGCTCGGGCAGCGACTCGAGGTCGTAGATCTGGCGCCAGGTCAGGATCCGCGCGCCGTCGGGCTGGGCGTCGGGCAGCACCCGCGGCGAGGCGCCGGTTGCGATGAGGGCGACGTCGGCGGTGACCGTCTCGCTCGACCCGTCGGCGTACTCGATGCACACGTCGTGGGTGGCGCTCGTCCGGTCGCTCTCCTCGAAGAAGGCGCGGCCCGCGACGACGCGGACCCCGGCGCGATCCAGCGTCTGGTGGACGTCGGCCGACTGGGCGAGCGCGAGCCCGTGGACGCGGCTGTTGACCCGCGGCAGGTCGACCCGCGGGTCGTCGACGTCGACCCCCATCTCGGCGGTGCGCCGGAACCCCGCACGGACCCCCGCCGAGGCGATGAACGTCTTCGACGGCACGCAGTCGTAGGCGACGCAGTTGCCTCCGAGGCTGTCCTGCTCGACGACGGTGACGTCGGCGCCGTGCTGGGCGGCGACCAGCGCCGCCTCGTACCCCGCCGGTCCTCCGCCGAGGATGACGATGCGGGTCATGTGGTGGTTCCCCTCCTGTCGCGCGATGGTCCGGTCCGGCTCCGCCGCGCCGCTCATCGTCCCCGACACCGGTGACGGGCGCGCACCGATCGTGTTCCGCGGCCCGGTCGGGGCTGACGGACACCGGTCGTGGCTACCCTGTCCGCCGTGCCGCTCTACGCCGCGTACGGGTCCAACATGGAGCCCACGCAGATGATGCAACGCGCGCCCCACTCGCCCATGTCGGGGACGGGCTGGCTCGAGGGCTGGCGCCTGACCTTCGGCGGCGAGGACTACGGGTGGGAGGGCGCGCTCTCAACCGTCGTCGAGGACCCCTCGTCGCGCGTCTTCGTGGTGCTCTACGACGTCAGCCCGCTCGACGTCGACCAGCTCGACCGGTGGGAGGGCGGCGAGCTGGGCATGCACAAGAAGCTCCGCCTGCGCATCCAGACGATGGACGGCCCCCAGCTGGCCTGGGTCTACGTCCTCGACGCGTACGAGGGCGGGCTGCCCTCCGCGCGCTACATCGGCGTGCTCAGCGACGCCGCGGAGGCCGCGGGCGCGCCCGACGACTACGTGCAGGCGCTGCGCGAGCGCCCCTGCCGCTCGGTGGGGCCGGGGCCCGGCTCGGAGCTCTGAGCACCGCCGTCGCCGACCCGTGTCCCGAGGACACGGGTCGTCGGCGGAACCCTCAGCTCTTGTAGCCCGCGCGGCGCAGCGCCTCGGCCATCGCGTCGTTGGTGGGCGCGGGACGCCGGTCGCGGTTGCCCTGGCCGCGGTTGCCGCCACCCTGACCGCCGCGCCCGCCCTGGTCGCGTCCGCTCTGACCGCGTCCGCCCTGGTCGCGGCCGCCCTGGCCGCCGCGTCCGCCCTGACCACGGCCGCCGCCCTGGCCCTCGCGACCGCCCTGACCACGGTTCTGGCCACCCTGGCCCCGGCCACTCCCGCCGCGACCCCGGCCGCCGTCGCGCCCGCCCTCGGTCGGGGCGGTCGCGGTGGAGGCGTCGGCGGCGGTGTCGGCGGCGGTGTCGGCGGAGGTGTCGGCGGTGCCGGCCGCGGCCGCGGCGGCGTCCGTCGGAGCCGGCGCGGGCGCCTCGACCGTCGCGGCACCGGCGCCCTGACCCCGGCCGCCGCCGCGGTTCCGGCCGCCACGACCCCGCCCGCCGCGGCCGCCAGAGCGGCCGCCCTCGGACCGGCCGCCCTCGGCACGTTCGCCCTCGCCGGCGGCCTGCTCCTCGTCGAGGCGCAGCGTCAGCGAGATGCGCTTGCGCTCCACGTCGACGTCGAGCACCTTCACGCGGACGACGTCGCCCGGCCCGACGACCGCGCGGGGGTCGGAGACGAAGTCCTTGGACATCGCCGAGATGTGCACCAGGCCGTCCTGGTGGACGCCGACGTCGACGAACGCGCCGAAGGCCGCGACGTTGGTGACCTGGCCCTCGAGGACCATGCCGGGCGTCAGGTCGGTGATCTGCTCGACGCCCTCGGCGAACTCGGCGGTGGTGAACTCGGGGCGCGGGTCGCGGCCCGGCTTGTCGAGCTCGGCGATGATGTCGAGCACCGTCGGGCGCCCGAAGCGCTCGTCGGTGAAGGCGTCGGGGTCGAGGTCGGTGAGCAGCGCGGTGTTGCCGACGAGGCCCTCGACGTCGGTGTGGGTGGACTCCACGATCCGGTGCACCACCGGGTACGACTCGGGGTGCACCGCCGAGCGGTCGAGCGGGTCGTCGGCGCCGGGGATGCGCAGGAAGCCCGCGCTCTGCTCGAACGCCTTCGCCCCCAGGCGCGGGACCTCGCGCAGCGCCGTGCGCGACGCGAACGGGCCGTGCTCGTCGCGGTAGCCGACGATCGTCGTCGCGAGGCCGGCGCTGATGCCCGACACGCGGCGCAGCAGCGGCGCCGAGGCGGTGTTGACGTCGACGCCGACCGCGTTCACGCAGTCCTCCACGACCGCGTCGAGCGAGCGGGACAGCGCCGTGCCCGCGATGTCGTGCTGGTACTGCCCGACGCCGATCGACTTGGGGTCGATCTTCACGAGCTCGGCCAGCGGGTCCTGCAGCCGGCGGGCGATCGACACCGCGCCGCGCAGCGACACGTCGAGCTCGGGCAGCTCGGCCGACGCCTGCTCGGACGCGGAGTACACCGACGCACCGGCCTCGGACACCACCGCCGCGGTGAGCCCCAGCTCGGGCTCGCGGGCGATGAGGTCGCGCACCAGCGCGTGGGTCTCGCGCGAGGCCGTGCCGTTGCCGATGGCGACGAGCTCGACGCCGTGCTCGCGCGCCAGCTCGCCGATGCGGGTGCGCGACGCCTCCCACTGCCGGCGGGGCACGTGGGGATAGATGGTGTCGGTGGCGACGACCTTGCCGGTGCCGTCGATCACCGCCACCTTCACGCCGGTGCGCAGGCCCGGGTCGAGGCCCAGGGTCGGGCGGGCACCGGCGGGGGCGGCGAGCAGGAGGTCGCGCAGGTTGCCGGCGAAGACGAGGACCGCGCCCTCCTCGGCGACCTCGCGCAGCCGGACCCGCAGGTCGACCACCAGGCGGGACAGGATCCGGGTGCGCCACGCCCAGCGGACCGCCTCGCCCAGCCAGCGGTCCGCGGGACGCCCGCGGTCGGCCACGCCGACGGCCGCGGCGATGCGCGCGAGGTAGACCTCGCCGATCGCGGTCTCGTCGTCGTCGGCGGCCAGCGGGTCGAGCGTGAGGGCGAGGACCTCCTCGGTCTCACCGCGCAGCACGGCGAGGATCCGGTGCGAGGGCAGGCGGGTGAACTTCTCGTCGAAGGCCGCGTAGTCCGAGAACTTCGCCGCCTCCTTGTCGCCCTCGCCGCCACGCCCGTCGCGGTAGACCGCGGTGAGACGACCGCGGCGCCACATCTGCTCGCGCAGCTCGCCGACGAGGTCGGCGTCCTCGGCCCAGCGTTCGACGAGGATCGCGCGGGCGCCGTCGAGCGCGGCGTCGCGGTCCGGCACGCCGTGGTCGGGGTCGACGTACGCGCCCGCGGCGGTGCGCGGGATGTGCGTGGGGTCGGTGAGCAGCGCGTCGGCCAGCGGCTCGAGACCCGCCTCCCGCGCGATGGCCGCCTTGGTGCGCCGCTTGGGCTTGAAGGGCAGGTAGACGTCCTCGAGCCTGCTCTTGGTCTCGGCACCGAGGATGCGCGCCGCCAGCTCGTCGTCGAGCTTGCCCTGCGACCGCACGGACTCCAGGACGGCGTCCCGCCGCTCCTCGAGCTCCCGCAGGTAGGTCAGGCGCTCCTCGAGGGTGCGCAGCTGGGCGTCGTCGAGCCCGCCCGTCGCCTCCTTGCGGTAGCGCGCGACGAAGGGGACCGTCGCCCCGCCGTCGAGCAGCTCGACCGCCGCCGACACCCGGCCCTCGCCGACGCCGAGCTCGTCGGCGATGCGGCGGGGGACCGGGGGCAGCACCGGAGCCGGGGCCCGGTCCGTGGGGGCGTCCGTGGGGGCATCCGTGGCGGTCGCCGTCGCATCGCTCACGGGCGCCATCGTGCCCGACGCCCCCGACGCCGTGCGATGAGGATCCTTTCCGGCCGGGTTCGTCAGCCCCCGAGTGACGCCAGGGCCGCGTGGACGAGCGTGCGCACGCCGACCGGCAGAGCGCGCTCGTCGAGATCGAACGTCGGCTGGTGGATGTCGGACATGTCCCCGACGCCGGACCACACCCCGAGCCGTCCCATCGCCCCGGGCACGTGCTCGAGGTACCAGCCGAAGTCCTCGCCGCCACTGGACTGCTCGGTGCCCACCGCCGCGTCCAGGCCGTTCGCCCGCTGCGCGGCCAGGGCCAGCAGGTCGGCCGAGACGGCGTCGTTGACCACCGGCGGCACGCCGCGGCGGTGCTCGAGCACGTAGCCGACGCCCGTCGGGGCGAGCAGCGCGGTGACCAGCGAGCGCACCAGCGGCTCGAGCTCGTTCCAGGTCGCGTGCTGCGCCGTGCGCAGGGTGCCCGCCAGCACGCCCTGCTGCGGGACGGCGTTGGCCGCGTGACCGGCCTGGACCGTGCCCCACACCAGCACCGTGCCCGAGCGCGGGTCGACCCGGCGCGAGAGCAGATCGGGCAGGCCGGTGATGACGGTGCCGAGCGCGTGCACGAGGTCCGCCGTGAGGTGCGGGCGCGAGGTGTGCCCGCCCGGGGAGGTCAGGCGCAGCTCGAGCATGTCGCAGGCCGAGGTGATGGCCCCGGTGCGCGTGCCGACCTTGCCGACCTCCAGGCGCGGGTCGCAGTGCAGCGCGAAGATGCGGTCGACGTCGGCGATGGCGTCCGCGGCGATGGCGTCGAGCGCGCCGCCGGGCTGCACCTCCTCGGCCGGCTGGAAGATCAGCCGCACCCGGCCGGGCAGCGACGGCGCCGACGCCAGCGCGAGGCCGGCGCCGAGCAGCATCGCCGTGTGCGCGTCGTGACCGCACATGTGGGCGACACCGGGCACCCGCGAGGCGTACGGGACGTCGTTCTGCTCCTGCAGGGGCAGGGCGTCGAGGTCCGCGCGCAGCGCGACGGTGCGGGGGCCCTGGCCGACGTCGCAGATCAGCCCGGTGCCGGGCAGCAGCCTCGGCGCCAGGCCCGCGGCCGCGAGCGTCTCGGCGACCAGGCGGGTCGTCTCGTGCTCGCGGCGGGCCAGCTCGGGGCGCGCGTGCAGCGTGCGGCGCCAGCCGAGGACGTCGTCGGCGTGGGCGGCGAGCCACCGGTCGATCCACTCCGGGCCGTTGCCTACACCGAGGTCGGCCACGTGGGCCGGCACCGGGTGAGGCTCAGCCAGAGTCATCGAACACACCTCCTGTGTCGGGCTCGTGATGAGTCCGACTGTCCGGCCCAGCATGCCTGCGCCGGACGGCGGTTGCGGGCTCACGGCGCCCCCTCGCGGCGAAGGGTCGCGAACGCGCTGTGTGCGGCGCGCCACCCCGGAGAGCGATCCGACGAACGGCCGGTCGGCGCAGGTCACCGGCGTGCCCGGCCGCTGCCCGGCGATCGACGTCCGTCCGTCGCAGCCCGTCGACCGCCGGGTACCCCCGACGTGGTCCGGCCAGCGGTCGGCGTTGCCATCATGGAGTCGTGAGCCCCGCATCCGCCGACGCGGCCGGCCCCCGCCGGATCGTCGGGCGCTACCGCCTCGAGCACGAGCTCGGCCGCGGTGCCATGGGCACGGTGTGGTCCGCGTACGACGAGGTCCTGCACCGTCCCGTCGCCGTCAAGGAGGTGCGCCTGTCGTCCGTCCCGGTCGGCGAGCGCGCCATCGTGCGCGAGCGCACCCTGCGCGAGGCACGGGCCACCGCGATGCTCTCCCACCCCAACGTCGTCACGCTCTACGACGTCGTCGAGGTGGCCTCCGAGCCCTACGTCGTCATGGAGCTGCTGCCCTCGCGCAGCCTCGCCAGCTACATCGGCGAGCGCGGGACCCTCAGCCAGCCCGAGGCCGCCGAGATCGGGTCGGCCGTGGCGTCGGCCCTGCAGACCGCGCACCGGGCGGGCATCACCCACCGTGACGTCAAGCCCGGCAACGTCCTGATCGGCGAGAACGGGCAGATCAAGCTCACCGACTTCGGCATCGCCCGCAACGCCGCTGAGCAGTCCATGACGCAGACCGGCACGGTGCTGGGCTCGCCCCCGTACATCGCACCCGAGGTCGCGATGGGCCGCGCGGTCGGTCCCGCCGCCGACCTGTGGGGGCTCGGCGCCACGCTCTTCGCCTGTCTGGAGGGACGCCCGCCGTACGACGCGGGCGACCCGGTCGGCACGGTCACCGAGGTCGTGCACGGCGAGGTCCCGGTGCCCTCGGGCCGCGGTCCGGTGGTCGACGTCGTCCGCGGGCTGATGGTCAAGGACCCGACGCTGCGCATGCCGCTCGCGGCCGTGCGCCGGCGCCTGCGCCCGCTGCTCTCCGACCCCGAGGGACCCGTCCTCGCCGCGCCCGTCTCGCCGCGCACGGCCGCCTTCCGCCTGCCGCCGCAGGGCGCCCCGAGCGACCAGGCGGGTCTGATCCCGGTCCCCGGCCAGCAGCCGTCCGGCCCCCCCTCGGGACCCACGCCCCGGCCCCCGGGAAAGGGCCCGGCGGGCACGCTCGTCGAGGGCTCGCCCGACCAGCCCTCGCCCGGCCCGCGGCCACGCACCGACCGGCGCCCCTCACCCGGCCCGCGCACGGGTCCGGAGGCGACGCCCGCGGCCGCGGCGGCTGCGGCGGCGTCGGCGTCGGCGTCGGCGATCGAGGAGAAGGGCGAGACGGCGCCCGCCGAGGAGCCGGAGACCGCGGAGAAGCGGGTTGACGCCGGTGGAGCACCGGCCACGGACGTCCCGGGCCCGCCCGCCGGCGGCGAACAGGACGCGACACCACCGGGTGACGAGTCCGGGGACACGCCCGCGGCGGCGTCCGACGCGGCGGTCGCGGCGACCGGCACGGAGCCCGCCGGCGCGGAGGACACACCGGACGCGGCGGCCTCCCGGGCGGCGGCGGCCGCGGAGCCCGAGGACGCGGAACCGGCGGGATCGGCCGGCGCGACCTCCCCGGCCGCCGGGACATCCGACGACGAGGACGCCCCGGCCGGCGGGGACGGCGCGGGGCGGGGCGCCGAGAAGGGCGCCGGCGACACCGATGGCGCCGACGCCGACGGTGCCGACGGCGTGGGGCCCGCGGCGGTGGCCGCCGGCGCGGCCGTGGCCGCCGCCGGTGCCGCGGCACGGACGACGGCCGGCGACGGGGCCGAGGCGGACGCCGAGAACGAGGCGGCCGACGCCGCCGGCGAGGCGGCCGAGGCCGGCGCGACGCCCGGTGGGCAGCCCGCCGCCGGGGACGGGGACGCCACGGGGGACGACGCCGCGGACCCGATGGCGACCGTGGAGCGCGCCGACGGCGTGACGCCGGACCCGGCCGGCGCCCGCCCGGACGCCGCGGTGGACGCGCCCGACGAGGCGGCGGACCGGGGCACCGCGACGCCCACCGGCACGACCACCGGCACGACCACTGGCGCCACCAGCGGCGACGCCCCTGGGACGACCACCGGCACGTCCACCGGCTCGGCCGCCGGCACGTCCACCGGCTCGACCATCGGCGAGACCTCCGACGGGACCACCGACGACGCCCCCGACAAGGCCTCGGCCGAGGCGACGGACGAGGCCGCCCCGAAGGGCTCGTCCGAGGCCGCCGACGAGACCACGGGGACGACGTCGGACACGTCCGACGCCGGCGACCGGGACGCCGCCGACGCCTCCGCCGACGCCTCCGCCGGCGCCACGGGCACGGCCTCCGGGAAGACCCCGGACGACGAGGACGAGGCCGGGGACGAGACCGCCGACCGGGTCACCGACCCGAAGGCCGGCGCCGCGACGGGGACGGCCGGCAACGGTGCCGCCGCGCGCGGGCCGTCACCACCGAGCGATGCCGAGACGACGATGGTCGGCCCGCGGGTGCCCGCGTCGGAGGACGTGACGCGGACCGTGCGGCGCCCGCCGCCGCCCCCGCCGCGCACCGGCCCGCCCGGCCGCTGGACGCCGCCGGGCGGGGCACCGGCGCCCGCGTGGCGACCGGCCCCACCGCGCCCGGCCGCGGCGGGCACCGGCACCGGGTCCACCCAGGGCGGCCCGGGCCAGCCGCTGGCGGCCGATCCCGGGCCCCTGCCGTTCACGCCGTCCCCGCACCCGCCGGCCCCGCCGAAGCGCTCGCCGTGGGCCGTCGTCGCCGTCGTCGCGCTGCTGGTGCTCATGGCGGCGCTCGGAGCGGTCGGCGCCTACGCCCTGACGCGGTCGCTGGCCGGCCAGGGTCCGCTCACGTCGACCCTGCGCCCGGCGGGGCCGGAGGTCGCGAACACCCTGCTCATCGCGCACGCCGACACCGACGAGCGCTACAGCGGCACCGGGCTGGGGTTCAGCGCCCTGGTGCCCGCGAACTGGCAGCAGTTCCGGCTGGAGCAGCAGGGCGGCGACATCGCCGTGCGGTTCGTCTCCCCGTCCGCGGACCGGGAGCTGCGCGTCGACCGCGTCGTCGGCTTCTACCCCGCCCAGCGGGCGTCCGACTACGCCGCGCTCCTCGCGCGTCCCGCGAGTCTCGGCGTCGACGGGAGCAGCGTCGGGCCCCTGGAGGCCGTCGGCACGGCGGCGCCGGGCCGGGAGCCGCCCCAGCAGATCGTCTACCGCACCGCGTCCGGCCCCGACGACCGGACGACGTGGACGCGGCTCGTGCCCTCGGGCAACGACCTGTGGGTGGTGCGCCTGACCACCCCGAGCACCGACACGGCCGGGGCGGTCGAGCAGTTCCGGGCCGTGGCCGACAGCTTCGCCGCACCGCCCCCCTAGGCTCCGCGCGATGACGGAGATCGACCCCCTGGTCCCCGCGCTGCCCGCGCCCGAGGACGCCGCCGCCGAGCTGGCGAAACGCACCGGCGCCCTGACCCACGACGTCGCCGTGGTGCTCGGCTCCGGCTGGCGCGCCGCGGCGGACGCGTTCGGTCCGCCGGTCGCCGAGATCCCGGTCGCGGAGCTGCCCGGGTTCACCCCGCCCGGCGCGCCCGACCACGCGGGCGTGGCCCGGTCGGTCGACGTCGGCGGCCACCGTGTGCTGATCCTGCTGGGGCGCACGCACCTCTACGAGGGCTACAGCCCGGCGCAGGTCGTGCACCCGGTGCGGACCGCGTGCGCCGCCGGCGCCCGCACCGTCGTGCTCACCAACGCCGCGGGCGGCATCGACCCGTCGTACGCCGTCGGGCAACCGGTCCTGGTGTCCGACCACCTCAACCTCACGACGAGCTCGCCGCTGATCGGGCCGGACTTCGTCGACCTCACCGACGCCTACGACCCGGGCCTGCGGGCCCTCGCGCGCGAGATCGACCCCGACCTCGTCGAGGGCGTCTACGCCGGGCTGCGGGGCCCGCACTTCGAGACCCCGGCCGAGATCCGCATGCTGCGGACGCTGGGCGCGGACCTCGTGGGGATGTCGACGGTGCTGGAGACGATCGCGGCGCGGGCGGCGGGCGCGCGGGTCGCCGCGGTGGCGCTGGTCAGCAACCCCGCAGCCGGCACGGTCGACGCGCCGATCGACCACCTCGCGGTGATCGACGCCGTGCACGCCGCGGCCGCCCGCACCGGCACGCTGCTCGCGCGCCTCGTCCGGGCCACGCTGGAGGACCCCGACCGATGACCCGGCTGCTGGTGGTGCACCACACCCCCTCGCCGAGCCTGCACGAGCTGCTCACGGCCGTGCTGGAGGGCGCCGGCACCGACGAGATCGAGGCCGACGTGGAGGTCGTGGCCCGCCCGGCCCTGACCGCCGGCGCGGCGGACGCGCTCGACTGCGACGCCGTCGTGCTCGGCACCCCGGCGAACATCGGGACGATGTCGGGCGCGCTCAAGCACTTCTTCGACCAGGTCTACTACCCGTGCCTCGACCAGACCGCGGGACGGCCGTTCGGCCTGTACGTGCACGGCGGGTCGGACACCGCGGGCGCGGTGCGCGACATCCTGCGGATCACCGGTGCGCTGGGCTGGGAGCAGGTCGCCGAGGTCTGTGAGTCCACGGGCGAGATCGGCACCGCCGAGCGCGAGGCGGCGTGGGAGCTGGGCGCCACCGTCGCGCTCCAGGCGGCGGAGCGAACGGGGACTTCGCGCGCATAGACGCAGCGAACGCCACGTTCGCCGCAACCCGGCAGGGCTCGCGGGCATGTGTGGGCGCGCGCGGGCGTTGGCGGGGGCATGACATCGCGAGCCGTGCAGTACAGGCGTTTCGGCGGGCCCGAGGTCCTCGAGGTCGTCGACCGTGAGGACCCGGTGCCCGGCGAGGGCCAGGTCCGCCTCGCCGTGCGCGCCGCGGCGGTGAACCCGCTCGACTGGAAGCTCCGCTCCGGCGGGATGGCCAAGGAGGACGCCCCGCCGCAGCCACGCGTGCCCGGGTTCGACGTCGCCGGGGTCGTCGAGGCGGTCGGGGACGGCGTCACGACGCTCGCCGTGGGCGACGAGGTGCTGGGCAAGTCGGTCGGCGGGGCCTACGCGGAGAAGGCGCTGGCCGACGCGAAGGCGCTGGTGCGCAAGCCCGCCGAGGTGTCGTGGGAGGTGGCCGCGTCGCTGCCCGTCGTCATCACGACGGCCTACCGGGCGCTCGCCGCGCTGGGCCTGGGCGAGGGCGACCACACCGGCACCACGCTGATCGTCGACGGAGCGTCGGGCGGGGTCGGCGTCTATGCCGTCCAGCTGGCCGTCTCGCGCGGCGCGACCGTGGTCGGCACCGCGAGCCCGGCCCACCAGGACGAGGTCCGCGCGGTCGGGGCGACGCCGGTGGTCTACGGCGACGGGCTCGTCGACCGGGTCCGCGCGATGGCCCCGCAGGGTGTCGACCTCGCGTTCGAGACCGCGGGCAAGGGCGCCCTGCGCGACCTCGTGACGCTCGTCGGCTCGCCCGAGAAGGCCATCACGATCGCCGACTACGCGGGGTCCCAGGAGCTGGGCGTCGTGTTCACCTCCGGCGGCGACCCCGACGAGGAGACGCGGGCGCTGGCCGACGGCGTGGCCCGCGTCGCCGACGGCCGATTCCGCACCACCGCCGTCGTCACCTACCCCCTGGACCAGGCCGGCCAGGCCCAGGACGACAACCAGCACGGCCGCGTCAGCGGCAAGCTCGTCCTGGTCCCGTAGGTATGTGAGCAGTTGGCGCCCTCATGGGGTCGCCAACTACTCACGTGCCCGGAGCGCCGCGTCGTAGAGGGCCTTGGTGGAGACGCCGTGGGCCTCGCCGACCTCGCGCGCGGCGTCGCGCATCTTGCGCCCGTCCGCCACGAGCCCGAGCACCTCCGCCGCGAGGTCCTCGGGCTCGGGCGTCACCGGCGTCGCGGGGGCGAGCACCACCGTGATCTCGCCGAGCACGTCGCGCGCGGACGCCCAGGCCGAGACCTCCGCGAGCGAGCCGCGCACGACCTCCTCGTGGGTCTTCGTCAGCTCCCGGCAGATCGCCGCGCGGCGCTCCCCGCCCAGTTCGGCGACCGCGACCACCAGCAGCGACGCGAGCCGGCGCGGCGACTCGAAGAAGATCGTCGTCCGCGTCTCGGCGGCCAGCGTCCGCAGCCAGGTGCGCCGCGGCCGGTCGTCGCGCGGCGCGAAGCCCTCGAAGCAGAACCGGTCGCTCGGCAGGCCCGAGACGGCGAGCGCCGCGAGCACCGCGGACGGGCCGGGCAGGCAGCGCACGGGCAGGCCGGCCCCGACGCAGGCGGTCACGACGCGGTAGCCGGGGTCGGACACGACCGGCATCCCCCCGTCGCTGACCACCAGCACCGTCGCGCCGTCGCGGATCGCCGCGACCAGCTCCGGCGTCCGGCCGCGCTCGGCCCGCTCGTCGAACCGCACCAGGCGCCCGCCGACCGTGACGCCCAGCGACGCGGCCAGGCGCCCCAGGCGTCGCGTGTCCTCGGCGGCGACCACGTCGGCCGTGGCCAGGGCGTCGCGCAGGCGCGCCGAGGCGTCCGCGGGGTCCCCGAGCGGGACACCAGCCAGAAGGAGGACCCCCTCCGACACCCCGTCCGACACCGCCGCCACGGCGCGAACCCTACGATCGGAGCCCGTGACGGCCACCATCGCGCGCCCGGCACCCCCGCCGGCGGCTCTCCCGGCCCCCCGGGACGCCCCGGCCGTCGCGCAGCTCCTCGGGCGCCCGATGCCCACCGACCGCCTGCGCGGCTGGGTGGTCGCGCTCGTGCTCACGGTCGTGGGGGGCGTGGTCCGCTTCTGGGACATCGGCTGGCCCAGCGACCAGGGCACACCGATCTTCGACGAGAAGCACTACGTGCCCCAGTCGTGGCAGGTGCTGCGCAACGGCGGGTACGAGGACAACCCCGGCTACGAGCTCGTCGTCCACCCGCCGCTGTCGAAGCAGCTCATGGCCGTCGGCCAGTGGATCTTCGGCTACGACCCGGTGGGCTGGCGGGTCGCCTCGGCGCTCGCGGGCACGATCTGCGTGCTCGTGATCATCCGGGCCGGGCGGCGGCTGACGCGCTCGACGCTGCTGGGCGGCCTGGCCGGCGTGCTGCTCATCGCCGACGGCGTCAGCCACGTCTCCGCGCGCGTCGGGATGATCGACATCTTCCCGACCGTCTTCGTCCTCATGGCGTTCGCCGCGCTGCTGGTCGACCGCGACGACGTGCGGTCGCGCCTGGCGGTGGTCGTCGCCGAGGGCCGGATCGCCCAGAGCGTCTACGGGCCGCGGCTCGGCGTGCGGTGGTGGCGGCTGGCCGCCGGCGTCTGCATCGGGCTCTCGCTCGCCGCGAAGTGGTCGGGCCTGTACTACATCCTCTTCTTCGGGGCCCTGCTGATCGGGTTCGACGCCGCCGCGCGCCGCGCGGCCGGGGTCGCGCGTCCGTTCGTCGGGACGCTGGTGCGCGACGTCGCCCCCGCAGTCTGGGCGTTCGTCGCGGTGCCGGTGCTCTGCTACCTCGCGAGCTGGATGCCGTGGATCGCCAGCGAGACCGGCACCGACCGCCACGCCGTCGGCCAGCAGCTCCCGGTGGGCGGACCGACGGGCCTCCTGCCGGACTGGCTGCGCGGCCTGGCGTACTACAGCACCAAGGTCCTCGAGTTCCACGCCACGCTCGACACCCCCCGCGGCAACCCGCACCCGTGGGAGTCCAAGCCGTGGACGTGGCCGATGGGTCTGCGCCCGATGCTCTACTACTACGAGTCGGGCACCGGCGAGCTCGGCTGCGGCGGGCCGTCGTGCGTCTCGGCGGTCATGCTCATCGGGACCCCGGCCCTGTGGTGGGTCTCGATCCCCGCGCTCGGCTGGTCGATCTGGCGGGTGATCACGGCGTTCGACTGGCGCCACGCCGCCGTCCTCGTCGGCTACGGCGCGGGCTTCCTGCCGTGGTTCACCAACATCGACCGGCAGATGTACTTCTTCTACATGACGCCGGTGGCGCCATTCCTGGTCCTCGCGGTCGTGCTCGCGCTCGGGGAGTTCCTGGGCCGTCGCGAACAAGGGCTCGAACGGCGGCGCACCGGCACGCTCGTCGTCGGCGTCTACACCGGCCTCGTCGTCGCGAACTTCGCCTGGCTGTGGCCGATCCTCGTCGGCACGTGGGTCACCGCGGACCGGTGGAACGCGGAGCTGTGGCTGCCGTCCTGGAAGTGACCCCGCCCCGCCACAGCGCGACCGACACCGCGAGCAGCCACACGCACCACACGACGTAGCCCGCGAAGTTCGTCAGTCGCGCGAGGTCGACGCCGAGCGGGACGAGCACGCCGGTCGCGACGAGGGCGGCCGCGACGCACCCGGACACCGCGAGCCACCGGGCGAACCCGACCGCGACGAGCACGGTGAACACGGCGGTGAGCGCGTAGCCGAGGGTCTCGCCGATCATCTGACCGAGCCAGAAACCGAGCAGCTCGAACGTGTGCTGCGCCGACGCGCTCCCGTCGCGGGCGAGCCCCGGCACGAGCAGCACCCACCGCGACAGGCCGACGACCTGGACCACCGCCGCCGCGATCCCGACCACCGTGATCCAGCGGCCCCGCGTCCCGCCGGCGAGGCGCCCGAGCGCGACGGCCGCCGGCGCCAGCAGGGCGGCGCCGACGACGAGCACACCGAACCAGGCGCTGACGGCACCCTGGTGCTGGCGGTGGAGCGCGAGGACCGCCTCGGTGGGTTCCGCCAGGACCTGCGGGTAGTGGAACACCGAGCCCAGCGCGGTGAACCCGGCCGCCGCGAGCAGCGCGGCCGCCGTGAGCGAGACGGCGGCGAGCCGTCGCAGGCGGGTGGTCGACGCCGGCGTCGGGGTCGTCGTGGCGGCGGTGGTGCGGAGGTCGGGCATCGGGTCAGCTCCTGTCGGTCGGTGCGAGGGCCACACCGTCACGCAGAGCGCTGACGGGACGCTGACGACGGCGCTGACGGCTGCTGACGGTGCCCGATCCGGCCTACGCTGCTCACGTGCTGTCGATCGCCCTGCTCGGACCCGTCGAGGTCCGCCGGGACGGTGAGCTGCTGGCGGTGCCGGCCGGGCGGACCACCGAGGTCCTGGTCCGCCTCGCCCTCGACGCCGGGCGCACGGTGCGGGCGGAGCAGATCCGCGACGAGCTCTGGGACGGGGCCGGCGCCAACACCCTGCAGTCCAAGGTGTCGCAGCTGCGGCGCGCGCTCGGCGACGCCGCGCTCGTGGCCCACGACCACGGCGGCTACCGCCTCGCGCTCGACCCCGACCGCGTGGACGTGACCGCCGTGCGGCGCCGCGCGGAGCAGGTGGCCGCGGCCCGGGCGGCCGGCGACACGGAGGCCGTGCACGACCACGCGGCGCGGGCCCTCGCGCTCTTCCGCGGCGACGTCCTGACCGGCGCCGGCGACGCGGCCTGGCTCGCGCCGCACCGCCGGCGCCTCGAGGAGCTGCGCCTCGGGCTCGTCGAGGACCACCTCACCGCCCGGGTCGCGCTCGGCGCCGGCGGCGAGGTCGTCGGCGAGCTCGAGGAGCTGACCGCGCGGCACCCGCTGCGCGAGGGGCTGTGGGCCGCGCTCGTCACCGCCCTCTACCGCGCGGGCCGGCAGGCCGACGCGCTCGCGGCGTACCGGCGGGTGCGCCGCCGGCTGGTCGACGACCTCGGCGTCGATCCCGGGCCGGGCCTGCGACGCCTCGAGGAGCAGATCCTCGCCCAGAACGCCGCGCTGGCCGGGCTGGAGGCCTCCGCGGCCCCGGACCTGCGGCCGGGCAACCTCCCGCCCCGCGCCCCCGGTCCGGTCGGGCGGGCGACGGAGACGGCGGCGATCCGGGCGCGCCTCGACGAGCACCCGCTCGTGACCGTCGTCGGCCCGGCCGGGGTCGGCAAGACGAGGACCGCTCTCGCGGTCGCGGCGGATCTCGAGGCACCGGGCGGGGTGTGGCTCGTCCGGCTCGACGGCATCGCCGACCCTGCGGCGGTCCCGTCCGCGGTGGCCGCGACGCTCGGTGTCCCGGCGGCGGATCTCGAGGCGCACCTGGCCGGCTCCCCCGCCGTGCTGCTGCTCGACAACGCCGAGCACCTCCTGGACGCGGTGGCCGCCCTGGCCGATCGCCTGCTCGCCCGGGCGTCCCGGGTGCGCCTGCTCGTCACCAGCCAGGCGCCGCTGGGCGTCGAGGCGGAGAGCGTGGTCCCCCTCGACCCGCTGCCCCCGGCGGACGCGGCGGCGCTCTTCGCGGCCCGTGCGGCGCGGCTGCCGCGGCCGGTCGTCCTCGACGACGGCGACGACACGGTGGTCCGCCTCTGCCGGACCCTCGACGGGCTGCCCCTGGCCATCGAGCTGGCTGCGGCGCGCCTGACGACGCTGTCGGTCCCCGAGATCGCCCGCCGTCTCGACGACCGGTTCGGCCTGCTGCGCGACCCGACGAGCCGGGCCCCCGCACGCCGGCGGGCCCTGGTCGACGCGATCGCCTGGAGCCACGACCTGCTCGACGACCCGGACCGCCGCGGGCTGTGGGCGCTCGCCGTCTTCGCGGAGGGCGCGCCGCTGCCGGCCGCCGAGCACGTCCTCGCCGCCCTCGACGTCCCCGGCGCGCTCGACGTCCTCGGCAGGCTCGTCGCGCGCTCGCTGGTCGGCGTCGACGTCGGCGCCGACGGGGAGGTCCGCTATCGGCTGCTCGACAGCATCCGCGCCTTCGCCCGCGACCGGCTCGCCGAAGCCGGCCTGGCCGACGCCGCGGCCGCCGCGCACGCCGCGTGGTTCGCGGCGACCGCGGAGAGCCAGGCGCTGGCCGTCCGCGGCCCCGGCCAGCCCGCGTGCCTCGTCACCGCTCGTGCCGAGCGCGCCAACGTCGACGCCGCCCTGGACCGGTGCGCCGCCCACGACCCGCGCCAGGGCCTCCGGATCGCCGTCGGGTTCGGGTGGACGTGGGTCGTGCTCGGCGACGGCGCCGCCGGCGCGGCACGGCTCCGCCGAGCGCTCGGTGCGGTCGAGGCGGTCGGGGCGGTCGAGGCGGTCGGGGCGGTCGAGGCCGTCGGGGACCCACCCGACGAGCTCGTCGTGGACGCGCTCCTGCTCGCCGGCTGGCTCGAGGCCTCCGCGGGCGACGTCCACCGCGCCGAGGGCGAGCTCGACCGCGCGCTGGCCCTGGCCGGGGGCGACGGCCCTCGCCACACCGACGCCCGCCGGCACCGGGCGTTCCTGCGCATCCAGCAGGGCCGCCCGCACGACGTCCGCACCGAGGCGGACGCGGCCGTCGACGGCGCCCGGCGGGAGGGACGGTCCTGGGAGACCGCGGCGGCCCTGGTCCTCGCGGCCTACGGGTCGATCATGCTCGGCGACACGGCGGAGGCGACGCGGGCGGCCGAGGAGGCGCTCGGGATGCTCGAGCCGCTCGGGGATCCGTGGGGGCTGGTGCACGCGCGCGGGATGCTCGCGACGATCGCCGGGGCGCAGGGTCGCCTCGACGACGCCGCGGACGCGCTGGCCGGGCTGGCCGCCGACAGCGAGCGGCAGGGCTTCGCAGGCCAGGCGGCGCTGCACCTCACCCGTCTCGGCGGGGTCGAGCAGCAGCGCGGCCGACCCGACGCCGCCGTCGCCGTCCTCGACCGTGCCCTCGCCGCCGCCCGGCGCAGCGGCGACCCGCGCGTGGCGGCCACCGCGCGGACCACCCTCGCCCGCGCGCTGCACGACGCCGGCGACGACGTCGTCGCCCTGGCGCTGCTCGAGCAGAGCGACCGCTGGTACCGCGCCGCGGGCGGGGGCGAGGGCGCGCTGCTGACGCGGTGCCTGCTGGCCGTGCTGACCGGCGCGCACGACCGGCTCGTGGCCCTGCGGGACGAGGCATGGGCCGCCGGCGACGCGGAGGCCGAGGCCGTGGTGGGTGCCGCGCTCCCCGAGGACGTCGTCAGGGCGCCCGGCGGGCCGTGACGAGCCAGGCCGCG
Source organism: Actinomycetospora sp. NBRC 106375 (assembly GCF_030269665.1). GTDB lineage: Bacteria > Actinomycetota > Actinomycetes > Mycobacteriales > Pseudonocardiaceae > Actinomycetospora. The sequence goes on from NZ_BSTS01000024.1 coordinate 47,816, forward strand.
GACCCGAGCACGACGCCGTCCGGGCCCGCGTGGGCGCGCAGGGTCGCGCGGAGGGTTTCCGACCGGCGGTCCGCCTCGTCCGGGGTGAGCCCCTCGAGCAGCCAACCGAGCAGGCCCAGGACGAAGGCGTGGGCCTCGTCGGCGTCGCGCCCGTAGACCTCGGGCTCGGCGACGCCGTCGAGCGCGACGTCGACGAAGCCCGCGCCCTCGAGCAGGGTGTGCACGTGGTCGGGGTCGCTCAGGGAGAACGGCCCGGGCTGCCCGGCCGGCGACGGCGGGGGCGGCTGACCGGCGAGGTCGCGGACGAAGGTCACGAACCACTCGTTGACCGCGGCGGCCTGCCACGTCAGCAGCGTGAGCCGGCCGCCGGGACGCAGGGCACGGGCGAGGTTCGCGAACGCCGCGTCGGGCCGGCCGAAGAACATCGCGCCGGTCCGGCTGACGACCGCGTCGAACCCGCCAGTGGCGAAGGGGTGCACCTGCGCGTCGGCGCGGGCGAACGACGCGTTCGCGAGACCGTCGGCCGCGGCCCTGGCCCGCGCGACGTCGATCATGCGCGAGGAGAGGTCGATGCCGAGCGCCGTGCCCGCGGGCGCCGCCCGGGCCGCGGCCCGCGTGGTCAGGCCCGTACCGCACCCGACGTCGAGCACCCGGTGGTCGGCCTCGATCCCGGCGGCCGCCTGGAACGCGGGTTGGTAGCCCGCCAGGGCCGCGTCGAACCGGTCGGCGTGCGTCGCCCAGTAGCCGCCCTCGCGGCCGTCCCAGGCCTCGGCCTGCGCGGTGTTGGTCGGGTCGATGGTCAGGGTGGTGGTCATTCCGATCCTCCGATACTCTCTTTGGGAGTATGAGAGTCGTCCCCAGGGGAGTACGTGTCAAGCCCACGCCTGACCAGTACGTCGTTCGCCGTGCTCGGGCTGCTCGCGGTGCGGTCCTGGAGCACCTACGAGCTCACCCAGCAGATGGACCGCAGCCTCGGCCGGATGTGGCCGCGTGCGACGAGCAAGCTCTACGAGGAGCCGAAGAAGCTCGTCGCGGCGGGGTTCGCCGCCGCCGAGACCGAGGCCGTCGGACGCCGCCCGCGCACCGTCTACTCGATCACCGAGGAGGGCCGGACCGCGCTCGCGCGCTGGCTGGCCGAGCCCGGCGACGGCCCCGTCGTCGAGTTCGAGCAGCTGGTCAAGCTCACCTTCGCCGAGCACGGCACGCGCGAGGACGCCCGGCGCACCGTCGCCGCCGCGCGGGCCTGGGCGCAGGAGCGCAACGCCGAGAACCTCCTCGCCGCGCGCCAGTACGCCGCCGGCGAGGGCCCGTTCCAGGACCGCGCGGCCCAGACGATGCTCGCGGGCGCGTTCTTCACCGAGCTCTACGCCACGGTGGCGCGGTGGGCCGACTGGGCCGACGAGCAGATCGCCGCGTGGCCCGAGGACCCGGCGCAGGCGACCGCCGACCCGGACCAGCTGGAGGAGATCGCGCGGCGCGCCGACTGGTGAGCCGGGAGACAGGGTGGAGCTGAGGGGAATCGAACCCCTGACCTACTCGATGCGAACGAGTCGCGCTACCAACTGCGCCACAGCCCCTGGTGCGGCGCCAACTCTAGCAACGCCGCCGATCGCCGTCCGACGGCGGGTCAGGCCCTCGTGTCAGGCGCCGGCCGCCCGGCGGTAGCCGTAGCTGCGCTCGCCGTCGAGGTCGTGGAACGCGGGGTCGTCGTCGGTGTCGTCGACGAGCTCGAGGTCCTCGGGCACCGGCGGCGGGGGCGTGCGCGGCGCCGCCCAGCGGGGCGCCTCGTCGTGGTCGTGATGGTCGTCGCGACCGCTCCGCGCCGCGGGCACCCGCCGCGTGTCCTCCTCGCCCGGGTGGTCGTCGAGCTCGTCGTCGGCGTAGGCGGCCTCGTAGTCCCCGTCGATCCAGTCGGCCTCGTCCTCGCGGGCCGCGGCCATGCGGGCCTCGTGCTCGGCCTGGCGCACCCGGCGGGCCTCGAGCGCCCGGCGCTCGCCGGAGAGGCGGGCCGCGCGGCGGGCGCGGACCTCCTCGTCGATGCGCGTCTGACGGCGCAGGAAGATCAGGTAGCCGACCAGGATGACGTCGGCGGCGGCGTGCAGCCACCACATCGCGCTGGAGACCACCAGCGCCGCGAGCGCCGAGAGCACCGCGACCGCGATGAGGCCGAGCGCGATCCGCTGCCGGAACGCGTAGCGCGCCTGGGCCGCGGCCGCCGCCGCGTCGGCGTCGAACCCGCCGCGGCCGGGCCGGTACGGGCGCAGCTCCCGCGAGACGGTCTCGGCGTCCTCGAGGTCCTCGAGGTCCTCGAGGTCCTCGAGGTCCTCGAGGTCCTCGTCGTCGTAGCGGTCGTCGAACTCGTCGAGGTCGTCGTCGTACCCGCCGTCGATGTCGCACCGGCCGTCCCCGTCGTACCGGTCGTCCCCGTCGTACCGGTCGTCGTGGTCGTCCCGGTCGTCAAACTCGTCGACGTCCGGGGCGCGGCGCGGCAGGACCCGCTCGCGGCCGGCCGGGCGCTCGTCGGCCCCGGCCTCGTCGCCGTCGTCGTCCCCGTCGTCGAGCCCGCCGGCGAGATCGGTGTGGACGTCCGTGTCCAGGTCGCTGTCCAGGTCGCCGCGGTCGGCATCGAGGTCGAGCTCGGCGTCGAGGGCCTCGGGCGTCTCGTCGTCACGCTCGGCGAGCGTCGTCCCGGCCGTGCCCGCGACCCGGCCCGTCGACCCGGAGCCCGCCGCGGCGCGCTCGCCGCCACTGCGGCCCGTCGTCTGCGCAGTCGTCACGGCGACCTCCTCGATCAGGGGTGCGCCGGCCGTCCGCGGCAGCACCCGGGCGCTCAGGTCGGCCTCGGCGGGACGCGGGACCATCTGGCGGCGGCGGGCGACCACGGGGACCAGCACGACCAGCCACGCCAGGACCAGGGCTGCGAACACGACCGAGCTCGGCACCCGCAGACCTCCCACCGGGACGACCGCGACGACCGGATCCGGAGCGTCGCAGCCGCCACGCTAGCCACACGAGTCCCTCGCGCCCCGTAGCGACATCGGCGTGTCGTGTGCGAGCGGTGACGTCACCCCTCCAGTGGGGGAACCTCGTCCACCGGGGTCGGCCTGCGTATGCCACTCGACCGGGGGTCAGGTCAAGGGTTGAGACTGGGCCATGTGGGTGCGGGCCTCACGCCCGCTCGGCCAGACCCGCGCGCAGCAGCCGGGCGACCAGGCCGTCGGGCAGGACGTCCTCCTCGGTCACGGCGAGGACGAGGTGGTCGCGCCAGTCGCCGTCGACCTCCAGGTAGCGCCGCAACAGGCCCTCCTCGCGGAAGCCGAGCTTGGCGAGGACCCGCCGGCTGCGGGCGTTCTCGGGACGCACGGTCGCCTCGATGCGGTGCAGGCCGACGCGGGCGAAACAGTGGTCGACGGCCAGTGCGACGGCCGCGGTCGCGGCTCCCCCGCCGGCGACGTGCGCGGACACCCAGTAGCCGACGTAGGCCGAGAGCAGCGGCTCCCGGACCACGTTGCCGATGACGACCTGGCCGGCGAACTCGCCGTCCACGAGCAGCGTGAACGGGAGGGCCTGGCCGGCACGCCCCATCGAGCGCAGCGCGCTCCAGCGCGCGGGCCACTCGATGAGCGCGTTCCGCTCGGCCCACGGCCCCGGCAGCGTCGGCTCCCACGGGGCGAGGTGCTCCTCGTCGCGCAGGCGCGTCCGCGACCACGCCGCCCCGTCGCGCAGGCGCACCGGGCGCAGGCTCACGACGCCGGCCGGCACCCGCAGGTCGCGGGTGCGCGCCGGCCAGCCGGGGTGGCGCCCGGTCGGCCGGGCCCCGCCCCACGGGGCACGGGTCACGCGCTGGATCCTCTCCCCGCGTCAGGTGCGGGGCGCGAGGAACGACACGCGCACCGGGGCGTCCATGCCGACCTCGGTCGTGTCCTCGTCCACGACGATCAGCGCGTTCGCCTCGGCGAGCGAGGACAGCAGGTGCGAGCCCGAGCTGCCCAGCGGCTGGGCGAGGTAGTCGCCGGTCTGGCGGTCGCGCAGCAGGCGGCCGCGCACGTAGCTGCGCCGCCCGGGCGGGGAGCTGACCGGCGAGAGCAGCGCGGCGGTGACCTCGCGGCGGTGCAGCTCGCCGCGGCCCAGGGCGAGGCGGATCAGCGGGCGCACGAGCACCTCGAACACCACCAGGGCCGAGACCGGGTTGGCGGGCAGCAGGAAGGTCGGGACCTCCTCGGCGCCGAGGCGCCCGAAGCCCTGCACGGAGCCGGGGTGCATGGCCACCCGCGAGATGTCGACGGGCCCGAGGGCCGCGAGCGAGTCCTGGACGTCCTCGCCCAGCCGCCCGCCGACCCCGCCCGCGAGGACGACGATCTCCGAGCGCGCCAGGGCGGACTCCACGGCCTCGCGCAGCGCGCCGGCCTCGCTGGACGCGATGCCCAGCCGCGTGACCTCGGCGCCGGCGTCGGACGCCGCGGCCGCGAGGGCGTAGGAGTTGACGTCGACGACCTGGCCGGTGCCCGGCGTGCGGTCGAGGTCGACGAGCTCGTCGCCCACGGCCAGCACCGACACGCGCGGGCGCGGGTGGACGAGGACCTTGGTGCGCCCGACCGCGGCGAGCAGCCCGACCTGCGCGGCGCCCACCACGGCGCCGCGGCGGACCGCGACGTCGCCGGGCGCGACGTCCTCGCCGACCCGGCGCACCCACGCCGCGGACGGCACCGGCGCCTTGACGGTGAGCCGCGCCCGGTGGCCGGTGCCCCGGACAGCCGGGTCGTCGGCCGCGTCGGTGTGGTCGTGCGGCGCGACGGCGTCGGCCAGCGTCGGCAGCGGGGCGCCGGTGGCGACCCGCACGGCCTGGCCGGGCTGGAGGCGGTGCGCCTGGCGCGACCCGACCGCGACCTCGCCCACCACGGGCAGCTCGACCGGCTCCTCGGCCGCGGCGCGCACGTCGACGCTGCGCACCGCGAAGCCGTCGACCGCCGCCTGGTCGAACCCCGGGAGCGCCCGGTCGGCGACGACCTCCTCGGCGCAGAGCAGCCCCTGGGCGGAGGAGATGTCGACCCGGATGGGCGCCGGGCGGACGGCCGCGTCGAGCACACGACGCAGCTGGGCCTCCACCGTCCTCACCGTGATCGCCCCGTCATGGCGGCCATGGTCCTACGCCGGGCGCGTCGGATCGGGTTCCGACGCGCCCGATATCGTGGGACGGACCGGAGATCCGCACGTGGGAGCCGCATGAGCTACGTCGACGCCGCCCTGGCCGCCCTCACCGCGCGGGACGCGCACCCCGCGGAGGTCGAGGCCTTCCGCCGCCGGCTCGAGCAGCTGGCCAAGCCCGAGAGCGCGGTGGTGCCGGGCGAGGAGCTCGACGAGGTCGGCGGCCTGCCCACGCTCGAGGAGCTGGGCGAGCCCTCGGACGCCGACGCCCGCGCGGCGCTCGACCGGCTCGCGGTGATCAAGCTCAACGGCGGCCTCGGCACGAGCATGGGGCTCGCGGGCCCGAAGTCGCTGCTGGAGATCAAGCCCGGCACGAGCTTCCTCGACGCCGTCGCCCGCCAGACCCTGGCGCTGCGCGCGCACCACGGCGCGCGGCTGCCGCTGCTGCTCATGGACTCCGAGGGCACCCGCGAGCCGTCGCTCGCGGCGCTGCGCCGCCACGACGGGCTCGAGGACCCCGACCTGCCGCTGGACTTCCTCCAGGGCTCGGAGCCCAAGCTGCGCGCCGACGACTGGGAGCCGGTGTCGTGGCCCGCGGACCCGCGCCTGGAGTGGTGCCCGCCGGGGCACGGCGACCTCTACACCGCGCTCGCGGCCTCCGGGACGATCGAGAAGCTGGTGGCCGCCGGCGTGCGCTGGTGCTTCGTGTCGAACTCCGACAACCTCGGCGCGATCCCCGACGTGCGGGTCGCGGCGTGGATGGCGGCCCACGAGGTGCCCTTCGCCCTCGAGGTCGCGCGCCGCACGCCGATGGACCGCAAGGGCGGGCACCTGGCCCGGCGCCGTGGGTCGCTGGTGCTGCGCGAGACCGCCCAGGTGCCCGAGGGCGACGAGTCGTTCACCGACATCGAGCGCTTCTGCTTCTTCAACACGAACAACCTGTGGTTCGACCTCGAGCACCTGCGGGAGCTCCAGGACGCCGACCCCGCGGCCCCGTTCCTGCCGCTGATCGTCAACCGGAAGACCGTCGACCCCACCGACAAGGCCTCGACGGCCGTGCTCCAGCTGGAGACGGCGATGGGCGCGGCGATCGGCTCGATCGAGGGCGCCCGGGCGATCGAGGTGCCGCGCACCCGGTTCGCGCCGGTCAAGACCACCGACGACCTGCTCGTCGCCCGCTCGGATCTCTACGACCTCACCGACGACGGGCGCATGGTGCCGACGCTGGACCGGTTCCCGGTGGTCGGCCTGGAGAAGGCCCGGTTCGGGATGCTCGGCGACTTCGAGCGCCGGTTCGCGGGCGGCGCGCCGTCGCTCGCCGGGGCGTCCTCGCTGACGGTCTCGGGTGACGTCACATTCGGGTCGGGCGTCGTCGTCGAGGGTGACGTGACGGTGGACGGGCCGCGCCACGTCGAGGACGGCGAGACGCTGCGCGGGTGACGAAGCCCGAGCTCCGGCGCTCCCTCCTGGCCGCCCGGCGTTCCCGGTCCGGCGAGGCGCGGCGGGACGACGCGGCCGCCCTGGCCGCGGGGTTGCCGACGGTGCTCGAGGGCGTCGACGACCCGATCTGCCTCTTCGTCGCCGTCGGCGGCGAGCCCGGCGCGACCCCCGACGGCGCGCTGCCCGTGCTCGACGCCGCCCGCGCCCTCGGGCGGCGGGTGCTCCTGCCCGTGACCGTCGGCGACGCGCCCCTGGACTGGGCGGAGTTCACGGACGCCGACTCCCTCGGTCCCGGCCCGCACGGGCTGCTCGAGCCGACGGGCCCGCGGCTGGGCCCCGGCGCGGTCGCCGACGCGGGCCTCGTCGTCGTCCCCGCCCTCGCCGTCGACCACCGCGGCGTACGCCTCGGGCGCGGCGGCGGGCACTACGACCGCACCCTCCCCCTCGCGGGCCCCGCGACCCGTCTCGTGGCGCTGGTCGGCGACGACGGCCTCGTGACCGACCCCCTGCCCGCCGAGCCCCACGACGTCCCCGTCCACGCCGTCTGGCGCCCGTCGTCCGGGGTGACGTGGTTGTCCCGGTGAGTACGAGCAATGCGGCTTTCCTGGCGCCTGACACCAGGCTCGCCACATCCTCGCCGGCGCGACACGCGGGGCGTGCAGCGGAACAGCCGTGACGCATCCGGCGTTGGCACTCGCAGGGCGCGAGTGCCATCTACACTCTGCGCGGACATCACCACCCCGTCACCGGGGGCGGACGACCTCAGGAGTGCACGTGCCGACCTATCCCTACGCCTGCACCGCCTGCGACCACCGCTTCGAGCAGGTCCAGGCGTTCTCCGACCCGTCGCTGACCGAGTGCCCGGTCTGCGGCGGCCGGCTGCGCAAGGTGTTCTCGTCGGTGGGGATCGTGTTCAAGGGCAGCGGCTTCTACCGCAACGACGCGCGGTCGGGCTCGAACTCGGGCGGGTCGTCGGAGAAGTCCGAGAAGAGCGAGAAGGCGACGGCCGACTCGTCCGCGGGCTCGGGCGACGCCAAGGGCTCGGGTGACACGAAGAGCTCGTCGGACTCCGGGTCCTCCAGCTCGTCCGGCTCGAGCTCCGCGAGCACGAGCTCGTCCGGCTCGTCGACGACGTCGGGATCCTCGGCCAAGTCCGCCTGAGGGAGAGTCGAGGGGTGATCCGGGACGCCGACCCCGAGCCGGCGCCCCGGACCTACCTGACGCCCACCCGCTCCCCAGCGGTCGGCGTCGAGGTCCTCGCACCCGTCAAGACGGATCAGCGCCCGGATGGTTCCGGACTTCCCGACACGTCACCCTGTCGGGTGACACCGGTGACGTTTCGGCCCACGGAAATCGGGTTCTACAGCGGTCGCCGGCGCTCCCCGCCCTGACGCCCGGTCGCGGACGTGTCGCGCGGCCCGCCCTCCTGCGCCGCCAGGAGAGGCGAGCGCGACAGGAGGAACACGCCGACCGTCATGAGGACGGCGCCCGCCAGGCCGCCGAGCACGGCTGCCCCGCCGTTGACCTGCTCGCCGAGCAGGCCGATCCCCCAGATCGACGACAGCAGCGGGTTCCCCAGGATCAGACCGGGCTGCGACGCGAGCAGCCGGCCGGACCGCAACGCGTGCTGCAGGGTGAGGAACGCCGCCGGCGCGACGGGCACGAGCAGGTAGCTCTGCCAGGTCGTGAGAACGCCGACGAGGCCGCCCTCGGCCAGCGCCTCGGTCATCGCCTTGACGATCACGGCGACGAAGCCGGACCCGATACCCGCGGCGATGCCGTAGAAGGCGGCGCGACCGACCGCGCGGGAGCGCCTCGCGATCACCGTGGTGAGCCCGAGGAGGCCGAGGGTCACGGTCGTGCCGAGGATCCAGACGAGCGCGCCGGCGCCGAGCGCGTCGCCGCCGCTGGGCTGCAGGGTGACGAGCAGGACCACCAAGCCGACCGACATGATCGCGACGGCCGTCCACTCGTAGCGCCGCAGCGCGCCGCCGAGCACCAGCCAGCCCAGCAGCAGCGTGAACGGCAGCTCCATGACGAGCACCGGCTGCACGAGCGCGATGGACCCGATGCTCAGGGCCGTGGCCTGCAGCGCGACGGCCACCGCGAAGATCGAGGTCCCGATCAGCCAGGCCGGTCGCTGGACCATGTCGCGCAACGTCCCGGCGCTGATCCCGCGCGACCGCGCGCTGTCCTGGGCCGCCTTGCGCTGCAGGACCAGAGCGGTCGCGTTGGCGATGGTCGCGAGCAGCACGAGCACCACGGCCATTGCCTGCGCCCGCCCTCTTCCGATGTCTCGGCGACCCTCGGCCGCAAACTACCCGCGGGACGCCGGCCCCCACGCGCCGGGCCGATCGTGCACACCCGACCGGGCGCTCCCGGACCGCCGCCTGCTCCGGACGCCGTCCCCATCCGCCGAACGCGTCCCCAGCCCTCGAGAAGGTCCTCGGTCCCCGGGTGGCGCGCGCCCTACCGTCGATGACGTGCGAGAACGCGAGAAGCCGGCCCCGCGCCGGCGGCGCCGACGGCTCCCGCCGCCGGGGTGGCGACGGGTCGTGGCGCTGCGCCGGGCCGCCGCGGCGCTGCTCGTCGTGCTCGCGGCCGTGCTGCTCGCCGCGCCGGCGGCGGCGCCGTCCGGGACGCCGGTGCTCGTGGCGGCGCGCGACCTCGCCGCCGGTGTCGCCCTCGGCCCGGGGGACGTCACGGTGCGCCTGCTGCCCGACGATCTCGTCCCGGCGGGCGCCCTGCGCGAGCCCGGGGCGGTCACGGGGCGCCAGGTGGTGGGTGGGGTGCGGGCCGGGGAGGCGCTCACCGACGTGCGGCTGCTCGGCGCCGTCGCGGCCGTCGCCGCGGCGGGCGTGCCGGACGCGGCCGGGGTGCCGGTCCGCCTCGCCGACGCGGGCGTCGCGGCGCTGCTCACGCCCGGCACCCGGGTCGACCTGGTCGCCGCCGGCGACCAGCACGGTGCCGGCGAGCTGTCGACACCGCAGGACCCGCCCGGCGTCCCCACGGTGCTGGCGCCCGGTGCGGTCGTCCTCGCCGTGCTCCCGGCGCCCGAGCGGACGGCCACGGCGGCGCCGGTCGTGGTCGTCGCGCTGCCGGCCGGGCTCGCGGCGCGGGTCGCGACCACCTCGCTGCGGGAGGAGGTGACCGTCACGCTGCGCTGAGATGCGCTGAGGCGCTGTCCCGCGCCGTCAGGCCCGGTCGTGGTGCGGCGGGCGCTCGTCGTCGTAGCGACGTCGGTCGTCGTCCGGTCCCCCGCGGTCGTTGGGCTCGCGCTCGTCGGCCGACGCGACCGGCTCCTCACCGAAGATCGCCGCCCGGCGTGCGGCGCGGCGCCGGGCCGCGGTCTGCTCGTCGGTGACCGGCTCGTCCAAGGTCGGCTCGTCCCGGGCCCCGTCGCCGCGTTCCTCGGAGACAGCCCGGTCCGCGGACGACCGTCCGCGCGTCCCGGGATCGTCCCCGGAGGAGCTCAGTGCTCCTCCATCCCCGACAGCTCGGCGATCACGTGGGAGATCAACGGGGTGAGCGTGGCCATCCCGTCCCGGACCGCCGCGCGGGAGGAGGCGAGGTTCACCACGAGCGTGCTGCCCGAGACGCCGACGAGCCCCCGGGAGAGCCCGGCGTCGACGGCGCCGGCGGCGAGACCGGACGCGCGGATGGCCTCGGCGATGCCCGGGATCGGGCGGTCGAGCACGCCCGCCGTCGCGTCGGAGGTCACGGCGCGCGGCGACACCCCGGTGCCGCCGACGGTGACGACGAGATCGACCCCGCCGATCACCGCGGTGTTCAGCGCGTTGCGGATGGCGACCGACTCGCCCGGCACGACGATCGTCCCGTCGACCACCAGGCCGGCCTCACCGAGCAGCTCGGTGACCAGCGGGCCGATGGTGTCCGAGGACTCGCCCCGGCTGACCCGGTCGTCGACCACGACGACGAGGGCACGTCCCAGCAACTCCTCCGCGCCGCCGTGCAGCGGCTGGTTCTCCATGGCGCCCAACGTAGTCGGGCGTCCGGCGGCGCCGAGCAGGCCGTCGGGGGTGTGCCACCACCGGGTGGGACCTGGGCGGATAGCGTGCCGGGGTGCGAGTTCTCGTGACGGGCGGAGCCGGGTTCATCGGCTCGCGCATCGCCGACGCCCTGGCCGAGGGTGGTCACACCCCGGTGCTGCTCGACGCGCTGCTCCCGCAGGCGCACGCGGCCGGGAAGGCGCCGCCGTGGCTCGACCGCTATGAGCTGGTGCAGGGCGACGTCCGCGACGCGGCCCTGCTCGACCGGCTGCTGCCGCAGGTCGACACGGTGTGCCACCAGGCCGCGATGGTCGGCCACGGCGTGGACCCGAACGACGCCCCCGACTACGCCGAGAACAACGACGTCGCCACGGCCGTGCTGCTGGCCGCGATGTACCGCTCGGGGCACCGCGACCTCGTGATGGCGAGCTCGATGGTCGTCTACGGCGAGGGTCGCTACTCGTGTCCCGAGCACGGCGTCGTGCCGCCGCCGGACCGTCGGCAGGCCGACGTCGACGCCGGCCGCTACGACCTGCCGTGCCCGCACTGCGGCCGCGACCTCGCCGGCGAGCTCGTGCCCGAGGACGCCCCGCTCGAGCCGCGCAGCACCTACGCCGCGACGAAGCTCGCCCAGGAGCACCTCGCGGTCGCCTGGACGCGCGCCACCGGCGGGCGGGTCTGGGCGATGCGCTACCACAACGTCTACGGCCCGCGGATGCCGCAGAACACGCCGTACGCCGGCGTCGCGTCGATCTTCCGGTCGTCGCTCGAGCGCGGCGAGGCCCCGCGCGTCATGGAGGACGGGCGCCAGCGCCGCGACTTCGTGCACGTCTCCGACGTCGCCGCCGCCAACGTCGCCGCGCTCGAGACGCCGGCCGCCGACGGACGCTGCGTGCCCCTGAACGTGTGCTCCGGTGAGGTCCGCACGATCGGCGACCTCGCCACCACCCTCGCCGGGGCCATGGACGGCCCGTCGCCGCAGATCGTCGGCGGGGCCCGGCCCGGCGACGTCCGCCACGTCACGGCCGACCCCGCCCGCGCCGCCGAGCTGCTCGGCTACCGCGCCCGGACGACCTTCGCCGACGGCATCGCCGCCTTCGCGACCGACCCCCTGCGCGACGCCGTCGGCTGACCGACCCGGCTGATCAACGGGGACTTCGGGCGCGTAGAAGCAGCGAGGATCCGGTTGAGCACGCCGATAGGCCGTTCGCTGCGACCACCACGGTCACCACACGGTCGCGAGCAGGCTGTTGATCGCGAGGGCCAGGACGGCCTGGGCGAGGAGCCACCAGCGCGCCGCGGCGCGGGGCAGGAGCGCCGCGAGCGGGAGGATCCACACCGCGAACGGCAGCCAGATCCGCTCGACCTCCGACTTCGACAGCCCCGAGAGATCCGCGGCGAGCACCGCGACGAGGCCGGCCGCGGCGAGCGCGACCAGGGCGACCGGCGCGGCGCGGGGGCGCCAGGCGGCACGCCGCAGGCCGGCGATCACCGCGGGGCCGAGCACGAGGACCAGCGCGGCGAGGTTGCCCCACACCCAGTACTCGTACGGGCGCAGGAGGCCGAACTCGCCCTCCTGGTAGTAGCGCACCTGCACCTGCTCGTAGCCCTCGTACCACCAGAAACCGCCGGCGGTGAACGCCGCGACGACGGCCGCGACGCCGACGCCGCCGGTGATCAACGGGGTGAACCGCCGGGCGAGGACCGCGACGACGATCGGCACCAGGCCCGCGACCACGAGCCCGTAGGAGAGGTAGAGCGAGAGCCCGAGGACGACGCCGCCGGTCAGGCTCAGGACGTGCCCGGCGACGCCGCGGCGGGCGACCCCGAGGGCGAACAGGGCGACGCCCCAGGCGAACACGGCCGCGAACATCCCGTCCGCCGAGACCCCCACCCAGACCGCGGCCGGGGCGAGCACACCGAAGGGCAGGTAGGTCCGCGCGAGGTCCCGGTCGCCGACGGCGGCGAGCGTGATCGCCACGGCGACGGCCGCGGAGGCGCCGATCGCGGCGGTGACCGCTCCCGCGTACTCGCCGCCCGGGAACCCGGCGCGGTCGAGCAGGACGTAGAACAGCGTCGCGCCCGGCGGGTGCCCCGACGAGTGCGTGACGAGCGTGTCGGGCGTGCGGCCCGCGATCCGCTCGGCGAAGGTCTGCAGGAAGACCGCGATGTCGGGGGTGCGCGGCACCTCGGCGAGGTACTCGGTCGGCGTCGCGAGCCGCTCGGCGACCCCGACGATCCATCCGTCGATCGTCGCGAGCGCGAAGGTCCACGCCAGCGAGGCGACGTAGGCCACCGCGAGCAGCGGGCCCCAGCGCAAGGAGCGCGCCACCGCAGGGCCACCGAGAGCGACCAGCAGGGCCACGACGACCGCCGGGACGGTGCCCGGACCGACGTGCGGCAGCCAGGCCGCCAGCAGCGGCGGCCAGCCGACGAGCACCGGCACGCCCGCGTCGATCAGCATCCATCCGACGACGGACGACGCCGTGACCAGCAGCGCAGCGGCCAGGACGGCGAGGAGGTCGCCGCGCAGGCGCAACGGCCGCCGGGTCGGCGACGGGGGTCCGCCGGCGGAGCCCGGACGGTCGTGCACCACGGTCGTCATCAGCGCAGGACGGTACGACGACCCGGTGATCCCCCCGTGAGGAGGTCCGCCCGGACGCCGTCGGTCGCCCGTCCGGACCAGGACGGACCCGTCGCGACGGCGCACCGTCCACCCGACACGGGGACCCACCCCGTGCGTCGGGTTCACAGGCGATCTCATAGCGTGACCGAGGTGGAGCAGCCCGCGGACCGTGTGGACGTCGTGCTGCCCTGCCTCGACGAGGTCGAGGCCCTCCCCGGTGTCCTCGCCGCGCTGCCCGCGGGCTTCGACGCCGTCGTCTGCGACAACGGCTCCACCGACGGGACGCCCGAGGTCGCCGCGCAGCTCGGCGCGCTGGTCGTCCACGAGGCGCGACCGGGTTACGGCGCGGCCGTGCACACCGGGCTGGAGGCGACGCGGACCGACGTCGTCGCGGTGATCGACGCGGACGGGTCCCTCGACCCGGCCGAGCTGCCCGCGATGGTGCGGCTGCTGCGCGACACGGACGCCGACCTCGTGGTCGGGCGCCGCGTCCCGGCGGCCCGCGGGGTGTGGCCGTGGCACGCGCGGGTGAGCAACCTCGTGCTGTCCGGGCTGATGCGCACCCGCGGGGTCGGCGTGCGCGACATCGCGCCGATCCGCGTCGCGCGCCGGCAGGCCCTGCTCGACCTCGGGATCACCGACCGGGCCTTCGGCTACCCCCTCGAGCTGCTCATCCGGGCCGGCGCCGCCGGGTGGCGGGTCCGCGAGGTCGACGTCGCCTACCGGCCCCGGGCCGGCGGGCGCTCCAAGGTCTCCGGCTCGGTGAAGGGCACCGTGCGCGCCGTGCGGGACATGTCGAAGGCCATCGCGCGGACCCGGCCGGACCGACCGTCCACCGCCGTCGACGGCCGGGGCACCGCTTCATGACCGGCGGGGTCGAACCGATCACGAGCCCGCGCACGAACACGCCGTCCATGCGGACCAGTGCGCCGGTCACGAGGGTCGTCCTCGTGCTCGCGAAGGCCCCGGTGGCGGGCCGGGTGAAGACCCGCCTGACGCCCGCGGCGACCCCCGCGGGAGCCGCGGACGTCGCGGCGGCCGCCCTGCTCGACACCCTCGACGCCGCGCACGCGGTCCCGGGTGCCCGGGTCGTCGTCGCCCTCGACGGCGACCCCGCCGCGGCGGCGCGTCGCGAGGAGATCGCCGCGGCCCTGGCCGACGCGGTCGTCGTGCCGCAGCGCGGCGAGAGCCTCGGTGAGCGGATCACCGCCGCACACGGTGACGTCGCCGACACGTTCCCGGGCGCGGTCAGCGTGCAGATCGGCATGGACACCCCGCAGGTCGACGCGACCCTGCTCGCCGACGCCCTCGATCTCGTCACGACCGACGCCGAGGCCGCCCTCGGCCACGCGCGCGACGGCGGCTGGTGGGCGCTCGCCCTCGCCGACCCCCGGCAGGCGAAGCTGATCGCCGAGGTCCCGACGTCGCGCGACGACACCGGCGACCTCACGCTCGCCGCACTCCGGGCGGGGCACCCGGGCCACGTGCTCGCGCTGCCGCCCCTCTCCGACGTCGACACCCCCGACGACGCCGTCGCGGTCGCCGACCTCGTCCCCACCGGCCGTTTCGCCCGCGCCGTCGCGGACGCTCTCCCCGCCTCCGGAGGCCTCCCACGATGAGTTCCCTGACGTCGGCCCGCGCGAGCGCACCGGTCCGCCCGGGCGACGGGGTCGAGCCGGGCCCGACCGACACCGGGGCGGTGTTCGACGCGGCGCTGGCGGGACGGTGCCACCGGCTGGTGCGCGGTGACGGACTTGTCCTGCCGCTGGCCGTGCAGCGCTGGCACGACGACGCCGACGGCGACGACGCGTGGCTGCTCGAGCGCTGCTCGGGCGCGACGCTCGACCTCGGCTGCGGCCCCGGCCGTCTGGTCGTGGCGCTGGCCGACCGCGGCGTGGCGGCCCTCGGCGTCGACGTGTCGGTGCAGGCCGTCGAGCGCTGCCTCGAGCGCGGCGCCGCCGTGTTGCACCGCGACGCGTTCGAACGCCTGCCCGGGGAGGGCCGCTGGCAGCACGTCGTGCTCGCCGACGGCAACATCGGCATCGGCGGCGACCCGGTGGCGCTGCTGCGCCGCTGCCGCGCCCTGCTCGCCGACGGCGGCACCGTGCTGCTCGAGCTGGAGGCCGGCGCCGACCTGTGGTGCGGCACCGCCTACCTCGAGGGCCCCGACGACCTGACCGTCCGCGAGGCGGGCGGGCCGTGGTTCCCGTGGGCCGTGCTCGGCCCGGACGGCGTCGACGCCGTCGCGGCGGAGGCCGGGCTCGAGGTGGCCGAGCGCCACCAGACCGCCGACGGTGCCCGCTGTTTCGTGACGCTGACCCCGGCCTGAGCCGACCCGGGTCGCCTCAGCGCCCGCCGATGACCCGGCTGCCGAGGGTGACCGTGACCTGGCGCGTGCCGCCCGGCGCCTGCAGCGTGAGCGTCACGGTCTGACCCGGCGCCCGCGACTGGATGGCGGCGACGAACGCGTTGGCGTCCTCGATCACCCGGTTGTCGACGCCGACGACGACGTCGCCTGCCGCGATGCCCGCGGTCTGCGCCGGCGAGCCCGGCTGCACGTCGGCCATCGCCGCGCCGCGGGGCTGGGCGTCGGCCACCCCGACCCCGATGACCGCCTGCGTGGCCTGGCCGGTGTCGACGAGCTCGGTGGCCAGCCTGCGGGCCTGGTTGATCGGGATCGCGAACCCGAGACCGATCGACCCGGCCTCCTGCCCGGCGCTGCCGGTGACGCTCGCGATCGCGGTGTTGACCCCGATCACGCGGCCCTGGCCGTCGACGAGCGGTCCGCCGGAGTTGCCGGGGTTGATCGCGGCGTCGGTCTGGATGGCGTCGAGGACGCTGCTCTGGCCGGACCCGGAGCCGCCCGCCTCGACCGGGCGGTTCAGGGCGCTGACGATGCCGGTCGTCACGGTGCCCGACAGCCCGAGCGGGGAGCCGACCGCGATGACGGTCTGGCCCTGGGCGAGCTGGTCGGAGTTGCCGAGGTTCGCCGGCCGGAGGTCGGTGACGCCGCTCGCGCGCACGACGGCGATGTCCGCGGCCGGCGCGGTGCCCACCACCTGCAGCGGCGCGGCCCGGCCGTCGGAGAAGATCGCCTCGAGACCGCCGCCCTGGCCCGCCTGCAGGACGTGGTTGTTCGTCATGATGAGCCCGTCGGCCGACAGCACGACGCCAGAGCCCTCGCCGGCCGCCCCGCGGATCTGCACGGCGCTGGGGATCACCGTCGCCGCGACCTGCTCGATCGAGCCGGGTGCCGCCGCCGGGGCACTCCCCTCGGGGATCGGCTGGTCCAGCGCGGTGCCCTGCGACGACGAGCTCGAGCTGCCCACCCCGCCGACGACGACCGCCGCCAGCACGCCGCCGACGAGGCCCGCGACGAGCGCCAGGGCGACCAGACCGAGCGTGCCCGGCCGGCGTCCCGACGAGGAACCACCGGGTGTACCGGGTCCCGCCGGAGCGCCGGGAGCGGTCGTGCCGCCCCAGCCGGCGCCGGGATCGCGGGGGTAGCCCCCGGGCGGGGTCGCCGGACCCGCGGTGGTGGCGCCCCAGCCGTAGCCGCCCGCACTGCCGGAGGTCGGCGGGGCGAACCCGCCCGTCGGCGCCTCCCGCGTCTGCGGGGCGGTCGCGGGGTACGACGGCACCGCGCCGAACGCCGCCGTCGCGCCGGCGGCGCCCCCGGACGGGGTGCAGAGCCCGGGCGGTGATCCCGGCGGCTGGCCGCCGGGCTGTCCGCCCGGCTGGCCGCCTTGATGTCCGCCTGGACCGCCATGGGGCGTCTGCGGGGCGAAGGACGGGGTGGCGGACTGCGTGACCGTCGTCGGCGCGCTGTACGGCGCGGCGCGGTCGCCCTCGGTGGACGCGGTGGCGGACGTCGCGTCGTACTCGCGCCCGGTGCCCTCGGCCCAGCGCACCCCGCCGGGGCCGGCGGGGCGGGCGTCGCTCCGGGTGGCGGTCTCGGTGGTGGTCCCGGAGTCGCTCCCAGACGTGTCACCCGATGTCCCGGACGTCTCAGCCGTCGCCGACGTCCCAGCCGACTCCGACGTCCCCGACGCACCGGCGGCGGAGGCCGACGTCGGTCCGGGCGGCGGGCCGGCCCCGGGGGTTCCGGAGCCGTCCGGGGCGGCGGAGGCGGCGTCGTTCTCACTCATGGCCCCAGCCTCTCGCATCGCCCGTGGCGCCGCGTCGACAGGCGCCCGCCGCGGGCGTCGCCGGGACGGGGGAAGCTGGTGGGGTGGAACGCGGAGTGACCGGCCCGTCGCACGGCCCGCCGGCCGTCGACGACCGTCCCGAGGCACCCGACCCCGGGGCTCCCCCGGAGGGCACGGAGACCTCCGAGGGGACCGGGAGCGCCCCCCGCGACGACGAGCAGGACCACCCGCCCGGGCTCGTCCGCCACGTCCTGCAGGGCATCCCGCTGCGACGCCGCGTCGGGATCCTCGTCTCCGTCGGCGGCGGGCTGCTCGTCGCGCTGATCGCCGCGGCGGTCTTCTTCACCGCTCAGCGCGCGCTCTACGACCAGCTCGACGAGAGCCTGGTGCAGCGCGCGACCACGGCCGCGTCGGGCGACCTCGCGGACCCGGCGATCCTGCTGCGGGTCTCGTCGGACGCGCTCGCCGCCGGCGAGGTGCGGGTCGCGATCGTCACCGCCGACGGCGAGTTCGTCACCCTGCGCGGCAACAGCCCGCCCCTCGGCGCGGCGGAGGTGTCGGCCGCGCGCCGGGATCCGCCGACGTCGGTGCGGACCGGTGTCATCGACGGCGAGGTCTACCGCGTCGTGGCCGTCTACGCGGGCGAGAACCGGGCGCTGGTGCTCGCCCAGGAGCTCGACCCGACCCGGCAGACGCTGCGCAAGCTCGCCGTCGTGCTCATCGTCGCGGGCGCCTCGGGGGTCCTGCTCGCGGCGCTGACCGGCGTCGCGATCGCTCGCGCCGGCCTGCGCCCGGTCGAGCGCCTGATCTCGGCGACCGAGCGCGTCGCGCGCACCGGCGACCTGCGCCCGATCCCGGTCACCGGCGGCGACGAGATCGCGCGCCTGACGTCGAGCTTCAACGCCATGCTCGCGGCGCTCGCGTCGTCGATCGAGCGACAACGCCGGCTCGTGGCCGACGCCGGCCACGAGCTGCGGACCCCGCTGACGTCGCTGCGCACCAACCTCGAGCTGCTCATGGCCTCCGACCAGGCCTCCGGGCGGCCCGGGGCCCCGACGCTGTCGGCGCAGGACCGCGCCGAGCTCCAGGAGGACCTGCGCGCCCAGGTCGACGAGCTGGCGAACCTCATCGGCGACGTCGTCGAGCTCGCCCGCGACGACCCCCCGGAGGTGACGGCCGAGCCCCTCGACCTCGCCGACGTCGTCGAGCGCGCCCTCGACCGGGCCCGGCGCCGCGCGGTCGCGGAGAACGTGGGGTTCGACGTGGACCTCGCGTCCTGCGAGGTCGTCGGCGACGCCAACGCCCTCGAGCGCGCGGCGCTCAACCTGCTCGACAACGCCGCGAAGTGGAGCCCGCCGGGCGCGAGCGTGCGCGTGACCCTGCGCCCCGGCGTCGCCCCCGAACGACCGGGCACGGCGGTGCTCGAGGTGGCCGACGCGGGGCCGGGGATCGCCGACGAGGAGCTCGACCTCGTCTTCGAGCGCTTCTACCGCTCGCTCGACGCCCGGACGATGAGCGGGTCGGGACTCGGGCTCTCGATCGTCGCCCAGGTCGCCGAACGCCACCACGGCGGCGTCTCGGCCGGCCGTGCCCCCGAGGGCGGGGCGCTGCTGCGCTTCTGGATGCCCCGGCGTTAGTCCTCACGGACGTCACGCGCCGTCACGGACCTGTACGAAGAGCTGTGACGCCGCTTACCGTCGGACGCGAAGACGTCGACGTCGAGAGGTTGTCCCGTGAGCAGACTGCGCTTCGGCACGTTCCTGGCCCCGTTCCATCGCGCCGGTGAGAACCCGACCCTGGCCCTGCAGCGCGACCTCGAGCTCATCGAGCACCTCGACGCGCTCGGCATCGACGAGGCGTGGATCGGCGAGCACCACTCGGCGGGCAGCGAGATCATCGCCTCGCCGGAGATCTTCATCGCGGCCGCCGCCGAGCGGACCAGGCGGATCAAGCTCGGCACCGGCGTGACCTCGGCGAGCTACCACAACCCGCTCTGGGTGGCCGACCGGATGGTGCTGCTCGACCACCTCACCCGCGGGCGCTCGATGCTCGGCGTCGGGCCGGGCTCGCTGCCGAGCGACTCGTCGATGATCGGGCTGAACCCCACCGACACCCGCGAGCTGCTGGACGTCAACCTCGACATCATCATGCGGCTGCTGCGCGGCGAGGTAGTCACCGAGCAGACGAAGACCCACAACCTCATCGAGGCCCAGCTGCAGCTGCGGCCCTACACGGAGCCATGCTTCGACGTCGCCGTCGCGGCCGTCGCGTCGCCGACCGGGCCGCGCATGGCCGGCAGGCACGGCGTGGGGCTGCTCTCGATCGGCGCGACGCTGACCCAGGACGGCTTCGACGCGCTCGCGCACCACTGGAACGTCGTCGAGGAGCGCGCCCAGCACTACGGGCAGCCGACGCCGGACCGCGACAAGTGGCGCCTGGTGGGCCTCATGCACATCGCGGAGACCAAGGAGCAGGCCTACCGCGAGGTCGAGTACGGGATCGAGAACTGGTTCCGCTACTTCCAGAAGACCGCGGCGTTCCCGCAGATGGCGGTCGAGGGCGGCGACGTCAAGGAGATGATCGACTTCATCAACGAGGCCGGCATCGGGGCCATCGGCACGCCGGACGACGCACGCGCCCAGGTCCAGCGCCTCGCCGACCAGTCGGGCGGCTTCGGCGCGATGCTCCTGCTCGGCCACGAGTGGGCGAACCCGCAGGCGACCAAGCGCTCGTGGGAGCTCATCGCGCAGGAGGTCCTGCCGCACTTCCAGGGCACGACGTGGGGCGGGCGCTCGCACGCCGAGTCCACCCAGGCGGCCAAGGAGCGCGCCGGCCTGCGCCGCGACGAGTTCGCGGCCACCCAGCTCGACGCCGTCGACCACATGACGAAGAAGTACGCCGACGAGGTGGCCTCGAAGAGCTGACCCATGTGAGCAGTTGGCGCCCCGGTAGGGGCGCCAACTGCTCACATAGGCGTCAGGGCGGGGTCTCGCGCAGGACGTAGCCGACGCCGCGGACGGTGTGGATGAGGCGGGCCTCGCCCTCGGCCTCGGTCTTGCGACGCAGGTAGCCGACGTAGACCTCGAGCGCGTTGCCCGTGGTCGGGAAGTCGTAGCCCCAGACGTCCTCGAGGATGCGGCTGCGCGTGAGTACGCGGCGCGGGTTGGCCATGAACAGCTCGAGCAGCGAGAACTCGGTGCGCGTCAGGCTGATCGGCCGCTCGCCGCGGCGGACCTCGCGGGTGACGGGGTCGAGCGAGAGGTCCGCGAAGCGCAGCGGCTCGGGGTCGGGCGCGCCGTTGGTGCTCTCGTCGGGGGTGGTCCGGCGCAGCAGCGCGCGCAGCCGGGCGAGCAGCTCCTCGAGCGCGAACGGCTTGGCCAGGTAGTCGTCCGCGCCCGCGTCGAGGCCGGCCACGCGGTCGGAGACGGCCTCGCGCGCGGTGAGCACGAGCACGGGGATGTCGTCGCCGGCGTTGCGGAGTCGCCGGCAGACCTCCAGCCCGTCCACCCGCGGCATCATCACGTCGAGGACGAGGGCGTCCGGACGCTGCCCGTCGCCGGCCAGGGCGTCGAGGGCCTGCTGCCCGTCCGCGGCCAGCTCGACCTGGTAGCCGTTGAACGCCAGGGAGCGGCGCAGGGAGTCGCGCACCGCCCGGTCGTCGTCCGCGACGAGGATCCGCATGGCGCACAGTGTGGCCGCACGCCCTGAGACGGTGCTGAGACCGCGCCGCGGCGCTCCCCCGTCGGGAGCAGCCGGTTCCCGACGACGGGCCACCGAGATCGGATCGACACCCGCGACACGCAACCCTCGTCCACTCCGCGACGTCTGCCACGAGAGAGGATGTCGGGGCAGGATCTCCCCGAATCGGGATGAGGGGGTCGGTGTGTCGGGAACGGAGCGCACCCGCGCGGCGGGGGTCCGCAGGTCCGATCGGGCCACGGCGGTCCCGATCGTGGTGCTGCTCGCCCTGGCCGCCCTGCTGGGTGGGTGCGCCGTCGGCCCCACGGCGGTCCCGGCGCCGCCGCCGGCGCCGCCCGTGGCCCTGGCGGCCTCCGTCGCGCCCGGAGCGACGGACGTGGCGCCGGCCGAGCCCCTCGTCGTCTCCGCCGCGGGCGGTCGGCTGACCTCGGTGACGGTCACACCCACCGGCGCCGGCCCGCTCGCCGGCACCCCCGACCCGACCGGGACGCGCTGGACCAGCGCCGCGCTCGCCTACGACACCGAGTACCGCGTGCAGGCCGCCGGCGTCGGCGTCGACGGCCGCCCCGGCGCCCCGCTCGACCAGACCTTCCGCACCGTCGCCCCCGAGCAGACCCTCGAGATCGCCAGCACCCGCCCCACCGACGGGCAGACCGTCGGCGTCGCGATGCCGATCTCGATCACCTTCGACGCCCCGGTCACCGACCGCGCCGCCGTCGAGCGCCGGGTGTCGGTGCGCACGTCGGTGCCGACCGAGGGCTCGTTCCACTGGATGTCCGACGAGCAGCTCAACTGGCGCCCGAAGGACTACTGGCGCCCCGGCACGCAGGTCACGGTCGACGCGCGGCTCTTCGGGGTCGACACCGGCGAGGGCGTCTTCGGGGCCGAGGACAGCTCGATGTCGTTCACCGTGGGCCGCGACCAGCGCGCCCGCGGCGACGTCAACGCCCACACCCTCGTGCTGTACCAGGACGGGCGCGAGCTGCAGACCATGCCGGCCTCGTACGGCCGCCCGCAGTACCCGACCCAGTACGGGATCCACGTCGCGTTCGAGAAGCACGAGATCAAGCGGATGCGCTCGGACACATGGGGCGGCCCGGCCGAGGGCGAGCCCGGGTTCTACGACGAGGACCTGCCCCTCGCCGTGCGGATCTCCAACAACGGGGAGTTCGTGCACGTCAACGCCGCGACCGTGCGCCAGCAGGGCCGCAGCAACGTCTCCCACGGCTGCGTGAACCTCTCCCCGGCCAACGGGCAGATGTTCTTCAACTGGGTGCAGATGGGCGACCCGGTGGAGATCGTCGGCTCCCAGCGGCCGCTGACCCCGGCCGACGGCGACATCGCCGACTGGCTGATCCCGTGGGACCAGTACCGGCAGGGTTCGGCGCTGGCCTGATCCGGCGGCGCTCGCGGAGATCACGAGTACGCTGTCCACCCGGTGACGGCCGCCGACGTCGATGACGCGCTCGTGATCTCCGGCGGAGACGTTCACGGAGATCACCAGGCCGGACAGGCACGTCCGCGAGCCCTCGGGAGGTGCCTTCCGGACTGCTGATCTCCCGCGCGACGTCACCGGGTACGGCGGTCGGGCGAGGGGACCCGGGATGCTTCGATTTCCGAAGCACATCGCGCACCCCCGGCGCCCCGACCGGCGGCCCCGCGCCGCGTGACCAGGGCCCCGGTGATCACGAGCGCGCTGTCCACCCCTACCTGGCCGCGGACGTCGATGTCGCGCTCCTGATCTCCCGACACCGGCGACGCGGCGCCGACGTCCCCGCGCCTAGAACTCCACGCGCACGAGGCCGAGGACCTCGGCGCGCCAGTCGGCGTAGGCCTTGCCGATCGCAGCGCGGTCGCCGGACTGGTCGGCCGGCACCGCCGCCTCGGCGCCGCTGTCCTCCAGGGCCGCGGCGATGTCGGCGGGGCTCCAGTCCGGGCCGGCGGTGCGCACGCGCAGGTGGGCGGGCGCGCGCTCGGCGCGCAGGGCGTGGGCGAGCACGCGCATGAGGGCGGTGCGCGCCTCCTGGTCGTCGGGGGCGTCGATGTCGACGTTGGTCTGGCCGCCGACGAGGAGGACGGTCGCCGAATCGGCGAGGACGGGCAGCACGGTCTCCGCGGCGCGGAAGCGGCTGAGCAGGCCCTCGGAGAGGAACTGCTCCACGCGCGAGACGAGGCTGCCATGCCGGGGCGTCATGGCCACCGGCAGCTGCACGTAGCCGTCGAAGGTGGTGCCGCGGACCGCCTCGCCGAGTCGGTCGAGCGTGTCCACGACGGTGGTCTCCGCCCCCGTCGCGCGGATGGCCTCGGCCACCTCGGTCAGTCGCTCGCCGCCACCGGTCACCAACACCGTCGTCATGGCGCGTGACCCTAATCGGGCGGGGACCCCTCCGGCAGACGAGATCGCGTGTACATCGCCACCACCCGCGCGGCGGCGGCGGCCATCTCCGCGCGGAGCTCCGCGGGCGCGAGCACCTCGACGGTCTCGCCGTAGCCCAGCAGGGCGGCCCGTGCGGCGAGCACCGACCGGAACGGCGCCACCAGGCGCTCGCGACCGTCGGGCTCGGCGCCCTCGGAGCGCCACGGGCCGGCGAGCTGGGCGAGGTGGACCCGGCGCAGCGTGGCCGCCCAGTCGGGGTCGACGAGCAGCCGGACCTCCACCTCCTCGCCGGCGGTCTCCAGCCGGTGGCGCAGCTCGCCCCACACCTCGGCGAGCCCGCGCTCGTCGGGCCGGCGGGCGGGCGTGCCGGTGGACGCCACGGCGCGCACGCGGCTGACGCGGTACATCTTCGGTTGCCCGCGGTGGGCGGCCACGAGGTACCAGGTGCCCGCCTTGCTGACCAGGCCGTACGGGTCGACCGTGCGCCACGTGGCCCGCGGCGAGTCGCCCGTCGCGTACTGCATCCGCACCCGCTCGTCGGCGACGAGCGCCGCGTCGAGGGCCGGGAGCGCCGGCAGGTCCTCGGGCGCGCGCCGCCAGCCCTGGTGCTCCACGAGCAGCCGCCGCCGTGCCCGATCGACGTCGTCGCGGCGGGCCTCCGGGAGCGCGGCCAGGAGCTTGCGCGACGCCGAGGCGAGCGCGGGACCCAGCGCGCCGTCGGCCGACGCGCCGAGCGCCACCAGCGCGCGCACCTCGTCGTCGGTCATGCCGGTGACGTCGGTGCGGTAGCCCTCGAGCAGGGCCACCCCGCCCCGGCGCCCGCGCTCGCAGTACACCGGCACCCCCGCCGACGAGAGGGCCTCGACGTCGCGCTGCACGGTGCGCGTGGAGACCTCGAGCCGCCGCGCGATCTCGGGCGCGGGCAGGCGTCCGTGGGTCTGGAGG
The DNA here is from genome assembly GCF_030269665.1 of Actinomycetospora sp. NBRC 106375. Lineage (GTDB taxonomy): Bacteria > Actinomycetota > Actinomycetes > Mycobacteriales > Pseudonocardiaceae > Actinomycetospora. Next base: position 72,206 of record NZ_BSTS01000024.1, read on the forward strand.
AGCAGCAGCGTCGCGAGCAGACGGTCCGAGCGCACCCCGTGGATTCTGCCTCGAAATCACGACAGCAGATGTCGTGTATGGGGGCGCAGCATGCTTCCCATGACCGCCGCGCTCGCCGCCCACACCCTGCAGCCGCTCGGGCCCTTCGACCTCGAGCGCACCCGCGCGTTCGTCGGCCGCTGGCCCCCGATCACCCGGCACGACCCGTCCCCCGGCGAGCCCCTGCGGCTGACCGCGCCGCTCGACGGCGACCAGCGCCCCGTCGCGTTCGCCCTGCGCCAGGACGCCCCCGACGGCCCGGTGACCGTCGAGGTCGCCGGGGCGGACGGCGCCGAGGACGTGGCGCTCGCCCAGATCGCGCGCATCCTGTCGCTCGACCACGACGCGCGCGACTACCCCGAGGTGGGGCGCCGCCTCCCGGCGATCGGCGACCTGATGGCCGCCTACCCCGGCCTGCGCCCCACGTTGTTCGGCGGGCCCTACGAGGCCGCGGCGTGGGGCGTCGTGTCGGCGCGGATCAGCGAGCGCCAGGCCGGCACCGTCTTCCGGCGCCTGTCGGCCGCGCACGGCGAGACCCTCACGGTCGCGGGCGCCGAGGTCGTCGCGTTCCCGCGCCCCGAGGCGCTGCGCCGGGTCGAGGAGGTCCCCGGGCTCTCCGCGGAGAAGGTGCACCGCCTGCACGGCGTCGCCGACGCCGCCCTGGCGGGCGAGCTCGAGGTGGCCCGGCTGCGGGCGCTCGGCCCCGACGGCGCCCGCGCGGCGCTGCGGCGGCTGCGCGGCATCGGCGAGTTCTACGCCTCGCTGATCTGGCTGCGGTCCTGCGGCGTGGTCGACGAGTTCCCCGACGAGCCCCGCTCCCGCGCCACCCTCGCCCGCCTCCACGGGCGGGGACCCGACGACCCGCTCGACGACCTCGTCGAGCTCCTGCGCCCCTACCGGATGTGGGTCGCGCTGCTCCTGCGCGTGGCCGGCTCCGACGCCACTGCCTGACCGACACCACCCCGAGAAGGAGAAGAACCATGACCGCTCCCGACCCCCGCCCGCTGATGACCCGCGCGCTGGACCAGATCGGCGCCCTCGTCGAGGGCACCACCGCCGACCAGCTCGACCGCCCGACGCCGTGCGACGACTGGGACGTCCGCGCGCTGCTCGGCCACCTCGTCGGCGTGCACCGCCGCATCGCGCACGTGGGCGCCGGCGGCCACTTCGCCGACGTCCCCGCGGACCCCGGGGCCGCCGACGGCGACCCGGCCGCCGAGATCGCCGCGGCCCGCCCGGACGTCGACCGCGCCTGGGAGCTGGGCGTCGCCGACGGTGACGAGGCCGCCGTCCTCGACCGCGTCCTCACCGTCCCGTGGGGCACGATGCCCGGCCGGTTCGTCGGCTTCGGGTACGTCCAGGAGCTCACGGTCCACGCCTGGGACCTCGCCGCGGCCACGGGGCGCTCCGCCGGCCTCGACGAGGAGCTCGCCGTGGCGATCGAGGAGAACGCCCACCGTGTGCTGCCCGCCGAGCCGCGCGGCGGGCCGATCCCCTTCGGTCCGCCGGTGGACGTCGCGGCGGACGCCGGCGCCTACGAGCGCGTGGTGGCGTGGCTCGGGCGAGAGCCGCGACCCACTTTCGTCTGATGACCAGACAATCCGGTCAGTCATCTGGCGTGAACAGCGTGTGAGGGCGACCATCGCCCGATGGCGGTACCCACCGGGGCGACGGAGCCCACGAGCCCGGCCGGCGCGATCCTCGAGCGGCTGCCCCTCGCGGGCTGGCACCGCCGCTTGGTCGTGCTGGTCGGGATCGGCTCGTTCTTCGACCTCTACGAGGTCTTCCTGGGCGGTGTCCTCGCCCCGATCCTGGCGAAGGAGTTCTCGCTCGGGTCGATCGGCAAGGCCGCCGTCGTCGGCAGCGGGTTCCTCGGCATGTTCGTGGGCGCGATCGTGCTCTCGGTGCTCGCCGACCGGCTCGGGCGCCGGCGGGTCTTCCTGCTCAACCTGCTCACGTACTCGCTGTTCTCGCTGGCCGCGGCGTTCTCCCCGGACATCGGGTGGTTCCTGGTGCTGCGGTTCCTCGCGGGCGTCGGGCTGGGCGCGGAGCTGGTGCTCGTCGACACCTATCTCGCCGAGTTCCTCCCGGCCCATTCCCGCGGGCGGTACACGGCGTGGGCGTACACCGTCGGCTTCCTCGGCGTCCCGGTGGCGGCCCTGCTCGGCGGCAAGCTCGTCGCGGCGTCCCAGCTCGGCGGGATCGACGGCTGGCGCTGGCTGCTCATCGCCGGCGGGCTCGGCGCGGTGTTCGTGCTCCTGCTGCGCCGGGTGCTGCCGGAGTCGCCACGGTGGCTCGAGTCGCAGGGGCGCACCGAGGAGGCGGTGCAGGTCGCCCGGACGATCGCCGCCAAGGTCGGGCACCCGGTGGCCCCGGACGACGTCCCGGCCCGCGTGGCACCGGAGGAGGCACCGGAGAAGCGCTCGACCCGGGAGGTCCTGCGCACCGCACTGAACGGTCAGTACCGCACCCGGATGGTCATGCTGCTGATCTTCCAGGTGCTCCAGACCATCGCCTACTACGGCTTCGGGACGCTCGCGCCGCTCGTGCTGGTGAGCAAGGGCTTCGAGGTCACCGAGTCGCTCGGCTACGCCGCCCTGTCTTTCTTCGGCTACCCGATCGGCTCGCTGATCTCGGTGCCGCTGGTGGAGCGCTTCGAGCGCAAGTGGCTGATCGTCGGCTCGGCGATCGCCATCGGCGTGCTCGGCATCGTGTTCGCCGCCGCGTCGGCGCCCTGGCTCATCGTGCTCGCCGGGTTCCTGCTGACCTCGTCGAGCAACATCTTCTCCAACGCGTTCCACATCTATCAGGCGGAGATCTTCCCGACCTCGATCCGCTCGACCGCCAGCGGCGTCGCGTACTCGCTGTCGCGGGCGACGTCGGCGGTCATGCCGTTCATCGCCGTCCCGCTGCTGGCCACGGCCGGCCCGGTCGCGGTCTTCGGCGGTGCGGCCTTCCTGATCCTGCTGCTCTGCCTCGACGTGGGCATCCTCGGGCCGCGCAGCACCGGGCTCGCGCTCGAGGAGGTGGACCCCTGACCGCGGCGTCGCACCACCCCATTCGTTCCGAGCACGTATCATCTCCGGCGACGAGAGTGACCTGACGGGTCACCGCGGGGGCAGCGGGGCGAAGGACGGGTGAGCGGTGGCGTCGAGATCGGGAGCCGCAGCGGCCACGAACACCGGTGACGAGGTCCGCGAGGCCCGGGCCGCGCGGCGCCGGGTCCGCCTCGACCCCCCGGCCGACCTGGTGGCCGCCCCCGGCTACGGCGCCCGCCGGGTCTACCAGGCCTACCTCGCGGCCTGGAACCGGCACGTCGACTCCGTGCTGACGGGCCCGCAGTTCGCGGTGCTCTCGGCCGTGCGCGCCTACCCCGACGCCGACCAGACGGCGCTGGCCAGCGCCGTCGCCCTCGACACCTCGACGATGGCGGACGTCTGCCGGCGCATGGAGCGCCGCGGCCTCATCGCCCGCCACGAGGCGCCCCACGACGCGCGGGCGAAGGTCCTGACCCTCACCGACGCGGGTGTCGAGGCCCTGGCCGAGACCAACCGCCGGGCCCGCGCCCTCGACGAGGCCCTGCTCGCGGGCTGCCCGCCCGAGCAGCGGCCGCACCTGGCGTCGCTGCTCAACGACCTCGGCCGCCAGTGGGAGGACGTCGCCGAGGGCGCCGACCTCTGACGCTCCCCCGGAGAGCAACGACGACGGCGCGGCGGGCGCAGACGGCTCGTCCCGACGCACCACGGGCGCCTCGTCGATCTGTTACGGCCACGTCTCGGGAACCGTTCAGCTATTGCGTCCTCGGATAGTACGTGCTCGGATTTAACGCAGCCGAACGCGAGCACCACACCGGGAGGGCGGCCAGATGGCGAGCCAGTCGTTCGAGGTCACCATCGTCGGCGGAGGGCTGGGCGGGCTCTGCGCCGCGCTGTCGCTGCGCCAGCGCGGCCTGCGCGTCACCGTCGTCGAGGCCGCCCCCGAGCTCGGCGAGATCGGCGCCGGCATCCAGACCGCGCCCAACGCGAGCCGCATCCTCATCGGGCTCGGGCTGCGCTCGCAGCTCGAGGCGATCCGCACCCAGCCCGAGGACCAGGTCCGGCGCCGCTGGGCCGACGGCAGCATCATCGCCCAGCTCCCGCTGGGCCAGCGCGTGATCGACCAGTACGGCGCCCCGTACTGGCACTACCACCGCGCCGACCTGCACCGCGTCCTCCTCGACGCCTGCACCGACCCCGACGTCCCCGGGCCCGTCGTCCGCCTGGTCACGGCCGCGAAGGTCGTCGAGCTCGACCGGACCGAGCCGCTGCGCCCCGTCGCCGTCGCGGAGGACGGGCGCCGGTTCGCCGGCGACGTGCTGGTCGGCGCCGACGGGATCCGGTCGGCCGTGCGCGACCTCGCGGGCTTCGACGACACCCTCGTGTTCTCCGGCGAGATGGCCTACCGCGCGCTGATCCCCGGCGAGCTGGTCGCGGCCGACCCGGCGACGCGCTTCCTGCTCGACCGCTACCACTCCACGATCTGGTACGGCCCCGACAAGCACCTCGTGCACTACGTCATCCGCGGCGGCCAGTACCTCAACGTCGTCGCGATCGTGCCGTGCTCGGAGGGCATCGCCGACGACTGGAGCGCGCCCGCGACCCCGGAGCGGCTCGCGTCGGACTTCGGCGACTGGGACGACCGCGTCCCGGCGATGCTCTCGAAGGCCAAGCCCGAGGACGTCTCCCTGTGGGCGATGTACCGGCGCCGCCGCGACCCCGTCTGGATCGACGGCCGGGTCGCCCTGCTCGGCGACGCCTGCCACGCCATGCTGCCCTACCAGGCGCAGGGCGCCTCGCAGTCGATGGAGGACGCCGCCGTGCTCGCCGAGGAGCTGGGCCGGGTGACCCGCGACGGGATCGACGGCGCGCTCGTGCGCTACGTCGACCGCCGCGCCAAGCACGCGGGGATGGTCCAGGACGCGTCGCTGCAGAACATGGCCTTCTACCACCTGCCCGACGGCCCCGAGCAGCGCGAGCGCGACGACAAGCTGCGCCGCTTCGACGGCGAGTCCGACCTCTCCTACGACTGGCTGTGGCACGGCAGCCCGCTGCACGACCCCGACACCGAGTCCATCCACTACCAGTTCGCCCGCTGACGCGCGGACAGTCACGAGCCGGACAGGGAGCGAACATCATGCGCACCGGAGACCAGATCGTCCAGGACCTGCCCTGGCGCTGGGGCGTCCAAGGAAAGATCTTCCTCATCGGCGGCCTCGGCTACATGTTCGACGCCTGGGACGTCGCCCTCAACGGGTTCCTCACCCCGCTGGTCGGCACCGAGTTCGGCCTGACGCCCGGGCAGAAGGGCCTGGTCGCGACGGCCAACCTCATCGGCATGGCCGTCGGCGCCGTCGCCTGGGGCACCGTCGCCGACCGCATCGGGCGCAAGAAGGCGTTCAGCATCACGCTGCTGGTGTTCGCGCTGTTCTCGGTGCTCGGGGCGCTGTCGCCGAGCATCGGGTGGTTCCTGCTGCTGCGGTTCCTCGCCGGGGTCGGGCTGGGCGGCTGCATCCCGGTCGACTACGCGATCGTGAGCGAGTTCTCGCCGAGGAAGCAGCGCGGCCGGGTGCTCGCCGCGATGGACGGCTGGTGGCCGATCGGGGCGACGCTCGCCGGCGTCTCGGCGACCCTGCTCGTCCCCGTCGGCGGCAACTGGCGCTGGATGCTCGTGCTGATGATCCTCCCGGCGCTGCTGCTGTTCTGGGTGCGCCGCGGGGTGCCGGAGTCGCCGCTCTACCTCTCCCGCAAGGGCCGCGAGGTCGAGGCCCGTGCCGTCATCGACGACATGGTGGCCCGCACCGGCGCCACCCCGGAGCCCTACGCCATCCCCGCCGCCGTCGCCGAGGACACCCGCGGCGGCGCCTGGGCCGCCGCCGTCGACCAGCTGCGCCGGGTCTGGGCCTTCAACCCGCGCGTCACCGGCGTCGCCTGGTCGCTGTTCATCGCGGTCATGCTCGTCTACTACGCCGCGCTGAGCTGGATGCCCTCGATCCTCAAGGCCCAGGGCTTCGGCGAGATCGCCGCGTTCGCCTCGACCACCCTGATGAACGCGCTGGGCATCGTCGGCGTCGCCCTGTCGGTGCTCGTGGTCGACCGCTACGGCCGCAAGCGCGTCATCGCGATCGCCGGGCCGGTCGCCGCGGCGACGCTCGTGGTGTTCTCGCTGCTGCTCGGCTCGCCCACCGCGGCCGTGATCGCGATCGGGGCGTTCGGCCTGTTCTCCCTGATCGTCATCCCGGTCATGTACGCCTATGTCTCCGAGCTCTACCCGACCGAGCTGCGCGCCTCGGGCTTCGGCTGGGCGTCGTCGTCGAGCCGCGCGCTCACCGGCTTCGCCCCGCTGCTGTTCGGCAGCGTGCTCTGGCCGGTGCTCGGGCTGCCGCTGACGTTCACGCTGCTCGGCCTGCTGGTCGTCGCCGCGGTGATCTACATGTGGGTGGGCGCCCCGGAGACCGCGGGCCGCGAGCTCGACCGGATCACGACCGACGTGCCGGACGCGCCGGCCACCGAGCGCACCCAGGTCTGACGTGAAGCCGGCCGCGTTCACCTACCACCGCGCGCACGACGTGGCCGACGCCGTCGCGCTGCTGACCGACCTCGCCGCGGCGGGCGAGGACCCCAAGGTCATCGCGGGCGGCCAGAGCCTCATGCCGATGATGAACTTCCGGCTCGCCCGCCCGACCGCGCTCGTCGACCTGGGCCCGCTGCGCCGGGTGCCGTCGATGACGGCGATCAGCGAGCGGGACGGCACCCTGACCCTGGGCGCCCTGGTGACGCACCACGCGGTGGAGACGGCCACCCTCTCCCCCGACTGGGCCGTCCTCTCGCGCACGATGCGCTGGGTGGGCCACCGGCCGATCCGCAGCCGCGGCACCGTCGCCGGCAGCCTCGTGCACGGCGACGCGACCGCCGAGTGGTGCCTGCTCGCGCTGCTCCTCGACGCGGTCGTCGTCGCCGAGGGCCCGGCCGGGCGCCGCGAGATCCCCGCCGGCGAGCTCTTCCACGGCTTCTACGCCACCGCCGTCGACCCCGACGAGGTCGTCGTCGAGGTCCGCTTCACCCGGCCGTCCCCGCATGCGGCGCTGACCGAGTTCGCCCGCCGCCACGGCGACTTCGCGATCGTCGACGCGGCGGTGGCGCTCGACGTGGAGGGGTCCGCCGTGCGCGGTGGGCGCGTCGTTCTCGGCGGCGTCGCGCCGGCCCCGGTCCGGGTGCCCGAGGCCGAGGCGGCGCTCGCCGGCGAGGCCGGGGACGACCGGTGGGCCGCGGTCGCCGACGCGGCCGTCGCCGCGATCGATCCCCCCGACGACGGGGGCACCACCGCCGCCTACCGCCGGCGCCTGACCCGGACGCTGGTCACCGACGCGTGCCGCGAGGCCGCGGGAGGGATCCCATGACCGCGACGGAGCTGCCGGCCGAGGTGGCCGGGCCCCGCTTCGAGGGACGGCGCGGCCGCTGGGTCGGCGCGTCCGTGCCCCGCCACGAGGACCCGCGCCTGCTCACCGGCCGCGGGCGCTTCGTCGACGACATCACCCTGCCCGGGATGCTGCACGCGGGCTTCGTGCGCGCGACGGTCGCGCACGGGCACCTCACCGGCGTCGACCTGACCGCGACCCGCGCTGTCTCCGGCGTCGTCGCGGCCTTCGACGCGGGCGACCTCGCCCTCGGCGACGTCGTCGCGCTGCTCGACCGGCCCGCCGAGGAGTTCACGCCGACCGCGATGCCCGTGCTCGCGAAGGACAAGGTCCGGTTCGTCGGCGAGCCGGTGGCGATCGTGATCGCCCGCGACCCGTACGCGGTCGAGGACGGCATCGAGGCCGCGGTCGTCGCCTGCGATCCGCTCGCGGCCGTGGTGGACGAGCCGTCGGCGTTGGCGGCCGCGACCACGGTGCACGACGGGGCCCCGGACAACGTCCTGCTCGACGTGTCGATGTTCGACACGCCGGGGGTGGACGAGGGGTTCGCCGAGGCGGCGGGAGACGGACCGGAGGGGAGCTCGACCCGGGGAGGCTGCGTCGTCGAGGTCACCACGCGCAGCGGCCGGCAGAACGCGCTGCCGTTGGAGACCCGGGGCGCGGTGGCGTCGTGGGACGCGCGGGACGACCAGCTGCTGGTGCAGACCTGCACCCAGGTGCCGCACCAGGTGCGCACGATGGTCGCGCGCTGCCTCGGCGTCCCCGAGCGCACCGTGCGCGTCACCGTCCCGGACATGGGCGGCGGCTTCGGCCAGAAGTGCGTGGTCGGGCGCGAGGAGATCGCGGTCGCGGCCGTCGCCCGGCGCCTGCACCGCCCCGTGAAGTGGATCGAGGACCGGCGCGAGGCGCTCACCGCCGGGTTCCTCGCCCGCGAGCAGCACTACGACACGCGCGCGGCGTTCGACGCCGACGGCCGCATCACCGCGCTCGCCGTCGACGTCGTCTGCGACATGGGCGCGTACTCCTGCTACCCCTTCACCGCCGGCATCGAGCCGCTGATGGCGTCGGCGGAGATGCCGAGCGTCTACCGGGTGCCCGCCTACCGCGTGCGCGGCCGGGCGATCACCACGAACAAGGCGCCCACCGCGCCCTACCGGGGCGTGAGCCGGCCGCAGTACGTCACGGCGATCGAGCGGGTGATGGAGAAGGCAGCGCGCGCGCTCGACCTGGACCCGGTCGAGCTCCGGCGCCGCAACGTCATCACCGAGTTCCCGTACACCGGCGTCAACGCCGTCACCTACGACCCCGGGACGTACCGCGAGTCGCTCGACCTCGCCGAGGAGACCCTGCGGTCCGAGGGCTGGTTCGGCGCGCGCGACGGCGGGGACCGGCACCTCGGGATCGGCTTCTGCTGCTTCTCCGAGCGCACGGGCTACGGGTCCGAGGCGTTCGCGAAGCGGCGGATGACCGTCGTCCCCGGCTTCGATCTCTCCGAGATCCGGATGGACACCACCGGGGCGGTCGTCGTCACCAGCGGGACGATGAACCACGGCCAGTCGCACGAGACGACGTTCGCGCAGATCGTGGCCGACCGGCTCGGCATCGACGTCGCCCGCGTGAAGCTGCGCCAGGGCGACACCGAGCGGATCGCCTACGGGTGGGGCACGTTCGCGTCGCGGTCGGTGACGATCGGCGGCTCGGCGGTCGCGCTGGCCTCGGAGCGGCTCGGCGAGCTGCTGTGCCGGATCGCCGCGCACCTGCTCGAGACCCGGCCGGAGAACGTCGCGATGGACGGTTCCGGCGGCGTGATCGTGGTGGACGACCCGGCACGACGGCTGTCCTACGAGGACATCGCCGACGTCGCCTACCTGCGCAGCCACCTGCTGCCCAAGGACGTCGAGCCGACCCTGACCGCGACGGCGAGCTTCGACGTCCCCGGCGACGGCACCTTCTCGAACGCGACGCACGCCGTCGTCGTCGAGGTCGACCCGGGCACCGGGCAGGTCCGCATCCTGCGCTACGTGTGCGTGGAGGACTGCGGCGTGGTGATCCATCCGCAGGTCGTCGACGGGCAGTGCCGCGGCGGGATCGCCCAGGGCATCGCGGGGGCGCTGTTCGAGGAGGTCACCTACGACGAGCACGGCGAGCCGTCGGCGGCGTCGTTCATCGACTACCTCGTGCCGACAGCGACGGAGATCCCCGACGTGTCGATCACCCACCTCGAGACGCCCTGCGCGTTCACCGAGAACGGGGCCAAGGGCGCCGGCGAGGGCGGCACGATCGGCGCGCCCGCCGCGGTGCTGAACGCCGTCAACGACGCGCTGCGCCACACCGGCGTCGAGCTCGACACGACACCGATCCACCCGGCCACGGTGCTGGACGCGCTGGAGGGCACGCCGTGAACGACCCGCACCTGCTGACGCTGCACGTCAACGGCACCGAGCACGAGGTGGTCGTCGAGCCGCGCCGGACGCTCGCCGACGTCCTGCGCCACGACCTCCACCTCACCGGCACCCACGTGGGCTGCGAGCACGGGGTGTGCGGCGCGTGCACCGCGCACCTCGACCACGCCCCGGTCCGCGCGTGCCTGGTGTTCGCCGTCCAGGCCGAGGGCGCCGACGTGCGCACCGTCGAGTCCCTCGACCACGACGGCGAGCTGTCGGACCTGCAGCAGGCGTTCACCGACCACCACGCCCTGCAGTGCGGCTTCTGCACGCCCGGCTTCCTCATGCTCGCCGAGGGCGTGCTCGCGGAGTCGCCGGACGCCTCGCGCGAGGAGCTCCGCGAGGCCCTCTCGGCGAACCTCTGCCGCTGCACCGGCTACCAGACGATCGTCGACGCGGTGTGCGCGACGGCCGCGTCCCGACGGGAGAAGATCTCGTGATCCTGGACAACCACCTCGCCGTCGCCGCTCCCCCGGACGACGTGTTCGCGCTGCTCAACGACGTGGAACGGGTGGCGGGCTGCCTCCCGGGCGCGGCGCTCGAGGGCCGCGACGGCGAGGCGTACCGGGGCCGCGTGAAGGTCAAGGTCGGCCCGATCAGCGCCGCGTACGCGGGCACGCTGCGGTTCACCGACGTCGTGCCGGACGAGCGCACCCTGCGCCTGTCCGCCCGCGCCAGCGACGCCCACGGCGCCGGCGACGCGGAGGCCGACGTCGTCCTCTCGGTCGCCGAGGCCGACGGCGGCTCGCGCCTCGACCTGCATACCGACCTGCTGATCCGAGGGAAGATCGCGCAGTTCGGGAAGGGCGCGATCACGACGGTCTCGAGCCGCCTGCTCGACCAGTTCGCCCGCAACCTCGCCGGCGAGCTGGCGGGCGGAAGTACCGGCACCTCCGGTGCGAGCAATGCGGCTTTCCTGGCGTCTGACACCAGGATCGCCACATCGTCGGTGCGCGACACGCCGAGCGAGGACTCGCTCGACGGCCTCGCCATGCTGCTGCCGCCTCACCCCGGGCGCTGGGCCGCGCTGGTGGGCGCCGCAGCGTTCGGCGTCGTCCAGGGCTATCTGCTCGGCCGGTTGAAGGGCCAGAAGACACTGATCGAGGAGCTGCGACGTGACCGCTGAGGGACTGCACGGCGAGGCGACCGACGCCGTCTACGACCGCGCCGGCTTCGGAGCCCGTGTCCCGCGAGGCCCGAGGCCGGCGCTGATCGTCGTCGACCTGACCCGCGGCTTCACCGAGCCCGGCTTCGACCTCGGCGCCGACCTGACCGCCGAGGTCGCCGCCACCGCGCAGCTCGTCGAGGTCGCCCACCGCCGCGACGTGCCGGTGATCGCCACCGTCGTCTCCTTCACCCCCGCCGAGGCCGACGGCGACGCGATCGCCTGGCTGCGCAAGGCCCCAGGCGTGCGCGCGCTGCGCGAGGGCAGCGACGCCGTCGCCCTCGACGCGCGGCTGGGGCTCGCGCCCGACGACCACGTCCTCACCAAGAAGGGCGCCTCGGCGTTCCACGGCTCGTCGCTGGCCGCGCTGCTCGCCGGCCTGCACGTCGACACCGCCGTGGTCTGCGGCGCCACGACCTCGGGCTGCGTGCGCGCCACGGCCGTCGACGCCGTCCAGTGCGGTTTCGACACGCTCGTGGTCGCCGAGGCGTGCGGCGACCGCGCGCAGGGCCCCCACGACGCCGCGCTGTTCGACCTGCAGGCCAAGTACGCCGACGTCGTCGCCCTCGACGACGCCGTGTCCTACCTCGACGACCCGTTCCGGAAGGCCGACGCGTGACCGAGTCCGCCAGCCACCGTATCCTGACCCAGCCGGCTCTCGCGGACCTCGCCGACATCCCGGCGGACAGCCGCTGGGTGCGCTCCCGCGGCCCGCTCCTGCACCTGCTCGACTACGGGGTGCAGGGCAGGCCACCCCTCGTGGTGGTCCCCGGGATCACGAGCCCGGCGATCAGCATGGACTTCGTCGTGCGGGGTCTCACCGACCTGGTGCACCCGATCGTCCTCGACGTCCGCGGCCGAGGGCTGTCGGACAACGGGGACGCCTACGACCTCGACACCTACGCCCGCGATGTCGAGGCCGTCGTGCGCGGGCTGCGCCTGCAGCGCCCGATCCTGCTCGGCCACTCGATGGGCGCGCGCATCGTGGCGACGGTCGCCGCGGCCGGACGGGTCAACCTCGGCGGCACTGTGCTCGTGGACCCGCCCATGAGCGGCCCGGACCGCGACCCGTACCCGACGACGCTCGAGGCGTTCCTCGGCCAGCTCGACCAGGCCCGACGGGGCACGGACGCCGACGAGGTCGCGGCGTCCTGGCCACGCTGGCCGCGCCGCGAGCAGGAGCTGCGCGCCCGGTGGTTGGGCTCGATCTCCCGCGACGCGGTCGTCGCCACCCACGCGGGCTTCGAGGCCGAAGACTTCTTCGCGACCTGGCCCTCCGTCCCCGCTCCCACGGTGCTGATCCACGGCGGCGACAGCCCGGTCGTCACCGCGGCCGGCGCCGAGGAGGCGGCGAAGGCGAACCCGGAGGCGTCGATCGTGGAGGTGCCGGGCACCGGGCACATGGTGTTCTGGGACGACCCGGCCGCCGCGCTCGCGACGACCCGCGAGGCCCTGCGCTCGCTGCTCTGAGGCCCTTTGAGGCACGGACCACAAGTGATCGAAGTACCGATACGGACGCTGAGCGTCCGCGAGGGCACTTCGCTGACAACCCTCAGGCGGCGCGGGTGACGTCGCCCGGGTCGGCGACGGTGCCGGAGAGCAGCGCGCCGGCGTCGGGGACGCGGGTCTCCAGCCCGAGCGACGACAGGATCCGGAACGTCGTCGCCGTGGCCGCGGAGAGCACCGGGATCCCGACCTCGTCCTGCACCGCCTGGACCACCGGCAGCGACGGCATCTGCACGCACGCCGAGAGCACGAGGGCGTCGGCGCCGGAGAGGTCGAGCTTCGTGTAGTGCTCCCGCAGGTCGGAGGGGTCCAGGCGGGCGACGGCGAGGTTGTCGGGCACCTCGAGCGACAGCGAGTCGACGACCTCGACGCCCGCGTCCTCCAGGTACGCCACGACCGCCTGCGTCAGCGGCTTCATGTACGGCGTCACGATCGCGACGCGCTTCGCCCCCAGCGCCGCGATCCCCGAGATCAGCGCGCCGGCACTCGAGACGACGGGAGCGGACGAGCCCTCCGCCCGCAGCGCCGCGGTGATGTCGTCCTCGGCGGTGCAGTGGAATCCCGGCCCCTGCGCCATGATCGCGACCAGGCACGCCGTCGCGACGACGTCGGGCCGGGCGTCGGCGAGCTCGGTGGCCGCGCGGGTGGCCTGGGCGTTCATGGCCTGGAGCTGCTCGGGCGTCACGTGCTGCATGCGCGCCCGGGCGGCGTGGAAGACGAACCGGTCGGACGGGATCGCCCGCTCGCGCGCGGCGAGCATCCGCGGCAGCTCGGTCTCCATCGTGAGGTTGGAGCTCGGGACGATCATCCCGATGTGGTGGTCGGTCATCGCTTCACGGTAGGACGCATCTCGGGGATGGTCAGCTCCCCGGAATCCACCACCAGCTCGTCGTCCAGGTACAGCGAGTTGCCGCGCATCGGGATGTCGAAGTGGCAGGGCGTGTCGTTCGGGCCGCCGAGCTCGTTGTTGGGCCCGATCGAGAACATGACGTTGCCGTAGAAGCTGCGCAGCTCCATGCCCATCCCGCCGGGGAACTGGGTCAGCCCGTGCCAGTGCGCCCGCTCGTCGAGACCCCAGCCGACGTGGGACATGCCGTAGCCGCGGGGGTCGTCGAAGCTGCGGATGTAGGAGCTCAGGAGGTCCGCGTCCAGGGAGCCACGGATGTCCCGGATGAAGCCCTGCTCGATCGTCAGCGTCACCGGGGTCTGCACGTAGGTGTTGAACGGCAGCAGCACGTCCCCGGGCGAGAGCACGATCTGCCCGTCGACGCCGTCGTCGGCGCCGCCGGTGAACACGAACGCCGCGGGCCAGTGGTCCCAGCGCCCCGGGGTGTCGGTGTAGCCGTACTCCGAGAGCGTCGGGTAGACGCCGAGACGGTAGGTGACGTCGGTGCCGGCCGGGCTGGTGATGCGCATCGTCTGCGCCTTGGCCAGCAGGTCGGCGCCGTACTCGACGCGTTCGCGCAGCTCGGTGGTCGGCATGAGCCGGGCCAGCAGCTCGGGCGGCTCGACCGCGGTGAGGATGCGGGTGCCGGCGTCCTGGATCGCGAACTGCTCCGGGGAGAAGAGCAGGAAGGTGCAGTCGACGACCATGTCGACGGCCTTCAGCGCGTCCACGGCCAGCGGGATGTTCCCCAGCCCGGAGTCGCCGACGGCCCAGGCGCCCGACGCGCTCGCGGGCGGGGGCAGGCGCAGGTGGAAGGTCGCCGCGCCGAGCTGCTGGGCAGCCCACAGGAACGCGTCGGCGTACTCGCCGCGCTCGGCACCCCGCGTCAGGACCGCGACGGTCTCGCCCTCGTGCACGCCGGAGAGCCGCAGCTGCTGCAGGCAGATGTCGTTGAACAGGTTCTGGTCCATCGGTCGACCACCTCCGCTCTAAATCCGAGCACGTACTATCCGAGCACGCAAGGTCTGCAACGCAATCGTCACCGCGGACCGGCCGCTCGGGGCAGGGGCCTACGCTGCCCCGGTGGCGCCGGAGGACGAACGCATTGCCCTGTTCCTCGACTACGAGAACCTCGCCATCGGGGCGCGCGACGGGCTCGGGGTCTCGCCGTTCGACTTCGGGCCGGTCGCCGACGCGCTCGCCGAACGCGGCCGCGTGGTGACGCGCCGGGCCTACGGCGACTGGTCGGCGTTCGACGAGGACCGCCGGCTGCTCGCCCGCGCCCAGGTCGAGCTGATCGAGATCCCGCAGCGCATCGGCGGCTCCCGCAAGAACGCCGCCGACATCAAGATGGCCGTGGACGCGATCGAGCTGGCCTACGAGCGCGGGTTCGTCACGACGTTCGCGATCGGCACCGGCGACTCCGACTTCACGCCGCTGATGCACAAGCTGCGCGAGATGGACAAGCGCGTCATCGGCATCGGCGTGCAGTCCTCCACCTCGGCACTGCTGCCCGCGGCGTGCGACGAGTTCCTCTTCTACGACCGCCTGCCCGGCGTCGAGGGCCGGCCGATGCCCGCGAAGCAGACGCGGCGGCGGTCGGCCCCGGTGACGACCCCGGCGCCGGCCGCGGGACCCGCGGCAGCCACGGCACCCGCCGCACCCCCGGCGCCGGTGCCGGTGCCGGTGCCGGTGCCCGACGATCCGATGCCCGAGGACGACGCCCCGGCCACCGGGTCCGACCCCGACCTCACCGCGATGGTCAGCAGCACCCTCGCCGGCCTCGCGCGCGCCACCGACGGCCCAGTGCGCGCCTCGACCCTCAAGCGCGCCATCCTGCGCAAGGACCCGACCTTCGACGAGGGCGACCAGGGCTTCCGCGGCTTCGGTGAGCTGCTGCGCCACCTCGAGAACCGCGGGGTCGTCGCCCTCGCGCCGGGCACCGCGGCCGGCGACCCCGAGGTCGCGTTCCCCGAGGACACCTCCGCCGAGGACGAGGCGTTCGCGCTGTTCGCGACCACCGTGCGCGACCTCGAGGCCGCCGGCGGGCCGCCCCAGCTCTCCGGGCTCAAGGACCAGATGCGCAAGCGCGACCCCGGCTTCTCCGAGAAGCGCTACGGGTTCAACAACTTCCTGTCCTTCGCCCGCGCGGCCCGGTCGCGCGACCTGGTCACGATGGACTGGGACGAGGGGCGCGGCGACTACCAGCTGTCGGTGTACTGAGCCCGTCGCTCACCGGGGAAGCCCCCGGGCTTCGGCGGGGGCGGGGCGTACTCGCTGCGGCGGGAGGTCGTGACGCCGAGGGCGACGAGCGACTCCGCGGCGCGGGTCGCGGCGGCGACGCCGTCGAGCACCGGGACGCCGAGCTCGGCGGTCAGGGCGGCGCACAGGTCGGCCATCCCGGCGCAGCCCAGCACGATCACGTCCGCGCCGTCCTCGGTGACCGCCGCCCGGCACTCGCCCAGGATCGCGGCCCGCGCGGCCGGGTCCTCCAGACCCAGCACCGGCACCTCGCAGGCCCGCACCCGCCGGCAGGCGTGCGCCGCCCCGTAGCGCTGCGCCAGCTCCTCGGCCCGCCCCGCGGTGCGGGCGAGCGTCGTGACCACGGAGAACCCGCGGCCCAGGTAGAGCGCCGTGCGCATCGCCGCCTCGGCGATCCCGACCACCGGGCCCCGCGCGACCTCCCGGGCGGCGTCGAGGCCGGGGTCGCCGAAGCACGCGATCACGTGCGCGTCCGCCGCCGGGTCCAGCGCCGCCAGCAGCCCGGGGACCGCCATCGCCTCGTCGTAGTGGCTCTCGATCGAGACCGGGCCGTGCGGCGAGGTCACCGCGACGATCTCCGTGCCGGGCGCGGCGACCGACCGCGCCGCCGCCGCGATCGTCGCCGTCATCGACGCCGTCGTGTTCGGGTTGACGACCTGCAGGCGCATCAGCGGTGCTGGCGGCGGCTCCCGCCGTGCCAGTCCTCGACGAGCCCGACGTCGGCGGTGGTGACGCCGAACGACGGGAGCTGCGGGCGCTCGCGCAGGCTGCGCTTGAGCTCCGCGAAGCCCGGGAAGCGGGCCAGCCCGACCGCGTGGTCCCACAGCTCGCCGGCCTGCTCCTCGGTGGGCATCCGGCTGATGACCGGGCCGAAGAACGCCAGCCCGTCGGGCGGGTCCACCTGGATGATCGGCGTCCCGACGTCCTTGCCGGTCAGCGCGAGCGCCTCGTCGGTCTCGGCCCGCACGACCTCGTCCCACGCGGTGTCGGCGAGGGTCTCGACCAGCGACGTCGGCAGCCCGGCCGTGGTCAGCACCTCCGCGACGAACGCCTCGGACCCCTGGGTCTCCCGCGACGTCGCGGTGTCCGGCACCGGCTCCCGCTCGAAGACGTGCCGGCCGAACGCCTCCTGCAGGCGGTCGAGCGCGTCGGCGCCGTGCTCCTTCCGCACGCGCGCGGCCACCCGCAGCATGCGCAGCCCGGCGGTGTGCCCCGCCTCGTACTCGGGCGGGAACCAGGCTTCGTAGTCGACGCCCGTGTTGACCAGCCGCAACGAGATGAAGCGCCATTCGATCGCCAGGTCACGCTGCCCGGCGACGAGTCGCAGCCACTTGCTCGTCATCCAACAGAAGGGGCACACCGGGTCGAACCAGAGACGGACGTCCATGGTCCGAGCCTAGGTCGGCGTGGCGTCCTCCGCCGGGAGCACGTGCCCCGCCCGGCGCGACAGCCCCCAGTGCAGGGCGAACGCGATCCCCGCCCCGACGAACCAGCTGAACGACGCCGCGTCGGTCGACCCGAGCAGCACCAGCAGCATCGCCCCGATCGCACCGACGACCGTGGCGGCGATCGCGATCGGGTTGTAGCCGCCGCGGAAGTGGTACCGGCCGGTCGGCGCGAGCGTGTACATGTCGTCGACGACCAGGCGGCGGCGCTTGACCAGGAAGTAGTCGGCGATCAGCACACCGTAGAGCGGGCCGATGAACGCTCCGAGGGTGTCGAGCGTGTAGTGGATGACCTCGGGGTCGGAGTAGAGGTTC
Source organism: Actinomycetospora sp. NBRC 106375 (assembly GCF_030269665.1). Taxonomy (GTDB): domain Bacteria; phylum Actinomycetota; class Actinomycetes; order Mycobacteriales; family Pseudonocardiaceae; genus Actinomycetospora. Next base: position 89,721 of record NZ_BSTS01000024.1, read on the forward strand.
CACGGCGTGAGCAGCACCGACCCGACGGCGGCGATCATGCCGCCCATCCGCCAGCTGATCCGGCGCGGGTTGACGTTGGAGAAGTCGAAGGCCGGCGAGACGAAGTTCGCGACGATGTTGATGCCGACCGTCGCGATCATGAAGGTGAGCGCGCCGAGGACGACGGCGAACGTCGAGTCGAGGCGGGCGACGGTCTCGACCGGGTCGTCGATCATCTCGCCGAACACCGGCTGGGTCGCCGCGGCCGTGACGACCACGAGGATCGCGAAGACGAGGAAGTTCACGGGCAGGCCGAGGAAGTTGCCCTTGCGCACGGCGGCGAACGACCGGCCGTAGCGGGTGAAGTCGCCGTAGTTGAGCATCGGGCCCGAGAAGTAGGAGACGATCAGCGCGACCGCGGTGGCCATCACCGGCAGCACCGCCCACCCGGAGACCAGGTTCTCCGAGAGGTTCAGGTCGATGTTCGACGGCCCGGCCTCGAAGACGAGGTAGCCGGCGAGCAGGAACATGACGACGTAGACCGCCGGGCCGCAGAAGTCGATGAACCGCCGGATGGCCTCCATGCCCTTCCAGAACACCAGCGCCTGCAGCACCCACATGATCCCGAAGGCGGCCCACCCGAGCGCCGACAGGCCGGTGAACCCGGTCGCGTCGTCGGCGTACGGGGCGAGCCCGGGCCAGAGCTTGAGCGCGACCACCACGAGCGACGCCGACGCGAGGTAGGTCTGGATGCCGTACCAGGCGACGGCGATGAGCCCGCGGATGATCGCGGGGATGTTCGCCCCGAGCACCCCGAACGACGTCCGGCAGACCACCGGGTAGGGCGTCCCCGTCGCCTGGCTCGGGCGGGCGACGAGGTTGCACAGCAGGTAGACGATCGCGATGCCGATGATCAGTGCGATGAACACCTGCCACGCCGCGAGGCCGAGCGCGAACAGGCTGCCCGCGGTGAGGTAGCCGCCCACGGAGTGCACGTCCGACATCCAGAACGCGAAGAAGTTGTAGGAGCCCCAGTGCTGCTCGCGCAGCGGGGCCAGGTCCTCGTTCGTGAGGCGCTCGTCGTAGCCCTCGCCGGCCACCCCGCTGCCGACGGGGTGGCCGCCGGCCTCGACGAGGTCGTCGTGGCCGGCGGAGTAGCCGTCGGGCCGCGGGAGGGCGTCGGTCATGTCGTGTCCCCCGTCCGGGTGGGTGATCCGGAACGGACGCTAGGAACCGGCACCCCGGAAACGGGAGACTCGGCGATCGCTCTTCACCGAGACTTAACAGGTGACGACGCTCAGTCGCGCGGCATCCGCTCGGTCAACGTGTCGAGACCGGCGCCGTCGACCTCGCCCAGCGCGTCCCGGCGACCGGCGGCCACCATGAGCACGGCCTCCCCCGGTCCCCGCACCTCGGGGCCCTGCCCGGAGCTCCAGTCGAGGTCGGTCGCGACGAGGCGGAGCCCGCGGGTGCGCACCGACGCGCGGATCGGCGGGGCGACCATCGCGAAGTCGAGGATCGCCCGCAGCCGCTCGGGCGGGATGGTGCGCGGCATCCCGAGGGGCCGGCGCATGTCCTGCTGGTGGATCGCCCCGTCGGTGAGCGCGATCCGGTAGCCGAACCGGGCCGTGGGTCCCTCCGGGGTCCGGTAGCGGCGCACGAGGTCGAGCAGGCCGAACGGCTCGAGCTCGCGGAAGGCGTCGACGACGCGCTGGTTGGCGCGGTCCGGCGAGCCGCCGGCGAGCACGAAGGTCCGCCAGAACCCCGTCATCCCCTGGACGTCGTAGCCGATGACGTGGGCGACGACGTCGCGCACCGACCACCGCGAGCACAGGGTCGGCGCGTCCCACTGCGCGGGCGTGAGCTCCTCGAGGAACGAGGCGAGCTCTCCCCGCTCCTCCTGCGCGAGCGCGAGGACGTCGGCCACCCGGAGAGCCTGCCAGCGCACACCCCGTGGTCACGAGGCTCCGGTCAGCGGCTGACGGACTCCTGCAGGCGGCGCATCCCGGCCAGCCAGCGCTCGTAGTCGTCGGCCTTCCGGCGGAAGAACGTCAGCACCTCGGGGTGGGGCAGGATGAGGAACTCCTCGCGCCCGATCCCCTCGACCACCGCGGCGGCCACCGCCTCCGGCGTGAGGACCTCGCCCGCCGCGCGCACCGCCCCCGTCGCCGCGGCCGACATCCCGCCCTCGTCGGCGCCCGTGTCGAGCATCGGCGTGGCGACGCCCATCGGGCACAGCGTGCTGACGCGTACGCCGCGGGCGCCGTAGGTCACCGAGAGCCACTCGGCGAACGCCACCGCGGCGTGCTTGCTCACCGCGTACGGCGCCGAACCGATCTGGGTGAGCAGGCCCGCGGCCGACGCCGTCGCGACGAAGTAGCCCTCGCCGCGCTCGAGCCACCCGGGCAGCAGGAGCTTCGCGGCGGTGATGTGCGCGCGGACGTTGACGCCGAGGACCGTCTCCCACAGCTCGTCGGGGGTGTCCATCGGATCGGTCCCCGCGGCGACGCCGGCGTTGGCGAGGTAGACGTCGACGGGACCGACCTCGTCCAGCAGCGCCGCCGTGGCCTCGGCGTCGGTGACGTCGAGCGCGCGGGCCACGGCCGCACCGTCGACCTCGGGCACGTCCAGATCGGTCGCCACCACGCGGGCGCCGGCGTCGGCGAGGGCCCCGACGAGCGCACGCCCGATGCCCCCGCCGGCGCCCGTGACGACCGCGACGCGATCACGCAGCTCCATGGGCGGAGGGTGTCAGACGCGCTCGATGATCGTCGCGTTGGACTGGCCGCCGCCCTCGCACATCGTCTGCAGACCGCGCCGCCCGCCGGTGCGCGCCAGCTCGTGGACGAGCTTGGTCGCGAGCACCGCGCCGGTGGCGCCCAACGGGTGGCCCATCGCGATCGCGCCGCCGTTGACGTTGGTGCGCTCGAGCGGCGCGCCCGTTTCCTGCGCCCAGGCCAGCACGACCGGCGCGAAGGCCTCGTTGCACTCGAAGAGGTCGATGTCGTCGATCGTCAGGCCGGCGCGGCGCAGGACGTCGCGCGTGGCCGGGATGGGCCCGGTGAGCATGTACACGGGGTCCTCGCCGACCACCGACAGCGTCGTCACCTTCGCGACCGGCGTCAGGCCGTGCCGGCGCACCGCGTCCTCGGAGGCGACGAGCAGCGCCGCCGCGCCGACCGAGACCTGGCTGGAGACCGCAGCGGTGATCTCGTAGCCCTCGCGCAGCGCCGGCAGGGTCGACATCTTCTCGACGTTCGCGTCCGGGCGGATGCCCTCGTCGCGCTCGAGGCCGTTGAGCGGGGCGATCTGGGCGGTGTAGCGGCCCTCGTCAGTGGCCCGCGCGGCGCGGCGGTGGCTCTCGACGGCGAACTCCTCGAGCTGCGGGCGGCGCAGGTCCCACTTCTCGGCGATCAGCTGGGCTCCGCGGAACTGGCTGATCTCCTGCTCGCCGTAGCGCTCGATCCAGCCCGCGCCCTCGCGGCGGGTGCCCATCTTCTCCAGCACCGCGGCGTTGGCGTCGATGGGGACGATCGCCATGTTCTCGACGCCCGCGGCGATGACCATGTCCTGCGTGCCCGAGAGCACCGCCTGCGCGGCGAAGTGCAGGGCCTGCTGGGACGAGCCGCACGCGCGGTTGATCGTCACCCCGGGCACGTGCTCGGGGAAGCCGGCCGAGAGCCAGGCGGTGCGGCCGATGACGCCGGCCTGCGGGCCGAGCTGGCTCACGCAGCCCATGAGGACGTCGTCGACGGTGCCGGGGTCGATGCCCGTGCGGTCCACCAGCGCCGTCAGCGCGTGCGCGCCGAGATCGGCGGGGTGCACGTCGGCCAGCGCTCCCTTGCGCGTGCCGATGGGCGTGCGGACGGCGTCGACGATGTAGGCCTCGGTCACGGCCACGCGTGCCTCCTCGCTCCGGGGATCGTGGGGGATTCCCTGACGTTGATTGTCAGCATGGTCGCCAGGCTGGCACCAGGGCGACCTCGTCACCCTCGTTCAGCCTGCGGCGCGGGCCTCCCGGACGAGGCGGCGCGCGCGGTCGATGTCGGGCGGGGCGGGGAGGTCGGGCAACAGGGTCGTGGCGGTGCGCAGCGCACGCAGGGCGACCGTGACGCCCAGGTCGGTGGTGGGCAGCCCCGGCAGCCCGTACATCCGCCGCGCCCACCGGGGCAGGGTGGAGAACGAGATCGCGGCGATCGACGAGAGCGCCAGCGCCATCCCCGTCGGGGCGCTCGGCTGGGGTGTCAGCAGGCCGCCGACGCCGCGGCGGGCCTCGTCGGTGAGCGCGAGCTGCGGGCGGACCCGGTCGAAGTAGGCGGCGAGCTCGGCGCGGGACGCGGGCACGATCGCCGGGTCGAGGCCCACGACCTCCGCGGCGCGGACGCTCGGCGACGTACGCGTCGGCCTCGTCGTCGTCGACCACCCCGGCGCGGCGGGCGACGTCGGCGTACGAGTCGATCTCCGCGTTGTGCACCCAGAGGAGGTTCGCCGGGTCGTCGAGGGCGATCACGGTGCCGTCGGGGTCGCGCCCGCGCAGGGTCGCGTGCAGCCGGCGCACCCGCGCTCCCGCCTCGTCGACCTCGGTCCGGTTGCCGAACGTGCGGGTGCCGACGAACCCGACCGTGCGCTGGAACCGCGGCCAGGCCTTCTTCGGGTCGAAGAGCGCCGAGTTCTGGTAGGTCGCGCGCATCACCTGCGGGTGCAGCGACTGCAGCAGCAGCGCCCGCATGCCCGCGACCCACAGCACCGGCTCTAGCTGGACCCGCCACGTCACCGACGTCGGTCCGAACAGGCCGAGGTCGCTCTCGGGCGCGGCGCTCGTCATGCCCGTGGGGTCACCACTCCGGGGCGCGGCAACCCCGCCGGGACGGTCGAGAGCTGGTCCCGCCGGTCCGAGGCCCCGGTGATCTGTTGACCTGCGAGGACGAGGCCCGGGTGCGACGTGCGTCACTAGCGTCGGGTCCGTGACGGGGTCGGTGGTGCAGGACGTGGGCCTGCGCGGGCTGTACGAGCAGATGCTGCGCATCCGGCACTTCGAGGCGAAGCTCGACGTGCTCTACCGCCAGGGACGCGTGCGAGGACCCGCGCACCTCGGGATCGGCCAGGAGGCGATCGCGGTCGGCGTCGCCTCGACGCTGGGCCCCGGGGACGCCTCGCTGGGCACCTACCGCGGCCACGCCCACGCGCTGGCCCGCGGCGCGGACCCGGAGGCCGTGCTGCGCGAGCTGCTCGGCCGCGAGGGCGGCATCTGCGGCGGCAAGGGCGGCTCGATGCACATCACGAGCGTCGCGCACGGCTACTACGGCTCCTACGCGATCGTCGGCGGGCACATCCCGACCGCGGTCGGCATGGCGTGGGCGAGCCGGATCCGCCGCGACGGCCGGGTGACCGCGTGCTTCTTCGGCGACGGCACCACGAACATCGGCGCGTTCCACGAGGCCGTGAACCTCGCCGCGGTCTGGTCGCTGCCCGTCGTGTTCGTCTGCGAGAACAACCAGTACATGGAGTACACGCCGATCGCCGACGTCATCCCCGTCGCGCGGCCGGCGGCGGACCGCGCGCCGGCGTACGGGCTCGAGCCGGTGGTGGTCGACGGCAACGACGTGGAGGCCGTCCGCCAGACCGTGGCGCGGGCCGTCGAGCGCGCCCGCCGCGGCGACGGCCCGACGCTGCTGGAGGCGACGACCTACCGGCTGGGCGGCCACTCGGTCGCCGACGGCGCGGCCTACCGCGACCCCGACGAGGTCTCCGCGGCGTGGCTCCGCGACCCGGTTGTCAAGGCCGCCCAGCGGCTCACCGAGACCGGCGACGCGACCGCCGAGGAGACCGAGGCGCTCGTCGCGCGCGTCAAGGGCGAGATGGACGACCTCGCGGTCCGGGTGCTCGAGGCCCCGACCCCCGACGCCGCGGCGGCGTGGACCGGGATGTGGAGCGACGGGAGCTCGACGTGGCGCAACTGACGTATCGCGAGGCGGTCGCCGGCGCGCTCGCCCAGGAGATGGCGCGCGACGAGCGCGTCGTGCTGCTCGGCGAGGACGTCGGCTCCGGCGGGGTGTTCAAGACGACCGCCGGGCTGCGCGACCGCTTCGGCACCGACCGCGTGTGGGACACCCCGATCTCCGAGCAGGCCATCGCCGGTGCGGCCATGGGCGCCGCGGCGGCCGGGCTGCGTCCCGTCGCCGAGATCATGTTCTCGGACTTCTACGCCACCTGCTGGGACCAGGTCGCGAACGAGATCGCCAAGGCCTGCTACATGACCGGCGGCCAGCTGCGGATGCCGTTGGTGATCCGCGGGACGAACGGCGGCGGGCTCGGTTTCGGCGCCCAGCACAGCCAGGCGATCGAGAACTGGGCGATGTGCGTGCCCGGCATCAAGATCGTGTCGCCGTCGGACCCCTCGGACATGTGGGGGCTGCTCGCGGCCGCGATCCGGGACGACGAGCCGGTCCTGGTCTTCGAGCACAAGGCGCTGTTCGGGACGAAGGGCGAGGCGCCGGCCGGGGACCACGTGGTGGGGCTCGGCGAGGCGGCCGTGCGACGGACGGGCGACGACGTCACGCTCGTCGGCCTCGCCCGCACCGTCGGGATGTGCCTGGAGGCTGCGTCGACCCTGGCGGACGACGGGGTCTCCGCCGAGGTGCTCGACCTGCGCACGCTCGTCCCGCTCGACGCGGCCGCGGTGCTCGCGTCGGTGCGGCGCACGGGGCGCGTGGTGATCGTCGAGGAGAACCCCGGCCAGCTCGGCTGGGGCGCCGGCGTCGCCGCGATCGTGGCCGAGGAGGCCTTCGCTGACCTGCGCGCCCCCGTCCGCCGGGTGTCCGGCGGCAACGTCCCGCTCCCCGTCGCCGCGGCCATGGAGGCCGCGGTCCTGCCGTCCGCGGACAAGGTCGTCGCCGCGGTCCGCGACGTGCTCACGCCAGCAACAGTCACATCAGCAACAGGGAGAGGATGAAGATCTCATGCGGATTCGGAACGAGGATGTCCTGCTCCCGGTGTCGGCCGTGTCCGCGTTCCCGCGGCCGCACTGGCTCCAGGGGCGGATCCTGGGGTGCGGGGACGAGCCCACGTACCGCAGCCACAACCTGCGCGTCGCCTACGAGGACGCCTGCAAGATCACCGCGCTCGAACAGGAACGGGCCGGGCTGCACGTCCTGTGCGACGGGGCGCAGTACTACGAGTGGGAGGCGCCGGGCTTCCAGCTCGAGCCGATCTTCCACTTCATCCCCGAGAACCTCGGCGGCATCACCAACTACGGCCCGCCCGGCGACGGCGCGAAGTACGCGCCGTTCTACAAGGGTCAGGTGATCAGCAAGGTCGAGTGGAAGCGCCCGATCTTCGAGTCGGTCAACTACGCGATGAAGAACGCGACCGACCGGCCGTTCAAGATCGCGATGCTCGGCCCGGCCCAGCAGTCGATCATCCTCGACGACCAGTACTACGGCGACGGCGTGGCGCTGGCCAAGGACATCGCCCGAGCCCTGAACAAGGAGCTGCGCTACCTGCAGGACCTGGGGCTCGAGGCCGTCCAGCTGATCGACGTGCTGCCGCCCTACACGACGGACATGTGGCAGATCGAGTGCCAGCAGATCCTCTTCGAGGGCGTCGACATGATGAAGTTCTGGCACGTCTGCTACGGCAGCGTCGACGGCCAGCGCGACATCTTCGACGACCACGCCACGGAGATGATGCCGCTCTTCCGCGAGTCGCCGGTCGACGTGGTGCACCTCGAGTTCACGAACAAGGACTTCGCCGAGCTCGACGCGTTCGGCGAGTTCCCCACCGACAAGGTGCTCGGTGTCGGCGTCGTCGACGCGAAGAACACGATGGTCGAGAGCGTGGAGCAGATCGCCGACCGCATCCGCCGCGCGCTCAAGGTCGTGCCCGCCGACCGCCTGCTCGTCGCGCCCGACTGCGGTCTCGGCTACTTCAGCCGCACCACCGCCTACGCGAAGCTGCGCCACATGGGCCAGGCCGCCGACGAGGTCCGGCGCGCCCTCTGACGCCTCCATGTGAGCAGTTGGCGCCCCTATCGGGGCGCCAACTGCTCACATACCCACCGCGCGGCCGGCGAAGGCGGCGATGCGGACGTAGGGGTCGGCGTCGTCGGGGGCGGGCTGTTCGGGGCCGAACGCCGGGCCCCGGATGTCGGCGGTGAGGTTGGCGCGCATGAACGCCAGCCCGCGCTCGGCGACCTCGGGGTCGAGGTGGGCGGTGGGGAGGCCCGTCGTCCTGGCGAGGTCCCAGGTGTGCACCGCGAGCTCGGCGCACTGCCAGTCGACGCCCGGCCCGGTCACGGTGTCGCCGTGCTCCGCCCACGCGGTCAGCAGCTCGGTGGCGTGCGCACAGAACGCGGCCACCGGGTCGCCGCCGGCGGGTGGTGTCGGCGCGGACCAGTCGAGTGCCTCGCCGCGCACCATCACCGCGAAGCGCCACGGTGCCGCGACGACGTGGTCGACGAGGTCCTGCAGCGTCCAGCCCTCGCACGGCGTCGGGGTGGTGGGCGGGTCTCCCTCCACACCCGCCAGCACGTCGGCCGTCTGCTCCAGCCCGCGCCGCAGCACCGCTGTGTCCATGGGGTGACCTCCGGTCATGTGAGCAGTTCGGCCTGCTATAGCAGGTGTCTAGTCCCATGAGTTCTGTCTCGGGTCGTGTCTCACCGTATGTGTCGCCTGATCATCGCCGAGGGTGTGCCCATGGCGGGGAAGCGGCAGGCCAGGATGCGACTGATGGACGCGATGCTGGA
>NZ_BSTS01000025.1 GCF_030269665.1 Actinomycetospora sp. NBRC 106375
CACCAACACCTTGACCCCACCAAGCGCTACCAAGGCCGCCTCACCCCCGCGGCCTGACCACCAAGATCCGAACCCGCGACACAACCACCGAGACTCGGCCTTGACAGATCACCCGAGACAGGACACCGGCTACAGCCGGGAATTTCACTCACACAGGGGTCGGTAGACGGCGCGGGCCTGCTCGAAAACCGCGTGGTGGTCGGCGAGCTGGGTGTCGCGGTGGTCGGGGTCGAAGCGGCCCTCGGCGAGCAGGAGCGCCTCGACACGGTCGAGCAGGCCCAGGCACCAGCGGGCGTCGGCGGGCCGGGCGACCCGCTCCCCCGCCACCTCCACGTGCACCGGCGAGGTGTGGGCGAACACCGGCCGCTCCGGGTCCATCGGGTGCGGGCCGCCGCGGGCGAGCGCGGCGATCCACAACGGGCCGCCGACCGTCACCGAGGCCACCACGGTGTCGTCCGAGCCGTCCGGCCCGACCGGGGCCGCGGCGATCTCGCCGTCGGGGCCGACGAGGACGACCTCGTCCGCCCCGCTCCCCCGCACCCGGGCGTGGACGGCGAGGACGTCGCCGGCCTCGGCCGCCACGACGTCCCCGGGTCCGGCCCCGTTGACGGACAGCGTCACGAACGGCCCGTTCGTCGCCAGCGTCCGCCCGGCCCGGATCGCGTCCCGCACCGCCTCGGCGGAGACCGGCGCGTCACCGAGCTGCGCGTAGGTCCGCAGCCAGCCCGGCGGGTTGGACGCGACGCCCGGGCCGTGGGCGAAGGACAGGAAGACGTCGCTGCCCGCCACCGCCGCGAGACGCAGGCCGCACCCGAGCAGGCGGTGGTACAGCTCGGCGCCGGCGCGGTCGTCGAAGCACGACACGACCTCGAGGCCGTCGACCAGACCGAGCGCGGCGTCCACCACGAGCGCGCGGGCCTCGACGGTGCGGTGCGGCGAGAGGAACGGGCCGTACGGGTCGTCGTCCGCGACCCCGAACGGGGCGAACACCGGGTGCGCGTACGCGGTGGAGGCGCCGGTGGCCTGCAGGTCGGTGCACGCCTCGCTGTTCGGTGGCCAGTCGTGCGGCTGCGCGGTGCCGGGGTGCCCGGTCTGGTACCGCGCCGGCGGGGCGCCCGGGGCGAGCGCGTGGACGTGGCCGAGCAGGTCGTTGCGGAACTCGACCGACGCCCGGGCGGAGGCATCACCACGCCAGAGGTCCGTCCCGACCGTCGCCTCGAACAGCTCACGGTCGTACACGCGCTCGCCGCCGAGGTTGCCGGCGGTGAGGTTCAGGAGGTCGAGAGCCTCGCCGCGCTGCATCGCGCGGGCCTGCTCGGGGGCGACGACGAGGTCGCCGGAGTAGTTGAGGTGGACGTGCAGGTCCGCCGAGCGCCAGCCCTCGGCGCCCGGGTCGACGACGCGCTCGGGCTCGAGGTCGACCACCGCGTCGTTGTCCACGGCGATCGTCCGCGACTCCGGCGCGTACTCCGGCCCGCGGGTGCACGTCACCGTCAGCTCGCCGGCCGGGACCGTGAGCGTGGTGTCGCGCGCGTGGAAGTACGGCCGGTGCGCGCCGTCGTGCTTGGCCGGCGCCCCCTCGGGCCACCACCCGCCGCCCGCCGCGTCGACCACCGACCAGCGCGACCACCCCGTCCCGCGCACCCGCAGCGTCGCGGCGGCCCGGACGTCGACCGCCCCGTCCACCAGGTGCACGGCGCCCGCGTACCCGACGCGCAGGGCGTCGCCGGCGAGGTCGACGGTCAGCACGTGCGCGCCCCCGGTGCGCACGGTGACCGGCGTGCCCGCGACGTCGAGCTCCGCGGTGACGGCGGCCTCGACGACCACGTCGAGCGTCACCGGCCGGCCCGCGACCGCGAGCCGCGGCGTCCCGACCCGCGAGGTCAGCGTCCCGTCGGCGTCGACGGCGAGCACGACGAGGCCCGGTCCGGGGTGCTCGCCCGCGACGCGGCGGATCGCCAGCGACCAGTCGCCGCCGGTCGACGCCAGCGCGGCGGTCAGGTCGCCGAGACGCGAGAAGCGCGCGAGCCGGAGGAACTCGGGCAGGTCCTCGGCGCCCCAGTCCCAGGGGCGCTCGTCGCGCAGCCGCCGGTAGTGGGCCAGCGCCTCGATCGCGGCCGGCGGGAGATCGAGGACCTCGTCGTCCTGACAGCACATCAGCGAGCAGTGAACCCCGCGTCGACGGGCAGCGCCACACCCGTCACGTAGCGGGCCTCGTCGGAGACCAGCCAGGCGACCGCCGCCGTGATGTCCTCCGGCGCCAGCAGGCCGACGGGCAGCAGGTTGCCGACGTCGGGCATCTCGTCCGCCGGCACGGAGAAGCGCGCCGCCACCGCGTCGTTCAGCACCATCGTCGTGGCGACGCCGGCGGGGTGGACGGAGTTGACGCGGACGGAGTGGGGCGCGAGCCAGTGCGCCCACGACCGCATGAGCCCCACGACCGCGTGCTTGCTCGCGATGTACCCGTCGGACTGCCCGCTGCCGTCGCCGCCGCGCCCGGTGAGGCCCATCGAGGAGCTCGTCAGCACGATCGCGCCGCCCCGCCCCTGCTCGATCATCGTGGGTGCGGCGGCCTGGACGGTGTTCCAGACGCCGACGGTGTTGACCTCGAGCTGGTCACGGAACGCCCGCGCCTCGGTGATGTCCGGCGAGGCCATGCCGATGCCGGCGTTGGCGAGCACGACGTCGACGCCGCCGAGCTCCGCGATCCCCGCCGCGACGGCCTTGCCGAGCGCGTCGCCGTCCCGGACGTCGGCGATGTGCGCGCTCACCCGGCCGCCGCGGGCACGGATCCCGGCCGCGGTCTCCTCGAGGTCGTCGTGGCCCGCCATCGGGTAGGCCACGCCCTCGATCGACGCGCAGATGTCGACCGCGATCACGTCAGCGCCCTGCTCGGCGAGCCGCCAGGCGTGACTGCGGCCCTGCCCGCGGGCCGCGCCCGTGACGAGCGCGACCCGCCCCGCCTGAGGTCCTGTGCGTGCGTCCATGGCGGGCACCGTAGCAGGCGGTGGTTGTAAAAAAGAACCACGTACTACGGCGGCAGGATCAGACCGGTGTCTTCTCCCCCGCCGCCACCGGCACCGTGACGGTGTTGCCCGCCGGGGGCAGCGGGCACGTCGCCGACGCGGTGAAGGCGCACGGCAGGTTGAGCGTGCGGTTGAAGTCGATCCGCACGCTGCCGTCGGCTGCGGGCACCTCGGTGCGCAGGATGCGCCCACCGCCGTAGGTCTCCGCGCCCGACGTGCCGTCGCGGAAGTGCAGCTTGAGCTCGTCACCCTCACCGGAGAGCGCCACCAGCTCCTGCTCCGCGCCGCCGACGGTGAACGTCACGGTCCCGACGGCGGTCGGGTGGAACCCGAGGCCGTCCACCACCGTGTCGACGTCGATCCGCCGCGGCGCGTCCCACGGCGTGAACCGGCCGGTGACGACCCACGCGGCGTCGACCGGGAACGCGGGCACGCCGGCGAACTCCCGGCGCGTCCGTGCTTCGGGGTCGCGCACCCGCAGCGCCAGGTGCTCCTCGCGGCGGATCACCTCGACCCGGCGCCGGTCGACCGTGACGAGCACGCCCGGCTTGCCGTCGACCGGCTCGACGCGGGCGGTGCCGTCCACCGGCTCGCCGTCGACGCCGACCTCGTCGGCCGCCGCGGCGGTGATCTCCACCCCGCCGTCGGCGGCCCGCCACGTGCCCGGCAGACCCGGGTACGGGCGGGCCTCGCCGTCGAGCCAGTACAGCCCGGTGAGGCTCAGCCAGCCGTGGGGCGCGCGGAGCACGTCCTCGCGCTCGGCGTGCCAGGTGGCCCAGTCCTGCGCGAGGTCCAGGGTGCTCGTCATCCGGTGGTCGCCTCCCGGCGCGGCAGCACCCAGCCGGGGCGCACGAAGTGGCAGGTGTAGCCCCAGGGCTGCTTCTGCAGGTAGTCCTGGTGCTCCGGCTCGGCCTCCCAGAAGTCGCTCGCCGGCTCCACCTCGGTGACGACCTTGCCCGGCCACAGGCCGGAGGCGTCGACGTCGGCGATGGTGTCGCGCGCGATTCGCTCCTGCTCGGGCGTCGTGTAGTAGATGGCCGAGCGGTAGCTGCGGCCGATGTCGTTGCCCTGACGGTTCTTCGTCGACGGGTCGTGGATCTGGAAGAAGAACTCCAGGATCGTCCGGTAGGAGATCACCTCGTCGTCGAACACCACCTCGACGGCCTCGGCGTGGTCGCCGTGGCGGCGGTAGGTGGCGTTCGGGGTGTTCGGGTCTCCGGAGTATCCGACCCGGGTGGAGAGGATGCCCGGACGCTGCCGCAGCAGCTCCTGCGCTCCCCAGAAGCACCCACCGGCCAGGATGGCGGTCTGCGTGGCCACTGATCGACCTCCTCGGTCTCGGCTTGCGTGGGGGAAACGCACGCCGGCTCGTGGGTGTTCCTACTCCCGGCTCACCACCGACAGGAAGCGCACCGGGGCCTCGAGCAGCTCGTACGGGCCGTGCTCGCCCTCGGCGTCGAGCTGCAGCGTGTCCCCCGCCCGCAGGGTGTAGCGCGCGTCCTCGTAGCCGTAGACCATCGCGCCCTCGAGGACGTAGAGCAGCTCGCGTCCCGGGTGCCGGCCACGATCCCGGGGGCCGACACCGGCGTCGCCGTCCAGCGTGACGAGGTGGGCCTCGAGTGGGCCGTGCGGTGGTCCGAGCCGGCGGTCCCCCGGCGTGGCGACCGGCGCGCCGGCGGGCGTGAACACCACCCGGTGGGTCGGTGCGACCTCACCGAGCAGCGCCCCGACCGGCACCTCGAGGGCCGCCGCGAGGCGGGCCAGCGTCGTCAGGCTGGAGGACGTCCGCCGGTGCTCGATCTTCGAGAGCATCGCCCGCGAGATCCCCGCGCGGGCGGCGAGCTCACCGTTGGACAGACCGAGGGCCAGGCGACGCCGGCGGACCTGCTCGGCGAGGGCGTGCTCGGGGCCCTCGGGATCCTCAGTCACCGCTCCCGTTCACCCGTCCTCCCCCTCGCGTCGCACGACCAGCGTCACCCGCGGCTCGGCGCGGTGGGTTACAGGGACGTTTCCGGTGGTGCGTCGCGGCGCGCGTCCGGGTGCCGACGGTCGATGTGCCACTCGGGGTGACATGCTCCGCACCGTGAGCGAGCAGCGCATCGAGGTCACGCGGGTCATCGCCGCCGAGCCCGCCACGATCTTCGACGTCCTGCGCGACCCGCACGGGCACGTCTCGATCGACAGCTCGGGCATGCTCATGGACGCCACCGGCGAGCCCGTCGAGGCGGTGGGCGACCGCTTCACCGTGCACATGGACCGCGAGTCGCTCGGCGACCGGCCGCTCGGCCGCTACGACGTCGACGTCGTCATCACCGTCTACGAGCCCGACCACGACATCGCCTGGACCATCGAGGGCGTGGCGCGGCCGTTCATCGGCCACGTCTACGGCTACCACCTCGAGCCCGTCGAGGACGGGACGCGTGTCACGTCGTACTACGACTGGTCGCACATCCATCCCGAGTGGGCGGAGCGCGACGTCTTCCCGATCATCCCGGAGCAGGCCCTCCGGTCGACGCTGGGGATCCTCGCCCGGACGGTGCAGAAGGACTGAGCACCGCCTCGGCGCCCACGTCCCAGGTCTGCGTGCGGATCATGAGCTGCACCCGGTCGACGGTGGTCGTGAGCGGGAGCCGCGGGGCGAGGGCCGCGGCGGCGTCGGCCAGCGCGGCGGCCGGGGCGGCCCGGCGCAGGCCGACGGTGAGGTGCGGGACGAGCTCGCGGTCCGCGGGCGGCAGCGCCGGGACGGCGCGCCGGATGCGCTCGGCGATCTCGCGGAACGGGTCGACCGGGTCGGGAGCGAGCCACAGCACGCGGTCGGAGAACCACCGCAGCGCGCCGAACGAGCAGGCGAACCGCGCGACGGGCGCCACGGCCTCGCGGAGCGCCGCGACGTCCGAGTCGGTGACGTCCGCGGGCTCGAGGAAGGGGTACACCAGCGTGAGGTGCGCCCCGAGCCCGCGGCGCGCGGTGGGGTCGAGCCGCTCGCGGAACGGGGCCACCAGCGGCTCGGCGTCGGGGACCAGCACCGCGATCATCGTGCGGCGCGGCTGATCGTCCATGCTGGAGAGCGTGGCAGCGACGACGGCGAGCTTCGACCGCTTCGGTGTGAGCTACCTGACCGGCAACTCCCGCGCGCCGGGCGCCATCGCGGCGGTCGTCCAGTGCTTCTCCGGCGACGGGGAGGTCGCGCAGCTGCAGTTCTTCCCCCGCGGGGTCCCGGTGACGCTGCCGGGCGGCCTGGGCTCGAGCGGCAACGTCGTCCTCTACTTCGGGATCGACGACCTGCCCGGTGTCCTCGACGTGCTCCGGCGCACCCCGGCGGCCACGGTCGTGCTCGATCCCGACGAGGGCCACGGCGCCCTGTACGGGGCGACCGAGCAGGCCGGCGACGGCTGACGGCGGGGCTAGGGTCGGCGGCGTGCGCTGGTCGATCTCCCTGCCCCAGCTCGACGTCGACGGCTTCGACGGCGACGGGCTCGCGTTCTTCCTGGCCCGCGCCGAGGAGCTCGGCTTCGAGGGCGGCTGGACGCTCGAGCAGGCGGTCGGCCCGACGCCGCTGATCGCCCCGCTCGAGCTGCTCGCGTGGGCCGCCGGGCACTCGACGCGCCTGCGCCTCGGGGTCGCGGTGCTGGTCAGCTCGCTGCACGACCCCCTCCAGCTCGCCGCCTCGCTCACCGCGGTCGACCGCCTGAGCCACGGGCGCCTGGACGTCGGCGTCGCGCCCGGCGGCGGGTTCCGGAAGTTCGAGGCGTTCGGGGTGGAGCGCGAGACCTTCGTCGCCCGCTTCACCGAGGGCCTCGAGCTGATGGAGGCCGCGTGGTCGGACGCCCCGCGGGTGACGTTCCACGGCCGGTTCCGCGACGTCGACGACCTCCCGATCGCCCCGAAGCCGGTGCAGCGCCCGCACCCGCCGATCTGGTTCGGCGCGAACGCCCCGCGCGCCCTCGCCCGCGCGGTCCGGCTCGGCGACGCGTTCCTCGGCGCCGGGTCGTCGTCCACGGCGCGGTTCGCCGAGCAGGTGTCGACGGTGCGTGCCGAGCTCGACCGCCAGGGCCGCGACCCGGTCCCGTTCACGATCGGCAAGCGCGTCTACCTCGCCGTCGACGACGACGCCGACCGCGCGCGCCGGCAGGTCGCCGCCGGCCTGCACCGGATCTACGGCGAGATGCCGGGCCTCGACGACGTCGCCGTCGCCGGCACTCCCGACGACGTCGCCCGGGGGCTGACCGAGGTCACGGCCGCGGGCGCCGAGATGATCGTGCTCAACCCGCTCGGGGACACCGTCACCGACGACCGCGAGCAGATGGAGCGCCTCGCGGCCGAGGTCCTGCCCCGGGTGGGCTGAGCGGGTACGGTCCGGCACAGCACGTGGTTGCGCCTAGGGTTCCGCCCGCTGCCCGCCTCCTGACCCACAACCAGGGTGGCCGGGGCCAGGACCGAGCGGCGCCACGGCCGCCCCGAGGACAGCGTCGGGCCGGTCGACACCTGACGGGAGAGAAGCCCTGAGGGCTCCGATTCGACGTGCCCGTCCCCGGACGGGACCGACGCCCAGGAGCCTCCCCGGTGATCCTCCCCGTCCTCTCCACCTCCCCCGCCACCGACGGTCTGTCCGGCGGGATCGTCGCGATCACGCTGCTCGCCGCCGTGCTGCACGCCACGTGGAACGCGGTCGCCCACGGCGTCCCCGACCGTCTCGTCGGCTTCGGGCTGATCGGCGCGGCCTACGTGGTGGTGCCCGGCATCGGCGTGCTCGTGCTCGGGCTGCCGCCGGCCGCCGCGTGGCCCTTCATCGCGGCCTCGGCCGTGCTGCACGTCGTCTACACGCTGCTGCTCTGGGCGAGCTACCAGCTCGGTGAGTTCAGCCAGGTCTACCCGGTGGCGCGCGGCACCGCGCCGTGGGTCGTCGCGCTGATCGAGGTGGCTCTCGGGCACGGCCTGCCGCCGCAGCAGCTCGCAGGCGTCGTGGTGATCTCCGTGGGCCTCCTGAGCCTGGCGCTCGACGGCGGCCATCCGTCCCGGGCGACGCTGCCCGCGCTGGCGGCCGCGACGGCCACCGGGCTCGCGATCGCCGGGTACACCGTCGTCGACGCCACCGCGGTCGCCACCACGCCGGTGCTGGTGTACGCGTCGTGGACGTTCCTGCTGCAGGGCCCGGTGATGCCGATCGTCGCCCTCGCCCGCCGCGGACGCCGGCTCCGGGCCGTCACGCCCGCCGTCGCGCTCGTGGGCCTCGGCGGCGGCGTCGTCTCCCTGGCCGCGTACGGGCTCGTGCTCGTCGCCCAGACCAGCGGGGCCACCGCCGCCGTCGCGGCCCTGCGCGAGACCAGCATCGTCATCGGCGCGCTGATCGGGACGGTCTTCCTCGGTGAGAGCTTCGGGCTGCGCCGGGCGGTGGCCGCCGCCGTCGTCGCGGTCGGCATCGTGCTGGTCAACGTCTGATACCGGTATCGGGACTGGTCGTCGTGACCAGTGCCCCGGGCGCGGGCGGCGACCACGATCGGCCGGTATGGCGGACACGCAGACCCCCTCCACCACTCCCCCGGCGGCCGGCCTCAAGGTCGACCAGCTCTCCCACTCCGGGACCACCTCGCACGAGATCTACACCGCGGGCTTCTACGAGGACGTCGGCCGGGACTTCGTCGTCCGCGTCCTGCTGGGCAAGGCGACGCGGGGCGGCGCGGACATCGGTGAGGTGCTCGCGGCCATCGCGCCGATCCGCCCGAGGGACGACACCGGGTGGTTCGCCGCGTGGAAGGCGCTGGGCGAGCGCACCGCCGCGATCGCGGACGGGTGCGCGCGGCGTGGCCACCGGGCCAGCGCCGCGCGGGCCTACCTCCGGGCGGCGAACTACCTCGCCGTCGAGGTCAACGCCGTCAACGGGCTCGACACCGACGACGAGCTGCTGCCGACGTTCCGGGCCCACCGGGCGGCGTGGGAGGGGTTCCTCGGGGCCACACGGTGGCCGGTCGAGCGGTTCACGATCCCCTACGACGGCGACACGATGCCGGGCTGGATCTTCCGTCCGGACGCCTCCGGCGCGGTGCGCCCGACGCTGGTGATGAACCTCGGCAGCGACGAGGCGATCACCGGCGTGTGGAGCGAGGGCGCGGAGGGCGCGCTCGAGCGGGGCTACGACGTCGTGCTCTTCGAGGGCCCGGGCCAGCAGTCGATGCTCTTCGAGCGCGGCATCCCGTTCCGTCCCGACTGGGAGGAGGTGCTCACCCCGGTCGTCGAGACCGTCCTGGCCTTCCCCGACGTCGACGCCGCGAAGCTCGCGGTCTACGGCGTGAGCCAGGCCGGCTACTGGGTGCCCCGCGCCCTCGCCTTCGAGCACCGGTTCGCCGCCGCGATCGCCGACGGCGGCGTCGTCGACGTCTCCCGGACCTGGACCGACGCCCTGCCCCACCGCGTGGTCGCCGCCTGGGAGCGGGGCGAGAAGGAGCGCTTCGACACGGAGATGGGCCTGGCCATGCACCTGCCCGGCATGAAGGGCCGGCGCACCGAGTGGCGCTTCCGCTCCCGTCCGTACGGCGTGTCCGGCTACTCGACCGTTCTCGACGAGGTCGCGAAGTACTCGCTGCGCGACGTCGCGGGTCGGATCACCACGCCGCTCTACGTCATCGACGCCGACGGCGACCAGTTCTTCGCCGGCCAGCCCGCCGAGCTCGCCGCCCTGGTCCCCGGCGCGACCCACGCCCGCTTCACCGAGGCGGAGGGCGCGAGCTACCACTGCCAGCCGCTCGCCCGCGAGCTCACCGAGCAGCGCATGCTCGACTGGCTGGACGAGCAGATCGGTCACGTCGAGGGCCCGTAGGGCGCGACGGGGCAGATCACCAGAGGATGAGGAGGGGTCATGGACCTGGGGTTGCGTGATGCGGTCGCCGTCGTGACCGGGGCGAGCCGCGGCATCGGGCTCGCGGTGGTGCGCGGGCTGGTCGACGAGGGCGCGCACGTCGTCGCGGGCGCCCGGTCGAGCTCGGAGGAACTGGCGGCGCTCGCCGACACCGGAGCGGTCGACGTGGTCCCGGTCGACCTCGCCGATCCCGCGGGCCCGGCCGAGCTGGTCAGGGCGGCCGGCGACCGGATCGACGTGCTGGTGAACAACGTCGGCGCCGTCACGCCGCGCCTCGAGGGCTTCCTCGCGATCACCGACGAGCAGTGGGAGCGCTCCTGGGCGCTCAACCTCATGACCGCGGTCCGGTCCACGCGCGCGGCGCTGCCGGCGATGCTCGCGGCCGGTCGCGGCTCGGTGGTGTGCGTCGGGTCGGTCAACGCCTTCCTGCCCGACCCCGGGGTGATGGACTACTGCGCGGGCAAGGCGGCGCTCGAGAACTTCGCCAAGGCGCTGTCGAAGGAGGTCGGGCCGCGCGGGATCCGCGTGAACTGCGTGAGTCCCGGGCCCGTGGCCACCGACCTGTGGCTCGGTGACCAGGGGGTCGCCCAGACGATCTCGGCGTCGGGTGCGGGCACGCCCCAGGAGATCGCCGACGCCGCGGTCGCGGGC
The DNA here is from genome assembly GCF_030269665.1 of Actinomycetospora sp. NBRC 106375. Taxonomy (GTDB): domain Bacteria; phylum Actinomycetota; class Actinomycetes; order Mycobacteriales; family Pseudonocardiaceae; genus Actinomycetospora. The sequence goes on from NZ_BSTS01000025.1 coordinate 10,531, forward strand.
ACGGCCACCGGACGCTTCACCCGGCCCGAGGAGGTCGCGGACCTCGTCGTCCTGCTCGCGGGCGGGCGCGCCGGGAACGTGACCGGTACCGGGATCACGATCGACGGCGGGCTCGTGCAGACGCTGTGAGGGCCGGCGCCAGGGACTAGCCGACGCCGGCCCGCGACCGGCGGCGGGCCAGCGCCACGATCTCCCGCACCGCCATGAGCAGCGCGAACGTGCCGAACACCAGACCGAGCACCTCGGTGTGCAGCGCGAGACCGAGCAGGGCACCGACGATGACGCCGGGTGCCGAGGTCAGCCCGAGCACCCAGCCCCAGCGCGCCGAGGCGGTGCCCTGGCGGACGTGCACCACGGTGCCGACGACGGAGTTCGGGATGAACATCAGCAGCGACGTCCCGGCCGCCACGTGCAGCTCGACGCCGAACAGCAGCACCATCGCGGGCACCGCGAGCAGCCCGCCGCCGAGCCCCATCGCGCCCGACCACGCACCCACCACGAGACCGACGACCAGGGTCGTCGGCACGACGAACCACGGGTCGGCGAGCAGCGCGGGCGGGACGAGGGCGTGGGTGAACAGCGGCGGGCCGAAGGCGTCGATCCCGAACTTGGCCGCCGTCAGCAGCAGGATCGCGATCAGCAGTACGCGCAGCACGGTCTCGTGGGTGCGGGCCAGCAGCCACGGCCCGAGCGCCCCGCCGAAGGTCGCGCCGACCGCCATCGGCGTCCCGACCGCGAGGTCGAGCGCGCCGCCCCCGATCGCGTAGGTGGCGGCACCGGCGACGCAGAGCCCGATCTGCGCGACGGTGGACGTGCCGTGCACCCGGGCACGGGTCATCGACGTGAAGCGGTCCAGCGCGGGGACGAAGAGCACCCCAGCGCCGCCGCCGATGAGGCCGCCGACCACGCCGCCCGCGACCCCGATGGCCGCGATCCGCCCGGTGGAGCCGACCTCCTCGTCCGTCACGCGCCCCACGCTAGAGCTCGCCCGTGATCTCGCCGCGGGACATGCTCGCGATGACGTGGCGGCGTCGTCGTCGGTGTCGACCGGCGAGGCGACGATCCGGGGTCAGGTCGATGCCGTTCTGCGCGCCGAGCCGCGGCAGGACGGGCAGGTGCCGCACGTGCAGGCCTGGGGCTCGTCGACGTCCTCGATGCGGATGTCGTGGGGGTGGTGGTAGATCGCCGCGCGCATCAGGCGCCGCCGCTCATGCCGCCGTCGATGGCGAAGGTCGTGCTGGAGACCATCGCGCTCGCGTCGGAGGCGAGGTAGAGCGCGGCCTGCGCGATCTCGTCGACGGTCGTGTGCCGGCCGAGGGGGATCATCCCGTCGAAGTCGACCGCGGCGTCGGCCTGCGACTTGCCGGTCGCCCGCATCTCGATGTCGTCCTGGAACGGGGTCGACGTGGGCCCGGGGTGCAGGGTGTTGACCCGGATCCGCCGCGGAGCGACCTCGGCGGCCGCGGACTTCATCAGCCCGACCTGGCCGTGCTTCGCCGCGACGTACGCCGACAGGTCGCCGAAGCCGACCAGCCCGACCACGCTGGACGTGATGATCACGCTCCCGCCGTCGTTCATCTGCGGCAGCGTGTGCTTGAGGACGTGGAAAGCGCCTCCGACGTGCACCGCGAGCGTCCGGGCGAACACGTCCTCCGGGTAGTCGACGATCTTCGCGACCGCGCCGGAGATGCCCGCGTTGGAGAACACGACGTCGAGACGCCCGAAGCGCTCGACGCCCGTGCCCACCGCGGCTGCCACCGCGGCGGAGTCGGTGACGTCGGCGACCGCCGACACCGCGTGGTCGGGCCCGATCTCCGCGGCCGCGGCCTCGAGCCTGGTCTCGTCGATGCCGACGAGCACCACCTTCGCCCCCTCGCGCACGAAGAGCTCGGCCGCGGCTCGACCGATCCCGCTCTCCCCTCCGGTGATCAGGGCGACCTTGTCCTGGAGATGGGCCATCGAGCGTCCTCACGTCGTCGGTCGTGTCCGACCGACATGATGACCATGCGGCCCCGGCGAGGAGAAGGACGTCAGCCGACGCGGGCCAGCGCGGTCTCGACGAGATCCACGACGGCGTCGGGGTGCGAGATCATCGGCACGTGGCTGGACGCGACCTCGACGGTCGCCGCCCCCATGCGCGCGGCGAAGGCGCGCTCGGCGTCCGGCGGGATCGCCTCGTCGTTCGTGGCGACCATGTACCAGCTCGGCAGCCCCTTCCACGCCGGGATGCCCATGACGTCCTCGAGCGTGCTCGCCGCGAGCGGCTGCTGGACGGCGTGCATGACGCGGGCCTGCGCCGGCTCGACGTCGGCGGCGAAGTGCTGGACGAAGTCGTCCTGGGGGAGCCACGCATAGCCGAGCTCGTCGATCTCGAGGTGGGCCAGGGCCGGGGTCGGCGGGCCCTGGGCCAGGAGCTTGCCGATCGACTCGCCCTCGTCGAGCCCGAACGCCGCGATGTAGACGAGGCCGACGGCGTTGGGGGCGTCCTGGCTCAGTGCCGTCATGATCTGTCCGCCGTACGAATGGCCGACCACGAGCGTCGGCCCGTCCTGCCGGCGCAGCACCTGGCGCAAGCGCGCCACGTCGGCGTCGAGCGAGGTCTCGGGGAACTGGGGGCTGGTCACGGTGTGGCCGCGCTCCTGGAGCGCCCGGACCACCGCGCTCCAGCACGAGCCGTCGGCCCACGCGCCATGGACGAGGACGATGTTGAAGCCGCTCACCTGGTCTCCTCCCGCAACGGCTGTCGTGACGCCGACCGTTCCCGGTGGCGGACACGCTCCGATATCGCGGGTACGTCGATCAGGTGACGGAATGGATCACGCGGCGCAGGACGTCGCGGACGGTGGCCAGCAGCTCGTCCGGATGGTCGAGGTGCACACTGTGGCCCGCCCGCGGCCAGGAGATCACCGGCGCATCGAGCGCGTGGGCGATGCGCTCGTGGGCACGCCGGACCGGCGCGCTCGACGGGCGGTCGGCGGTGACGACGGCGGCCGGGACGGTCGGCAGGGCGTCGTCGCGCCACCGCCGGGCCTGCTCGGTGAGCCCGACGACCGACGCGGCGACCTGCCCGGGATCCAGACGCACGGTCCGGTCGACGGCCGCGGCGCAGTCCGGCCGAGCTCGGGGTCGTTCACCGGTGTCGTGTCCAGCAGCACCGCCGGGCCGTCGTCGCCGTGGACACGCACTCCCTCGATCGCCATGGGCCCATCGTCATCAGGCGTTCCCCGGGCCGGGCGCCTGCCCCAGCACCGCCCAGCAGTACCAGGCCGCGACGGTCCGGTAGGGCCGGAACGCCTCCCCCAGGAGATCCAGTTCCCGTGCGGTCGGGAGCGGGATCTCCCAGGCCGCGGCGTAGCCCTTGCGCACGGAGAGATCCCCGGTCGGCCAGACGTCGAGGCGCAGCAGCTGGAGCATGAGGAACATCTCCGCGGTCCACCGGCCGACGCCGCGCACGGTCGTCAGCTCGGCGACGACGTCCGCGTCGTCCAGGGCGGCGAGCGCCGGGCCGTCGAGCCGCACCACACCCCCGCCGACCTTCGCGGCCAGGTCCCGCAGCGACACGATCTTCGCGAGCGACAGCCCGGCCCGGCGCAGGTCGTCGTCCGGTACCGCCCGCAGCGTTTCCGCCGTGACCTCCCCGCCGAGCGCGTCCACCAGGCGACCGTGGATGGCGTCCGCGGAGCGGTTCGACAGCTGCTGGTGCGTGATCGCCCGCATGAGGAAGGCGAACCCGGTCGCGGTCGGCGCCGCGATGGTCGGCAGGCCGAATCTGTCGGCCAGGCGTGCGATCGTCGGCTCCCGGGCGGCGAGCGCGGTGGCCGCGGCGCGATGGGCCTCCGACAGGACCGGCACGACGCCGCCTCCGTTCCCGCCCGGGTGTCAGGCTCCGTGCCGGTCGGCGAGGACGACGCCGACGTCCGGGGGCTCCGAGGATTCCATCCCGATCCCGGCGACGACGGCCGTCTCGCCCGCGCCGCGTCGCGGGTGGGGCACCGGCCCGGGTACCGGGCGCCCGGTCAGCACCGCCCGACACCGCCGCACCAGGTCGCCGACGAGGGCCGCCTCCCACGGGGTCCAGGCTCCGGGGCCGGTGGCGAGGGCGTCCGCCTCGGCGAGGGTCGCCAGCAGCTCGAGCAGGACCGGGTCACCGCCGAGCGTCGCGAGGACCCGCCGCACCGTCGCCGGATCCTCCGGATCGCGGCGCCGTGCCGTCAGGGGCAGGAGCCGGTGGTGACGCACCAGCGTCGCCAGGGTCTCCCGGTCCGCCGGCGCGAGCCCCAGCCGGCGCCCGAGGTGGCGGGCCAGCTCCGCGCCCACGGCAGCGTGGTCGGGGCCGCGCCCCCGCCCGAGGTCGTGCGTGAGCGCCCCGAGCAGCAGGAGGTCCGGGCGCGGGACGCGGGTCGTGCGCGCCGCGGCGTGCCGTGTCGCCTCCACCAGGTGGCGGTCGACGGTCCAGAGGTGCCGGTGGTCCCCCGACGGCAGGTCGCGGACCGCGCCCCACTCCGGGAACAGCCGGCCCCACAGCCCGGCACGCTCGAGCGCCTCGACGACGCCGACGACCCCGTCCGATCCGAGCACGGCCAGCAGCTCGGCGCGGGCCTCGTCGGGCCACGGCTCCCGCAGCTCCGGCGCGGCGTCGGCCAGCCGGCGCAGGGAGGACGGCGCCATCGGCAGGCCCGTGCGGGCCGAGGCCGCCGCGAGCCGCAGCACGAGGGCCGGGTCCCGGCCGGCGGGTGCCTGGCGGGCGAGCCCGACCTCCCCGCCGTGCTCGACGACCCCCTCGGCGAGCGATCGGCGGCCGGGGCCGCGCCGGAGGGCCGCGAGGCCCCGCTTCGTCGCCGTGGCCTGCACGGACCGCAGCGCCGCGTCGAGGGCGTGGGCGACCGTGCGCCCCGCGCCCGAGAGCGACCGCGCGAGCTCGGCACCGTCGGCGAAGCCGGACCCGGGCGTCGCGGCCAGCTCGTGGGCGTCCTCGGCCCACAGGACGTCCCGCGCGCGACCGGCCCGGCGGTGCAGCTCGGTGCGGAGGTCCAGGAGCAACGCCCGGGCCGCGCGGACCTGGGCGCCCGGCGCCTCCACCAGCTCGGCGGCGACCAGCGCGTCGAGCACCCGGAGATCGCGCAGCCCGCCGCGGCCGCGCTCGAGGTCGGCGCCGATCAGCTGGGCGACCTCCCCGGAGGCCTCCCGGCGGGCCCGGACGGCGTCGGCGACCACGTCGATCCGGCCGCGGGCCCCGGCCCGCCACGCCCGTCGCGCCGCCGCGGCCAGACGCTCGGCCACGGCGGCGTCGCCCGCGACCGGCCGCACGTCCAGCAGGTCCATCGCGACGTCGAGGTCCTCGAGCGACCGCGCGACGACCTCGCCCACCGTCCCCGTCGCGGAGCGCAGCCCGATCCCGGCGTCCCGCAGCGGGGACCACAGCGCGCCTGCGGTCCGGCCGGTGCCCGCCGCCGGGGCGCTCCCGTCGTGCACGAGCAGGAGATCCAGGTCCGACCACGGAGCCGGCTCGCGCCGGCCCAGCGCCCCGAGGGCGACCAGCGCGGTCCCCCGGGCCACGCCGACGGCCGCGGCCCGGCTCGCCAGCCAGAAGTCGTGCAGCTCGACCAGCGCCCCGCGCAGCGCCTCCGGACCCAGGCGCCGGGCGCCCTCCGGCGGGGAGATCAGCGCCTCCCGGGCCCGCATCAGGTCCGTCGCCGCGTCCCCGTCCATCCCCGACCCCTCGTCTCGACCGTGCCGGCTCCCAGCACGCGCGCAGGCGAACGGCACCGGCCCCGCCGTCGCTCCCGGCGGGAGGACGGCGGACCCGGTGCCGTGCGACGTGCGGTGCTAGAGGACCCCGGCGGTCGCGCCGTTGCCCGCGGCCGCCCCGACGCGGCCGCTCGCCATGCCGGAGTAGTCGTAGCCCGACTCGGCGTGCTCGGCCTCGTCGATGCCGACGGTCTCGGCCTCCTCCTCGATCCGCAGACCCATCGTGACCTTGACGATCAGCGCGATGACCGCGGTGAGCACCCCGGAGTAGACGATGACCGCGAGCGCGGCGACGGCCTGGACGCCGAGCTGTCCCCAGCCCCCGCCGTAGAAGACGCCCCCGGCACCGGCCGGCGAGCCGTCCCAGGCGAAGAAGCCGATCAGCAGCGTGCCCACGAGGCCGCCCACGAGGTGGACGCCGACGACGTCGAACGCGTCGTCGAACCCGAACCGGTACTTCAGCCCGACGCCGAAGGCGCAGGCGAGGCCGGCGATGAAGCCGATGGCCATGGCGCCCAGCGGCGTGACCGCCGCGCAGGCCGGGGTGATGGCGACCAGGCCCGCGACGATGCCGGAGGCGGCCCCGAGCGAGGTGGGCTTGCCGTCCCGGATCTGCTCGATGATCAGCCAGCCGCAGATCGCCGTGCAGGTCGCGACCACGGTGTTGAGGAACGCGTAGGAGGCGGCGAAGTTCGCGACGGCGGCGGAGCCGGCGTTGAACCCGAACCAGCCGAACCACAGCAGCCCGGCGCCGAGCATGACCATCGTGAGGTTGTGCGGGCGCGCCGAGTCGTTCGGCCAGCCCTTGCGCTTGCCCAGGATGAGGGCGAGGACGAGCGCGGCCATGCCGGCGTTGATGTGCACCGCCGTCCCGCCGGCGAAGTCGACCGCCCCGATGCCGTTCGCGATCCAGCCCGCGTCGAGGTCGAACACCCAGTGCGCGATCGGGAAGTAGACGATCAGTGCCCAGAGCAGCGAGAAGACCATCCACGAGTTGAACTTCATGCGGTTGGCGACCGCACCGGCGATCAGCCCGACCGTGAGGATGGCGAACATCGCCTGGAAGGCCACGAACGCGATGTCGGGCAGCCCGTCGGTCTGGACGCTCTCCGAGAGCAGGCTCGAGAGCATGAAGTACTGCGCGGGGTTGCCGAACCACCCGCCGACGGCGTTGTCACCGAAGGCGAGCGAGTAGCCGACGATGACCCACAGGACGCCCACCGTGGCGAACGTCGAGAAGACCATCATCATCATGTTGAGGACGCTCTTCGAGTGCGCCTGGCCGCCGTAGAACAGCGCCAGGCCCGGCGTCATGAGGAGGACCAGCGCGGTGCTGGTCAACATCCAGGCGATCGTTCCACTGTCGAGTTCCACGACCGGCGGGTTCCTTCCCTATCAGGACAATCCGGTCGCAGAGCTTCTGATCATCGTGTTGCGCGACGAAACGCCCACGATGACGGTCGGGTGACGTCACGGCCCCGCCGGTTACGTCCTGATCACCGGCTCGCCGCCCTTCTCGTCGGCGAGCGCCTGCCGGAAGTACTGCTGCGCCGCGGCCACGCCCGCGCCGGGGTCGATCGCGGCACCGGCGTCGAGCAGGGCCATCTCCGCCGCCGCCAGGGCCGTCAGGCAGGACACCTCGTTGACGTCGCCCAGATGCCCGATCCGGAACACCTTCCCGGCGACCTTCCCGAGCCCGCCCCCGAAGGACGTCCGGTAGCGGTGGTAGGCGTTGCGGCAGAGCGCGGCGCCGTCGACGTCGGTCGGGAGACGGACGGCGGTCACCGTGTCCGAGTGCCACCTCGGGGCGGTCGCGCACAGGTCCAGGCCCCAGGCCTGCACGCCCTGTCGCACGCCGTGGCCCAGGCGGCGGTGCCGCGCGGCGACGTCGTCCATCCCCTCGTCGAGCAGCCGGTCCAGCGAGGCGCGCAGCCCGTGCAGCAGCGGGGTCGGCGGCGTGTAGGGGAAGTAGCCGACGTCGTTGGCGGTGATCATGTCCCGGAAGCTGAAGAAGCACCGTTCCGTCGCCGTGCGCTCGGCGGCCTCGACCGCCCGCTCGCTCACGCCGAGGATCGCGAGGCCCGCCGGCAGCATGAAGCCCTTCTGGCTCCCCGCGACGGCGAGGTCGACGCCCCAGTCCTCCTGCCGGAAGTCGACGGAGCCGATCGACGAGACGCCGTCGACGAACAGCAGCGCGTCCGAGCCGGCCGCGTCCATCGCCCGGCGGACCGCGCGGACGTCGGAGGCGACACCGGTCGACGTCTCGTTGTGGGTGACGAAGACGGCCTTGATGCTCGGGTCGGCGCGGAGCTCCCGCTCGTAGGTCTCGACGGGGACGCCCTCGCCCCACGGCACGTCGTGGCAGACGACGTCGAGCCCGAGCCGGCGCGCCATGTCCGCCCACAGGTGGGAGAAGTGCCCGAAGCGCGACATCAGGACGCGGTCGCCGCGCTCGAGGCAGTTGGTGATCGACGCTTCCCACGCCGCCGTGCCGGAGCCGGGGTAGAGCAGCACGCGGCCGGTGCGGAGCCGGAAGACGCACCGGAGGTCCGAGAGGATCTCCAGGACGAAGTCCGGGAAGTCGGGCGCGCGGTGGTCCTCCATCGGCACGTTCATCGCGCGCCGGACCACCTCCGGCACCACGGTGGGCCCGGGCACGAACAGGTGCGTCGTTCCGATCTTCACGACCGAGCCTTTCGCCGAGGGCGTGGGTCGTGTCGCACCGTAGGCGCACGGACGGCCTCCCCACGTCCCCCGACGTGGGGGGACGAGGGGGGAGCTCAGTCGCCGTCGAGCAGGGTCGCCGCGTGGTCGGGGACGGCGCGGGCCAGCTCACGGGGCGGGCGCACGTAGCCCTCGCTCGGCGGGCGCACCGGCAGGTGCAGGGCCGGCTGCTCGATCGGCTCCCACGGCACGGTGTGCAGCAGGTGGGCGATCATGTTCAGCCGGGACCGGCGCTTGTCCTCCGATTCCACGATCGTCCAGGGCGCGATGTCGGTGTCCGTGGCGGCGAGCATGGCGTCCTTGGCCTTGGAGTACTCGTCCCAGCGGTTGATCGACTCCAGGTCCATGGGCGAGAGCTTCCAGCGCTTGAGCGGGTTCTCCAGCCGGCCGCGGAAACGGCGCTCCTGCTCGTCGGGGCTCACCGAGAACCAGTACTTGCGCAGCAGGATCCCGTCCTCGATGAGCATGTCCTCGAAGGTCGGGCACTGGCGCAGGAACCGGTCGTACTCCTGCGGAGTGCAGAAGCCCATGACGTGCTCGACGCCGGCGCGGTTGTACCAGGAGCGGTCCAGCAGCACGATCTCCCCGGCCGCCGGCAGGTGCGGGACGTAGCGCTGGAAGTACCACTGGGTGCGCTCGCGCTCGGTGGGCGCGGGCAGCGCGACGATGCGCGCGACGCGGGGGTTGAGGTTCTCGACGACCCGCTGGATCGCGCCGCCCTTCCCGGCCGCGTCGCGTCCTTCGAAGATCACGACGAGGCGCGCGCCGGTCGCCTTGACCCACTCCTGCATCTGGACCAGCTCGCCCTGCAGACGCAGCAGCTCGGCCTCGTACACCTTCTTGGGGAAGCGCTTCTTCTTCGCGTCCGACTTCGTGCCCGACTTCGCCACCGTCCTGACCCCCTGCCTCGAACGACCTCGGACCAGCATGTCGTGCGCGACGCCGATCGGACAGATCAGCCGATCCGGGGGGACAGCGCCGCGCCTGCGAAGCCCAGGAGCGCGGCCCCGGAGCCGACGCCGGCGAGCAGCTGGACGAGCAGGACGGATCCCGTGAGCACCGCCGCGACGGCGGCGAGCACGGCGAGGGCGCTCATCACCGCGCCGAGCGCGACGAAGCGGCCGAAGCGCCAGACGCGGCCGAGGACCACGAAATGCACCCCCACGACGAGGGCCACCCACACGACGGCGAGGTCGGGGCGGTCCAGCACACCGTTGATCAGCCAGAGGCCGGCGGCGAGGGCGACGACCTCGCCGGCCACGACGAGCCAGTAGCCGCGTCCCCACCGGGTCCGGCCCTGCCCGGCGCCGGTCGCGCTGCGCGCGGCCCGGCGGAACACGACGACCGCGCCGACCGCCAGCGCGACGGCCGCGACGACCGCCGCGATCCGCAGCGCCGCCGCCCACGGCGCCGGGAACGCGTCGGTGTTGGCGAGGACGAACACGGCCCCGAAGGCGGCCGCCACGAGCGTGCCGACGAGCCGGCCGAAGGGGTCTGCCACGCGATCATCCACGCGGCCGGCATCCCTCTGAGACAGCCCCGCTGTCCCTGTCGCGCCGATTGTCAGAACCCCCCGCGACGGCACGGCCGAACAGCGCAACCTCATCCGCAATCCGCGGCCGGGCCGCACCACGGGCGCCGACCGCGTCGTTGCCGCTCTGCCCGTCGGGGGTCAGGACGTTCCTCGCCCGACGGCGAACGCTCCCCAGCGGACAGGAGTCCTCACGTGATCATCCTCGGCATCATCCTCATCGTCCTGGGCTACCTGGCCCCAGTGCCCTCCATCGTCATGACCATCGGCTGGATCCTGCTGGTCGTCGGCCTGATCCTGACCCTGCTCGGGGCGGTCGGGCGGCCGATGGGGCGCAAGACGTACTTCTGAGCCCGACCCTCAGGCGGCGTCCACCAGGCCCTTGCGCAGCTTGGGCCTGGTGTACGCCGCGACCGCGGCGGTCAGGGCCTCGTCGGCCGCCACGCGGCGGGCGCCCGCCTCGGCGTGCAGCACGCCGTAGGTGAAGCTCGGCTCCCCGGCGCGGTGGGCCAGGTCGGCGAGGTCGACCAGCCAGTGCGCCACCGCCTCGCTGCGGCGCCGGTCCTCGACGGCGCCGGCCAGGGCCTCCGCGGCGTCGGCCAGCCGGCGGGCCTGCTTGCCGAGCGCGACACGGGTGATCCGGGCCGTCGTCGCGACCGCGTGCGCCGCCGTGGCGGCCCGGGCCAGCTGCGCCTCGGGGCCGTCCTCGTCCACCACGGCCTCGGCCGCCTCGCGCGCCGCGGTGTCGGCGTCGGCGAGCGCGCGGGCCAGGACGCGGCCGGCGTGCTTCGGCTTGCCGCCGCCGATCGGTGCCGAGAGCACGAGCTGGTCGGCGTGCGCGAGCAGGCTCGTCCACTCGGCCTGCGCGAGCATCCCGGTGACGGCGTCGCGACGTTCGGTCGTGCGGGCGGCGACGACGATCCCGACCCGGGCCTCCACCGGACCCTGACGCAGGGCCGGATCGAGGTCCTCGACGAGCTCCTCGAGCACCTCGACCGTGCCGTCGAGGGCGCGGGCCTCCTCGACGGTCGACCGGGCCCAGGCCAGTTCCGCGCGCAGCGCGGCGAGCTCGCCGCCCTCGATGAGCGACGCGAACCCGGTGACGACGGCCTCCAGGTCGGCGAGCGCCTCGGCGAGGCGCTCCACGTCCGGCTCGTCGGAGCCGCCGGCCTCCAGCACGGGGTCGTCGTCGGGCGTCTCGTCCTCCGCGGCCGGCACGGTCACCGACGATCCGCCGTCCGCGCCGAAGTCGGCGCCGGGGTCGCCGCCCTCGGCCGCGACGTCGGTGCCGATGTCGGTGTTGGTGTCGGTGTCGGCAGTCGACGCGTTCGGGGGCACCGTCTCGGGCTCGAGGGCGGCGTGGAGCGCGGCCACCCGTTCACGGATCGCGGCGAGGACGACGGTGGCGGCGGAGACGGTGTTCGACACGTGGTCAGGTGTACCCCACCCTCCCCCGCGCGATCGACGCCGGAGCGCGGATCCCCCGACGTTCACGGGGCGGCCACCTCGCGGACCCGGCGCTCACCCGCTCCAGCCGGTCCGCTCGAGCCACGGCCGGAGGTACTCGCGGTCGAGCGCGGCCGGGTCCGCCACGAGGTCGAGCATCAGCGCGTGGCGGCGCGCCGCGTCCCTGGTGAGCCGGGCGTCGTCGTCGCGGGTGAAGGGCCGGTCGGGCCCGTACCGCCGGGCCGCCGCCACGATGTCGCCGGCGGCGTCGCGCACGTCGTCCGCGTCGGGCCCGGCGAGGGCCGGGTCCAGCCCGGCACCCGCGAGGCGCTGCCCGAGATCCTCGAGCCGCGCGGCGAGCCACTCCCACGGTGCCGCGGTCAGTCCGGCGTCCCAGTGCCGGTCGGACGGCTCGACGCCCTCGAACCAGGGGTGGAAGTGAGCGGCGGAGAAAGGCTCGTCCGGCCGGTCGAGGCGGCCGAAGAGGTCGGCGCGCCAGAACACCCCGTCGACCACGAGCCGCTGCGCGGCCGACTCGGACCCCCGGTGCTCCTGGGGCTCGCGGAGCGCGAGCTCGATGCGGGCGCCGTGCTCCATGGTGGCGTCGGGACCGATCTCGAACCACCGCCGGACGGTGACGGCGGTGCGGGTGAAGCTGAAGGTGACGAGCATGCGGGCGGCTCCGGGTGTGGTCAGGTCAGCTCGGCGAGGGCGCCCAGGTGGAGGTCGAACCGGTCCCCGGCGGCGGTCGGGTCACCGCCGGGGCGCTCGAGGTAGGCGGTGCGCAGACCGGCGGCAGTCGGCCCCGAGCCGGGCCAGCGTCGGCGGTGTCGGGCCACGCCGGCCGGCCGTGTCGTCCACGAGCGCGCCCAGGATGTCGAAGACGATCGTGTCGACCTCGGGCCGCGTCACCACGGCTGACTGCTGCTCGTCCAGTGGGTCAACGTGTCGATGTCGTCCGGGCTGTGGGTGTGCCGCGGCGGCGTCGCGAACGTCGCGTACGGGGTGATCCGTACGACCACCCGGTGCTCGTCCGCGCACATCGTCCGCACCGTCGCCATCTTCTCCTCGGGGACTTCCTGGCCCTCGCCCATCAGCACGATGATGCGGCGCATCAGCTCGGTCGCGGCGTCGAGATCGTCCTCGATCACGGCGTCGCCGTAGACCTGCAGATAGGTCAGCGGCCAGTGCTCGTCGAGCACGCACAGGCTGACCTTGCCGTCGCGCGCCACGGCCTTCGCCTTCTGCCGCTCCGCCATGGTGGAGACGAGGATGTCGCCGGTGTCGGGATCGAGGACGTAGTAGACGACCGTCATCGCGGGCCCGTCGGCGCGGCGGTTGTACCCGAAGATCGCGGTGCGGTGGTCCCGGACGAAGTCCCGGCGTTCGGCCTGGTCCATGAGGGCACGGTAGGCCCGGGAGGGCGGCGGCAACCAGGGACGACGGTGGACGGGGAGTGCCGCCCACCTGCTAGCGTGTCGTCAACCGATTGCAACTTGCAACCGCCTGGGAGGGCCGATGTCGGACACCACGTGCCACATGTCGATCTCACTCGACGGCTTCGTCGCCGGACCGGACCAGAGCCGGGACGACCCGCTCGGGAAGCGCGGTGTCGAGGTGCACGGGTGGCACATCGGCGACCCGCGGGCGACCGAGGCCGACAAGGTCGCGACCGACTGGCTCATGCGCCCGCGCGGGGCCTACGTCATGGGCCGGAACATGTTCGGACCGGTCCGCGGCGAGTGGGACGAGGACTGGCGTGGCTGGTGGGGGGCCGAGCCGCCGTACCACGCGCCGGTCTTCGTGCTCACCCACCACGCCCACGAGCCGATCGAGATGGAGGGCGGGACGACCTTCCACTTCGTCACCGACGGCTTCGACACCGCGTACGCGCGCGCGCTCGAGACCGCCGGCGAGAAGGGCGTGGACATCGCCGGGGGCGCGTCGGCGGTCCGCCAGGCGCTGAACGCGGGCGTGATCGACGAACTGACCCTGGACATCGCCCCCACCCTGCTCGGGAGCGGCGAGCGCATGTTCGACGGTGTCGCCTCCTTCGACTTCGAACCCGTCGAGGTCCTGCACTCGCCGCTGAGCACACACATCCGGTATCGCCGGAGCACCGCCGGCTGACCGGGAGCGTCCGGGGCAGAGATCACCTCGAGGTCCGTCAGCGAGCCTCCGATCCGCCGGCAGGGTGCGGACAGTCCGCACACCGGCCGGCGGCCCGCCCGTCGGGCGGACGACCGAGCACCTCGGCGACGAGATCGGTGGGCAGCGGCGGTGGTTCTCGTCGCCGAAAGGGGATGTACCCCCGCCGGAGGTCCTCGTCCGACGGGGCGAGGAAAGCGGCCAGGAGGCGAGGGCGGTGGATCTGCTGGACGAGCTCCACACCGATGGCCGATCCCACGATGACCAGAGCCGCGACGCGCGGGACGTTCCAGTCGCCGGGGCCCGGAACGGCGACGCACAGCAGCCCGGCCAGGAAGGCGAGAATGCCGGTGTTGTACGTGTGGCGCGCGAGGAGGCGATGGTGACTGGCGACGTCCTCGTCGATCCACTGCTCCGAACGGATCTCGTGCATCAGCTCCGGATCGCGGGCCTTCTCGGGGTGGACCGCGACGCGCTCGGCCACCGCCACGTGGCGGCTCGCGGCGGCCAGTCCGGCCTGGATGGCGAAGACGAGGCACGCGATGGCGAGCGAGAAGAACATGATCGCGAGGTCGCCCCGGAGGCCGCGGTCGGTCCTCCCGGCGAGCGCCACGATCGCCGCGATGGAGAAGCCCGCCAGCAGCGGTGACGCCACGGACGCGAACGCAGCGGTGGCGCCGGGGTGGCCGAGAGGGCGCGGCGTGCTCCAGAAGTCCCCCTGTCGAGGCATGACCGGTCCTATGCCTCGAGGTCGGCCCAACCGTGGAGCCTCGTCACGTGGGGGTCGTCGGGATCGTGGGCCCGGCACCTCACGGAGACGCCGGCGCCGGGTGGACCGCCGACCCGCAGAGCGGCACCGAGCTTCTCGAGGACGTCGGCCGAGACCGTGCCGCAGATGTCGTAGTAGTCAGGGGCGGACTCCTCCGCCGCGCGCGCGCTTCTCCGTCCTTTCCGACCCTGACCGAGATAATGCATCGTGCGCCGAATGGTGCCGTCGACACCACTTTCGGGCGTGACGGCCTCGTAGGTGATGCCGGACTCGGAGCGCCGAACTCTGACCATTTCCCACCGTCACCTCCGTCGTCCACTGACGGACACCTTGCAGCACATTCGGGTGCGAGGCGAGTTCGTTCGTCCGTCCGGAGCAGGCCGGCGCGAAACCCTCGCGGACACGGTCCGCGCGGCAGTCGGCACTCTTCGTGACAGCACGTCTCTCGCGCTACGATCCGTCGTCGAGGCACGAGGAAAGATGGGCGTCGATGAGCGCACTCGCCACGGTCATGCGCTCGACCGGATTCGTCCTCGTGATCCTCAGTCTGCCGGTCGGCATCCTCGCCGTCGGACTGTTCCGCCTGGAGGACTACCACGTCGGCGTTCTCGTCGCGCCATTCGTCGTCATCGCGCTCGGCGCCCTGGCCCTCTTCCGCGGCCGTCAATTGGTCGCCCGGGCAATCAACTCCACCGAATTCGCACCCGGCCACCCGACCGTCCTCTACCTCCGTGGTTTCGACGCCGATGTCACACCGCGACGCGCGACCCTGACCGCAGCCGCCCAGTTCCTCTCGCTCGTGTCGATGCTGGCGCGGCTGATGGAGAGCTGGGCCACCGAGGAGGAGCAGCTGGCGGACGCCCTGATGCCCATCGGCACCCTCGTGGCCGTCGGCAACCCGACGGAGCCCCTGCCCCTTCCCGGGGCCCGGCGCGTCTACGTCGGGGACGACTGGCAACGGGCCGTGGTGTCCCTCATGAGGGCGTCACGGTTGACCGTCATCCGGCCGGGTCGCAGCCCCGGCGTCGTCTGGGAACTCGAATGCGCCTCTCGGGTCGTCCCGCCGGAGCGTCTCGTCATCCTCGTCTCGGACCACCTGAGCCGGCGGCGGTACGCCGAGATCCGGGAGGCCGCCGAGCGACTGCTCCGGGCGAGTCTTCCGCCCTGGGAAGTCGTCGCGTCGAGCTCCCGGAGCACGGTCTACGGCAAGGCGGGCTACATCCACTTCCTGCCGGGTGGCTTCTCCCGCTTCATGCCGATCCATGCTCCCCCGGCCTATGCCCGTGGCACCAAGCCGCAACGGCAGATGCTGCGCTACTCGTTCTGGCCGGTCTTCCGAGCGACGGGCGTTCCCTGGACGCCTCTCCCCCACATCGGCGGGTGCCTGGCGATCACGCTCGTGATGCTCGTCGCGCTCCTCGGGGGCGTCGCGCTCGTGGTGGCGGCCTCCGCCCTGACGGGAGGCTTCCACGGGCGATGACGTCGCGAGGCGTCTCCAGGTGGCTCGTCCGACGTGCCGGTCGTGCGGGCGTGCAGGTCAGGCCAATGTCCCGACGTTAGGCTGACGAGATGGCGCGGCGCCCGGTGGACCGGCAGAGTCCCGTCCCCCTGTGGTCGCAGGTCCGGGACGACCTGCGACGACGGCTCGCGGGGGGCGAGTTCGACGCGGTGTTCCCCGGCGAGAACGCCCTCGTCGCCGACTACGACGTCAGCCGCAACACGGTGCGGCAGGCGCTGCAGGGCCTGCGTGCCGAGGGGCTCGTCACCGCCGAACGCGGGCGGGCACCGCGGGTCCGGCACGCGGAGATCGAGCAGCCGGTCGGGACGCTCTACAGCCTGTTCGCGTCGGTCGAGGCCGCGGGCCTGACCCAGCACTCCGAGGTGCGCGTGCTCGACACGCGTGCCGACGGGGTCGTGGCTGCCCGCCTCGGGCTCGAGGAGTCGACCCCGCTCGTGCACCTCGAGCGGCTGCGGCGCGCCGGGGACGCACCGCTGGCCGTCGACCGGGTCTGGCTGCCCGCCTCGATCGCGGAGCCGCTGCTGGAGGCGGACTTCACCCACACCTCGCTCTACGCCGAGCTCGCCGACCGCACCGGCACGCGGCTGGAGTCCGGGCGCGAGCGCATCAGCGCCCAGCTGCCGACGCCCGGGGAACGCACCCTGCTGGAGTGCGCCCGGGACGTCGCGGTCTTCGTCATCGAGCGCACCGGTATCGCCGCCGGCCGGCCGGTCGAGTGGCGCCAGACCGTGGTGCGCGGCGACCGCTTCGCCTTCGACGCCCGCTTCTCGGCGCAGGGCTACCAGCTCGACGTCGCGTCCGCGCTGTCCCGCAGCGCCTGATCCGGGGTCGCGTCAGAGTGTGCCGGTGATCGCCTGGAGTCCCAGGCTGGACGCCGCCACGAGCACCCAGAGGCACGCGCCGAGGACCAGAGGGCGCACGCCAGCACGGCGCATGTCCGCCGGCCGCAGGCCGAGGCCGATGCCGGCGAGAGCGGTCGTGATCAGGAACGTGCCGGCGGCCGCGAGGCCCGCGTGCCAGGACGGGGGCACGACACCGACCGTGTCGAGCGCCGAGGCGACGACGAAGCCGACGAGGAACAGCGGCACGATCCGCCGCCAGGGCAGCGACCTCCAGAAGCCGGGCCCCTGATCGTCGGGCGTGCCCGGCCCCGCGTCACGACGCGCGATCCACACCGCGAGCACCACCACGATCGGGATGATCATCAGCGTGCGCACGAGCTTGACCACGACCGCCGCCGGGCCCGCGCCGTCGCCGAACGAGTACGCCGCCGCGACCACCGACGACGTGTCGTTGACCGCCGTCCCGGCCCACAGCCCGAAGGCCTGACCGTCCATGCCGAGCGCGTGGCCGAGCGGAGGGAACGCCAGCACCGCGAGCACGTTGAAGGTGAAGATCGTGCCGATCGCGTAGGCGACCTCGTGCTCCCTCGGACGCACGACCGCGGTCGTGGCAGCGATCGCCGACGCGCCGCAGATGCCGGTGCCGACGCCGATGAGCAGGCCGGTCGCGCCGCGGACGTCCAGCAGCCTGCTCAGGACCCAGGCCCCGGCCAGCGCGACGGCGAGCGTCCCGAGCATCACCGGGAGCGAGTCCAGGCCCACGGAAGCCACCTGGCCCAGCGAGAGCGTCGCACCGAGAACGACGATCGACGCCTGCAGCACCGGCCGGGCGGCGACGTCGAGGCCGGGCCGCAGCCGCGCGCCCGGGCGCAGGAACGCCCCGGCGACAATGCCGAGCACGATCCCGAACACCGGCGCGCCGACCACCGGGACGAGGTGTCCGAGCGGCGTCGCGATCCCGGCGACCACGAGCGCGAGCCCGAGACCCGGCACCACCGCGCGCACTCGTGATGACAGCCGGTCGACGCGGGACCGCGTCCCCCCGGGCGACGGCGTCGTGAGCACCTCGGTCGTCGGCACCCGCTCCGTCGTGGAACGCACCCGCCACCTCCTCCGATCCTCTACCCGCGCCCTCAGTATGTACCTACATTGGCCTCATGCAAGACCCGGATCATCGTTGACGGCCTCCCGAAGGCGCCTTAATGTAGGTACATATCGTCCCCGAGGAGGTCCCCGTGCACGTCGACGTGATCGCCACCGGCTCGCTCGGTGACCGCAGCCATGTGATCCACGACGGCGAGGTCGCCCTCGTCGTCGACCCGCAGCGGGACCTCGACCGCGTCGAGGCCGTCGCATCCCGGGAGGGGGTGCGGGTCGCGGCGGTCGCGGAGACCCACATCCACAACGACTACGTCACCGGCGGCCACGCCCTGGCCGCCGCGACGAGAGCGCCGTACCTCGTCCACGCGGCCGATCCGGTCGCGTTCGACCGCCGGGCGGTCGTCGACGGCGAGGAGATCCGGGTGGGGACGCTGCGGGTCCGCGCGGTGGCCACCCCGGGGCACACCGTCACGCACCTGGCCTACGTCGTGGACGACACCGCCGTGCCCGGCGAGCCGCCCGCGGTGTTCACCGGCGGATCGCTGCTGTTCGGCAGCGTGGGGCGCACCGATCTCGTCGATCCCGCGCGCACCGCGGACATGACCCGCGACCAGTACCGCTCGGCCCACCGGCTGGCCGACTCGCTGCCCGACGAGGCACACGTCTACCCCACCCACGGGTTCGGCAGCTTCTGCTCCTCCGGGTCGGCGACGGGGGCCGCGGCGAGCACGATCGGCACCGAGCGCGCGACCAACGACGCCCTGCTCGCGGTCGACGAGGACCGGTTCGTCGCCGGCCTGACCGCGCACCTCACCGCCTACCCGCGGTACTACGCCCACATGGCGCCCCGGAACCTGGCCGGGCCCGACGCCGCCGACCTCTCCCCCGCCGCCGCAGTCGACCGCGACGGGCTCCGCAAACGCATCGCCGACGGCGAGTGGGTGGTCGACCTGCGCGAGCGCACCGCCTTCGCCGCCCGGCACCTCGGCGGCACGATCGGCATCCCGCTCGGCCGCCAGTTCTCGACCTACCTCGGCTGGCTGATCCCCTGGGGGACACCGGTGACGCTCGTCGGGGAGACCGCGGACGACGTCGCCGTCGCCCAGCGCCAGCTCGCCCGTATCGGCATCGACCGCCCGGCCGGCGCCGCCGTCGGGCCTCTCGCCGACCTCGGCCCGTCCGGCGACCTGCGCCGCTACCCCACCGCGACGTTCGCCGACCTCGCCGCGCGGTCCGCCGTCGAGGCCGACGAGCCGGTCCTCGACGTGCGCCGGGACGACGAGCGGGCCCGCGGCGGCATCGCGGCGGCGCACCACGCACCACTGCAGGACCTCGCGGCGGGCCTCGACGGCCTGCCCGCCGGGCGGCTCTGGGTGCACTGCGCGTCGGGCTTCCGTGCCGGCATCGCCGCGAGCCTGCTCGACCGCGCCGGACGCGACGTCGTGCTCGTCGACGACGACTACGCCCGGGCTGTCGAGCTCGGCCTCGCCCGCGGCTGACCGCGCGACCGGCCGGCGATTGTCGGATGGATCGCACGGCCCATCCCCACCGGAACGCACCCGCGCGCGTATCGTCGTCGATCACCGATTTCCGCCCGACCATTCCTGCGGATGCCGCAGAATCGACTGCGCCGTGCGGCGGCATTCGGACAGCGTGTTCCCGTTACTGCTGTTCCTAGAACCGACGGTAGCGCACACCGGTGCCCACGGCTCCTCTGTGCGGCGTCCTCCGCGGCCCCGCAAGCTCGATGCCATGCGAGCTGCGCGGCGGTACGGCGACGTGGTGATCACCGGACTGGCGCACCTCGATGCGCCCCACGTGATCACGTCGGAGGAACTCGAGGAGCAGCTCGGCGGCATGTTCGCCCGGCTGCGCATCGCGCCGGGGCTGCTCGAGAGGCTCTCCGGCATCCGGGAGCGACGGGTGTGGGACGCGGGGACGATGCCCAGCGAGGTCGCCGCGGAGGCCGGCGAGAAGGCCCTCGAACGCAGCGGTGTCCCGCGCTCGGAGATCGGCGCGCTCATCAACACCTCGGTGAGCAGGGATCACCTCGAACCGTCGACGGCCAGCATCGTCCACGGCCGGATGTCCCTACCGCCCGAGGCCGTCAACTTCGACGTCGGGAATGCGTGCCTCGGATTCCTCGACGGCATGAACCTGGTGTCGTCGATGATCTCCGGCGGCGAGATCGACCACGGTCTCGTGGTCGCCGGCGAGACGAGCCGCGCGGCCACCGAGGGGACGGTCGCCCGCCTCGCCTCGGACGCGGCGACCCGGCGGATGTTCCACGAGCAGTTCGCCACGCTCACGGTCGGGTCCGGCGCCGTCGCGATGGTGCTGTCCCGGGCCGACGGGCCGGGCGGGCACCGCTACCGCGGCGGGCTCGGGCGTGCCAGCACCGTCGGCAACGCCGGGCTGTGCGTCGGGCAGGGGGACGAGATGCGCACCGACAGCAAAGGCCTCCTGATGGCGGGGATGGAGCTGGCGGGACGGGTCTGGAAGGAGGCCGTCGCGACCTTCGACTGGGACCCGACCGGCTACGACGCCTACTGCCTGCACCAGGTCAGCAAGGTGCACACCCAGGCCGTCGCCGACCAGCTCGGCCTGGACATCGAGCGCTTCCCGTCGCTGTACCCGCGCTTCGGCAACATCGGCCCGGCCGGGGTGCCGACGGTGCTGAGCAAGGCGGTCGAGGACGGCACGGTCACCGAGGGCTCGTCGGTGATGCTCATGGGGGTCGGCAGCGGCATCAACGCCGCGGCGGCGGAGGTGCACTGGTGAGCACCGCGACCGCTCTCGCCGGGTATCCGTTCACGCCGCACCGGGTCGAGGTCGGCGGGCACCGCATGTCCTACGTCGACGAGGGCGACCCCACGGCGCCGCCGGTCCTGCTCGTCCACGGCAACCCGACCTGGTCGTTCTACTACCGGAGCCTCCTGCAGGCCCTGCCTGCCCGCGGGCGGCGGGTGATCGCCCCCGACCACATCGGCATGGGCCTGTCGGACAAGCCGACGCCCGAGGACTACCCGCACACGCTCGCCCGCCGGGTCGCGGACCTGACCGCGTTCGTCGACGGGCTCGAGCTGACCGAGCCGGTGTCGCTGGTCGTCCACGACTGGGGCGGGCCCATCGGGCTCGCCTGGGCGGCAGAGCACCTCGACCGCGTCCGCGACGTCGTCGTGATGAACACCGGCGCCTTCCCGCTCCCCGCCGACCACGGGCTGCCCTGGATGCTGCAGGCGGCGCGCCTGCCCGTCGTCGGCGACGTCCTCGTCCGGCGCCTCGGGGCGTTCTCGCTCGGCGCGCTCGTGCTCGGCACCGGCCGGGCGTGGCTGCCGCCCGAGGCCCGCCGCGGGCTGCTCGCGCCCTACGACCGTCCCGAGCACCGGGTCGCGGTCCAGGCCTTCGTGCGCGACATCCCGCTCGGCCCCGACGACCCGGCCCACCCGGTGCTCGTCCGCCTCGCCGCCCGGCTCCCCGACCTCGACGCCCGGCCGGTGCAGGTGCACTGGGGGATGAAGGACCCGGTGTTCGACGCCGACATCCTCGCCCACGTCGAGCACCACCTCCCCCACGCCGAGGTGCACCGCTACCCGGACGCCGGCCACTACGTCCTCGAGGACGCGACCCCGGCGATCGTCGAGCGTGTCGGCGCGTTCCTGGACCGCCGGTGACCACACCGACCGCGGTCACCGCGCTCGACGAGCTGCTCGCCGCGCACGCGCGGGAGCGGCCGGACGCGGCCGCGCTCGTCCTGCCGTCGCCGGGCCGGTCGTGGCTCGAGCCGTGGCTCGGCGACCGCGTCACCCACGAGGTCACCTTCGGCGCGCTCGAGCGCCGGGTGGGGCACGTCGCCGCCGGCCTGCGGAGCGCCGGCATCGGCCCCGGGACGCGCGTGGCGCTGCTCGTCCCGCCGTCGGACGAGTTCTTCGTCGTCGCCTACGCCCTCATGCGGGTCCGCGCCGTCCCGGTCGTCGTCGATCCGGGCATCGGGCTGCGCCGCGTGGGCAGCTGCCTCGGTCAGGTCGCCCCCGAGGTCGTCATCGGGACCACGCAGGCACACCTCGCCCGCCGGGCGCTGCGCTGGTGCCCGGGAGCCCGCCTCGCCCTCGGGGTCGGCGCCGTCCCCGCCCCGGGCACCACGCCGCTGCGCCGGCTCGAGCGCACCGGGCGCCACCTCGGGCCGGCCGGGCCCGTCGAGCGTCCTGCCGGGAGCCCGGCGGCCATCGTGTTCACCAGCGGCAGCACCGGGCCGCCCAAGGGCGTCGAGCACGACGACGCGGGCCTCCTCGCGCAGGCCGGCCTCGTGCGCGACCTGTACGGCCTCGCGCCGGGCGACGTCAGCCTGGCGACCTTCCCGCCGTTCGCGCTGTTCGGGCCCGCGCTCGGTATGACCACCGTCGTGCCCCGCATGGACCCGACCCGGCCCGCCCGCGTCGTCCCGGCGCGGCTGGTCCGCGCCGCGCGGCGCACCGGGGCCACGGTCATGTTCGGCTCGCCCGCGGTCCTCGACCGCCTGGGGCGCGGCGCGCCGGCCGGCACGTCGCTCCACCGCCTGCGCCGGATCATCTCCGCGGGCGCGCCGATCCCGCGCGACGTCCAGCGCCGGGTCCTCGCCCTGCTCGGGCCCGGCGCGCAGGTCCACACCCCGTACGGGGCCACCGAGGCCCTGCCGGTCACCTCGATCGGCAGCGACGAGCTGCTGGAGCTGCCCGACGACGGGATCTGCGTGGGCCGCCCGGTGGCCGGGGTCGACGTGACCCTGATCCGGGTGGTGGACGGCCCGGTCCGCGCGCTGACCCCGGACCTGGCGGTCCCCGCCGGGGAGGTCGGCGAGGTGGTGGTCCGCGGCCCGGTGGTCAGCCGGCGCTACGCCGACCGCCCCGACGCGACCGCCGCCGCCACCCTCGACTGGGACGGCGCGCCGGCGCACCGCATGGGCGACCTCGCGGCGTACGACGCGGCCGGGCGGCTCTGGTACGCCGGCCGCGTCGCCCACACCGTGCCGACCGCCGACGGCCCGCTCCACAGCGTGCCGTGCGAGGAGGTCGTCAACCGCCACCCCGCCGTCCGCCGCAGCGCCCTCGTGGGGGTGGGGACCGGTCCCGTCCGCGAGCCCGTGATCGTCGTCGAGCTCGTCGCCCGCGCCCGGATGACCGACAGCCTGCGGGCCGCGCTGCGCGCGCACGCCGCGACCGACCCTCGCACCGCGTCGATCACCACCGTCCTCGCGCACCCGGGGCTGCCGGTCGACCCCCGCCACAACTCGAAGATCGACCGCGACGCGCTGGCCCGGTGGGCGACGACCCGGCTGGGCGTGCGGTGAAGGCCCTCGTCACCGGCGGCGGCGGATTTCTCGGCGGCGCCGTCGTCGACGCCCTGCTCGCGCGGGGCACGGAGGTCACCAGCCTGGCCCGGGGCGCCTATCCCGACCTCGAGGCCCGGGGCGTGCGGACGCTGCGGGGCGACCTCGCGGACCCGAGCGCGGCGCACGCCGCCGTGGCGGGCCAGGACGTCGTCGTCCACGTGGCCGCCAAGGCCGGGCTGTGGGGGCGCGACGAGGAGTTCCACCACAGCAACGTCGTCGGCACCCGCGTCCTGCTCGACGCATGCCGCGACACCGGCGTCGCGCGTTTCGTCTTCACCAGCACACCGAGCGTCGTGCACCGCGGCGGCGACATCGCCGGCGGTGACGAGTCGCTCCCCTACGCCGAGCACTACGACTCGGCCTACCCGCGCACCAAGGCCGAGGCCGAGCGTCTGGTCCTCGCCGCGAACGGGCCCGACCTCGCCACCACGGCGCTGCGGCCCCACCTCGTGTGGGGTCCCGGCGACACCCAGCTGGTCCCCCGCATCCTCGCCCGGGCCCGCGCCGGCACCCTGCGCCTCGTCGGGGACGGCTCGGCGGTGATCGACACGACGTACGTCGACGACGCCGCGGCCGCGCACCTCGACGCCGTCGACCGCCTCGCCCCGGACGCCGCCTGCGCCGGGCGGGCCTACTTCGTGACCTCGGGCGACCCGCGACCCGTGCGCGAGCTGGTCGACGGCATCCTCGGCGCCGGCGGCCTGGCTCCCGTGACGGGCACGGTGCCGCGACCCGTCGCCGTCGCGGCGGGCGCCGCGGTTGAGACGGCGTGGCGGCTGCTGGGCGGGCTCGTCGACCTCGGCGAGCCCCCGATGACCCGGTTCCTCGCCCGCCAGCTCGCCACCACGCACTGGTTCGACATCTCCGCCGTGCGCCGCGACCTCGGCTACGAGCCCCGCGTCGACCTCGACGAGGGCTTCGCGCGCCTCGCCCGGGCGCTGGCCGGCTGACCGACGCCGTCCACGTAGACCCATCTCCCGGCGTGCCGGGCGAACCGGCTCCGCTCGTGCTGGACGTCGGCCCGCCCGCGACGCCGGCTGTGGGCACGGAACTCCACGACACCCTCGGCGTCGAACGGGCTCCCGCCGACACGGTCCAGCACCTCGAGCCCGGTCCACTCCACGCCGGGGTCGAGGTCCAGCGCGGGGGGTCGGTGATCCGGGTGCCAGGTGCGCACCAGGTACTCGTCGTCGCCGTGGACGAAGGCCGTGTAGCGCGACCGCATCAGGGCCTCCGCCGTCGGCGGGGCGGGGCCGTCGGCGGCCAGGTAGCGGCCGCAGCACGCGGGGAACGTCTCGAGCGAGCCGCAGGGACAGCGGGCAACGTCGTCCACGCCCGGGGAGGATAGGCCCGGACCTGATGCAGGAGGCGGGCGCAGCGGGTCTGATCGGGGGACTGACACGCCGGCACCCGTCGGGAAGGGTCGACGCCGATGGTTCGACCTGCTCCGGCCGAGACCCGCCTCGTGTGGGACTCCGTGGTCCAGCGCTCCGACCTCGAGCCGACCGTCCTCGCCCTGCGCGACTCGTTCTCCGACGCCGTCGAACAGGGTCACTGGGCGCACGTGGCGACGCTGCTGGACCGCACCGACGAGGACCTGCCGTCGGCGCTGAGCGCCAACGCCCTGCGCGCGGGCGACGCGGCAGGGACGGCGCCCGTGCACCACGCGGCCCTCCAGGGGGCGCACCCGGACGTCGTCGACGACCTCGTCCGGCGCGGTGCGTGGCGCACGTTGCGCACCGCCGACGGCGACACCGCCGAGGACCTGGCCCGCCGCCTCGGGCACGCCGGGCTCGCCGACCGGCTCCGCCCGGACGTCGCCCTCGACGTGGACGAGGAGACCTGGACCAGTCTCGAGATCTTCCTGCACGCGTTGATCGAGGTGCGGACCCGTCGGCTGGATCGACGCCTGCGCCCGCCGCAGCTCGGGCCCCTGCTCGAGCACCCCGACGCCACGATGTGGGTCGGGGTCCCCGGGATGTACGGCGGGTTCGCGTGCCGCTGGGCGGAGGACACCGCCGAGCCGACGGTCGAGGTCCGCAGCTGGAGCCGGGTCGTCGGGGGGTCGAGCCGGGCGCACCACATCACCGCGGAGGGGGTCCGGCCCGTCACCCGCGGGCTGCTCTGACCCCGGGGGTCAGCTCCACGGGAAAGGCGAGTGGCTGGTCGGGTGGAGCTCGCCGCGCCCGTAGCGGGCGAGGCGGAACGGCGCGAGGAGGTCCTGGGGCTCGCCGAGCAGTTCCCGCGCGACCAGCGCGCCGACGCCGATCATCTTGTAGCCGTGGTTGGAGTCGGCGATGACGTAGGCGTTGCCGCGCACCCCGTCGAACACCGGGAAGCTGTCCGGGGTGAAGGCGCCGAGACCACCCGAGGGCTCGCGACGGTAGACGTCGCGGCGTCCCTCGAAGCGCTTGTGGCAGGCGGCGAGCGCGGAGGTCCACATCCGCACGAAGTCCGTGCCCACGACGAACTCGGGGCTGGCCGGGCCGTACGGGTCGACGGCCACGGTGTCCGCGGGCCGGCCCACCGGCTCCGGTGACGCCCCGCCCTGGACGCCGCCGAAGTGGAAGTCGGGCTTGTAGTAGATGCCCCAGATCTCGTCGGTGATCAGCTCCCCGTCGACGTCGTCGTACAGCGGGGAATCCGAGTCGACGTGGACGACCGGCGGGAACCGCCCGTGGTTGTCGGTGAACTCCTGGGGGTCGACGCCGAGGATGCCCTCCTGCAGCGCCCAGTAGGTCCACATCGGGGCGTCGGGGACCTCGCCGCCCTCCGGGGTGCGCACCGTGATCGTCGACGGCATCCCGAGCATCGACCAGAGGTCGCGGATCCAGGGCCCGACCGCGGCGACGAGGTGCTCGCAGGCGATCGTCCCGGCGTCGGTCTCGACCGCGTCGACCCGGTCGCCGGTGAGGCGCAGCCCGGTGACGGTGACGCCGGTGAGGATGGTGGCGCCGGCCGCGCGCACCTTGTCGGCGAGCCCGCGCAGCGAGGCGACGTTGTTGGCGTACCCGCCGCGCTTCTCGTGCAGGATCACCGACACCCCGGGGGCCTGCCAGTCCGAGAAGATCTCCCGCATGTAGTCGCGACAGGCCTCGACACCTTCCACCAGCACCGACTCGTAGCCGATGGCCTGCTGCTCGGCGTGGATTTGCACCACGTCGTCGTGCATCGCGTCCGGAGCGGCCTGGATGTAGCCGACCCCGTGGTACGAGAAGGCCTCCGGGTCGGACTCCCACACGGCCACCGAGTGCGCCATGAGCCGGCGCATGGCGGGCTGGAAGTAGTTGTTGCGGATGACGCCGCACGCCACGCCCGAGGCGCCCGCGCCGATGGCGGTCTTGTCGAGGACGAGGACCTCGCTGCCGTCGCCGAGGCCGCGGGCGCGCAGCTCCGTCGCGAGGTGCCACGCGGTCGACAGCCCGTGGACGCCGGCGCCGACGATCACGTAGCGGGCTGCGGTGGGGATGGTGGGGACGGTGGGGTCCATGCTGCTCACCCGTTTCGCCGACGACGCGATCGGCCCCAGCGTGCGGCACGCGAGGGCGCTCGGGAAGCGTTCGGCGAGCCGCGGGTCATAAGGCGCGCCTTCTCCGACCAGTGACGCTTCGGATGGGTCGCGCGACGTCACGGCGGTGCCGGAGCGCGACCCTGGGGGAGATCCGCCACGAAAGCGAGACGACCATGGCCCTCCCCCAGCCGGCACCGGAACCCGCTCGCCGTCGCACCCTCCACGAACGGCTGGCGACGGCCCCTGTCGTCTGCGGCGAGGGCTACCTCTTCGAGCTCGAGCGCCGCGGCTACCTGCAGGCCGGGGCGTTCGTGCCCGAGGTGGTCCTCGAGCATCCCGAGGAGGTCGAGGCGCTGCACCGGCAGTTCGTGCACGCCGGCTCCGACGTCGTCGAGGCCTTCACCTACTACGCGCACCGCGAGAAGCTGCGCGTGATCGGCAAGGACGGCATCCTCGAGCCGCTCAACCGGCAGGCCCTCGAGATCGCCCGCCGCGTCGCCGACGGCACCGGCACGCTGCTCGCCGGCAACATCTGCAACACCGGGGTCTACGACCCGGCCGATCCCGCGACGCACGCCGCCGTCCGCGAGATGTTCACCGAGCAGGTCGGCTGGGCCGCGGAGGCCGGCGCGGACTTCGTCATCGGGGAGACGTTCCGCTTCCTCGGCGAGGCGCGGATCGCGCTCGAGGTGATCCGTGCGGCCGGCCTGCCGTCGGTCGTCCTGCTCGTCGCGGGCCACGAGCCGACGACCCGGGACGGCGTGGCGATCACCCAGGCGTGCCGCGCGATGGCGGACGCCGGCGCCGACGTCGTCGGGCTCAACTGCGTCCGCGGACCGGCCACCATGCTCCCGCTGCTCGGGCCGATCGCCGCGGCGGTCGACTGTCCTGTCGCGGCGCTGCCGGTGCCCTACCGGACCACCCCGGAGCAGCCGACCTTCCACGCCCTGCGCGACCCGGAGCCCCTCCCCCTGCCCGCCGAGCTGCCCTTCCCGACCGCGCTCGACCCCTTCACCTGCCACCGCTACGAGATCGCCGACTTCACCCGCCGGGCCCGGGCCGCGGGCGTGCGCTACTTCGGTCTGTGCTGTGGCGCCGCCCCCCACCACCTGCGGGCGATGGCCGAGACGCTCGGCCGCACCCCGCCGGCGAGCCGCTACTCCCCCGACATGTCCAAGCACGTGTACCTCGGCGCCGACCGCCGGCTGCGGGCGGCGAACCAGGAGTACCGGCACTCGTTGTGACGGCGCGCCCTGGTCACCCGTGCCGGTCCGCCGCGAAGCGGGCCGCGAGGTCGGCCACGCGACGCCTCCGGTGGCGCGGGCGCACCCGGCCGGCGCGCTCGAGCAGGG
Organism: Actinomycetospora sp. NBRC 106375; assembly: GCF_030269665.1. Classification (GTDB taxonomy): domain Bacteria; phylum Actinomycetota; class Actinomycetes; order Mycobacteriales; family Pseudonocardiaceae; genus Actinomycetospora. The sequence continues at coordinate 38,590 of NZ_BSTS01000025.1, forward strand.
TGACGCCGTGGAGGGCGCTCCAGAACACCTCGGTCGCCGTGCCCTCGCCGTCGTCGCCGATCGCGTCGGCGAGGACGTCGAACCCCGCCCGGAGCTCGGCGCGGGTGTCGTCGCGGGCGAACTCGGCGTCGATGGGCTCCTGGAACATGGCCTCGTAGACCGCGGGGTGCTCGCGGCCGAAGTCGAGGTAGGCGACGGCCACCGCCTCGATGGCCCGCCGCCCCCGCTTGCGGCCGAGCGCGGCGCGGCACCGTTGCGTGAGGTCGACGAAGCCCTCGAGCGCGACCGCCAGCATGATCTCCGACTTGCCGCCGGGGAAATGGCTGTAGAGCACGGGCTGGGTGTAGCCGATGGTCTCGGCGAGGTGCCTGGTCGTCACGGTCGACCATCCGCCGCCGTCGGCGCGCTCCCGGGCGGCGGCCAGGATGCGGCGACGGCGCTCGTCGAGGCGCTCCTGCCGCGTCTGCCGCGTCTGCTCCGCCATCGGTCTCCTCCCTTGCCGGTCGCGTCGCGACGGACGTAGCCTAGCAACGCTAGAACTTCTAGCGCCGCTAGTCGCAGAGGAGCCCGCCATGACACCCGTTCTCGCCGTCGTCACCGCGACCGTCGTCGGCCTCATGGTCGGCGTCGAGCTCGCGGTCGCGGTCGTCGTCAACCCGATCCTGCTGCGCCTGCCGGCCGGCGCCTCGCTCGCGGCGCGGGCGGACGGCGGGCGCATGCTGGGGCGCCTGATGCCGTTCTGGTACGTCGGCTCCCTGGTCCTCACCGCGGCCCTCGCGGCGGTCGCCTGGGGCACGCCGGGCGCCACCACGGCGCTCGTCGCCGGCGTGCTGCTGGCCCTCGGCGTCGTCCTGTCCGTCGCGCTGCTGGTCCCGATCAACAACCGCTCGAGGACGTGGACCGCCGAGGATCACCCCGACGACTGGCGCGAGCAGCACCGGCGCTGGGATCGCCTCCACCACGGCCGCGTCGCGATCATCGTCGTGGCCTTCGTGCTCGTCGTCATCGCGGCGACGACGGTGTGACCAGCGCCCGCCACCACGGGCCGCCGTCCGGGACGGCCCGGGGCCCGTTCGAGAGGTCCAGACGCTCGCCCGGACACGGGAGCGCGAGCACGACGTCGCGTGCCGCGGCGTCGGCCACCGTCCGCTCGGCGGGTTCGGCCCACGGGTGGAAGCCGAGCACGAAGGTCGCCCAGTGGACGGGCAGCATGACGGCGCCCCCGAGGTCGACGTGGGCCGCGACGGCCTGCTCGGGCGTCGTGTGGATGTCCGGCCAGAGGTCGGCGTAGGCCCCGACGGGCAGCAGAGTCAGGTCGAACGGGCCGTGCTCGGCGCCCGTCCGCCCGTGCGCCGCGGTCGGCCCGGTGTCCCCCGCGACGTAGACCGCGTGGTCGGGCCCGGCGACCGCCCACGCGGCCCACTGCGTGGTGTTGCGCCGGAACCCCCGCCCGGAGAAGTGCCGGCACTCCAGGCACGTCAGCCTCAGCCCGGCGACCTCGACGACGTCGTCCCAGTCGCCCTCGACGATCCGCGCGGGCGGGACGCCCCACGACCGCAGGTGCGCGCCGACCCCGATCGGGGCGACGAACGTCGCGCCGGTGCCGCGGGCGAGCGCGGTGATCGTCGGACGGTCGAGGTGGTCGTAGTGGTCGTGGCTGAGCAGGACGACGTCGACCTCGCCGATCGCTGCGAGCGTGGCGGGCGGCGGGTGCAGGCGGCGGGGTCCGAAGCGCGGCACGGGGGACGTCCGCTCCGACCACACGGGGTCGACGAGCACCCGGCGGCCGTCGACCTCGAGCAGGACGCTCGCGTGCCCGAGCCACGTCGCGGCCAGGGCGGCGCGCTCGCGGCGTGGCTCGTGCTGCGCGAGCGGGATCGGCGCGGGCGGGACGCCGTCGGGGCGGCGGGAGAGCAGCATCGTCGCGAGCTGTCGCACCGTCAGATCGGGACGCGGGAGGCCCGGTTCGCGGTTGGCGAAGGACCCGCCCGGCGCGTGGGGCGACCGGTGCGCGGCCCGGCGCAGCGTCGCGCGACGCGCACCCATGTTCCGGCGGACGTGCAGGCCGAGTCCGGCGACCGCGAGCAGACCGGCGGTGGCGGCGCCGAGCAGCAGGGCGCGGATCGCTCGGGGCATGATCCCCACGGTACGGAGACGATCTCCGCCGCCACGGTCACGGCGCGGTCGACGGCTCCCCGATCGGCCGGACGGCGAGGTGCTCGGCGTCCCCGGGTCCGACACCGAGCGGACGCGGGCGCCGGGCCCAGGGCCGCGCGTCCCACCGCGCGCGCCACTCGGCGGTCGCGACCAGCGGCAGCAGGCCGGCCCAGAAGTCGTTCATCAGATCCCAGAGCGCCTCCGGGGAGCCCGGCGCCTCGTTCACCGTCGCGCGCCCTGCGAACCCCGCGACCAGCTCGCGGGCGACCCACGCCGGGTCGGCCTCGGGCCGCAGGAGGCCCGCCCGCTGGGCCTGCCCGAGCAGGTCCTCGGCCTGGTCACGCCACCAGCCCGAGATCTCGGCCAGGGTCGGCGAGGCCACGACCCCGTCCCGCAGCACGCGCCCGGCGCCGCGCACCACCGGGTCGTCGAGGCGCACGGTGACCGCGTCCGTCAGCAGGACCAGCGCCTCGAGAGCGTCGCGCCCCGCCGTGGTCACGGCGTCGGTCACGGCGTCCCACGAGTCGGTCATGGCCGCCACCAGCGCCTCGGCGACCGCCTGTTTCGAGGAGAAGTGGAAGTAGAACGCGCCCTTGGTCGCCGCGCCGTCGCCCACCAGCTCGCTGAGCGCCGTGCCGTGGAAGCCCTGTACCGCGAACCGCTCCCCCGCGGCCGTCAGCAGCGCCCGGTGCGTGGCCTGGGACCGCGCCTGGCGCGGGAGCCGCCGGCCGTCGCCGGCCGTCCCGATCGTCGCCACCATCGGACACCCCCCTGCCTCGCCGACGGCGAGCATCCCACGGTCTTGCCCGAACGCATACCGCTCGGTACTTTTCTCCTCGGCACGGTCGGCGAGGGCGTGTCCGCAGTCGGGGGTGGCGTCGCCGGACCGGGGGGCCGGCGGCGCCTCGCCGACGGTGGTCAGTCGTCGATGACCGCGAGACGCGTCGCCGGAGGTCGTCGAGGCCATCCTGCATCGTCCGGCGCTGCTCGGGGGTATGGCCGACCCAGCCCTCGAGCTCAGCGACCACGCGGACGGGCTCGCGGGTCCGGTACGAGCGCGTGGGGTTCCCGGGGAGCTTCTTGTCGGTGACGTTGGGGTCGTCCTCGAGGGCGCCCGTCGGCTCCACGACGTAGATGCGGCCGGGGCCGTCCCCGACGGCGAACTCGGCTCCCCAGGCCGCGGCGTCGAGCGTCTCGGTCACGTAGACGTGGTTCATGATCCGGCCCGCCTCGTAGTTCGACGGGCGTCCGGGGACCAGCAGGTCGCCGACCGCCAGGTTGGCCTTGGTCCCGTGCAGCAGGGACCCCGACTCGTGGACCTCGAACGGGGTCGGTCCGGTGGTCGCGTCCTGTCCACTCGCCATCGCCAGGTCTCCGTCTCTCCCGCTCCGTCCGCGGGTACCGATCATCCGACACCCCCGGCGCGGAGGAGACGACGATGTCGCGCAGTGCCGTCCTCGTGATGGACGTCCAGACCATGGTCCTCGCCCGGATCCCCGACCCGGAGTACCTCGCCAGGCTGCGCGAGGTGATCGACACCGCGCGGGCCGCCGACATCCCGGTGATCTACGTGGTCGTGGGCTTCCGGCCCGGCGCCCCCGAGGTCAGCCCGCGCAACAAGCTGTTCGCCGGCGTCGTCGCCCGCCTCGGCGACGCCGACCCGCAGGCGACCGCGATCCCCGCGGAGGTGGCACCGCGGGACGGTGACGTCGTGGTCACCAAGCGCCGCGTCAGCGGCTTCGCCGGCAGCGACCTCGACATGGTGCTCCGCGCCCAGGACATCGACCACCTCGTCCTCACCGGGGTCGCCACCAGCGGTGTCGTGCTCTCGACCCTCCGGCAGGCGGCGGACCTCGACTTCGCGCTCACCGTCCTCGCCGACTGCTGCCTCGACCGCGATCCCGAGGTCCACCGCGTGCTGACCGAGAAGGTCTTCCCGAGCCAGGCCGACGTCACCACCGCGGCCGACTGGATCGCGGCGGCGGACCGGACCTGACGTCACCGACCCGCGCTCCGACCTGTCCTCCCGGTGACAGGAGCCTGCTCCCGCGGCCACGGAAATCGCGCCGCGAGGCCACAGACCGCGCCGGTGATGCGCCCGACCCTGCTCGCAGGGCCGCCGCGCCCGTCACCGTGCCGTTCTGCAGCCCGCCGGAGGAAGCCATGACCGCGACACATCCGACCATCCCGCCGACGACCGGGGACGCCGTCAGCACCGTCGGCACCGCGGCGGTCGACCCGGCTCCGATGACCTACGACCACCTCGCGAGGACGCCGGGCCGCCGCTGGTGGGTCGGCCCCACGGCACTGCTGTCGATCGTCGTCGGGGGCCTGCTGTTCGTGGCCGCGGTCGCCGCGGCGATCGACCTGGCCGCGCTGGTGGCGGGAGTCCCCCTCGACGCCGACAGCTTCCCGACCGACCCGGTCTGGGCGGCCGCGGCCGGCCTGCTGGTGATCGTCGCCACCCTGCCGGCGGTGCTCCTCGTCGTGCGGGTCGTGGAACGGCGCCAGCCGGGGACGCTGTCGTCGGTCACCGGGCGCCTGCGCGGTCGCTGGCTCGTCGTGTGCCTGGTCCCCGCGCTCGCGGTCTCCGTCGTCACCGTCCTGGTCGGCGAGCTCGTCGACCCGACCGAAGGGGCCTTCGCGGGCTGGTCCTCGTTCCTCGGGATCGCCGTCGTGGTCCTCGTGCTCACCCCGTTCCAGGCCGCGGCCGAGGAGTACCTGTTCCGGGGCTGGATCGTGCAGACCTTCGGCGCCGTCGTCCGCGGCCCCTGGCCCGGCGTCGCGGTCAGCGCCGTCCTGTTCGCGCTCGTCCACGAGGGCGCGACCGCGAGCGTGTGGGGCTTCGCCGACCTCGTCGTGTTCGCCGTCGTGCTCTCGGTGCTGACCCTGCGCACCGGGGGCCTCGAGGCCGCCCTGGCCCTGCACCTGGTCCACAACACCGTCGTCTGGATCGTCTCGGCCGCCTACGCCGCGACCGACTCGGTCGCCGACTACAGGGAGGTCGGCAGCGGTGTGTTCGTCGCCTCGATGCTCGGGACGGTGGTCTACGCGGCGACCGTGCTGACGCTGGCCCGCCGTCGGGGCATCGAGACGACGCGTCCGGGGTATGCGCCGACGTGACGGTGGCACTGGTGCACGTCAACCCGGAGAGCGCGGCGGTGTGGGACCCGCTCGTCGCCGAGCTGGCCCGCGCGGGCGTCGACGACGTCGTGCGGCTCTCCCCGCCCGGCTTCGGCGTGCCCCTGCCGGCCGGGTTCTCCCCGACCGTGACGGGGTATCGCGACTGGCTCGTCGGCGAGCTCGAGCGCCTCGACCGGCCCGTCGACCTCCTGGGCCACGACTGGGGCGGCGGCCACGTCGTGACCACGGTGATGGCGCGCCCGGAGCTGGCGCGTAGCTGGGCGAGCGACGCGCTCGGGCTCTTCGAGCCGGACTACACGTGGCACGACCTCGCGCAGACGTGGCAGACGCCCGGCGAGGGCGAGGCCAGCCTCGACGCGATGTTCGGCGGGACTCCCGGGCAGCGGGCCGAGCAGATGGAGTCGCTCGGCATCGGTCGGGCCGAGGCCCTCCAGATCGCTGGTGTGCAGGGCGACGAGATGAAGCAGGCGGTCCTCGCCCTTTACCGCTCCGCCGCCCAGCCGGCCATGGCCGAGCTCGGCCGGGGGCTGTCCGCCCTCGCCGCCCGCCCCGGTCTCGGCATCGTGGCCACGGAGGACCCCTACGGCGGGTCGGTGGCGCTGCGGCGACGCGCCGCGGAGCGCGCGGGCGCGGAGGTCACGGAGCTCGACGGACTGGGCCACTGGTGGATGGCCGAGGACCCGGCCCGCGGTGCTCGCGTGCTCACGGCCTTCTGGCGCTCGCGGGCCTGGAGCGCTTGAGCCGGTCAGCGCCGTCGGCGCGGTGATCGCAGCACCAGGACGCCGCCGGCGACCGCCGCGATCGCGAGGCCGACGAGCACCCCGAGCCACGTCGTCCCGCCCCGCTGGAAGACCTGCCCGACGCTGACCACCGCGATCGCGATCCCGGCGAACATCACGAGGATCAGGACCCCGGTCCCGCCCCGGCCCTCCCTCGCCATCCTCCGACCGTACGGCGCGGGCCTCACCCCCGGGCGAGGCGCTGCGTCAGGTGGACGGTGACGGTGTCGCCGACCCCTTTGCCGATCGTCGCCAGCAGCGCCGCCGGCATCGGCAGCTTGTGTGTGCCGTCGCCGAGGGCCATGAACGATCCGCGGTAGGCGTGGCCGTCGACCGTGCCGACCACCTTCACCAGACCGCGCGTGCCGAAGAACGCTGCGGACCAGTCGGTACAGAGGTAGGTCCAGCCGCCCGGCTTCGGGCTGCGCTGCACCACGCCGGCGAATGTGTGGTCCAGGTCCGTGGTCTTCGTGGTGTTCGTGCTCATGGCGATCTCCCCGATGATGTCGACGCTGTCGAGGACTCCACGAACAGCCTCGCCGTCATCGACATCCTCGTCCCACGGTTCACTCCGAGGGGCCCGGCGGCCGGGCTCCCCAGCGCCGTGATCACGCACAACACCCGGTCTGCTCGGTGACGGGTTCGGCGGAGGCGTCGTCCGGCATCGTGGTGATGATCCCGTCGGTGCCGTACTCCGGGGAGTCGTCCTTCACGGTGTAGACCTCCCACGGCTCGTTCCCCGGACCCCGGACCCACACCTTGTCCTGGCGGGCGTAGCAACAGGTGGTGTCGTCCTCGACCTGGGTGAACAGCCCCAGCTCGGACAGGCGCGCGGTCGCGTCGTCGACCTCGTCGGTCGACTCCACCTCGACCCCGAGGTGGTCCATGACCGTCGGACGGTCGGCCTCGCCTTCGAGCAGCACCAGCTTCAGCGGCGGCTCGGCGACCGCGAAGTTGGCGTACCCGGGGCGGCGCTTGGCCGGCTCGACGCCGAAGAGCCGGCTGTAGAAGCGGATCGAGCCCTCCAGGTCGGAGACCCGCAGGGCGAGCTGCACTCGGGACATGATGGTCCTCCTCGGTCTCGGCGGACGTCTGCTTCGACGTCGGTCGAACCAGAGGTTGCCCCCTTGGTTCGACGAGTGTCAAGGTAGACGTATGTCGAAGCAGGAGCGGGCGTCGGCCACGTTCGGCCCGGTCGTCGGGTGCTGCGAGCCCCTCGTTCGTGAGCCGCTCTCGGCCGAGCAGTCGGTCGAGCTGTCGCGGGTGTTCAAGGCGATGGGCGACCCGGTCCGGCTGCGGCTGCTCTCGCTGATCGCCTCCCACGTCGGCGGCGAGGCGTGCGTCTGCGACCTCACTGACGTGTTCGACCTGTCCGGCCCGACCATCAGCCATCACCTCAAGGTGCTGCGCGAGGCCGGGCTGATCACCGGTGAACGGCGCGGCACCTGGGTGTACTACCGCGTGCGCCCCGACCTTCTCGCCCAGGTGTCCGCGGTGCTCGCGCCCGCCGGCTGTGACGAGCTGCCGGTCCTGGACGCATGAGCGTTCCCGGGCGACAAGACGGTGCCTACGTCCGCGGAGGGACGGGATCCGACCCGGCTCCGTCGCGGGAGGCGCGGCGACGATCCGGGGTGACGCCCAGGGTCCGGGCCACCGCGGCGGCCTCCCGACGGGTGCGCACGTCCAGCTTGGTGAGGATCGCCGAGACGTGGTGGTCGGCGGTCTTCTCCGAGATCACCAGCCGTGCGGCGATCTCGGCGTTGGTGAGACCGTCGGCGAGGAGGCGCACCACGTCGACCTGCCGGGAGGTCAGCCCACCGGGGTTGGCCCGGGTGCTCGTCCGGGGCCGGAGGGGGACGCCGGTGACGCCGCGCCGGCGCAGGTCGCGCCGCACCCTCGCCGCCGCGGCGTCGGCGCCGAGCCGGTCGAGGATCTCCAGTGCCGCGAACGTCTCCGTGCGCTCGCCGGAGTCGGCCATCGCGAGCGCCCGCTCGTAGGGGCACCCCAGCGTCTCCCAGCTCGCCGCGGACGCCGAGGGCCGCCCGTCGAGCAGCAGGCGATGGGGCTCGGCGACGCGCAGGCGCGTGGTGTCGACGTCGCGGCCGAGACGCACGAGCCAGACCGCGAGGTCGCCGGCCGACCACTCGGTGCCCGGCAGAGCCGCGGCCGGAAGGAGGGCGGCCGCGTCGTCGAGGCGGGAGTCGGCGGTCCCGGTCGTCCAGCACCGCTCGGCGAGCGCGGCGGCGGCGGGCAGCAGCTTGAGCGGCTCGCCGTAGCCCCGCGCCAGCTCCCAGGCCCGGTCGAGGAGGTCGCCGCCGCCGATCCTGCCGGTGCGCAGTTCCACCAGCCCGCGGACCAGGCACGGCCAGGTGTGGGTCACCGCCGACCGACTCCCGGAGAGCACCGTCGACGCGTCGCGGCGCGCGTCGTCCCAGGCGCCGCGCAGCAGGTGCAACCGCGCCCGGGCGCCGAGCTGCAGGCCGTGGGCGATCCGGACGTCCCGCTCCGCGGTCAGCGGGAGGCTGCGCTCGAGGACCTCCGCCGCGTCGTCGAGCCGGCGCTGCTCGACGTCGATCTCGGTGAGGCTGCTCGCGACGGTGGAGCGGGCCTCCTCGTCGAACCGCTCGCGGGCGTGCTCGAGGACGGCGAGGAGCCGGTCGCGGGCCCCGTCCTCCCCGTCCATCATCGCGACCACGGACTCGATGACCCCGAGGCGGACGTCGAGCGCGCGGTCCCGGGCGACGTCGGTGACCTCGCGGGCACGCGCGCACCGCTCCCGGGCGCCCACGAGGTCGCTCGCCTGCATGGCCAGGAACGCCTGGATGGAGTGGGCGTGCCCCGAGCGCCGCGTTCCCGGGCGGGCCGGGGTCCGGCTCGGCGGCGAGCACGTCCACGGCGGCGGCCGCGTACTCCTCGGCGTGGCGCCGGTGGCCGAGATACCACTCGAGCACGGCCAGCAGCCGGTGGCCGGCGCTGACGCCGCGGGAGTCGCCCTCGGTCCGGCGCAGCGAGACGGCCTGCCGACCGGCGGCGACCGCCTCGTCGAGACGGTCGGTGAGGTACAGCTCGACGGTGAGCAGCTCGGCCAGCTCGGCACGGACGTCGAGAGCGCCGTCGGGGGCCGCCTCGAGGGCGGTCCGGAAGAACCGGACGGCCTCGGTGTGGGCTCCCGACCCGGACGCGACGCGCGCCGCGCTCGCGGCGTAGGACGACACACGCTCGCCGTCGCCGGCGGCCGCGGCGTGGTGCACCAGTACCGCGGGGTCCGGGTCGGGCTGCGTCTCGAACGCCGCGAGCAACCGCCGGTGCAGGGTCACGTCACCGCCGGGAGGGATGGCGTCGGCGATCGCGAGCCGGCAGATGTCGTGCCGGTAGGTGATCCGCCGCCGGTCGCGGACCACGAGCCCGGCGGCGTCGAGCGTGCGCAGGGGTCCGCTCCCGACCCCGAGCGCCGGCAGCAGCCCGTCCGGGATCCCGGTGGGGCGCAGGCGACCAGCTCGGCCAGGTCGCGGGCGACGGCATCGAGGCCGGCGGCACGGGCGAGGACGGCGTCACGCACCGTAGGAGGCAGGACCTCCCCGCCCTGGGTGACGATCTCGGTGACGAAGAAGGAGTTCCCGCGGGTGAGCCGGTGCAGGCGGGCCGGGTCGATGTCGCGGGCCCCGACCATCGCCGTGACCCCCTCGAGGCTCAGTGGCGCGACGTCGAGCCGGGTGGCCGCGGGCGAGCGGGCCACGTCGCCGAGCAGGCCGCGCAGGGCGTGCTGGTGGTCGAGCTCGTCGTCGCGGTACGTAGCCAGCACCAGCGAGCGCGTCCCCGGCATCCGGCGCAGCAGGAAGCGCAGCAGGTCGACCGTGGCCTCGTCGGCCCACTGCAGGTCGTCGACGACGAGCAGCACCGACCGTTCCCGCAGGAGGCGCAGGAGCTCGTCGCAGATCGCGTGGAGCGGGGCCCCGGCGGCCAGCGATCGGGCGACGGGGTCGCCGAGGTCGGCCGCGACGTCGTGCAGAGGGCCGAGCGGGCGCGGGACGCCCAGCGGGTCGCAGACGCCCCACAGCACCTGGCCGTCGTCGACACCGTCGGCGAACACCCGGGCGAGCCGGGCCTTGCCGACACCGGACTCGCCGGCCAGCAGGACGGTCGACCCCGATCCACCGAGCGCGTCGTCCCAGGCCCGGCGCAGACACAGGAGCTGGTCGTCGCGCTCCAGCAGGTCCACGGCGATGACGGTACGTGACCACATGATTGGGCGGAACGTCCCGATCGGAGCAGTGGCCGCCGTGAGGTGCACGATCTGGCGCCTCCCGGTGCGCGCGGTGGCGACGCAGTGGTGGTGAGCCCTCCTCGTAGTGTGAGCAGCACCATCCCGGTACCGATTAGTAGGACTTCCGAGTAACCGAGGAGGGGCGGCACCGTGGGGGGAAGCGTCGCTCCCTGGCGTGCCCCGCCCTTCGTGGAGGTCCACGTGCCTGCTGCCCCGATCACCGCCCGGACCGTCGAGGCGCGCGAGGCGAGGTTGCTGGGGCTGGGGGCCTACCGACCCCGACGCACGGTCACCAACGACGAGGTCTGCGCACGGATCGAGGGCACCGACCCCGGATGGGTCCTGTCGCGCTCGGGCATCAGCACCCGGCGGTTCGCCGGCGCCGACGAGACCGTCGTGGTGATGGCCGCGCAGGCGGCCGGCGACGCCCTGGCCGCCGCCGGCCTGGCTGCGGGCCAGATCGACGCGGTGCTGGTCGCGACCATGTCCCCCGACACCGTCTGCCCCCAGGTCTCGACGCGCGTCGCCGCCCTCCTCGGCGTGACCGCGCCGGCGATGGATCTCGGCGCGGCGTGCTCAGGGTTCTGCTACGGCCTCGAGCTCGCCGCCTCCCTCGTCCGCGGCGGCACCGCGCAGCACGTGCTCCTCGTCGGCGTCGAGCGCATGAGTGACCTGCTCGACCCCACCGACCGCGGCACCGCGTTCCTGTTCGGCGACGGCGCAGGCGCGGTCGTCGTCGGACCCTCCGCGGCCCCGGGCGTCGGACCGGTCGCCTGGGGCAGCGACGGCGCCAACGCCGAGCTCATCGTCCACGGCCCGAGCGGATCGGGGACCGACGAGCAGGTCCCCGGCCTGCGCATGCAGGGCCCCGCGGTGTTCCGATGGGCCAGCACCCAGATCGCCCCGCTCGCCGAGAAGGCCCTCGCCACCGCCGGCGTCGGCGTCGGCGACCTCGACGCCTTCGTCCCCCACCAGGCCAACAACCGGATCACCGACGCCCTCGTCCGCGCCCTGGCGCTGTCCGAGCGCACCGTCGTGGCACGCGACGTCGTCACCACCGGCAACACCTCCGCGGCCTCGGTCCCCCTGGCCATGCACGCGCTGCTGACCGACGGCACCGCTCGCCCCGGCGACCTCGCCCTGCTGGCGGGCTTCGGCGCCGGCCTGACCTACGCCGCCCAGGTCGTCGCCCTGCCGGGCGTGGGCTCCTGACCGGTGCCCGGGCGCGCAGGCCGGCTCCCCCCGCTCGAGTCGTCAGGAGCTCGGGGTGCATGTGCTCTCGAGCGCGTCCGCGGCCTGACGGGTCGCCACCCCGAGCGGGTGGCGCGGTCCCCCGGGCGGCGGCACGACCGCCACGGGACACGGCGAGCGGTGCACCATGCGCCGGCTCACCGAACCCAGCAGGAGGCCGGCGACCGGTCCGCGCCCACGGGTGCCGACCACCAGGAGCCGCGCCCCGCGGGCGTGGTGCTCCAGCGCTGCCGACGGGTGGGTGCGCTCGACGACCGACGAGATCGCCACGTCGGGATGCGCCGCGGAGTGGCCCGCGAGCTGTTCGGCGAGGATGCGGCGCTCGCTCGTGGCGATCGCGCCCCAGTCGAGCAGCGGTTCGAGGTCCGGCCCGATGCGGAGATCCCACCAGGTGTGCACGGCCACGAGCGGGCAGCCGGCCGCATCCGCGGCCTCGACCGCGAAGTCGACCGCGGCCGCGCTCGTCGGCGACCCGTCGACCCCGACCACGACCGGCGCCGCGTCGTCCGCGGTCACGTCGCCCCGCACCACCACGACCGGCCCGGCGGAGTGGGCCGCGCACGAGGCCGCGACCGAGCCCGCGAAGGGTTCCCCGAGGTCGGCCTCGCCGCGTTCCCCCACGACCAGGAGTCCTCTCCCCGCCTCCTCGAGCAGGACCGGGGCGGCGGGACCGTCGACGAGCCGATCGGTCACGACGAGTCCGGGGGCGACCTCCTCGGCCGCCCGCAGCGCCTCGTCGACGTCGTGGCGCGCCCGGACGAGGATGCCCTGCTGGTACCGGCGCCACAGCGACGCCTCGGACATGAGGGTGGGATCGACGCCGCCGTACGCCAGCACGATGCGCAGCTCGCGGCCGCGGGCCAGCGCCTCGCGGGCGGCCCACCGGACGGCACGCCGGGCCGTCGCGGACCCGTCCGTCCCGACCACGACCGGCCCGAGAACGCTGGTGCCGTTGCTCGTCACGGCGGCGCTCAGGCGACCGCGGCGTGGCGCGCGGGCCCGCCGGCGACGACGCCGAGGTGGATGCCCGCGAAGTCCTCGACCACGCCGCCGGGCAGGACCCGCCCGATCCGTACGCCGGCGAAGTCGGTGACGCAGCCCTGGTCGTCCACCCGACCGATCGCCACCCCGGCGTGGTCCTCCACCCGGCGGGCGCCGTCCTGCGTCGTGTCCATGTCGTTCTCCTCTCGGCACGGCGGGCGCACCGCCCGCCGGGGTCGAGGCTCCCGCTCCGGGGCCGTCGGGCACCGCGGCCCGAGGACCCGCCGTGCCGGGCCGTTGGTCCGTGCCTGTCAGGTGGTCGGCTCCTCTCCCGACTCGACCACCGGCGGTGGGGGTCCGGGTGCGGCGGGACCGTCCCCGGACGCGCTGTCCGCCCGCACCATCCGGCGCCGCAGGTCGTTGAGGTCGCCGGCGCGCAGCCTCAGGGCGGCCGCGACGCGATCCAGCAGGTCGGCGAGCTCGTGCAGGTGCTCCAGCGGCACGCCGTCGAGCCCGGTCGAGACGTCCTCGTGGAACAGCCGGTCCATGAGCTCCGCGACGCGACGGCCGCGCGGCGTGAGCTCGACGAGCCTGCTGCGGCGATCCGTCGGGTGGCGGCGCCGGACGACGAGACCCTTGGCGTGCAGCCGGTCGACGAGGGCCGTGCCGGCCGGGGCCGCGACACCGAGGCGCGCCGCGAGCAGGGAGACGGGCTGGGCGTCCTGCCTCCCGAGGTCCGAGAGCGTGAGCAGCTCCCCGATGCCGAGCCCGAGGACGTCGGCATGGGCCCGCCGGTAGGCATCGAGCGCGAGCACCAGGTCCCGCATCCGGCCGGGCATGTCCGCGTGGTCGGTCATCGGCCCTCCTCCCGACGCGCGCCACGGGCCGGCGCGTGCACCGGCCCGGGGCCACGGGCGTCAGCGCCGGGTGCCCAGCGGCATGCCCCACGTGGTGACGAGTGCGTAGAGCACCAGCACGTCCAGGCCGATCACGACGATCGACCAGACCGGCGCGACGGGGATGGCGATCAGGTGCACGATCGCGCTCAGGGCGACGAGCACGATCGCCGCGCTCCGCGCCCAGGCGGGCGCCTCGCCGAGCATGCTGACCCCGACGAGGGCGACGAGCGCCCCCAGGATCAGGTGCACCCAGCCCCACGTCGCCCAGGACAGGACGAACACGGCGCCGCCGGCGGTGGAGACGAAGTACGTCGGGCTCAGCGTCGCCGCGAGGCCCTCGAGGACGCCGAAGACCCCGACCACGACCATCACGATGGCGCCGAAGTGCACCCAGCCGGCCCACGTGCCCGACGCCGGCGCGGTCGACGGGTACTCGCTCCTCATCTCGGTCTGTTCGCTCATGGCTCCTCCCAGGGCTCTCGATCGGGCCCGTCGGGTGGACGGGTCCACCGCGACGTTCCCGCCGGCACCCGCGCGGGTGCAGGGTCCAACGTCCCCGCCCGGACGGCCGCCGGGCCCGCCGCCGGAGGGCGGTCGGGGCGCGCCCGGGCGCTCAGGCGGCGCTGCCGTGGGCCGGGCACCGGTCACGGCGGTGCGTGGCGACGTGCACAGTGCCGGGGACACCGGCGGCGATCACCGTCGCGATGTGCTGCTGCAGCGGGTCGTCCTCCTCGTCGCAGAGGACGACCTCGCCTCGGTCGGCGTGCACGTCCCAGCGGTGCCAGCCGGCGTAGGTGTCGAGGCGGCGTGACACGGCCGCCCGGAGGTCTTCGTCGCTGCGGGCGAGGACGCCGGCGACGTCCCGGCGGGTCACGATGCCGACGAGCGCGCCCTCGGAGACGACCGGGAGGCTGCGGAGACCCCGATCGATCATGGGCGCGACGGCGTCGGCCACGTCGCTCCACGCGCTCACCGTGCGGACGTCGCGGGTCATCACCTCGCGGACGGTCCGTGGCGGGGGCGGGTCGTCGTCGGCCCCGCCGGACCGCGGATCGTCGAGCACCCGCCCGCGCAGGACGTCGGACTCGCCGATCACACCGACGAGGACGCCGTCGGCGGCGAGCACCGGCAGCAGCGTGAACCCGTGGTGCACCAGCAGCTCGGCCGCGGCGTGGACCGGGGTGTCCGGGCCCACCGTCACCGTGGTCCGGGTCATGACGTCCTGGACCCTCACGGGCCGTCCTCCGCCCGGGCGGCGCCCGCGGTCGGGGCACCGGCACCCGGCGCTCCCCGCCCGGCGGCACGCGCCGGTTCCGGACGGGTCCCGGCCGACGTGCCCGGCGGCACGACGACGACGGGACGGGAGATCCGCCGGAGGAGGTCGCGGCGCGTGGAGTGGACGGGGTGCCAGCGGCCGTGGGGACCGACGCCGAGCACCACGAGCTCGGCGTCGTGTGACTGATCGGCGAGGACCCGGTCCGCCCGCTCCTCGGCGACGACCACGTGCACGGCGGACGGGCGGTCCGCGCCGAGCTCGGGAAGCTCCTCGGACACCGTGCGGGCGTCCCGACCGGCCCGCACGACGACCAGCGGCGTCCCGCGTCGCGCCGCCCGGTCGGCGGCGAAGCGGAGGGCGCCGCGGGAGCCGGGGGTGCCGTCGTCGCCGACGACCACGCCGCGGCCGCCCGTGCCGTCGAGCAGGCCGTCGTCCCCGTGGTCGTCGCCGGGGACGACGACCACGGGGACGTCGACGTGGCCCGCGAGGCCCCGGGCGATCCCGCCCATCAGCAGCTCGCCGGCGAGCCCGAACCGATCGGTACCGATGACGATCGCGGCCGCGGTCCGGGCCTGCGCCCGGAGGACCCCGACCGGGCCGCTCTCGATCAGCGTCTCGTCGACCGCCAGTCCCGGGGCGACCTCCCGCGCCACGGCGCGCATCGCGTGCAGCTCGCGGCGCGCCGCCGCGAGCAGTGCCTCCCCCGCGTCCACGCCGATGACGGAGCGGCCCGGGTAGCTGCCCCGCGGCGGGACCAGGGCGCACACCAGCCGGAGCGAGGCGCCGCGGTCCCGCGCCTCGGCCGCGGCCCACCGCACCGCCGGCGCTCCTCGGCCCTCGAGCGCCACCCCGACGACGATCGCCCCGCCGTCCGGTCCGCCGGTCACGACGCGCCGCCGGCCGGGACGGCCACCGCGGTGGCGAGGCTCGCGCCCCAGGCGCGGGCCCGGTCGAGCTCGCCCTCGACGAGCGGCCCCTCCGAGCCGTCGACGAAGAAGCTGTGGGGCCCGTCCGCGGGGCCGATCCCGCCACGGCGCAGGCGACGAGCGATCGCCCTGGCCGCCGAGCCGGGCATGCGGGGGCGGGCGACGCGGGTGTCGAAGGCCGCCGCCGCGAACCCCGACCGGTCGGGCAGCGCCGCGAGCCACTCCCGGACGCCGGGCCCCCGCGAGACGATCGCCCGTCCGGTCTTCGTGCCCGCGTCCTCGCGTGTCGACGGACGGCTCATCCCGAAGGCGTGCGTCGGCCCGCCGACGACGAGGAGCGCGCAGTCGCCCGGGGGGGCGGCGGGGGCCTCGCCGACCTCGACCGTGTCGACGGTGACGCGGGTGGCGAGTCCGTCGGCGATCGCGCGTGCCACGGCCTCGGTGTTGCCGTACATGGATTCGAAGACCACCAGGGCCCGGGCCATGGTCCACCTCCTCGTGAGGCCTCCACGGTCGCCCGGCCTCCCGGGACCCCGGCAGGGCCGAAGGGTCCCCGACCGTCGGGCCGCGTGACCGGGACCCTCGTCCCTGCCGCCGACGCCCGCGGGCGACTCCGATGGCGGCATGACCACCGACCCCGTCCTGCGCCTCGACCCCAGCCGCCCGGTCCGGGTGGTGACCGAGCACGCCACGGTCGCCGAGGCCCTGCGCGTCCTGCGCGTCGCCGGCGTCCGGCACCTGCCGGTGATCGCCGACGACCGGTGCGTGGGACTGCTCGTCGACCGCGACCTCGTCGCGGCGGCGGTGGACGGCGTCACCGCCCCCGTGGGCCGCCTGGCCCGGCGTCCGGTCCCGACCGTCGAGGCCGGGGCGTCGGCGCCCCGGATCGCCCGCGCGGTGCTCACCGGCGGGATGGAGGCCGCCCTCGTCACCGACGACGGCGTCGTCGTCGGGATCGTCACCGCCAGCGACGCGCTGGCCACCCTCGCGCACGCCGACGACGGCGAGCGCCCGACGGAGGAGTCACCGTGACCACGACGGACGCCCCGACCTCGCCGGAGTCGACGCCACCACCCGCCCCGTCACCGCGCTCGCCGGTGCGGGTGCGCGGTGAGCTCGATCCGCAGCTGTCCCGCTGGCTGTGGCTGCTGAAGTGGCTCCTCGCCGTCCCGCACTGGGTCGTGCTGGCGTTCCTCTGGGTCGCGTTCGCCGTCGTCAGCCTCGTCGCCCTCGTGGCGATCGTCATCACCGGTCGCTACCCGCGGGCGCTGTTCGACTTCGCGGTGGGCGTTCTGCGGTGGGCGTGGCGCGTGGCCTTCTACACCAACGCGGCCTTCGGCACCGACCGCTACCCGCCGTTCAGCCTGCAGCGGGACGACTCCTACCCGGCCGACCTCGACATCGACCACCCGGAGCGGCTCTCGCGTGGTCTGGTGCTCGTCAAGTGGTGGCTCCTGGCCATCCCCCAGTACGTGGTCGTCGGACTGCTGATCGCGAGCCCCTGGTGGGTCTGGCAGGGCCAGGACTACCGGTGGTCCGTCGGCGCCGGCGGGCTCGTGGGCCTGCTGGCGCTCGTCGGCATCGTCGTCCACGCCGTGCGGGGCGCCTACCCGCAGACCGTTTTCGATCTCGTGATCGGCTTCGACCGGTGGGTGCTCCGGGTCGCCGCCTACGCCGCCCTGATGACCGACCGGTATCCGCCGTTCGTCCTCGACACCGGCCCGCGCGAGCCCGGCGAGACCGCCGCGGAGCCCGACGCCACGCGCGCGGCCGCGCCGCCCGACACCGCGGGCCGCGGATGGACCGCCGGCCCGGTCGTCGCCCTGGCGCTCGGCACGGTGCTGTGCCTGGGTGCGGTGCCGCCGCTGGTCGGGGGCCTGACCGGGCTGGGGGCCGACGCCTCCGCCCGGGACGACGCCGGCTTCCTCACCACGCCGCCCAGCCTCATGACGAGCACTGGGTACGCCGTGCGCGCACCCGGACTCCTGCTCGAGGGCGCACCCGGTGAGACGTTCTCCCCGTCCGCCGGCCTCGGCGAGGTGCGGATCCGTGTCGCCTCCCTCGACCCGGCGCGCCCGGTGTTCGTCGGGGTCGCGCCCCGCGCCGCGGCGGACCGCTACCTGGCCGGGGTCGCCACCGGCACGATGGCGGGCGACGACGGCGGCCGCACGCGGCCGGTGATCGTCGAGCAGCCGGGCGGCCCGCCGGCGGTCGCGCCGGGCGACGCGGGCATCTGGGTCGCCGCGGCCGCCGGCCCCGGCACCCAGGCGGTGACGTGGCGGTCGGCGCCGGGTGACTGGTCGGTCGTGGTGCTGCAGCCGGACGGCGGGCCCGGCGTGCACGTCGGCGCCGACGCCGGCGCGACGGTGCCCGCACTGCGGACGCTGTCGGTGCTGCTGCTGGCCGTCGCGGCCGTCCTGGTGGCCCTGGGCGTGACGGCAGTGACCCTCGCGGTCTCGACGGCCCACCGGCGCCGCACCCCCGAGCCCACCTGACCCGCCCGGCCCGGCCCTCCCGGCCTCACACCTCGACGACCGTCCACGTGGCGTGCGGCCGGGGCGAGCGGACCGCCCCGAGGGCGACGGCGACGGCGGCGGCGACGGTCCCCGCGGTGTCGACCACCGTGGCCTCCGGCCACGGGTCGGCGTCGGCGGCCATCACCGAGGCCACGAGCGGCGTCGCGTCCGAGGCGGACGGGTCGGGTGAGCCGCGGCGCCGGCGGATGCGCTCGGCGGCGACGTCGCCGGGCGCCTCGCAGCGCAGGGACGTCATCGCCGCCGAGCAGCGGGCCGCGACCCCGGTGGCGGCCTCGCGGTGGGCGGCCCCGGTCCACGAGGCGTCGAGCACCACCGACTCCCCGAGGGCGAGCAGCTCCTCCGCGCGGTGCAACAGCTCGCCGTAGGTCGCCGCCGTGTGCTCGGTCCGGTAGAGGCCGGTCCCGTACGCGGCCCCCGCGGCGGTGGCCGGGTCGAGCCCGGCGATCTCCTTGCGCACCCGGTCGCTGGACAGCAGCGTCGCGCCGAGCCGGTCGGCCAGGCCGCCCGCGACGGTCGACTTGCCGGTGCCGGGCAGGCCGCCGACGAGCACCAACCGGACCCGTCCCGCGTCGAGGTGCGCGGCGGCCAGGTCCAGGAGCTCGCGGGCCAGTGCGGCCCCCTCCCCGCCCTGGTCGACGCGCACGCAGGCGACGGCGCACCGCACCGCGGCCCGGTAGGCCACGAGGTGGTGGCGCAGGGCGGGCGGGGCGGGGTCGTCGGCGAACTCGGTGTACCAGCCGACGAAGCGATCGGCGGCGTCCGCGGCCCCGAGGCGCTCCAGGTCCATGGCCAGGAACGCGGCGTCGTCGAGACCGTCGACGTAGCGCAGGTGCTCGTCGAACTCCAGGCAGTCGAGCACCACCGGGCCGTCGGGCAGGCAGAAGACGTCGTCGGCGAGGAGGTCCCCGTGGCCGTCCACCACGCGGCCCTCGCGGCGGCGCCGGTCGAACAGCGCGCGGCGCCCGTCGAGGAACGCCCCCGCGGCCGCGGCGACGACGTCGACGAGGTCGGCCGGGAGGACCGAGCCGGCGTGCCGCCGCAGGCCGTCGAGGACGCCGGCCCACCGGGTGCGGGCGGCCTCCACCGTGCCCTCCCGGTCGACCGCAGGACCCCGGGCCGCGGTGCTGTGGAACGCGGCGAGGCGGCGCGCGAGCGCCCGCAGGTGGTCGTCGACCGGCTCGCCGGCCCGGACGATCGCGGCGAGGCTGCGCTCGGCGGGCATCCGCCGCATCGCCACGAGGTACTCGCAGGCGAGGCCGTCCGCGTCGAGCAGGGTCTCCAGCCCGAGGTACGCCTCGGGGCTGAGGCGACGGTTCAGCGCGAGCTCCCGCAGGCACGCCTCCCGGCGGCGCTCGAGGGTCGTGAAGTCGCAGAAGCCCAGGTCGACCGGCTTCTTCATCTTGTGCACGCGGTCGCCGGCGAACCAGAGCACCGCCGTGTGGGTCTCGGTGACGGCAGGCGCGAGGTCCGTCACGCTCATCGCGCGCTGTCCCCGGCCGGGACCGGCGCGGGGCGGCCCAGCGGCCCGAGGACCGCGACGGCGCACGGCGCCCCGGCGAGCACCGACCGGGCGGTCGAGCCGGGCCCGCGCAGTGTGGCCGTCGCGTCGCGCCGGTGCCCGACCACGAGCTCGTCCGCGCCGGCCGCCCGCTCCAGCAGCGCGCGCGCCGGCCGGTCGGCGACCAGCTCCACCTCGACGGGCACGTCGGGTGCGTGGCTCCTGGCGGCCGCGAGGACCGCGGCGAGCTGCTGCCGGGCCTCGGCGAGGTCGGACTCGGGGACGTCCGCGGACTCGGCGCCGGCGGGCGGTGGGACGGCCCGCACGACCTCGAGCGGCACGTGCTGATCGGCCGCGCTCCGGAGCGCGAACGCGAGGACCGCCGGCGACGAGGGTCCGCCGTCGACGCCGACCACGAGCGCGCGGCGTACCTGCGCGCCCTGCGGGGTCGGACCGCGGTACTCCGGGATCACGAGGACAGGGCACGGGGCCTCGACGATCGCGCGCTCGGTGCCGCGCCCGGCCTCGGTCCCGAGACGGCGGTGACGGTCGCCGAGGATCAGCACCGAGCCCGCCCCGCAGGCGCCGACCAGGGTGTCGGTGACGTCGCCCGCCCGGCAGACGAGCTGCACGTCGAGGTCGGGCGCGGTGCGCGTCAGGTAGGACTGGGCGCGGGCACCGGCGTCGTCGTACCAGGGGGCGACCGGCGTCTCGGGCCCGTGGGCGTGGACGAGGACCACGGCCCCGGTCCGGCGGCGGGCCTCGCCGATCGCGCGGTCGAGCACGCGCGGCCGCAGCAGTCCGTCATCGACGCCGAGCACGACCGGGTCGGCCGTCGTCCGGGCGGCCATCACACGCCCTCCTCGGCCCACGCGCGGTCCGGGGAGGTCCAGCGCTGCGCGGCGGCGGACGACAGGACCGCCACCGGGCAGCACGCGGAGCGCACCACCGTCTGGCTGGTCGAGCCGACGAGCGGCCCGACGAGGGACCCCCGCCCGCGGCTGCCGAGCACGATCAGCGCGGCGCCGTGGCGGGCCTCGCCCAGGATCTCCTCGCCGGCGGCCCCGTGCGGGAACGCCTCGCGCATCCGGACCCCGGGATGGCGGTCCGCGAGTCCGGCGAGCGCTTCGGCGAGCACGCGCCGCTGGTCGTCGTGGTCGGCGTCGACGCGCCGGGTCGCCACGTGGACGGCCGTGATCCGGGCGTGCCAGCGGTCGGCGACGTCGGTGGCGAAGGCGACGGCGCCGTGGGACTCCGGCGAGCCGTCGACACCGACCACGATCGCCCCGGTGTGCCGCTCGCAGGGATCCCGGCGCGGGGGCACCACGACCACCGGGCACGCGGCGTGGGTCATGGCGTGGACGAGCGTGCGACCCAGCGTCACGTCGACGACGCTGTCGAACCCCCGGGACCCGAGGACGAGGAGGTGGGCCCGACGGGCCACGGCGGCGAGTGCCTCCCCCACCGACCCGTCGACCACGGAGAGCCGGACCGAGACGCCCGGGGCCTCCCCGACCGCGACGCGACGGGCCTGCTCCAACAGGCCGAGGGCGCGGCCGGACGGTGCCCGGAGCTCGTCGGTCGGGCGGTGCGACGGCGGGAGCACCTGGACGAGGTCGAGGGGCAGTCCGCGGCCGTCGGCCTCGCGGGCCGCCCACGCCGCCGCCCGCAGGGTCGCGGCATCGCCGTCCACGCCGACGACCACCCCGGCGGGTGGCACCGAGCGATCGATCATCCTTCAGCCTCCTCGGGCCGCGGCGCTCGCGCCGCCGTGTCGTGTGTGCGCCTCGAGCGTCCGTTCCCGCGACGGTCCACCGGCAGGGCCGGAGGTCCGTTCCTCCCCGAGCCCACCGGCTCACCCGGCGTCCGGAGGTCCCGGATCACTCCGCGGCGATGCGGCGCAGGCGCAGGTCGTCCTCCACCGCGGTGCGGGCGGGCGGCGGGAGCAGGAGCGTCCAGTTCCGGATCTCCGGCGCCGCTCCACCGCCGCGGCACCGAGCGAGCTCACGCTCACCAGGTGTCGCCTTCGCCCGCGTCCACGCCGATGCAGCCGGGCCCGGGCAGCGCGTCGGTCCCGGAGACGGGCGTGAGCGCCGTGAGCTGGAAGCGGAGGACCTCGCGGGTGGGCCCGGGAGCCCCGATCCCCCACCCGAGGATGCCGGTGGCGGGCACGGTCAGCCCACCGTACGTCCGGTGCTCGAGGATCTCCGCGCCGAACGGCTCGTCCCGGTAGACGCCCTGGTGCCGCGGATCGCCCCAGCGCGTCGTGGTGGCACGGCGAGGCAGCCCGCCGCGGTGCAGGGTCAGGTGCAGCGCGACCGGGGCGCCCGCGACCGCGAAGGCCACGGTGGCGGAGTCCCGGCCGTCCGCGGTCCAGTGCGCGGTGTCCGACGGCAGGAGCACCGAGGGGACCCAGATCGCGCACATCGCGGCGTGGGCCAGGTCGGCGCGGGCGAGGTCGGGGCCGACGACGGCCGGGTGCCGGTGGCGCCCGAGGACGGTGGTCTCCCGGCGGGCGTGTCCGGCCACCCAGGAGTCGACGATGCGCAGCACGCCCGCGACCCGCAGTTCGCGGAAGTATCCGTGCGTCGGCAGGGTGACCTCGTGCCCTCGGTAGGGCCACCACCGGCGGCCGAGGCAGATCATCCCCCGCGAGCGCATCCGCACCCCGATCACGCCGTGCGCGGCGGGCGCCACCGAGCACCGCGCGTAGCGGGCAGCAGGCTCCGGCGCGCTCCCGGGGTCGTCGTTCCCGGTGGTCCCGGTGGCCGCGCGCCGGGTCGTCGCCGGCGTGCCCGTCGGCTCGACCCTCGTCTCCGTCGTCATCGGACGTCCCTCTCTCGGCCGGGCACCTCCCGGCCCGGACGGCGACCACGTTCCCCGGAGGGCGGGTCGGGAGGGCAGGGTCCGACAGTCCCGCCGCGACGGCGCGTGTCCCGGTCCCGCCGGGTCTTCCGACCCTGCTGCCCGCGGTGGGCCCCGGGCGACGCTGCGGGCCATGACCACGCCAGCGCCGCCGGGGACCCGGCTCGCGGCACCGCCCGAGACGCTCGACGAGGACCCGCCGGTTCGCGCCCTCATGAGCCCCCTCGCCCCGGTGGAGGTGCCACCGACGACCCGGGTCGCGACCGCGCTCGACCACCTGCGCCGGCTCGACGCGGGCCACCTCGTGCTCCGCGGTCACGGCCGCCTCAGCACGGTCGCGGAGGCCGACCTGCTGCGCCACGCGCTCGGGGGTGGCGCCAGCCCGGCCCGGCTGCTCGATCCGGTGTCCGACCTGGCCCGTCCGACGGAGTCGGTCGGGCCGGAGACGCGTCGCTCCCGCGCCGCGGCGCGCATGCTCGCCCACGACCACCCCGTGCTGATCGTGGTCGCCGACGGCGAGCCCTGCGGCGTCCTCGACGCCCGCACGATCCTGCACAGCGTGGCGGAGACCCGGCGCTGAGCCCCGACCGCGCGCAGCGGGGACCTGCGGCCCGAGGCGTCGGGCCGTCCGGCCGGTGCCGCCGGGCGTCGCCCGGGGATCGACTCGGGGGATGATCGAAACAGACACCGACGTCCCTGCCGGGATCGACGCCGTGCGCGCGGTCGGGACCCTCAGCCGGCACGACTACGACGCGGTCGTGGTGCCCATGATCGACGCCGCGGTCCGCGAAGGTCGGCGGCTGCGCTTGCTCTGCGTCGTCGACGAGGACTTCCGCGGCCTGACCCCCGACGCGGCGTGGGCCGACGTCAAGCTCGGCCTCACGGCGATGCGCAACCTCGAGGGCTGCGCGGTCGTGAGCGATCTCGACTGGGTGCGACGCTCCACGAGCGTGGCGTCGTTCTTCCTGCCCGGCCACGTGCGCGTGTTCGACGCCGACGAGCGGGCGGAGGCGTTGCGCTGGCTCGAGTCGCTGCCCGGCCGTCTCGTGACGACGCGGGTGGACCCGGCCGCCGGGGTCGTCGTCGCGGACGTCGGCGAGCCGCTGCGCCGCGAGGACGTCGACGTCATCGCCGCGGCGGTCGACAGCTGGCTCGCCGACCACACCGAGCTGCCCGGCCTGGTCCTGCACGCCGCGGCGTTCCCCGGGTGGGAGAACGTCGGGGCTCTCGTGCAGCACCTCCGGTTCGTCGGCGGCCACCAGCGCCGGATCGGCCGCGTCGCGCTCGCCGTCGACGGCCAGCCCGTCGGGATCGCCGCGCGCGTGGCGGGCACCCTGCTCCACCCCGAGGTCCGGCAGTTCGCCGCGAACGAGCTCGACGCGGCGATCGGGTGGGCCGGCGCGGCATCGCGCCAGGCGCACACCGCCTGAGCGGCCCCGACCCACGTGCGGCGCGGCCTGCTCTCCCGGTGGCGCCGGTCAGGGGTGCAGGCAGACCGCGCCGTGGCCCACGCCGTGCTCGGGTTCGGCGTGGGCCAGGGTCGCGGCGCGGACCGCCGGGACGTCGAAGGTGTCGACGTGCACGTCGCACTGCAGTCCGCGCAGGGCGGCCTCCACCGTGGCCCGCTCGATCACCACGCCCGCGAGCACCGTCTCCCGCACCCCCTCGGTGTGGGTGCAGACGGCGAGGACCGGTTGGCGGCGCCAGGGCACCTCGAGCCCGAGCGTGTCCGGCGGGACCGACCCGGGGGTGCGCCAGGCCGGCGAGCCGTCCCGGGTCGGGCCGTTCAGCAGGTGCAGCCAGGCCCCGCGGCTGCCGGCCGCGTGCGCCACGTCCACCACGCGGGCCAGGTCCGCGGGCGCCGCGTAGCGGGGGGACGCCCCGTCGCCCGCCCGGCGGTCGACCCGCCGACGGGCGAGGTCCGTCGGCGTCGCGGGCCGCCGGCGGGTGCCCGAGATGGTCACCAGCGGGCGGCTGTCCGCGCTCGCGGCGATCACGGTCCGGGGCGCCCAGCCGAGCGAGCGCAGCGCGTTCTCGACCGCACCGACGAGGCGGCCGGCGTGGACGAGCGCCCGGTGGGTGACCGGGCCCGCCGTCGGGTCCAGCGCGAGCTCGACCCGCCGGTCGTGCACCGACACCGCGCACGCCGGGGCCGCCGGGCCGCTCAGGGGCTCCAGGGCGTGGAGCAGGGCCGCGATCTCGGACGGCGTCCACCGCTGCGCCGACGTCGGGGTGCGGGTCGCGTTCACGGGGTCGGCGCGGGCATCAGGCGATCGGCCCGACGGGCAGGGGCCCGGCCACGGCGGCGTCCTGCTCGTGCGCCTCGTGCGCCGGTGCCGGGGTGGGACGGACCACGGTGACCGGGCACGGCGCGCGCAGCACCACCGAGAGCCCGACCGACCCGAAAAGGGTGCTGCGCAGCCCGCCGCGGCCGCGGTGGCCGACGACCAGCATCGCGGCGCCCTCGGCTTCCTGTGTCAGCACCCACCCGGCGGGGCCGGTCACGGCCACGACCTCCACCGGCACCGCACGCTCCGCGGCGCCGAGCCCGGCGCGGATCTCCTCGACGCGGGTGCGCGCGCCGTCCTCCACCGCCTGGCGGATCTCGCCGGTGTCGGCCAGCAGCGGGTAGCCGTAGGACGTCATCCAGGCGTCCGGCGGCTCGTGCGCCACCACGACCCGGACCGACGCCCCGCGGCGCCCGCCCTCGTCGATCGCGAAGCGCACCGCGTCCTCGGCCGGCGCCGAGCCGTCGAATCCCACGACGACCGGACCGCGGCCCTCCACCGTTGCGTCCATCTGCCCACTCCTCGTCCGACGGGCGTTCTCCGTGTCGTCACCACGGTCCCCGGGTCGGCGCCCGCGCCGCAGGAGCCGGACGGTCCCCGCCCGGCGGGCCGTCGGTCCCTGGTGACCCGGGCGGCCACCGTCTGTGCTGGGTGGGAACGAGGAGGCGGCCATGGCCCACCCGGGAGGCACCGTGACGACGCAGGGGGACGGCGCACCGAGCCCCGAGGAGGTCGCGACCCTCCTGCGGGCCGGGGCGAGCGCGCCCTCCAGCCACAACAGCCAGCCGTGGCGGCTGCGCTGGCACGAGGGGTCGATCGAGGTGCACGGCGACCCCGATCGGCTCCTGTCGGCCGCCGACCCGGACGGGCGCGAGCTGCGGCTGGCCTGCGGCGCGGCCCTGACCAACGTGCGCCTGGCCGTGCGTGCCCAGGGGCGCCGCGCCCACGTCGCGCTGATGCCCGATCCCGACGATCCGTGGTTCCTCGGGCGCGTGCGACCCGGGGCCGCCCTGCCCCCGTCGGGGTGGGAGATCGAGCTCGCGGCAGCGGTCGCCCGCCGGCACACCGACCGGCACGCGTTCGACCACCGGCCGCTGTCGGCGTCTCTGCGCGACCAGCTCGCGCGGGCGGCGTGGCGGGAACGCTGCCGTCTCGTGGTCGTGGACGACCCGGCCCAGCGGCGCGCCCTGCGCGAGCTCACCGCCGAGGCCCATCGGCAGCAGCGGGCGGACCCGGCCTTCGTCGCCGAGTGGGAGCGGTGGATCGGCCACGCCGCGCGGACCGAGGACGGTCTGCCGGCCGCGGACGCGCGTCGCGAGCCCCGGGGCGACGCGGCCTGGCGGCCGCGGGACTTCGGCGCCGCGGTCGAGGACGCCGAACGGGGGTCCCGGCGCGACGGCGCGGCGACGGACGAGCCCACCATCGCGGTGCTGGTGTCCTACGACGACACCGGTCTCGCGCACGTGCGCGCCGGTGAGGCGATGCAGCACGTGCTGCTCACCGCCACCGCGCGCGGCGTCGGCACCTCGTTCGTCGCTCCACCGCTCGAGGTCGCCCCGGTCCGGGCG
Organism: Actinomycetospora sp. NBRC 106375; assembly: GCF_030269665.1. Classification (GTDB taxonomy): domain Bacteria; phylum Actinomycetota; class Actinomycetes; order Mycobacteriales; family Pseudonocardiaceae; genus Actinomycetospora. The sequence goes on from NZ_BSTS01000025.1 coordinate 65,023, forward strand.
CGGGTGCGGGCCCTGCTCGGCGGGGTGCTGTGGCCGCAGGTCATCCTGCGGCTCGGGTGGGGGCGGGCGGTGCACCCGACACCGCGCCGTCACGACCCGGGGGCGTGATCAGCCGCCGGGGTCGAACGGCGTCCACCACGACAGGCGGGTGCCGGTGCCGTTCGTCCGGCGCGCGACCGTCGCGTCGCCGCCGAGGGCCCGCGCCCGGGCCGTGAGGTTGGCCAGCCCGCTGCGCGCCACGGCGTCCGGGATGCCGACGCCGTCGTCGGTCACGTCGACGGCGAGGACGTCGTCCACGGAGACCGTCACGACCACGGAGTCCGCACCGCCGTGACGCACGGCGTTGGAGACCCCCTCGCGGACCACGGCCTCCACCTGGACGGCGAGCTCCTCGGGCACGGTGTCGACGGGCCCCGACAGCCGCACCACCGGTTCGGTCTCCACGTGCGCGGCCATCTCGGCGACCGCGGCGCGCAGTCGCCCGCCGAGACCCGGGGTGCTGCCGACGGCGTGCAGGTCGAAGATGCTCGTGCGGATCTCCCGCACGATGCCGTCGATCTGGTCGACCGCCTCGTTGACCCGCGCCGCGGCCTCCGGGGACGAGCGCAGCCGGGCCTGGGTGGCCTGCAGCCCGAGGCCGAGCGCGAAGAGGCGCTGCAGGACGTGGTCGTGCAGGTCGGCGGCGATGCGCTCCCGGTCGGCGGCGACGTCGAGCTGGCGCCGGGCGCGCTGTGACTCGGCGAGACGCAGCACGAGGGCCGCCTGGTCGGCGAACGAGGCCACCGTCGACAGGCCCTCGCCGTCGATGACGGGTGAGCCCGGTCGGCGGACGACGAGCAGCACGCCGGTGATGACCTCGGTGCCGTCGAGCGGCACGAGCAGCGCGGGCCCGAGGTGCTGCACGGTGCCCTCGACCGCGAGCACCAGCTCGTCCTCGACCTGCGGGAGACGGGTGCGGGCCACCCCGGCGAGCGGCGACCCCGCGACGGCGAGCCGCGCGCCCACGGGCAGCCGGTCCTCGAGGCCCACGCTCACGGTCACCCGCACCGACGGGGCGGCGTCCTCGTCGGCGACCGACGCCGGGGGCGTCGTGATCACCGCGCCGACCCCGTCGGCCAGCTCCGCGGCGCGCTCGGCCGCCAGGACGAGGGCCTCCTCCGGGTCGGCGCCGGCCAGGACCTGGGTGGTGATCTCACCGGAGGCCTCGAGCCAGCGCTGGCGGCGCTGCCCCTCGGCGACGAGGCGCCGGGCGTCCTGGTGCAGCCGCGCGTTCTGGACGGCCACCGCCGCCGCGGCGGCCAGGGCCACGATCACCTCCTCGTCGGCGGCGGTGAACGGCCCGCTGCGCTTCTCCGTGAGATAGAGGTTGCCGAAGACCTCGCCGCGCACCCGGACCGGGACGCCGAGGAACGAGCGCATCGGCGGGTGGTGCGCCGGGAAGCCGATCGAGGAGGGATGGTCCCGGAGGTCGTCCACCCGCAGCGGCGCGGGGTGGCGGATCAGCTCGCCGAGCAGGCCCCGGCCGCGCGGGAGGTCGCCGATCTGCGCCCGTCGGGCCTCGTCGAGGCCCGTGGAGACGAAACGGGCCAGCCCGTGCCCCGTCTCGTCGAGCACGCCCAGGGCCCCGTAGCGGGCGTCCACGAGCGCGGTCGCGACTTCGACCAGGCGGCGCAGGGTGGTGTCCAGGTCGAGCCCGTCGGCCACGGCCGTCATCGACGAGAACAGCGCGGCCACCTGCTCGGGTCCGGCGGCGCTCCACGACGGGCCCGTCGACGCCGGACGGGATCCGGCGACCGGCCCCGGGGCCGTGCCCTCGATGTCCACCACGGCGCGAGCCTCCCCCTCCCCCACGGATGCGCGACCCATGGTGGGCGCCCCAACACGCCCGGACCAGGGCCGGAGGTCCCCATGATCGGCCGCTCCCGATCCCACGCCCGGCTCGTCGACGCTCGCATCCGCGTGGCGCCGTGACCTCCGGCCGGGTCGCTTGACAGGTGATCCGTCCGCACGACGATGGACCTCTCGCGTCCGCCGGTGATCTGAGAGGGAGTCGTGTCCGACCGCTCCGAGCCCACGACCCCGTCGGAGGGCCTGGCCTTCCCGACCGTCGCCCGCCTGGAGCTCGACGACCTGCTCGACCAGCTCATCGCCCGGGCCACCGAGGTCAAGCTGACCCAGGGCCGGCTGCGCGGTCTCCTCGACGCCGTCCACCACATCACGGCGGGCCTCGACCTCGACGACCTCGTGGCACGCATCGTGGAGAACGCCCGGAGCCTCGTCCGCTCGCGCTACGCCGCGCTCGGCGTGGTCCGCGACGGCAGGCTCATCCGCTTCGTGCACGTGGGGATGGACGCCGACACCGTGGCCCGGATCGGCGAGCTCCCGGAGGGCAAGGGTGTGCTGGGCGAGCTCATCGAGCACCCCCGGCCGCTGCGCCTCGCCGATCTGTCGACCCACCCGTCGGCGGTCGGCTTCCCCGACCGGCACCCGCCGATGCGGTCCTTCCTCGGTGTCCCCCTGCTCGCGGGCGGCACCGTGTACGGGAACCTCTACGTCACCGAGAGCGAGCACGAGGGCGGCTTCGGCGCCGACGACGAACAGCTGCTCAAAGCCCTCGCCGGCGCGGCCGGGATCGCGATCGAGAATGCGCTGCTGCTCGACACGACCCGCCGCCGGGCGCGCTGGCAGGCCGCGTCCGCGCGCCTCGCGAGCAGCCTGCTCTCGGGCGAGCTCGCCCCGGAGGCGGAGATCCAGCAGCTCCTCGACACCGCGCTCGACGTGGCCCGGGCGCGCGGTGCCGCGGTCACCGAGGTCGCGGACGACGACCCCGCGACGGCAGGCGTCCCGGTGGCCGCGGGGCTGCTCGCCGACTGGGCCGGGCGCCGTGTCGAGGTCCCCGGCTCGGTCACGCAGGCCGCCCTCGCCGAGGGCGGACCGGTGCTCATCACCGACGCCACCACCGATCCCCGCACCACCGGAGTGGTCGAGCGGGTCCCGGAGGTCCGGTCGCTGCTGGCCGTCCCGCTGAGCGCGTCGGCCCCCGGCACCCGGTCGGTGCTCGTGCTGATCAGGACCGCGGGCGAGGAGGTGTTCGGGCCGGTCGAGGCGGAGATGCTGCTCGGGTTCGCGGCCCACGCCACCACGGCGATCGAGATCGCTCGCGGGCGACGGGACCGCGACGCCGTCCGCGTCCTCGAGGACCGGGAGCATCTCGTGCTCGCGCTCTCCGAGCAGGTGCTCACGCGGGTGCAGCGGGTCGGTCTCGCGCTCACCAGCGCCGCCTCGGGCGCCGAGCCGGGGCTGCGTGATCAACTGCTGGCCCAGGTCGCGGACCTCGACGACGTCACCCGCGCGGTCCGCGACACGGTCTTCCCCCGCTGAGCCGCGGGCTCACCATCGGCTCAGCGCCGGCTCTCGTGATCGGGCCCGGTGAACCGGCGCCACGCCCTCTCCCACGCTCGCAGGCGCGCCCGGTCGAGCACCCACCGCAGTGCGGCGAGCAGCTGCAACGACACCACCAGGTCGAGCACCACGAGGAACAGCGTGGTCAGGATGCCCTGCCCCGCCGGGTACGCCGGCGTCATCGGCGCCACGGTCGGCCGGTCCGCACGGTCCACCCACAGCGTCCGGGTGTCGCCGCGTCGGGTGTCCGACGGCACGTGCGTCACGACGACGCGGCGGGTGCCGTCGGCGGCGGTCCATCCCACCGGAGCCCGGAAGCCGTAGCTCTCCGCGTTGGGGCGCGCCCCCGTGTCGTTCTCGGGGGGCGCGAGCACCACCGCCGTGACCTGGTGGCGCTCCGCCTGCTGGGTGGCGATCTGGGGGGTGAGCCTCGCGGTCACGGAGCTGCCGATCGTCAGGAACACCGGCAGCAGCATCAGCCCCAGGACGAGCAGCACCCAGCGCGCGCCCACCTCGATCCTGTCGCTGCGCCGTCGCAGGGTCGACGGCCTCGGCACGAACGCGCCGATCACCCGTCGCGTCGCCTCGGTCGTGTCGCGCATGGTGAGCCGCCTCCCTCGGTGCTCCTCGCTGTCACCGACAGCCTCGGGCGCCGGCCGGGGGCGACGGCACCGGCGGCGGACCCGCCGACGGCGGCCGGGTGGCCCGGAGTCGGTGGGACCATCGGCCGGTCATCGGACGGTCGTCGCCCCGGTCAGGCACCGCCCCCGGGGTCCAGCACGAGCCGCCGACCCGTCACCCGCCGGGCCGTGATCCGCAGGACGTGGGCACCACGCCGCCGGACCCACGGCCGGTGCCCGACGTCGAGGACGGCGAGCAGCTCGTCGACGTCGTTGACGACCTCCGCCCGCCCGACGACCAGGACGCTCCACCCCGTGCGGGCGTCGACGTCGATCTCGTCGGCCTCGAAGGCGACGACGTCGCCCCTCCGTGCGGCCTCGAGCTTGGGGCCGGCGCCGGTCCGGACGATGATCGAGTTCTCGTGCCGGAGGAAGTTCACCGGGTGGACCGCCGGGGCGTCCCCCTCGGTGAAGACCATCCGCCCGATGGGCACCGTGTCGAGCAGGCGGGAGCACTCCCCCACGGTCAGCTCGTCGGTCTCGCGGCTCGTCGTCATGTCCGGACCTCCGCTCGTCTCGTCATCGGGCGACCTTCAGCCCCGGAGCCGCCGGCCGCACGGCCCCGATGTGCCCCTCCTCGCGGGGACGTTGGTCCCCGATCTGCTCGTGGCGGGTCCGCGGGCAACCCGGGACGCCGCTCCTAGGACGGCGACGGCCCGACCTCGCCGCGCCGGCCGAGCAGCGCCCCGCCCACCCCGGCGACCGCGACCGTGACCAGCGCCGCCGCCGTCACGGCCGCGGCCTGCTCAGCGCCGAACAGTCCGCGCGAGGAGGCGACGGCCACCACGGCGGAGGGCACGCCGAGTGCGGCGGTGGCGACGAGCCCCGACGCCGCCGGGCGGCGCAGGGCGATCGCTGTCAGGACGTGGACCACCACCGCCGCCGCGACCAGCGCGCTCGCCGAGGAGAACAGCGCCGCGAAGCGCAGCCCGGCGCCGTAGGTCACGAAGAACAGGGGCACCAGGAAGCCCTCGGCGACCCCGATGAGTTGCTGGGCCAGGCGCCGGGGCTCCCCCAGCGCGGCCAGCACCGCACCGGCCGCGAACCCGGCGACGAGGACGCTCGCGCCGAACGCCACCGCGAGGGCGGCGAGGCCGAAGAGGACCGCGAGGCCGAGCCGGAGGTCCAGCGCCCAGCCCTGGCGGACGGACTCGTCCCGGAGGACGACCACGGCACGGGCCGCCCGGAACCGCCGGCCGAGCCACCACGCCACCACCGCGAGTGCCGTGACGAGTGCCGCGCCGAGCAGCGCCCGCCCGACGTCGCCGCCAGCCAGGACCACGGGGACGGCGAGCACGGTGACGACGTCGAGGGCGGTGATCCACCCCGCCGTGAACGCGGCGACGGGCTCCCGCAGCCCGCCCGGACCGGACTCGAGGATGGGGACGGCGACCGCGACCGACGACGTCGCCACCAGCACGACCAGCACCGCGGGCGGGGACGCTCCGAGCCATGCCACGAGCAGCCCCGCGGGGATCGCGAGGGCCACGGTGACCGCCGTGGCCGCAGCCATGGACGCCAACTGGGGACGCAGGCCCGGGTCGCGGACCGGCAGCCGGGTGCCGATCACGAACATCAGCATGGCCAGGCCCACCTCGCCGAGGAAGCGCAGGGTCGGCTCCCCGGGGTCCACCCAGCCGAGCCCCCCGCGCCCGATCACCGCGCCGGCGAGGATCTCCCCGACGACGGCGGGCACCCGGACCCCGGGCACGGCCGCCAGCGCCGGGCCCGTCAGCCCGGCCACCACGACCACCGCGAGCAGCCCGAACGTCACCCGCCGATCATCCACCGCACTCGTCGGGCGGGAGCCTCGTCGCGGCTCCGGTCTCAGGAAGCGTCGGCATCCCGCGTCCAGAAGGGGCGCAGGGCCCGGCGGGTCGGGACCAGCAGCACCTCGACGCGGTGCGCCGGCCGCGATGGGCTGGCGGCCGGGAGAGGAGCCGCCATGGACACCGTGCCCGAACGCCGACCGACCGAGGCGTACGACCTCGCCGCCGCGGTGGTGGCGCTCAGCCGTCGCGACGTCCCCCGGGTGACGCTGCTCGCCGCGCTCGACCAGGCCCGGACGTCGCTGCGCCGCGAGCCGCACCGCGACGTGCGACGCACCCTGACCTGGGTCGTCGGGGCGGTCGAGCGGGGTGAGAGCGCCGACGCGTGCGTCGACGCCGCGCTCCGCGTCGCGGCCCGGGACCTGGGCCGCCCGCCGTCGGCGGGGTACGCGCGATGAGCACCCCGATGCTCGCCGCCGAGCGCGCCGCCCTGCGGACCGCCGCGGCCCGCGCGATGCGGGCCCCCTCCGAGCACAACGCCCAGCCCTGGCGATGGGTCCTCGGTCCCGACGGGCTCGATCTGCACGTCGACCGGTCCCGGCGGCTCCGGTTCACCGACGAGCGCGGGCACGGCACGCTGCTCGGCTGTGGATGCGCCCTGCACCACCTGCAGGTCGCCCTCGCCGGCGACGGATGGCTCGCCGACGTCCGGCACCAGCCCGACGGCCCCGCCGACCGCCCGCTCGCCCGGATCCGCATCCGGCCCGCGGACGGCGAACCGGACGCGCGGACGTCCCGGCACGCGGCCGCCATCGACGAGCGCCACACGGATCGCCGGCGGTTCTCGGGGCGGTCGGTGTCGCCCGCCGTCCTGGGCGCGCTGGACGACGCGGCGCGTCCCTTCGGCGGTGTCCTGCACCTGACGTACGGCGGGCACCGGGCGCTCCTGGCCGGGGCGATGCGGGATGCCGCGGCCCGTCAGCCCGAGCAGGAGGGCTACCTCGCCGAGCTGAACCAGTGGACCCATCGCTACGCGGGGGCGCACGACGGCATCCCGGCCGGTGCCCGCCTCGACGGGCCCCCGCCGTCCTACCGCGACCTCGTCCTGCGCTGGTTCCCGCGCGGGACGCTGCGCCAGCCCCACGCCGGCGCCGATCACGAGGACGCCTCGGCGCTGGCCGTCCTGACGGCGGTCGACGACGACCCGGTGTCGGTGCTGCGGGCGGGCGAGGCGCTCAGCGCGGTGCTCCTCGAGGCGACGGCCCAGGGCCTGGGGACGACACCCGTCACCCAGGTCCTCGAGGTACCCGAGACGAGGGAGCTCGTGCGCCACCTCGTGGTGGGCGCCCACCGACCTCCGGTGTGCGTGCTGCGCCTCGGCTGGCCCGACCCGCTCGGCGCGCCGCTGGTCCCGACCCCGCGGCGCCCGCTGGAGCAGGTGCTCACCGAGGTGGGGTGAACCGCCGCTCCCCGGGATCAGCCGGTGCGACCCAGGACGTCGTCGAGCAGCTCCTCGAGATCGCGCAGCGGCCGGTACCGGTCGCGCTCGGCGGGCGGCGGGCGCACCGAAGGCGCGTCGGGGTCGCGGCCCTCGTCGGTGTCCGGCGGTGCGGGGTCGTGTACGACCGGTCCCGGTGACGACACGTCCTTTCGCACAGGTCCTCCTTCGGCGGCGGGGAGCGTTCGGTGCTCCCCACCGTGACCGTCCGGTCGCCGGTCGTGCAGGGCCGAAGGTCCCGATCCGGACGCGGACCCCGCGTACCGGGCCCGCCCGGGTCCCATGTCCCGCGCCGAGGGTGGGCTCGTGGTGAGGAGCGCGAGGGCGGGATCGGCCCCGTGTGGCGAGGAGGACGTCATGACGGTGGACCACGGCATCGTCGAACCCCTGGGTGCCGCGGAGAGCCTGGCCCTGGTGCTCACCGCCGAGCTCGGGCGCCTGGCGTTCACCGACGAGCGCGGCCCGACCGTCGAGCCGTTCGCCGTCGCCGTCGAGGACACCGCGATCGTGCTCGCGGCGGGGCCGCACAGCGGCGCGCGTGCGACCGCGGGCCAGACGGTGGCCTTCGAGGTGGACGAGATCGACCCGGTGCACCGCTCGGGGTGATCGGTGGTCGCCGTCGGGACGCTGCACCGGGCCCGCCCGAGCGTCGCCGCCGACCCCGATCCCTGGCCGGACGCCGCCGACGGGGAGGACCGGCTCCTGCTCGAGGTGAGGATCGACCGCCTCACCGGCCGGCGCCTGCGCCGCGAGACACGGCGGGAGTGAGGCGGCGGCGGACGGGATCAGGCGGTGTCCGGCCCCGGTGGCAGCAGAACGGTCACGGGGCAGCGGGCGCGCAGGACACATCCGATCGCGACCGGGCCGGTGAGGCGGCCGTGCCGGGCACCACGTCCACGGTGGCCCACGACGAGGAGATCCGCGTCGCCGGCGGCGTCGACGAGGACGTCCGCGGGCGGTCCGGCGACACCCAGGACGTCGACCGGGCCGGCCGGCACCGGCTCCCCGGCGGCGCGGCGGGCGGCGACGGGCCGCTTCCGCGAGGGCGTGGTGCAGTGCGGCCCGGGCTCCGTCGGAGCCGTCGATGCCGACCACGACCGTGCCGCCGGTGCCACCCGGCGTGCCGTCACCCACCGCCGTCGCCTCCTGCCCGGTCGGTCTCCTCGGGGCCCCCGAGCGGGACGACGACCACCGAGCACGGCGCCCGCAGCACCGCGCCGTGCGCGACCGACCCGATCAGCCAGCGGACGAGCGCCCCGTGTCCCGTCCGCCCGACGACGACCACGCTCGCACCGAGCTGCTCCGCGACGTCGATCACCGCCTTCGTCGGGTCCTCGGCCGGCACGACGACGTCGACGTGCGGGACGGACCGGGTACGCGCGTGCTCCTTCGTCACGCCGTGCACGAACTTCTCGACGCGCGGACGCAGCGCCTCGCGCACCGCCTCGAGGGTCTGGCCGGGCAGCGGCCGGAACCCCACGGTCGTCGGTGGGGGCGCGACCCCGGTGACCGCGACGACGCGCGAGCCGCGGCGCGCACCCTCGTCGAGGGCGTGGCGCAGCGCGGCGGCGGAACCCTCCGAGCGGTCCACACCGACGACGACGGGGCCGTCCGGGCCGGGCTCCCGGGGTCGCACCACGAGCACGGGGCAGGTGGCGAGGGCGAGGACCCGCAGTCCGGTCGACCCGAGCACGGCGCTGCCCAGCGGACCGCGGCCCCGGTGCCCGACGACCAGGATCGCGGCGTCGCGTGCGGCCTCGGCGAGGACGGGGGCCGGCGATCCCGGCTCCACCCGCACCTCGAGCGGCACCGACCGCAGGTCCGCGGGCAGGGGCATCACGGCCTCGTCGGCGAAGCGCCGTGCCTGCTCGAGGACCGCCTCGCTCATGCGGTCCGGCTCCGGCAGGTCCTCGACCCCCTCGCCGTCGGCCCACGCACCGGCCGCCGGGAACGCCAGCACCGCGGTGACGGGGTCGCCGCGGCGGGCCCCCTCCTCCAGGGCGACGGCCAGGGCGGCCGCGGCCGCGGGCGGACCGTCCAGGCCGACGACCACCCCGCGCCGCGTCACGGTCCCCACTCCCCGAGGAGCGCGCGCAGGACGTCGGTCGTGGTCAGGATCCGCAGCGGGTCGTCCACGGTGCGTCGACGTACCGGCAGGGCGGGCAGGCCGGTGGCGAGCAGGCGCCGACCGGCGTACGTGAACGTGTCCTCCGCGGCGAGCACCTCGACGCCACAGGGGCGGTCGAGCGCGTCGTGCACGGTCCACCGGTACTGGACGAGGGGCCCGCCGGCGGGCCAACGCTCGGCGAGGCCGCCCGCCGTGACGACGGCGATCGGCAGGCCGTCGCGCACCACCACACCCGCACGGGCCGGGTCGTGGTGGAGCCGTGCCCATGCCTCCGGCAGCGGGCACGACTCCGGGATCAGGGCAGCCGGGCGAGCGACCGCGTCCACCGGCACGTCGTCCTCGACCACGGTCGTGACGTCTTCTTCCGCGGAGGCGGACACGGTCGGCTCCCTCAGGCCGCGGCGGGCTCGGGCACGACGGTCACGGGACACCCGGCGTGCAGCACGCAGCCGAGGCCGACCGAGCCGAGCATCATGCTGCCGAAGGCCCCGCGGCCGCGGTGACCGACCACCAGCTCGTCGGCGCCCCGGGCCAGGTCGACGAGGACCTCGGCCGGCCGGCCCGGCACGGTCTCGACGGTGACCTCGGGCAGGGCGACGTCCCAGGAGGTCTGCTGGAGCACCTCGTCCACCATGGTGCGGGCGGCCTTCGCCTCGTCCTCGCGCAGGGCGTCGGGGTCCGGCACCGGGGTGGCGGCTGCGGCGCCGTAGCTCCACGCGGACCACATCTCGGGCGGCTCGTACACGGCGACGGCGCGGACACGGTCGCCGCGGCGGGCGGCGATGCGGATCGCCTCCTGCAGCGCGAGACGCGAGCCGGTCGACCCGTCGATCCCGCACACGATCACGCCGGCCTGGTTGCCGTTCTCGGTCATGGTCCTTCCCTCCCTCGGCTGCGGCCTCGTGCCGCGGATCCAGCCTCGTGCGCGCCGACGCCCGCGGGTCAGAGCCGGATGGTCCGGGGCTCGACACGAAAGGCGGGGCCGAAGGTCCCGGCCGCCGCTTCAGGAGCGGGTGCGCCACGTCCGGCGCGGTGGTCCGCCCGACGGGACGACGAGCACCGGGCACCGGGCCGCCCGGGAGACCTGGGGCACGGGTGAGGGCGTGACCGCGGCCAGCAGCCGACCTCGGCGCGGGCGCCCGAGCACGAGCAGACGGGCGCCGGACGACACCTCCACGAGCTCGGGTGCCGGGTCGCCGTCGGCGACGTGGACCTCGAGAGCCACCTCCGGGTACGCGAGGTGCCAGCCCGAGAGGTGGTCGGTCCAGAAGCGGTGCTCCTCCGCCGTCTCCGCCCCGAGCTCGTCGTCGGCCACGAGGACCCCGGGCTCCGGATCGCGGAAGCGCAGCGCGACCAGGGGTGCCCCGCGGGCCGCGGCGGCGTCGAAGGCGGCGCCGACCGCCTCGTCGGTGGTGCGGGGTGCGAGCGCGAGCACGACCGGCCCGCCGCGGTGCGGCGGCTGGTCAGGCACGACCGCCACGGTCTCGTAGGCGCCGTCGACCAGCTGGTCGACCCCGGGCGTGTCCTGCGGCACCACGAGGACCCCGGCGCCCGCACCGGCGCGTCCCAGCCGGTCGGCCAGGGTCGGCCGCCCCACCACCGCGGCGAGTGCCCGGGCGCCGAGGTCCCGCACCGAGGGCCGGCGGGAGGTCACCCGGGCGGCCTCGGGATCGACGAGGATCTCCAGCGGCGCGCCGGTCCGGTCGGCGTGCCGGCGCGCCCACGAGAGGACGGCGTGCCGCCCCGGCGCGGCGGGCGCGTAGGCGCGCACCACGCCCGCCGGGCGTCGTCCGGGGGGCACGTCCCCGGAGGCGACGGACGCGGCCACGGCGAGGTCCCGCGTCAGGCGCCGGCGTCGCCGAGCAGGAAGCCGACGATGTCGCGCATCGACACGATACCGACGACGGCGTCCCCGTCGTCCCCGTCGTCCCTGTCGTCTCTGTCGTCTCTGTCGTCCCCGCCGCCCTCGGCTCGCACGAGGACGTGCCGCACGCCCGCGTCGAGCATCAGGCGCGCCACGGCGACGACCGGCGTGTCCTCGGACGTGGAGACGAGGTCCACGGTCATGAGGTCGGAGGCCTGGGTGTCGAGGGTCCCGCGGTTCGCGACGACGGCGACGAGGTCACGTTCGGAGACCACACCGATCGGCTCGTGGCCGTACTGCACGACGACCACCCCGATCTCGTCCATCGCGAGCTCCTCGGCGACCTCCTGCAAGGACGTGTCGGGCGGCACGGTGGCGAGGTTGCGGTTCGCCAGCCGCCCGACGGGGACGGTCTCGCCCGCGGAGCGGGTGACGGTCGGGCTCATCTCTCCTCCTGGGTTCGTCGCTGCGCCGGAGGCTGCCGGGCGCCGCGACCGCGCGGCAGGGGACGACGGTCCGCCCGGCCCGGGACCTCCGTCGCCTCCGGCCTGACCGACGGGCTCACGACGCCGTCGCGGCGCTGCCGGCCGGGGTGGCCGTGGCGGTCGGGATGACGGTCAGCGGGCACCGGGCGTGCCGCAGGCACCACCACCCGACCGAGCCGAGCACGGTCGTCGCCGCCCGCCCGCGACCACGGTGACCGAGCACGAGGAGCGCGGCGTCGGAGGACGCCCCGGTCAGCACCGGGCCCGGGTCCCCCGCCACCGCCCGCACGGCCACCGGCGGCACGGCGTCGTCCGGGTGCTCGACGCGGTCGGCGGCGAGCACCTCGTCGACGACCGAGCGGGCCGCGGCCTGGGTCGCGGTCGCGACCGCGGCGCGATCGGCGACCACCGGCACGCGGTCGAGAACGGCGAACCGTTCCGGAGAGAGGAAGGCGGCCACGACCTCGACCGAGGTGCGCCGGCGCCGGGCCTCCCGCAGTGCGTACCGCAGCGCGGCCCGCGCCTCGACCGAGTCGTCGAGGCCCACCACCACGCGTCGGGCGCCGTTGCTCCTCGCACTGTCCACCATGGTCACCCGCTCCTTCCGACACGTCGCGTCGAGCTCACGGTGCGACCGCACCGGCGCCCCGGGCAGGGCCCTCGGTCCCGGGATGTCAGGGCACGAGGACCGCCGCACCCGTGATGCGGTCGTCCGCGAGGTCCGCGAGGGCCTGACCCGCCCGGTCGAGCGGGTACGGCACGGTCGTCACCTCGAGGTGGTGCTCGGCGGCGACGCGCAGGAACGCCCGGGCGTCGGCGCGGGTGTTCGAGGTGACGCTGCGCAGGCTGCGCTCACCGAACAGGTGGCGCTGGTAGTCCAGCGGCGGC
>NZ_BSTS01000026.1 GCF_030269665.1 Actinomycetospora sp. NBRC 106375
GGGAACGCCGCGCGCGTGAGGGCCCGGGCCGTCCGGACGACGCCGGCGACGGCGCCCTCGTCGTCGAGCCCACACAGGTCGAGGAGGGTCAGCACCGCCTCGGCGCTGACGACGATGGCGAGGTCCTGCACGAGATCGTCGACAGCACCCCGCCACGGCGCCAGCGCGAACTCGATGAGCTCGAACCGGTACCCGGGCCGCAGCTGTGCCACCTCGGGGCGGGTGATCACGCCCGCGAGGACGGCTCGCACCGCGCCCCGCCGCCGCAGCACGTCCCGGGCGAGCACGCCGGCGGCGGCGGCGACGCGCTCGACGGGGTCGTCGCTGTCGGCGACCGAGGCCATCGCCTCCGCGGCACCCTCGCGGCGGATCGCCTCGCCGAGCAGCGAGACGAGGTCGGGGAAGTAGCGATAGGCGGTGGCCTCGGAGACCCGCGCGGCCGCCGCGACACCGGGCATCGTCACCTCGCCGCCCGTGTCGGCGAGCTCCCGGGCCGCGGCGACGATGGCGCCGCGCGTCCGCTCCTTCTGGTGCGTGCGGGCGGTCACCGCAGCACCGGCGCCAGCACCTCGCGCATGGCGTCGGGCCGCTCGACGAAGGGCAGGTGCCCGGCCTCGGGGACCGTCACGAACTCCGCGCCCAGCGCCGCGGCGTAGGCGCGGCCGTAGTCGACGTCGACGATCCCGTCGCTCTCGCCCCAGACGACCAGCGCCGGCACGCCGACCTCCGGCAGCCGCCCGAGCAGGGCCGGATCGTGCATGTACGGGTCGCCGGCGTAGGTCGCGAACACCGCCGCGTCGTCCGCCATGGCCGCGCGGCGCTCCTCCGAGAACAGCGCCGGATCGACCCGGAAGCGGTCGGGGTCGTGATAGCTGAGGTCGGCGAGCCGGTCGAGCGGCACCGCCGAGACGTCGGTGATCGGGTGGCCGGGAACGTCGATGCCGACGGCGTTGATCAGTACGACGTCGCGCACCCGCCGCGTCCCGTGCGCCCGCTCCTCCAGCGCCATCTGCGCCGCGACCCACCCGCCGACCGAGCTGCCGACGACGGTGACGTCGCTCAGACCGAGGTCGTCGAGCAGGCGGCGGTAGGTCCGCGCGAGGTCCGGGACGGAGTCGAGGCCGGCGGGCCGGTCGGTGCCCTCGAACCCCGGGATCGTCGGCGTGAGCACCCGCAGCCCCAGGTCGGCGAGCATCGCCGACATGCCCGCCACCGACGCCGGGCCGCCGCCGCCATGCAGGACGAGCACGGGCCGGCCCGTGCCGCGGTCGTCGACGCCCAGCGCCAGCCCGTCGGACAGCACGACCTCGGACGACGGGCCGGCGGCGTACGAGGTCGCCGGCTCCGTCGCGTACCGGGCCATCACGCCCGCGACGGCGTCGCCGGAGAGCTCCTGGCCGCCCTCGATCATCGAGCGGAGGTCGCGGAAGTACTGGACGTAGAGGTCCGGGGTGAAGGTGTTGAGGATGACCGCGGGCTCGTCGCCCGGGTTCGCGAACGTGTGCGGCGCCCCGGTCGGCACCATCACCAGCGTCCGCGGGCCGGCGTCGACGCTCGTCTCGCCGACCGTGAACCGGGCGGTGCCCGAGACGACGTAGAAGCCCTCGTCGTGCTGGGCGTGCCGGTGCTGGGCGGGGCCGTCGGTGTGCGGCGCGACCGTGATCTCCCCCAGACCCAGCCGGTGGTCGGTCGTCCGCCCGTCCTCGAGGATCCGCATGCGGACCGGGCTCGTCAGCGTGATCTCCCCGTCGTCGGGCCCGACGACCGACACCTCGACCATGACCGGCCACCTCTCGTGAGAGCGAACTCGCACGACCGACGCTAGACCCGGCGAACCCGCTCGTGCAAGTCCGCTCTCACGACGAGAGTCAGGTGTCGAGCAGCTCGGGCGTGAACAGGTCCTTGACCGCCCACCGCCGGTCGGACAGGCCCTGCTCGTGGAAGTAGCGCAGGAAGGTGTCGAGCGCGGTGTGGTTGCCGGCGACGCCGTAGGGCCACCAGTCGGTGGGCAGCAGGCGGCGGTTCTCCTCGTAGAGCTCGGAGAACCACGGCACCATGACGTCGATCTGCTGCGTCTCGCGGCGGAACTCATAGTGCGCGAGCGCGGCGTCGCGCGAGGCGCAGAAGCCGTCGAAGAGCGTCCGCGCGAGCCCGGGGTCCTCGGCGAGCAGCTCCTTGCGGGCGACGACGGTGTGCATGATCGGGAAGATGCCGGTGCGGGCGTACCAGTCCCGCTCGACGTCGACGACGTCCGGGAAGAGCCGCGCGACGTTCGGCGAGCCGTCGAGGACGCACCGCGGTGGGTGCGCCGAGATCAGCGCGTCGATCTCGCCGGCCTCGAGCATCGGCCCGAGCGCGGTGCCGGCCGGTGCCGGGGCGACGTCGACCGAGGACGGGTGGCGCAGCGGCACGAAGTCGAACGGCGCCATCGGCTCGTCGGCGCCACCGATGACCCAGCGACACCGGTCCGGCGTGACGCCGTACTCCTCGGCGAGGATGCCCTTGAGCCACACACCGGGGTCGGTGCCCCAGGTGGCGAACTCGCCGACCGTCCGCCCCGCGAGGTCCTGCGGCTTCTCGATGCCGCTCGCGGTGTTGACGTAGATCGCCGAGTGCCGGAAGTGCCGGGCCGGGAAGACGGGCAGCGCCACGAACGGCGGATCGGGCAGATCGAGGGTGCGCAGGTAGAACGTCAGCCCGAGCTCGGCGACGTCGAAGGCCCGCTCCCGGACCATGCGGTCGAAGATGTCGGAGACGAGGTCGGCGCTCGAGAACGACGCGTCGACGCCGTCGAAGGTCACGGCGCCGTCGAAGAGGGCCCGCACGTGGTCGTAGCGGGCGGTCGCGACGGTGATCTGCGGTGTCATGGCTCCAGCCTCACCCTGGGACGATCGAGAAGTCCAAGACCGCCTTGAGCGGCCATTGATAACGCAGCACGATCAATAGCGTGGAGCTGCGCCAGCTCGTCTACTTCGACGCCGTCGTGCGGCACGGCGGGTTCAGCCGGGCCGCCGAGCACCTGCGGATCGCCCAGCCCGCGATCTCCGCGCAGGTCCGCAGCCTCGAGCACGAGCTGGGCGTGCGGCTGCTGTCCCGCACCACGCGACGCGTCGGGCTCACCGAGGCGGGCGCGCTCTTCCTGACGCGCGCACGGCGGGTCCTCGACGAGCTCGACGCCGCCCGCGACGAGGCCGCCGACCTGGCGGCGGTGCTGCGCGGCCGGGTCGTGCTCGGCGCGACGCCGGTACTCGCCGGCCTCGACCTCGCCGCGACCCTCGCCGCCTTCGCCGCCGACCACCCCGGCGTCCGGCTGACGCTGCGCTCCGGCCTCGTGGCCGGCCTGCTCACCGATCTCGACGCCGGCGTGCTGGACCTGGTCGTCGGGCCGGTCCACGACGACCTCTCTCCCGACCACACCGCCACGGCCCTGCGCGACGACGAGCTGGTGCTGCTCACCCCGCCCGACCACCGGCGCGCCCGGGCCCGGCGGATCGACCTCGCCGGCCTGCGTGACGAGCCGTTCGTCTGCCTGCCGCCCGACAGCGGCCTGCGCCGGGTCCTCGACACCGCCGCCGGCGAGGCGGGATTCCGGCCGCACGTGCCCTTCGAGGTGCCGACGCCCGCCGACGTCCAGGCCCTCGTCGCCGCCGGCCTCGGCGTCGCGCTGCTCGCGGCGTCGACCGTCCGCGACGACGGGCAGCCCGTCGGCGTCCACGCGGTGCGTCCCGCCCTGCGGCACCCGCCGATCGGCCTGATCCACCGTGGCGAGCAGCACCTCTCCCCTGCCGCCCGCGCCCTCGCCACCCACCTGACGCGGACGGCCGGCATGTGACACCGATCACCTCGCGACGGATTCCCGGCACCGACCCGGTCTCGACGGACGACCGCTCGAACGCCGAACGCCGGAGGCCCGCCATGCCCGTCCCCACCACCGCCCTCGTCACCGGCGCGAGCCGCGGCTTCGGTCGCGCGATCGCCGCGGCGCTCGTCGCCGCCGGCAGCGAGGTCGTCGGTATCGCTCGCAGCCCCCAGGATCTCGACGCCGTCCGCGACGACCTCGGCGAGCGCTTCGTCCCCGTCGCGGCCGACGTGACCGACGAGGACGTCGCCGCGTCGCTGATCGCCGACCGCAAGCCCGGCCTCCTCGTCCTCAACGCCGGCGTCTCCCCGCACCTGGCGCCGCTGGCCGACCAGACCTGGGAGACCTTCCGCGGCCCGTGGGACGTCGACGTCCGGCAGGCGTTCGCCTGGATGCGGGCGGCGCTGCGCGTGCCGATGGCGCCGGGCGGCGTCGTCGTGGGGATGTCGAGCGGCGCGGCGCTGGCCGGATCGCCGCTGTCCGGGGGCTACGCCGGCGCCAAGGCGACGATCCGCTTCCTGCGCACCTACGCCCACGACGAGGCGCAGCGCGCGGGGCTCGACCTGCGCTTCCACGCCCTGCTGCCCCAGCTCACGCCGCGCACGGGCCTCGGGGCGCTCGCCGTCGCCGGGTACGCGGCGCGCCACGGCGTCGACCCGGACACCCTCGCCGCGAACCTCGCCCCGGTGCTGACCCCCGAGCAGGTCGCCGACACGGTGCTCGCCGTCGCCGCGGACGACGGGGCGGCCGCGGAGTACCGGATCAGCGGCGCGGGTGCGAGCGTGCTCGGGTGAACCGTGCTCGTGTGACGGGCGACTTCGAGGCGCTCACCGCGCCGTGGCGCCGCGAGGTCTTCGCGCACTGCTACCGGCTGGTCGGCGCGACGGCGGACGCCGAGGACCTCGTGCAGGAGACCTACCTGCGTGCCTGGCGGGGCTTCGAGCGCTTCGAAGGTCGCGCCTCGGTGCGGCGCTGGCTGCACGCGATCGCGACGACCGTGTGCCTCTCGGCGCTGGAGACCCGACCCCGGCGCCCCCTGCCGTCCGGGCTCGCGGCCCCGTTCGACGACCACCGGGTCGCCGTCGCCGAGCCCCGGGAGTCGGTGCCGTGGCTCCAGCCCGCCCCCGACAGGGCGCTGGGGGTCGACGACCCCGCCACCGTCGCCGCCACCCGCGCGACGGTCCGGCTCGCGATCGTCGCCGCCCTGCAGCTGCTCCCCGCCCGCCAGCGGGCCGTTCTGACGCTGCGCGACGTCCTCGCGTTCACCACCGCCGAGGTGGCGGCGATGCTGGAGACCACGCCGGACGCGGTCGACGCGCTGCTGCGCCGCGCCCGGCGTCACCTCGCGGACGCCGCCCCGGTGCCCGACGACCTCGTCGAGCCCCCGGACCGGCGCACGCTGCTCGACGACTACGTCGAGGCCTTCACCCGCGCCGACCCGGACGCGCTGGTCGCCCTGCTGCGGGCCGACGTCGAGCTCGAGATGCCCCCGATCCCCTCGTGGTTCAGCGGGCGCGACGCCGTCGTCGGCTTCCTCGCCGCGCGGGTCCTCGGCCGGGGCCGCTGGACGATGCGGCCGACGGGCGCGAACGGGCAGCCGGCGCTCGTCGTGCACCGGCGGACGGCGGACGCCGAGCTCCCCTACGGCGTCCAGGTCCTCACCCTCGCCGGCGGCCGGATCGCCCGCATCACATCGTTCAACGACCCGTCGCTCGTCGGGCTGTTCGCCCCGGACGATCAGGCCGACGCGATCCGTGCGCGGGCCTGAGCGATCAGGCTGCGCGCCGAGGCGTGCATGCGCTCCCCCACGTCGACCGGAGCCTGGCCGGCGCAGGCGCGGACGTAGGTGCCCTCCAGCAGGACGCCGAGCTTGAAGCAGGCCATCACCGCGTACCAGGGCACGGCGGCCGGATCGGTGCCCGTGCGCTCGGCGTAGCGCGCGACCAGCTCGTCCTCGCCGCACAGGCCCTCGACCCGCGCCCAGCCCAGGTCCGTGCCGCTCACGGGCCAGGTGGCGAGCAGCCAGCCGAGGTCGAGCAGCGGGTCGGCAACCGTGGCCATCTCCCAGTCGACGATCGCGGTCACCGTCGAGCCGTCGGGGTCGATCAGCACGTTGGCGAGGTGGTAGTCGCCGTGCGCGATCGCGGGCGGACCGGACGACGGCAGCCCGCGCTCGAGCCAGTCGGCCACGTCGTCCGTCTCGTCGCCGAAGCCGGGGTAGCCCTCGACCTCGCGGTAGCGCGCGAGCTCGTCGCGCCAGCGCGGCACCTGGCGCGCGAGGAACCCCTGCGGGTTGCCGACGTCGCCCAGACCGACGGCGTCGACGTCCACCGCGTGCAGCGCGGCGAGCGCGTCGACCATCGCCGGACCCAGCCTGTGCCGCAGGCCCGCGTCGGCCGCCTGCGCCGGCGACACCCCGGTCGCGACGTTCACGCCGGGCACCTCGGCCATCGCGTAGACGACGCGTCCCGGCAGGACGCCGTCGGCTGGGGCCGTCGCGAGCAGGCGCGGGTGCGGGACGTCGGTCGTCGCGAGGGCGCCGAGCACCCGGATCTCGCGCTCGATGGCCGCGTTGCTGCCCCGGCGCAGGTGCCGGGGCCCGCTGCGGACCACGACGCGCCGGTCGGGCCCCGCCGCCCGCACCATCAGGTTCTGCGTGCCGCCGGCGAGCGGCTCGAACGTCCACGGCCCGTCGCCGAGCCCGGCGGACGCGAGCCACGCGGCGACGGCGTCGGTCTCGTCGCGTGCCAGCATGCGTCCATCTTCACCGGAGGGGGGAACGCCGCGCATGGGCGGGTTCGAGCGGCAGGTCGTGGTCGTCACCGGCGGCAGCCGCGGCATGGGCCGGGCCATGGTGACGGCGTTCGCCGCCGCCGGCGCGTCCGTGGTGATCGCGAGCCGCAAGCTCGAGGCGTGCCGCGAGCTGGCCGGGGAGGTCACCGCCGAGCACGGCGTCGACGCGCTGCCCCTGGCCTGCAACGTCTCGCGCTGGAACGACTGCGACGCCCTCGTCGACACCGTGTACGACCGGTTCGGCCGGGTGGACGTGCTGGTCAACAACGCCGGCCTCTCGCCGCTCTACCCCGCGCTCGACGAGGTGTCCGAGGCGCTCTTCGACAAGGTCGTCGGGGTGAACCTCAAGGGCCCGTTCCGGCTCGCGGCCGCGATCGGCACGCGGATGGTCGCCGCCGGCGGCGGCGCGATCGTCAACATCAGCTCGATCGCCGCCATCCGGCCCGGGCCCGCCGAGCTGCCCTACGCGATGGCGAAGGCGGGGCTCAACACCATGACCGAGGGGCTGGCGCAGGCGTTCGGCCCGACCGTCCGCGTCAACGCCGTGCAGGCCGGACCGTTCCGCACCGACATCTCGACGGCGTGGTCCCCCGACGTCGTCGCGCGCTTCGAGCAGAGCGCGGCGCTCGGCCGGATCGGGGAGCCCGAGGAGGTCGTGCCCGCCGTGCTGTACCTCGCGTCCGCGGACGCGTCGTTCACGTCGGGCGCGGTGCTGCGGGTCGACGGGGGCACCGCCTGAGCCCCCGCCGACCGCCGCCTACTTCACGAAGCGCCCGACGAAGTCCAGGCAGGTCCGCGCGACGTCCGGCCAGCCCGCGTCGATCGTCAGCGAGTGCCCCCGGCCCTCGATCTCCACGAACTCGGTCGGGAAGTGCTCGTTGCGCTTCTGCGCCTCGTAGGTCGCGGACGCGATCGCGTGCGGGGCCTGGTGGTCGAGCTCGCCGGACATGACGAGCATCGGTCCGCGGTCGTCGCCGGTCTTCTCGGCCGCCACCTCGGTGTTCGGGTTGATGTTGGCGAAGGCCGCCTGGAAGACGGGCACGCCCGACCCGGCCACGTGGTACTGCTCGTAGAGCTCGCGGGCCTCGTCCTCGCCCACCGCGTTCGCGAACCCGAAGCGGAACTGGTCGAAGGTCAGCGTCACGGCGCGGTGCCGGTTCGCCGGGTTGCCCAGCACCGGGAAGGACGCCTTGAGCGCGGCGAGCGGCAGCGGCAGCACGCCCCGCGACGGCGCGGGGTCGATCGCACAGGTGGCCGCGGACAGGCCGCGGCCCGCGAGGATCTGCACGAGCACGCCGCCGAACGAGTGGCCGATCAGCGCGGGCTTGCGGTCGAGCCGCTCGATGATCATCTGCTGGTAGGCCGCGACGTCGCCGACGCCCTTGCCCGCGAACACCTCGGGGTGGGCGTGGGCCTCCTCGACCGAGAGCGGGTCGTCGGGCCAGCCCGGGGTGACCGCCACGTAGCCGGCGTCCTCGAAGAACCTCGCCCACTGGTCCCAGCTCGAGTCGAGGAGCCACAGCCCGTGCACGAACACCACCGGCTGCTTGCCGGACGCGTTCGCGCGGTCGATCTCCTCCTGCTCCCCGGGGGTCGGCCCGGTGGGCGCCGATGCGGTCATGTCTGCTCCCGTCGCTCGATGACGGGATCGACCCTGGACGACTACAGGCCGCTCGGATGGACTGGCACTGCACGGCGCTGTGCAGAACGTGCAGACCACCGTGGAGGAGACCTCACGTGCCGTCCTCGCTGCGCTTCGCCGACGTTCCCGTGCGCGACCGGGTCGAGGTCCTCCACGAGACCGTCTGGACCCACGTCGTGCCGGTCGAGATGACGCTGCCGGCTCCCGCCGACGTCGACGTCGAGCTGCGGGTCGCCCAGGCGGGCGCCCTGAACGTCTCGTCGGCGCGGACGAGCCCGATCGCCATGGAGCGCACCAGCGCGCTCGTGCGCCGCGACCACGTCCCCCAGGTCTTCCTGGCCGTCCAGGTCGCCGGGACGACGGTGGTCGAGCAGGACGGGCGCCAGGCGCTGCTGCGGCCCGGCGACATGTCCTTCTACGACAGCACCCGGCCCTACCGCATCGAGAACCGCGGGCGCAGCGAGGTGCACTACGTCCGCATCCCGCGCGAGACCCTCGGCCTGCCCGGGCGCCGGCTGGACCCGATGGTGGCCCGACGGATCGACGCGACCGGCAACCCGCTCGCCGGGGCCGTCGGCTCGTTCTTCACCGCGCTCGCGACCTCCGACGCCCTCGACCACCCCGACGCCGCCCGGCTGGTGGCGGAGCCCGGCATCGAGCTGGTCCGGGCCCTGCTCGCCGTCCACGTGGACGCCGTCGAGCGCGCTCCTCTCGAGCGCTCGCTGGTCGTCCGTGTCGAGCAGTACGTCCGCGACCACCTGCGCGAGCGCGACCTGACTCCGCAGCGGATCGCCGCGGCGCACCACGTCTCGCTGCGCCACCTCTACGCCGTGCTCGCCGCGGCCGACGTGAGCCTGCACGACACCATCCGCGACCAGCGCCTCGCCGCGGCGCGGCGCGAGCTGCGCGACCCCCGCCACGACCACCAGGCCGTCGCCACCGTCGGGCGCCACTGGGGCTTCGTCGACCCCTCGCACTTCGGTCGCGCGTTCAAGCAGGCCTTCGGCGTCACGCCCGCGGAGTGGCGTCGGTCGGCGGGCCGCTAGTCGGGCACGAGCTCGATCCACCCGCGCACGACCTCCGGCGTCACCTGCCCGACGAGATCCGGGTGGTCCTGGCGCACGTGGGCCAGGACCTGGTCGACGACCTGCCCCTCCGCCGCACCCCGCGCCGCGTACCCGCACTCGCACGTCACCTGGTTCATCGCCCGATCCTCTCGTCCTTGCCGACTCGTCCTTCCCGACGGTGACCACCCTGGCGGGGCGCATTGCCGAATTCCTGCCGCGCGACGGTCGCCCGGCGAGTGGTCCGTCGTGTCCGGTTCCGCGCACTAGACTGCCGCGGAGTCACGCGGGCAGTCACGGCCCCGGGGGGACGCTCATGGCCGACGAGGACGCGCCGCCGGTACGGATCCAGCTCCACGGCCGCTTCGCCGTGGCCGTCGACGGGCGGACCGTCGAGCACTCCCTGCCCGGGCGCCGGGCCCGTCTGCTGGTCGCGGTGCTGGCCCACGCGCACCGGGGTGCGGTCGAGCGCTCGGCGCTGCTGGACATCCTGTGGCGCCCCACCGAGCCGGGCGACGGCGCCGCCGCGACGTTCTCCGCGCTCCTCTCGAAGGTCCGGACGCTACTGGCACCCGCCGAGATCCGGGGCCGCGGCTGCCTGCAGCTCGTGCTCCCGGCCGGGTCGGTCGTCGACGCGGCGGTGGCCGAGGGCGCGCTGCACGCCGCCGAGTCGGCGAGCGCGCGGGAGGACTGGCCGCGGGCGTGGACCGAGGCCCTCAGCGCGCTGTTCGTGACCCAGCGGGGCTTCCTCGGCGACTTCGACGACCCCTGGAGCGAGGACCGCCGTCGCGACGCCGCGCACCGGCACCGCCGGGTGCTCGCCTGCTACGGCGAGGCGTGCCTGCACCTGGGCCCGGGCGAGCTCGGCGGCGCCGAGCGCAGCGCCCGGGCACTGATCGATCTCGACCCGCTCGCCGAGACCGGCCACCGGCTGCTCATGCGCGCCCTCGTCGCCCAGGACGACCGGGCCGCCGCCCTGGGCGTCTACGAGCAGATGCGGCGGGCGCTGCGCGAGCAGCTCGGGACCGCCCCGAGCGCGAGCACCCGCGAGCTCCACGCCGCCCTGCTGCGCTGACCCCGGTCCTGGGCAGCAGTCAGCCCGCGAGGAACGTCGTCACGACGTCCAGCACGAGCGCCGTGCGGGCCAGGCCGGAGAAGTGCGTGGTGCCCGGCAGCACCGCGAGCTGGGAGGTCGGCACACCGGCGAAGTCGCCGTTGACGTCGCCGCCGCGCAGGCGCAGGAAGCGCACGGCGTGCTCGAGCCGCACGGCGTCGCAGTCGCCCACGGTGATCAGCGTCGGGGCGGCGATGCCCTCGATCTCGGCGTCGCTCCACCCCGGCCCGCCGTCGAAGGCGCCGAGCTTGTCCAGCAGGCCCTGCAGGCCCTCGGGGTGCGGCGACTTCGCCCGGTAGGACTCCGCCATCGGCGTGCCCTCGATCATGTCGACGGTCATCGCGCCCACGGCCTCGGCGTTCTCCGGGCGCATGCCGTCCGGCGAGAACGACACCGACGACACGACGATCCGGCGCACCAGCTCCGGGTGCCGCACCGCGAGGTCCAGGGTCACGGCACCACCGACGCTGAACCCGAACACGTCGACACGCTCCACGCCGAGGTGCGCGAGCAGGCCGACGACGTCCTCGGCGAGCGCGGCGCTCGACAGCGGGCGGTCGAGGTCGTTCGTGCGGCCGTGGCCCTGGAAGTCGGTGGCGATGACCGGTGATCATGGAACTTCTCCGTTCGGGGCGGGCGGTGATCTCACCCCCGCGTCGAACGACCCGGCGGTTCTTCGACAGCACCCCGCAGGAGTTCCTCAGTCGTCCAGCAGCCGCATCCCCGCGTCGAGGGCGGGCAGCAGCAGCGACCGCGGCGCGAACCGCCCGCCGAGGGTGCTGAGCTGGTTGATCAGCCCCGGGGTGACGGAGCGGTCGCCGCGGGCCATCGCGGCGACGCCGGCCTCGGCGACGTCCTCCGCCGCGCCGACGACGAGGTCGGGCACCCGGTCGAACCCGTCGGTGTCGGCTGCGTCCGCGAAGCCGGTGCGGGTCAGGCCGGGGCTGACGGTGGTGAGGGTGACGTCGGTGCCGGACAGCTCGGCGTGCACGGCCTCGGAGAACGACTGGACGAAGGCCTTGCTCGCCGCGTAGCTCGCCGCGCCCGGCAGCGGCTGGAACGCGGTGATCGACGAGACGTTGAGGACGGCGCCGCGCCCACCCCGCCGGACCAGCGCCCCCACGGCGGCGACGGTCAGGTCGTGCAGGGCGAGCACGTTGAGCCGGACGAGGCCGTCGAGCGCGGCCCGCTGCCCGTCGTCCCCGGCGAGGTCGGCCACGCGGCCCGTGACGCCGAAGCCGGCGGCGTTGACGAGCCCGACCACGCGCTCGTCGTCGACGAGCCCGCGGACCTCGGCGAGGCCGGCGTCGGTGCCGAGGTCCGCGGGGTGCACCTCCGCCTCGAGGCCGGAGACGCGCGTGAGCTCCTCGGCGAGGTCGGCGAGCGCGTCGCCGCGGCGCGCGACGAGCGTGGTCGGGTGGCCGCGGGCGGCGAGCGCCCGGGCGACGGCGGCGCCGATCCCGGAGGACGCACCCGTGACGAGGACACGGGCGAGGGGCCCGGGCGGCGGCAGTGGCATGGCCCCCGAGTACCCCCGGAGCTTGCGTTCGAGCGCACTCGAAGGCATACCGTCGACGGCGTGCCAGGTTCGATCATGGGAACGGCCGTCCGCCGCGTCGAGGACCCCGAGCTCCTCCGCGGCCACGCCACGTACGTCGACAACATCGTCCCCGCGGGGACCCTCCACTGCGTCTTCGTGCGCTCCCCGCTCGCGCACGCGCGCGTCGGAGCCGTGGACGCCGCGAAGGCGCGGGAGGCGCCCGGGGTGGTGGCCGTGCTGACGAGTGAGGACGTCGCGGACATCCCCGACCACCGCCCGTTCATGGTCCTCAACGACGCGTGCGCGCGGCCGCTGCTGGCCCGGGGCAAGGTGCGCTTCGTCGGCGACATGGTGGCCGCGGTCGTCGCCACCACCCGGGCGGAGGCGGTCGACGCCGCGGAGCTCGTGGAGATCGACTACGACCCGCTCGAGCCCGTCGTCGACGCCGAGGCCGCCCTCGGCGACGGCGCGCCGCTGCAGTTCGAGGAGCTCGGGTCGAACCTCGCGGCCGGCGTCCGCGACCCCGACGACGTGCACCCGCTCGACGGCGCCGACGTCGTGGTGCGCGCCCGGATCGTCAACCAGCGCCTGGCCGTGGCGTCGATGGAGGGCAACGCGGTCACCGCCACGCCCGGTGGGACGGACCAGCCGTACGACATGACCGTGCACGTCTCCACGCAGATGCCGCACGGGCTGCGCGGGCAGGTCGCGGCGCAGTGGGGCTGGGACAGCGAGCGGGTGCGCGTGATCGCCCCGGACGTCGGCGGCGGCTTCGGGGGCAAGGCCGGGATGGCGCCCGAGCACGCCGTCGTCATCGAGGCCGCGCGGCAGCTGGGCCGGGCCGTGACCTGGACCGAGACGCGCTCCGAGAACCTCACCGCGATGCCGCACGGCCGCGGCCAGGTGCAGTACGGCGAGCTCGGGCTGCGCCGCGACGGGACCATCGTCGGTCTGCGGGCGCGGGTGGTCGGCGACGCCGGGGCCTACGCCGGGTTCGGCGGCGCGCTCGCCCTCGGCCCGACCCGCAACATGGCCCAGGGCGTGTACCGCATCCCGACCATCGCCTACGACGCCGCGGCCGCGCTGACCACGACGACGCCCATGGGCGCGTTCCGCGGGGCCGGGCGCCCGGAGGCCGCGGCGATGCTCGAGCGCCTGGTCGACATGGCCGCCCGCGAGCTCGACGTCGACCCCGTGGAACTGCGGCGGAAGAACTTCCTCCAGCCCGACGAGTTCCCGCTGACCACGCAGACCGGATCGCTCTACGACTCGGGCGACTACGCGACCGCGCTGGACAAGGCGCTGGAGATCGCCGGGTACTCCGAGCTGCGCCGCGACCAGGCCGAGCGCCGTGCCCGCGGGGACCGGGTCGCGCTCGGGATCGGCCTCGCGGTCTACGTCGAGGTCACCGCCGGGGGCGGCGGCGCGGAGTACGGCTCCGTCACCGTCGACGCCGACGGCGGCGCGACGGTGTCGGTGGGCACCTCGGCGCACGGCCAGGGCCACGCGACCTCGTTCGCGATGATCGTCGCCGACCGGCTCGGCATCCCGATGGACCAGGTGCGTTTCGTGCAGTCCGACACCGCGGCGGTGCCGCGCGGCGGCGGGACGGGCGGATCGCGGTCGCTGCAGCTCGCCGGCTCGAGCGTCCTCGTCGCCGCGGAGACGGTGCTGGAGCGGGCCCGGGACGTCGTCGCCACCGCGCTGGAGGCCGACGCGGACGACATCACTGCGGTGGACGAAGGTCTCGGCGTCGCGGGCGTGCCCGACCGATCGCTGTCCTGGCGGGAGATCGCGGCCGCGGCGGGCGAGCAGGGTGTGTCGCTCACCGAGGTCCGCGACGAGGCGCAGGCCGGGGCCACCTACCCCTTCGGCGCCCACGTGTCGGTGGTCGAGGTCGACCTCGACACCGGGCGGGTCACACCCGTGCGCCACGTCGCGGTCGACGACTGCGGCACGGTGCTCAACCCGACCCTCGTCGCCGGCCAGCAGCACGGCGGGCTCGCGCAGGGGATCTCGCAGGCGCTCTGGGAGGGCTTCTCCTACGACGCCGACGGCAACCCGTCGACCGGCAGCTTCGCGGCCTACCTGCTGCCCACCGCGGCCGAGCTCCCGAGCTACGAGGCCGCGAGCACCGAGACGCCGACGCCCTACAACCCGCTCGGGGCCAAGGGCATCGGCGAGGCCGCGACGATCGGGTCGACGCCCGCGGTGCAGAACGCCGTCGTCGACGCGCTCGCCCCGCTGGGCGTGCGCCACGTCGACATGCCGCTGACGCCCGACCGCGTCTGGCGGGCGATCCGCGACGCCGAGGCCGGGACCGCGGCCGACCCGTGGACGGAGCCGCCGGCCTTCTTCGCGGCGCTGCCCGTGCGCGGGGACTCGGCGGACCCGGAGGCCGCGGCCGTCGACGTGTGAGCACGTCCCCCCGCCCACTTCAAGCTATAGCGGGCGGGGGGACTTGCCGCAAGACCCGGGTCGTTCCCCAGAATCGCCGCCTCACGGCGGTGAACAGGGGGAACGCGTGATTGACGTGATCGTCGCCGGCGGTGGCCCGACCGGCATGATGCTGGCGGCCGAGCTGCGGCTCCACGGAGTGCAGGTCGTCGTCCTCGAGAAGGCCGCGGAACGCGCGCCGTACGTCCGCTCGCTCGGCCTGCACGTGCGCAGCATCGAGCTGATGGACGCGCGCGGGCTGCTCGACCGGTTCCTCGAGCACGGCACGACCCACCCGCTGGGCGGGTTCTTCGCCGGCATCCCGAAGCCGCCCCCGACCGGGCTGGACACGGCGCACGGCTACGTGCTCGGCATCCCGCAGACGATCACTGACCGGCTGCTCGAGGAGCACGCGGTCGAGGTCGGCGCCGACATCCGGCGCGGGTGCGAGCTGGTGGGGCTGGAGCAGGACGAGCACGGCGTCACCGCGGAGCTCGCGGACGGCACCCGCCTGCGCGCCGGCCGGCTCGTCGGGTGCGACGGCGGACGCAGCCCGGTCCGCAAGCTGCTCGGCGTCGGGTTCCCCGGCGAGCCCGCGACGCGCGAGACGCTGATCGGCGAGATGGAGGTCGGTGTCCCCGCGGAGACCGTGACCTCCGTCGTCGAGGAGGTGCGCCGCACCGAGCGGTGGTTCGGCGTCGGCCCCGCCGGCGAGGACGGCGTGTACCGCGTCGTCGTGGCGGCCGCCGGGATCACCAGCGAAGGCGGGGCCCCACCGACGCTCGACGAGGTCCGGACGCGGCTGCGGGCGGTCGCGGGGACCGACTTCGGCGTGCACTCCCCGCGCTGGCTCTCCCGCTTCGGCGACGCCACGCGACAGGCCGAGCGCTACCGCGCCGGGCGGGTCCTGCTCGCCGGGGACGCGGCGCACATCCACCCGCCCACCGGCGGGCAGGGGCTCAACCTCGGGATCCAGGACGCGGTCAACCTCGGCTGGAAGCTAGCCGCCACGGTGCGGGGCGAGGCACCGGCCGGGCTGCTCGACACGTACGAGTACGAGCGGCACCCGGTGGCCGCCGACGTCCTGGAGAACACCCGCGCCCAGGTGGAGCTGATGCGCCCGGAGGCCGGGCCGCGCTCGGTGCAGCGTCTGGTCTCCCGCCTCATGGACTTCGCGGAGGTCAGCCGCTACCTCACCGAGATGATCACGGCCATCAGCATCCGGTACGACCTGGGCGACGACCACCCGCTCGTCGGCCGCCGGCTGCGGGACGTCCCGCTGACCGGCGGCCGCCTCTACGAGCGGATGCGCGCGGGACGCGGCCTGCTCCTCGACCGCACGGGCGGGCTCACGGTCGCCGGCTGGGCGGACCGGGTCGACCACGTCGTCGACGCGGGGGCGGACCTCTCCGTGGCACGGGGCGCGGACCCCGCGTTGTCCGCGGTGCTGCTGCGCCCGGACGGCCACGTCGCGTGGGCCGGCGGTGAGCAGGACCGGGAGCAGCTGGCCGAGCGGCTGGCGGCGTGGTTCGGGCCCGGCCGTCCCGGTCACGGCCCGGACCACGCCCCGGGCCGCGACACCGCGACGGTCAGGAGCGGGCTCGCGGGCGGGGCGTGAGCGGGAAGACCGGGGCCGGCGAGCAGACGCCGCACCGCCGCCGCTGGGCCTCGAGGTCCCCGCCGTCGGCCCAGACGCGGACGACGTCGACCGCGTACGACCGGCGCGGGACCGGGATCTCGTCGTACCGGTGGTGGTGCAGCGTGCCGTCGCGCAGCGCGGCGCGCAGGCGGGCGATGCCGGCACGGAGCCGGGTGCCGTCAAGGGCGGTGACGGGGGTGACGGTCGTGGGGACGGGGGAGAGCTCCGGGGACGCGGTCATGTCTCCGGCAACGGCCGGCGCGACACCGAACTGGATCACCCACAAGGTGCGGCGCGCCGACTGGACACCTCACACGGGACACACCCGGGACCCGCAGGGCCGCACCCGGAACCTCACCCGGGCACGCCGCCGCAGGCCGCCCAGACCATCGCGGCGGTGCGACGCGCCCAGTCGTCGCCGAGGTCCTCCCCGCAGGCGGCGTGCGCCAGCCACGATCCGGCGAGGAGGTCCTCCGCCGTGGCGTGGTCCGCCTGCGCCCGCAGGGCCCCGGCGGCGACCCCGGCCGCCAGGCAGTCCCGCAGGCGCCGCCGGCGGGGCTCCACGAGCTGGTGGCGGACCTGCTCGCGGACGCGCGAGTGGGTCCCCTGCAGCAGCGCCACGGCGACGAGCGCGGTCGCGTCCGTCTCGGTGACGAAGCGGCGGAAGCGCTCGAGCTCGGCCACGAGGTCGGCGTACGGGTCGCCCGTCGCCGGGGCGAGGCCGCCGTCGGCGATCGTCCCGAGCGCGGCCACGGCCAGCTCGGTGCGGCCGGTCCAGCGGCGGTACACGGCCGCCCGCGTCGTCCCGGCCTCCTCGGCGACCGCCGCGACCGACAGGCCCGGGAGCCCGGCACTACGCAGGTGGCGCAGCGCGACCTCGAGGACGTGCCGGTCGATCTCGACGTTGCGCGGCCGGCCCCCGACACCGGCCGGGCTGGCGCGCTCGATCTCCTGCTCCGCGGGCGGCACCCCTATCAGGTGACCCAGCACCCGGGATACACAAACGTTCTGTAACCCCGCCACCGGGGGTGACGCGGACGTCGAACGTCGGACTCTCACGTGGAGCGAGAGAGATTACGCCGTCCGAGTGAGGACGCGAGGTGGACAACCCTGAGGACACCTGAGAGATGCCACGGTGCGTGTTGTCACCGCACTGTGACGATGTTAACGTTTCGATCGATTCGATACATGTCTGCCGTGTATCGCCGGGGGTGTGGCGGGGCGATCGCACGGCGGCGGGGAGGGCTGCGCAATGATCACGAACCGGGATCTGGACGTCATCGGCCTGCGCGGCCTCACCCCTCCGGCCGCCGCGGCCCCCAGGCCCCGCTCCGCGTCCCCCGACGAGGCGGACACCTTCGAGCTCGTCCGCGACGTGCCGACCCTGCACGGCGGCTGGTCGCTGCGGTGCCGGCACGCGGGGCGCGTGGCGTGGTCGATGCCCCTGGCCTCGCGGGGTGCCGCGCCCGGCGTGCGACCGGCCGTCGCCCAGGCCGTCGCGGTGCGCGTGCTCTCCGAGCTCGGCGTCTTCGTCAGCGGGTGGAACCAGCTCGACGACGGTGACGACGGGTCCGTCGACGACGCCTGGCGCTTCGTCGCCCGGCGCCCGCACGGCGCCGACGCCGTGCCGGTGTAGGCGGCCACCGACTCCTTACGATCATCGGGGTGGGCACACCCTGGGCACTGGTGGCGGGCGGGTCCGGCGGCATCGGGCGCGCGATCGGGCGGCGCCTCGCCGCCGATGAGTGGGACGTCGCGCTGACCTACCGGAGCCGGCCGGAGGCGGCGGCCGCCGCGGCCGCGGAGGTGGAGGCGGCCGGCCGCCGGGCGATCACGGTGCCGCTCGACCTCGAGGACGCGGCGGCGACCGCCGAGGTCGTGCGCACCGCGACCCCCGAGCCGGTGCACGCCGTGGTCTACGCGGCGGGCCCGCACATCCCGATGCGCTACCTCTCCTCGATCACGCCCGACGAGTACCGCCGGCAGATCCTCGGCGACACGGTCGCCGCCTACAACCTGTTCCACCCCGCCCTCGAGGTGCTGCGCGCGACGCGGGGCTGCCTCGTCGCCCTCGTGACCCCGGCGAT
This sequence comes from Actinomycetospora sp. NBRC 106375, assembly GCF_030269665.1. Classification (GTDB taxonomy): domain Bacteria; phylum Actinomycetota; class Actinomycetes; order Mycobacteriales; family Pseudonocardiaceae; genus Actinomycetospora. Next base: position 18,175 of record NZ_BSTS01000026.1, read on the forward strand.
CGAGCGCTACTCGAAGAAGGACGCGCTGTCGTCCGCGCCGAAGGCCGGCGTCGCCGCGACGGTCCGCGGCATCGCCGCCGAGGAGGGCCGCTACGGCGTGCGTGCCAACTGCGTGGGCGTCGGGCTCATCGAGGGCGAGGGCATGTGGCGTGAGCTCGTCGCGCGCGGCGACTACACCGACGAGCTGCTCGACACCGCCCGCCGCAACCTCGCGCTGCGGCGCTTCGGCTCGGTCGACGACGTCGCCGAGGTCGTCGCCTTCCTGACCTCGTCGCGGGCCGGGTGGATCACGGGCCAGACCGTCGACGTCGACGGCGGCTACGCCCTCTGAGCCGCCGCGACCCCGATGTCGCGCTGCGGGTCGATCCCCGCGAGCTTCGGCAGGACCTGCTCGCTGTAGACGTCGAACGACCGCTCCGCGACGTCCTGGGGCATGCCGCCGAAGGCGAAGAGGTTGACCACGCCGCCGGCGTCGAGCGCCCGGATCCGCTCGACGGTCTGCTCGACGAGCTCGTCGGGCGTACCGCCCATCTGCAGGTCGGCGAGGAACCGGTTGAACGCCGGCAGCCCGTGCTTGGTGATGTTGCGCCGCAGCCCCGCGTAGTACTCGTAGCCCGGGACGTGCTCCAGCCGCTCGTTCGTGAACTCGTAGTGGTCGATCGTCGAGCGCGCGTAGGCGGTGGCGTACTCGTCGTGCAGCTCGCGCGCCCGCACCGGGTCCGGGTCGACCGTCGTGAAGTTGACCAGCACCGGCGCGGGCGGGTTGGCGCCGTGGATCCCGCGGAACAGCTCGGCGTACTCGCGGGTCTCGCGGACGGTGACCTCCCACGGCTTCTGCGCGATGAGCATGAGCCCGTAGCCCAGCGTCGCCATGATCCGCGCGGACTCGGGCGACACCGCCGAGGCGTAGGTCCGCCCGCGGAAGCTGGTGAAGGCCGGCGGGTGCAGCTCGGCACGCGGCTGGCGGTAGAGCTCGCCGTCGGCCTCGATGGCCCCGGTCTCGAACGCCGACGAGATCGCCGTCGCGTACTCGACGAACCGCTGCCGCGACTCCCCCATGTCGAGACGGAACCCGTCGAACTCGATCGATCCCAGGCCGCGCCCGAGCCCGAGCACCACGCGCCCGCCCGACACCGAGTCGAGCCACGCGATCTCCTCGGCCACCCGCACCGGGTCGTGCCAGGGCAGCACCACGACCATCGTGCCCAGCCGTGCGTGGGTCGTCCGGCCCGCGAGGTAGGTCAACAGCTGGGCCGGGTTCGGCATCATGTGGTAGCGCGTGAAGTGGTGCTCCGCGGTCCACAGCGAGGAGAACCCGCGCGGCTCGGCCCGCTCCGCCAGCGCCAGCCCGCCGCGGAGCACGTCGTGGTCGTCGCGCCCGTCCTCCAGGCCCTGGAAGAACAGCCCCATCCCGACGTGCACATCCCACCTCACTGTGTTCCGCCTCCGGCGCGGCAGCTCCGCAAGCTCCGTGCCGCCTGTTCTTGAATTCAGACTAGAAAAAGTGGGCCGCGTGCGCAACGATCCGCGTCATGCAGCACCACGACGTCGACGTCCTCGTGATCGGTGCCGGCGCGGGCGGGCTGTTCACCGCCGCGCGGCTGGCCCACCGCGGCTACCGGACGCTGGTGGTCGAGCGCCGCGACCGGGTCGGCGGGCGCGCCTCCAGCGAGGTGATCGACGGCTTCACGGTCAACAACGGCGCGATCGTCATCGAGACCGGCGGGATCACCGAGCAGACGTTCGCCGAGGTGGGCGCGCGGTTCGACGTCCGCCCCGCGAAGCCCCCGATCCTCTACCGGATCGGCGGCAAGGACGTCGACGTCACCGGCGGAGGGTGGGGCTTCCTGCTGGGCAGGCTCACCCGCCAGGGCGCGAAGCTGCTCGAAGGCCTCGGTGCGGCGCGGACCGACGACGGGCTGCCCGAGGGGCAGCTCTCGACCGCGGACTGGGTGCGGCGGTACACGGCGAACGAGAAGGTCCACGGGATCTTCCGCAACATGTGCGCGTCGATCTTCGCGGTGAGCTCCGAGGACCTGCCGGCCGCGGTCTTCCTCACGTACTTCACCCGCCGCAGCGCGTTCAAGAAGTTCGGCTTCTGCCCCGAGGGCACGATCGGTCTGTGGCGCGCGCTCGCCGACGCGATCGAGGGCGGTGGCACGGGTGGGGTGCACGGCGAGGTGTGGCTCGACAGCGAGGTCACGGCGCTCGACGTGGGCGACGACGGCACCGTCACGGGCGCCACGGTCGTGCGGGACGGGCGCGAGGTCGCCGTACGCAGCCGTGTCGTCGTCAGCGACGCCGGGCCCGCCGCGACCGTGGACCTCGTCGGCCGCGAGCACCTGCCCGCCGACTACACCGCGACGATCGACACCACGCCGTGCGCGATGATCGTGGTGAACTTCGCGAGCCGGGAGCCGCTGGTCGAGGCACCGGGACTGCTGAGCTTCGCCACCACCCGGCGGATGTGCTACGTCGCCAACTTCACCGCGACCTGCCCGGAGATGGCGCCCGAGGGCTGGCACCTCTACAACGGCACGTCGGTGCCCGAGCCCGCGACCGGGGACTTCGACGAGGAGTCCGAGCGCGCGCTCCTGTACGCCGACCTCCGCGAGCAGATCCCCGGGTTCGACACCGCGCGCGTGCTCTCCGAGACCGTGTGGCGCGACGGGTGGCCCCCGCAGCGCGCCGTCGCCGGCCACGACCTGCCGCACACGACGCCGATCGCGAACCTGTGGAACGTCGGCGACGCGGTCAAGCAGTACGCCAACGGGGGCACCACGGCGTGCGCCGAGACCGCGGCGCTCGTGACCGACGAGATCGTCGCGCGCTACCCGGAGACCACACCGGCCTGAGCCGGCGCGATCATCCGCGCCAGCCGGAACTTCTGGACCTTGCCGGTCGGGGTGGTCGGGAGCTGCGCGGCCTCGAGGAACACCACGCGCCGCGGGACCTTGAAGCGGGCCAGCTCGGCCTTGCAGAGAGCGATCAGGTCGTCGGCGGTGACCTCGAACCCGGGCTTGGCCACGACGCACGCGACCCCGATCTCGCCCCACCGCTCGTCGGCGACACCGACCGCGAAGGCCTGGCTGACCCCGGGATGGCGGGAGAGGACCTCCTCGACCTCCTTGGGCATGACCAGCTCGCCGCCGGATTTGTAGAGCTCCTTGCTGCGCCCGGTGAGCACGACGTAGCGGTCCTCGGTGACATAGCCGAGATCGCCGGAGCGCACCCAGTTGTCCTCGCTCAGCGCGAGGGCGGTCTCCTCGGGCTTGCCGTAGAAGCCGAGCATGTTCGTCGGGCCGCGCGCGGCCAGCTCGCCCTCCTCGCCCGGGGGCATCGGCTCGCCGGTCATCACGTCGATCGTGCGGTACTCGGTGAGGTCCCCGGTCCCGGGGAGGCCGGCCGCCCCGGCCAGCTTCACCCGCCCGACCGTGCCCGAGAGCCGCTCGAACGGGTCCTCCGGCAGGGACAGCGTCATCGCGCCGCCCTGCTCGGTCATGCCGTAGCCGGTGACGATCTCGTCGACGCCGAGGGTGTCGCGCACCTTCTCCCACAGCCACACCGGGGCGGGCGCCGCGCCGGAGAGGATCGCGCGCAGGCTCGACAGGTCGCGCGTGCCGAGGTCGGGGTGCTCGAGCAGGGCGACGGTCATCGTCGGGACGCAGAGGATGTCGGTGGCCCGGTGGCGCTCGATGCCCTCGAGGTAGCGGCCGGGGTCGAACGCGGTCTGCGGGATGATCGCGCCGCCGACCATCATCGCCGCCGTGAGGCCCTCGACGTAGCCGAACATGTGGTAGCAGGGCAGCGAGAACAGGATGCGCCGGCCGTCCTCGAACGCCCGCGTCAGCGCCGACGCGTAGCCGGTGCGCTGGCTCGCGTCGTGGGTGATGAGCACGCCCTTGGGCGACCCCGTGGTGCCCGACGTGTAGAGGATGTCGGCGACGTCGTCCGGGGCCGGAGTCCGATCAGCGCCGAGGCCGCCGCTGCCGCCCGGGTGCTCGCGGCCGAGCTGCTCCAGGTCCTCCACCGACGCGACGCCGTCGCGCGCCCGGCTGTCGGTGGACAGCGTGATCACGCCGCGCAAGTGCGGGAGAGCCTTCTGCTCCCCGCGGTCCCACCCCGGCGCGATCTCGTCGAGCATCCCGAGGTGGTCGAGCCCGGCGAACCCGGTCATAGTGATCAGCAGGTTCGCCTCGGACTGCTCGAGGACGTAGCGCAGCTCGTCGGTGCGGTAGAGGTAGTTGAACGGGATCGCGACCGCGCCGGCCCGGGAGATCGCGAACTTCAGCGGCACGAACTCGACGTAGTTGGCCATGACGAGACCGACCCGGTCGCCGGGCCGGACGCCGAGCGCCACGAGCCCGTCGGCGAGCCGCTCGGTCCACGCGGCGACGTCGGCGTAGCTCACGGTGCGCTCGTCGGTGATCACCATCGGCCGGTCGGCGAACTCCTCGGCGCAGCGCTCGAGCCGCTCGTGCAGCGTCATCGGCGTCCACGTCGCGAACCGCCGCCGCAGCACGTCGCGCCGCTCGTCCAGGCTCGCACCCATCACCGCACCACTCCTCGTTTTTTAGTCGGGAGAAGAATATGAGTCGGTCATGACCCGGACCACCCGCAGATCCGTGACCAGCCGGTCACGGCGCGTACTCGACATTCCGGACAACGCTCGCCCGACGGCCTCGCACGAGATCAGGAGCGCGTGGTGCACCGCCGGCGCCGGGACGAGGTGGACAGCGCGCTCGTGATCTCCCGGAAGGGCCGCCACGACCCCTAGCGCGTGCGGAACCGGGCCAGCCGCTCGGCGACCGCGGGGTCGGCGAGGTGCTCCAGCACGACCTCCGTCTCGCGCGCCAGCCCGTCCTCGAGCGACCCCCGCAGGCCCTCGTGCACCAGCGCCTTCGTCCGCGCCGTCGCCGCGGGGTCGGCGCGGAGCAGCCGCGCGACGACGTCGTCGACCAGGGCCTCGAATCCCGCGGCGGGCGCGCTGCGCCAGGCCAGTCCGAGCGCCACCGCCTCGGTGCCGGAGAGCCGCTCGCCCAGCAGGATGTGGGTGAGCGCGCGCTGCGCCCCGAGCAGGCGCGGCAGGCGCTGCGAGCCGCCGCCGGCCGGGACCTGACCGAGGCGCGCGTGGTTGTCGGCGAGCAGGGCGTCGTCGCGCACCACGACGACGTCGGCGGCCTGCGCGAACTCGAAGCCGCCGGCGGTCGCCGAGCCCTCGACCGCCGCCACCACGGGCACCGGCAGCGTCGCCACCACCGAGCACGCGCGGTGGAAGGCGTCGAACAGCCCGCGGAGCTCACCGGAGGCGCCGAGGCGCGTGACCTCCTCGACGTCGCCGCCCGCACAGAAGTGCCCGCCCGCGCCGCGCACGACGATCACCCGGGCCCGTCCGGCGAGGTCGACGAGCGCGTCGTGCAGGCCGTCGGCGAGCGCGATCGTGATCGCGTTGCGGACGTGCGGGCGGTTCAGGACGACGTGGCCGACCTCGCCGTCGAGCCGGGTGCGCACCACGTCGGACAACACCATCACCTCGTCGGCAGGATATTCTCATCCACATTAGAAGAACGAGGAGGCCGGCATGGAGTCGCCCGAGAAGACCGCGCGCCTGCTGTACGACGCCCTGGCCACGGGCGACCGGGCGATCCTCGACACGCTGCTCGACCCGGCGTTCGCCGGGCAGGCCACCGAAGGGCTCCCGTTCGACCTCGGCGGCGCGCACGACGGCGCGGAGGCGATGATCCGCGACTTCTGGTGGGCGATCGGGCGGCACTACCGCGCCCGCGCCGAGCCCGCCGAGTTCCTCGCGCTCGCCGACGGCGGGCTCGTCGTGCTCGGGCGCTACACCGGCACGGCGCGCGACGGCGGCCGGGCGCTCGACGCGGCGTTCGCGCACGTCATCACCTTCACCGACGACGGCCGCATCGCCTCGCTGCGCCAGTACACCGACAGTGCCCGCTGGGCCGGAGCGGCCCGGTCGACACCGGCCGGGCAGCGCGAGCTGCGCGTCGTGCGGTACGACGTCGCCGACGGCGTCGCCGCCATCACGCTGGACCGCCCCGAGGCGGGCAACGCGATCGACCCGACGATGGTCGAGGACCTCGACGAGGCCACGTTCCGTGCCGCGCACGACCCGGCGGTGCGCGCGGTCCTGGTCCGCGGGACCGGGCGGAGCCTCTCGGTGGGCGGCGACCTCGCGTTCTTCGCCGGTGCCGCCGACGCCATCCCCGAGCGGCTGCGCGGGATGATCGACCGCTACCACGTGACGCTCGACCGCCTGGCGACGCTTGACGCGCCCGTGGTGTGCGCGGTGCACGGCGCGCTCGCCGGCGGTGGGCTCGGGCTCGCGCACGTCGCGGACATCGTCGTCGCCGCCGACGACAGCCGCTTCGCGGTCGGTTACGGCGCCATCGGGCTGGCCTCCGACGGCGCCAACACCTGGTACCTGCCCCGGCTGGTGGGGATGCGGCGCGCCCAGGAGATGTTCCTGCTGAACCGCACGCTGACCGGACCCGAGGCCCTCGACGCCGGGCTGGTCACCGAGGTCGTGCCCGCCGACGCGGTCGCCGCCCGGGCACAGGAGCTGGCGTCCCGCCTCGCCGCGGGCCCGACGCAGGCGTTCGGCCACATGAAGCGCCTCCTGCTGCGCAGCCAGGACACCGATCTGTCCGACCAGCTCGCCGAGGAGACCCGGCGGATCACCGCCTCGGGGGCGACCGACGACGCCCGCGAGGGGATCACGGCGTTCGTGGAGCGCCGGCGTCCGGACTTCCGGGGTCGCTAGCTGCCCCGACCGGCGGTCCGGGCGTACTCGGCCGCCCGCTCGCAGCTCTCCAGTCGATCTCTCCGGAGTGTCAGGAGCGTCGTGGACGCCGACCGCACCGGTGACACTCTCGAGAGATCATCCTCGAGAGGTCCGCTCGGTCGGCACCGGTCCCGTCGCGGGGTCGGCACGGTCTGCTCGTCTCGATGCGAGAAGTACCCTCGGCACCTGTGGCGTCGGTGACCCGTCGCGTGCAGGGCTCACGCGCACAGCGACGGCAGGAGAACCTCGCCAAGCTCCTCGACGCGCTCGAGGCCCTGCTGGCCGAGGGCGAGTCCTTCACGGAGGTCAGCGTCGAGCGCCTCGCCACGCGCGCCGGGGTCTCGCGCTCGACGTTCTACGTGCACTTCGCCGACAAGGGCCAGCTCCTCAGCGAGCTGACCGCCGATGTCGTCGACCAGCTGCTCGAGGCCGGTCGCGGCTGGTGGGGCCACGAGCCGCCGGCGACGCGCGCGGAGCTGCGCGCCCGCGCGGCGACCATCGTCGCGACCTACCGCCCGCGCGCGGAGCTCATGCGGGCGGTCATCGACTCGTCGAGCCACGACCCCGCGGTCCGCGAGGTCTTCCGGGAGCTCACGAGCCGCTACGTCACCGAGATCGCCGCCCACATCACCGCCGGCCAGGCGACGGGACGCGTGCGCCGCGACGTCCCGGCCGGGCCGACCGCGCAGATGCTTACGTCGATGGCCGAGCGCGGGCTCGACCGGATGCTGCGCGGTGCCGACGACGCGGCCGCCGAGGACGCCGTCGAGGCCTTCACCGCGATCGTCTGGAACACCCTCTACCGCGACGCGCCCTGAACCTGGACACTGTGTCCAGACATGATGTCCTGAGGGGAGGGGTCCCATGACGACCGATGTCACCACCGACGCCGGCACCGACCCCGAGGCCGACCGCATCCGCTCGCTCGTCCGCCCCGACGCGGTGCACGGCTCGCTCTACACCGACCCGGCCGTGTACGCCCGCGAGCTCGAGCGCATCTGGTACACGACGTGGGTCTACGTCGGGCACACGAGCGAGGTGCCCGAGGCCGACGACTACGTGCGCAAGACCATCGGGCCGCAGCAGGTCGTCATGACCCGCGACAAGACCGGCGCGATCCACGTCCTGCACAACCGGTGCTCGCACCGCGGGAACCTCGTCTGCGACGCCGACCGCGGCAACGCCGGCTCGTTCCGCTGCCCGTACCACGGCTGGACGTTCGCGAACACCGGCGACCTCCTCGGCTTCCCGTTCAACCAGGGCTACGGCGGCTCGAGCGCCCGCGACCGGCTGCCGGGCCTGGCCGCGGCGCCGCGGGTCGAGGTCTACCGCGGGTTCGTCTTCGCGAGCCTCGCGGCCGAGGGACCGACGCTGCGCGAGCACCTCGGTCCCGCGGCCGAGCGCCTCGACCGGCTCTGCGCGCTCTCCCCCGCCGGCGAGGTGGAGCTGACGGCGGGCTGGGTCCGCCACGAGGTCACCGCCAACTGGAAGATGCTCGTCGAGAACGAGACCGACGGGTACCACCCGCAGTTCGTCCACTCCTCGATCTTCTCGATCTCCGGCAGCGGCATCGGCGCGCTCTACAGCGACAAGTCCACGGCGGTCACGCGCGCGCTCGGCGGCGGGCACACGGAGAACGACCTCTCCCCCGAGTTCCGTCGCCTGGGCGTGCCGATGGGCTGGGCGGGCACGCCCGAGACGAAGATCCCGGACTACGTCGCGGCGATGCGCGCGGCCCACGGGACGGGGAAGGCCGACGAGATCATGATCGACGGCTCGCCGCACGTCATGATCTTCCCGAACCTGTTCGTCGCGGAGATCCAGCTCTTCCAAATCCAGCCCATCGCTGTCGACCGGACCGTCCAGCACGTCACGGCGATCCAGTTCAAGGACGCCCCGGACCTCAACCGCCGGCTGGTCACCCAGTGCGTCGGCTCGGTCGGGCCCGCCGGGATGCTGCTCGCCGACGACGCGGAGATGTACGAGCGCAACCAGCGCGGCGTCGCGGCGCGCCATCCGGAGTGGCTGGACCTGAGCCGCGGCCTGCAGCGCGAGCGCGTCGACGACGACGGGTTCACGATCGGCACCGCGACCGACGAGACGTCGATGCGGGCGATGTGGGCGCACTACCTGGAGCTGATGGCATGACCGCGGTCCCCGATGTCGACACCGGTGTCGACCTCCGCGAGGCCGAGCGGTTCCTCTACCGCGAGGCGCGGCTGGCCGATGCGTTCGCGCTCGAGGAGTGGGAGGCGCTCTGGACCGACGACGCCGTCTACCACGTGCCGGTGGACCCCGACGCCGATCCGCGGACCCACATGTCGATCATCTTCGACAACCGCGGCCGGATCGCGACGCGGATCCAGCAGCTGCAGACCGGGCGCCGGCACTCGCAGCGCCCGCCGTCGCGGCTGTGCCGGTCGGTGACCAACGTGGAGATCCTCGGGCAGGAGGGGAACGACACGATCGTCGGGTCCGTCGTCCAGATCCTCGAGTCGCGCGACCGCGGCACGACGTGGTGGGTCGGGCGGGTCACCCACCGGCTGCGGCGCGTCGGTGGCGTGGACGGCGAGCTGCGGATGGCCGCGAAGACGGTCGTGCTCGTCGACAGCGACCGCTCGCTGCCGACGATGTCGTTCCTCATCTGATGGGCTGCCCCTGATGGGACCCGACGTCGTCGCCAACGAGTTCGCCACGGTCGCCGTCTCGGTCGACGACCGGGGCAACGGCACGCGCCTGCGCCTCGAGGACCGGCGCACCGGCACCGTGCGCTACCTCGACGCGCTCGAGCTGGAGTCGATCGTGTGGGCCCCGGAGGAGTGGATGCGCGCGCTGCTGGACCCGTCGCGGCACCGGTGGCGCGACGCGGACCGCGGCCCGGCGCAGGAGTCGCTCCCCGAGTCACGGCCGGAGCCGCCGACCTAGGATCACGCGCGTGCCCCCGGAGCGGACCGCGCGGCCGTCGCCCGACGGCCCCTCAGCCGGCGGGCGGAAGTCGGCCCGCACCCGCGAGCGGATCCTCGCCGCCGCGGCGCAGATCCTCAGTGGCCAGGGATGGGCGGGCACCCGGCTGGCCGACATCGCCGAGGTCGCGGCCGTGCAGGCGCCGGCCGTCTACTACTACTGGCCCTCGCGCGAGGAGCTGCTCGCGGAGGTCGTCACCGTCGGCCAGCAGGCGACGCACGCCCACGTCGTCGCGTCGCTCGAGGCCCTGCCCGGCGACGCGGGCGCGTTCGACCGGATCGACCGGGCCATCGCCGCGCACCTCGAGGTCGTGCTGGACCGTTCCGACTTCGCCCTCGCCGCGATCCGCAACGCCGCGCAGCTGCCCCTCGACATCCGCGAGCGCCAGCTGGTCGGTCAGCGCGACTACGCCGACGTCTGGCGCGGGCTCGTCGAGGACGCCGTCGCCGCCGGCGAGCTCGCCGCCGACGTCGACGCCCGGGCGGCGCGCATGCTCGTGCTCGGGGCGCTCAACTGGGCGCCGGAGTGGTGGCACCCGGACCGCGGGTCGCTCGACGAGGTCGTCGCGACGACCCAGCACGTGGTGCGCAGCGGCCTGGGTCGATCGAGGGCTACTCCCCGCTGAAGCGTGGCGCCCGGCGCTCGATCACGGCGTCGAGGCCCTCGCGGGCGTCGGCGGTGCCCGAGAGCTCGGAGACGGTGCGCGCCTCCTCCGGGAGCTGCGCCTCGACCCGCGAGCCGATGCCGGACCACAGCAGCCGCTTGGTCGCCGCGAGCGCCCGCGGCGCGCCGGCGACGAGCGTCTCGACCAGCTCCTCGGTGCGCGCGGCGAGCTCGTCGTCGGGCACGACGGTGGTGAGCAGGCCGGCGTCGAGCGCCTCGGCGGCGGTGAGCACGGGGTTGGTCAGCGCGATCTCGAGCGCCTTGCGCATCCCGACGAGCGCCGGGAGCGTCACGGTCGCGCCCGCGTCCGGCGCCATGCCCACGCGGGTCGCGCCGCCGAGGAACTTCGCGGACTCCGCGGCGACGACGAGGTCGCACGCGCACACCAGCCCGAAGCCGCCGCCGCCCGCGGCGAAGCCCTGCACCGAGGCCACGACGGGCGCCGGCAGCGCGAGCAGCGCGGAGACCACCATCTGCAGCCGCGCCGTCGCCTCGCGCAGGTAGTCGGGCAGCCCGGTCCCCTTGCTCGCGAACGTCTTGACGTCGCCGCCCGCGCAGAAGTGCCGGCCCTCGCCGGTGATCACCAGGGCCCGCAGGCCCGGGCGCGCGTGGCAGGTCATCACCGCGTCGTGGAACGCGGTCAGCAGCTCGACGTCGAGGCCGTTGGACGCCTCCGGGCGGTTGAGCCGCAGCCGGGCCACCCCGCGGTCGTCGACGTCCAGCAGCACGGGACCGGACGCGACCAGCTCCTCCGTCACGGGTAGCCTCGCTTTCTAACGCAGATTAATCGAGGCGGACCCTACACGGGAGGACCCATGGACCTCGGCCTCGCCGACGCCCGCGTGATCGTCACGGGTGGCGCGTCGAACATCGGCCGCGGGATCGTGCACGGCTTCGCCCGCGAGGGCGCCCGGATCGTCCTCGCCGACCGCGACGCGGACCAGGCCGCGACGGTGCGCGCCGAGGCGCTCGACCTCGGCGCCGCGGCGGTCGAGGTCCTGGTGGTCGACCTGACCACCGACGGCGCGGGCGGTCGGGTCGTCGGCACCGCGGTGGACGCGTGGGGCGGGGTCGACGTGCTGGTCAACAACGCCGGGTGGAGCGTGCCGGGCTTCCTCACCGAGCAGACCGACCGCGCCCTGTGGCAGCGCACGATCGAGACCAACCTCTACACCGCGATCGACTGCACGCAGGCCGCGCTCGGGCCGATGGGCGAGGCCGGCGACGGCGCGATCGTGTTCATCTCCAGCGACGCCGCGTTCGGCGCGATCCGCCAGGGCGTGTACGGCACGACGAAGGCCGGTCTCATCGCGCTCGCGCGCACCACCGCGCGCGAGCAGGGCCGCCGGGGCGTGCGGTCCAACGTCGTGTGCCCCGGCCTGGTGCTGCCCGACGACGGCGGCGTCGGCGCCGAGAGCCTGTGGGCGGGCGGCCGCGACGCGGTGTTCGACGAGGACCAGATCGCGTCCGTCCTCAAGCAGCAGGCGCTGCGCCGGCTCACGACGCCGGCCGACGTCGCCGACGCGGTCGTCTGGCTGTCGTCACGGCGCGCGGCCCGCCAGGTGACGGGCCAGGTGGTCGCGGTCGGTGGCGGCTCGTCGATGCCCTGAGGATCGTTGACGTCGCTCGTCACGTTTTTTACTCTGCATGAAATTCGAGCACCCGGGAGTACCTGTGAACAGGTCGTCCATCGTCCCCGAGTCCGACGAGCGCGCCGCGCTGCGCGACGCCGTCACGGCGCTGGTCTCCCGGTACGGGCACTCCTACTTCGTCGCGCGCGCTCGCGCGCACGAGGAGCCGGCCGCGCTGTGGAAGGAGCTCGGGGCCGCCGGGTTCCTCGGGGTGCACCTGCCCGAGGAGTACGGGGGCGGCGGCGGGACGCTGGGCGACCTGTCGGTGGTCGTCGAGGCCGCGAGCGCGGCGGGCTGCCCGCTGCTCATGACCGTCATCTCCCCCGCGATCTGCGGCACGATCCTCGCCCGCCACGGCTCGCACGCGATGAAGCAGCGCTGGCTCACCGGCATCGCCGACGGCTCGCTGAAGATGGCGTTCGCGATCACCGAGCCCGATGCCGGGTCGAACTCCCACGAGATCACGACGACGGCCCACCGTGATGGCGACGGCTGGCGGCTGACCGGGACCAAGTACTGGACCTCAGGAGTCGACGAAGCCGACGCGATCCTGGTCGTGGCGCGCAGCAGGTCGGCCGGGACGGACGGTCCTCGTCGGCCGCTGAGCCTGTTCGTCGTCCCCACCGACTCCCCCGGCCTGAGCTGGCAGCCGATCGAGGCCGCGCTCGTCCAGCCCGAGCACCAGTTCACGGTGTGGTTCGACGACGTCGCGCTCCAGCCCGACGCGCTCATCGGCGACGACGGCAATGGGCTGCGCCAGGTGTTCTCCGGGCTCAACCCCGAGCGGATCACCGCCGCCTCGATCAGCAACGGCATCTCCCTCTACGCCCTGGCGAAGGCGACCGAGTACGCGAACCAGCGCGCGGTGTGGCGCAACGTGCCGATCGGGGCGCACCAGGGCGTCGCGCACCCGCTGGCCGAGGCCTACATCGGGGTGACGCAGGCGCGGCTGATGGCCGCCCGCGCCGCCGACCTGTTCGACGAGGGCGCCGATGCGGCCGAGGCGTCGAACATCGCGAAGTTCGCCGCCGCCGAGGCCTCGCTGCGCGCGCTCGACCAGGCCATCCAGACCCACGGCGGCAACGGGCTGTCCCACGAGTACGGGCTCGCCGACCTGTGGTTCCTCGCGCGCATGCTCAAGACCGCGCCGGTGAGCCGCGAGATGGTGCTGAACTTCGTCGCGCAGCGCAGCCTCGGCCTGCCCGCCTCCTACTGACGCGCCACCTACGCTGGACCGGTGACCGAGGCGGCCGTGCGCGACACCAAGTCCGCGCGCACCCGACGGCGCGTCGTCGACGCCGCGGCGCACGTCCTGCTGCGCCGCGGCTACGCGGGCACCCGGCTCTCCGACGTCGCCGAGGTCGCGCAGGTGCAGGCCCCGGCGATCTACTACTACTTCTCCTCGCGCGACGAGCTGATCGACGAGGCCGTCGCCGTCGGGCTCGACCGGGCGCGCTCGCTGGTGTCCGAGGCGCTCGCGGCGGCGCCTCCGGACCTCCCGGCGATCGACCGGCTCGCGATCGCGGTGTCCGCGCACCTGCGCACCCTGCTGACGCACTCCGACCACGCCGCCGCCGCGATCCGCACGGTGCCGCAGCTGCCCGAGGCGATGCGGGAGCGTCACCGCCAGGCGCAGCGCGACTACGTCGGCGTGTGGCGGGAGCTCGTCGCGCAGGTGCAGGACGAGGGCGACCTCGACGCCGGCCTGGCAGCGGGCACCGCGCTGATGGTCGTGCTCGGCGCGCTGAACTGGACCGCGGAGTGGTGGGACCCCGCCCGCGGCTCGCTCGACGCCGTCATCGACGCCGCGCAGCGGCTGGTGCGCCAGGGCCTCGCCGCGTGACGATCGCCGTGTGACAGCGCCCGGCGGTCCGTCCACGGGTCGCTGGGCGCTGCGCCGAGCACTGGTCGACGACAAGGACGGCCCGCTGCCCGCGATGCTCGTGGCGCTCACGATGCTCGCCGGCGTCGTCGACGCGACGAGCATCCTCGCGCTCGACCACGCTTCGTCGCGGCGATCACCGGCAACATCGTCTTCCTGGGCCTCGGCATCGCCGGCGCGAGCGGTTTCTCGATCGTCTCGCCGGCCGTCGCGGTCGCCGGTTTCGTCGTCGGCGCGGTCGTCGGCGGCCGCCTGTGCCATCGCCCCGGCGGCGGTCACCGGGCGCGCGCCGTCCGCGACGTCACCGCCTTCAAGGCCGTCCTCGCACTGCCGGTGACGGCCGTCGTCGTGGTCGCCGCCGAGCCGCTGCACCCCGCGGTGCGGCTCGTGGTCACAGCGCTGCTCGCCGCGTCGATGGGCGGCCAGCTGTCGCTCATCCGCTACCTCAAGGTCCCGGATCTCCTCACCGCGGTGCTGACGCTGACGACGATCGGCGTGCTCACCGAGCACGGCGGCGGCCGCCACGACCCCCTGGTGCTGCGCCGCGGGCTCGCGCTCGCGGCGTTCGTCGCCGGCGTCGTCGCGGCGGCCTGCTGGCCCGGCTCGTCGCGCCGGGCGCGGCGCTGACGCTCGGCCTCCTGATCATCGTCGCGGTCGGCCTGGGCGCCCACGCCGTGTCCCGCGCCGAGGCACCGTGGGCGGCGCCCCGGTGACCGCGGTCTTGCCCCGCGGCGTCCGTTCTGGGACAAGGACCCATGGGTGTCGACGAGAGCACGCGCTGGGTCGGGTCCATGCCGGAGGTCTACGAGCGCTGCCTCGTCCCCGCGGTGTTCCGACCGTTCGCCCGCGAGCTGGCGTCCCGGGCCACCGGGGACCGCGTCCTGGAGATCGCCGCCGGCACCGGCGTCGTGACCGCGGAGCTGCTCGCCGCGCTCCCGTCGGTCGACCTCACCGCGACCGACCTCAACCCGGCGATGGTGGAGCTGGGCGCGTCGCGCGTGCCCGGGGCGTCGTGGCAGGCGGCCGACGCCGCGGAGCTGCCGTTCGCGGACGCGTCCTTCGACCTCGTCGTCTGCGGGTTCGGCGTCATGTTCCTGCCGGACCGCCCGGCCGCCTACGCCGAGATCGCCCGCGTCCTCGCGCGGTCGGGATGCTTCCTGTTCACGACGTGGGACACGCTGTCGACGCACGGCTTCGCCGACGCCCTCGCCCGCGCGCTGGGCCAGGTGTTCCCGGGCGACGTCCCGGCGTTCCTCACCGCCGTGCCCCACGGCTACACGGACCCGGAACGGATCACCGCCGACCTGCGCGCGGGCGGGTTCGGCGGTGTCGACATCGACACCGTGACGCTGTCCGGGCGTGCCGAGGAGCCGGCGCAGATCGCGGTCGGTTTCGGCACCGGCTCACCGCTGCGCGCCGAGCTCGCGCGTCGCGGCGACCTCGACGACGTCGTCGCACGCGTCGCGGCGGCGATGACCGCGGACCTCGGCGACGGTCCCGTCACGGCGTCGATGACGGCGCACGTCGTGGAGGCCGCGCGGCGCCGGTGACGTGCGCTCGACCCGAGATCAGGGGCGCGCCACGCACGCCGATCGGCGCCAGAAGGTGCATTCCGCGCTCCTGATCTCCCGAGCGGGCGCCGACGAGCCCCAGCAACCCCAGAAACCCCAACCGCATCAGAAGAAGGTCTCGCCCCGCGGGCCGCGGCAGGGAATCATGGGCCCCGGCGCCGGGAGCGGGGAGGGCGGATCGTGCACGCAGACCTGCTGGCCCAGCGCGTGGTCGAACTGATCGAGGGCGCGGCCTTCCCCCACCTCGATCCCGCGTCCGTGATCGGCGTGATCGCCCTCCTGCTCGCCGGCGCCGGACTGGTCACCGTGCGGGACTACGCGCTCGGCAGTGGCGACCGCCTGCCCCTGCTGGTCGCCGAGCCGTTCCCCCGGGTCGAGGCCTCGATCGGGATCGTGCCCGCGCTCGCCGGTCTCGACGACGCGACCATCGCGCGCCTCACCCGCTACGCCCAGCACCCCGCGGTGGACGGCCTGGTCGTGGTCGGTGCGACACCGAACCCGGTGCCGATGCCGCGCGCGGTCGGCGGGGTGCCGCTGCGGACCGTCCTCGCGACGCCCTCGCGGGCGACGGGCCCCGCGCACTGACCCGAACGCCGAGTACTCGCCCGTCCGAGTGACACCCTCTCGCACGATTGTCACGGAACGCCGGTCAGATCTCCGACCGGGACCTTGAATCCTCCGCGCTCCTCCTCTCATGATGACGGAGAGTCATCAGGATCGGCAGGAGGCCGTCGTGCAGAAAGCGTCCATCTTCCTGGGCTTCGTGCCCTGGATCGTCTTCTCGGTCGTCGCGGGGCCCAGCACCTGGGAGTGGGCGGCGCTGGCCGCGCTGGCCTGCTCGCTCATCCTCGCGGTGCCGGACTGGCGCCGGAGCCGCTCGATCAGCATCCTCGACGCCGCGGCGCTCGTGTTCTTCGCGGTGCTGTTCGTCCTGTCGCTCGTGCTCGACCGCGCGGCCCTGCAGCCGATCGAGGACCGCGCGCAGCTGCTGTCGAGCGTCGTGATCGCCCTCGTCGCGCTGGGCTCGCTGGCCGTCGGCCGCCCCTTCACCGAGTTCTACGCGAAGAAGCAGGCACCGCCCGAGGTGTGGAACACCCCGACGTTCAAGCAGGTCAACCGCGTGCTCACGGCCCTGTGGGGCGTCGTGTTCGTCATCAACGCGCTCTGTGACGCCGCGGTCGGCTACTGGGGCGCGAACCCCGACGTCTTCAACTGGGTCGTGCCGATCGTCGCGATCGTCGTCGCCGTGAAGATCACCGCGTGGTACCCGGACCACGTCCGCAACCGCCTGCACGCGGGCGGGAGCCACGGCGCGCACGGTGCTCACGAGGCCCCGGCCCAGCCGGCCTGAGGGGAGGAACCGTGACCACGACCGTTCCACCCGTCCCATCCGGCC
The DNA here is from genome assembly GCF_030269665.1 of Actinomycetospora sp. NBRC 106375. Classification (GTDB taxonomy): domain Bacteria; phylum Actinomycetota; class Actinomycetes; order Mycobacteriales; family Pseudonocardiaceae; genus Actinomycetospora. The sequence goes on from NZ_BSTS01000026.1 coordinate 35,087, forward strand.
CCCCGCCGGTCGACGCCGCGCACGACCCGCACCTGTCGGGCGTCTTCGAGCCGGTGATCGACGAGATCGACGCCGGCGATCTCGAGGTCACCGGCGAGCTCCCGCCCGAGATGGACGGGATGTACGTCCGCAACGGCCCCAACCCGCGCTTCACCCCGCTCGGCTCGTACATCTATCCCCTCGAGGGGGACGGGATGGTGCACGGGCTGTCGGTGTCGGGCGGGAGGGCGCGCTACGCGAACCGTTTCGTGCACACGCCGATGCTCGACGCCGAGATCGCCGCCGGCCGCGCGCTGTGGGGCGGGCTGATGACGGGCTACACGCCGGGTGCGGACGAGGTCGGTCCCTCGCTCGCCGGGACGATGAAGGATCTGCCCGACATCAACGTCGTCCGCCACGGCGGCAAGCTGCTCGCGCTCGCCGAGTCGGCCCCGCCCTACGCGCTCACGCCGGAGCTGGCGACGGTGGGGCGGGAGACGTTCGGGGGCTCGCTGCCCGCGGGCATCTGCGCACACCCCAAGGTCGATCCGCGCACCGGCGAGATGGTGGTGTTCTGCTACGGGCTCGAGGCGCCGTACCTCACCTGGTCGGTGCTCGGCCCCGACGGCGGCACGCGGCGGGCGCCGACGGCGGTGCCGGACGTCGACACCCCGGTGATGATCCACGACATGGCGATCACCGAGCGCTTCGTCGTGCTCGTGCTCGGCCCGATGTACTTCGACGTGGCCGCGGCGATGCGCGGCGGGTCGCTGCTGGCGTGGCGCCCCGAGGACGGCACCCGGATCGCGCTGATCCCGCGTGACGGCAGCCCGGTGCGGTGGGCGCACACCGACGCGTTCTGGAGCTGGCACAGCGCGAACGCCTACGACACGGGCGACGGCCCCGACGCCACGGTCGTCCTGGACTACGTCGAGTGGTCCCGGCCGGGCGGGCTGAGCCCGAACACGAGCCCGATCGTCGGCGGCATCACGCGCGCCGAGATCGACCCGGTGAGCGGGTCGATCACCCGGCGGTTCCTCACCGACCCGCACGGGATGGAGTTCCCGCGCGTCGACGACCGCCGGCTCGGACAGCGGCACGGCGTCATCGCGCTCGGGACGAAGACCGGCCGCGTCGAGCTCGCGAACGGCAACTTCGACGCGGTCCTCTGGCTCGACACCGCGACCGAACGGGCCGTCACGTGGGACGCCGGCGACCTCTCGGTCGGCGAGCCGTGCTTCGTGCCGAAGCCGGGCGACGAGGACGCGACGCACGGCTGGTGGGTCACGTTCGCGACCGACCGCACCGACCGGTCGAGCTGGTTCGTCGTGTTCGCCGCCGCCGACCCCGGCGCCGGCCCGGTCGCGAAGGTCCGGATCCCCGTGCGCGTCCCGCTGGGGCTGCACGGCGCGTGGCTGCCGACCGAGGAGTAGCGCCCGGGAAGCGACGCCGACACACGAAGGCCCCGGCTGCCGAGAGCAGCCGGGGCCTTCGTCGGCCTCAGGGAGAGGATCAGTTCAGGTCGTAGCGGTCCAGCATCATGACCTTGTCCCACGCGGCGACGAAGTCGCGGACGAACTTCTGCGCACCGTCGGCCGAGGCGTAGACCTCCGCGACCGCGCGCAGCTCCGAGTTCGAGCCGAACACGAGGTCGTTGCGGGTGCCGGTCCAGTGGACCTCACCGTCGGCGCCGCGGGCCTCGTAGATCCCGTCCTCCTCGGCCATCTTCGCCCACTGGGTGTTCATGTCGAGCAGGTTGACGAAGAAGTCGTTCGTCAGCTGCCCGGGACGGTTCGTGAGCACACCGTGCGTCGAGCCGGCGGTGTTGGCGCCCAGCACGCGCAGGCCGCCGACGAGGACCGTCATCTCCGGGGCGGAGAGGTTGAGCAGGTTCGCGCGGTCGACGAGCAGGTACTCGGCGGGGAGCTGGTGGCCCTTGCCGAGGTAGTTGCGGAACCCGTCGGCCGTCGGCTCGAGGTGGGTGAACGAGTCGACGTCGGTCCACTCGAGCGAGGCGTCCGTGCGGCCCGGCGTGAACGGGACGCTGACGTCGGCCCCGGCGTCCTTCGCGGCCTTCTCGACCGCCGCGACACCGCCGAGCACGATGACGTCGGCGAGCGAGACCTGGGTCCCGGATCCGGAGAAGGCGCTCCGGACCTCCTCGAGGGCCGCGAGGGTGCGGCGCAGCTCCTGCGGGTCGTTGACCTCCCAGTCGATCTGCGGCTCGAGGCGCACGCGGGCACCGTTGGCGCCGCCGCGCTTGTCGCCGATGCGGAACGTCGAGGCCGACGCCCACGCCGCCTTGACCAGCGACGACACCGAGAGCCCGGCGTCGAGGATCCGCTTCTTGAGGTCGGCGATCTCGGAGGAGCTGACGACCGGGCCCTCGTGCGCGGGCACCGGGTCCTGCCAGATCATCGTCTCCTGCGGCACCCAGGAGCCGAGGTAGCGCTGGATCGGGCCCATGTCGCGGTGGGTCAGCTTGTACCAGGCGCGGGCGAACGCGTCGGCGAGCTGGTCCGGGTTCTGGTGGAACCGCTGCGAGATCTCCTTGTAGACCGGGTCGACCTTCAGGGAGACGTCGGTGACGAGCATCGTCGGCTGGCGGGTGAGCTCGCCGGACTCCGGGTCGGGCACGGTGTTGGCCCCGCCGTTGTCGACCGGGCGGTACTGCCACGCCCCGGCCGGCGACTTGTGGAGCTCCCACTCGTAGCCGAACAGGTTGTCGAAGTAGGCGTTGCTCCACTGCGCCGGCGTGGAGGTCCAGGTGACCTCGAGCCCGGAGGTGATGGCGTCGCGGCCCTTGCCCGAGCCGAAGCTCTGGTGCCAGCCCAGGCCCTGCTCCTCGATGCCCGCGCCCTCGGGCTCGGCGCCGACATACTGGTCGGGGTCGGCCGCACCGTGGGTCTTGCCGAACGTGTGCCCGCCGGCGATGAGGGCGACGGTCTCCTCGTCGTTCATCGCCATCCGGCCGAAGGTCTCGCGGATGTCGCGCGCGGCGGCCAGCGGGTCGGGGTTGCCGTCCGGGCCCTCCGGGTTGACGTAGATGAGACCCATCTGGGAGGCGCCGAGCGGCTGCTCGAGCCGGCGGTCGCCGCTGTAGCGCTGGTCGCCGCCGAGCCAGTAGTTCTCCGGGCCCCAGTAGGTCTCGTTGTCGGGCTCCCACACGTCGGGGCGGCCGCCGGCGAAGCCGAAGGTCGTGAAGCCCATGGTGTCGAGGGCCCGGTTGCCCGTGAAGATCATCAGGTCGGCCCAGGAGACCTTCTGGCCCCACTTCTGCTTGACCGGCCACAGCAGGCGGCGCGCCTTGTCGAGGTTGCCGTTGTCCGGCCAGCTGTTGAGCGGGGCGAAGCGCTGCATGCCCATGCCGGCGCCGCCGCGGCCGTCGGCGAGGCGGTAGGTGCCGGCCGAGTGCCAGGCCATGCGGATCATGAAGCCGCCGTAGTGGCCGAAGTCGGCGGGCCACCAGTCCTGCGACGTCGTGAGGACGTGGTCGACGTCCTTCGCGAGCTCGTCGAGGTCGACGGTCTTGAAGGCCTCCGCGTAGTCGAAGCCGTCGTCCATCGGGTTCGACGCGGGGGCGTGCGAGCGCAGGATGCGCAGGTTCAGCTGGTTGGGCCACCAGTCGACGTTGCCGCCGCCCTCGGTCGGGTGCGCGAGACGGCCGGCGTGGACGGGGCAGCCGCCCGCGTCCTCGGTGTTCATCTCGGCTTCGCGGGTCACGTGGCTCTCGGACACGGGGAGGTCCCTCCGGATCACAGAACGGTCGGACTGTCGGGTGTGGCGGTCATGTGGCGGTGGTTCGGCCTGCGGAGCCCGTCCGGGCGGGGGAGGCCGGTGGTGACACGGGTCGCAGTGTCGCGCCTAGTCTGGAATGAATCAAGTTTCCGTCATGATCAGCATCATCTGCGCGTCGGGGTCTGGTCGCCGTGACGCGCCTCGGCCACGCTGACACGGTCGGCGCCCGAGGGTGGGCCCGGCGGGGGACCAGGCGTCGCGGTGTCACAGACGTGTCACAGAGGTACGGAGGCAGCATGCCCAAGCTCGTGTACTCGTTCGGCGAGGGCGACAAGGACCAGAAGGACCTGCTCGGTGGCAAGGGCGCCAACCTGGCCGAGATGACGAACCTGGGGCTGCCGGTGCCCCCCGGGTTCACCATCACCACCGAGGCCTGCCGGGCCTACCTCGCGGACGGTCACGAGCCCGCCGGCCTCGCCGAGGAGGTCACCGAGCACCTCGCCGCCCTCGAGAAGTCGATGGGCAAGCAGCTCGGCCAGGCCGACGACCCGCTGCTGGTGTCCGTGCGCTCCGGGGCGAAGTTCTCGATGCCCGGGATGATGGAGACCGTCCTCAACGTCGGCCTCAACGACTCCTCGGTCCGCGGCCTCGCGACCCAGGCCGGCGACGACCGCTTCGCCTGGGACTCGTACCGCCGCCTCGTGCAGATGTTCGGCGCGACCGTCCTGGACATCGAGGCCGAGCACTTCGCCGACGCGCTGGAGGCGGCGAAGAAGGCGAAGGGCACGGCGAACGACCTCGACCTCGACGCCGGCGACCTCGCCGCGCTCGTGGAGACGTTCAAGGCCATCGTGCGCGAGCACGCGGGCCGCGACTTCCCCCAGGACCCGCGCGAGCAGATGGACCTCGCGATCCGCGCGGTCTTCGCGTCGTGGAACTCTCCCCGCGCGAACGTCTACCGCCGCCAGGAGCGCATCCCCGCCGACCTCGGCACCGCCGTGAGCGTCTGTTCGATGGTCTTCGGCAACCTCGGCATGGACTCCGGCACCGGCGTCGCGTTCACCCGCGACCCCGCGTCGGGCGCCCAGGGCATCTACGGCGACTACCTGCAGAACGCGCAGGGCGAGGACGTCGTCGCCGGCATCCGCAACACCCTGCCCCTCACCGAGCTCGAGCGGATCGACAAGGCGTCGTACGACCAGCTGCTCGGGATCATGGCGACGCTCGAGAACCACTACCGCGACCTGTGCGACATCGAGTTCACGATCGAGCGCGGCAAGCTCTGGATGCTGCAGACGCGGGTCGGCAAGCGCACGGCCGCGGCGGCGTTCACGGTCGCCTGCCAGCTGGTCGACGAGGGCCTCATCGACTCCGACGAGGCGCTGCAGCGCGTCACGGGCGCGCAGCTCGCGCAGCTGATGTTCCCGCGGTTCGACCGCGATGCGCCCAAGGAGCTGCTCACCACGGGGATGAACGCCTCCCCCGGCGCGGCCAGCGGGATCGCGGTGTTCGACTCGCCGACCGCGGTGCGGCGGGCGAGGACCGGTGAGAAGGTCGTGCTCGTCCGCCGGGAGACCAACCCCGACGACCTCGACGGCATGATCGCCGCGGAGGGCGTGCTGACCAGCCGGGGCGGGCGCACCTCGCACGCCGCCGTCGTCGCGCGCGGCATGGGCAAGACCGCCGTGTGCGGCGCCGAGGAGCTCGAGGTCGACGTCCGCGCGAAGACGATGACCACGCCCGACGGCCGAGTGGTGGCCGAGGGCGACACGATCTCGATCGACGGCACGAACGGCGAGGTCTACCTCGGGCAGGTCCCCGTGGTGTCCAGCCCCGTCATGTCCTACTTCGAGGGCTCGACGGGGCTCGCGGAGAACGACGACCTCGTCGCGGCGGTCGACCGGATCCTGCGCCACGCCGACGACCGGCGGCGGCTGCGGGTGCGCGTCAACGCCGACACCGGCGAGGACTGCGCGACCGCGCGGACGTTCGGCGCCGAGGGCGTGGGGCTCTGCCGCACCGAGCACATGTTCCTGGGCGAGCGCCGCGCGCTGGTCGAGGCGCTGGTGCTGGCCGAGACGCGGGAGGAGCGCGAGAAGCAGCTCGCCGCGCTCCTGCCGCTGCAGATCGAGGACTTCACGGCGATCTACCGGGCGATGGCGGGCCTGCCGGTGACGATCCGGCTGCTCGACCCGCCGCTGCACGAGTTCCTGCCGGACTACACCGAGCTCTCCATCGAGGTGGCCGTGGCCCGCGAGCGCGGCGAGCTGACCGAGGAGAAGGAGGAGCTGCTCGCCAACGTCCGGCGCCTGCACGAGCAGAACCCGATGCTCGGCCTGCGCGGCGTGCGCCTCGGCATCGCGGTGCCCGGGCTGTACGCGATGCAGGTCCGGGCGATCACGCGCGCCGCGGCGACGCTCGCGGCCGAGGGCGTGACGGTGCTGCCGGAGATCATGGTGCCGCTGGTCGGCACGGTGCAGGAGCTGCAGGCGGTCGCGGCGGAGATCGCCGAGGTGGTGGCCGAGCCGGAGTCGCTGGTCGACGGTGCGCCCGTCTCCCACCAGATCGGCACGATGATCGAGCTGCCGCGCGCGGCGCTGGTCGCGGCCCAGATCGCCGAGGTCGCGCAGTTCTTCTCCTTCGGCACCAACGACCTCACCCAGACGACGTGGGGCTTCTCCCGCGACGACGTCGAGAGCTCGTTCTTCTCCGAGTACCTCGAGACCGGCATCTTCGGGGTGTCGCCGTTCGAGTCGCTCGACACCGAGGGCGTCGGGGAGCTCGTCGAGATCGCGTCGTGGCGGGGCCGCGAGGTGCGCCACGACCTCAAGCTCGGCATCTGCGGCGAGCACGGCGGCGACCCGGACTCGGTGCACTTCTTCCACCGGTCGGGGCTCGACTACGTCTCCTGCTCGCCGTTCCGCGTGCCGGTCGCGCGGCTCGAGGCGGGCCGGGCCGCCACCGCCGGGTACGACGAGAGCTGAGTCCCTCTACGCGGTACCACCGGTACCGCATGGCTAGCATCGAGGGATGACCGATCCCCCGGAGCGCGGTCCGGTGCACCGCGACTTCCGGCCGTCCACCAAGGCCGTGCTCGGCGCGCAGGTGGTCGTGGCCAACGTGGTCGGGGCGGCGATCGTGCTCGGGCTGGCCGGCTGGCTGCTGCCGACGCAGTCGCTGGTAGGGGACGTCGAGGGCGTCCTGAGCCGCAACCTCTGGGCGTTCGGGATCTACCTGCTCGCCGCGGGCGTCGTCGGCCTGACCTGGGGTTTCCTCTGGGTCCGCGTCCCGCGGGCGCCCGCCGACGACGCGGGTGAGGACGCGTGGCGACGGCACCGCAGGCTCGCGCGCCGCGCCGTCCTGAGCGCCCCGCTGCGGATCACCGTCGTCCAGGCCGTGCCGTGGGTGGTCGCGACGGTGCTGTTCACCGTCCTCAACGCCCTGTCGTCCGCGACGGTCGCTGTGACGGTCGGCTGCGTGGTCGGTCTCGGCGGCGCCGCCACCGTCGCCGTGGTCTACCGGCTCTCCGAGCTGACGCTGCGCGGCGAGGTGGCGCGCGTGCTCGCCGAGGACCCGCCCACCCGAATCGGCGTGCTCCCCGCCGTCGCCGCCCGGTCGCTCTCGGCCTGGGTGCTGGGCACCGGCGTGCCGCTGCTCGGGATCGCGCTCGCCGCCGCGGCGTCGCTGCTGTTCCGCGACTACTACACGGTGACCCGGCTCGGCGTCGTCGTGCTCGTGCTGGCCGTCGTCGCGCTCGCCGTCGGCTTCCTGCTCACGGCGCTGACGTCGACCTCGCTCGCCACTCCGGTGATGAACGTGCGGCGGGCCATGCGCCGGGTCCGCGACGGCGAGCTGAACGCCCGCGTCGACGTCACCGACACCACCGAGCTCGGGATGCTGCAGGCGGGCTTCAACGAGATGGCGGGCGGCCTGCGGGAGCGCGACCAGCTCCGCGAGCTGTTCGGCCGCCACGTCGGCGAGGAGGTCGCGCGCGCGGCGCTCGCCGGCCGGCTCGATCTCGGTGGCGAGGTGCGCGAGGTCGCCGTGCTGTTCGTCGACCTCGTGGGGTCCACCGAGATGGCGTTCGACCGCCCGCCCCACGAGGTCGTCACGGTGCTCAACGCGTTCTTCGCCGAGGTCGTCGACGTCGTCGAGGGGCACGGGGGCTGGATCAACAAGTTCGAGGGCGACGCGGCGCTCGCGGTCTTCGGCGCGCCGGACGACACCGACGACCCGGCCGCCGCCGCGCTCGCCGCCGCGCGGGCCCTCGCCGACCGGCTCGAGGGCCGCGACCCCGCCGGGATCGCGGTCTCCGCCGGTCCCGCCGTCGCGGGCAACATCGGCGACGCCCGCCGCTACGAGTACACGGTCATCGGCGACCCCGTGAACGAGGCGGCCCGCCTCTGCGACGTCGCCAAGGGCCTGCCCGGTCGCGTCGCCGCCTCCGACGCCGCGATCCGGCGCGCCGGCGACCGCGAGGCGGGGCAGTGGGTCCAGGTCGACGTCCTGCGCCTGCGCGGGCGCCACCGCGCGACCCACGTCCACTCCCCGCGGGCCCGCACGGTCGCCGTCGAGGAGGACCGGGCCGAGCTGCGGGCGTGAGCTGCGGCGGCCTCGGTGGCGGGGTCTACCGCAGCGGGTGGCGCGGGATCGAGCGCAGGTTCGCGCGGGCGAGGTCGACCATCTTCCCGACGCCGCCGGCGAGCACCGTGCGCATCCCGGCGAGGGCGAAGCCGCGGACCTGCTCGGCGGTGATGTGCGGCGGGATCGACAGCGCGTCCGGGTCGGTGCGCACGTCGACGAGCGAGGGCCCGCGGTGGTCGAGGGCCCCGCGCAGCGCGCCCCGCAGGTCGTGGGGGTCCTCGACCGTCACGGCGTGCAGCCCGGCGGCGCGGGCGACGGCGCCGAGGTCGGCCGGGCCGTGGTCGGTCTGGAACGACGGGAAGCCCGACACCATCATCTCGAGGCGGATCATGCCCAGCGAGCCGTTGTTGAACGCGACGACCGTGAGGTCGAGGTCGTGCTCCACGGCGGTGAGCAGCTCGCCCAGGAGCATCGTCAGCCCGCCGTCGCCGGACATCGACACGACCTGGCGGCCGGGCTGCGAGATCGCCGCCCCGATCGCGTGCGGCAGCGCGTTGGCCATCGTCCCGTGGCGGAACGAGCCGATGATGCGCCGCCGCCCGGTGGGGCTGATGTAGCGGGCGGCCCAGACGTTGCACATCCCGGTGTCGACGGTGACGACGGCGTCGTCGGCGAGCTCGGCGTCGAGCACCGACGCGACGTACTCCGGGTGCACCGGGCGGCGGTCCTCGACGCGCTGCGTGTAGGCGTCGACGACGTGCTCGAGGGCGTCGGCGTGGTGGCGCAGCATCCGGTCGAGGAAGGCGCGGTCGGTCTTCTCCTCGACGAGCGGCAGCAACGCGCGCAGCGTGGCGCCGACGTCGCCCTCGACGCCGAGGTCGAGCACGGTGCGCCGTCCGAGGTGGCGGGCGTCGCGGTCGACCTGCACGGTGTGCGCCTGGGGCAGGAACCCGTCGTAGGGGAAGTCGGTGCCCAGCAGCACGAGCAGGTCGGCCTCGTGGCTCGCCTCGAAGCAGGCGCCGTACCCGAGCAGCCCGCTCATCCCGACGTCGTAGGGGTTGTCGTACTGGATCCACTCCTTGCCGCCGAGGGAGTGGCCCACCGGCGCCTGGACGCGCTCGGCGAGCGCGAGCACCTCGTCGCGCGCCTCGCGGACCCCGGCGCCGACGAAGAGCGTCACGGACCCCGCCGCGTTGATCCGCTCGGCGAGGGCCTCGACGCGGTCGGGCGGCGGCATCAGCACCGACGACGGCGCCACGAGGTCGCCCTGCCCGGTGGGGTGCGCGGCGGGCAGGGCCGTGATGTCACCGGGCAGGACGAGCACGGAGACCCCGCGGTCGGCGAGCGCGGTCTGCATGGCGATGCGCTGCAGCCTCGGCATCTGCTCCGGCCGAGAGATCAGCTCGACCCACGAGGAGCACTCGACGAAGAGCCGCTCGGGGTGGGTCTCCTGGAAGTACTGGGTGCCGATCTGGAGCGAGGGGATGTGCGACGCGATCGCGAGCACCGGCGCCCCCGAGCGGTGCGCGTCGTACAGCCCCTGGATCAGGTGGGTGTTGCCGGGCCCGCAGCTGCCGGCGCACACGGCCAGCGTGCCGGTGAGCTGGGCCTCGGCGGCCGCCGCGAGCGCGCCGGCCTCCTCGTTGTGGACGTGGATCCAGTCGATCCCGCCCTGCGCCGCACCTCCGGAGCGCCGGACCGCGTCGACGATCGGGTTGAGGCTGTCCCCCACGAGCCCGTAGATCCGGCGGACCCCGGCCTGCAGGAGGACCTCGATGAGCTGATCGGCGACGGTGCGGGCGGCCATGGGCGCGATCTTCCACCCCGGTGCGCCTTCGGCGCACGCGAGCAGTTCGGCGTGCTCGGGCACTCGAAAGTGCTCACGGGCGCCGGTGGCGCACCCGGGCGTGCTTCGCTGGGAGCGTGGTGCGTGTGAGCGGGGAGGACACGAGGGCCAGGACGATGCCGCCGGCGGTGGTCCTGGCCGTCCTCGTCCTGCTCACCGTGGCCACCCTGCTGCTGCTCGCCGCCGCGGTGACCGCAGTCGCGCCGGGCTCGTCGATGCTCGGCTCGACGGCCTCGCCGAACCTCGTCGGTGTGTACGGGCCCCTGCTCGTGGTCCTCGGGGTGGTCGTGTCGGTCGGGGCGTGGCTCGTCCGCCGGCGCCGTCGCCGCACCCGCGCGGTCACCACGGTCGTCGCCGCCGTCGCCACGGTCTCGACGCTCGTGCTCGCCGGGGCGGTCGGCGCGGTGGTGACGGCGACGCTCGGTGCCGGCGGGAGCATCGACCCGCTGCGGGCGGTGGCGCTCTCCGGTCCGCCCGAGGTCTCGGCGCCGGACGCGCACCCGGTCTACGCGACCGGCCCCGAGGGGCAGCAGCTGCACCTGGCGATCACGCGCCCGCGGGCGGCCGCCGGTCCGGCTCCGGTGTTCGTCTGGGTGCACGGCGGCGGCTGGACGACCGGGTCGGAGCTCGACCGCGCCGCCGACATGCGCCGCCTCGCCGACGCGGGCTGGCTGGCCGTGTCGGTCGAGTACACGCTGACCCGCCCCGGCCGCCCGACGTGGGACGTCGCCGGGCCCCAGGTCGCATGCGCGCTCGCCCGCGTCGCCGAGCACGCGGGCGAATACGGCGCCGACCCGTCGCGGATCGTCCTGGGCGGGGACTCGGCGGGCGGGCAGCTCGCCGTCACCGTCGGCCAGCGCGCGGCGGCGGGCACGCAGCCCTCGGCGTGCGCGTCGCCGGTCCCGGTCCCCCGCCCGCGGGCGATCGCCACGATCTATCCGGCGGTCGACCTCGCCGACACCTACGTCCACGGCCGCGGCGCCCAGCGCTTCGCCGTCGCCTACACCGGCGCGACGCCCGAGCAGCGCCCGGAGCGCTACCGCGCGGTGACCGGCACCGACTCCCTGCGCGCCGGCGGGCCGCCCGTCCTCGCCGTCGCCCCGTCCCGTGACCGCCTCGTCCCCCCGGGCGGCACGAGCCGGTACGTCGAGACCGCGCGCGGGTCGGGGGTCGCCGCCGAGCGGGTCGCGATCCCGTTCGCGGACCACGCCTTCGACACCGGCCCGGACGGCTCGCTCGGGCACCAGGCCGCGTTCTCGGTGCTGGCGCACTGGGCGGGCGGGCAGGTCGGGCTGGGGTGAGCCTGCTCAGTCGGTGAGCGCATCCCCGACGACGCCGTGGGTGGCCGCGCGGACGGCCTCCGAGAGCCGCGACATCCCGTCCGGCGGCGGGCTCGTCCCGTCCGCGACCCGCGCCGCGTGGTCCTCGGTGGTGATCCGCAGTGCCGCGGCGAGCGTGGCCGCCTGCGACATGGTGCTGACGCTGCTGTCCGACCGCTCGCGCTCGGAGTCGCTGGTCGCCGATCCCGAGCGCGTGCCCGCCGCGGTCGAGGAGATGCTGCGCATCACCCCGCTCGGCCGCAACGCCGGCATGCCGCGCATCGCCACCGAGGACGTCGAGCTCACCGGCGGCACCGTGCGCGCCGGCGACGCCGTGCTCGTGTCCACGGTCGCCGCCAACCGCGACCCGGAGGTCTTCGAGCACCCCGAGGACCTCGACCTCGACCGCGAGCCCGGCTCCCACGTCGCGTTCGGCTTCGGGCCGCGCCATTGCCTCGGTGCGTCGCTCGCCCGCATGGAGCTGCAGACGGCGATCACGACGCTGGTCACCCGCGTGCCGACGCTCGACCTCGCCGGTGAGGTCACCTGGCGGGCGACGGCGCTGGTCCGCGGTCCGGCGGAGCTGCCGGTGCGGTGGTGATCAATATTCGGTGACGCCCGCGTCCGGGGCGATCTCGTGGGCCGTGATCCACCGGGACTCGTCGGAGGCGAGGAACAGCACCGTCTCCGCGACGTCCTCGGGCGCCGTGACGTCGACCGGCAGCATGTTGGTGAACATGTGGCGGGGCCGGGGGTTCTCCGCCATCGCCTCGCCGAGCGCGGCCTGCATGGCCTCGCTGCCCATGCCGGTGGCCATGCCGGTGGGGTGCACGGTGTTGACGCGGACGTGGTGCGCGGCGAGCTCGGCGGCGAATGCCTTGGCCATGCCGCGGACGGCCCACTTGCTCGTGGTGTAGGGCACCATGTACGGCTGCACCTTCAGCCCCGCCGCCGAGCTGATGACCACCACCGAGCCGCCGCCCGCGGCGACGAGGTGCGGCGCGCCGGCCATGATCGTGTTCCACACGCCGGTCACGTTGACGTCGAGGGTGTCGCGGAGGATCTCCGGGCTGACGCGGTGCCAGGCGCGCGGGATGCAGATGCCGGCATTGGCCACCACGACGTCGAGGCGGCCGAGCCGGACGACGGCGTCGTCGACCGCGGCGCGCAGCGCGTCGAGGTCGCGCACGTCGACCTGCGCCGCGACCACGCGCCGACCGGCCGCCTCGACGCCCGCCACCGTCGCCGCCAGGTCGTCCGGGGTCGCCGACGCGTAGTCCACGCCGGGCAGGGGTCCGCAGACGTCGACCGCAACGACGTCTGCGCCCTCCTGCGCCAGACGCAGCGCGTCTGCCCGTCCCTGCCCCCGCGCCGCCCCGGTGATCAGCGCGACCTTGCCCTCCACCCGTCCCGTCATGCGGTCATCTTCGGGTACGCCTGACCCATGGGCACCGATCGCTTCGACGGGTGGATCGCGGGTGTCGGCACGGCCGCGGGGCTCCGGGTGGTCGTCGGGCACTGGCCGTCCTCGCCGTTCGGGGCGTTCACCGACGTCATGGTCGAACGGCCGGACGGGCGGCGGATCCTGCTCGTCCCGGACGCGCCGACCCGCGACTTCGTCACGGCGACCTACACGTTCGACGAGGTCCGCCTCGGGCCGGTGACCCACCGGCAGGACGGCGCCGACCACCACGTGACCACCGCCGAGCTCGACCTGACCCTGCGGGTGGGCCGGCGCGCGGCGCTGGGGTGGCTGCTGCGCGCCGTGCCGGCGCCACTGGCGACGGCGCCCGCGTGGATCACCGCGATCGACGCGGTGGCGCGGCGGGTGCTGCCGGGGGTCCGCACGGTGGGCACCGCGGGCGGCGGGCGCCGCGAGTACTACGGCGCCCGGGACCTGCACCGCGTCACGAGTGCGCGCGTGCGCTGGGACGGGGTCGACCAGGGCCCGCTGACGGCGGTGTCGCCGCCGGTGCGGTTCGGCTTCGGGTCGACGCCGCGCACCCCGTCGCTCGTGCGCATCACGACCTTGATCAGGCATGACGGGGCCGCTGCGCGGTTAGCCTCGGAGACATGACCGTCGCCGCGTCGCCCGTGACCCTCGACGACTGGTTCGCCCGGGACCTCGGGGGGCTCCACCAGCCCTGGCAGCCCGAGCCCGCGCCGTCGCCCGAGGCCGTGGTGGTCAACGACGGGCTGGCCGCCGAGCTCGGGCTCGACGCCGACGCCCTGCGCTCGCCCGAGGGCGTCGCCGTCCTCGCGGGCGCCGCCGTGCCCGCCGGGGCGACGCCGGTGGCGCAGGCCTACGCCGGGCACCAGTTCGGCAACTACTCCCCCCGCCTCGGCGACGGGCGCGCCCTGCTGCTCGGCGAGCTCACCGACCCCGAGGGCCGGCGCCGCGACCTGCACCTCAAGGGCTCCGGGCGCACGCCGTTCGCCCGCGGCGGCGACGGCAAGGCCCCGCTCGGACCGATGCTGCGCGAGTACGTCGTCAGCGAGGCGATGCACGCGCTCGGCATCCCGACCACGCGGTCGCTCGCCGTGGCCACCACCGGCGAGCCGGTGGTCCGCGACGGGCGGCGCCAGCCCGGCGCCGTGCTCGCCCGGGTCGCGTCGAGCCACCTGCGCGTCGGCACGTTCCAGTACGCGGCCGCCTCCGGCGACGTCGACCTCCTGCGCCGGCTCACCGAGCACGCGATCGCCCGCCACCACCCGGAGGCCGCCGACGCCGAGAACCCGCCGCTGGCCCTCCTGCAGGCCGTCGTCGAGGCGCAGGCCCGGCTCGTCGCGCAGTGGATGGACGTCGGCTTCGTGCACGGGGTCATGAACACCGACAACATGACGATCTCCGGCGAGACCATCGACTACGGGCCCTGCGCGTTCCTCGACGCCTTCGACCCGGCGACGGTCTACAGCTCGATCGACCACGGTGGCCGGTACGCGTACGGCAACCAGCCGCGCATCGCGCAGTGGAACCTCGCCCGCTTCGCCGAGTCGCTGCTGGCGGTGATCGACGACGATCCCGAGAACGCCATCACCCCCGCCACCGACGCGGTCTCCGCCTTCGCCGAGAGCTTCACCCGCCACCGCGCGGCGGGGCTGCACGCGAAGATCGGGCTCACCGGGGAGCAGCACGGTGAGCTGGTCGAGGACCTCGTGACGCTGATGGCCACCGAGCACCCCGACCACACGCGCTTCCTCCGGGGCCTCGCGACCGCCGCGCGCGGGGACGCCGGCCCGGTGCGCGACCTCGTCGTCGACCGCGGCGCCGTCGACGCGTGGCTGGAGCGCTGGCGGGCGGCGCTGGAGGGCCAGGACCGCGCGGTCGACGAGAGCGCGGCCGCGATGGACCGCGTCAACCCCGTCTACATCCCCCGCAACCACCAGGTCGAGGCGGCGCTCACGGCGGCGGTCGACGGCGACCTCGACCCGTTCCGCCGGCTGGTCGACGTGGTCACGCGCCCGTACGACGAGCGCCCCGGGCTCGAGGAGTACGCCACCGGCGACCCCTCGGGCACGGGCTACGTCACCTACTGCGGGACCTGACCCGGCGACTCGCTCAGGTCCAGCACCCCCGTGAGCACGGCGAGGTGGGCCCCCAGCGCCGCGGCCGTGACCGGGCGCGCCGTCCAGCCGACGTAGCCGTCGGGGCGGATGAGCACGGCGTCCCCGCCGCGCATCCCGTACGCCGCGGCGAGGTCGCCGGCGCTGTCGACGAGGCACGGCTCCCCGGCGTCGGCGAACGCCGCGCCGAGCTCGGGCGCGACGACCACGTGCACCCGCAGCGGCAGCGCCGACGACGCGGCGAGCCCGTCGACGACGAGCGCGAGCTTCCAGGCGAGGTTGAGCGCGTCCTGGATGCCGGTGTTCATGCCCTGCCCGCCGGTGGGCGGGTGGATGTGCGCGGCGTCGCCGGCGACGAACACGCGCCCGATGCCGTAGCGGTCCACGAGCCGGTGGCTGATCCGGAACACCGACGACCAGCGCAGGTCGGACACGGTGGCCGGCTCCGGCGAGAGACGGTCGACGACGGCCTGGAGGTGGTGCACCGCCGGCGGCTCACCCGCCTCGAGGCCGTGGACGATCCCGTCGGCGGACCCGCCGGCCGCGGGGCGGCGCAGCTCCGGTGGCGCCAGCATCGAGAGGCGGTAGCGCCCCCGTCCGGGCAGGGGGATGGCGACGAGGCCGTCCTCGGCGCCGTCCGGACCGCGGCGCGTGCAGCGCACGGCGTACCCCGGGGGCATCGTCCAGTCGACCACGACGTCACCGAGCATGTACTCCTCGGGGAACGCGTCGCCGGCGAAGGACAGCCCGAGGCCCTTGCGCACCACGCTGTGCGCCCCGTCGGCCCCGACGAGGTACGCGGTGCGCACGACCTCGTCGCCCGTCGGGGTGCGCAGGCGCAGCGAGACCCCGTCGGCGTCCTGGGAGAAGTCCACCAGCTCGGTCGAGCGCTCGATCCTGCCGCCGTGACGGTGCAGCTCCTCGGCGAGGAGGCGCTCGGTCGTGTACTGCGGGAGCGCCGTGAAGCCGTACGGCACGTCCGGGGGCAGGGCCATCTCGGTGCGCGCGACCTGGACGCCGTCGCGGTACACGAGGTGGCCGCGCCCCGATCCACTGGGCCGTTCGTGATCGTCTGCCGTCTTCTTCAGTCACCCTGAGTAGAACGTACAGGTCGGATGACCGTCAACGGTGGAGATCCGGAACGGGTGGCGGGTCGGCCGCTGTTCGGCTCGTGACGTTTCCGGGGACGCCGTCGGCGGGCACAGGCATGGGAGCGAACCGATTGTTCGATCAGCGACCCCGCGCCGGGCCCGTTCCGGGAGAGGGGGCGACAACCGTGACGCCCAACGAGGACGTGGTGGCGGCGCTGCGCCGGGCCGCCCACGAGCTGGCGGCCAAGCGCTCGATCCGCGACCTGGAGCAGACGCTCACCGACATCGTCGCCGCCGCCGTCGAGACGGTTCCCGGAGCCGACGCCGGGGGCATCTCCATCACGCAGGACGGCGCGATCACGTCGCGGAACCCGACGCACCCGGCCGTGACGAAGCTCGACCGCCTCCAGAGCGATCTGGAGGAGGGTCCGTGCATCACGGCGATCCTGGAGCCGCCGGACGACGGGATCGTGCTGGCCGGCGACCTCGAGGGTGCCGACGGCGAGCGCTGGCCCCGCTTCACGCCGCACGCGGTGGAGGCCGGCTACCACTCGATGGTCTCGGCCCAGCTCACCCAGGACACCGGCGGCCTGCGCGCGGCGCTCAACCTCTACGCGACCGCCCGCGACGCGTTCGACGAGGAGGCACGGCTGGTCGCCGGACTCTTCGGTGTCCAGGCCGCCATGCTGCTCTACGGCAGCGAGCACGCGATGAACCTCCAGCGCGCCGTGGAGAGCCGCGACCTCATCGGCCGCGCGAAGGGCATCCTCATGGAGCGCTTCTCGGTCGACGACGACGGCGCGTTCCGGATGCTCGTCCAGTCGTCCCAGGAGACGAACCTCAAGCTCGTCGAGATCGCGCAGTGGTTGCACGACGAGGTGGCGCAGCGCGGTCGGCGCTGACCGCGCTCAGCCGGGGACGGTCGACGGGGACGGTGTCGCGGGAGCGGCGCGTGCGGCGGGCAGCTCGACGTCGCGCACGAGCCCCGGGGCGGTCCCGGACAGCGACTCCGCCCGCGAGATGCCGCGCCACTGGACCACGAGCAGGTGAGCGCGGCCCGCACTCGCGCGGGGCAGCACGAACGCACCGTCGTCGCCGGTCCGAGCCCGTCCCAGCTGCTGCCCGTCGGTGCCGACGACCGTGAGCACCGCCCCCGGCGCCGGCGTGTCGCGGTGCCGCACGGTTCCGCGCAGGAGCGGTTCACCCGCGGGGAGGTCCCGGGCCGCCGGTTTGGCCGGGGTGGCGGTCGGAGAGGCAGTCGGAGAGGCGGTCGCCGGGGCGCTCCCCGCCCGTCGTCGCGGCGGGATCCCGGCGACGATCGCGACGGCCACCACGGCCGCACCCGCACCGAGCAGCATGACGACGACGAACGCCGTCTCGGTGGGCACGCCCGCGGACGTCACGAGCGAGGCGAGCAGCACGCCGGCGACCGCGCTGGCGAACGACGTGCCCAGCGCGCGCATGAGGTTGTTGAGGCTGTTGGCCGCGGCGGTCTGCTCGACGGGGACCGCCGCCATGATCAGGGAGGGCATCGCCCCGTACCCGAGGCCGATGCCGCAGGCGATGACGATCGAGCTGACCACCAGCTGCCACACCGCGCCGTGGAACGCGGCGCCGACGCCGTAGCCGACCGCCACGACGGTCGCCCCGAGCATGAGCGTCGTCCGCGGGCCCGACGCGGCGCTGATCCGCGCGGACACGGGCGACATCGCCATCATGCAGAGGCCGCCGGGCGCGAGGACGAGGCCGGCCACCAGGATCGACTGCCCCAGCCCGTAGCCGGTGGACGTCGGGAGCTGCAGCAGCTGCGGGTAGACGAGCGACATCGCGAACATCGAGAAGCCCATGACCACCGACGCCGTGTTGGTCAGCAGCACCTGACGGCGCCGGCTCACCCGCAGGTCGACCAGCGGCTGGCGTGTGCGCAGCTCCCACCACGTCCACAGGAGCAGCACCACCACGGCGACGACGAACAGCGTCACGGTCGTCGCGCTGCCCCAGCCCCAGGTGCCGCCCTTGGACACCGCGAGCAGCAGCGACACGAGGGCGGCGGCGAGCCCGACCGCGCCGACGAGGTCGAACCGACCGCCGGCCCGCTGCGCCGACTCGGGCACCAGGGCGATCACCCCGATGAGCACCACGGCGCCGAGGCCGCCGGCCGCCCAGAAGAGCACGTGCCAGTCGGCCGTCTGGGCGATGAGCGCCGCGAGCGGGAGCCCGAGCGCGCCGCCGACGCCGAGCGAGGCGCTCATGAGCGCCGTCGCCGACCCGAGGCGCTCCGGGGGCAGCTCGTCGCGCATGAGGCTGATGCCCAGCGGGATGACGCCGGTCGCGAGGCCCTGCAGGGCGCGCCCGACCACGAGGGGGATCAGCGACGTCGACAGCGCCGCCACGACCGAGCCGGCGATCAGCGTGGCGAGGCAGAGGAGCAGCATGCGGCGCTTGCCGACCATGTCCGCGAGCCGCCCGACGATCGGCACCGCCACGGCGGCGGTGAGCAGCGTCGCGGTGACGACCCAGGCGGTGTCGGCGGCGGGCGCACCCAGCAACCGCGGGAACTGCGGCACCAGCGGCACCACGAGGGTCTGCTGCAGCGAGACCGTGATGCCGGCCAGCGCGAGCACCGGGACGAAGGCCGGGGCGCGCTGGGCCGCCTGAGGTGAGGTCACGGCGACAATCTAAATCAACCGATTGACAGATGCGAGGTGGGCCCGTTCACTCGTCGCCGTGCCCGCCCGAGCCAGGACCGACCGCAACGAAGCGACGCGCACGAGCATTCTCGACGCCGCCGAGCGCCTCTTCGCCGAGCACGGCGTCCACGAGGTGTCCAACCGCCAGGTCGCGGAGGCCGCGGGCCAGGGCAACACCGCGGTCGTCGGGTACCACTTCGGATCGAAGCACGACCTCGTGCGGGCGATCGTGCGGCGGCACTCCGAGGACATCGAGCGCTCGCGGGAGCAGATGCTCGCCCGGATCGAGGGGTCCGACGACCTGCGCGACTGGCTCGCCTGCCTCGTGCGCCCGACCTTCGACCACCTCGGCGCACCGGGGACACCCACCTGGTACGCCCGCTTCGGCGCGCAGGTCATGAGCGACCCGGCGCTGCGCGCGATCATCGTCGACGAGCACCTCGGCTCGCCAGGCCTGATGCGCATCCTCGACGGGCTGCACGCCTGCCTGCCGAGCCTGCCGCCCGCGGTGTTCCGCGAGCGCGGGGACATCGCACGGTCCCTGCTCGTCGACGTCCCCGCCGAGCGCGAGCGCGCCGTGGCCGAGGGCACCCCGACCGCGCGGGCGACCTGGGCCGACGCCGCCACCGGGCTCGTCGACGTCCTCGTGGGCGTCTGGCTCGCCCCCGTCACCGCCACCGATCAGGAGCACGCGTGACCCCTCCCCCCACCACCGGTCTCGATCTCCGCCGCACGGGCTTCGGCCCCGCACCGGACGCCGAGGCCGTCCGGGACGGCGAGGGGATCGCGCGGGTGCCGACCCCGTTCGGCCCGACGGCCTGGATGCTCACGCGGCAGGCCGACGTGCGGCGGATGCTCGGCGACGCGGACGCCTTCGCCAACGGCTGGACGCCCGACGACCTCAGCGGTGACGACGGTGCGGTCAGGCGCGACCCGCGCCAGCTCTCGGGCGACCGCACCGGCAACCTGCTCTCGCTCGACCCGCCCGACCACACGCGGCTGCGGCGCTTGCTCGCCGGCGAGTTCACGGTGCGCCGGATGCGGCGGCTCGAGCCGCGGATCGTCGAGATCGTCGACGACCACCTCGACGCCCTCGCCCGCTCCGGTCCGCCGGCCGACCTCGTCGCGCAGTACGCGCTGCCGATCCCGTCGCTGGTGATCTGCGAGCTGCTCGGCGTCCCGCCGGGCGACCAGGCGGAGTTCCAGGAGCGCACCAACGCCCAGCTCGACACCGGGCTCACCGAGGAGCGCCGGGACGCCCTCGCCGCGGAGGCGCTCGCCTACATGCAGGGGCTGGTCGCCCGCGCCCGGCGCGAGCCCGGCGAGGACCTCATCGGCATGCTCCTCCGCGAGCACTCCGAGGACCTCACCAACGACGAGCTGGTCGGCATCGCGAACCTCCTGCTCGTCGCGGGCCACGAGACCACCGCGAACATGCTCGGGCTCGGCACCCTCGCGCTGCTGCGCCACCCCGACCAGCTCGCGCGCGTCCGCGACGACGAGGAGGCCGTGGCGCCGGCCGTCGAGGAGCTCATGCGCTGGCTCTCGATCGTCTCCAACGGTTCGCCGCGCCTCGCGCGCCGCGACGTCGAGATCGACGGCGTCACGATCCGGCGCGGCGACCTCGTGGTGTTCAACCTCCCGGCCGCCAACCGCGATCCCGCCGTCGTCGACGACCCGGAACGGTTCGACATCACCCGGGACGGCCCGCCGCACGTCGCCTTCGGCCACGGAGTGCACCACTGTCTCGGCGCGCCGCTGGCCCGGATGGAAATGCGCATCGCTTACCCGGCCCTGCTGCGCCGGTTCCCCACGCTGCACCTGGCCGTGCCCGACGACGACGTCGCCTGGGCCACCACGCACGCGATCCACGGACTGGAGCGCCTGCCGGTGGCGTGGTGATCTAGCGGTCGGCCCAGGAGTCGGCCCAGAAGTCGGCCAGGACGCGGGCCCCACGCGCCGGGTCCTCCCCCATCCACCAGTGACCGAGGCCGTCGAGGACCTCCACCCGGGCGCCGGCGCGCGTGGCCGCGGTACGGCGCTGCTCGTCGGTGCCGACCATCGTGTCCTCGGTCGCGAGCAGCGCGAGGCCCGGACGCTGCGCGGCCGACTCCAGATCGGCGCCGAGCTCGGCGAGCCGGGGCTGGGCGGCGTCGCGGTAGAGCGCGAGCACGGCACGACCCATCGCCTCGTCCTGACCGGCGACGACCTCGCGCGCGACGGGCTCGGGCAGTCCCCGGGAGGCGAGGCCGGCGACGAGCGCCTCCGGCTTGCGCTCGGGACCGAACCACGCCTCGACGGCCGACTCGCCCGCTCCCGGCGTCTGCCACGTCAGCGCGAGGTCGTGCCAGACGTAGCCGGGGTCGAAGATCCCGACCACGTCGCTGACCCAGCTGCGCAGGAGGTCCGGGCGTGCCATCGCGACGGTCACGGCGTGTCCGCCGCCCCAGTCGTGCCCGACGAGGTCGACCGGCCCGTCGCGCGCCACGAGCGTCTCGAGCTCCCCGATCAGCCAGTCGCGGTAGGCGTCCACCGTCGCCGGGAAGCCGTCGGGCAGGGCCGCACCGAAGCCCGGCGGCGAGAGCCGGACGACGCCCGTCACCCCGCGCGAGGAGAGCGCGTCGACGAGCGGGCCCCAGACCGCCGCGGTCTCCGGGTTGCCGTGGACGAGGACGACGGTCACCCGGCCAGGGTCACACACTTGTCAGCCGCCACTCAAGTCAGCGGCTATGCTGCCCGCCCATGACCGCCCCACCCCGCCGGACCCAGCAGGAACGCCGGGAACGGACCGAGACCGCGCTCGTGGCCGCCGCGGCCGAGGTGGTCGTCGAGTCCGGGGTCCGGGCGCTGACCCTCGCGCGGGTCGGCGAGCGCGCCGGCTACAGCCGCGGGATCGTCACCCACCACTTCGGCTCGAAGCAGGGCCTCGTCGAGGCCCTCACGAGCTCGATCCAGGGCGGCTTCGTCCCCGGGCTCGCGGAGATGCCTCCCGGGCCGGAACGGCTCCTCGCCCTGATCGACGGCTACCTCGCCCAGCTGACCGAGCTCGGTACCGCGAACCGTGCCTTCCTGCTCCTGTGGGCCGAGGCCGCCACCGCCGCCGAGCTCGCGGCCACGTTCCGCGAGCGCGACGAGGGCTTCCGCGCCGACCTCCGCGAGGACGTGGAGGCCGGCATCGCCGCCGGCACGATCCGCGCGGACGTGCACGCCGCGGACGTCGCCGTCGCGGTCGTGGGCCAGCTGCGCGGCATCGGCATGCAGCGCCTGCTCGACCCGGACGCCGTCGACACCGAGCGGCTGCGCCGGTCCGTCACGGCGCAGTGGCGGCGGGCGCTGGCGCCCGAGGGCGCGTGAGCTCGCGTCCCCG
>NZ_BSTS01000027.1 GCF_030269665.1 Actinomycetospora sp. NBRC 106375
TCAGCCCACGCCTCGACCTCGGCCACACCGACATCGTCGCCCACCGGCCAGACAAGATCTCATCCGACCGTCCCGACCAAGCCGACACGCCCAACAAGCCACCCATAAATCAGGCTGTAGTACTAGCCCGCTTCGGCGCCGAAGTGATGCCCCTCATGCGGCAGGCCGGGCTGCGTTCCTGACCGGACGGGACCGACCCCGAGCTCGGCGAAGTGCCCATGCAGAACGTCTTCCCTCGCCTGTCCGACATACCCGGCCGTATCCGCTGGCCTGGACCGGCTCTCGGCGCCCACACCGACGAGGTACTCCGGGCGTTCGGCATCGACGCCGAAGAGCAACTCTCACTACGGGAGGCCGACGTCGTCTGAGCTCGCTCGCGAGAGCCGAACGGCCGGCCTCGGAGCTCGTCGGGTCTGGGGGACGCGGCATTCAGCAGGGTTCTCATCAACCGATGAGGAACGGGACGGAACGAGGACAGAGATGAGTACCAGGACGTCGATCACGGCCGATGCTTTCCGCGTGGTCATGGGCTCGGTCGCCTCTGCGGTGGCAGCAGTCTCGACCTTCGGGGAGCGGCCGCACGCCACGACGGTCAGTGCCTTCATGTCGCTGTCGATGGATCCGCCAATGGTGGTGGTCTCGCTGGACCGCTCGTCGGATCTGCTGCGTCACGTCACGGTCGCGCAGCGGTTCGGCGTCAGCGTTCTGGCTTCCCGCCAGGCAGGGACGGCCATCGCCCTGGCGGGCAAAGGTGTCGACAAGCTGGCCACCGTTCCGTGGCACGTCGACGCCGGGCTGCCTCGGATCGATGGAGCGAGCGGTTGGCTCGCCTGCGAGGTCGCGAGCATGGTCGAGGGGGGAGACCAGGTCCTCGTTCTCGGGCGCGTGATGTCGCTCGATCACACTCCGAACGCGCCCTTGACCTATCGCCGGGGCATGTTCGGCACACATGTCGATGCCGGAGTCGAGGATGCCTGAGCTCATCCGTGCGCGGCCTGCCGCCGCGTGGTCCGGAGAACCGCTCGATCGTGCGCTGGCGGCTCTCGCCCGAGGCCAGATGATCGTGCTGATGGATGACGAGGACCGTGAGAACGAGGCGGACCTCGTGATGTCGGCTTCGGCCGCGACCGAGGCGACCGTCGCTTTCATGGTCACGCACACGACAGGCATCCTCTGCTGCCCGATGCCCGGCGACCGGCTCGACGCCCTCGACCTGCCGCTGATGGTCGAGCGCAACAGCGACACGCACGGCACGGCGTTCACCGTCAGCGTCGATCATCGGTCGACGTCGAGCGGTGTCTCGGCCGACGATCGCGCGCGCACGGTGCGGGCTCTCGGTGATGCGGCGACGAGCGCCGACGACCTGCGGCGACCCGGTCATGTCTTCCCGCTCCGCTCCCGCGACGGCGGCGTCCTGCAGCGGGCAGGCCACACCGAGGCGACTGTGGATCTCCTGCGCATGGCCGGTGTGCCCGACGTCGGGCTGATCAGCGAGCTCGTCGAGCCCTCGGGGGCGATGCTGCGGGGGCCCGGTGCCGTGGCTCTTGCTCGTCGGCACGGTCTGGAGCTCGTCACCGTCGCCGATGTCGCCCGCCGTCGACGTGCCAGGGTCCCCGCTGACGATGTAGAACTGAGTGGCGAGGCGCTGCTGCCCACGGACTTCGGTCGTTTCCGGGCCTACTCCTTCCGGAGCCGGGATACGGGGATCGAGCACCTGGCCCTGGTGCTGGGTGATCCGGCGGGTGAGGCTGAGCGCGTCCCGGTGCGCTTGCACAGTGAGTGTCTGACGGGTGACGTGCTCGGGTCGTTGCGCTGCGACTGCGGTACCCAGTTGCGCGACGCGCTCCGACTGATCGCCGCGCGCGGCGTGGGGGTGGTGGTGTACCTCCGCGGTCAGGAGGGACGCGGTATCGGCCTCGGACACAAGCTCCGCGCGTACTCGCTCCAGGAGTCAGGGCTCGACACCGTGGAGGCGAACGCGGCACTCGGGCTCCCGGTGGACTCCCGGGACTACGCAGCGGGCGCCGCGATCCTCCTCCGGCTGGGAACCCACCGGGTCGAGCTGATCACGAACAACCCAGCCAAGAGTGACGGGTTGGTTGATCACGGGATCGAGGTCGTGAGCCATATCGGGCTCCGGCCCAGGGTGACCGAGGAGAACGGCCATTATCTGCGTACCAAGCGGGACCGTCTCGGTCACCGATTCGCCGACACCACACTCGAGAGTCCGCCTGTCGCGCCGGCGTCGTGACCGGTGGTGCCATGTGGTCGTCCATGCCCGAACGTCAGGCCGATGAGGAAGGCGTCGATAGTGCGCCCGTCAACGGGTCAGGTCCGTGATTCCGTCACTGAAGAGCTCGAGCCCAGTGACGAGCAGCAGCATGGTCATGGTGGCGTTCCCACCCTGTCGCAGTCGTCCTGACGTGCGCCTCAGGTCGAGTCCGCCGGCGACGACAGTGGGGGAATTGAACCCTCGGCGCCTGCTCGATGCTCGTTGCTGCTCTCTTCGCCTGCGCCACGTTGTACCGCATGGACGAGCAGCTCGTCCCACGGCCGTCCCACGCGGACGCGCGGCAGCGCGGGCGAAGGGCATCGTCGCAGGTCAGTAAGGGTGCCCCCGGCAGGATTCGAACCTGCGCTCCCGCCTCCGGAGGCCGGGCAACCGACCGCTCTCCTGCGTTCTGCCTGCGCTTCCAGGTTCCGGAGGTTCGCCCGAGCGCTCTCGAGGTGCCCCTGTGGACTTCTGGTTCGTCCCACGATCCGTCCCACGGGATGCGGCCCCGAGCCCGCCGACGTCGTCCCCGTCCGTCTGGCCGGAACGGGCGAATTCTCACAGCAGGAGGGTGCCCCCTGCGGTGATCGCGAGGGCGGTGACGACGACGCCGAGGGCGATCAGGGCGCGTCGGGGAGCGACGGGTCGGGACAGCGGATTCTGGCGCAGGGTGGTGTCCCGGTGGTGTGCGTAGACGACGGTGGCGAGGGCGACGAGGACGGCGAGCACGATCGGGGCCGCGGCGAGTCGGGAGGTCGTGGTGTGGAGCTCGCGGATCGAGAGCAGGGCGGCGTTGGCGACCAGCCCGAGGGCGGTGCGGTTCCAGGCCAGGGTGGTGCGTTCGGCCTGGAGCCCGCCGAAGCCCGGGGCGTCGTCGGCGGGGCGGGGCGGAGGGCCGGTCACGCCAGGCCCTTGGTCACGACGAGGGCAAGGCCGACCAGGGCGAGCAACACGAGCCCGAGGGCGAGAACCCAGGGGATGCGTTGGCGGGGGAGATCGCGGTCGCGGCGCATGGCGCGCTCGACGCGGAGCCAGCGGACGAGTCCGCCGGCGGCGGTGAGCACGGCCAGCGCGACCAGCAGGCCACCGATGGCGGAGCGGATGCCGGGGATCGGGAAGGCGGGGACGAGCTGGACCACGGCCACGCCGGCGGCGAGCAGTGACAGCGATGTGCGCAGCCAGGCCAGGTACGTGCGTTCGTTGGCGAGGGTGAAGCGGTAGTCGGGCTCGTGCTCGGCAGCGTTCTCAGGGGTGTCGGTGGCCGTCGGCTCGGCGCTGGTCACAGGTGCACATCCGGCGGGTGCTCGGCGGTGACGCTGACGGTGGGCCAGGCGTTGTTGATGTAGCCCTTGGGGTTCCAGAGGCTGGCGGCGTGCTCGGGCTGCAGGGCCGCGGTGCTGTCCCAGGCGCGGGCGACGATCTCGTGCTCGCCGGGCCGCAGCTCGAGGGTCGTCCGCCAGAACCGCCACGCCCACGGACCGAGCTGGTCGTCGAGCTCGGCCTGGTGCCAGGTGCGCCCGTCGTCGGCGGAGACGTCGACGCGGACGATCTCGCGGTCGCCGCCGGCGAAGGCGTAGCCGGTGACCTCGGTGGGCCCGGCGGTCATGACGGCGCCGTCGTCGGGGCGCAGGATCGCGGAGTTCAGCGCGACCGCGGTCAGCTCGACCCCGTCGCCGGGAGCGGGGTCGTCGTGGTCGGGGGGTAGGAGCCGGTAGGCGCTCTGCTGGAAGAAGTTCTCCGAGGGGTGGTCCTGGGCGGTGATCTGCTCGAGCCACTTGACGCTGCGGGCGCCGATCCAGCCGGGGACGACCACGCGCACCGGCGCGCCGTGGGCGACGGTGAGGGGTTCGCCGTTCATCTCCCAGGCCAGCAGCACCTCGGGGCTGGTGGCCTTGTCGGCGGTGATCGATCCGCCATAGGGCGCCGGTGGGCTGGCCTCGGGGGCGACGTCCGGCGCGAGGAACGCGACGTCGCTGGCGTCGCGTCGCAGCCCCGCGGCAGCGAGCACGTCGGCGAGCCGGGCGCCGACCCAGCGGGCGGTGGAGGTCGCTCCCTCCCCCCAGGGGTGCTGACCGGGGATGTCGCGCACGGCCAGCAGCCCTGCGCGCCGGTTGCCCGCGCACTGCAGGGTGGCGGTCACCTCGTGGTGCTCGAAGCGCTGGAGCTCGTCGAGCGAGAGGCTCAGCGGCTCGTCGACCAGGCCGTCGACCCGTAGCCGCCACTGCCGGGGGTCGAGTTCGGGGAGTTCGCCGTGGTTGCGGCTGTAGAACGTCGCGACCGGTGTGATCGGGTGCTCGGCGAGTGCTGATCGTGGCGGTTCGGCGTTGTAGGGCTCCTGCTCGTGGACCACCATGTCAGGTCGTTTCGTCCCGTCGCCGTGGTGCGCTGTCGTTGCCGTTGGCATGGGTTCACCCTGCGACCGGCTCGAGCACCGCGGTAGCCCTCGCGTCGTTGCGGGCCCACAACCTCGGGTTGTGACCTCGACGCACGCAGGATCAGCGCCGGCGCTCGCCGGCGGCGCTCGCCCGACGCAGCAACGCCGCGGCAGCGCCGTCGGGCGGACGGCCCCGGGGCCAGATCGCGGTCAGCCGGCGATCGAGGGAGAGCTTGCGGACCGGGACCGTCACCAGCGTCCCGGCCGCGAGGTCACCGGCGACGGCCAGCGAGCTCAGCACCGCCGGCGCCACACCGTCGGCGACCGCACCCTTGATCGCCGTAGTAGAAGCCAGCTCGAGCACGGGGTGGGCGATGGTCTCGACACCGGCGCTCCGCAGCGCCCGCTCGAGGAACTCCCGGGTGCCCGACCCTGCCTCGCGGGTCACCAGGGCGGTACCGGCCAATCTCGCCGCGTCGATCCCGTGGCGCCGTGCCCAGGGGTGCCCGGGGGAGACCACGAGCGTGAGCCGGTCGCGGGCGACGACCTGGCCGTCGAGGTCGTCACGGATCTCCGGGCCCTCGACGAAGCCGACATCGGCGGCTCCGCTGCGGACGTCGTCGGCGACGTCGGTGGAATTGCGGGTCGACAGCGCGACCGAGGTGTCGGGCAGCTCGCTGCGCAGCGACACCAGCCAGCGCGGCAGCAAGTACTCCGCCACCGTGAGGCTCGCCGCGACCCGCAACCGGCCGGTGTGCTCGGCGCGCAGCGCAGCGACGCCCTCCTCCATCGCCCACGCGGCGTCGATCGCGCTGCGGGCCCAGTCCGCGACCAGGCCGCCGGCCTCGGTGAGCCGTGTCCCCTGGGGCGAGCGTTCGAACAGGGTGAACCCCAGCGCGCCCTCCAGGGCCCGGACCCGGGCGCTGACCGCGGCCTGTGACACCCCATGCGCCGCGGCCGCTCGGCCCATGCTGCCCAGTTCGGCCACCGACAGCACCACGTCGTAGGACGCGAGATCCGCGACGCGCGCAGGCAGGGACATCGGCCCAGGTTATGGGGCTCTTCGTCATGAAGCGTGGAGGCGGCCTCGCAGCATCGTGGTGGTGGGAGCGTCCCACACGGTTCCGCAGTGCAGGATCAGTCGCAGCCGGTAGTTGGTGATGTTGCGGAATCCGTGTCCGACCCGCTTGATCTTCTTGATCAGCAGGTTGATCGCCTCGGTGAGCCCGTTCGAGACGTCGGCGACGGTGAAGCGGGCGAGCAATTCCTCGCGCCAGGAGTCCAAGGGGTGCGGGCCAGCCGGTGCAGTTCGGGCACCTCGGAGTCGGCGCAGAACGCCACCCAGCGGTAGAACGCCGCCGCGGCGCGGGACGGGTCGGTGTGGCGGTAGAGCAGCCGCAGCTCCTGGGCGGCGATCCACGTGGCGGCGACCTGTCCGTCGGGGTCGCCGGAGTCGAGCCCGTGCAGCAGCCGGGTCCAGGAGGTGTCGGAGTGGTGGTCGTGGCCTCTGGTGAACACGGCGCAGTACGCGGGTGCCGTAGAGCGGGTCCCCGGCGCGGCCGCGGTGCCCGAGGGTCTCCTGCTGCACGCCGCGGCGGACCTGGTCGACCGCGTCGAAGCCCAACGTCACCACGTGGAACGCGTCGAGGACGCGGACCGCGTGCGGTAGCTGGGTGCGCAACGCGCTCGCGTAGCCGCGGAAGGGTCCGGCGCCGCGACTGCCATGCTGGCCCGCCAGCCGGCGTCGCGGTCGCGCAGCCACGCCGAGAGCACGACAGCACTGCGATCAGGCACGACGTCGAGCAGCCGCGCCGGACCAGCGGTGCGGGTGAGATCGACCAGCCCGGTCGCGAACTCGGTGCCGTGCGTCGAGGTCGCGGCCAGGTAGGCGGTCTCGTCGACCCCGAGCGCGGCCACACCGGCCAGGCGGGCCGGGTCGTCGACCAGTGGGGTGCCGTGCTCGGCGACGGCGCGCATCACCGTGCCCCATCCGAGACCGAGGTCGAGAGCCACCGCCGCGACCGACTCGCCGGCCTGCCCGACCCGGCGGCACGCCTCTCGGGCGGCGCGGGTGCTCACCGAGGCCCGCGGCGGGATCTCCTCGCTGGTCTCCGACCACGTGCGCATCTCGCAGGCCCCGTGCCGGCAGCGCCAGAGCCGCTTGAGTCAGATCAGCGTCGTCGCCCGGCCGCCGACCGGCAGGTCACGCACCCGCACCGGACGGCGTCCGTGCGCCGTGGCGACCGCGCCGCAGCCCGGACAGCAGACCATGTCGTTGCTGGTCTCCACAGCCAGCTCGAGCTCGCCGTCGTGCTCGTCGACCGCGACCAGCCCGAACCCGTCCAGGCCGAGGACCACCGCCCCCAAGATCGCGCGCGCCAGTAGCATCCATGCCCACCTGGGGCCTCCCTCCGAAGTGTCCAGACACCACGAAGAGTGAGGCCCCAGGCCCATGATCAGGCCGAGGCTGAAGATCGTGTCCTCGTCAGCCCTCCACGCTGAATGACGAAGAGCCGGATTACGTCGACGCCGAGGCGTGATTCAGCTGAGGAGGAGCCCGCCGGCCCGGACCGATCGGGTAGCGGGCGGGTCAGCGCTTCTCGAGTGGCGTGGCAGCACTGGCGGGGTGTCGTCGTTGAAGCCCATCGCCCAGCTCAGGGCAAGCCCTGCTCCCTCGGTCATGGCCGTCGTCCAGCCGTAGCTCGACCACTGTCCCCACCAGCGCCGTCTCGCGGCGCCATCGAGCCGCGCGATCCCGGCGTCGCGCCGCCACTGAGGTTCCGGGTAGGGCCCGCCACGCGACACCGCGCCGCACGCGATGAGCTCCCCCATCGCCCGCCACTGACTCGGAGCTGCGGTGTCGGCCGTTGCCGGCGCGGTCGGATGCACCCCTCCGACCCACGCCAACGCGCACTGCGCTCCGTGCACCTCCGGGGACTTGCCGCGCTTCACGTACGCCCACAGGAGGGCCTGCTCCATCCAGCTGAACGTCGAGAGAGGTCGAGGCACCCAGTCGGGCACCGTCTGCACCCGCGGCATCCCGGAGACTCTCGCCGCGCCGTCGGCCTCGTCCATGTTCGACCGTCCTCCCCGCTTCGGCCGCACCGCGGCCGAAGATGAACTGCTCGCACACAGAGTGCGCGACACCCCCGACAGCGCCATGCCGCGGCAGGTCCTGGCAGCCGGCCGAAGTTCCAACCTCACCCGTTGAGGAGGCCGGAAAGTGCATCCCCCACGAGCTTGACGCCGATAACCAAGAGCAGCGCGATCATGATCGCGCTGTTGTGGGCTGCCATCCAGCCACGCAGCCTGCTGAGCAGGTCCGTGCTGCGAGCACCCAGGGCGTAGTAGATGCCGAGGGGGAGTCCGGGGCCGAGGGTGCCCAGGACGACGAACACCGCAAGGGCAACCGCCTGCCCGCCTGCGCTGACGCCGGTCTGGGCGATCGCGGTGGCTGCGGCCACGACGAGCAGCAGGTTCTTCGGGTTGACCCCGGAGAGCAGCACAGCGAGACCGAGGGCCTTGCCGGGTCCGAAGGTGTCGATGGAGCTCATCCATGCCGGCAGCGCTGGTGTCTCGACTCCGCGAGGACGTCCGCGCCACTGAAGCCCGGCCAGCACGACGAGGCCGACGCCGAGGACGCCCTTGACGACGGTCACCCACGGGGCGGGCACCGTTGTCTCGCCTCCGGAGGCCCCGGCTCCGGCGGCGATGACCAGGACGATGACGCCGACGACGCTGAGGCCCGCGACCCAGCCGACGATGAAGGCAGGCCCGTTGATCCGCCCGCGCGCGGTGGCCAGCATCAGGACGACGGCGATGATCGGGATCGGGCTCAGGGCGACACCGAGGCCCAGGGGAAGAATCGCCCCGATGGCAACCCCCATCTTGTCCTCTCGCTCTCGGAGGCCGCGGGCTTAGGGGGCCACGATCGCGAAGTCGGGGTCGGGTGGGTCGAGGACGCCCAGCAGGGTGGTGAGGCAGTCCTGGTCGCCGTCGATCGCGAGCTGTCCCGAGGTGACGAGGTCTGCTGGCGGGGTTCCGCCCAGCAGGGCGAGCAGGCCGGATCGGGCGGTGGTGATGTGGGCGTCGGTGCTGTCACGATTGGTGCCTTCGCCGTGGGTGAGCACGCCGTTGGCCAGACGTGACCGGTAGGCGAGGTCCTTCCCTGCTTCGCCGGCCCCGGTGAGGGTCCAGTCGATGGCGAGCTGGATGTCCCAGGCTTTCGGTCCGTTGATCTGGATGGCGATGCTGTCGAAGAGTTGGCCGGTGGTGAGGGCCGAGATCATGTCGGGCGGGGTGGTCGAGAGCGGGGTGCCGATGTTGGCGACCCGTAGCTCGTAGGCGCCGGTGAGGTAGAAGTTGCGCCAGGTGCCGTTCTCGGAGCCGAAGCCGAGCTGTTCGAGGGCGGCGGCCTCCAGTTCGCGGGCGTCGGTGTCGTCGGGGTCGGTGAACACGAGGTGGCCGACGAGCTCGGCGACCCACCGGAAGTCTCCGGCGTCGAACGCGCGCCGGCCGGCGGCGAGGACGGCGTCGGGGCCGCCGATGGCCTCGACGTAGCGGCGCCCGGCGGGCTCGGGAGGGTGACGCCAGAGGTTGGCGGGGTTGCCGTCGAACCAGCCCATGTAGCGCTGGTAGATCGCCTTGACGTTGTGGCTGATCGACCCGTAGTAGCCGTGGGTGTTCCAGGCCTTCTCCAGCGCGGGTGGGATCTCCAGGGTCTCGGCGATCTCCGGGCCGTTGTGGCCCTTGTTGAGCAGCCGCAGGGTCTGGTCGTGCTGGTAGGCGTAGAGGTCGCGCTGCTCGGAGAGCAGGCTCACGATGCGGTCGCGGTCCCAGGTGGGCCAGTGGTGGGACGCGAACTCGACGTCGGTGCGGTCGACGAACAGGTCGATGGCCTCGGTGAGGTAGTGCGCCCAGGCGTGGGGGTCGCGGACCACCGCGCCGCGCAGGGTCAGCAGGTTGTGCAGGTTGTGGGTGGCGTTCTCGGCCATGCACAGCGCGGAGCGTTCCGGGAACAGGAAGTTCATCTCGGCGGGGGCTTCGGTGCCGGGGGTGACCTGGAAGACGATCCGGACCCCGTCGAGCGTCTCCTCCTGGCCGGTGTGGGTGACGTCCTTGGTCGGCGGGATCAAGGTGACGGTGCCGGTCGAGTTGGTCATGCCCAGCCCTGCGCCCATCTGACCGGCTGCTCCCGGGGCCAGGGCTGCGCCGTACATGTACGCCGAGCGGCGTGCCATGGCGGCCCCGGCGTAGACGTTCTCGGCGACGGCGTGCTCGAGGAAGCCTCGGGGAGCGAGGATCGGCACACGGCCACTCGCGACGTCGTCGTCGGTGATCACGCCCCGCACACCGCCGAAGTGATCGACGTGGCTGTGGGTGTAGATCATCGCGGTGACCGGCCGGTCGCCGCGGTGCTCGCGGTAGAGGTCGATGGCGGCGGTCGCGGTCTCCGCGGTGAGGAGGGGATCGATGACGATGATGCCCTGGTCGCCCTCGACGATGGTCATGTTCGACAGGTCCAGTCCGCGGACCTGGTAGATGCCTTCGGTGACCTCGAACAGTCCGTGCACCGAGGTGAGCTGGGCCTGGCGCCACAGGCTCGGGTTGACGGTGTCGGGCCGCGGGCCGTTGAGGGTCTCGGCCCAGGCGTCGCAGTCCCAGACGACCCGACCGTCCGCAGCGTGGACCTGGCTCGGGGAAATCGTCCCGATGAAGCCCCGTCGCACGTCGTCGAAGTCCGAGGTGTCAGAGAAGGGATAGCGGGACTCCACGGCGGAGGCTGCGTCGACGATCTCGGGGCGCGCGGTCGGAGCGGTGTCGGTCACGGTGTCCTCGATCCGTTGCGGGTGCGCGTGGGTCGGCCGGGGCCGAGCTGCCTGGGGAGCCTGGTGCATGCTTCGAGGTATGACCTCACCCACAGCGGGTGGGTCGACTCGCCCCGGAGAGCTCGATGGCACGGGAGAACACCCGCGGGGAGATCACGTAGTTCTCCACGCCCTGGTAGATCATGAAGAAGAGCAATGTGAAGATCGCCAGGCCGAAGCTCACGGTGAGGGCGGCCGCCACGCCGACGAACGAGGCCAGGGTCGCGCCGATCTGGGGGACGGCGTCGAGGACGGCGACGACCAGGGCCAGGAGTGCGGGGTAGGGAATGCCGGCGAGCAGGAAGAACACGAACGCCGTCATCCCGGCGATGGCGGAGACCACGAGCTGGCCGGACACGTAGCCGCCGATGCGTCCGAGGGCGGCGGCGGCGGCCTGGATGCGGCCTTCGTGGGCCAGCATCCGGTCGATACCGTCGCGGATGCGAGGCATCGCGAGCGAGAAGTAGATCAGCAGGGCCAGCACGGTCACGGTCGAGAAGACCCCACCGAACAGGGCCCCGAGGACACCGAACACCGCGGCCAGCGAGGTCGTGATCACCGGCCCGATGCTCGAGAACGCCTGCTGAAGCTGCTGGTTCGCGCCCGGGTCGCCCAACGCCGCGCCCGGGGAGTTGCCCGGCCCGCCGAGTCGATCGGCCAACCTGTCCAGCAGCGTCGGGAGCTGGTCGATCAGGTACCCGATCTCGTGGACCGCCGGGATGATCAGAACAGCGGCGAGCCCGGTGAGGACGGCCAGCACGGCCAGCACGACCAGCGCGAGCGCCAGGCCCCGCCGCAGCCCCCGGGTCACGAGCCACCGGATCGCCGGTTCGAGCCCCGTGGCGAGGAAGAACCCGACGAACACGAGCACGAGTGCGCCCCGCGCGACAACGATCGCGACCGCGATCGCGAGGACCACCAGAACCGTCGCGGTGATCGCCGCGTAGTCCTCGAGCGGCTTGCGTCGCGCGCAGGCAGGGACGTCGGCCCAGGTTATGGATCCGGAGCGTGGCGGGCGGGCGGTTGCCTCGCAGCCGTGCCGATCGTCGCCGTGCCCGCCGCCCAGGCCCGTGCCCGACCGCCGGATGGCGCGGGCTCGACCACCCGTGGGATTCGAGCGAGGACCCCGGCCGGGAGCACAGCGGTGCTGACGCACAGATGCTGTCGTTAGGTCGAACGGCGCAAATCCTCGTCCCACA
This sequence comes from Actinomycetospora sp. NBRC 106375, assembly GCF_030269665.1. GTDB lineage: Bacteria > Actinomycetota > Actinomycetes > Mycobacteriales > Pseudonocardiaceae > Actinomycetospora. The sequence goes on from NZ_BSTS01000027.1 coordinate 11,713, forward strand.
CTCGTCCCACGGCGAGCGAGGCCCGTCACATCGGCGGACGTTCTCGCAGTTCAGGAGTGGTGCCCCCGGCAGGATTCGAACCTGCGCTCCCGCCTCCGGAGGCCGGGCAACCGACTGATCGCAGGCGCTCTGCCTGGTCCTGAGGGGATCGGCTGGTCGCCCACATGACCTCTGAGGCCCTCTGACGACCCCTGGTTCGTCCCACGAGCCGTCCCACGCTCAGCGAGGACTTGGCGCTTCGAGGTGTCGGCCATCGAGTCGGCAAGAGACGCAGGGCCGCGGTCAGGGGATTCGTTACGGTCAGCCCGTGGAGCTGCTCGGCCGCTCCGAGGAGACCCTGACCGTCGACGGGCTCCTCGGAGCCGCCCGCGACGGTGTCAGCGGTGTCCTGGTGCTGCGCGGGGAGCCCGGGATCGGCAAGACCGCGATCCTCGACCACGCCGTCGAGAGCGGAATCGGTGCCGGCTTCCGCGTGGTCCGGGTGGTCGGGATCCAGGCCGAGCAGGAACTGGGCTATGCCGCCCTGCATCGCCTCCTGATTGACCTGCTGCCTCGACGGGAGGTGCTGCCGCCACCGCAGCGTGATGCGCTCGAGGTCGCCTTCGGACTGGCCTCGGGGGCGCGTGCGGACCGTTTTCTGATCGGGCTGGCCGTGCTCACGCTCGTGGGGGAGGCCGCGAACGACCGACCCGTCCTGTGGGTGTGCGACGACGCGCAGTGGTCGGACCGGGAGACGCTGGAGGTCCTGGCCTTCCTCGGTCGTCGGCTCGAGGCGGACCGGGTGGTCCTGCTGATCGGGGTGCGGGACGGGGCGGCTGCCGCCGACGTCCTCGACGACCTCCCGGTGCTCCTGGTGGGTGGCCTGCAGGGGCGGCCGGCCCGGGAACTGGTGGAGAGGTCGACCGCCGGTCGTCTCGACGCGGCGGTGGCGGGCCGGGTCGTGGCCGAGGCCCACGGGAACCCGCTCGCGCTCAAGGAGCTGTCCGTCGACGTCACGGGTGCGCATCCGGACACCTCCCGGGTGCCGTTGTCCGACCGGCTGCCCCTCGGGCGCCAACTGGAGGCCCGCTTCCTCGCTCAGACACGCGACCTGCCGGCTCCCGTCCCGACGCTGCTGCTCCTCGTCGCGGCCGAGGCGAGCGGCGAACCGGGCCTGCTGTGGCGGGCGGCCGACCGCCTCGGGATCGCCGGAGGGACTCGCACGCTGTCCGAGCTCGCGGAGCCGGCACGGGCGGCCGGGATGGTGGTTCTGGTGCCCACCGTCAGCTTCCGTCACCCGTTGATCCGCTCGGCGGTCTACGAGGGCGCGTCACCGGAGGAGCGACGTCGCGTTCATGCAGCGCTGGCCGAGGTGATCGACGCCGACTCCGATGTCGACCGTCGGGCGTGGCACCGTGCCGCGGCGATCGTGGGCCCGGACGACGAGCTCGCCGACGACCTCGAGCGCGGAGCCGAGCGCGCCCGGGGGAGGGCCGGCTACAACGCGGCGTCGATGTTCCTGCTCGCCGCCGCCGAGCACACCGCGGACCGCCCGCGCCAGGTCGAACGACTGATCGCCGCTGCACTCGCGAGGATGACGGCGGGCGACCCGAACGGGGCGCTGGCCGTCCTCGACCGGATGCCCGACACCGCCGGGCCGATCGTGGCCGCGGGGACCACGCTGATGCGCGGAGCCGCGGACCTGTTGCTCCGTCGCTACACCGACGGGATGGATTTGATGCTCGCCGGGGCGCGGGCGCTCCGGGCGTCCGGCGCACCAACCGCCGGGAACAACGCCCTCGACGCCCTGCAGTGCGTGCTGCTCGTGCCCTGGTTGGAGCCGGTGTCATGGGACGAGGCCGTGCACCTCGCCTCGCTCGAGCTCACCGGTGAGGATGACGGCTCCCCGACCTCACCGGCACTCGCCTCTCTGGCCACGCGCGTCCTGCGGGGCCCCGACGCGGCCGTCCCGGAGATGCGCCTCGCGCTCGACCGGCTGCGTCGCGGACTGGACCTCGAGACGGCCCACCGCTTCGGCCCCTCCCTCCTGGCCATGGGCATGGAGCTCTGGGACCTCGAGGTGATGGGTGAGCTGGCCGACAGGGCCGCGCAGCTCTGCCATGAGGCGGGGGCCCTCAGCGGACTGCGCACAGCGCTGCACGGGCGGGCCAACGTGGCGACGTGGTCCGGTGACCTCGCGCAGGCGGCGCGGCTGCACGGCGAGTTCAGCGAGCTGTCGGTGGCCCTCGGTGGCGTGAACCGCTTCGCCCGGCCGCTGGACGCGGTGCTCGCCGGCTGGCGCGGCGACGAGGAGACCGCGCGGGCGGCGATCACGGCGCTCCCGGTCCCGAGCGATCCACGGGCGCGCGGCGGTCTGGCGGTCCAGATCGCGCGTACCGGTGTGGCGGTGCTCGAGAACGGATGGGGGCGGTACTCCGAGGCGCTCGCGGCGGGCCGACCGGTATGGGAGGACGACCCGCCCTTCTGGGGTCACGTGATCCTGCCCGAGCTCGTCGAGGCCGGGCTCCGCGGCGGCGACCGGAAGCTGGCGGAGGCTGCGTTGGAACGGCTCCGCGCACGGGCCACCGCAGCCGGGACCCCGTGGGCGCTCGGTGTGCTCACGCGATGCCGAGCACTCGCCGCCGAGGACGACCGCGCCGACGAGCTCTACCGGGCCGCCCAGCGGCAGCTCCTGGCCGCCGGTGCCCGCGGTGAGCTCGCACGGGCCCACCTGCTCCATGGGGAGTGGTTGCGCCGCCGGAAGCGTCGGGGCGAGGCGAGACGCGAGCTGGAACGGGCCCACGAGATGTTCGCCGACATGGGTTCCCGGGGCTTCGCCGAGCGCGCTCGCACCGAAACGGCGGCCGCCGGGCTGACCGTCCGTGCGCGGATGCCGGTCCCGACGGCGGGACTGACCCCGCAGGAACGACGCATCGCGCTCCTCGCCGCCGACGGAGCGACCAACCAGCAGATCGCCACCGAGCTGTTCGTCAGCGCGAACACCGTCGAATACCACCTGCGCAAGGTGTTCCGGAAGCTCGACATCTCGTCCCGCCGACAGATCGCGGGTGCGCTGGACCGGGACGCCTGAGCTCCCGACCCCCACGGATGTAGGGGAGTCCGCCCGCACGACCCGCGTCCCGCGGGATGGGATCGGGGTCGGTCCCGGACGACGCTCGACTCGTGAGCCACCCGAGCGACGAGACGAGATCGACATGAGGATCGGCATCTACCTGCCCACGATCATCCCCGGGGTGGGCGCCCGTGACGCCCGCCGGTGGGCCCGCCGAGCCGAGGAGCTCGGCTTCGCGACCGTCGCGGTGACCGACCGCGGCGCCGACGAACCCTTCGAGCCGTTGGCGAGCGCCTACACCGCGCTGGCCGTGACCCGCCGGATCGGTGTGTTCGGCGACGTCACGTTCTCGCCGACCTGGACCGCCGAGCTGTCGGCCCTGCACACCGCGAGCCTCGACCGCGCGGGTGGCGGGCGATACACCGCCGGCGTCACGTTCGCCGACCCGCTCGCGATCGTCGACGGGCTCGACGCCACCGACTCCTACTGGATGGCCGACGCGCAGCTCGCCGAGCTGCACCGCGCCGACCGGAGCACCGGGGTCGTGCCGGCCGCCGGTCCGCCTCCGCTCGTCATCGGCGGCCGGGGCGGCATCGTGGCCGAGCTCGTCGCCCGGCACGCCGACGGCTGGTTGATGCGGGCCGGGTCCCCCGAGGCGTTCGCGACGGAGCTGACCCCCGTGCGGGACGCCTGGGCCACGGCCGGACGCGTCGGGCGTCCCGTCGCGACCGCCGCGTTCGGGTTCGCGCTCGGCGACCTGGCCGCGAGCGCCGCGGAGGTCCTCCACGACCGGCTGCGGGCGACCCAGGGCGCCGAGGTCGCCGCCGCCGTCGTGGCGGGCAGCGCCGCCGACGAGGCCGCCGTCCGGGAACGGGTCGCGGCCTTCGCCGCGGCCGGCGCCGATCAGGTCCTTGCCGTGCCTTCCACCCCGGACATCACCGAGCTCGATCGACTCGCCGCGGTCCTGCCCCGGCTCGTCCACGCCTGACCCGTTCGACCACCGACACCACGAGGAGATCCACCCATGAACACCCCCACGGACACCTACGTCCGCATCCCCGGCGAGTCCGCCACGCTGTTCGCCGCCGCCCTCGGGGAGGACACGGAGGGCACCGTCGTCCTGCCCGGCGACGCCGACTGGGACACGGCCCGCACGCCGTGGCAGCTCGGCGTCGACCAACGGCCCGTCGCCGTCGTGCTGGCACGGTCCCCGGACGACGTCGCCCGGACGGTGCGCGCGGCCGGCGAGGTCGGCCTGCGCGTCGCCCCCCAGTCGACGGGGCACAACGCCAACCCTCTCGGGCCCCTCGACGACACCGTGCTGCTGCGGACCGCGGGCCTGGGCGGGGTCGAGATCGATGTCGAGCGCCGGGCGGCCCGGGTGGGCGCCGGCGTGGTCTGGGGAGAGGTCAGCGACGCCGCCGCGGAGGTGGGCCTGGCCGCGCTCGCAGGCTCGGCCCGCGACGTCGGCGTCGTCGGCTACTCCCTCGGCGGCGGAGTCTCGTGGCTCGCCCGCTCCCACGGCCTGGCGACCAACCAGATCCTCGCGGTCGAGATCGTCACCGCCGACGGCCGGCTGCGGCGCGTCGACTCCGACCACGACCCGGACCTGTTCTGGGCGGTCCGCGGAGGCGGGGGCTCGTTCGGCGTCGTCACGGCCCTGGAGCTGCGCCTGTTCCCGATCCGCGAGGTCGTCGCGGGCACCCTGTTCTGGCCCCTCGAGCGCGCCGCGGAGGTCCTCCACACCTGGCGGCGGTGGACAGCGACGGTCCCCGACGAGGTCACCTCGATCGGCCGTCTGCTGCGCTTCCCGCCCGTGCCCGACATCCCGGAGCCGCTGCGCGGCCGCTCGCTGGTCGCCGTCGAGCTCGCGTCGCTGCTCGACGCGGCGGCCACCAACGACCTCCTCACCCAGCTGCGGGCGCTCGGACCGGAGATGGACACCGTCGGACCCACTCCGGTCGAGCAGCTCGCCCAGCTGCACATGGACCCGCCCGGACCGGTGCCGGTCACCGGCGACGGGCTGCAGCTCGACGCCCTGCCGGACAGCGCCCTCGACGCCTACCTCGACGTCGTCGGGCCCGGCACCGACATGCCGCTGCTCACCACCGAGCTCCGGCACCTCGGCGGCGCCCTCGTCCGCGGCCGCATCGAGGGCGGAGCGGTGAGCGGGCTCGACGGGCAGTTCCTGGTCTACTCCGGAGGCATCACGCCCGACGCCGGGTCCGCGGCCGCCGCCCACGTCGCGCTGGACGCGATCGCGAGCGCCCTCGCGCCGTGGAGCGCCGGGGCGCTGTACGGCAACTTCAGCGAGAGCCCGCGCCCGGCGGCAGCGCTGTACGCCGCCGACACCCTCGAGCGTCTCCGCCAGGTGAAGGCCGCCCACGACCCGCACGACCGCATCCGCGCCAACCACCCGATCCCGCCCGCGGGGTCCTGATCCCTCGGCGTGGGTGTCCGTGAGTCGTCTCGGACACCCACGCCGCCCCGCTCACCCTCCGGAAGCCGACGCGATGAACACCTCACCCGAACCGGCCGGCCCGACCGCACCCGACCCGACCGACGTGGTCCTCCCGCCCGACCATCGACTACGCGTCTTCGTCAGCTCGACGTTGCGGGAGCTCGCCGCCGAGCGAGCCGCCGTCCGTGCCGCGGTGACCCGTCTGCGGCTCGCCCCGGTGATGTTCGAGCAGGGGGCCCGTGCGCACTCTCCGCGGCAGGTGTACCGCTCCTATCTGGCGCAGAGCCACGTCTTCGTCGCCGTGTACGGCGAGAGCTACGGCTGGGTCGCGCCCGGTGAGGAGGTCTCGGGTCTCGAGGACGAGTACCTCGCGTCCACCGGCATGCCGCGGCTCCTCTACGTCAAACGGCCCGCCCCGGGGCGAGACGCCCGGCTCGCCGCGATGCTCCAGCGCATCAAGGACGACGACGGGGCCTCCTACACCGGCTTCTCCACCCCCGAGGAGCTCCAGGTCCTCGTCGAGAACGACCTCGCGGTGCTGCTGACCGAGCGGTTCGAACTGCCCTCACGTCGCGAGCAGGTGGTTCCGGCTCCGGCACTGCCGGCAACGCCGGCCCCGGCCGGACCGATCGTCGGCCGCGCCCAGGAACTGGGTGCCGCGCGCGACCTGATCCTCGACGAGGACGTGCGGCTGGTGACACTGACCGGCACAGGTGGCGTCGGCAAGAGCCGCCTGGCCCTGGAGGTCGCGACGTCGCTCGCGGGCAGCTTCCCGGACGGCGTGGGTGTCGTCGGCCTCGACGCCGTCGATCGCGCCGAGTACGCCGCCTCGGCGATCGCCTCCTCGCTCGGGCTGGCCTCGCCCGGAACGCGGTCGCCGCTGTCCGACGTGGTGGCCTTCCTGCGTGCGCGCCGCGCCCTGCTCGTGCTGGACAACCTCGAGCAGGTGAGCTCGGTCGCGGCCCTCCTCGGTGCACTCCTCGCGGGAGCACCCGGCCTGACCGTGCTCGCGACCAGCCGGACGGCCCTGCGCGTGCGCGGCGAGCACGAGGTCGCCGTCGGGCCACTCCCGGTCCCGGCCGTCCGGCCCTCGGTGCGGGCCGAGGACATCGTGGCCGTCGAGGCCGTCCGCCTCTTCGTGGATCGCGCTCGCGCCGTCTGCTCGGGCTTCGTCCTCACCGACAGGAACGCGGCCGACGTGGCCGACATCGTGCGCCGCCTCGACGGACTCCCGCTGGCTCTCGAGCTCGGCGCGGCGATGCTCCGGGTGCTGACGCCGGGGGAGCTGCTCGCCCGGCTCGGTCGCCGGCTGAGCACCCTGTCCGGAGGGCCGCTCGACCTGCCCGAGCGACAGCGCACGCTGCGCGCGACGATCGGCTGGAGTTACGACCTCCTCACGGAGGCCGAGCAGCGCTTGTTCGCCCGCCTCGGCGCCTTCGCGGGTGGCTTCGACCTGGCCGCGGCCGAGGCGGTCGACGTGGCAGCGAGCCCGTCCGCTCCCGGAGCGGAGACTCTCGAGACCCTGCAGTCCCTCGTGCGCTCCAGCCTCGTGGCCCGGACGGACGCCGCCGACGGCGCTCGCTTCAGCATGCTCGACAGCGTCCGGGAGTACGCCCGGGAACGCCTCCGGGCCGACGGGGCCTGGGTCGAGACGCACGACGCGCACGCTCGCTACTTCCTCGAACTCGCGGAACGAGCCGACCACGACCTCGAGGAGGCCTCCGCCCAGCTCTCCTGGCTGGAGCGTCTGGAGCGCGACCACGACAACCTCCGCGTCGCCGTGAGCTGGCTGATCGAGTCCGGGACGCTCGGCCACGCGGGTCGCCTCGCATGGGCCGTCTGGCGCTTCTGGTTCCTGCGCGGGCACACCGACGAGGGCATCCGGTGGTACCGCGAGATCCTCGCCCGCGCGGACGAGCTGTCGGCCACCTCTCGAGCCCGTGCGCTCGCCGGCGCGGGGCTGCTACTGCACGCCCGCGGCGACATCGCGGAGGGGGAGGCACTGCTGCGACGCGCCCTGCCGCCCGCGCGCGAGATCGCCGACCGGGAGACCGTGTCGCGGGTGCTCCTCGGGCTCGGACGGGCGGCGATCGCCCGCGGCGCGATGCCGGAGGCGCGCGGGTACCTCGACGAGAGCCTGGAGCTGAGCTGCGCACGCCACGACGAGTGGGTCGTCGCCGTGCTCCACGCGTTCTACGGTCAGGTCGCCCTGCAGGAGAACGACGGTCCCGCCGCGGAGAACCATTTCGGCCGCGCGCTGGCCGTGGGTCGGCAGTCCGGCGACCGGCTCGCCGTCCTGTTCTCACTGTCCGCCCTGGCCGGGGCCCGAGAGCGCGCCGGCGAGACGGAGTCGGTGTCCGCCCTGCTCGTCGAGGCGCTCGCGGTGGCGCAGGAGCTGGGGGACTCGGCCAGTGCCGCGGACCAGCTCCGCGGCCTCGCCTCCCTCGCGGTCGCGCGAGGCGACGACGTCGAGGCCGCGCGCCTCCTCGGGGCCCTGGAAGCAGCCCGCGGCGGTAGTGATCGGCGCTCCTGGCTGGCCGGGTTCAATGTCGACGTCCGGGCCGACGACGCGGATGTCGCATCCCTGAGAGCGCGGCTCGGCGACACGGGGTTCGTGCGGGCCCGCGACGCGGGGGCACAGGAGTGGACGTCCGGACGGTTCGAGGCGCGCCTGCCGTCGCTGTCGTCGTGACGAGCCGGGCGCTCACCCCACGATCATGGCGTGGGGGCCGACCGGGCGTTGATCGGCGAACAGCATCGCGACGAGCTCGCCACGGCTGCTGACCCCGACCTTGGCGAAGATCGCCTTGAGGTGGTCGCGCACGGTGTGCTGCGACAGCACGAGGTCCTGGGCGATCTGGGCGTTCGCGTGACCACGGCCCACCGCACAGGTGATCTCCCGTTCGCGGGCGGTGAGCCCGAAGGCCTCCACCAGGATCGGGGCCACTTCGCCGAGCATCGCGGGTTCGATCACCAGCGACGTCCCGTGGTTCCCGGCGTCCCGTCCGCGCAGCACGGATGCGTGGGCGACGAGCCAGCGACCGGTCATGGTCTGGACGTGGGCGCGCGCCGGGCCGCGATCGCGGCCGGCCGCCACGGAAGCCGCGCGCGCCACGAGCGCCGACATCGGACCCAAGAAGGCCTCGTCGTCGGCCCACCGCGGCCCGGCGAGCTCGGCGAACCACCGCTCCGCGCTCTCGTCGAGCGCTGTGATCTCGCCATCGGCGCCGAGCATCGCGGCTCCGGGACCCCAGGACGGGGCGACGTCGCCGGCACGGTGGCCTTGCGTCACGACGTCGGCGAGCCAGCTCCCGAGGGTTCCGGCCAGCCCGGCAACCGCGGCGATGTCGCGCGGGCTGAACGGCGGCCGGCCGCGGTCGCGGAAGAGGTCGATGAGGCCCCAGGCGCGCTCCCCGAACCGGACCACGGCGCGGAGCTCGTCGTCGTAGCCCAGCGGCTCCAGGAGCTCGCGGAAGCGGGTGCTGCGGGTGGGGTTGTCGTCGGTCGTCGCGCGCAGCGAGGCCACGGCGGACGGGGAGCGCGCGAGGTCGCGGAAGAGCATCACGTCCTCGATCTGGAACTCGTAGCGCCAGTAGGACGCGCAGTAGCCGGCCACCGTGTTCTCGACCCGAGTGGGGCTCGTGGGCATGAGGGAGAACGGGTCCACCCCGTACCAGACCGCGGAATCGTAGGCGACGACGCGACTGAGCCGTCGAGAGGCCGCAGCGAGAACCGCCTCACCGCGCCCGCCGCTGAATGAGCGGCGTTCTCCCGCGCCGACGGCAGTGGTCGGAGACAGGGCGATCGTGTTCATGGCGGGAAGCTCCTGACGATGGACGAGTGCACGTCCGCGGGTCCGCCTCGAGCGTGACGTGCCGTCGACCGGCTCCGCATCCCGGTAGTCCGTAGTCCGTTCCGCGATCTGTCACACCTCGCTGGGCCGCGAACCACAGCCCTCCGATGGCCTCCGCGACGTCGAAGGCCGACGTCGGTGAGCTGCCTGGCATCCCAGCGGCATCCGGCCCTCGTGAGGGCGAACGACGTCGACCGGCTCGACGGCCACGTCGACTCGCTCACGACGAGCGGTGTCCTCGACTTCGAGTTGCCGAAGGGACTCACGACAGTGCCGTCGGGACCAACATCGGGCTGCACGTCGCGAAACGACGTTGGTCCGAAAGGGTCAAGCGTTCGTCCCACACTCGTCCCACGCCGCATCGGGCCGACACTCGCTCGTCGCGTCTGCGCAGGTCAGCCGTGGTGCCCCCGGCAGGATTCGAACCTGCGCTCCCGCCTCCGGAGGCCGGGCGACCGGGTGCCCCCAGATGCCCTACCTGGGCTTCCAGGTGACCGAGGTTCGCGCATCGGGTCTTTGGCGGCCGCTGATGGCCTGGTGTTCGTGCCACGTGTCGTGCCACGGCGCAACAGGTCAGAGTGATCAGCTCAAGGCCCCAATCTTCGCGGAAGTGGTCGAAGTCCTTACGACTGAGGAGTCCAAGGGCAGCTCGCGGGCCGGGGGGCAGGCGGCAATCCAGCTGCGATCGGTTGGGTGTGCCGCCGCGCAGTTGGGCGTAGGCCTGGAGCTAGCCGCAGTGGGCGGCGGTGCGCCGAGTGCAGGGGAAGACGATCAGGCTGTCGCGAAGGCCTGGAACCTCACATACTGTTCTGAGCCTCCAGGCGGTGGGCCAGGGTCCAAATTGAGCAGCAGCCCCTCTGAGCAGACGTCCCGGCCGGGACTGGTCCGACGCCGGGGCCGCGTCGCTGCTAGCACTCTTGGGGGCCGCGTCGTCCGTTTTCCGCGGCGAGCTACGTTCCGAGAGTGGTACGAGACTGGGGGCGTCGCTGGACCCGAACGGGTGGCGGCCGCGGAGGAGGGCAAGGGCGATCGAGTCGCGTTCTCGACCCCGGGGGCAAGGTTGGGTTTCTGAAAGAATTACTTAGGCCTCGGGATCGGCGTGCGCGGGGACGGTTCCGTCGGGAAGTGACGAGCTACGAGACGCTCGCGGGTCACCCGTCGTTGCCCGAGTTGTGGGATCACAACGCCGATCGGTGGGATGATCTGAAAGTCGATCTATTCCTCGTACTCGAACATATTGAGGGAGGGACTGTTGGAGACCGAGTCCGCGAGCTCGGATTGCTTGATATCGATCAAGCCATCGGCCTTACGAGGCAGCTATGTGACATAGTTCAATTCTGCCACGAGAACGATGTAGTGCACCGAGACCTTAAGCCTGAGAACATTATCCTTCGAAGTGGCGAGACGAACGACCCCGTCATCGTGGATTTTGGTCTGGCGTTCAATGACATCGAGGATGAACCAGAGCTGACTCGGGTTAACGAGGAAGTCGGGAACCGCTTCCTAAGGCTTCCTGAGCACTCAAGCGGCGGTCGAAACCCTGTTAGTGACGTTACGCAGCTGGTTGGTCTACTGTTCTACGTACTCACCGGTGTCGAGCCGCGCGTGCTCCAAGACGGCGACGGGCACATGCCGCATCAGCGTCCTGAAGTAAGAGGGCGTCTCGACACGCTTGAGGCGACAAGACCTCAGTTGCGTCGCCTCTTGTCGTTGTTCGATCGTGGCTTTGCGCTTCGGACGGCGTCGCGGTTTCCCGGTGCCGCCCAATTACGGGAGGCGTTGACAGCGATCATGTCTCAAGATCCAGCAAGGCCGGACTTGGATGACCTATTCCGGTCACTCGACGCGGACGTTTCAGCGGAGGATCGACGCCGAGTCGCTGAAGCCGCCTCAGCAATAAATGCGTTCCGAAGTGGCCTTTACAGCTCGCTTTCGCAAATCGCGAAGGAGAGGTCTCTCGATATTTCGTGGGGCAATGGCCCCGACACGTTTTCCAAGGAGCGGCCGTCCGGTGTCTGTCGGTACGCTCTGACCGTGCCCGGAGTCATTCCGACTTCACACCCGGAGTGGACAGTTGAACTGGTTGGTGTAGGAGAATTCTCGCTGGTGAGGGATGGCGTTCAAGTCTGGCGTGGGACGGATCCAGCGGAACCGGAGCTCCTAAGTGTCATCTACATTGTACTAGTCGAGCAATTTAGAGCTAGTTCGACCAGTTAGTCGGCCATAGAGTTCCGGCGCAAGCCCGAGGCCTCGAACGATCACGGAGTTATCGATCCAGGAAGTGAAGCGGTAGAACACGCCCAATGGGGGCGGGATCTGAGTCGCCGGTCGTGTGGGTCGTAGCGCCCGTCTTCGCGAGATCGTCCGACGGGCCTGCGCAGCGAACCAACTGCAACATTTAGTGCCCGGATAGCGCGACGGGCCGGTCACGTCGAGTTGCGAGCCGACAAAGCTGAGCGGGCCGACCACGGCGCTTATCGGGGTCGCACCCGAACGCCACCGCTCATTGATATCGCGGGGGCGCATCTTGGATTCGCTCGGACTAACGCAACGTGCGACGGGTGAGCGTCCGGCTCTACCACGTGCCGCTCGGTGACGCGGCCCCTGTGTCGGACCCCTCTGCGACCATGTTCTCCCGTACGAGCCAAGGGATCGACCATGACTTCTCGCCTCAACCCCTTCATCTACTTCGACGACACCGCCCGTCAGGCCATGGAGTTCTACCGCGACGTGTTCGGCGGACATCTCGCGATCAGCACGTTCGCCGAGTTCGGCCCGGCCGATTCGCCGGACGCGAACAAGATCATGCACGCCCAGTTGGAGACCTCGCAGGGCTTCACGCTGATGGCGTCGGACACCCCGCGGGGCATGGGGTTCAAGCCCGGCACGGCCATGGCGGTCAGCGTGTCCGGTGAGGACTCCGCCGATCTGCACGGATACTGGGAGAAGCTGTCGGAGGGCGGCACCGTGACCGTGCCGATGGAGAAGCAGGCATGGGGTGATGAGTTCGGTGCCTGCGTCGACAGGTTCGGCGTCTCGTGGATGGTCAACATCGAGCAACCGCGGCCGTGAGATCAGCACGCGACCTCGCGCGGACGCGGCAGATCAAAGCCGTCGCCGACGCCGTCCCGGGTGTCGCCGGCCGAAGTCGGCTGCACGGATTCTCGGAGTCCGGCAGCACAGGCACGCCGGAGATCACCCAGCTACGCCCTCACCGGGGACAACCCTGGTCGGACGCGGGCGGGCCCGGAGGCCCGGCCGCGGCGCCGGGACCTTCTTGGAATCCCTTTCACCTGGTGGCGTTGTGCGGCGACGAGCTCGACCGTTGCCGCCAGCGTGTCCAGCAGGACACCCCCGGGTATCGCGGCCAGACCGGGGACCCGCTCTACCGGGTGCGCCGCACCCTGCGCACCCGCCTGGAGCTGCTCGCCTCCCGGCAGCGCACCCGGCTCAAGGACGGTGTTCCTCGCCGACAACCACGTCGCTGTCGCGGTCACGTGGTGGGTCTATCAGCAGGACATCGCCGCCCACGCCGATCCCAACCGCCAGCGCGGGAAGACGCTGCTCACCACGGTGATCGACCGGCTCCGAACGGGCTTACCGGCCGGGCTCGACGAGCTCGCCACACTCGGGCGCACGCTGCACCGGCGACGCGACGACGTCCTGGCCTACTTCGACCACCGGGCCTCCAACGGCCCCACCGAGGCCATCAACGGCCGACTCGAAGCGCTGCGCCGCAACGCGCCGGGCTTCCGCAACCCGGTCAACTACCGCATCCGGTCGCTACTGCACTGCGGAGCCCTCGCACTCTGAAACCGGAAGAGCCCCTTTGGCGTCTGCCTGTGTGGGCGGCAATCCGTCGGCCGGATGGTAATGAAGTGCGGTGCCGTGAACGGCGGCGAGGCCCCAGCACGCGAGCAGATCAGGATTGAGAATCACCTACGTCGCGTCCGCGGTCTCGGCGGCCATCGTCGGCTCGCCGTGCTCGAGGTAGGTAGCGCCCTCGGCGGCCACCGCACGGATGCGGCGGGAGATGCGGGATATGACGAGGTCGTCGAGATCCTTTAGATCGACCCACCGCCAGTCATCGAGCTCGTTGTCGGCGAGGTTGATTCGGTGCTCGTCGGTGCCGAGGGAGCCGCAGTCGAACAGGAACAGGAGCTTGTCACCCTCGTTGCCGTTCGGAGCCCAGTCGATGCCGAGCATGCGGATGACGGGCCGGTCGAGGCCGAGCTCCTCGGCGATCTCGCGCCGGCACGCCGCCGCCGGCGACTCACCGCGCTCGACGTAACCACCGGGGATGTCCCAGGTGTCCTTATAGGTCGGGTGCACTAGCAAGACCCGGCCCCGGTCATCGAAGAACAGTGCGCCGGCGGCCACTCGGGGCGTCGCGAAGCTGTCGCTCGGGTCCGTCACGCCACCGAGCCTATGCGGTGGCTCAGGCGAGGTGCAGACGCCCGGCGAGCTGCTCCAACGCCACGCTGCGGGCGCCGCGGTTGTTCCGCAGCCAGCTCAGCACGAGTTGGCGACTGATGGCGTGGTGCCGGACTTGTTCGGGTGCGAGCTGCTCCGCCTGGAGGAGCACGCCGAGGGCGTCATCGCGTCGGCTTCGAGCCGTGTACGCCCGGGCAGTCTCGATCGCGTGGCGAACCTGACGCTCGACGGGAAGCGCGGACGCGTCGATCCGAGGGGCGATGTCGACGGCGATCTGGACGTCGCCCAGCTCCATGGCTGTGGTCATCCGGTGGAGCGCCACGTTAGTCGGCCCGAACGCAGTCCACATGGCGTTCTGGTCGCGCCCGAGCCGCCTGGCGCTTTCCTGAGCCTCGTCCAGGAACGAGCGGGCGGCGGCGCGGTCGTCGGCGCGAGCCGCCGCGACGGCGCCCGTCAGGAAGAGCGTTCCGTAGACCGAGAGCAGGGCGTCATCAGCCCGAGGACCGAGCTGGGGCTCGAGGAGGTCGGCCGCAGCGCGGGTGAGGTCGACGCTGGCTGCGAACCGACCCGTGGAGTGCAAGGCGTGGGTGACCGATCGAAAGAGCGATCCGAGAACAACGGGATTGCCGGACCTTTGCGCGGCGGTGAGCCCGCGCTCGGAGGCTATCCAGGCGAGGTCGGTCTCCCCGAGCTTGGTCAACACGGAGACGGCGATCTGGTAGGTGAGCCCGAGTAGACCTTGGGCCCGGCCGAAGTCCTCGACACCGGCCGTGCGGGTGGCCCGCAGGGCGTCGTTAAGGATGAGCGGGACGCGCGCCGTCACGTACGCGTACCGGCTCGCCTGGTACGCCTCGAACGCCGAGGCGACGTCCCGCTCCACGTTGTCGAGACTGACCGGCTCGTCGTCGGCGTTGCTAGCCCCGAGGAGCGGAGCGAGCTGGCTGTAGTCCATCAGGGCCGCGCGTAGCGCGGGCACGGTGTTGACGCCGCTGTCGTCGGTCCAGTCGAGGAGGGTGGGCTCGCCGACGAGATCGCCGATGGCGACGTCCAGGGCGTCGGCCAACCGACGGATCACTGACAATCGGTCGAGTTCGATCCGATTGTTCTCGACGCGGCTCAGCCAGTCCTCGGTACGCCCCACCAAGCCGGCCAGCACCAGCTGTGACTGTCCCCGTCGCCGGCGGTAGAACGCGATTCGCTCGCCAACGGTCATCGTCTCGGTCATTCCGCGCATGACGATCACCTTCTTCCGAGGTCGCCGAACCACCCCGGAATTTTCTTCCGGGTCCTCGCTCCCGACCGCTCTGACGCTAGCCGCACAGGCCCGCAGGGCGCAGTCGTTTCAGTCAGGAGCCAGCCGTGACCGCAAGTTCAGCCCGACCTGCCTCCGCGTCGGTCGGAGTTCGTCGCTTCTACAGCGTTCCGGAGGCAGCGCGGCTCATCGGCACCGCACCGGTGACGCTCTACCGCGCGATTCGCGCCCACGAGTTCCCCGCGGTGCGCATCCGCGGTCGCCTGATCGTCCCGGCTCAGGCGTTGGACGCCATGATCGAGACTGCGATCTCGGAGCAGAGCGTCATTAGCGCTGCCGCGTGGGTCCAGGTCTCGGCGGAATCCGCGCGGGAGTCCTGATGCCGAGCGTCGGGCTGTTGATCCTGGGAGCCGTCCTCGGCGCCTTCATCTGCGCCAAGACCAGGTCGGCCGCCGGGGCCGTCGTGTTCTCGCTGATTGCCTTGGTGCTGTTCATCGGCACTCCGGTGGGCCAGGGCCTACCGGGTGCCATCGGCGGCTTCATGTCGGCGGTGGATCAAGCGACGACACCGGCGTTGTCGGGCGAGCCAGGGGCACCGATTAACGGTTAACGGTCCGGGCGCACGGCTTCGGCTTCCCAACGGTCTCGCTCAAGGCCGCGGGGCCGAGGAGCGATGTCGAGCCGCCGTTCGGCGGCGCCCGGGAGGAGCCCGCCGAGCGTGAGCGGGCCGTTCCTCCCGCCTCAAGGGCGCCGACGGCGCCGCTGCGCGGCCGGACTGCGTCCGTCCCTTGACCCGAGAGACCTCGACGGCCCGCGACGCCCCGAAGCGGGGTGCAGGCAGGAAGGAGCGCCTGCACCGCCGACCGGCGGACCCCTCCCACCACAGCTGTGCGGCTCGCGCAGCTGACCACCTTCTGTGAGGAGCACGAACATGAACGAGACGACGCTGACGATCATCGGAAACCTGACCGAGGCGCCGGAGCTGCGGTACCTGCCGAGCGGGGCGGCACGAGCAGGCTTCACGGTCGCCTCGACGCCGCGGCGCTTCGACCGCCAGTCCGGTTCGTGGGTCGACGGGGACGCGCTGTTCCTGCGGTGCGTCGCGTGGGGCCTGCTCGCGGAGAACGCCGCGGAGTCACTGGGCAAGGGCGACCACGTCGTCGTGGTGGGCCGCCTACGGCAGAGGTCGTTCGAGACCGCCGAGGGCCAGCGTCGGCAGGTGATCGAGCTCGAGGTCGATGAGCTCGGTGCGTCGTTGCGCTTCGCCACGGCGCGTCCAGAGCGCGTCAACGCACCAACTGCCGATGCCGACGGAGCGACGCCCGTCGAGGGCCTGGTGAGCAGCGATGGCTGACTCGAACTGGCGCGGTCAGGCGGCCTGTCGCGGAGTGGACCCAGAGCTGTTCTTCCCAGAGGTCTCGGACGAGCCGCTCGTGCGCAAGCAAGTAGCGGCGGCGAAGGCGGTGTGCCGAGTTTGCCCCGTCCGCGACCAATGCCTCGCCGAGGCGCTGCTGCGGCTGCCTCACGGCATCGCCGGAGGGCTCACGGAGCAGGAGCGTCGTCGAGTGCGGTCGGCGGACAGCCTCGCCAAGGCCGACACCCCGCGGTGGCAGGCACTCCTCGACGCCGGGCGCTCGCACCCGGAGATCGCTCACGAGTGCGGTGTGACGGTACGGACCGTCGACCGCTGGGTTTCCCGGCTTCGCGACGAAGTCGTGTCGGGCCGAGGTGATCCCCGGTGAGCGCGGTCGAGGTGAGCCGGCGCGAGCAGGCGGCGTGGTCGACGCGCGAGCACGTGCGCCGTGTCGCGGTCATCGCTTTCGACACGACCGAGCAGCAGGAGCCGATCGAGGGTCTCCACGGGGTGTCCCGGCCTGTGCTCTCCGACCCGCTGGCCGGCGTGCGGGCCGGACGGCTCGTCGCCGAAGTCGCGGCGGGTGCGCTGCGGGACTGGGCGTTGCGGGCCCGCGGTGCGGGACGCAGCTGGGACGCGGTCGGCCAGGCGCTGGAGCTTCCCCAGGAGTCGGACGGGAGCACCCGGGCGGAGGCGGCGTGGGAGTGGCTCATCGAGCACCGGCCTCCACCTCCCACGGCAAGCCGATCGCCGGATTCGGCGGTGTGGACCTGCACCACCTGCCGCGGCCGGGTGCGCGACAGCGGCCCCTTCGCCTCGCATCCCGACGACCGCGAGGCCGGCCATCTCGCTGACTGCACCCGCCACACGGCAGCGCTTGAGGCATGGCGGAACGACGAGGAGGGAGAGTGCGATGAGTAGCCGCCGAACCTCGAGCGGGACACCACATCGCGGCTTCGGACCGACGATGCCGCTGCTGCTGGGCGTCGAACTGGTCCGAGCCGACGTCGCCAGGCACCTGTTCGGGCTTGAGCTCGGGGACGCGCCGTGCGGCGGTCCGATCACGTGGGTCCTGATCATTGACGCCGTCGTGGCCGGGCGGACCGACGAGCCCATGACCGACGACGCCGCGCAGGGCTGGGCGCGCCGGATCACCGGGGAGGGCGTGCAGTTCCAGGTCGCCCACCCCGCTGGCGGCTACTGGCTCGCCGACGCCGCCGATGTGCACGACCCGCGCCATCGTGAGGGCGGGTGGTCCCGGTGATCGCGACGGTGCTGATCCTCGTGGTGCTGGCCGGTGCGGTCGTGGTGTCAATGTGGCGCGGCGCGATCCGCCAGGCGCTGCTGTTCGGCGCGTTGGCGAGCCTGCCGGCGACCACGCTGATCCAGACGCTGTCATGGCCGGCGCTGCTCGTGGCTGGCGTGCTGCTCGCGCTGGTCGCCTGGCACCGCTGGTCGCGTAGCCGAGCGATCGTCAGCCGCTGGTCGGCGCGGTCGCGTCGCCGCGCCGGCGTCGCCTCCAGCCTGGATGTCGCGCGCTACGCGGGCACGGTGGCGACCCGCCGGCGCGCGGGCACCGTGCGGCCGTCACTGGGCTCACTGACGCGTCGCGAGGGCTGGGCGACCCCGACCTCGGCGGTGGGGGTGGAGCTGTGCCGAGTGGGGTTGCAACGGGTGTGGTCCTCGGTCGAGGACGTGACCCTGGTCTTCGGCGGCCCCCGCACCGGCAAGACCGGCTGGCTCGCCGGCCGCGTCCTCGACGCCCCCGGCGCCGCCGTCGTCACCTCCACCCGGACCGACCTGCTCGAGCTGTGCGCCCCGATCCGGCAGAAGAACCGCGGGCCGGTGTTCGTGTTCAACCCGGTCGGGCTGGGCGGTATCCGCTCCACGATCACCTTCGACCCGCTCACCGGCTGCACCGACCCGGTGACCGCGATGGAACGCGCGACCGACATGGTCGCCGCCACCTCCCGCGCCTCGCATGGGGACGCGGAGCGGTGGGACGCCCAGGCCCGTCGCGTGCTCGCGGCCCTGCTGCACGCCGCGGCGCTCGGCCGCGGGTCGATGCGCGACGTGCTCGGGTGGGTCGCCGACAACGACCGCGCCGCCCGCGAGGTGCCCGCCCTGCTGCGTCGCAGCCAGGTGGAGACCTTCGACAAGGCGGCCGAGCAGTTCGTCACCACCAACGACCGCACCCGCACCAGCATCACCAACTCGATCATGCCGGCGCTCGGCTGGCTCAACCATCCCGACGCCGCCGCAGCTGCTGCGGCCACCGACCGGCCCTTCGACGTCGAAGCGCTCCTGAACTCGCGGGCGACGGTGTTCCTGCTCGGGGCGGAGGAGGCCGACACCGGGCCGCTGGTGTGCGCGCTCACGGGCCATATCGCTCGGGAGGCTCGCCGGCTCGCGACAGCGAAGCCGTCGGGGCGGCTCGATCCGCCGCTGCTGCTGGCGCTGGATGAGGCGGCGCTGATCAGCCCGGTGCCGCTGGAGAACTGGACCGCGGACATGGGCGGGCGCGGGGTCACGATCATCGCCCCGTTCCAGTCGAGAGCCCAGCTCCTCGCGCGGTACGGGGAGCACAAGACCGCCACGATCCTGAACAACACCGGCTCGGTGATGCTGTTCGGCGGCACCCGCGATCAGGCCGACCTGCAGTTCTGGGCGACCCTGGCCGGGGAGCGCGACGAGCGGATCACCACCACCGACCTGCACGGGCGCGTCGCCAGCCGCACCGTCAGGAAGGTGCCGGTTCTCGCGCCGGCGCAGATCGCGAACCTCCCGGCCGGGAAGGTCGTCGTCTACCGGCGGGGTATCGCCCCGGTGATCGGGCGGGCCCGCATGGCGTGGACCCGCAGCGACGTCCGCGCCCTGCGCGCGCAGCCCGCGGTCGGCTGGCGGGGCCGGCAGCAGCGGGCCCGAGCGTGGGCCGAGGTCGGCTTGACCGCGGTGCTGCGACGGCTCGCCAGCCCACGACGGACCACGTGGCGGGCTCGCGGGGCGGCGCTGTGGCGGCGAATGACCACCCGGCGCGGCAGCACAAGCGTGCCGACACCGCGCCCGCCTTCCGACGAACGGCCACCGCTGGTGATCGACGTCGACCCGGTCGCCCCGCCCGTGCTCGGCGAGCACGACCACCCGTACAGCAATGACGAGAGGTGGCTGCGATGAGCCAGCCAGAGCAGCAACCCGACCGCCCGCAGGCGGCGCTGCGGTGGCCAGTCGAGCGGCACACGGCCTACCTCGACAGTCGCCCGGACGGCACCTCGCCCTACAACCCGGCCGCCGAGTACGGCGATCGCAACTGGCGCGAGCCGGCCTCCGACGCCGAAGCCGCCGCCCGCACCGCCTACCTACGCGAGCACTTCCCGCCAGCGCCGGGCTGGACGCCCCGCCCGCTGACCCCGGTCGAGAACGCGCTCCAGGACGCCCAGGAGCGCGCCGTGCTCTACGACCGCGCCCACGACCCCGACGCCTGGGCCGAGTACCAACAGCTCCAGGCCTTGGACCGGCTCGCGCCGCTCCCGACCCATGACACGCTCGACGACCTCCCGGTCGACGAACACGAGCAGCCCGACCCCCTCGCTTCGGCGGAGTGGCGTGACGAGGAGCAGGTTGCCCTCGCTCACCGAGCCGATGAGACCGCCTTTGACGGACGAGCTGGCGACACCGCCGACGCCCCTGCCGGCCCGGAGCGTCTGCGCCAACGCCTCGAGAACTTGCGCGCCGCACGTGCCGCAGAGGCGGTCGAGAGCGTGCCGGACGAGGACGAGGAACGGCGCGAGCAGCTGCTCCGGTGGCACGACGACGACCACCGCGCCATCGATGTCGGCGCCGATCTCGACTCCTCCCACGAGACCGGCGACAGCGGGAGCGGTTCCAGCGGACCGGGGTGGGGTCGGTGACCCGCCGCCCGCCCGGCCAGGCCGGACTCGGCGACGGCGAGTTCGCCCGAGTGGAGGCCCTGGCCGGGCTGGCGCGCGAAGTGGACGGCCTGCGCCGCGGACTGGACGCCCTGCTCGGAACCCCGACTCGGGTGGACGACCTCGCACGCACCGTCGCCCAGCTCGCCGACGCGTTCGCAGCCACCCCGGCCCGGCCAGGCCCGACCGTCGCGCCGTCATGGCTGACCGCACCCACCGACAGCGAAGCGCTAGCGGGTCTGCTCGAGGAGCTGTGCCGGTGGCTGCAGGCGGTGTTCCTGCGCTACCCCGACGGGGTCGCGGTGCTGCCCGAGTGCTGGCTCTGGCACCCCGACGTCGTCGAGGAACTGCTCTGGCTGATGTACGCGTGGCGTGCCGCCTACGAGGGCCGCGGCGCCTCTGTGCAGCTGGCGGGGGACTGGCACGACCGGCAACGCCCTGGCGTGGTGCGCCGCCTCAAGACCGCCGCCGGGTCCTGCTCCCGGGAACGCCACCAGACCCGTCCCGGCTGGGCTGGCGCGCCGTCGGGTGCGACGCCGGTGCCCGGGGTCGAGGCCACGACGTCGATCGCCTGGTGGTGGGCCGGCGCCCGCGACGACGCACCTCCTGAGCCGCCCCCCGACGGCACAACGGCACAGGGCGGTACCGGGATCGGCGCCGCGGTCAACGGCGCCGAGCGCGGGCGGTGGTCGCGATGACCACTGCCGACCAGGCCGATACCCGCGCGCAGCAGCGCGCCCGCGAGGCCGCGGAGCGGGCCGAGTGGGACACCCTATCGAAGATCTACTTTGCGCACATGAACGCGGTCTCGCCCGACCAGTTCCACTGCTTCTGCGGCAGCCTCGACGACCTCCGCCACGCCGTCGCACGCCTCGACCACGAAGCCCCACGCAACCCTGGTGCAAAGGCAGACCGGTCGTCTGGTCGGGCGGCATCCTCCGCGACTTCTCGTGACGCTCTTCGAGCTGCTGGGCACGGCGACCAGGACGAGCAGCGTCGTGAGCAGCTAACCCAGTGGCACGCGGCCGACCGCACCGTCGAGCGCGGCAGCGTCGACGTCGACGCGGACTGATCGACGATGGCCGACACCGACAACGCGTTGGGCAATCGAGCGCCGGACGAGCGCAGCAAGGGTTGGCTGCTCTGGCTCCCCGGACTCGCGGTCGCACTCGGCGCCGCCATCGCCACCGCGCACGGGTTGTTCGAGGTCGCCGTCGCCGCCCGCGTCCCGACCGGCATCGCCTGGCTCTACCCACTGATCACCGACGGGCTCGCCCTGGTCGCCTACGGCGCCACAGCCCGCCTGCGCGACGGGGCGGCTCGCTACGCGTGGGTCGTGGTCGTCACCGCCGCCGGCCTCTCCGGTCTCGCTCAAGCGACCTACCTCGCCGGCGGACCCGCCGTCGAGGTCGCTCCCGCCCTTCGGTTCGGGATCGGCGCCTGGCCCGCTGTCGCCGCGGCGGTGGTCGCCCACCTGCTCTACCTGCTCGCCGCCGCGAGCCCCCGTGCTGTTCAGCCCGAACCCGTTCATTCGACAGGGTTCAACGTCGGCGCTGTACAGGCGCAGGTCGTGCCCGGCGGCGTTCAGCCCAATCCCGGGCCGAACGCGGACCCGGTCAGCGCCGAGGGCGCCGACGACAGCAGGTCGGTTGTCGGGCCCCCGCGGGCGGCGCCTTCGCCGGCTCGCGACCGGGCCGAGGCAGCCGCGTCGCGGCATGCCCAGCGTCACGGCGTCTGGCCGACGGTCTCCGAGCTCGAGACCGACGCCGAGGTCTCCCGCGGCACCGCCGCGGCCGCGCTCAAGGCCCTCCGCGACCGACCGCTGCCCCTCCATCTGATCAACACCAGCGAGAACGACCCCACTGAGGAGGCCCAACCATGACCACCCAGCAGCCGACCACCACGACCACGAGCAATAACCAGGACCAAGACAAAGAGCAAGAACCAAGACCAGCAACCGACACCGATCACTACACCGAACAGACGACAAGACACGAGCAACAAGACCCAAGAACGAAAAGATCAAGGGAAAGATCAGAAGACGCACACCGAGGCATCACGATCCTCGGGTCTCGGCCGGCCTCCGGCCGGCCGTGGAGCGGCGAAGCCGGCGCCCGCCGTCTTGTTGATCTTCGGTCGGGATGCGAGGTCCTGCGCCGCGGGTGGTCCGGGTGCTGAGCGTCGCGACGGGCTACAACCCGGCCTACCTGCTGAAGGAGGTCGCGAGCGGCCGGGAGAACTACTACACCGGCGCGGTCGCCGAGGGCGAGCCACCGGGGCGCTGGTGGGGCGCCGGCGCGGAGGCGCTCGGTCTTGACGGTGAGGTCGACGCGCAGGACATGACGGCGATCTACTCGCGGTTCCTCGATCCCCGCGCCGAGGGCTTCCGCGATCCGAACCGGTGGGACGAGCTCGGCGACGACGGGACGCTCGGACACGCGGGGCGGGCGTACAAGTCGGCCGAGCAGTTGTACGCGGATGCCCTCGAACGAGAGCCCGACGCGTCGGCTGAACGCCGCGATGAACTCCGCGTCGAGGCGAGCAAGGCGGTGCGGCAGAACGTCGCCTTCCTGGACCTGACGTTCAGCGTTCAGAAGTCGGTGACGCTGCTGCACACCGCGTTCGAGGCCGAGGAGGTGAAGGCCGGTGCCGCCGGCCTGGACGAGGAGGCCGCCGAGTGGGGGCGGCTGCGCGAGACCGTGGAGGACGCGATCTGGCGTGGCAACGACGCTGCCCTGTCATATCTGCAGGACCACGCCGGCTACGCCCGCGTCGGGCACCACGGCGGCACCGCCGGGCGGTGGGTCGACGCACAGAACTGGGTCGTCGCCAGCTTCTTCCAGCACGACTCCCGCGACCACGACCCGCAGCTCCACATTCACAACGCCACCCTCAACCGTCAGCAGGCAGACGACGGCCAGTGGCGCACGCTGGACTCGCGAGCGATCCATCGCCTTAAGCCGGCTGCGGCGGCCGTGGGTGAGCGCACCACCGACGAGAGCTTGATCCAGGACCTCGGGGTGGTGATGGCGATGCGTCCCGACGGGCTTGCACGGGAGGCGACCGCGGTCGACCCCGCCTCGCGGGACCGCTTCTCCGGCCGGTCACACAAGATCACGGGGCGCGCCGCCGAGCTGATCGAAGCGTTCGAGGCCTCGAAGCAGCGGGAGGCCACCGGCCTCGAGCGTGATCGCATCAAGCGCCAGGCGACGATGGCCACCCGGGCGGCGAAGGCGCACGGCGGTGAGAGCCGGGAGGAGTTCCTGGCCCGCGTCGACGACGAGCTGCGCGTCGAGGTCGCCGGGGGGCTTGCGGGTATTGCCCAGGCCGCTCGCGATCAGGCCGGGCGGACGCCGGCCGCTGCGGAGCGGTTCGTGCCCTCGGAGGTCATCGAGGCGGCGCTCGAGGCGGTGCAGGCTAAGAAGACCAGCTTCACCCACGCCGACCTCGTCCGGGAGATCAACGCCCTCCTGCCCGACCACCTCGGACGACACGATGGAACCGAGGTCGCGGGACTGCTGCACGGCCTCGCGGACCAGGCCATCGCGCTCGTCGAGCACGTCGATCCGATCGACGCGGCGGCACCGGGTGAAGGCCTCGAGCCGGACGCGTTGCGCCGACGCGACGGTAGCTCGGTGTACGCGGCCCCGGGTGGGCGTTCGTACGTCACCCGGGAGCACCTGCGTAGCGAGAATCGGCTGCGGGCAGCCACTGCGGCTCGCGACGGGCTGCGACTCACCCCGAGTCAGGTGCAGCGGTTCGTCGAGGATCTCCGAGGCCAGGGCATCGAGCTCGGCGTGGATCAGACCGCGGCTCTCACCGGCGTCCTGACGTCCGGCGCGCGGCTCGAGACGTTGATCGGGCCGGCCGGGACGGGCAAGAGCTTCGCCGTCGGTTCGCTGGCCCGCGCCTGGACCGATCCCACCCACCGGCGCACCGACGAGCCCGAGCGACGGACGTTCGGTCTGGCGACAGCGCAGGTGGCCGCCGACGTGCTCACCGCCGAGGGTCTGACCGCCGCGAACACGGCTCGCTGGCTCGCGACGCAGCGCCGCCTCGACTCCGCGGCCGCAACGCACCGCACGCCGCTCGACGACGACCGCTGGTGGCGACTGCGCCCCGGTGACCTGGTGGTGGTCGACGAGTCCTCGATGGCCGACACCGCCGCGCTCGCCGCGATCCACGCCTATGCGAACGAGGCCGGCGCCAAGGTGCTCCTCGTCGGCGACCCCCGACAGCTCGGGGCCGTCGGTGCGGGCGGTGCGATGCACATGGTCGCCGAGGCCGGCGCGCGTTACGAGCTCTCGGACGCGCGTCGCTTCCACGAGCCCTGGGAACGCGACGCCTCGCTGCGCCTGCGAGCCGGTGACCCCGACGCCATCACGGACTATCACCGCCACGGGCGCCTGCTCGACGCCGGCACCCTCGCTGACGCCGAAGCATCCGCTACCCGGGCCTGGCTCGCCGACACCCTCGCCGGCCAGCGCTCCCTGCTCGTCGTCGACACCAACGAGGCGGCCGCGCGCGTCTCCACATCCATTCGCGACGAGCTGGTGCGCCTCGGTCGCGTCGACGAACACGGCCTGCCACTGCGCGACGGGACCTACGCCGGAGTCGGCGATGTCGTCCAGGGCCGTCGCGTCGCCTGGGAGCTCGCCGGCTACGAGGGCAACCGACGTGGCCCGATCAATCGCGAGCACTACCGCGTCACCGCCGTGCGCGACGACGGAGCCCTCGATGTCGCCGTCGTCGGAGCCGGCGAGCCGCTCTACCCGCGATCCAGCAGCGACGCCGCGATACCGGCTGAGGGCGAGAGGCTCGTGCTCCCGCCGGAGTACGTGGCGGCTGACGTCACGCTGTCCTACGCCGGGACGGTCCACGCCGCGGAGGGCGCCACCGTCGACAGCGCCCATCCCGTCGTCACGCCACGCACCGACCTCAACGCCCTGTACGTCGGCCTCTCCCGGGGCCGGATGTCCAACACCGCGCACATCGCCACCGTCGCCGGCCCCGACGACGCCGCCCAGGGCAGCGAGAACGATCAGGTCCACCGCGACCCGCGCGCCGTCCTCGCCACCATCCTCGAGTCCCGCGACCGGGTGGACGACGAGCACCGCTCGGCCAGCACCGCACAGGACGACGCGGCCACCCGAGCCGCGTCCGTCCAGATGGCCGGCGAGCGCTTCGCCGACCTCGCACACCAGGTCGCGACCGAGCGCACCATCCGGCATCTCGACGCTCTCGTCGCCGAAGACTCGCTCACCCCGCACGACCGTGCACGCGTCGCCGCCGAGGACGGCACCGCCGGCCTGACCCGGCTCCTGCGCCAGGCCGAGATCGCCGGCCACGACCCCGCCGAGGTCCTGCGCGATGCCGTCGCCGACCGCCCCCTCGAGGGCGCCCGCCGGGTCAGCGACGTCATCCGAGGACGCATCCGAGCCGAACACACCTTCGACCCCACCGGCGCCACCTGGACCCACTGGATCCCTGACGACATCGACCACGACACCCGTCGCTACCTCGAAGCACTGGCCGACGCTGCCGACGCACGAGCCCGCGACCTCGGTGCCGCGCTCGCGGCCGATCCACCCCCCTGGGCGCTGCGCGGCCTCGGGCCGGTGCCCACCGACGAGAACGCGCGGGAGGCATGGGCCGCGCGCGCCAGCGCCGTCGCCGCACACCGAGAGCTCGGCGGCGTGCCGATCGCCGACGACAACGCCGTGACCTCCCTGCTCGGAGGCGACGCCGGTCGGCCCGCGACCGCCGCCGAAGTGCTCGGCTCTGCTCCTCCGCGAGGCCACGTCGAGGCCTTCGCCGCCTACCGCGCAGCCCACCGCGCCGCGGGCCTGCCGGAGTACCAGCGCGACGAGCTCGAGTGCTCACCGGCCGGTCACCGCGTTCGGGTCAGGGCCTGGGAAAGAGAGCAGGCCTGGGGCCCGGCCTACGTCGAGAACCTCCTCGCCGGCACGCGCCAAGCCGAAGCGCGACACCGACAGACCGCCGCGCTACGCCGCGCCGAGACCGACTCCGTGCTCGACGATCCCGACGAGCGTGGCCGCCTCGCTCGGGAAGCCGACCACGCCGACGCGCTCGCCGAGAACCTGAGACGTCACGGCGCGACCCTGGAACAGCAGTCACAGACCTACACCGAGTGGTACGCGGCCACCGCGATGACACGCACGATGGGCGAGGCGTCCGCTCAGTACCTCGCCGAGCAGGACGCCGCCGATGACCCGAAGCCCGCGGTCACGGCCGAGGAGTGGCTCGCTCTCGACCGAGCGAGCCGCCGCGACGACGACACCTTCCGCGACATCACCGACCACGACATCACCGACCACGACATCACCGACCACGACATCGACCAGACCGGCACGCGCGACGGCCCGACCGACGAGGCACCTGACAGCGCCCACCAAGCAGACCCACGGCGCGGCCAGGAAGCGGACGACGAGATCGATCGGCCGGAGGCGATGGCGCGGGATCACGAGAGGTACGCGGAGGACAGGCCTGTCGGTGAGACCGATGTTCCTGACATCCGCGAGGCTGCTGTCGGCGCCCCCGACGGCGTCGACGAAGACTCTGTCCACGCGCCGGACGATGACGAGGTCGCCGCGGCCACCACGCGTGCCAACGAGGTCGCCGCCGAGCTCCGCAATCGCGAGGTGCTCGAGGAGCGCCACGCCGACGACGACCGCGCTCAGCAGCTGGCCGCCTGGCACGAGGACGACACGACAGGAACGGGAGCCGACAGCGAGTGGCGTGACGACGACGGCGAGGACGCCGTGGCGGTCGACGACTACGTCGACGCAGAGGCCGAGGCCTGAGCTGTCCGATCGGTCGCGACGGGTCGACCCGGAAGCGGCCGGGTCAGCGCCTCCCGCATGATCGCCGCGCACTCACGGCGCGCGGCCTCCGTGACGGAAGAGCCGCCCTCGAGGTGCCGCGGAAGCACCGGCGGCGTGTCCTCTCCCAGCCCCATCGCCCAGCTCAACGCACGTCCGGCGCCACCAGCGATGGCCCTCGTCCACCCGTGGGTCGACCACTGCTCCCACCACGCCCGCCGACCGGCCGTCTCGAGCTTGGCGATCCCGGCTTCGCGCCACCACGGCGGCTCCGGATACGGATCGCCGTTCGACACCGCGCCGCACACGATGAGCTCGCCCATCGCCCGCCATCGCGTCGGAGCTGTGCTGTCGGCGGTCGCCGGCGCACTCGTCGACACCCCACCCACCCAGGCCAGCGCGCACTGCGCTCCGTGCACCTCGGGGGATCGGCCGCGTTTCACGTAGATCCACACAAGGGCGTGCTCCAGCCACGCGAGTTCCGCCGCGGGGCGCTCGACCCACGCTGGCACGGTCTGAACGCGCGGGACGCCGCTGACCTTCGCCGTGCCGACCATCCGGCCCACGTCCTTCCGTGCAGTGGGGACGGACACTTCTGCGTCCCGCCCTCCCAAGAGGAGAGTGCCGCACGTCCCCGACAACGGCGTTGCGCTCAGGCCGCCGCTGCTCGAGGACCGCGCGACTACCGGGGGAGTTGCGGTCGTTCGCGTACTCAATCGAGTGCGAGAGTCCGGATGACCAAGCGGGCGGCGTCTCCTCCCTCGCTCAGGGCGATCGTGAGAGCGGTGGGGACGTCGAGGTCGTCGAGCAGGGCACGGGTCACGGCCGCGACGGGACCGTCGCTCCCGCCGGCCCGTCCTGCCGCCCGGTAGAGCTCGTCCAGCGTCTCGGTCGCCGCGGTGACCTCGGACGGCTCGAACTCCCACGAGTGCGACCACGGCCGGTGCAGGAGCATCAACCGGAGCGCGGCCGGGGCGGCCGAGGAGAGCAGGTCGTTGACGAGTACGAGGTTGCCCGTTGACTTGGCCATCTTGTGCCCGCGATAGCGCACCGCGCCCACCGACATGGTGGCGCGGCGGAAGGGTCCGTCGGTGACGGCCGCGGCGATCGCCGACTGGTAGGCGTGGTGGGGGAACGCGAGGTCGCTGCCCCCCACGAGGACGTCGACGAGTCCGCCGAGGGTTGCGAGGGCCATGGCCGAGCACTCCGCGTGCCACCCGGGCCGGCCCGGTCCCCAGGGGCTGGGCCAGGCGGGGTCCTCGGGCCCGGATCGCTGCCACACGGGGACGTCGAACGGGTCGTCACGGTTCGGGTCGTCGGGGCGGTCGCCTCGCTCGGTCAGGAGGCGCAGGCCTTCGTCGCGGTCGAGGCCGTGGTCGAGCGCGATGTCGCCGGCACGGAAGTACACGGTGCCGTCTCGCTCGTAGGCAGCTTTGCGCGAGAGGAGGGTGGACGCGAGCCGGATGACGTGGTCGATGTGGTGGCGGGCCCGCGGCACGTGCTGCGGCTCCCGCACTGACAGGGCCTTCATGTCCCGGTCGAACTGGTGCTCCTGGACCAGACCGAACGACGCGTAGTCGGCACCCTGCCGGGCCGCCGCGGCGGTCAGGACGTCGTCGACGTCGGTGACGTTGCGGGTGGTGAGCGAGGGGATGTCGGCGAGGCGGAGCACCCTGGCCAGGGCATCGGCCCACACGAAGGTGGCCGCGTGCCCGAGGTGGGTCACGTCGTAGGGGGTGATGCCGCAGACGTAGAGGCGTGCGGGGAGCGCGAGCGGCAGAGGCCTTCCGGCCAGCCGGGGCAGCGGCAGCGCCGGCAGGACGGCCGCCGCTGCGATCGCACTCGCGCCGACGGTGCCGATCGGTGCGTAGTCCGGTCCGGTCGGCGTGCTGGACGGTGCGGAGCCGGGGACGGCGGTCACGGAGCTCCTTCGCTGGTCTTCCGAGGGCTTTCAGGCTGACACGACGGACGGGACTCGCTGGTTGGACGCGCGGTCGATGATCAGGCCGGCCGCCGCGGCGGTCTGGTCGTCGTCCTCGACGAGCAGGGTCGGCAGCCGCAGACGTGCACAGAGTCGGACGATGGTGCCCGCGTGTCCGGGGCTCCGGGTGGCCGGCTCCGGCGGGCACCAGAGCCACGCCAGCTCCGGGGCGAGAACAATCACGGCCTGCCGGACCGCGTGAAGTGCGCAGTCGGGCCCGCCGGCGATCGCCCGCCGGAACGGGCGAGCCGTGCGTTCACAGCACGGGCGAAGGTCGATCACGACCTCGGCACCGAGGCGGTCGCAGCGTCCGGCGACGTAGTCGTCGAAGGTCGCCGTGTCGGGCCACGCGTCACCGATGCCGTGTGAGCGCCAGCGGCAGGCTCGAGGCTGCATGGCGCCTCCCGATCGGATTGTTCCGACATTCGTACTGTAGGAACTCAGGACGAATGTCGTCAACGATCCGGCGCGGCCCCGCTCAGGTCAGCGCGTCCAGCGCGACCGCGGCGTCCGGTGCACCGCGGCGGTTGTAGGGCAGCAGGGCGAGCATGCGGGCCATGCCGCAGGTGTTGCTGATCGCGGAGAATGTCAGCCCGGCGCCGATGGCTCCCGCGAGGGCGATGAGCGGGCGGTAGCGCAGGCTGCCGAGCACGCCCGTCACCACCAGCGACCCCGCGGCGAGACGGACCTGGCGCTCCATCGCCCAGGTGCCGTGGCCCTCGCTGACCTCGCCCCCGTCGCGCTGCCAGTCGGTCATCCCGCCGCGCAGCACCTGGAGCCGCTCCATGCCGGCACGGTCGAGCATTGCCCGCGCCTGCTCGGCTCGAGCGCCCGAAGCGCACACGAGCACGACGGGATCGGCGTGCTCGGCACGGATCTCGTCGCGGAGCTCGCGCAGCAGCGTCAGCGGCACGTTCGACGATCCGGGGATGTGCGCCGCGGCGAACTCGCCGGGGGTGCGGACATCGATCAGACGCGTTTCCGGGTGCGACGCGAGCAGGCCGCGAACGGTGCCGGCGTCGATGTGGGCAGTGGTCACCAGTCCTCCATGACGACGTCTGTCAGCTCAAGATATCGACGTGGCGTCCCGACTCGATCCACGCCGCCGTACCTCCTGCGATGGACATGGCCGGCGTCCCGGCCTGTTCCACGGCCTCGGCGGCCTTGGCGCTCCGGCCACCCGAGCGGCAGATGATCTGGAGCGGCTCGGGGCCGAACTGACCCGGGTCGGCGACGACGTCGTCGAGCGGCACGTTCACCGCGCCCGGGACGTGGCCCTCGGCGAACTCCTCGGCGGAGCGCACGTCCACGAGCCTGCCCGGGGTCCACCCGGAGGCAGCCAGCTGGTCGACCGAGGTCTCCTGAACGCTCGTCATCGATGTCCTTCCGTTGCTCAGTATTAGTACCAACATACCGACAATGATGAGGATCAGGACCATGGCGGGTCTCACGCTGTAAGGGCGATGCCGGAGCGCAGGGCGGTGTAGCCGGCAAGCAGGAGGAGGACGGCCGCGAAGATGCGGCACAGGGCGGGGGAGGAGACGCGGTCGGACGCGACCTTGCCCAGCAGCGTGCCCACGACCGCCGCGACGGTCACTGGGATGATCAGGCGGACGTCGAGGACCTCGGCGCCGAGCCGCGGAGCGAGGGCGGCGACGGCGTTGATGACGATGACCAGCAGCGACGTGCCGATGGCCGCGCGCGTCGGCCAGCGCATGACCAGGACCAGGACGGGGACCGCGAGGAAGCCTCCGCCGACCCCGAAGAGCCCGGTCATGAGGCCGACGGCCAGGCCCCCGCCGACCACCATGAGGGCCTGCGCGGTCCGGGACCGGTCGCCGGTCGCCGGTTCCGTCGAGGGCCGGGGCACGGTGAGGAGCGCACCGCCGTCCGGAAGCGGTGACGGGCTCGTCGACGGGTTGCTCGGGCGCTCCGTGACGTCACCCCCTCCGGCCGGGACGACGTCGACCGCACACTCGTCGGTGGGCTCCTCGCCGGCCTGCCCGCGGCGGGCGTCGCGGATCATCAGGGCCGCCGCCACGGTGATTACGCCGGCGAAGGCGAGCAGGAGAACGGAGGGGTCGAGGTAGCGGGCACCGACCGCCCCGGCCAGGGCGGCGACGGTCCCGACGAGGCCGAACACCACGCCGGCGCCCCATCGGACGTTGCCGCGCCAGGCGTGCGCGGGCAGGCCGGCCAGTGCGGCCACGCCGACGATGATCAGTGACGCCGTCGCCGCCTCGTGGGTGGAGGCGCCGAGCAGGTAGATCAGGGCGGGCACGGTCAGGACACCGCCTCCCCCGCCGAGGGCACCGACCACGAGGCCGATCACCAGGCCGATGGCGATCTCGAGTGCGAACGTCATACGGCCTCCTCGCCGCAGGCTCGCGCGCGGACCGAGGGCTCGGCGGCCCCTGGTCTGTGGCGAGGGAGGGGGTGGTCAGCCCGTCGCGAGACCGAGCTCGACGGCGTGGGCGTAGTCGTCGTCGACGAGGACGATGTCGCGTCCGGCCCGGTCGAGCAGGCTCGCGGCGATGCTCGCCCGGAAGCCCGCGGCGCAGTGCACCCACAGGCGCCCGGGGGGCAGGTCGTCGAGGCGGGTCAGGAGGTCTTGCAGCGGGACGTGCGGCGCGGACGGGATGCCGCCTCGGGCCCGCTCGTCGTCGCGGCGCACGTCGAGGACGGCTTCGTCGGCCTCGGTGCCGGTGCGTGCCGCGATGTCGGCGAACGTCGCCGTGGGGTAGCGGCGCAGGTCGCCCGACGGCGCGAGGTCGGACGGCGCGCCGACGGCGGAGCCGGCCGGACGGTCGATGCCGATCCGGGTGAGCTGGCGCTGGGCCTCGCTGACGGCCTCGGCGGAGTCGCCGACCAAGGTGACCGGGGTGCCCCAGGGGATGATCCAGCCGAGATAGGTGGAGAACTGCGCGCCGAGGGCGATGCCGACGGTGCCGCCGATGTGCTCGGCGGCGTACGCGGTGCGGTCGCGGAGATCGACCACCCACTCGCCGTCGGCGATGCGCTTGCGCAGCTCGTCGCGGTCGACCTCGGCGACGGGGGAGAGATCGGCCGCGTCAGGTCCGGCGAGGTTCCGCGGGCCCATGTGCGCGTAGTAGCGCGGGTAGGCGGTCAGGTTCGCGATGAGCGTCTCGACGAAGCGGTCCTCGTCGGTGGCCAGCAGCGCGTCGTTGGCCCGGCGCTCGGCGCCGATCGTGCTCGAGTCGGCGCCGGTCGCGCCGCCGGAGGAGCAGAAGCTGCCGAACCCGTGGGTCGGGTAGACCCGCGTCTCGTCGGGCAAGGCGTCGGCCAAGCGGTGCGCCGAGCGGTACTGATGGTGGGTCATCTCCGTCGTACGCGCGGCGTCGACGAGGTCGGTGCGTCCGACGCTGCCGAACAGCAGCGAGCCGCCGGTGAACACCGCGGCGGGTTCGTCCGGCGCAGCGGTGTCGTCCACGACGAAGGACAGGTGCGTGACGGTGTGACCCGGGGTGGCCAGCGCCCGGACTCGCAACGTCCCGACCGGGATCTCCTCGCCGTCGGCGATCGCGTGCCGGTGGAAGGTCACGGGATCCTCGGCGTTGACCAGGTAGTAGGCGTCGGACTCGGCGGCCAGGGCGTGGCCGCCGGTGACGTAGTCGTTGTGGATGTGGGTCTCGGCGACCGCGCCGATCCGCACACCCTGCTCGGCCACGATGGCGTGAACGCGGTCGAGATCTCGCTGCGGGTCGACGACCAGGGCGACCTCGCCGTCGTGCACCACGTAGCTGCGGTCCCCGAGGGACTCAGTGGCGATGACCTCGACGTGCATGGCGACCTCCCTGCCGGTGAGATGTCCCTACATTAGGACGGGCCATCGTCATCGTCAACGCCACGAGTCTGGCGCTGCACGGCCGCTTGGGTGGTCTCATTGCGAGACGACGCTCACTCCTGAATATGAGTACTGGCGCTGGCGTCCCTTCTTCTCCCAATGTTGGCACATAGGAAGTAAGCGTAGCTAACGATGCTGGAGGTGAACGGTGCGCTTTGTTGGGCACACCAGCGACTGGTAGCGGCGTCGAGCCTGGGACTCCAGGCGCTCACCGGGACGCTGTAGCAGCGCCGAGCCGACGGGCCTGATAGGGACGTCGTGCACCCCGGGTCCGGGAGATGCGCACGAGCGACGGGCGGCCGCGGAGGCAGGCGATGGGTACGGCGGACTCACCGGCCGGCGAGGCGTCCGAGCGGGATCGAGGGATCGACATCGAGCCCGACTACCGGTTCACGCTGGCCAACGAGCGGACGTTCCTGGCGTGGAACCGCACCTCGCTGGCGTTGATCGCCGGTGGGGTCGCCGCCACCCAGCTCGTCCCAGAGTTCGGCCCGGAAGGGTCTCGGCACGTGGTCGGCGGGCTGCTCGCGGTGCTCGGCATCGTGGTGTCACTCCTCAGCCTGCGCCGGTGGCACCAGGTGCAACGGGCGATGCGCCAGGACGCGGATCTCCCGCCCAGCCGGCTGCCGCTGCTGCTGACGATCGGGCTCGTCGTAATCACGGTGGCGGTGGCGATCCTGGTCTCGGTGGCGCGGTGACCGGACCGGAGGACATGGACCCGCGCCAGCGCCGCCTCCGCTCCCGGCCCGGGCTCCAGCCCGAACGCACGGCGCTCTCGTGGGACCGGACGGCTCTGGCGATGCTGGCCAACGGGGCCCTCCTGATCTTCCGGGAGAACCGGACGGGCAGCGTCCTCGCCTGGGTCCCGGCCGGGCTGGCCCTGTTGGCGGCACTGATCTGCGCCCTGCTCGGCCGCCGCCGGCACGCCCGCATCGTCGGGAGCGGAGCGCGGACGATCAGCGCGGCCACCGGCGAGGCGGTGTCGTTGACCGCCATGGTGGCGGCGCTCGGTGTCCTGACCCTGCTGCTGACCCTGCCCGAGGTGTGACCAGCCGGACCGAGGCCCGCATCGGCAGGACGGTCGCTCAGACGACCGCGAGCGGGAGCGAGCGACGAACCAGGGGACGCCGCGTCGCCGGGAGCAGCTCGGCGATCCGCAGGAGCTCTCGGGCGGAGATGGCCGCTGGGGTGTCGCGGACGACCGGCACTCCGCGGTCGGCGGCCTCGCGCAGCGCCAGGTCCAGCGGAACGCGCCCGAGCAGCGTCGTCCCGGCTTCCGCGGCGAGCGCCTCGCCACCGCCGGTTCCGAACACCGCCGTCGTGTCGCCGCACGTCCCGCACACGGCGTCGGCCATGTTCTCCACGACACCGGCGATGGGCGCACCGGTGTCGGCGGCCATGCGGATCACCCGCCGCGCGACGACGCGGGCGGCGGTCTGCGGGGTGGTGACCGCGAGGAGCGCGGCGTCGGGCAGGAGCTCGAGGACCGAGAGCGTGGCGTCGCCGGTGCCGGGCGGGAGGTCCACGAACAGGACGTCGAGCGGGCCCCAGGCGACGTCGGTGACGAACTGGCTCAGCGCCTTGTGCAGCATCGGGCCGCGCCAGACCACCGGGTCGTCCTCGTCGACGAAGAACCCGGTCGACATCAACGACACACCGTGCGCCGGGATCGGTTGCATCTTCCCGCCCAGCACCACGGGCGGCCGGTGCACACCGAAGAGCTGGGGCACCGAGTAGCCCCACACGTCGGCGTCGAGCAGACCCACCCGCTGCCCGGTGGCGGCGAGCGCCGCCGCGAGGTTCGCGGTGACGGTGCTCTTGCCGACACCGCCCTTGCCGCTGGCCACGGCGTAGATCCGTGGCGCCGGCCCCGCCGACCGTCCCGTGTCGCCGGCCAGGCGGGCGGCGAGCTCGGCGCGCCGCTGTGGGGGCAGCGGGACGGTGTCGACGTCCACTCGGGTGCCGCCCGCGTCCTGCGCGGCCCTCCGTACCGCGGCGGCGAGGGCAGCGGCCTGGTCGTCGGCCACCAGCGCGACCTGTATCTGGACCCGGCCGCGCCGACCGACGGTCACCTCGTCGAGGGTGCCGAGCTCGTCGAGCGTCCGGTCCAGCTCGGGGTCCCGCACCGCGCCGATCGCGGCCCGCAAGGCGGCCTCATCGAGCGGTCGGCCCGTGCTTCCGATCCTCATCCGGAGGCACCGCCTTCCTGCGGCCCGGGGTCGGGGGTGCGCGGGGGCTGTGCGCCGTCGTCCACCCGGAACGCGCGGCGGCGCGGCTTGACCGGCCGCATGAGGAACTCGGGGCGCCGTTGACCACCGGGCCCGAGCGTCGGCCGGGTCTTCGCCAGCCACTGGCGGTAGACCTCGCGGGAGCGGGCGGTGTCGACGTAGACGTCGCCGTAGCGGTCGCCGGAGTGCGCCTTCTCCATGCGCACCTTCTGCAGCCAACAGTGCATGCCCGACCAGGGGTCGGGCTGCACGCCGAACGCGAGGTTCTGGTGCACTCCGGGGTCGTTCCACCAGATGCGCTCGGAGTCCGGGTCGTCGGACTCGAACGGCTCGATGCCGCCGCGGTAGCGCAGCTTCCAGGAGTCGGGCCCGTCCGGGTGCGTGATGTCGACCAGGCCCTGGACCCACCGGCTGCCCTCGGTCTCGTGGAGGCGCCACCGGCCCATGTGGTGCGAGAGCGCGCACACCCCGGGCCGGATGCCCTCGGTGACCCACACGCGGGCCACCAGGTAGCCGATCGCCGTCGAGAGACGCACGAGGTCGTCGGTGACGACGCCGTGGCGCTGCGCGTCGCGGGTGTGCAGCCACAGCGGGTGCGAGTTGGCGATCTCGTTGAGGTACTTCGCGTTGCCGGAGCGGGTGTGGATCAGCGTCGGCAGCCGGAAGGTCGGCACCAGCACGAGGTCGCCGGCGTCGAGGTCGATCTCCGAACGGGCGATGTGCGAGCGGATGTAGCCCGGCGTGGTGTGCTCGGGCCAGCCCCAATCCCGCATCGCGGTGGAGTACACCTCGAGCCGGCGCGACGGTGTGAGCCAGCCGGCGGTCGCGGTGCCGTCGGCGTGGCGGACCCCGACCGCGCCGGCCTCGCCGATCAGCGGCGGCACGGAGTCGTCGTCGGTCGGCTTGCGCAGGACCCCCTGCTCGTCGGGGACGGTCCCCTCGAGCTCGGCCGCTGAGAGCGTGCGCTCGTCCTGGCGGTAGAGGTCGGTGGCGACCTCGACGACGCCGTAACGGCGCATGTACTGCAGCGGGCTCATGCCCTCGGCCTCGGCCTTCTCGGTCAGGCCGGGCACACGGTTCTCGAAGATCCAGCGGTAGTACTCGTCGACGGTGACCTTCTCGCCGGGGCGGTACGGCGACTCGAAGTGGCGGCGGATGCCCAGCGAGCCGTCGGGGTCGATCCGCCAGGACAGGTCGAACCAGAGCTCGTTCTCCTCCCACACCTCGCCCGGGTTGGTGTCCCGCGTGTCGCCGACGGGCCGGCCGAGGCGCTCGCGGGCCACTCGCTGCACCGGCTGGCGGAAGCCCAACCACTTCGCGGCGTGCGTCTCGTAGGAGTGGGTGTCGTGGCGCTCGGTGGCGTGCCCGACGGGCAGGACGTAGTCGGCGAACTCGGCGGTCTCCGACCAGGTCGGGGTCAGGGCGACGTGGAGGCCGACCTTCTCGGGGTCCGAGAGCGTCTTCATCCAGGTGAAGCCGTCCGGGTAGGTCCAGATCGGGTTGAACACCCGCGAGAAGTAGACCTCGAGGCGCCCGCGTCCCTCCTGCAGGAAGTGCGGCAGCAGGATCGACATCTCGTTGGTCGACATCGGGTATTCGCCCGGCCACACCAGCGGGTTCCAGTGGTCGTGGGCGGGGACGTCGGGGCCGTGCGGGATGAACTTGTTCCAGCCGTTGGGGCTCGTCCCGCCGCGGGTGCCGATCGAGCCGGTCAGCGCGAGGACGAACCAGAGGCAGCGGGCGACCTGCCACCCGCCGAGATTGCCGGCCGCCGCGGAGCGCCAGATGTGCGCCGAGAGCCGGTGGTCGCAGTCGGCGACGAGCGAGGCCAGCTCCTCGATGCGCTCGACCGGGACCTGGGACTCCTCGGCGGCGAACGCGAAGGTGTAGCCGGCGTAGTCGGCCTCGAGCCGGTCCAGGAACGCCTCGAAGGTCCGGTCGGCGTCGGGGTGCAGCTCGGCGAGGTAGGTCTCCCAGTTGAACCAGCGCCGCAGGTAGGGCTCGTCGATGCGCCGCGTGCGCAGCAGGTGGGAGGCGATGGCGAGCAGGATCGCGGCCTCGCTGCCGGGCCAGGGCGCCATCCAGACGTCGGCGTGTGATGCGGTGTTGGACATCCGCGGGTCGACCACGACGAGCTTCGCCCCGGCGCCCTTGCCCTCCATGATCCGCTGCGCGTGCGGGTTGAAGTAGTGCCCGGTCTCCAGGTGCGAGGAGAACAGCAGGATCACCTTGGCGTTGCTGTGATCCGGCGACGGGCGGTCGAAGCCGCCCCACAGGGTCTGGCCGAAGCGGGCGCCCGACGAGCAGACGTTGGTGTGGCTGTTGTGCCCGTCGACGCCCCAGGCCTGGAGCATGCGCTCGGCGAAGCCGTCCTCGCCGGGTCGACCGACGTGGTAGGTGACCTCCTCGTGGCGGCCGTCGAGGATGGCCTGCCGGATGCGTCCGGCGATGTCGTCGAGGGCGGCGTCCCAGCTGACCTGCTCCCACTGTCCGCCGCCGCGGTCGGCGACCCGCCGCAGCGGATGCAGGATGCGCTCCGGGTCGTCGATCTGGTTGATGGTGGCCGGGCCCTTCGCGCAGTTGCGCCCGCGCGAGCCCGGGTGCGCCGGGTTGCCCTCGACCTTCTTGACCGAGAGGTCGTCCTTGTCGACGTAGGCGAGCAGGCCGCAGGCCGACTCGCAGTTGAAGCACGTGGTGGGCACGAGCATGTACTCGCGCGGCACCTTGCGCGGGTGGGCCTTCGCGTCGTACTCGACGTGGTGATCCCAGTTCTCCACCGGCGGGAAGTTGCGCAGGTGCTCGTGGGTGCGCGCCCCGGGCAGCGGGTGCGGGTCGTGCGCCGGGGGCGTGTCGTCGGGGGCGGTGGCGGGCGGCGCCGGACGGGTCGGTGCCGCGTCCCTGGGGGTGGTCTCGGTCATCGCTTCTCTCCGGTGGTGGGTCGGGGAGCGGGCGTCAGGACAGGGGCAGGTCCTGGCCGGCGCGGACGAACACGGACTCGTAGGTGAGCAACGCGACCTGCACGGCGAGCCCGCCGAGAGCAGCGAGCGCGAGCAGGCCCCCGCCCCACGACGGCAGGGCCAGGACGGCGCCCAGCAGGGCCAGCGCCACGCCCGCGGCCCAGAACTGCCGGGCGTAGCGGCCGTGGGTGACCAGGTGCGCCGCGACGGCGGCGGCCTTGGTCGCGTGCCGCCCGCAGTACTCGAGCACGAGCATCGCCACGTGGACGACGGTGGCGACGACGAGCGTGCGGGTGATCAAAGCAGCGCTCTCCGTCCCGGCGAGCAGCGCGGCGATCGCCAGGGCACCGGACCCGACCATGAGGGCCTGGACGACGAGATGCCAGAACAGCAGCGGCGACTGCCAGAGGTCGCGCCCCTCGGCCTGGCCGAACAGGAACGCCGTGTAACCGGCGACCATGATCCCGGTCGGGATGCCCAGGACGGCCAGCACGGTCCACACCGCCGGGCTCGAGTCCAGCAGCCCGGTCTCGACGGCGATGCCGTAGAGCAACCAGAGGCCCGAGACCGCCGCGAACGCGGCGAGCGCGTAGGAGCCGAGGACGAGCCAGGACCGGAAGTTGGACTTGGTCAGGATGTACCAGAAGCGGTCGGGCCGTTTCAGGTCGACGATCAGCAGCACACCGGTCGCGGCCGTGCCCAGCACACCGAGCGCCGGGGCGACGATGGTGGTGAGCACGCCGAGGTCGATGCCGGCGAGCAGCGCGAGCGCGGCGAGGAGCACAGCGCCGCCGCCGACGCCCTTGGCCCACAGATAGGTCGTGACCCGCCAGCCCCACGGTCTCGGATGCGCCGTGTTCAAGGTCGTACGGGCCTTCGTGACGGGGTCCATGGCCAGGTCCCGTGACACCTCGCTGCGGTGGGGGTCGGGCCGTGAGTAGAGATAGCCCGAGCTCGACGGGGCCGCCAGCGGGTCGAGGACCGCGCGCTCGGCGCCCAGGTAGAACACGTTCGGTCCCGTGTTCTGCTCCGGCGAGCGGACCTGGGTCGGGCGGGAGTTCACCAGCTTCGCGATGCCCGAGCCGGGGTCGTCGAGGTCGCCGACCCAGATCGAGTGCGTCGGGCACACCACCACGCACGCCGGCTCGAGGTCGTTGTCGATCCGGTGGGCGCAGAAGTTGCACTTCGCCGCGGTGTGGGTGTCCTCGTCGATGTAGATCGCGTCGTACGGGCAGCCCTGCATGCAGCTCTTGCACCCGATGCAGCGGTCACGGTCGAAGTCGACGATGCCGTCGTCGCGCTGGAACAGCGCCTGCGTCGGGCAGATCGTCACGCAAGGCGCGTCGGTGCAGTGGTTGCAGCGCATCACTCCGAAGTCGCGGGTGCTGTTCGGGAACGTGCCCTGGTCGACGTACTTCACCCACGTCCGGAACTGCCCCACCGGCACCTCGTGCTCGGTCTTGCACGCCACGGTGCAGGCGTGGCAGCCGATGCACGTCGTCTGGTCGATCGCGAACCCGTACCGCACCGACACCCCCTGTGATCGTGGACACAGCAGCGACGCGGACGCTAGTCCCTATGTCCCTACTTTTCCAGCGCGCCGAAAGGTTGAGGCAGGACGTCCGAATCGTTACCGTGCTTGTACCTACATATGTGAGGAGGACCACGCCATGGCGCGCCAGTACAAGACGGTCATCATCGGCGGGGGCTCCGCCGGCATCTCCGTGGCCGCACGGCTGCGGCGGGCGGGGGAGACCGACATCGCGGTCATCGACCCGGCGATGACGCACTACTACCAGCCGCTCTGGACCCTGGTCGGCGGCGGCGCCGCCCCGGTCGAGGAGAGCGCCCGGCCGCAGTCCTCGGTGATGCCCCGCGGGGTCACCTGGATCACCGACGCCGCCGCCGAGGTCGACCCCGATGCGGGCGAGGTGACCCTGGCCGGCGGCGAGACCGTCCGCTACGACCACCTCGTCGTCTGCCCCGGCATCCAGCTGGACTGGGGCAAGATCGCCGGGCTCGGCGAGACCCTCGGCCGCGACGGCGTGTCGAGCAACTACGCCTACGAGCTCGCGCCGGCGACGTGGAAGTTCATCCGCGAGACCCGCTCGGGTACCGCGGTGTTCGGCATGCCCGCGGGCCCGATCAAGTGCGCCGGCGCCCCACAGAAGATCGCTTACCTGGCCGCCGACCACTGGCGCAAGCAGGGCGTGCTCGAGAACATCGACATCCACCTCGTGCTGCCCACGCCCGGCATGTTCGGGGTCAAGGTCTTCTCCGACGCGCTGGCCAAGGTCGCCGACGACTACGGCATCACCGTGCACTTCAAGAGCGAGGTCAGCGCCGTCGACTCCGGGCAGCGCGAGGCGACGGTGACCAACCTCGACTCGCAGGAGACCACCAAGCTGCCCTACGACGTGATGCACCTCGTGCCGCCGCAGTCCGCACCCGACTGGATCAAGAAGGGTCCGCTCGCGGACGCGGAGAACCCGAACGGGTACGTCGAGATCGACAAGCACACGATGCGCCATGCCCGCTACGGCAACGTCTTCTCTCTCGGCGACGCCGGCTCGTCGCCCAACTCGAAGACCGGCGCCGCCATCCGCAAGCAGGCCCCGGTCGCGGTCGAGAACCTGCTCTCGGTCATGAAGGGCGGCGAGCCGACCGCTCGCTACGAGGGCTACGCGTCCTGCCCGCTGA
Organism: Actinomycetospora sp. NBRC 106375; assembly: GCF_030269665.1. GTDB lineage: Bacteria > Actinomycetota > Actinomycetes > Mycobacteriales > Pseudonocardiaceae > Actinomycetospora. The sequence continues at coordinate 52,618 of NZ_BSTS01000027.1, forward strand.
CGACTTCGCAGTCCACGATGCTGCTAGCCGAGTTCGACTACTCCATGACGCCGAAGCCGTCGTTCCCCTACATCGACACGACCCGGCCGCGCCGCGACATGTGGTACCTCAAGCGCTACGGGCTCCCGGCTCTCTATTGGAACCTGATGCTGCGCGGACTGGCCTGACCGCGGCGGGTCACACGCTCACGGCCCGGGAGGCCGTGACGTCGAGCTGGTAGCCGTGCGCGGAGAACCGTGCGTCGAACGCGAACCGATCACCGCGCACGATGCTCTGGCGCCACTCGACCGGCCTCCCGGCCGCGATGCCCGTCCGCTCGATGACGAACACCGCGGCGCCCTCGGGGCACTCGAGCAGCGCCCGCTCACCGGGGGTGGGCACCTGCGCGCGGATGCGCTCGTGCCCGGACTCCAACCGCGTACCGGTCCGCTCGGCGAGCTCCGCGTAGAGCGAGGTGTGGGTGAAGTCGGCGTCGAGCAGCGGCGCGGCCAGGGACGCAGGCATCCATACGCGATCGACGGCCAAGGGTGCATCGTCGGCGCGTCGGAGCCGCTCGAGGTGGAACAGCGGCGTGGACTCCTCAAGGTCAAGATGAGCCGCGACCACACCGTCGGCCCGCAGGCCCAGCACCCGGACGTCCGAACGCTGCATGAGTCCGGCGGCCTCGACCGAGGAGAACAGGCTGTAGAGCGTCCCGACCGGCTGCTCGATCTCCGCCCGGCGGACCTTCGGCGCCCGCCCCCGTTCCGAGGTCACCAGCCCCTCGGCGCGCAGACCTCGCAGGGCCTCGCGCACCGTGTTGCGGCTGACCTCGTACTCGGCGACCAGCGCGTTCTCGCCGGGGAAGACCGCGTCGAACTCGCCCGCGGTCAGCCGCCGCCGCAGGTCGTCCTGCACCTGCGACCACAACGGCACCGGGCTGCGTCGGTCCACGGCACGCATCGACACGTCCCACAGCCTAACGTCGAGACATTGGCTCAGGCGCGAACAACAGGCGCGATCGCGGCCGCGCGTTGTTGTTGGCACGGCGCACGACCAACGGTTCAGACCACGAGCGGCGAGCCCGTCGCGGCGCCGAGATTCAGGTGAGCCGGAGCTCGATCGGTGACGGGCCCTGCCGGAGCCACGCCCACCGGAATGTCGCCTGGACGCCCTCGCACCACCCGGGCCGCGCAGCGACGTCCGTCGAGAACTGCTCACTCCCTTGCAGGGCCGCCCGGCACTCGGCCTCGATCAACTCCGGTCGAGCTCGACAGGAGCGCATCGTCACCGGCGAGCGGATCAGACCACCGCACAGCGCCGTACGCAGAGGTGTCGCCGCCATCCATCGGCAGGTCTGCACCACGGCGCTGAGGTACCAGTCGGCGACCTCGTGGCCGAGGAAGTCAGCCCCGTCCTGATCGGCCTCGTGCCACACCGCGACGAACTCGTCGCGTGGCACGCGGACGTTCTCCCGCGTGACCTGTACGGGATCGGACCGGCCGGGCATCACCGGCCCAGGGTCGCACTACGGCGCCCCATCGGTCACCGACCTCGTCCCCGGCTGCCGGTCAGATCTCCTGGCCATTGCGCTCGATGGGTCCGGAGGGCCAGTCCGCGAGGGCGCCGTGCACCGGCAGCAGCATGCCGTTGCGGCGGTCGACCTCCGGCGCGTGATCGACACGAATCGACCGAACGGGGTGTTCGGCCAGGTGCGTCCAGCCGGATCGCTGGTAGAAGGGGCGGACGTCCGAGTCGCAGGTGAGGAACCCATAAGGCAGCCCGAGCGAGTGGAGGGTTGCGGCCACCGTCTCCATCAGGGCAGCTCCTAGTACTACAGCCTGAGTTGTAGTCGTCCGGCTCGGGTGCGGTAGTGGCATGCGCGGGCTCGGGCTTGGTGGCGTCGTCGCCAGAGTGACCAGGTCAAGATGCTGGTCAGGCAGCGGGTCGGGGT
>NZ_BSTS01000028.1 GCF_030269665.1 Actinomycetospora sp. NBRC 106375
ACCGAGGCCATCAACGGCCGGCTTGAAGCCCTCCGACGCAACGCCCTCGGGTTCCGCAACCTGATCAACTACCGCATCCGAGCCCTACTGCACTGCGGCGCACTCGCACTCTAATTCCGGAAGAGCCGGCGAAGGGGGAAGACGATTAGCGGTTCACGACAGCGCAGTGCTGCTGTCGCTTCACTCGCCGTCAGCTCGGCGGTTCGGAGCGCCCGTCCGCGGGGGACGCTCGGTGCTCCTCCACCCCAGGATGTCGAAGACCCGCTGGAGCGCGATGTCGATCTCGGCGTCACGGCGGACAGTCCGGAGGAACTGGGGGTAGCGGCGGTCACCGCGCAAGAGGTTGTGGGTTGCGCACCGGTACAGATTGTCCGCTGGCTGGCCATCGGTGATGCCGGATGCAAGCCGCATCGTCGATCAGGTCGAGCTCGGCAGGAATCTTGGTCAACAGTTCGAGATCGTCCCTGCGTGCGTTTCGAGAATGCTGATCGCAGCGTGACCCGGTACGGCAACGCTGAGTGTGGACAACGCTAGTGGATCGCCGGGGTGATGCGATTGGGCGTCGCGACGTGCGGCTCGCCGTCCTGGCCGAGATGCTCGAAGCGTGCACCTGAGTGGGCGTAGTCGGTGCTGACTCCTCGTCAAGAGCATGCGCGGAGGGTCTCGACTGCCCGGCGCGTCTGATCGCGGCTCCATCGGTCCAGAAGGCAGGAAGCTGCCAAGGAGGAACGGTACGGTTAGCCACGCGTCCACGCTAGGACCTAAACGCGCGCGAAGGCTTTACACGATCGGTCGTCGTCGCGGGCGGGCCGTATTCCGCGCGCGCCCCAGCTGTCAAGGCTCTCTGCCTTTGCGCAAAGTCTTGCTCGCCCGCTTCGGTCGTATGGAATGATGGGAATCATCTCGTTGGTGAACTGCAAATGGTAACCTTCGATGCAGATCGGACAATTCATGACAACTAGGGACCCGGAATCCCAATACTTCGTACGTCTTATGGACGAGCCGGTGCCTGCCTGGATCACCGCTGCCCAGGCGACGCCGTGGACATTGCTAGCCGGGCCTGTCATACCTGCGACAGCAATGATGGGGTGAGCCACCCGTTTGTGTCCCTCGACAGCATCCAGGCCGTGCGGGGCACGGCCGAGACGAGCACCTGCATGCGGAAACGGTTGCTGAGCCCCCGGCACTCTCGAGTCTGCCCACACGCCCCAAGCGAGCGTCAAGATCGCTCCGCGTGGTGCGGATCGTGGTGCGAACTGGGGGCTACGAGCGACTCGTGGGGCCCTCAAAGACGCGAGAGTGAGAACAAAGACGCTGGTAGGAGCCTCGAGACACACGTTCCCGCGTTCTTACAAGCCGTCGGTCGCAGGTTCGAATCCTGCCCGCGCCCACGCAGCCGGGTCGGGGCAGGGGTCTGCGGAGTCCCGCGGCACCTACGGCTGGCCGCGGGTGCACGCCGAGTCGGTGAGCCAGAGCTGGTCAAGGCCGTCGACGGTGAACTGGCGCCCACTCACGTTCCGGCGGCGAGCAGGCGTTGTCCAAGATCACTGACCCCACACCGTCGGTGTCCGGTCCCGGGAGCCAACCTCACCTGCTCGTGCAGTCCAGGATCGGTGCGATCGCCGAGGGCCCTGGGGTCCTGTGGCCGACCATGGCGCTGCTCGGGATCGGCAATGGGCTCGCGATCCCCGCGATGATCGCGTCCGTGCTGGCGGTCGTGGCACCCACGACCTCCGGGACAGCAGCTGGGCTGCTGACGACGACCCAGCAGGTGGCCATGGCCTTCGGGGTTGCGGTCTTCGGCTCGATTCAGTCGGTGGCGATCGGCGGGTCGACGGACGCCACCTCCGGCTACGTTTACGGGCTGTCGGCGACCCTGGTGGTGGCGACGACCCTGCTCGCTCTGGCCGCGCTCTCATCGACGGTCCTGTACCGGCGATCCGGTTGAGGACGTGCCCGGCTCGGGTGGCGTCAGGCCAGGCGATACCGCGCGACGGCTTCCTCGTCCCACTCGATGCCGGTTCCCGGACGGTCCGGTGGGGTGGCGGCGCCGGTGGTGACGTCCAGCGGCTCGCGGAGCACCGGGGCGGCCCAGTCGACGTACTCGAGCCAGTGGGCTGTCGGTGTCGCGGCGAGCAGGTGGGTCGAGATCTCGGGGTAGAGGTGGTTGGACATCGGGATCGCGGCGACGTCGGCGAGCGCGGCGGCCTGCAGCCAGCCGGTGACTCCACCGATCCGGTCCACGTCGGGCATGACGAGGTCGCTGGCCCGCGAGGCGAGAGCCGTGGACATCGCCCGCGGGCCCGCGAAGTTCTCCCCGATCTGGATCGGGGTGCGGAGCTCGGCGGTGAGCTCGGCGGCGCCCGTGTAGTCGTCGTGGCGGATCGGCTCCTCGATCCACGTCAGACCGAGCTCGTCGAGCTGCCCGCACCGCTGCCGAGCCGACGGCAGATCGAGTGCCTGGTTGTAGTCGGCCATGATGGCCACATCCCGCGGGAGCGCGCGGCGCACGGCCTCCACGGCGTCCCGGTCGTCCTCGGGAACGGTCCGGCCCAGGCGCAGCTTCACCGCGGCCATGCCCTCGGCGGCGAGCTCGGCGGCCTCGGCGGCCACGGTCTCGGTGGCGGCGGGCCCGAGACCGTTGCTGTTGTAGGCGGGAACCGGGCGCGGATCGGCGCCCAGCAGGCGGACGAGGGGGAGCTGGGCGGCGATCGCGAGCGCGTCCCAGCAGGCCATGTCGAGTCCGGCGAGCAGGCCGGCGATCGGGCCGCCGACGCCGGCGAGCTTGTACCGGGCGGTGAGCACGCGGCGCAGCGCGGCCGGCTGGGCCGAGAGCCCCACGAGCGCGCCGGCGACCTCGCGGGTGAGCGCGAGGACGGCACGACCGACCGGCTCGAGGTAGCAGAACAGGTAGGAGCGGCCGGTGATGCCCTGCTCGGTGTGGACGTCGAGGAGCGCCAGCGGCGCGTGGGTCATGCGGCCCGCGCTCGTGTGGAGGGGCCGGCGCATCGGGACCTGCACCAGTCGGGCATCGACGGCCCGCAGGGTCAGTGCCGGTACATGGCCGGGTGCGCTCATCGGTCGCTGCCCTGCGCGTGGACGGCGAGCACGTCGGCAATCGCACGGTTGGCCGGGGTCGACACCCCGAGTCGCTCGCCGCGGGCCACGACGTCGCCGCTGAGCCAGTCGACCTCCAGACGGTGGCCCTGCTCGAGGTCGCGGTGCATGGACGAGGTCATCGTGGCGGGGACGGTGTCGACGAAGGCGATCCGGTCGTCGGCGAAGTCCGCCGGCAAGGCGACGCCCTGGGCACGAGCGACCAGGACGACCTCGTCCATGACGTCGTGGACGAAGGCCCGCGATCGCGGGGTGCTCCGGATCGGGCCGATCGTCGTACGAGCCAGGCTCGTGGTGCCCGAGAGTCCGACGAGGAAGACGAACTTCTCCCACGTGCTGCGCTCGATCTGCTCGCTGACCTCGACGTCGACGCCGGCGTCGGCGAGCGCCGCGCGAAACGCCTCAACCCGCGGTGAGCGTGTGCCGTCGAACTCGCCGATCACGATGCGCTGCAGGGAGCCGGAGTGCTCGATCACGCCGGGCTCCGCGATCGTGGCCGCGATGTAGCACACCCCACCGAGCACGTGCGCCGCGCCGACGGTCCGCGTGAGGACGTCGTCCTTCATCACACCGTTCTGCAACGACACGACGGCTGTCGCGTCGCCCACGAGCGGCGCAAGCGAGGCGACGGCCTGCTCGGTGTCCCAGAGCTTGACCCCCACGACGACCACGTCGACGGGACCGATCTCGGTGGGGTCGTCGGTGACCCTGGGGTGGGGGAGGTGCACGTCGCCCAGCGGGCTGCGGACCTGCAGGCCCTGGCTTCGGAGGGCGTCGAGGTGCCGACCGCGCGCCAGGAACGCCACCTCGTGTCCGGCGCCCGCGAGCCGGGCCCCGAAGTAGCCGCCGATCCCGCCGGTACCCACCATCGCCACGCGCATCTCGACCTCCTCCTAACTGAAAGATCATTCAAGAATAGCAGAGTGTCAGCAGCTGAGCGGCCTGCCAGAGGGCATCACCGAGCAGGAGGAGCCGCTGGGCTCGGCTACGATCGTCCCGTGGGCCGCACCCGGGGCTTCGATACGGAGCAGGCGCTCGACGCAGCGCTCGAGACGTTCTGGGTGCATGGCTACGACGCGAGCTCGATGCCGGAGCTCTGCCGGGCGATGGGGATCCAGCCAGGAAGTGCGTACGCCGCGTTCGGTTCCAAGCGGGATCTGTTCCGCGCCGCGCTGCAGCGCTACGCCCGCACCGTGTCGTCCGAAGCCGTCCTGGGTCTGACGTCCTCGCCGTCCGGCCTCGACGGCCTGAGAAGCTACTTCGACGATCTCGTCGAGGCGATGGTGGACGGCCGCCGGCGGTGGGGTTGCCTGATCACGAACTCCCTGGTCGAGTTCGCCGAACGCGATCCCGATCTCGCCGGCGTCTTCGATCTTCATCTGGCGAACCTCGAGGCCGCCTTCGAGGCGGCGCTGACGCGAGCGAAGGCCGCGGGCGACCTCCGTTCCGGCGCGGGTCCGGAGCAGGCCAAGCTGCTCGTCGCCGTCGTGCAGGGCATGAACGTGCTCGCGAAAGCAAGGCCAGGGCGGCCCGCGTTGCGCTCGGTGGCGGACGCGGCGCTCGCCGGTCTCGTGGCCGCGCCCGACGCCCCGAGGCTGAGCGATCGGTGCGGGTACCTGCAGGACTGAGACCGCTTTCCCGACCGACCTTCGGAATCCACGGACGCCGCATGGCCGGGCACCGCGCCCTACGCGCCCTACGCGCCCTACGCGCCCTACGCGCCCTACGCGCCCTACGCGGTCGTCGACGGTCGTTACCGCGGTCGGCTACGAGGGAGACGTCATTCCGTCCGGCGGATTGCTGCGCTTGTGTGGTGGAGGCGTAGTGGTGGGCCAGGATTGAAGCGCAGGTTCGAATCTGCCGCGCCCACTCAGCCCTCCGTGACGGATCTCGCGCGCCTGAGCAGGACGGCGGACAGGGCAATGATCCAGACGACGAAGGTCAGCGGCAGGTAGAGGCCGAGCGGTCCGTCGAGGGCGAACGGTCCGCTGGTGGCGAGGGCGGTCACCGACACGAGACGGGCGACGATCGCGACGACGCCGACCGCGGTCACCCAGGTGGGGACCAGGCGCGCCCGGTGCAGCCCCGCGCCGATCCCGGCGACCATGGCGACGTCCGGGAAGGCGCACGCGGAGAGGGCGACGAACTGGCCCGTGTAGATGCCCGCGACGAGGCCGGGGTCGGCGCCGATGGCGGCGAGGTGGAGGGCCAGGCCGCCGAAGACGGCCGAGACGCAGCTGAGCGCGTTGGTGAGGACGGCGGCGACCAGGCCGACGCGCAGCGCGATCCCGCCGGGAGCGGATCGCGGCACCGACCACGCGAGGAGCGCGGCCATGGTCGTCAGGAGCGTGGCGAACAGCGCCGTCAAGGGGAGCGCGAACACCATGCCCCCGGCGGCGGCCGCGAGCCCGGCGGCGACGGCGGCGCTGCCGTCGGAGAGATGGACGTCGGTCGGTGTGGCCACGAGCGCGCTGAGCACCGCCGCGATCGCCCCCAGCCCCGCGACGGCCGCCCACCGCAACGGCGTCCGCCCGGGCCGGGGGTCGGTGAGACGGTCGGGGTCGGGTCGGGCGACGGACGTCGTCATCGGGCTCTCCTGTCCTGGCGGTGCTGGCTCCGCAGGAGAGTCGCGCCCCGGGGGCAGGGGATCATCGGCCGAAATGCCGAGATCCGTCATCCGCCGTGGCGCTGGACGATCACGACGAGCTCGGTGCGGCGGGTGACCCCGAGCTTGGCGAAGACGCGCGCGAGGTGGGACTGCACGGTGCGCGGTGAGACGAAGAGCTGCTCGGCGATCCCGCTGTTCGTCAGGCCGTCGGCGGCGAGCCGCGCGACCTGCTGCTCGGCCGGGGTCAGCGCCGCCCATCCTTCGGCCGGACGGTTGCGGGGCCCGCGCGTGCCGGAGGCCAGTCGGGTGGCCTGCGCCTCGGACAGGGCACGGCCCTGTTGCCAGAGCTCGTCGAAGGCCTCGTCGCCGAGGACGGCGCGGATCTCGCGACACGATGCCGCGGCGCGGCGGCCGCCGGCGGTCGGCTCGCACCATCCGAGTCGTTCGCGATGAGCGGCGGCCGCGCCGAGGAGACGGACGACCCGGGGGCCGGTCCGTTCGACGTCGGCGAGTGCCTCCCAGCACTCGATCACGCCGAAGGCGTCCCCGAGCGCGGTGGCGATCTCCAACGCGGCGTGCAGGTCCGCGACACCGGCGCGGGGATCCCGCGCGGACGCCGCCCGGCCGGCGGTCCGGGTTGCGAGGGACTCGGCCCAGCGGTCGCCGATGCGCCGGGACGCCGCACGAGCGTCGACGGCGAGCGTCACGGCGCCGTCGACGTCGTCCCGGTCCAGTGCCGCGGCGGCCTGTTCGGCGAGCACCTGCGCCACCAGCAACGGGGCCGGCCCCGCGGTCGTGGCGGCCGCGCCGGCGAGCAGCTCGGCGCGCGTGTCGGGGGCGGCGAGGGCGGAGCTCTGGAGCAGGGCGTAGACCTCCAGCGCCGGAGCACCCGCGGCGGCGGCGAGTTCGTGGGCGCGGGAGGCGTGGTGCTCGGCGTCGGGGCGGTCGCCGCGGCGCCGGCCGACGCCCGCCAGGACGGTGTGCACCCACGAGGCGCGGTAGTCGCCGCCGAGGGCGCTCACCAGCGCAAGACCGGCGCGCGCGTCGCGCTCGGCGTCGGCGAGCCGACCCTGGGCCAGGGCCAGGTGCGCACCGACGCCCAGGCCGAAGCCCTCGCCCTGGAGGTTGCCCGCGCCGCGCGCGACGGTCAGGCACTCCGCGACCGCCGCGTGCGCCGCCGCGACGTCACCGCGCATCACCTCGACGTAGCCGAGCGCGCCCGCGGCGTCGGCCAGGTTCCACGCGTCCTCGGCCCCACGGGCCAGCGGCACCGCCTCGGCCAGCAGCGCCTCGGCCCGGTCCAGCTCGCCGCCGGACCACGCGAGCTGACCCAGCCAGCTCAGGGCGCGGCCGGCGATGCGGTCGTCGCTGAGCCAGCGGGACATCTGCAGGCTCTCCTGCGTCGCGGGCAGCGCGACCGCGACGTCCCCGGTGAACATGCCCAGCACCCCGAGCCCCCACAGCGCCGCGGCGCGGGTGGCCGTCGGCTCCGTCGGGGCGCGGTCGAGCGCCACCCGGAGCCAGGTGACGCCCTCGGAGATCGACCCGCGCAGGTGCCAGAAGGACGTCAGCGCGGCCGCGAGCCGCAGCGCCGCCGCACCACCGCCCGACCCGTCCGACGTGGCCCACGAGAGCGCCGCGCGGAGGTCGGGCTGCTCGGCCTGGAGCCGGTCCAACCACGCGAGCTGGTCGGCGCCCGTCAGCGCGGGCTCGGCACGTTCGGCCAGGTCCAGGAAGGTCCGGCAGTGCGCCGTTCGCGCAGCGGCGAGCTCGTCGCGGGCCTCCAGCTCCCGGACGGCGAACGCGCGCACCGTGTCCAGCATGCGGTACCGCGTGGGCGTGGCCGCGGTGTCGGCGGCGAGCAGCGAGCTCGCGGTCAGCTCCGCGAGCACGGCGTCGACGTCGGTGGGGGACAGCTCGCCGATCGCGCCCGCGGTCGCGGCGGTGAACGGCCCGGCGAAGACCCCGAGGCGGCGGAACGCGGTCCGCGCCGGCTCGGGGAGCAGCTCGTGGCTCCGGCCGATGGCGGTCGTCAGGCTCCCGTGACGCGAGCGTGTCGGCCCTCCGGCGACCGCGAGCACGCCGAGCGGATCCTCGAGCCGGTCGTGGATCTCGGCGACGCCGAACACCCGGCGCAACGCCGCGGCGAGCTCGATGGCCAGCGGCAAGCCGTCCAGACGACGACAGATCGCCTCCACCTCGGCGGGATCGTCGTCGACCTCCGGCCCGGTCGCCCGGGCGCGCCGCACGAAGAGCTCCCGGCCCTCGGCGAAGTCGAGCGGGCCCAGCCGGAACACCTTCTCGCCGTCGACGCCGAGGATCCGCCGGCTGGTGGCCAGCACCTGCGCCGACGGGCATCGTTCGAGTATCTCGACGACCACCCGACCGCACCCGGCGACGAGGTGCTCGCAGTCGTCCAGGATCAGCAGGGTCGCCTGCGGGCCGAGACGGTCGACCAGGGCGTCGGTCACCGAGTGCCCCGGAGACGCCCGCACGCCGAGGGCCTCGCCGACGGCATCGGCGACGAGGCCCGGGTCGGCGACCCCCGCGAGGTCGACGAGCCACGCCCCGCCGGCCCACCGGTCCTGCCCTGAGCGCGCGACCTCCAGGGCCAGCCTGCTCTTCCCGGCACCCCCGGGCCCGCAGACGGTGACGAGCCGCGCGCCGGCCAGGGCGGCCTCGAGACGGCGGCGTTCCCCGCCGCGCCCCACGAACCCGCTCAGCGGGTACGGCAGGTTCCCCACCACGACCACCCCGAGCAGGAACCTACGTCCCGGATGCTCGAGGAGGCAGTCGGTGGGCGATCCTCACCACCATGCGCCGGACGATCGCGCTGATGCGTCGCGTGGGTCAGCGGATGACCGAGATCAGTGGTTACGACCGGGCCGTCGCGCTGGCCGCCCACGTGTTCACGGCGATCCTGCCGATGCTGCTGGTGCTCGACGCGCTGCTGCCCCGGGACGCCCGGCGCCCGGCGGGGGACGCGCTCGCCACCAGCCTCGGGCTGTCGAGCTCCGCAGCCTCGGCGATCACCGCGGCGCTCCCGCCCTCCGCGGGCACCGCCCCGGAACCGTCCGGCGGGCTGACCGTCGTCGGGGCGCTGCTGCTCGCCGCCGCCGTGTTCGGGTTCGCCCGGACCCTGCAACGCACCCACCACGCGGTGTGGGGCCTCGGCCCCGGGGGAGCCCGCGACCGGGCCGCCGGCGCCCTGGCCGCCGTGGTCCTGGTGGCCGAGTACGGCCTGCTCGCGTGGTTCGGTCCCGACCTCGTCCGGCCCGTCGGCAGCGTCGTGCTGGGCTTCGTCGGGCACGCGGTGTTCGCCACGGCGCTGTGGTGGGTCCTGCAGTGGATGCTGCTCGCCGGACGGGTCCGGTGGCGCTCGCTCCTGCCGGGGTCGCTGCTCACCGGTCTCGCGCAGTCCGTCGTGGTCACCCTCTCGGGCAGCTACCTCCCGTTCTCGATCACCGGGCAGGCCGCGCGCAACGGCCTCGCCGGCGTCGTCATCGCCTTCCTGTCCTGGCAGGTCGTGCTCAGCGTCCTGATCGTCACCGCGGCGGTCGTCGGTGCCGAGGTCGCGGCCCGCGACCGGTCGCAAGACGCCGACGCCGCGCACGGCGCAGAATCCGGGCGTCCCCGCTAGCGGGAGGTGTCCCCGCTCGCCGACGGCCGCCTCGGCGGGAGCACTGTTTCCTGCCGGCTGTCGACACGGCGTGCCGCCGCGGGCAGCCTCGGTGTCGTGTCGCCGCGGTGCGCCCCCGCACCGCGAAGCAGCACGGAGCCGACCCCCCTCGGTCGCGAACGCGTCCCGGACAGAGAGAAGCCGCCCATGCCCACGGTGACCACCTCCGACGGCCTCGAGATCTTCTACAAGGACTACGGGTCGGGTCAGCCGATCGTCTTCTGCCACGGCTGGCCGCTGTCGTCGGACGACTGGGACACCCAGATGCTGTTCTTCCTCAACGCGGGCTTCCGGGTCGTCGCCGCCGACCGGCGCGGCCACGGTCGGTCGACCCAGACCGCCGACGGGCACGACATGGACCACTACGCCGACGACCTGGCCGCGGTGGTGAACCACCTCGACCTGCACGACGCGGTGTTCGTCGGCCACTCCACCGGCGGGGGCGAGGTCGCGCACTACCTGGGCCGCCACGGGCAGGACCGCGCGGCCGGCGCGGTGCTGATCAGCGCGGTACCGCCCCTGATGGTCCAGACCGACGCCAACCCGAAGGGCACCCCGAAGTCGGCCTTCGACGACCTGCAGGCCCAGCTCGCGGCCAACCGCTCGGTGTTCTACCGCGACCTCGCCGCCGGCCCCTTCTACGGGTTCAACCGCCCGGGTCGCGACCCTCAGGAAGCGATCATCCAGAACTGGTGGCGTCAGGGGATGACCGGGGGGACGAAGGCCCACTACGACGGGATCGTGGCGTTCTCGCAGACCGACTTCACCGACGACCTGAAGAAGATCTCCGTGCCGGCACTCGTGATGCACGGTGACGACGACCAGATCGTCCCCATCGACGCCTCGGCGAGGATGTCCGCTCAGGTGCTGCAGAACGCCACGCTGAAGATCTACGAGGGCTTCCCGCACGGCATGCCGACCACCGAGGCGCCGACCATCAACGCCGACCTGCTCGAGTTCATCCGCTCCTGAGCCGCCGGAGATCGCGGGCCGCCCGATCCCGTGCGCGGGTCGGGCGGCCCGGCGCTGCCGGGTGCACCGGGGCGGACCCCGAGCTCCGCGCCGGCTACGGTCTGCGCGCCACCTCCACGACCCACGCCATCGCCGCGTCGACGGTCGCGGTCGACGGCAGCGCTCGCTGTGGAGCGCGGGTGTCCGGCGGGAGCACGTCGTCCGCCGAGCACCACACGACGCCCGCGACGTCGTCGCCGGCACGCATCGAGGCGGTCACGACCGGAGCCGCCGACCCCCAGCCGACGAGCACCACCGGGCACCGGACCCCGTACCCGCGCGCGAGCCCCACGGGGTCCGTGACGCGCCCGGCCACGACCAGGCAGCCCGCGCCACGGCCCGTCGCCGGCACCCCGAACCGCGCCCACCCCGCCTCCGCGGGGAGTCCGTCCGGCATCGGCACCAGCGCGCACACGTCCCCGCCCGCGCCGAACAGGTACGTGTCCGGCGCGACCGCCTCGGCCGGGCACGGCAGCAGCGGCAGCGCCGCCCGGAACGCCGCGACCTGGGCGGCGCGGTTGCCCCGGTGCGACACCGACGACGGCGGGAACACGTGACCCGCGAACCCGTAGGCCTCGGCCGCCGCCAGCAGCGCCGAGCAGGCACCCGCGACGTCGTCGGCCGCCAGGCGGTCGTCGCCGGCAGCGACGGCACGGTCGCCCTCGGCCCGCCAGAACCGCTCCCACCCCGCCGCGTCGCCGACACGGGTACGGCGTGCCGCCGCGGCGACGGCGGCCGGGTCGGCGGCTCCCGGGTCGCCGAGCAGGCGGTCGAACGTCGGGTCGGGGTGACGGCGCACGAGGGCGTCAGGAGCGACGGAACGTCGGCCGGCCCCGGGCGTCGGCGCCGGTGGGCAGCCCGAGCAGCAGGCAGTGGTTGAGCAGTGTCTGCTTGAGGAAGACGGCGAACACCGGGAACTGCAGGCTCCGCTGCACGGCGATCACCGACCGCGGGGCGGCGTCGGTCACGAGCTCGGTGTAGAGGTCGTCGACGCACAGGCCCTCCGGGTGGCGCCGCAGGACCGCGTCGACCGCCGCGGTGAACTCCTCCCCGGTGTCGAGGATCTGCTGCAGGCGGGCCCGGGCCTCCCCGCCCCGGACCGGCAGCAACGGGGCGTGCCCGGCGCCGACGCCGTCGAGCAACCCCTCGTCGATCATCGTGATCGCCCGCACCGCGGTCGCGGCCGTGCGGCGCGGGTCCGAGTCGGTCCAGATCGGCACGGCGCTGGTCTCGTCGGCCAGCATGAGGAACCGCGCGTCGGGCAGGTGGTAGACGACGCCGCCGGCGGAGTGGCCGCCCGACTCCAGGACCTGGACCTCCGGGCGGCCCGCGTCATCGGTGAACGTCCAGCCGGTCCAGCGCGTCGACCCGATCGCGATCTCCTCGGCCCGCCCCCGGTCCTCGTAGTCGACCATCGAGGCGACGCACGGGTGCACCGCGGGATAGGTGCGGAGCAGGATCTCGACGACGAACGACGGGACGAAGCCGCTCAGTGCCGGCCCGAGCCCGAGCGCGTCCATCCGCTTGCCGAGGTCCGCGACGTCGTCGGCCGTCAGGTTCGCGGGGGCGCCGAGCGCGCGCAGCAGGTCGGCGAACCGGTCCGCGGGCAGGTCCAGGCCCGCCAGGTGGTCGAAGTACGCCACGCCCGAGCGGTACATGCGCGCGAAGAACGCCGCGTGGTCGACGGCGGCGGGCCGCGACGCGCGCGGGATGTGGTGCCGCCGCGTGGCCGCGGGGATCGCCGCCATGACGTGGTTGTTGCCGAGGTGGTCCACGTGCCCGTGGCTGTTGAGCAGGAGGACCTCCTCGATCCCCGTGAACCGTGCGGCGACCGCGAGGATCGCCGCGTACTGCTCCGGTCCGGCACCGGTGTCGAGCAGGTAGAGGCGCGGTCCGCGGCGGTACACGGCGACCGTCGGCAGGTCCGGATCGCCCCACAGCGAGTGGGGGTGGCGGCCCTCGACGAGGACCAGGTCGGGGGTGATCTCGTGCAGGCTTCCGACGGTCACGGCGCTGGAGGCTCCCGGCCGCCGCTCTCACGACGGTCTCACGGACGGTGGGCGTCGGTTCCGGGAACGGACGAACCGGCCGCGACCGGCGCTACCGTCGTGGTGTGGAGTTCCGCGATCTCGGGCCTCTCCTCGTCGAGGACGACGACCTCGCGCGCCCGCCCGGCGGCGCCCGCCTCTCCACGGTGCTCGCGGTGCTGCTCGCGCGCGTCGGCGAGACGGTCGCCGCGCCGGCCCTCGTCGAGGCGATCTGGGGCGCCGACGCCTCGGCCCGCAGCGTGAAGGTGCTCGAGTCGCACATCTGGCGGCTCCGCAAGATCCTCGAACCGGACCGTGGCCCGCGGGCGGCGCCGACCGTGCTGCGCACCGAGCCGACGGGCTACCGACTCGCCGTCGACCCCGCGCACCTCGACTCGCACCGGCTGGTGGCGACGAGCGCGTCCGCGCGCGCCCTGCTCCTCGCGGGCCGCCACGGCGAGGTCCTCGCGGCGAGCGAGCAGGCGCTGGCCCGCTGGCGGGGACCGTTCTGCGAGGACGTCGCCGACACAGGGTGGCTCGCGCCCGTGCGCGAGCGCTTCTCCGACCTGCGCCTCGACCTCGCCGAGCACCGTGCCGACGCGCTGATGGCCGTCGGGCAGCCCGAGCGCGCCGCCCACGAGCTCGCCGCGCTCGTCAGCGAGCACCCGCTGCGCGAGCGGCTGTGGGAGCGCCGAATCCTCGGGCTGTACCGCTCGGGGCGCCAGGCCGCGGCACTCGCGGCCCACGACCAGGTCCGCCGCCTGCTCGCCGAGGAGCTCGGCGTCGACCCCGGACCGGCGCTCGCCGATCTCCACCAGCGGATCCTCACCCACGCGGACGGGCTGCGCCCGCCGCCGGCACCGGAGACGGAGCGGCCGGCGGTCGACCTGCGGCTGCCGGGCCGGCGGCGGAGCATCCTCGGTCGCGACACCGAGTGCGCGGAGATCGCGTCACGCCTGCGCCCCGGCGCGCTCGTGACGGTGCTCGGTCCCGGGGGCGTCGGCAAGACGCGGCTCGCGACGGAGGTCGCCGCCGGCGCGGGGGACCGCTTCCCCGACGGCGTGTGGTTCGTCGACCTCGCGCCGGTGACGGTCGCCGACGCCGTGCCGGCGGCCGTCGCCGACGCGCTCGCCCTGAGCCCCGTGCCCGGCGCGTCGGCGCAGGACGTGGTCGCCGCCCACCTCGCCGACCGCCGGGCCCTCGTCCTGCTGGACAACTGCGAGCACCTGATCCCGGGGGCCGGCGCGCTCGTCGACCGGCTGCTGGACCGGTGCCCCGGCACGGCCGTGCTGGCCACCAGCCGCGAGCCCCTCGAGGTGGCGGGCGAGGTCCGGCACCTCCTCGGCCCCCTCCCGGTGCCCGACGGTCCGCCCGAGGAGCTCGCGACGTCGGCCGTCGTCCGGCTGTTCCTCGAGCGGGCGGCGGACGACCGCCCCGACCTCGATCCGGGCGGGCCGGACGGGCCGCTGCTGCGCCGGATCTGCGCGGCGGTCGGCGGCCTGCCGCTGGCGGTCGAGCTCGCCGCCGCCCGGGCCCGGTCGTTCGAGCTCGCCGAGATCGCCGAGAGCCTCGAGCGCTCGCCCGGGGATCTCGCGCGCAGCGGCCCCGGTCCCGACCGCCACGCGACCCTGCTCGAGACCGTCGCGTGGAGCTACCGCCTGGCGGGGCCGGACGAGCAGGTCCTGCACCGCCGGCTCGCGGTCCTGCCGGGGCCGTTCACCCTGGAGGGCGCGGCGGCCCTCTGCCGGCCCGCGCCGCTGCGGGCCGAGCAGGCGCTCGACCTGCTCGGAGGGCTGGCGCACCGGTCCCTCGTCACCGCGGTCCGGCCGGGCACGGCGGGCCGGGCGACGACGTTCACGCAGCTGGTGCCGATCCGTGCGCACGCCGACCAGGTCCTCGCGCCGGGGGAGCGGGAGGCGGCGACGGCGGCGCGGGACCGCTGGGTGCTCGACAGCGTCGCCGCGGGGCCGCTCCCGGGTGCCGCGGACCAGCCCGCCTTCTACGACTGGCTCGACGACAACGTGGCCGCGGTCCGCGCCTGCCTCCGGTCGTTGCTCGTCGAGCGGCCCGACCCGGCGGGACCCCGGCTCGCCGCTCGCCTGCTCGTGTACTGGCACGACCGCGAGCGGCTCGTGGAGCTGTCCCGCTGGGCGCAGGCCGCGGGCGACGCCGCACCCGTCCTCGCCGGCTTCGACCGGGCGGTCGCCGGCGCCGTCCGCGGGTGCGCCGACGCCCTCGCCCACGACGCGGACGCCGCCGACGGACACCTCGCCGCGACGGTGCCCGCGCTCGCGGTGCCTCCGGTCGACCGGGCCCCGGAGGCGGCGCGCCTGCTGTTCGTCATCGCCATCTGCGCGTGGAGCGGCGACGCGATCGGGTGGGCGACGGACGCCGCCCGCGCCGCGGTCGCGGTGGCCGAGCGGGCCGGGGACCGCCACACGGTGCTGGGCGGGCGGGCCGTGCTCGCCGCCTCGGCGCTGCTCGCCGGGGACGCCGACCGAGCCGTGGCCCTCGCCGATGCCGTGCTGGCGGACAACCGGGCCGTCGGCAACCAGCTCGCGGCCCTGTTCGCCGAGGTCACGCACTCGATCGCCGCGCTGTTCGCCGCGGACGGTGCCGCCGGCCTGCGACACGGCGACGCGGTCCTGCGGACCCAGCTGCGGCTCGGGACCCGGAACTTCGCGGAGTCGCTCGAGTCCCGCGGCGCCCACCTCGCCCACGCCGGCCAGCCGGAGGAGGCCGCGCGCACCTTCGCGGTGTCGTCGGCCCTCAGCGCACGCCAGGGACGGACGTGGCCGTGGCACCCCGGCACCGAGGAGCGGCTGGCGGCGGTGCGCGCCGAGCTGGGCCCCGACGAGTTCGCCGGCCACTGGGCGAGCGGGCTGCGGACGGGTCGTCTCGACCCCACCGAGCTGGTGGCCGGCCTCGTCCTCGACGGTCCGGGGGTCGAGGCGCGGCTCTGAGCGGCTTTGAGCGGGGTGGGAGCCCCGTGAGAGCGGGTCCGCCCATCCTGCGACCGGCCATCCGCCGCCGGTCCGAGGAGCCCGTGTGCCACCCACCGTCCTGACCCCCACGCCCGCCCCGACCCCCCCGACCACCCTGACCGGCCTGGCGTTCCAGGACGCGGAGTTCGACGGGCAGTTCCTCCGGGCGCTCGACACGATCCCCTCCGGCGGCGCCGACGTCGGCGAGTCCTTCATGACCGCGCGCCGCATCGCGCCCGGCGACCACGACGGCTGGTTGCGGGAGTGGCAGGCCCTCGGCGACCGCGTCCTCGCCGCCGCCGACGCGAGCGCCGCCGCGGGTCGGCGGGTCAGCGCGTACGAGGGCTATCTGCGGGCGATGACCTACCACCGGACCTCCGGGATCTTCCTCTACCGGCCGCCGCTCGACCCGGAGTTCGTCGACGCCCACCGTCGCCAGCGGGACGCGTTCGCGCGGGCGGCCGCGCGGTCACCGTGGCGGATCGAACCGGTCGAGATCCCCTACGGGACGACCCCGCTCGCGGCGTGGTGGGTCCGCCCGGACGGGGACGGCCCGCACCCCACCGTCGCGATGGTCGGCGGGTACGACGGCACCAAGGAGGAGTCGTTCGTCGCCGGCGGCGTCGCCGCGCTGCGCCGCGGTTACGCCGTCCTGCTGGTCGACGGTCCCGGACAGGGCGCGGCGCTCACCGAGCAGGGCCTGGTCTTCCGGCCCGACTGGGAGGCCGTGGTCACCCCTCAGGTCGACTGGCTGCTCGCCCGGCCCGAGGTCGACCGGCAGCGCATCGTGCTGATGGGACGCAGCTGGGGCGGCTACCTCGCGCCGCGCGCCGCGACCGTCGAGCACCGGATCGCCGCGCTGGTCGCGGACGCCCCGCAGTACGACCCCGGCGCCGGTGCGAGGTACCTGCTGCCCGAGCAGTACCGGGACCGGTTCGACACCGGGGACCCCGACGAGCTGAACGCCGTCCTGCGCCAGGAGATGGCCGCGAGCCCCGCCGTCGCGTTCATCCTGGATCGCGGGATGCTCACCCACGGGTTCGCGACGCCGATCGACTACCTGCGCGGGTCGGCGGACTACACGCTCGAGGGCCTCGCCCCGCGGATCACGTGCCCGACGCTGCTGTGCACCGGCGAGAACGACGTCCGCGGCAACGCCGCCCAGCCGCTGTTCGACGCGCTGACCGTGCCCAAGGAGTGCCTCCGGTTCACGAACGCCGACGGGGCCGGGGAGCACGACGAGGCGGGCGCCGCGGCGTTGTGGAGCCAGCGGGTCTTCGACTGGCTCGACGCCACCCTCCAGCGCTGAGCGCCCGCCGTTCCGGCCGCTCACCACGTCACCGGTAGCTCCAGCACACCGCCGGTGAGGCTCTCGGTCCGGAGGCGGAGCTCCTCGGGCGGCACGGCGACGCGCAGCGTCGGCACGCGGGCGGGGAGCGCGGCGAACACCTCCCGCAGCTCCACGCGCGCGAGGCTCGCGCCCACGCAGTGGTGGACCCCGTGCCCGAAGCCCAGGTGCGGGTTCTCGGCGCGGTCGCGGTCGAGCTCGGTCGGTGCGGCGAACACCGTCGGGTCCTGGTTGGCGGCCCCGATCGAGAGCACGACGGCCTCGCCGGGCGCGATGGTCACGCCGTCGACCTCGACCGTGTCGTGGGCGTACCGGATGAGCCCGCCGCCGCGCCCACCGCCGGGCACGGGCAGCCGCAGGATCTCCTCGACGACGCGGCCCACGTCGTCCGGCCCGACGGGCGGGCGGACGCCCTCGTGCGGGAACAGGCGCAGCACCCCGGCGTCGATCCGGGTCATCGTGGTCTCGTGCCCGGCGAAGAGCAGGCCGGTCGCGATCCCGGTGACCGCCATGTCGGGGAGGGTCGGGTCCTCCCGCTGGGCGGCCACGAGATCCGAGAGCACGTCCTCGCCGGGCTCGCGCCGCTTCGCCTCGACCAGGCCGCCGACGTACCGGGCGAGCGCGGTGATGCCCGCCCGGCTCGTCTCGGCGTCGTCGATGGTCGCGGCCTGGGAGGACCAGGCCCGGAACGCGTCGCGGTCGGCGTAGGGCACGCCGAGGAGCTCGCAGATGACCAGCGCCGGCAGCGGCTCGGCCAGCGCTGCGTGCAGGTCCGCGGGCCGCTCTCGAGCGAGCAGGTCGTCGATCATCCCGTCGACGAGCTCGCCGACGTGGTCGGCGAGGTGGCGCATGCGCCGAGCCGAGAACGCCGGGGCCAGCAGGCGCCGCATCCGCTGGTGGGACGCGCGCTCCTGCTCGGGGTCCGAGCCGCCCATCGGACCGCCGAGGATCATCCCCTCGTGCAGCCGCGCCGCCTTCTCGGGCTCGGGGTGTGACCGGCCCAGGCGCGGGTCGGCGAGCAGGGAGCGCACCTGGGCGTAGCCGGTGACCAGCCAGGCCTCGTCGCCGACCCGCGTGCGCACGCGCGTCACGGGGGCGTGCTCGCGCAGCGGCCCGAGCGCCGGGGCGAGGCCGAGCGGGTCGGGCGTGGGGAAGGGGAGGCGGGGGAGGTCCGCCGCGGTGTCGGGCACCGGCCCATCGTCGCGCGGTGGTGGGCGGCCGCGCCTCCACCGACGGGTCGAGACGGGGTGGACGCCGTCCCCGGCACCGGGTCGCGCAGCGCGCCGCTGTCCGCGCCCACCACCGGGCGTTGGGTGTCAGCACCCAGGGCGCCCGGGTGTCGCCACGGAAGCCCCCCGACCTCGACCGACCTAGCGTTCTCCCACGACGCCTCCCCACCCTGCCGGCGGTCTCGGGGTCGGGGTGCGGCGCAGGAGAGGAGAAGGCCGTGGTGGACACCGGGCGGTCGACGATCGGGACGGCCCGTCCGTCCGAGGTGCAGCGGTCGACGTGGCTGTGGATCGCGGCCGTCGTGCTGCACGTGGCCTCGCTGCTCGCGGTGTACGTCGCGGTCGCCTCGACGACGAGACGCACGCCCACCGGAGCGCTGTTCGGCGCGCCCCACCTCGTGTTCGTCGTCGTGAGCGCGGCGATCGCTCTGGCGCTCGTGCTCGGCATGCGCAACGGCCGCCACGGGGCGCGCGTCACGCTCACCGTCCTGGGCGTGCTGAACGTCGTCGGCACCGTCGTCGGGCTCGTCTTCGCCCTCGCGTATCCCGTGCCCCGGGGGGTCACGCTCACGCTCGGGGGGCCGGTGGGCGTCGCCATCGACATCGCCCAGACGGTGTGCATCGTCGCCGCGATCGTGCTGTTCTACCGGCCCCGCGCCAACGCCTGGTTCGCCGCGGCACGGCGCTGACGCCCGCCGCCGGCGACCTGGGGGCTTGCCCCCGTCCGCGTCATCGCGTAACACCTCATGGGCGTGCGCGATGCACCGGATGCGATGACGACAGCGGCCGTTCCCACCCCCGCCCTGGGTGCCCGTGCGCGCGACGTCACCCGTCCGAACACGGAGCACCGACCCGCGAGACTCACCGTCGCCGTCGTGTGCGCCGCGGTGTGGTGCGCGCTGTGCTACCTCCCGGAGCTGTCGTCGCGGCCGATGACCAGCGCCGTGGCGATCATGGTCGCCGTCGGTTTCGCGGTGGCCGCGGTGGTGGTCGCCGCGCAGCCGGGACGCCGCGGCGCGGGGGTCGTCCTCGCCGTGACGTGCGTCCTCTGGCCGCTGAACAGTCTCGGGGGGTGGGACGTCGGTCCCGCGCCGTTCGCGCGGCAGGCCGCCGAGTGCGTCTTCTGGGTGCTCGTCCCGGTCGCGGTCCTGCTCTACCAGCACCCGCGCTGGGGCGGGTGGGAGCGCCTGTTCGTCGGATGGATCACCGTCGAGTTCGTCGGCGGGCAACTGCTCTGGACGGCCCTCTCCCGTCCCGAGTGGTCCGGGCTCCCCGCCGACGCCTGGTGGCCCTCGCTCGCTCCGGACCCGGCTCTCTTCGAGATCACCCGTGATGTGCTCGCGGTGCTGTACGCGCCGTCCGTCCTCGCGTTCGCCGTCCTGCTGCTCTGGCGCGGCCGCCGGGGTGCGCCGGTCGACCGGTACTCGATCGCGCCGGTGGTCGTCGCCGTCGCGGGTGTCGGCGTGGCGGCCGGCTTCTCGTGGTCGGTCTTCGAGCGGACCACGGCGATCGTGGCGGTGTTCCTGCTCCCGCTGCCCGTCGCGTTCGTGTACTCGGCGACGCGGCTCGCCCGCCTGCGTCTGCGGCTCAGCGAGGCGCTCGACGCCGCGCTCGTCGCGTCGGGCACGGCACCCCGGGCCACGGTCACGTCGGCGTTGCGGACGGTGCTGCGCGATCCCGACCTCTCGGTCACCTTCTGGTCGGCGGAACGCGGCGAGTGGATCGGGGAGACCGGCGAGGTCCGCGCCCCGGGGTCGGGCGAGGACCAGGTGGAGATCCCGGTCGTGCGATCGGACGGCCGGCTCTGCGCCGTCGTCAGCACACGGGCGACCTCGCTCGCCGCGCGCCGCGAGGTGGAGGCGGCGGTCCGTCTCGCCGGCACGGTCATCGAGAACGCCGGGCTGCGGGCCGTGGTCCAGGCACAGGCCGAGGCCGTGGGGCGTGCCCACGCCCGCACCGTCCAGGCCGGGGTGGAGGAGCGGCGGCGGCTCGAGCAGGATCTCCACGACGGCGCCCAGCAACGGCTCCTCGGGGTGCTGACGCTCCTCGCCGTCGCCCGGCAGGACCCCGCGGGCGAGACCGGGGAGACCACCGTCGGCCGGGCCGAGACCGAGGTGCGCGCGGCGCTCGCCGAACTGCGCGACCTCGCCCACGGCCTGCACCCCACGGTGCTGACCCGTGACGGCCTCCCGGACGCGCTGACCGACCTGGGGGAGCGGCTCGCCCTGCCGGTCGAGGTCCAGGTGCGGGTCGGACGGCTCGAACCGGCGGTGGAGACCAGCATCTACTACGTGGTCAGCGAGGCCCTCACCAACATCCACAAGCACGCAGGCGCCGAGCGTGCCTGGGTGCGGGTAGCTCCGGGCGCCGTCGGTGTCGACGTCGACGTCCGCGACGACGGCGTCGGCGGTGCCGATCCCACGGGTGCCGGACTCCGGGGCCTCGCCGATCGCGTGATCGCCCTCGGGGGACGGTTCACGCTGCACAGCCCGGCCGGCGCCGGGACGCACGTCAGGGCGTGGATGCCGTGCGGGTGATCCTGGCCGACGACGCGGCGCTGTTCCGGTCCGGGCTGGCGCGGCTGCTCGCCGGTGTCGGCGTCGAGGTCGTCGCGGAGGCGTGCGACGGGCCAGGTCTGCTGGCCGCCGTCGAGTCCGCTGCCCCCGACGCCACCCCCGACGCCGTCATCGTCGACATCCGGATGCCCCCGGACTTCGTCGACGAAGGCCTCGTGGCCGCCGAACAGCTGCGCCGCACCCACCCCGAGCTGGCGGTCCTCGTGCTGTCCACCTACGTCGAGACCGGCCTGGCCGTGCGCCTGCTGGAGTCCGGCGCGGGACGGGTGGGCTACCTGCTCAAGGACCGGGTCACCGATGTCACGGCCCTGCACCAGGCGCTCGCCCGCCTCCTGGAGGGGCAGGCCGTCATCGATCCCGACGTCGTCGCCGGCCTGCTCGACCGGAGGGTCCGCCACAGTCCCCTGGCCGAGCTCAGCTCCCGTGAGCGCGACGTCCTGCGGTGCATGGCCGAAGGGCGTTCCAACGCCGGGATCGCCGCCGCGCTGTTCCTGAGCGAGCGCACCGTGGAGAACCACGTCGCGCGGCTCCTGGTCAAGCTCGACATCGACGCGGCCCCGGAGCACAACCGCCGGGTCCGGGCCGTGCTCCTGTGGCTCCGCGACCGGGCCCGGGTGAGTCCCCCGGGCTGACCGGGACCCTCCGTCATCGCCCGCCGCCCCGAGGTCCTCCGTGGGCCGGAGAAGTGGGTGTCAGCACGGACGCGACGCCGGCTCCCCGCGATCTAGCGTCATGAGGTCGTTGATCCGGACGGGGGGAGCGCCGATGTCCGTCGACACCAGCGTCGCGTCGCGGTCACCCTCGTCCGGCGACGGACCCGGGGCGGTCGACGGCCTGATCGAGGTCTTCGCGACCGAGCGGACACGGATGCTCCGGTACGCCCGGCATCTGCTCGGCCACCGCGGCGAGGACGCCGAGGACGTCGTGCAGGAGATCATGCGCAAGGCCTACCGCCGGCCGCCCGCGCTGCGCGACCCGCGGGCGCTGCGGGCCTACGTGTACGCCGCCGTCCACCACGAGAGCACGACCTGGGGCGTGCGCTCCGCCGCCGAGGGACGCCGGCGCGGCTCCGACGAGTCGCCGCTCGCCCTGCTCCCGGAGCCGGGCCCCGGTATCGACGACCGGATCGTGCACCACCTCGTGGTCGCCCGGGCCCTCGCGCGACTGTCTCCCAGGGAACGCCAGATCGTCGAGCTCGTCGACCTCCGCCGCTACACGGAGAAGGAGGCGGCCCGGGCCCTCGGGCTCGCGATCGGCAGTGTGAAGAGCTATCACCACGCCGCCCGTCGGCGCCTGCGCGACGATCCGGATCTCGCGGAGCTCGTCCGCTGAGCCGAGATCAGGCGTCCCGGGACGGACCAACGTCCGAGGGCGGACCGTCCCGGAGTGCGCACTCGGCGCGGATCGCGGCACGCACCCGGGGCCCGGGTCCGCCGGGCAGCGGCGGCGGGTCCTGGCAGAGCCTCCGGAAGGCCCGCAGCACCAGGTCGTCGACGGCCCGCCCGTCGTCGCCGAGGACGTGGCCCGCGTACCGGTGGATGCTCGCGTGCTCGCGGCGGTAGAACGCCAGCAGCTCCTCCACGCGCGACGCGATGACGTGACCGACCTCCCAGCCCCCGGGTCGAGCCTCCGCGCGTCCCGGCGCGCCGGCGGCAACGCCCAGCGCGGTCGGGAACCACTGCGGATCGAAGGCGCCGAGAGCGCGGGACACGGCGTCGTCGGCCTCGCGCTCGCTCGCGTCCGGCATGGCGCTGCTCCTCTCCGCCGGTGCCCCGGACGGGCCCGAGCCCGTCGTCGCTGTGGTGCCGCCCCGGGGACGAGCCCGGTCGGGGCGTCAGCGCGCCGCGATCCCCACGCCGAGAATCGTGATGGAGTTGCTCTCCTTGTTGGCCACCACGGCGCGGGTGCCGTCCGGGGTCACCGCGATCATCGAGGCGCCGTCCCCGGCCGGCACCGTCCCGGTCACGTGGCCGTCGCGGCTGCTGACCACGCTCACGTCGTGAGAGTCCTCGTTCACCACGTAGCTGTGGGCGCCATCGGGCGCGAACGCGACGCTCTGCGGTCCCTCGCCCAGCGGGGTCGTCCCGGCGACCCGGTTCGTGGCCGGATCGATGATCGTCATCGTGTTGCCGTCGTAGTTGACCTCCTCGACCAGCCGGCCGTCGGGGGAGACCGCGATGCTGTGGGGCGCCTGCCCCTCCCCGATCGGGATCGAGGCGACCGTCCGCCGCTGGGCGGTGTCGATCACCGTGACCTGCCCGGGCACGTGGTTCGTGACGTAGGCGTAGCGACCGTCGGGGGACAGGGCCACCCAGTGCGGGCTGACGGGCACCGGGATCTGGGCCACGGCCTGTCTGGTGCTCGGGTCGAGCACCGAGACCACGGAGGCGTTCATGTTCGGCACGTAGAGCAGGTGCGGCTCGGTCGGGGAGATCGCGAAGCCGAACAGCCAGGTCAGCGCTCCGCCCTGGGCTGCGCGCTGACCGGTCGGGATCGCACCGTCCAACGCGCCGACGCGGGTGTCCATCGTCCCGATGACCAGCTGGTCCTGGGCCCGGTCGTAGTACGTGACGTAGACGTCGTCGCCGCCGGGTGCGACGCCGATGAAGTAGGGCGGTCCCGGGATCGGGATGTCGTTGACGACCTGGCCGGTGCCGATGTCGAGGACCTCGAGCGCCGGGCGGTCGCCCGTGATCGTCAGGTAGGCCGACTTCCCGTCCGGGGAGATCGCCACGGTCTCCGGCGGCCCGTTCGTGGGGAAGCTCCCGGTCACGGTGGGCTGGTCGACGCTCGCCGCGGGCGGGGCGAGGTCCTCGTCGTCCGGCGCCGCGGGCGCCGCGGGCGCCGGTGGCGCACCGGGCGCGCCGGTGGCGGGCCGCTCCTGGGCCACGATGACGCCGACGGCGACGACCACGATGGCGACCAGCACCACGGCGAGCGCGGCGAGGAGCAGGGAACGGTGGGACCGCGTCCCCGCCCGCCCGGCGCCGTCACCGGGCTCGCGGCCCGACCCGTCCGGGAGCGAGCCCCCGCTGTTCGGCGGCCCGCCCGGGCCACGGACGACGGTCTCGGCGTCGTGGTCCGGGCCGGAGCCGGACGGCGAGCCGGTGGTGGATTCCCCGGTACCGCCCCCGGAGCGTGGTGGCGCGGTGAGCGCCGCCGTCACCCCGGAGCCGGTGTCGACGGAGCCGAGCTCCTCCGCGCCGCTGCCGGTCGCCGCGGGGACGGAGGCGACCGCGAAGCCGGCCGCGGGGGTGGGGACCGACCCGCCACCGGTCGAGCGGGCGAGCGCGGCCCGGGCGTCCCTCGCGAACTCCGCGGCGGAGGCGTGACGGTCCGCGGGGTCCTTCGCCATGGCCCGCTCGACCACGGCGTCGAACGCGGCGTCGACCTCGGGGCACCGGGCGGACGGCGCCGGGGGGACCGAGTCCGTGTGTGCCTTCATCAACGACGGCAGCCCGTCGACCTCGAAGGGCGGGGTGCCGGTCAGACACTGGAAGAACACACAGCCCAACGAGTAGATGTCGGCGGCCGGGCCGGCGTTGCCGTCGAACTGCTCCGGCGCCATGTACTGCAGGCTGCCGACGACGACGTGGCTCGCGGTCAGCGACTGCGACCGGCCCGACGAGGCCCGGGTGATGCCGAAGTCGGCGAGGTAGACGAAGTCCTCCTCGCCGGAGCCGCGGTCGAGCAGGATGTTCGACGGCTTGACGTCCCGGTGCACGAGACCCTCGCGGTGCGCCGACTCCAGGGCGCTCGCGACCTGCCCGATGACGGCCACGGCGCGGTCGACGGGCAGCCGGCCCTCGTCGAGCAGCAGGCGCTCGAGGTCGCACCCGTCGACCAGCCGCATGTCGAGGAACAGCCGGCCCTCGATCTGGCCGTAGGTGTGGATGGGGACCACGTGCGGGTTGCGCAGCCGGGCGGCCACCCGTGACTCGCGACGGAAGCGCTTCTGGAACTCGGCGTCGTCGGCCATGTGCGTCAGCAGGCGTTTGACGGCCACCTCGCGGTCCTGGCCGACGTCGTAGGCCTGGAAGACCTCGCCCATGCCGCCACGCCCGATCAGTCGCTGCAGGCGGTACGGGCCGAACTCCTCGCCACCGACCATCGTCGGTGCTCCCCCCGCCCCCTCGCCGGCACCCGCCGCCCCGGAGCCCTCCCCGTCCGGAGGGTGCACAGCACCGCCTCGCGGACGAAGCCAGTCGCCGATCTGGTTGAACGCCACGACACGGTGGACTCCGCAGGGACCCGAAAGGTTGGGGGCTCCGGAACAGGTTTCTCGATGGGCGCTCGCATCCCGTCCGCGCCGGGAATCCCGATGTGCCCGGCGCGCGGCCTGCCTACCGTCGTCGGCGACACCCGCGCACGCACCCGAGGCCCACACCATGACCGCGTCGACGTCCCGCACCTCCCTGTTCTGCGACACCGCGCTCGCCGCGCGCATCGAGCGGGCCGAGGTGGACCTCATCAGCACCGTCAGCCGTGCCGCCGCGGCCCGCTCCGGCATCGCCGGGTTCGTCACGCCCCTCGCCGGCGGCGCGGCGTCCTTCGCCGGCGCCGAGTCGCCGTACACCAAGGTCGTCGGGCTCGGGTTCGACGGCGTGCCGACGGACGACGAGCTCGCGGCGGTCGAGCAGGCCTACGCCGCGCACGGCGCGCCGACCTCGGTCGAGCTCGCCCACCTCGGCGACCCCGACCTCGCCGCACTGCTCAGCGATCGGGGCTACCGGCTCGAGGGGTACGAGAACGTCCTCGGGCTGGACCTCACCACGGCCACCGACCTCCCGGTGCCGGCGGGGATCGAGGTCCGCCGCAGCGGCGACGACGAGCTCGAGGCGTGGCTCCCGGTGATCGTCGAGGCCTCCACGCACCCCGACACCCAGGGCGTGCCGTGGCACGACGACTTCCCCGCCGAGGCCATCGAGGCCGCCCAGCGCGACTCCGCGGCCGCGGGCCTCACCCGGTACGCGGCCTTCCGCGACGGCGTCCTCGCCGGCGGCGCCGAGTTCCGCACGGTCGACGGCATCGCCCAGCTCGCCGGGGCCGGGACCGCGCCGGCTCACCGCCGCCACGGCGTCCAGTCCGCGATGCTCGCCGCGCGCCTGGCCGACGCCCGGGCCCTGGGCTGCGACGTCGCGGTGATCGTCACCCAGCCCGGCTCGACGTCCCACCAGAACGCCCAGCGGCGCGGGTTCGACCTGCTCTACACCCGCGCGACGCTGGTGCGACAGCCGTGACGGAGACGATCACCCTGCACACCGGCTCCCGGCAGGAGATCCGGGCGCTGTTCGAGCTCGCCGAGGACTCGGCCGCGCAGCTCGACACCTACCTCGAGCTCGGCGACGTCCTGGTCGCCCGGGTCGGCGACAGGGCGGTCGGGCACCTCCAGCTCGTGCCGGGGACGAACGCGTGCGAGGTCGAGCTCAAGAACATGGCAGTGGCCGGGGACCGGC
This sequence comes from Actinomycetospora sp. NBRC 106375, assembly GCF_030269665.1. Lineage (GTDB taxonomy): Bacteria > Actinomycetota > Actinomycetes > Mycobacteriales > Pseudonocardiaceae > Actinomycetospora. Next base: position 26,036 of record NZ_BSTS01000028.1, read on the forward strand.
AGGGCACCGGCGTCGGCCGCCGGCTCGTGCGCGCCGCGGCCGACCTGGCCCGCGCGCGCTCGGCGCACCGGATGACCGTCGCCACCGCGGCCGCCGACATCGGCAACCTGCGCTTCTACCAGCGCGTCGGCTTCCGGATGCTCGCGATCGACCGCGATGCGTTCGTGCCGGCGACCGGCTATCCGGACGAGATCGTCGTCGACGGCATCCTGCTGCGCGACCGGGTGTGGCTCGATCTCGACCTCGATCACCCGGGCTGAGCCGGGACTACGACCGCGCCCGGAGCAGGGCGACGCCGTCGCCGCGCAGCTCGTCGAGCACGGGCGGGCGGCCGACCATCGCCAGCAGCAGCACCCGCAGCGGTCCCCGGACCTCCGGCCCGTCGCCGGTGGTCCAGTCGACGTCCTCGGCGATCAGGCGGAGCCCGGTGACACGTCTCTTCGCGCCGAGCAGTGGCTGGGTGCCCTTCGCGACGTCCGCGGCGGTCACGAGGGCCTCCTCCGAGTGCGCGATCGCCGTGCCGGTGGGGTGGGCGATGTCCTCGCCGTGGGCGACGATCTCCACCAGCCACGATCCGGTCGGACCGGGCGGCGCGTTGCGCGCGTGGACCCGGTCGCCCAGCCGCTCGAGCAGCCTGGGGACGGGGTCGGCGCCGACGGTCGCCACGTTGCGTGCCATGAGCCGGGAGAACGAGAACCCGCTGCCGGCGAGCCCGAGGAAGAACTTCGGGGGCGTCATCTCCGCGGTGGAGACGACGTGCGCGAACGTGTCCTTGGTGCTCCAGCCCGCGCACAGCGAGGGAGCCGCCCACTGGTCGTCGCGCAGCCCGGCGAGCGCCTCGACCAGCCGCGCGCGCTCGTCGGCGATCAGTTCCCAGGTGCCCATGGTCTCCTACCGGTGGCTGCGACCGCTGTTTCGGCTGGAGTCGAATTAGAGTGGCGGCGAAACCGACAGTCAAGAGGACGGTGTGGACGAGATCCAGCGGGTGCTCCAGGCCCTCGGCTCGCCGGTGCGACGGGAGATCCTCTGGCTGCTGGGCGACCGGGAACGTCCGGCGGGGGAGATCGCGGCGGCGGTGCACGTCAGCGCTCCCACCGTGTCCGAGCACCTCAAGGTGCTGCGCGACGCGGGCCTGGTCGCGATGCGGGTGGACGGCAGCTTCCGGCGCTACCGCGCCCGCCGCGAGGCGCTCACGGGGCTGCAGCGCCTGCTGGTCGAGCCCGGGAACCGGTGGCGACCGGCCGACGACGTGCCCGAACGCGATCGGGCGGAGGCGCGCACGGTCCCGGCCGTGCTCGCGTCGGTCGACCTCGGCTGCTCCCGGGAGCTCGCCTTCCGGGCGCTCACCGACGCGGACCTCTACAGCCGGTGGCTGGGTGTCCCGGTCCGGATCGAGGACGGCCACTTCTCGGCCACCCTGGAGTGGGGCACCCACGTCCGCGGACGCTACGAGCACGTCGTGGCCCCGGAGCTGATCGTCATGTGCTGGGACTTCGCCGACGACGTCGTGCCGGTCCCGGGCGCCGAGCAGCGCGCCTACGCCCACGTCTCCGCGACGGGGGACGGCAGCCGGGTCGAGGTCAACCAGCTGGTCGAGACCCCGGAGCAGGCGACATTCATGCACAACGCCTGGCGGATGGTGCTCGGACGCCTCGCCGAGGCCGCGCCGGACCTTGCGGGCCCCGAGAAGCCGCGGCGGGCGCGCGCGAAGCACCGCCCCACCTGACGCACGCTCACCGCGCCGGCTTCTCGAAGGACGCGACGAGCAGGCCGGGCAGCCCGACGTAGGCCGCGTGGTTCGCGTCCGGCACGACGTCGGCCGTGGGTGTGGCGACCGCCTCGGCCGTCAGGCGCGGTTCGGTGTAGCTGCCCACGACGAGACCGGCGTCGAGCGCGGCCGACACGTAGTCCGACGGCAGGTGGGCGTGCAGGCGCAGGAAGCCGCGGCCGTGGTCGGTCGGGAACTGCGCCTGCCAGCCCAGCGTCACGAGGAACGGGTGGACGTCGCTGAGCACGATCCGGCCGCCGGGCCGGACGACGCGGGCGAGCTCGCCGATCGCGGCCGCGAGGTCGGCGACGTGCACGAGGGCGAGCGCGCAGACGGCGGCGTCGACCGAGGCGTCGGCGAGGGGCAGGTCGGTCAGCTCGCCGTCGAGGAAACGGGCGTCGGGGAGCTTGGCCCGGGCCCGGTCGAGCATCGCGCGCGACTGGTCAACCCCGGTGACCGTGTGGCCGCGGCCGGCGAGGTATGTCGCCCACCGGCCCGTCCCGCACGCGGCGTCGAGGACCTCGCCGGTCGGCAGGGCGTCGAGCAGGCTCCGCAGCGGCGGCTCCTCGATGCCGAAGAGCCGCAGCGGACGGTCGTAGGTCGCGGCCCACTGCGCGTAGCCGTCGGTCAGGTCGAGCTCGACGCCGAGCTGTCCGGCCGGCGGGGTGCCCTCCAGCAGGGCCCGCGTCTCGGCGAGCCGCGCGGCACGGAAGTCGGCCGCGTCGGTGGTGTACAGCGTCCGGAGCAGGGCCAGGCCCTCGACGCCGACCGTCAGTTCCTCGAGCGTGGGTCCCGGATCGGTCACCGCGAGGACGCTACCGAGGTTGCGCGGCCCCGGCGGGCGACCCGACGGGGTGCCATTGGCGCTCGGCCAGGAACCCCGGGTCGGCGATGTGGTCGGGGTCGGTCACGAGCACGACGCCGAGGGCGCCGGCCCCGGTGCGCCCGAGGGCCTCGAGGGCGGACGAGGCGTCGTCCGCGCGGGTCTCGCCCTCCTCGACGACGAGCAGCGCACGGTCGGCGGCGGAGCAGACCACCTGGCCCTCGACGGATTCCACCGGCGGCGCGTCGATGATCACGAGGTCGGCGAGCGTGCGGCCCTGGCCGACCAGACGCTGGACGTGGACCTTGGAGAACAGCGCGAACAGGTCGTCGCGCCGGCTGCCGGGCGGGGCGACGAGGAGCCCGCGGCCGTTGCTGACGATCGTGCTGTCGACGCGGGCGCCGCGTTCGGCGAGGAAGTCCGCGACACCGGAGCGCGTCGCGAGCTCCGAGGGCAGCGGCTCGGCCTCGAGGTCGGTCTGGAGCAGCAGGGTGGTCTGGCCCTGCAGGGCGCGCAGGCCGGCCAGGGCGACGGCCACGCGGGACTTCGACGCCCGCGCCGAGGCCGGGCCGGTGATCGCGAGCGCGCCCGGCCGCGGCATGCCGGTGGGGTTCGTCAGCCCCGTCAGTGAGCGCAGCAGCTGACCCCGGGCGTCCTCGCCCGGGCGGCGGCGTCCGCCGACGGTGGCCAGCACGGGGAGCCCCAGGCGGTCGGTCACCTCGCCCGGGGTGACGATCCGGTTCTCGACGCGCCCCAGCGCCCCGGCCAGCACGACGCCCAGGACCAGCCCGCCGAGCAGCGCGGTGGCGGCGTTGCGCAGGGCGTCGGAGGACGTGGAGGACACGCCGGCGTTGAGCTGCAGGTCCTGGAGCTGGCTGATGGTGTCCGGGCCCGAGTCGACCTCGTCGCGCAGGGCGACGGCCATCGCGGAGGCGGCGCGCTGGGCGGAGTCGGGATCGGGGGACTCCGCCTCGACGTAGAGGATCGGGCTCCCCGCGGCGAGCGACGCCGTCGCCGTTACCGACGGGTCCACGCCGGCGCGCTGGCGCAGGACCTCCTGGGAGGAGGCCTGGTTGAAGTAGTCGATGTAGCCCTGCGCGGACACGGTGACCTCGTCCGGCGTGAGCTTCTGGGACACGATCGTCAGCGCGGCGTGCCCGACGTAGGTCGTGCCCTTGATCAGGGAGCCGCCCAGCGCGCCCGCGGCGGCCACCACGCCGATGAGGACGACCAGGACCCACCGCCGGCGGATGCGGTCCCGGTGGATGAGGAATCCCTCGCGCATGGCCACCAACAGTACGGCCGTGCCCGTCCCCGTCGGGTGAGCAGGTGCCGGGTCAGCCGATCGACCGCTCCCGCCCGGCCCAGTGCGGGGCCCGCAGCGCCAACTTGTCGACCTTCCCGAACGGCGTGACCGGGAGGTCGTCGACGACCTCGGCGGTCTTCGGGCGGGCGTAGGCGGCGAGCCGGTCCCGGCACCAGGCGAGGACCTCGTCGACGTCCACCGCACCCACGATCACCGCGTGCACGGCCTCGCCCCAGTCGTCGTGCGGCACGCCGATGACGGCGACCTGGGAGACCGCGGGGTGGGCCGCGAGCACGTTCTCCACCTCGCTGCAGTAGACGTTCATCCCGCCGCTGATCACCATGTCCGCGCGCCGGTCCCGCAGGTGCAGGTAGCCGAGGTCGTCGAGGAACCCGACGTCGCCGGTCCGGATCCAGCCGCCCGGGAGGAACTTCTCCGCGGTCGCCGACGGGTCGTCGAGATAGCCCTCGAGGACGTACGGGGAGCGCAGGCAGACCTCGCCGGTCTCCCCGGTCGGGATCGGGTCGCCGCGGTCGTCGACGATCGCCACGTCGGCCATGATCGACGCGCGCCCGCACGAGTCGAGCAGCTCGGGACGGGCCGGGTCGTGGTCGTCCTTGGCCAGCCGGGTGCCCCAGTTCGGGCACTCGGTCTGCCCGAAGAGCTGGACGAACACCGGCCCGAACACCTCGAGGGCGCGGGCGAGCCGGCCGGGCGTGATCGGCGCCGCGCCGTAGACGACCGTCCGCAGCCCGAACCGCTCCGGCGCGTCGAGCGTGTCGAGCAGCCGGTAGAGCATCGTCGGGACGAGGAAGGTCCACGTGATCCCGCGGTCGCGCAGGGCCGCGAGCACCCGATCGGCATCGAAGCCGGGTTCGATGACGCTCGTGGCACCCCGGAGCAGGGCGGACTGGGCGAACAGGCCGGCGGCGTGGGCGAGCGGCGTGGTCAGCAGCAGGCGGTCGTCCTGCACGATCTCGGCCTCCAGCATCTGCGCGTACTGGAGGGCGACGGCCGACGCCTGGGTGTGCACGACGCCTTTGGGGCGCCCGGTCGTCCCGCCCGTGAAGTAGATCGCCGCCCGTGCGTCGGGGTTGATCGCCGGGGGAGGGGGCGCGGGCGCGCCCGAGGGGCCGGCGAGGTCGCCGACGGGGATCACCGTGGTGTCCGGGAGCTCCACGCCGAGCGCCGGGTCGACGACCACCACGCGCGCCCGGGTCCTCGCGACGATGTAGCGCACCGTGTCCGCCGGCAGCAGCGGGTTGACCGGCACCTTCACCGCGCCGAGACGCGCCACCGCCACGTCGACGACGACGAACTCGACGCCGTTGCCGAGGTGGAGCGCCACCGGGTCGCCGGGCTCGACGCCGCGAGACAGCAGCTGGCCGGCCACAGCCGCCGACCAGCGATCGAGATCCTCGAAGGTCCAGCTCCGCCCGCCCAACTCGACGGCGGTCCGGTCGCGATAGCGGTCGAACGCCGCCGTGAACTCGGCGCCCAGCGTCGTCCGCACGAAGCCTCCCTGAGATCAGTGCATGGCCATGCCGCCGTCGACGGTCAGCGTGCTCCCCGTGATGTAGGACCCGGCGTCGGACGCCAGCAGCAACAGGGGCCCGTCGAGCTCGTCGAGGCGGCCGACGCGGCCCAGCGGCGTGGCCGCGTGGACGCTCGCGGCGCCGCGCTCGTGGGCGAGCAGCGGGGCGGTCATCTCGGAGGCGAAGAACCCAGGGGCCAGCGCGTTGACCCGGATGCCGTGGCGGGCCCACTGGCGCGCCAGGTCGCGGGTCATCCCGAGCAGCCCGGCCTTGGACGCCGAGTAGGCGGCCTGGGGCACGTCGGTGGTGGCGAGAGCCAGCGCCGAGGAGATGGTGACGATCGAGCCGCCGGCCTCGGCCGCGATCATCGCCCGGCCCGCCGCGGCGGCCATCTGGTAGGCGGCGAGGAGGTTGACCTCGAGGAGGCGGGCCGCCCGCGCGGGGTCGTCGCGTTCGCTGCGGCCCCCGTAGCCGGTGCCGGCGTTGTTGACCAGGACGTGCACACCGCCGAGCCCGTCCACCGCGGCGTCGATCAGGGCGTCGCACTGCGCGGCGTCGGTGACGTCGGTGGGCACGGCGAGGCAGCGCCGGCCCTCGGCCTCCACCGCCGCCGCGACCGCCGCGAGCATGTCCGACCGGCGGGCGGCCACGACGACGTCCGCGCCCGCGCGGGCGAGGACCGCGGCGAAGTGGGCGCCGAGCCCGGACGACGCCCCGGTCACGACCGCCACGCGGCCGTCGAGGCGGAAGGGGGTCACGACGTCGACCCCGCGACCAGCGGATCGGGCAGCGCGCCCAGCATGGCGCGCATGCTGCCCCCGGCCGCGAGCCCGCCCAGGGCCAGCGCGAACAGCTGGTCCGCGAGGCGGATGTCCGCCTCCTCGCCGTGCGGCGTGAACCAGTGCTGCATCCAGTCGATCATGCCGACGATCGCGCGGGCGACGATCCGCGGCTCGGCCGCCAGGGAGAACTCGCCGCACGCTGCGCCCTCGGCCACGAGGGCCTCGACCGCCTCCATGTACCGGGCGTCCATCCGCCGGAACTCCGCGAACCGGGCCGACTGCTCGAGGCGTCCCAGGTGCTCCAGGTAGACGAACGCGGCCGGGTAGTACTCGCTGAAGATCCGGACCTGCATGCGCACCAGCTCGCGGAGCCGGACCGCGACGCCGCTGTCGGTGTCGGCCAGCAGGCGCTCCAGCTCGTCGAGCAGGGCGCGGGCGGGCTGCTCGACCACCGCCAGGAGGAGGTCCTCCTTGCTGTCGACGTAGTTGTAGACGCTGCCCTTGAGGATCCCGACGCGGGTGGCGATGCCCTCGAGGGTCGCGCTCTCGTACCCGTGCTCGCGGAACTCCTGGCCGGCGGCCTGCAGGATCTCCGGCCAGCGGCTGGGGCGGGGCATGGGGAACTCCTCAGGGGGCCGTGAACCGTGCCGGGAAGCGTTGCATGCCGCGCGAGAGCAGCACGGGATGCCACGACAGCGGCTCGTCGGTGAGCCGGAGCTCGGGCAGCCGGGCGAGGGCGCGCGGGATCGCGATCGACGCCTCGAGCCGGGCGAGCGGCGCGCCCAGGCAGAAGTGCATCCCGAGCCCGAAGCCGAGCTGACCGGACCTCTCCCGCGTGACGTCGAAGGTGTCCGGGGCGTCGAACACCTCCGGGTCGCGGTTCGCCGACGACGGGCAGAGGAACACCCGCTCGCCGCGGCGCAGCCGGCGCCCGCGCAGCTCCACGTCGTCGCCCATCACGCGCGCGACCGTCTTCGCCGGGCCGTCGAAGCGCAGGGCCTCCTCGACGGCCCCGGCCACGAGATCGGGGCGCGCGTCGAGGAGCCGGCGCTGCGCGGGGTGCGCCAGCAGCGCGAGGAGCCCGCTGCCGATGAGGTTCGTCGTCGTCTCGTGACCGGCGAACAGCAGCAGGACCCCGGTCGCGATGACCTCGTCGTGGCTCAGCGCGTCGCGGTCGTCGCGGGCGCTGATCATGGCCGAGATCAGGTCGTCGGCCGGGTCGCGCTCGTGGGCGCGGACGAGGTCGGCCAGGTAGGCGGTCAGGTCGGCCATCCCCTCGGCGCCGACGGCGTGCCGCGTGGCGTCGCCCATCCCGCCGAAGACCAGCCCGGTGATCTGGTCCGACCAGTCCTTGAACTGCTCGCGGTCCTCGCGCGGTACGCCGAGCATGTCGGCGATCACCGAGGCGGTCAGGGGGTAGGCGTAGTCGCCGATGAGGTCGACGTCGCCGGTGCCGCGCCCGACGATCCCGTCCAGCAGTTCCGCGGCGATGTCCTCGACCGTCGCGGTCATCCGCGTGACCGCGCGCGGGGTGAACGCCCGGCTGAGCAGGCGACGCAGGCGCTTGTGGTCGGGCTGGTCCTTGAACACCATCCAGCCCTCGAGGACCCCGAACGCGGCGCGCACGCCCGGATCGGCGTCGGGGCCGTCGAGCTTGGCGCGGCGGTAGGGCGTGATGCGGTCGGAGGAGAAGCGCTCGTCGCGCAGGGCGGCGGCGACGTCGTCGTACCGCGTGACGAACCACGAGCGGTACTTCGCGCTCCAGTGCACGGGGTCGTGCTCGCGCAGGGCGGCGAGCAGCGGGTAGGGGTCGGCCACCGCCTCGTCGCCGAGCAGGTCCGCGTTGCCGAGGTCGGTCTGCTGGGTGGTCACCGCGCCTCCAGCACCGTCACGACGCACGCGTTGCCGTCGAGCACCGACACCCCGCCGCCCATGGTCTCCACCAGCCCGAGGCGCGCCCCCTCGACCTGCCGGGCCCCGCACTGCCCGCGCAGCTGCCAGGTGATCTCCGCGAGCTGCGCGAGCCCGGTGGCCCCCAGCGGGTGGCCGCGGGAGAGCAGCCCACCCGACGGGTTGACCGGGTGCGCGCCGCCCAGTGCGGTGACGCCGCCGGCCGCGGCCTTGCCGCCGTCGCCCGGCGGCACGAGGCCGAGGGCCTCGGTGGTGACGATCTCGCCGATCGTGAAGGCGTCGTGGACCTCGACGACGTCGACGTCGGTCACGGCGTCGAGGCCGGCGTCGGCCAGCGCGTCGCGGGTGGTGTCGGCGACGATGTCGTGACCCCAGACGTGGGGGGAGCGGTGGTTCCAGGGCGCGCCGCTGCGCAGGGCGGCGCCGCGGACGACGACCTCGCCGGCCGCACCGTCCGCCGCCGTGAGCACCGCGGCCGCGGCCCCGTCGGAGGTCGGGCAGCACTGCAGGAGCGTGAGCGGGTCGGCGATCATCCGCGAGGCCAGCACCTCGTCGACGGTGTAGCGCCCGGAGTACTGCGCGCGCGGGTTGTGCACGGCGTGCGCGTGGTTCTTCACCGACACCGCGGCGAGCTGCTCGGGGGTCGCCGCGCCCGTGTGCAGGTAGCGGGCGGCGCTCATCGCGTACATCGCGGGCATGGCGAGCCCGGCGCGTCCCTCGGGGTCGGTGGTCTCGGGCGTGATGGCGCCGGCGAACGCCGTGCTCATCTGCTCCAGGCCGAGCGCCAGGACCCGCCCGTAGCGCCCGGTGCGGACGGCTTCGTGCGCCTCGACGAACGCGGTCGTCCCGCTGGCGCACGCGTTCTCCACGGTCAGGACCGGGATACCGGTGATGCCCATGGCCCGCAGCACGCGCTGGGCGACCCCGGCCGGCGCGAACACCGTGCCGACCCAGACCGCGTCGACGGCGTCCACCCCGGCGTCGGCGAACGCCTCGCTCACCGCGTCCCACGCCAGCCCCACCAGGTCGCGATCGGGCTGGCGCCCGAAGTGCGAGGTGCCGACACCGGCCACCGCGACGGTCATCGAGCCACCTCCACCTGCAGGTCGCCGTCGTCCGAGGCGCCGATCAGCCATGCCGCGCCGCCGATCGGGGCGGGCTCGTCGCCCGCGACGTGCGCGAGCACCCGCGGCCCGTCGTCGAGGTCGACGTAGGCCAGCGCGTACGGCGGGGTGTGGCCGGGGACGGCGATCCGGACGACGGTGCTGCTCCAGACGGTGCCGCGCGGACCGAAGTGCGCGACCTCCACCTCGGCGCCGCACGCCGGGCACCGCGGCCAGGCGTAGGCCACGGGCTCGGCGCAGGCACGACAGCGCCGCCCCGCGACGACCCAGTCGCCGTCGGCCGTGCGGTGGATCTCCGGGCGCGGATCGGCGCCCGTAGGAGAGGACATGAACACTCCTGGTCTCGACTGGCGGCCATGTAAGCAAACGGATGGTCGGTTAACAACCATCGGCGCAGGAGGTTTGGTCGGGCGCAACGCGGTCTGGCTCCCCTAGTCGTTACCGCTCTTGACACTGCTGGTGAGCCGGACCACAGTGAGCGCAACGCCGATGGCAAACCGAAGTTTGCCAACGCCGAGCCCCTCGCCCACCGTGCGCGCTCGAGTCGAGCAGGAGGAACCGATCGATGAAGTTCGGCTTTTTCACGATGCCGGAGCACCCGCCGCAGGAGAACTGGACGCTGTCCTACGACCGCGACATCGCTGCGGTGGTCGAGGCGGAGCGACTCGGGTTCGACGAGTTCTGGATCGGTGAGCACCACACCGGCGGCTTCGAGAACGTCCCGGTGCCCGAGTTCATGATCGCCAAGGCGTCGGCGCTGACGCACCGGATCCGGCTCGGCACGGGCGTGGTGAACCTGCCCTACCAGGACCCGTTCATGGTCGCCGAGCGCCTCGCCTTCCTCGACCACCTCACCCACGGCCGGCTCGAGTACGGCTTCGGCGGGGGCGGGCTGCCCACCGACAAGGCGCTGTTCGGGCTGGAGCCCTCCGAGGCCTCGCCACGCACCAACGAGGCACTGGAGATCATCTGGCAGCTGCTGACCTCCGAGGACCCGGTCAGCTACGAGGGCGTGTACTGGAAGTACGAGGACCGCCAGCTGCAGGTCGGCCCGTACCAGGACGTCCCGCCGTTCGCGATCGCCGGCCTGACCGGCACCCACAACTACGCGAAGTGCGGCGAGAAGGGCTGGAAGCCGCTGTCGGTGCACTTCGCGCCGACCGACAACGGCACGTACATGGACGCCCCGGACCTCAAGGCGATGGGCGCCGCGATGCTGGAGGCGGGCAACCGTGCCGGCATCGCCGAGTCCGTCACCCGCGAGAACTGGCGGATCGTGCGCGAGGTCTACGTCACCGACGACAAGGACCAGGCGCTGCGCGACATCCGCGAGGGCGTCAAGCGCTCCTACGACTACCTGTTCGGTCTCGGCCTCGGTGCCCTGATGAAGATCGGCGACGGGATGACCGACGCCGACCTCACGCTCGACTGGATGGTCGAGAACATCCCCTGGATCGTCGGCAGCCCGGAGGACTGCACCCGCCAGCTCAAGGAGCTGGAGGAGGAGACCGGCGGCTTCGGCACGCTGTTGATCAACTGTCGCGACTGGGTCACGACGGACAAGTGGAACCGCTCCCTGGAGATGTTCGCCCGCTACGTGATGCCGCAGTTCCAGGCGAACCAGCGCATGGCCCGCCGCCAGAAGATGGCCAACGTCGCGCTCGGCATCGCCTGATGGCGCCTGGGATCACCCGCCTCGAAGGGCGGGTCGCGGTCATCACCGGCGGGGTGCAGGGGATCGGCCGCGCGGTCGCGCTGCGCTGTGCCGCCGAGGGCGCCACCGTGATCATCGGTGACCTGCAGGACGACGACTCCACCGCCAAGCAGATCGTCGCCGACGGCGGGCAGGCCACCCACATCGTCATGGACACCCGCCAGCGGGACGACTGGAAACGTCTCATGGACGAGGCGATCGGCGGTCACGGTCGGCTCGACATGCTCGGCAACATCGCCGGGGTCACCAACACCTTCGGCCCCGACAACGTCGTCGACCTCGACGACATCGGCTGGGACCACGTCGTGGGCACCGACCTGCGCGGCGTCTGGCTGGGCATGCAGGCCGCCATCCCGCGCATGCTCGAGCACGGTGGCGGGAGCATCGTCAACATCGGCTCGATGGCCGCGCTCAAGGGCCTGGAGAACCTCGCGGCCTACTCGGCGGCCAAGGGCGGGGTCGTGAGCCTGACCCAGCAGGCGGCGATGGAGTACGGCCCGCGGGGCGTGCGCATCAACTGCATCTGCCCGGGCACCATCGACACCCCGATCCTCGCCGGCATCACCGAGGGCATGCGCAAGAACTTCGAGGCCGCGCACATCATCCCGCGCCTCGGCACGCCCGAGGACATCGCCGCGGCGGCGGCCTTCCTGTTCTCCGACGACGCCGCGTTCTGCACCGGGGAGATCCTCCCGGTCGACGGCGGCTGGAACACCAAGGGCAGCGCCGGCTGACCACGCCGGTGCAGCGCGGGACCGGTGCCTCCTCCCCCCGGGGCACCGGTCCCGCGCGACCTCCTGCCCGTCCTCCCGACCGAGCGAAGGAGTCAGTGTGGACCTGTCCGGACAGACCGCCCTGGTCACGGGCGCCGGCAGCGGCATCGGCAAGGGCATCGCCCGGGCGCTGCTCGACGGCGGCGCGAACGTGGTCGGGCTCGAGATCGAACCGGCCAACATCAAGGCGGCGGGCGAGGAGCTCGCCGGCGGCGACCGCCTCGCCTGGTCGGAGGGCTCCGTGTCCGTCGCCGCCGACGTGGAGGCCGCGTTCGACCTCGCCGAGAGCCGGTTCGGCACGGTCGACCACCTGGTCAACAACGCCGGCACCGCGTCGCTGGCCCTGATCGTCGACACCGCCGAGGACGACTGGGACCTCATCGTCGACACCTGTCTCAAGGGCACCTTCCTGTGCACCCGGGCGTTCGGCCGGCGGGCCCTCGCCGCGGGACAGGGCGGCACGGTCGTCAACATCTCGTCGCTCAACGCCATCGCCGCGACCGACGGCCTCGGGCACTACTGCGCGGCCAAGGCCGGCGTCATGAACTTCACGAAGGTCGCCGCCGGCGAGCTCGGGCGTCACGGCATCCGGGTCAACGCCATCGGTCCCGGCACCGTCAACACGCCGCTGGGGGCCGGCTTCACCGTCGGGCAGATCGGCCAGGAGTTCCTCGACCGCACCCTGGTCGGCCCGCCGCGGCACCAGGAGCCGGAGGACATCGCCGACATCGCGCTGTTCCTGATGTCCCCGCAGGCCGGTCGGATCACCGGCCACTTCATCCCGGTCGACGGCGGCCAGCACGTCCGGGGACTGCACTCCTACTGGGACGTCGCCGAGGAGCAGGGCCTCGTCGCGCGGCCGGGACAGTGACCACCGAGGCGCGGCCGCAGGCGGGCGGCGAGGCCCTCGACGACCGGGGGTTCCCCCGCTTCTGGGACGCCGAGCGCGAGACCCGCGATCCGGTCGAGCGCGACCGGATCGTGCTCGAGCGCATGCAGCACCAGCTGCACTACGCGTACAGCGAGCTCCCGTTCTACCGGCGCCACTACGACGCCCACGGGTTCCACCCCGACCAGGTGCGCTCGGTGGAGGACTTCACCACCAAGGTCCCGGTGATCACCAAGAAGATGCTGATCGCCGACCAGCGCGAGCACCCGCCGTTCGGCAGCTACACGCCGCCGTTCGCCCCGGGGCAGATCGCCCGCATCCACGGCTCGTCGGGCACCTCCGGGACGCCGACGATGTACGCGGTCTCGAAGGGTGACTGGCAGCGCGCGGCCGACGTGCACGCCATGGCGCAGTGGTGCGCCGGCATCCGGCCCGACGACCTCGTGCAGGTCGGCTTCCCGTTCGGGCTCTTCTTCGGCGGGTGGGGCGTCGTCCAGGGTGCCGAGCGCATCGGCGCCACGGTCTTCCCGCTCGGCGTCACCGACTCCGAACGGCATCTCGAGCTGATCACGACCCTGGGCTCGACGGTCTTCAGCGCCACGCCCTCCTACTGCATCCACCTGCTCTCGGTCGCCGAGCGCCTCGGCCTCGACCTCGCCGCGAGCAGCGTCCGCCGGATCCTGGTGGGCGGGGAGCCCGGGGGCAGCCTCCCGGGCACCCGCAAGATCATCGAGGAGGGCTGGGGCGCGATCGCGAGCGACGCGGGCTCCACCTCGGAGATGTACCCGTTCCAGACCAGCGTCGGCTGCGAGGCCGGGACCGGCACCCACCTCATCACCGACGAGGTGTTCACCGAGGTCGTCGCGGCCGACGACCCGGGCGCCCCGATCCCCGTCGGCGACCGCGGCGCCGTCGTCTACACGCACCTCTGGCGCGCGTCGCAGCCCATGATCCGGTTCGCTCCCGGCGACGAGACGTACCTCGCGACCGACCCCTGCCCGTGCGGACGCACCTACCCGCGCCTGCCGGAGGGGATCCTCGGCCGCCTCGACGACATGCTCGTGATCCGCGGCGCGAACGTGTTCCCCAGCGCCGTCGAGACCGGCCTGCGCACCGTCCCGGAGCTCGGACCCGAGTTCCGCATCCGGGTGGGCAAGATCGGCGCCCTCGACGAGATGACGGTCGAGGCCGAGCTGACGCCACGCGCGTCGGGCGAGCTGCGGGACCGGGAGGAGCTGGTCCGCCGCATCGAGGACGCCCTGCGCCGCAGCCTCCAGATCCGGGTGCCGGTGTCCCTGCTCGAGCCCGGGACCCTGCCGGAGACCACGTTCAAGGCCCGCCGGGTCGTGGACGAACGACCGCGGGCCTGACCCGCAGAGAGGCCCGATCCGTGATCGTCTCGCTGTCCGCCACCTCGGCCGACGTGGTCGAGGCCGACGACTGCACCCGGCTCCACGTCGCGACCTCCCTGTCCTCCGGCACCGCGGACGCCGCGCTGCGGGCATCGGGGATCGGGCGTCTCGACCCCGGCGGGGAGGCCCTCCTCGACCTGGAGACCCTGCGGACCCGTGCCCGTGCCGACGCCCGGGAGCCCGGCTGGGACGAGAAGTGGTCGAAGATGATCGACTACGCGCGGGGCAAGGGCTGGGTCACCGACGCCGCCGTCCGGGCCCACGTCGAGTACGGGGCGTCCGCGTGACCGCGACGATGACGCCGGGCCCGGAGAGGATCCGGGTCCCCCTGGCCGGGGACGACCTGCGCCAGGTCTACGGCCACGGCCCGCTGGTGTTCCACCGCAGCGCGCTCCACCCGTGGACGGGCGCCTGATCAGGAGGGCGGGACGACCTCGCTGAGGTCGTAGACGAGGTCGAAGCCGACGCGATGGCCGAGGCCGACGGCCTGCACCGTGTTCAGCCAGGCGTAGCGCGGATCGGCGGTCTCGAAGGTCGGGGCGACGACGAGGTCGACCGGGACGCCGTCGGCGAGCCGGGCGCGCCCGCCGTAGCGCATGAAGATCACGGCGTCGTCGTCGGTGCGGAAAGCCATGCGGGCGTCGACGTGGCAGGTGCCGTCGGGGGCGACGGTCATCCAGTCGTGCCCGGCGTGGCCCTGCTGGCGCGCGCGGACGCGGTCGCCGTCCCAGACGCACTCGCCGACCTCGCCGAGGACACGGCGCCCGGCGGGCAGGCCGTCCTCGACGAGCCGCTCGCGCACGGTGATGGTCAGGGTCCCCAGGGGGCGGCTCTCGAGCACGGTGGTTCTCCCATCACGCAGAGAAGGGTTCCGACTCCCGGAATGTGTCCCTAGTCTCGGTGGGATGGGTAGTGCCAACAGCGAGTTCGACTTCCAGGGCATCCACCACCTCGCGCTCGTGTGCTCCGACATGGCGCGCACCGTCGAGTTCTACAGCGGCGTGCTGGGCATGCCGCTGGTCAAGACGATCGAGCTGCCGGGCGGACGGGGCCAGCACTTCTTCTTCGACTGCGGTGGCGGGGACTGCCTGGCGTTCTTCTGGTTCCCGCACGCGCCCGACGCGGTGCCGGGGATCTCCGCGCCGGCGGGGCGTCCGGGCGAGGTCGACCTGGCCAACGCCGTGGGCGCGATGAACCACGTGTCGTTCACGGTGCCGGAGGCCAAGTTCCTCGAGTACTACGAGAAGCTGCAGGCCAAGGGCGTCGACTGCACGCCGATCCTCGACCACGACGACAGCCCGCGCGGGGTCGCCGAGTCGTTCCACGAGGGCGTGTTCGTCCGGTCGTTCTACTTCACCGACCCCGACGGCGCGCTGCTCGAGTTCGCCTGCTGGACGCGGACGTTCGGCCCCGGCGACGTCGCGCACGTGCCGCGCACGGCCGCCGAGCGCGTCGTGCCGGCGTCTCTGTGAGCACTCCGGCCGAGAACGTCGTCGCCCGCTTCTTCGCCGCGCTGGAGGCCGGCGACTTCGCGACGGTGGAGGCGCTCTACCACCCGGACGCCGTCATGTGGCTCAACGACGGCACCGAGCGCGGCGTGGCCGGCACGCTCGCCGTGCTGCAGGGCCTCCACGCGGTCGTCGACGGCTTCCGCTACGAGGTCGCCCGCCGGCACGTGGTCGACGGCGGCGTCGTTCAGCAGCACGCGCTGTGCGGGCGCCTGCCCGACGGCACCGAGGTCCGCATGCCCGCGGCGATGTACCTGGAGATCGCCGACGGGCGGGTGCGCCGCATCGAGGAGTACCTGGACTCCGCCCACGCCGCGCCCATCCGGGCGGCGCGGGGCGCGCTCGCGTCGTGACCGGTGGCGCCGTGACCAGCACCGTCCCGGCCGGTGTCGAGCGGGACTTCGTCTCCGCCGTCTCGCCGCTGGCCCCGCGGGCGGGCGCCGGTGGTCATCCCTGTCAGGGGCTCTACCACCACCCCGCGGGATTCCGTCCGCGCGTGGCGGTCGTCGCCGCGCACTACGACGTGGACTTCGCCGAGCACTACCTCGCGCCCTACCTGGCGGCCCGCGGCTACGGGTTCCTGGGGTGGAACACCCGCTTCCGCGGCAACGGCATGCACTTCCTGCTCGACCACGCGGTCGCCGAGATCGGGGTCGGCGTCCGCTGGCTGCGCGAGGAGGCCGGGGTCGAGCAGGTCGTGCTGCTGGGCAACTCCGGCGGCGGCTCGCTGATGGCGGCCTACCAGGCCCAGGCCGTGGCCGGGACGGTCACGTCGTCCTCGCTCGCCGCGGCGGACGCGATCGGCGACCTGCCGCCGGGGGACCTGTTCGTCTCCCTGGCCGCGCACACCGGACGTCCCGAGGTCCTCACCGCGTGGATGGACGCCTCGGTCATCGACGAGACCGATCCGGCCGCCTGCGACCCGTCGCTCGATCCCTACGACCCCGCCCACGGCCCGCCGTTCGACGAGGAGTTCCAGGCGCGCTACCGGCAGGCCCAGCGCGCCCGCAACCACCGTGTCACGGCGTGGGTCAAGGCCGAGCTGGGCCGGCTGAGGTCCACGCGCGCCGACGACCGCCTCTTCACCCTGTACCGCACCTGGGCCGATCTCCGCATGATCGACCCGTCGATCGAGCCCTCGGAGCGGCGGCCCACGTGGTGCTACCGGGGTGACCCGCAGGCCGCGAACTACGGCGTCCACGGGATCGCGATGGTCTCGACGCTGCGGTCGTGGCTGTCGATGTGGAGTCTCGAGACCTCCGAGTGCCAGGCGGCGCGGCACCTCCCGCACGTCACGGTGCCGTCGCTGGTGATCCAGGCCCGGGGCGACACCGGCGTCTTCCCCGGCGACGCCCGCGCGATGCTCGAGGGCCTCGGCGCCGACGACCGGCGGGTCGTCTCCCTGACCGGCGACCACTACTTCCTGAGTCCCGGCGGCGCCCGCGACGAGGTCGCCGACGTGATCGCGGAGTGGCTCGGCGCCCGCCGCTGACGGGCCTCACCCGGTCGCGCCTCACTCCGTCCCGACGAGCACCGGCCAGCCGACGCCCTCGGCCTGGAGGGTCTCGCAGTCGGCGGTGGTCGGCCGGGGGAGCGGGCGGGTCCCGAGGCCCCGCAGGACGAGGCCGATCACCAGCCGGGAACCGGGCAGCGACGAGTGCTGCGTGCTCGCCGAGGGGCAGATCGACTGCACCCGGATCGCGGTGATGCCGGGCAGTACCGCGGAGTCGGGGGGATCGACGACCTCGTCGGCGTCGGTCCACACCGACAGCCAGGGGATCGACGGGCGCGGGCCGGCGGCGAGCTCGGTGAGCAGGGCGCTGCCGGGTACGAGCTGGTGGCACGCCTCCCGGCAGGACTCGGGCGTCAGCGCCGTGGCCGCGGCGGCGATCGCCGTCCCGCGCAGCGGCGACCCGAGGGTGACGAGCCGGCGCACGGCCGGCGCCGTCCGCCCCGTCCGCAGGTACTGCCACGCCGCCACCCCACCCGCGGAGTAGCCGACGAGATCGACCGTCGACGCCCCGTGGCGCAGCAGCGCGCGGACGGCGTCGTCGATCGCGGCGGCCTGACCGCGCAGGTCTCCGGTGCCGTCCGCCGGCATCGTCATGACGCGGCTCGGGCGCCCGACGACCCGCAGCCGGGCGGCCAACCCCTCGAGCACGCCGCGGGGGCTCCCGTGGCCGGGGATCAGCAGGACGGTGCCTTTGTCGGACGGGTCCGCGGTGGGCGGCACGCCCCACTCGCGGGCCACGGCGTGGGCGACGACGCCGGTGGTGGCGAGCAGGACGGCGGTGAGCACGACGAGGAACAGCCGGCGGCGGGGGGAGCGGTCGGAGAACGGCGCCCAGCGGGGCCACCCGGTGCTCGACGGTCGGCGCATGCGGACTCCCGCGCCGCGCGGTCCTCCGGCGAGCCCACCTGCGGCCGGTCCGAGTATTCGCCGATCCGGGGGCCGGGACGAGCCCTATCGCGGACTGGGCCAGAGCACCGGACCCGGCGCGGGCCGCCCGAAGTGCGAGACGGAGTCGTGGGTCGCCCCCGTCAGCACGTGCGTCGCGAGGTGCGGGATCAGCGTGTCGACGTCGGTGGTGAACTGGCGGCCGAACGTCGCGTAGGCCGAGAGCTCGCGGTGGATCAGCTCGCCGACGGGTCCCGGATAGCGTCGCAGGGCCAGGTCGGCGGCGGCGCGGAACCGGTCCTGCTCCGACACCGCCGTCACACCTCGGTCTTGAGCACGCAGATCGCGAGGTGGGCGTCCTCGACGACGTCGCGTGCGCCCCCGCCCAGCCCCGTCTCCGCCGCCGCGGCCACGCGGGCACTGTCCGCGGCCTGCTCGAGCTCGATCACGGCGTCCCGCGAGGCACCGTCCGATGCCGCTGTGGCCTTGGCGGCCTTCGCGTCGAATTCCCGGACCACGGCGACCAGCACCGGCGACGCACCGGAGTCCTCGGTCACGGCCGTGAGGGCGGCGGCGGTCTTCTGCTTGACCTCGTCGAGGCGGCTCAGGACATCGATCATGGTGGCGGCTCCGGCATCGGGCGTTCGGGACACCTCGACGCTAGGAACGAGGCGGCCACCCCCGCATCGGGCGATCACCCCATCCCGAGCAGCCCGTGCTCGGCGGCGTACCGGGCGGCCTGCGCGCGGGTGTGCACGTCGAGCTTCGTGAAGATGTTCTCGACGTGACGACCCGCGGTCTTCTCGCTGATGACGAGCCGCGCACCGATGGCGCGGTTGGAGAGCCCGTCGGCGATCAGCCCGAGCACCTGCCGCTCGCGGCCGGAGAGGAGGGACCCGGTCGCCGAGTCCGTCTCGGTGTCGACCAGACCGGCCAGCCAGCCGTCCACACTGCCGGGCCCGAAGTCCAGCCAGACCGGCTGGTGGGCCGCTCCGTCGACCTCGACCGCGGCACCGGCCGGGGCGAACCCGAGCGGGAGGAAGATCGGGCCGAGCTGCGCCAGGTCGACGACGACCGAGTACAGGCGACGCAGGCGTGGGCGCCACTGCATGTAGGTGCGCTTGACGTCGAGCCAGCACGCCGAGACGGGCGCGGAGCGCAGCTCGCCCGTCTCCCGGCCGAGCCAGCGCCGCATCAGCAGGACCCGCTCGCCGGCCCCGGGCGGGTCCGCGGCCAGGTGCTCGAGCCAGCGCCGGGAGACGGGGTCGGCCTCGAGCAGCGCGGGGTCGAGGGAGCCGATCTCGGCGATCTGGACGAACGCGGCGACGGCGCCGTCGGGGCCGCGGGCGACCGCGAACGTCTCGGGGTGTGCCGCCCACCACCGGCCCAGGACGTCGGCGAGAGGCGCCGGCTCGTGTCGCGCGGCGATCTCGGCGATCGCCGCGCCGTCGTCGGGGCGTGCCGGCTCCACCACGTGGGTCGTTCGGGCGCTGGGGAAACAGGCGTCGCGGACGACCGGGTTGTCGATCAGGAACATGAGGTCCGCGGTCCGCTGCCAGAGGTCGTCGCCCGGACCCGGCGACCGATCGGCGAGGAACCGGGCGGCGCGGCGTCGGTGGTGGCGGCGCAGCTCGGGGTCGCGGAGCGCGAGCTCGTGGCCGACGGTGTCCCGCACGACGTCGTGGAGCACGAGCCCGTCGGGCGCACTCTCCACGAAGGGCAACGTGCGCAGGCTCTCGTAGGCGGTGCGCGCGCGGTCGCCCAGCATCGCCGCGAGGAGCGGCTCGGTGATCCGTCGCGTCGTCGCCGCGGCCTCCAGAGCGGTCGTCGCGTCGAGCGAGAGCGTCTCGACGAACGTGGTGAGCAGACCCTCCGGGACGGGACCGCCCGCCGTGGCCGGCGATGCCGCGGCGTCCGACCCGTGGCGTGTCGCCTCCGCCGCGAGCTCGAGCGCCAGGGGATGACCGCGGGCGTAGTCGTTCACCCGGCGTACGTCCGTCTCGTCGAGCCCGCGCGACCGCAGCAGCTCGTGGGCCTCGCCGACCGACAGCGGACCGAGTCGCCGTTCCGCCACGCCGCCCGCCCAGCCCGGCGTGGTGTGCCAGCCGAGCGCCGGCCGGTCGCGACCGACGAGGACAGTGATCACCGAGTCCGGCAGGGCCGGCAGGAGGGTGTTCCGCAACCAGGCGTCCGCGAGCCCGAGGACCTCGTAGGTGTCGATCGCGACCACGTGACGGCGCGCGACGGCGAGGGCGGCGGCGATGCGGGCGATGGCGCCGGGCTGGGTCGGGGAGTCGGCGGGGGAAGGGTCGACCAGGCCGAGTGCCCGCGCGAGCGCTCCGCAGACGCCGTAGGGGGTCGGCTCGAGGTCGCGGCCGTCGAGGAGGGTGACGGCGATGTCGTCGGGGAGGTCCGCCAGCGCGGCGCGCAGGAGCCGGGTCTTGCCGATCCCGCCCGGACCGTGGACGAGGGCGACCAGGGGGGCCTCGCCGTCGTCGGGGCGACCCGCGAGGACGTCCCCGAGCGCGGCCAGCTCGGTGCCGCGTCCGACGAAGCTCTGGGTCGCCTTCTCGGCGATCCGATTCCCGATCGTGCGCGTCATCGCGTCACCCCCACGCCGGTCCGACCTGGACGTATCGTGCCGCATCGTCACAGTTCGTCGACCGTTCGCCGCCCGATCCGCGCAGTCGGTGTGCACTTTCGGCGCAGTGCGTCGGATCGTGACCGCGGCGAGCACACGGAGGCCCGGGGCCGAGGGGCGTCGGCGGGGCTAGCGAGTGCCCTCCGATCGACTGCTCTCGGTCCGGACGGCGGAGTCGTCGTGCAGGACGTCCTCACACCGGACGAGGCTCGCGACCCGGCACACCTGCCGTGACGGACGCACGACGCGGACGGTCGCGCTGTGCCGGACGGCGAGCTGACGCAGCTCGATGAGCGCGGTGATCCCCTTCGCCGAGCAGAAGCTCACCCCGGCGAGATCCAGGACGAGGACGCGCCGACCGCCGGCCAGCTCCTCGCCGGCCGCCTCGAGCAGCGACGACGCGACCGCGAGGTCGACATCGCCCACGACCTCGAGCACGACGGAGTCCGGCGAACGCCAGGGGGAGCGGACGGGGCACTCGTCGGCGGGATCGCGGGGACGCGGCACCCGACCGTCAGACATCGTCGCGCCCTCGGGCGCCGGCAGGCGGGTCGTGCGGGCGGCAGCACCTGACGGGGGCGTCCGGCTCGCCTGCGGAGAGCGGCATCAGGGCTCCTACGTCGGCTCGAGGTGCACGACGCACGTGGGCTCGATCAACGGGCTCGTCGAGGCGCCGCAGCGGTAGGCCGCGTTGGCGAGCACCGAGCACGCGCATCCCGCGGCCCGGGCCGCGGGGCTCCCCGGCAGCAACGGTGCCGCGGCGGGAGCGGGTGTCGACGTGCCGGACGCCGGCGCCGGCGGGCGTCCGGGCGGTGCTTCGGGCTCCGTCGAGGGTTCCGTCGAGCTCATCGCCCACCGAGTGTTCGGCATCTCCGCGCGGCGCGGGGGGCTCGTGCGGGAACTAATTGTCGGATCCCGGGCGTCCTCGGCTCCGCGCGATCGGCACGGCGACCGCCTCGCGCCGTGATCGCGCCCCTCGGCCTCGCGCTGGTTACTGGCTGGTATCTCTCGCCTGGCGATCGATACCAGCCAGTAACTGCGTCGGAACGGCAAGGGGCGGAGGACCGTCGCCGCACCAGGCCCACGCCAGCGTCGCCCGGACCCCATCGCACCAGCCGGGTCGGGCGGCCAGGTCCGGGGTGAACGCGTCCGGACGCTGCGCGGCCGCCCACTCGGCCTCGATGAGGTCGGGGCGGGCGGGCCAGCCGCGCAGCGTCACCGGCGACCGTGCCTGGCCGCCGCACAGCGCCGTGCGCATCGGCAGGGCGGCCATCCATCGGCACGTGTGGACGACGGCGTCGACATAGCCGTCGACATAGCCGTCGACGTCGCCGGGGTCGGCCGCCTCGGCCCGGCCCACCGCCTCCCGCCAGACGGCCACGAACGCCTCGCGCGGCACGCCGAGGTTCCGCGGCGGAATGCGCGCGGCGTCGGCGTCCGTCGGCTTCACGGGTCCAGCGTGACATCGCCGGCGGGGTCCGCCGAGGGCTCGCCGGGTTAGGGTCCTCCCCGTGTCCGCTCCGACGCTGCTGACGACGCGGGGTCACATCGACCTCGCCCGCGTGGCGTCCGCGCTCTGTCGCGGCTGAGTCGATCGATCCGTCTCCCTGCCGATCCCTCAGCCGTGCTCCCGGGTCGCGCCGGCTGTCGCCGCGCGCCCGGCCGCGAAAGGACACACCCACGACCGCGACGGTCAGCACGTCGACCACCAGCGACGACCAGCTCGACGAGATCTTCAGCCCCGTCTTCGCGCGGATCGCCGAGGGCGCCGTCCAGCGCGAGCAGGACCGTGCGCTCGCCCGTGACGAGGTCGCGGCCCTCAACGAGGTGCGGTTCGGGGCCCTGCGCGTCCCGACCGGGCTCGGGGGCTACGGCGTCTCGGTGCGCCAGCTGTTCCGCCAGCTCGTCCTCCTCGCCGCGGCGGAGTCGAACCTGCCGCAGGCGCTGCGCGTGCACTGGTGGTTCGTCGAGGAGCAGCTGCTCGCCGCGCCCGGGCCGGAGCGGGAGCGCTGGCTGCGCGCGGCGGCCGACGGCGGGCTCGTGGGCAACGCGATCTCGGAGCCGGGCGTCGGCGCGATCGACCGGTACAGCACCACGCTGACGTCGCACGGGGACGGCCTGCGCCTCGACGGCACGAAGTACTACAGCACCGGCAGCCTCTACTCCGACCACATCGTCGTGGCCGCCGACCGGGATGGCGAGCGGGTCGCGGTGCTCGTCGACGCGGACGCCGACGGCGTGACCCAGCACGACGACTGGGACGGTTTCGGCCAGCGCACCACGGCCAGCGGCACCACGGAGTTCACCGATGTCGCCGTCACCGGCGACCGGGTGCTCGGCCCCGGGTACGGGACGCCGGGCCGGACCTACGGGACCGCCTACCTGCAGCTGGTGCAGCTCTCGGTGCTCGCCGGGATCGCGCGGCGCGCCACCGACGACGTCGCCGGCTGGGTCCGCGACCGCACCCGCACCTTCACCCACGCCGCCGCCGACCTCCCGCGCCACGACCCGCTCGTGCAGCAGGTGATCGGCCGGCTGTCGGCCACGGCGTACGCGGCGCGCACGCTGGTCCTCGAAGTCGCCGACCAGCTCGACCACCTCCTCGCCACCGACAGCGCGGACGCCGAGCTGCTCGACCGCGTCGAGCTCGACGTGGCGCGGGCGCAGGCCGTGGTGATCCCGTCGGTGCTCGACGCGACGACGCAGCTTTTCGAGGTCGGCGGCGCGTCGATCACCTCGGAGAAGCTGCGGCTGGACCGCCACTGGCGCAACGCCCGCACGGTCTCGGTGCACAACCCGCTGATCTACAAGCTGCAGACCGTCGGCGACCACGTGCTCAACGGCTCCGAGCTGCCCTACGCCTGGAGCGCCGGGCGACGCTGACGCTCACTCGCGCTCGACCCGGCGCAGCCCCTCCGCGGGCGTCCACCACTCGACGACCAGCAGGGTCGCCTCCGGATTCAGGTGGGTGTGCACCACCTCGCTGATGTCGGCGCGGAAGAGATCGCCGTCGGGGCCGTCCGTGATCGCCCCGGCGGCGACCGCCCGCCCGGCGATCTTCGCCTCACCGGGCCACTGCGCCTCGTGCCCCTCGACGGGATCGACCGTGGCGCTGTGCAGCGCGAACCGGGGGTCCCGACGCAGGTCCGCGCCCTTGCGGGCCTTCGGCATCGAGCCGAAGGTCAGCTCGCCGTCGTCGAAGACGGTCTCGATCCCGGAGATGCGCGGCCCGCCGTCGGCGCGCAGCGTCGCGATCGTCTTGTGCTTGTGCGCCTCGAACAGGGCCCGCACACGCTCCGCGAAGTCCGGCGCCGCTTCCTCGACGTCCCGCCACGTGGTCACGCACGGATCGTCGCACCGGATACCGACAACTCCGGGGAGCCCGGGGAGTGCGCCGCAGACGGGCGGGGTACGCCGCGGCCTGCCACGCTGTCGACGGGTCGCTGTCGACGAGGAGGACTCAGGCATGTCCACCGGCGATCCCGTCGGCCTCCGCGTGATGACTTTCAACATCCGGGGCTTCACGACACCGGTGGACGGTCGGCACCGGTGGTCGCTGCGGGCCGACCACAACGTGGCGACCATCCGCGAGCAGGAGCCGGACCTGGTCGGCGTCCAGGAGCTCCAGGCCGAGAGCTTCGCGACGTACCGCGAGCAGCTGGGGGAGTACGAGGTCGTGCTCGGGCCGGCGGCAGGGCGGGGCCGGCGGCACGAGTACAACGCGATCCTGTTCGACCCCGGCCGCCTGGAGGTCGTCGACGCCGGCGGGTTCTGGCTCAGCGAGACCCCGGAGACGCGGTCGGCGTCGTGGGGCACGCAGAACGTCCGCGCCGCGAACTGGCTGACGTTCGCGGTCCGCGGCACCGGCGCGAGGTTCCGGCACGTCAACGTCCACCTCGACCACTGGAGCGGCCTCGCCCGCGACCGGAGCGCGGAGCTCCTGGTGCGCCGGCTCGGCGACGAGGGACTCCCCACGGTGGTGACCGGCGACTTCAACTGCCCGCCCGGTCCGGGGCCCCACCGGACGTTCCTGGCGCGCGGCTTCGAGGACACCTACGCCGAGCAGGGTCCCGACGACGGCACCTTCCACGGGTTCGGCGGGGTCACCTTCGCGGCGGCGCGCGGGTTCCACCGCTGGCGGCACGGGCCGCGCCCCCTGCGCCTCGACTGGATCCTCGTCGGGGACGGTGACGGCGGCGGACGGTGGCGCGTCGAGCACGCCGCGATCGTGCGCGACCGCGACCCGGCCACCGGCGCGCCGCCGAGCGACCACGACCCGGTACTGGCGGAGCTCTCGCTCACCTAGTCTCCGTCCGGACGAGCAGGGGGTGGGCGTGGACCTCGAGGAGTACCTCGACCGCTGGTCGCGCGCGCACGGCGACTACGACGTGCGCTCCTCCCCACTGACGCGGCTCTGGCTGCGCATCGCCCACCGTCTCGCGTCGCCCCTTGCCGTGCGCGGTGTCCAGCCGACGCGGGTGACCGCGGTCGGCCTCGTCGGCGCCCTCGCGGTGGGTGGCGTCGCCGCACTCGGGGGACGGTGGCCCCTGCTCGCCGCGGTCCTCGTCGTGGTCGTCGCGCTCCTCGACGGCGTCGACGGGGCCGTCGCGGAGATGACCGACGCCGCGACGGCCTGGGGGCGGGTGCTCGACCAGCTCGTCGACCGCGTCGGCGACCTCGCGATGATCGGCGGACTCTGGGCCCTGGGTGCCCCCGGCCCCGTGTGCGCGGCGGCCGCGGTGCTGACGATCCTCGACGAGGCGATCCGGTCCAGCGCGAGCGCGGCGGGTGTCGCGGAGGTGGGCCTGGTGACCTTCGCCGAGCGGCCGACGCGCCTGGTGCTGGGCGGCGTCTCGTTCGCGGCGGCGGGGGTCGTGCCGACGGCGGCGGTACCGGTGGCGACGGTCGGCGCCTCGATCTGGCTGGTCCTGGCCGCGTTCGCGACCCTGCAGCTCGTGATCAACGTGCGGCGCCGGCTGCTCGGCGTGCCCCGGCACGGGTCGCCGACGGCCACGCACGAGCAGGACGGCGAGCCGCGCGGGGACCGGTAGCGGCGGACCACCGTGATAGCGTCCACACGGTTGCCGTCACTTTTCCTCGCTGTGTTCGCGTCGTGGATCAGTCGATTTCGACTCCACCCGCAGCAGGGATTTCCTCGCCGTGTCCGTGGAGTCGGGCAGCTTCGACGGGCGGGTATCGACCCGTCGCCCGACACGAAAGAGGATGTATGTCCGACGGCACGGTCAAGTGGTTCAACTCCGAGAAGGGCTTCGGCTTCATCGCCCCCGAGGACGGCGGCAAGGACGTCTTCGTCCACTACTCGGCGATCGAGGGCAACGGCTTCAAGTCCCTCGACGAGGGCCAGCGCGTCTCCTTCGAGGTGAGCGAGGGCCCGAAGGGCCTGCAGGCGGACTCGGTCCGCGCGCTCTGAGCACTGTGGTCCCGCGGCCGTCACGGCCGCGGGATCACGGTCCCTTCCCCGCGAGCCCGTCGAGCCGCGCCACGAGGGTCCGCGGAGCCACCTGGCGGTAGGCGTCGGTGAGCACCTCGCGGACCTCCTCCCAGTCCGGTCCCTCGGGGCGGAGATCCAGGCGGAGGGCGACCCAGTCGCGGCCGCCGAAGGGCGGCGGGAAGTACTGCTCGGGGTCGGCGGCGACCAGCTCCCGCCGGGCGCCGGATGGTGCCGCGGCCCAGAGCGCGACGTGCGGCTCGTCGAGGTGGTGGTCCTCCGGGTCGACGAACTTCGCGAACGAGCGGCGGCGCACGAACCACGTGGGCGCGCCGTGGGTCGGGCCCTCGGTCACCTCGGGCAGGGCTGTGCAGACGCTCCGGACACCGTCGAGCAGAGCAGTGCGATCCACCGGAAGCCCTCCGTGGCCGTATCACCCGGCCGGGTGTCTCGTTACCTTTTCGTGACCGACTCACAGCGCACGGTGCCCTTCGCGACACCCCGGCGCACGAACGGTCCCAGCGTGCCGCGTCTGGTGCTGAGCGCGCTGGGTGTCTTCGCCCTTGCGCTGCTGCTCGTCACCGGGGCGGAGCTGTTTGTCGGCCATCCACTCACCGGTGGACATCCCGGCGAGACGTCGATGAGCGCACTGTTCGTGCCCTAGTACTACAGCCTGAGTTGTAGTCGTCCGGCTCGGGTGCGGTAGTGGCATGCGCGGGCTCGGGCTTGGTGGCGTCGTCGCCAGAGTGACCAGGTCAAGATGCTGGTCAGGCAGCGGGTCGGGGT
>NZ_BSTS01000029.1 GCF_030269665.1 Actinomycetospora sp. NBRC 106375
CGTCCCAGCCGGTGTAGCGCGAGGCGGGGCAGAGGTTCTCGTCCCCGCGCCGGCAGTACCGGCAGGTGCCGCAGGTGTGGCGCAGCCACGCCACCCCGACCCGGTCGCCCTCGGCGAACCCGGTGACCTCCTCGCCCACCCGCTCCACCCGGCCCACCACCTCGTGCCCGGGGACCACACCGGGGCGGTGGACCGGCAGGTCGCCCTCGGCGACGTGCAGGTCGGTCCGGCACACCCCGCACGCCAGCACGGCGACCAGCAGGTCGTCCCGCCCCGGCGTCGGCACGGCCTCCACGACCCTCTCCAGCGGCCCGTCGGCCGCCGGTCCCAGCCGCCGCACCCTGAACGCCCGCATGCGCCTCCCCTCCCGGTCGTCACGTCCCGAGGTTCCGCTCTCGTCGGGGCAGGACCAGGGCCGCGGGACCCGCCGGGCGCCCGCCGGTGGTCACCCCGGAACGGGTCGTCAGGCACTCCCCGCGACGCGCGCCGGCACCGATCGTCCGGCCCGTACCGGTCGGACGGGCGAGGAGGACACGATGATGTGGGGCTACGGCTGGGGCGGCGCGTGGATGGGGCCGCTGATGGGCGTGAGCGCCGTCCTGTGGTGGGTGCTGGTCGTCGTGGTCGTGCTCGGGGTGGCGCGCTGGTGGCGGGCCGGACCGGGCACACCGCCGGACGCCCTCGGGCCGGCGACGAGCGCGCCCGACGCCCGCGAGATCCTCGACCAGCGCTTCGCGCGCGGCGAGATCGACGCGGACGACTACGCCGAGCGTCGCCGCGTGCTGACCGGCGGCTGACCCCGGTCCCGCCCGGCGCGGGACGATCGGCCCACCGCCCCGGGGACCCCGGACGCTCCCGGGCCGGCCGGCGTCGGGGCAACGCTCGTCGGCATGTCCGTGTCCGACGTCCCCGACCGGCTCGCCGCGCACCGCGGCCGCTGGTCGGGCGCTACCGGCACCCCGCGAACCAGCTGCGCCACGGGGGCGCGACGCTCGGCGAGCGGGTCGCGGACCGCGTCACGGTGGCGTTCGGATCCTGGGCGTTCATCCTGGCGCAGAGTGCCGCGATGCGTCGCCGAGCTCGGGTCGGACGCCGAGAGGCTGCTGGCGGCCTCGGCCGACCACGGGCGGGGCCCCGAGACCCAGGAGGTTCCCCGTGAAGGTGCGAGACATACTGAGTCATCTCGTCGTGCGGGTCGGGCCCGACACGTCGGTCTCCGAGGCCCTGCTCGTCGAACGGTCTACGCGCCCTCCCCGTCGTCGAGAGCGGGGAGCTCGGCGGCCTCATCGCCCGGCGCGACGTGCTGCGGTACGCCGCGGCAGGTGAGCTCACATCCGCCGAGGTGTGGCGGCACCGCTTCGGCCTCGTCGACCACGACCGGCGCTGACGCCCGCGTGCTTCGCCGCCCGGCAGCGCTCCCGGGGCATCAGGGCGTGCCGAGGTGTCGTGGGTGCTCCTCGACCCGGGCGTCCGGGCCCGGGAAGACCAGGCTGGTGTGCTCGTCACCGAGCCACCGCACCCAGAACGGTGGGCTGCCGTCGGCGTGGTCGACCGCCACGATCTGGGCCTGCCGACGCGGCGACTCGTCGGTCAGCCCCTCGACGATCAGCCAGTTCCCGACCCGTGCGTGCATCTCCGGACCTCCTCCGCCTCGCCGATCACGCCGATCCGAGCGTCGGGCCGCCGCCACCCCCGGACCAGGGACCTCCGGCTCGTGCGTGGTGGGCCCCTCGGCTCCTTCCCCGGCCGTCGAACGCGACCAGCGTCCCGCCCGACGGCAGGCGGCACCGCGGCATCGGGACCGAGCGGATGTCGCGGCAATCGCAGTCGAGCGGCGGCGGACCGAGGCGGCGGGGCAGGGGGACGCCCGCGCGACGACGTCAGCCCCCGATGTCTGAGGGCGTCGGCTGTCGGGGGTCGCGAGCCGGGACCGTCGGCCGCCTCCGCGGGGGGAGGCGGGGCGACCGACGGTCCGGTTGCCGCCGGGGTCGGGATGAGCCCGACGGTTTTATGACCCCATGGTCGCGCTCCGCACCCGGACGATCACCCGCCGGTCGCAACTCCGCCCAAGGATCTCCCGCCCCCGGTGCTGGCGACGGTCTCCCCGTCGTTCGCGGCACGTGGCCCCGTACGGAGGGGGAGCTGTGTGGTCATCGCATCCTGTTCGTCGGGATGAGGTCGAGCGCGGCCGCCCGCGCTCACGTCCACCTTCCGTCGTACGAGCCGTCCGTCGGCAGGGCCGAACGTCCCGGGCACGCACCGTCACTCGACGGACACGTTCTGCGCTCCCACCAGTCCACGCCGCAGGACGCGATGCACGGCGACCCGCGGATGCTCGACGACGAGCACTCCGCCGTGCTCGCGGAGGTCGCGGGTACCGCTGAGCACGGCATCGCACCCCCGCAGACCGAGGAACTCCAGCTGCGCCAGGTCGAGGCGGAAGGTCCGCCGGCAGGGGCCCGCTGGCGGCGGCGAGGACCAGGGCCGCGCCACAGCTCGTGAAGAACGACAGCGCACCACCGAGGTGCAGGCGGCAGGGCGAACACGGCCCACCGTCGACGAGCGCAGGCTCCACGACGAGCGGCATGCCGGAGGCGCGCATCTCCTCGACGCAGCGCCGGACGTGCGGGGCCGCGACGAGATCGCTCTCGAACACGACCAGGACCTCGGTTCCCCGCATCTCGACGTCGCTCCCGGCGTGACCCCCCACCCCGCGGACCGCCCGTGACCTCCCCGGTCACACCGGCCCCCTGCTGCCCCAGAGTCCCACCGTGCGGACGGCGGGCAATCCGCCGCGCCGTCCAGCGGCGTGCTCCGGAGTGACGATCCTCCGGGCACGCACGAACGCTCAGTCCCGACCCTCCCCGGACCGCACCTTGTTCGCGAGGACGGCCGCCTGCACACGGCGCTGCATCCCGAGCTTCGCGAGCAGCGCGGAGACGTAGTTCTTCACCGTCTTCTCGGCGAGGAACATCCGATGGCCGATCTCTCGGTTGGTCAGCCCCTCACCGATGTAGTCGAGCACCTCGCGTTCCTTCGCTGTGAGCTCGGCCAACGGGTCCGGGGTCTCGCTGCGGGTCCGCAACCGCGCCATGAGCGCGCTGGCGGCGCGGCCGTCGAGCAGGGTGCCACCCGACCCGACCTCGCGGACGGCGTTGACGATGTCGTTGCCGCGCACGTCCTTGATGACGTAGCCGGCCGCGCCGGCGAGCACCGCATCGAACATCGCCTGCTCGTCGGTGAAGGACGTCAGCATCAGGCACTTCAGCTCGGGCATCCGCGACCGCAGCTCGCGGCAGAGCTCGATGCCCGTGCCGTCGGGCAGACGCACGTCGAGCACGGCGACCCGCGGGCGCAGGGCCGGGATGCGCGCCAGCGCCGTCGCGACCGATCCAGCACCGCCGACCACCTCGAGATCGTCCTGAGCGTCGAGCAGCGCCGCGACGCCCTGCCTGACCACCTCATGATCATCCACCAGGAACACCGTGATCACGGTGTACTCCTCTCTGCGGCAGCGCGGGTACGACGATCCATCCTCGTCGCGATCAGGACGAGGTGACAGGGTCGAACGTCCCCACGATCACGGGACCGACGGTGACCCCGTCCGGGCCGTGTCGGGCACCACCCGCACCGGGCAGGGCGCGTGGAGCACGCAGCCCCACCCGACCGACCCGATCAGGGTGCTCGCGACGGCGCCCCGGCCGCGGTGCCCGACGACCAGCTCGTCGGCGCCCCGCGCGGCCTCGACGAGGACCTCCGGGGCATGGCCGGGCACCGCCACCACGTCGATCTCCGGGCGGCGCAGGCCCTCGCCGCCGAGCTCGTAGGCGAGATCGGTGACCATCGCGCGTGTGCGGTCGACCAGCGACTCCTCGATCTCCCGGCGGCTCGGCAGCGGCACCATGAACGCCGGGCCGAGGCGCCACTCCGGCGGCTCGTAGACGGCGACCACCCGCAGCAGGGCGTCCCGGCGCGCGGCCGAGCGCATGGCGTCGGCGAGCGCGGCCCGTGCCCCCGCCGAGTCGTCGACGCCGACCACCACCGTCGGCCGGTGCCGCTCCCCGGTCGTTGCCGTGACGGCCTGCGTCGTGGTCTCCGTGGTGCTCACGTCCGTTCCTCCTGTCGCTCGGCCCGCCGCACGGACGTCGACTCCGACGGTCGCGCCCACGGGACCCCCGGACCAGGGCCGAAGGGCACGTCCGAGGTCCCGGGTGCCCGGGCGGGGGCGAGCCGGCGGACCGAGCACCCGGGTGATCCCGTACGCCGACGTAGCGACCAGGACGTGGCGACCAGGACCGTCACGACCCTCCGGGCGCCGGCGACTACCGTCGGGATCTCGCGGACAGGGGGCCGGATGGGTGAGGGACGGGGTCGGGGCGAGCTGGAGTCGGCGGTGCTGGAGGTCCTGCGCACGGGCGCGGCGATGACGCCGGGCGAGGTGCGGGCCGCGCTCGGCGACGAGCTCGCGTACACCACCGTGATGACGACGCTGGCCCGGCTGCACGCCAAGGGGATCCTGGCGCGAGAGCGCCGGGGCCGGGCCTTCGCCTACCGTCCCGTCAGCGACGACGCCGGTCTCGCGGCCCTGCGGATGCGCCGGGTGCTCGATGACGGACCGGATCGGGACACCGTGCTGTCCCGGTTCGTCGACGACCTGTCCGACGACGACGAAGCCGTCCTGCGCCGGCTGCTGGGTGAGTGAGGACATGCGATACGCCGTCTACGCGCCCTGGTTGCTCTCGTCGGTGCTCGCCCTCCCGGCGGTGACGGCGACCCTGCGCCGGCTCCCGGACCGTGTCGATCCCCGGCCGGTCCTGGTCCTGCTGACGATCTCGATGGCCGCGGCCGCCGTGGCGACCACGGCGTCGCTGGTCATGCTCGTCGCGGTCGGGGTGGCCCAGCTCGGGCAGGCGTCTCCCCTGACCTCCCCGAGCGGTCACGCCGCCCCGGGCGCGGTCCCGGTCGGGGTGACCGCGGCCGTGGCCCTGGCCGTCGTGCTCGTGCGGACGGTGCGCGAGTGCCGGGGTCGGCGCCGGCGCCGGCGCCGGGTCCACGACGCGCTCCGCTCGTCGGGACGGCCGGAGGACGGTGTCGCGCTGATCGACGACGGCCGCGTGTTCGCGGTCGCCGCCCCGGGGTGGCGCCGCTGCCCTCGACGCGTGGTCGTCAGCCGCGGCCTCGTCGAGGCCCTCGACCGCGGAGAGTACGACGCGGTCGTCGCCCACGAACGCGAACACCTCGACCGGGGTCACCACCGCCACCTCGCGGTCGCCGGGCTGGCCGTGGCGCTGAACCCCCTGCTGCGGCCGTGGTGGGAGGAGCTCGTCTACACCGCGGAGCGGTGCGCGGACGAGGGTGCCGCGCGCCGGATGGCCGACCGCGAGCTGGTCGGCCGCGCGGTGGGGCGGGCCGCCCTGTCCGCGCGGACGTCGCACGCCCGCCCGGTGGCGTCGGCGTTCCCGGCTTCGTCCCTGGCGCTCGGTGTCACCACCGGCCCGGTGCCCCGTCGGGTCGCGGCCCTGCTCGCGGGCGACGATCGCGGGTCCGGCGTCGTCCCGGCGCTGCTCGTGGCGGTGGTCGTGCTCGCCCTCGCCGCCCTGGCCGCCGCGGGCGCGGTCCACGCCGCGTGGGACCTGGGCGACCTGTTCGGCACCGCCCCGGTGGGGTGACCGCGGCGGACTACTACGCTCCGGTAGTAGTTCGACCGTCGAGAGGGGCCGACCGTGACCACGGTGAACGGGCTGCCCGCCCACGTCCTGCTCGTGCACGCCGTCGTCGTGCTCGTGCCGCTGACCTCCCTGGTGATCGTGCTGGTGGCGTTCTGGCCGGCCGCGCGACGCCGGCTCGCGATCCCCGCCGCGGTACTCAGCGTCGTGACGCTGGTCGCGGTCCCGCTGACCACCGAGGCGGGCGAGTGGCTCGAGCACCGCCTGCCCGAGAGCGAACTGCTGCGCGCGCACACCGAGCTCGGCGACGGGTTGCTGCCGTGGGCCATCGGCCTGGCCCTCGTCGGGATCGCGGTCGGCGCGCGCGAGGTCCTCGCGAACCGCACGGCCCGCGCAGGGGAGGACGTCCCGGGGCCCCGGTCGCACGCACGCACCGGGGAACGCGGCGGGCGGGTCGTCTCCCTCGTGCTGGCCGTGCTCGCCGTCGTGGTCGCGGTCGGCGCGACCGTGACCACCTACGAGATCGGCGACTCCGGCTCGCGCGCGGCGTGGACCGGCCAGTTCAGCCCGACGCCGCTGCAGCAGCCGGGACCTCCGCGGCCCGATGACGACGGGTGACGCCGACCATGACGACGCGGCGACTCTCGGCGGCCGTGCTCTGGCGGGGACCGCGGCTGGAGGCGGACACCGCGGCAGGCTCCTCGGCGCGGGTCCAGGCTCTCGTCGGGATCTCCGACCGCGCGTCGCCACACCGCGTCCTGCTCACGATGACCGCGACGCCGCCCGAGGCGTGGCAGCTCACGGCGGTCGAGGTGCAGCGAGCACCGGACGGGCCTCCCCTCGACGCCGACGTCCTGCGGGACGTCCCGCTCGGGCGGTGCCTCGATCTCGCCCTCGACGAACTGGCCTCCGCCGACCCGCCACCAACGCCCGGCCCGGCCCCTGGCGAGGGTGTGCGTCGTCCGCTGCCGCTCGACGACGCCGAGGCCGAGGTGCTGGGTTGTGTTGCCCACGTCTACCGCGCCGCGCTGAGCAGTGCGGTGGCCCGGGAGCAGCAGGCGCCCACCGCCGCCGTCGCACGCGTCCTGGGGGTGAGCCGGGCACACGCCGCGCGACTCGTCTCGCAGGCGCGTCGCCACGGGCTGCTGGGGGCCGCGCTGCCTCGGCGCCCCGGCGAGACACCGCAGCACCCCGGCCCCCAGGACGCGCCGTGAGCGTCGGCGGCGCGGCATGACCCAGGAGGGGCCGGTGCCGCTGCGCGTCCTGGTCGCCGACGACGACCGCGCCATCCGGGAGTCCCTCGCTCGCGCCCTCGAGCTCGAGGGCTACGAGGTGGCCGCGGTCGCCGACGGCGTGGAGGCGTTGACCTGCGTCCGCCGCGACGCCTTCGATGCGCTCGTGGTGGACGTGATGATGCCCGGGGTCGACGGGCTCGCGGTGTGCCGGGTCCTGCGCGCGGAGGACGACCGGACCCCGGTGCTCATGCTCACCGCGCGGGTCGAGACTCCCGACCGTGTGGCCGGGCTCGACGCCGGCGCCGACGACTACCTGCCCAAGCCCTTCGAGCTCGACGAGCTCTTGGCCCGGTTGCGGGCGCTGCTGCGCCGCGCGGCCTACGCCCCCGAGGAGACCGCGGACGGCGGCGCCGGCTCCCGGCTCACGGTGGGGGCCCTCGCCGTCGACCCCGCGGCGCGTCGCGCGTGGTGGAGCGACGAGGAGCTGAGGCTCTCGAAGACCGAGTTCGACCTCCTGGAGCTGCTGGTCCGCAACGAGGGCATCGTCCTCGACCACGGCACCGTCTACGACCGGATCTGGGGTTACGACTTCGGAGCCGACTCGAAGAACCTCGCCGTCTACGTCGGCTACCTGCGCCGCAAGCTGGCGGCGGCAGGCGCTCCGCCGCTGATCCACACGGTGCGGGGGGTCGGCTACGC
This sequence comes from Actinomycetospora sp. NBRC 106375, assembly GCF_030269665.1. Classification (GTDB taxonomy): domain Bacteria; phylum Actinomycetota; class Actinomycetes; order Mycobacteriales; family Pseudonocardiaceae; genus Actinomycetospora. Next base: position 7,601 of record NZ_BSTS01000029.1, read on the forward strand.
GGTGCGCCGGCCGTGAGCCTGCGGACGCGCCTCGCCCTGGCGTTCGCGCTCGTCGCCGCCGTGGTCGCCGGGCTGGTCGGCGTCCTGAGCTACCACTCCGCGGGCGAGCGCATCAGCGACGAGAGCGATCGCTCGCTGGCCGCGGCGACCACCGCGCTGATCGACGGTCAGACCGCGGTCCTGTCCGCGCTCCCGCCCACGCAGCCCACGGACAGCGACGGCCTCGACGGCGACGAGCCGGGCGGACCGGATCCGCGCCGCGAAGGCCCGACGCTGACCGCCCAACGGATCGCTCCCGACGGCACCGCCACCTACCTCGGGGGCCGCCGGGTGCGGCTGCCCGTCGACGACGCGACCCGCGGGCTCGCCGCCTCCGGCGCCGCGGGCCGGACGGCGACCACGGAGATCGACCTCGGCCGGGGCGCCTACCGGGTGCGCACCACCGCGCTGGGCGACGGCCGTGGCGCGGTGCAGGTCGCCGTCGACATCGACCTCTCCCGCCGCGTCCTCGGCGGGCTGGCGACCGAGATCGCGCTCATCAGTCTCGCGGTCACCGTCGTCGCCGCGGGCGCCGGCTGGCTGCTCGCGCGGCGCATCACCCGTCGGCTCGTGCGGCTCGCCACCACCGCCGAGGACATCGCCGACCACGGGCGGATCGACGTCGCGGTGCCGGTCTCGGGTCGCGACGAGGTCGGGCGGCTCGCGACCTCGTTCACCACCATGCTCGCCCGCCTCGGCGCGGCCCGGGACGCCCAGGACCGCCTCGTGCAGGACGCCGCTCACGAGCTCCGCACCCCCCTGACCAGCCTGCGCACCAACGCCAGCGTCCTGCGCCGTCTCGGTGAGCTCTCGCCCGACGCCCGCGACCGCCTGGTTCGCGACATCCAGGGCGAGACCCGCGAGCTGTCCGACCTCGTCGACGAGCTGGTCGAGCTCGCCCTCTCGCGGCGCAGCGAAGAGCCCGACGAGGACATCGGCCTCGGCGATGTCGTGCGCCTGGTCGCCGAGCGCGTGCAGCGACGCAGCGGGCGCGCGATCACCGTCGACGACGACGGCTCCCGCATCCGCGGTCAGCGCGGAGCGCTCGAACGTGCGGTCGGCAACCTGCTCGAGAACGCGGTCAAGTTCGATGCGGGAGGCAGCGGCGACATCCTGGCCCGGGTCCGCGCGGGCACGACGACGGTCACCGACCGCGGGCCCGGGATCGCCCCGGCGGACGCGGCCCGGGTCTTCGACCGCTTCTACCGGGCCGACTCGGCCCGTGGCCTCCCCGGCTCCGGGCTGGGCCTCGCGATCGTGCGTGACGTCGCCGAAGGCCACGGCGGGGGTGCGTTCGTCTCCACCCCGCCCGGCGGCGGGACGACGGTCGGCTTCTCCGTGGGCGCCGGGCGGCTGCTTCCCGCCGAGCGCCCGGACGGCACACCGTCGCCCGCGTAGCGGCCCTTCTTACCCGACTCCGAACCGCGTCACGTCGACGCTTCACCCCGGGCGACCACGGTGGGGATCACCTACCCCGCACCACCGCCCCCGAGGTGATCGATGAACCCCCACGAGGTCCCCGCGTCCGAGGACGCCGGGCGGCGCTGGTGACCGCCACCCTCGGGCGCCCGGTCCCCCGCGCCACCCGCCCGACCCGCCACGCGGCCGGCGCGACCCCCGCGGCCCGCGACCGCCGGCTCCGCACCGCGGCCGAGGCGCTCGTGTGCGCCTCCCTCACGCTGGTGGCGTTCTGGTGGGCCACCGGTGGCGGTCTCTCCGACCTGAGCGGCTGGGCGACCGGTCTGGACTCGCTGGGTCGTCTGACCGGACTGCTCGCCTCGGTGCTCCTGCTCGTGCAGGTGATCCTCATGGCCCGGGTACCGCTGCTCGAGCAGGCGTTCGGGCAGGACCGGCTGGCGCGCATCCACCGACTCGTCGGCTTCACCTCCTTCACGGGCATGCTCGCCCACATCGGGCTCATCACCTGGGGTTACGCCGCCGGGGATCTCGCCCGAGTCCCCGCCGAGGCCTGGGATCTCACCGTCGACTACCCCGGCATGCTGCTCGCCGTCGCCGGCACCGCGTGCCTGGTCATGGTGGTGATCACCAGCGTCAGGGCCGCGCGGTCACGGCTGCGCTACGAGTCCTGGCACCTGCTGCACCTCTATGCCTACCTGGGCGTCGGGCTCGCGCTGCCGCACCAGCTCTGGACGGGCCAGGAGTTCCTGGAGTCCACCGCACGCACGGTCTTCTGGTGGACGCTGTGGGCGCTGGCCGCCGGCTCGGTGCTCCTCTGGCGGATCGCGCTGCCGCTGCGGCGCAGCCTGCGCCATCGCCTCGTGGTCACGTCGGTGGTCGACGAGGGCGACGGGTGCGTGTCGGTCCACCTCAGCGGGCAGCACCTGGCCGAGCTCGACGTCCGGGCGGGCCAGTTCTTCGGGTGGCGCTTCCTCACCGGCCCGGGATGGACCCGCGCGCATCCCTTCTCGCTGTCCGCGGCACCCGACGGGCGGAGCCTGCGGATCACGGTCAAGGACCTCGGCGACGGCAGTCGGGCCCTGCGCCGGCTGCGCCCGGGCACCCGGGCGCTGGTCGAGGGCCCCTTCGGACGGCTCGCGGACCGTGCCGGGAGCAACGGGCGCGTGGCCCTGGTCGGCGCCGGGGTCGGCATCACGCCGCTGCGGGCTCTCGCCGAGGAGCTCGGGGAGGCCGGGCGTGACGTGGTCGTCCTGCACCGGTTCACCGACGAGCCGCTCTTCGCCCACGAGTTCACCGTCCTCGCCCGGGAGTGCGGGATCGGGCTGATCCCGCTGCCCGGACCCCGGCGGGCCAGCGACTCCTGGCTCGGGGACGGTGTCGGCGGCCCTCTCCGCCACACCGACGACCTCACCGCCCTGCTCGCCCGCGTACCCGACATCGCCGAGCGCGACGTCTACGTCTGCGGCCCCGAACCGTGGACCCGTCTCGTCCGGCAGACCCTCAGCGCGGCCGGCACCCCGACCGACCGTGTCCACTCCGAGACCTTCGGCTGGTGACCCGCGTTGCGCCGCATCCTGCTGTGGTTCCTGACCACCGTGAGCACGGTGGTCCTGCTCTTCGGCTACAAGACCTCGACCTCCTCGACGCTCCCCTCGAGCGAGGAGGCCGCCGCCGGCGGCACCGGAGCGACCACGACGACCGCCCGGGCCGCCGCCCCGAGCACCCCGGCGACGTCGTCGGCGGGCTCGTCGACGGCCCTTCCGGCCGCCGCCAACGGGACCTTCACCGGCAGCACCGCCAGCACCCGCTGGGGACCCGTCCAGACCCGCGTCACGGTCGCGAGCGGCCGCATCACCGCGGTCGACGTCGTCCAGTACCCGGACGGCAACGGCAAGGACCGGGAGATCAACGCCGACGCGATCCCCCAGCTCGTCGACGAGACGGTGCAGGCCCAGAGTGCCGACATCGACATGGTCAGCGGCGCCACCGTGACCAGCACCGGGTACCTCGACTCGCTGCAGAGCGCCCTCGACCAGGCCCGGGCGGCGTGACCGCCGGTGCGTCGGCAGCGCCGCCGGTCACCCGGTACGTCGAGCACGTGATGGGCCTCCCGATCAGCCTCGCCCTGCGGGGACGCCACGCCGACGACGCCAGCGGTCGGGACGCGTGGCGCGCGGTCATGGCGTCGCTGGGCCACGCCGACCGCGTCTTCAGCACCTACCGGTCCGACTCGATCGTCTCCCGGCTCGACCGCGGTGAGCTCGCCCCGGACGACCCGGCGGTGCTGGCCGAGGTCGGCGAGGTGCTGGCGCTCGCCGACCGTGCCGAACGGGCCTCCGACGGCGCCTTCTCTGCGTGGCGCCACGGGCCGGACGGCCGGCGCCGCCTCGACCCGAGCGGCGTCGTGAAGGGCTGGGCGGTCGAGCGTGCGGCCGCGGCCCTGCGTGCGCTCGACGACACCGACTTCTGCCTCGGTGCCGGCGGCGACGTCCTCGGGCGAGCCCTCGACCCCGACCTTCCGTGGCGCGTCGGCATCGAGGACCCGCACGACACCCGCAGCGTCCTCGCGGTCGTCCCGATCCGCGACGGCGCCGTCGCCACGTCCGGCACCGCGCACCGGGGTGCCCACGTCGTCGACGCACGCACCGGTCTTCCGCCCGTCGGCGTCGCGTCGGTGACGGTGATCGCCGGGAGCCTCACCGTCGCCGACGTCGACGCCACCGCCGCCTTCGCGCGGGGCGCGGACGCCGCCGCCTGGCTCGGGCACCGGGTCGGGCGGACGGGTCTCGTCGTGGCGGACGACGGCACCATCACGTCGGTACCGGCGGCCCGGACGCCACCATCGGGGTCGCGTGGAGCAGCAGCACGATCGTGCCGTGCGTCGTGAACAGCCGGTTGTACTGCTCCACCGACAGGAACTGCAGGCCCGGCTGCGCCGGCTCGCCACGCATCAGCAGGGCCATCAGCCCGCCGATCATGCAGAACGCGAACGAGGTCACCAGGTACAGGATCGCGATGTCCTTCGGATCCGTCGTCCGGAGGTAGTGCGCGAACGCCGAGCCCCGGAACGGGCGGCGCGGGGCGTGGAGAGGCGAGGGGCCCGGACGCCCGAGCCGTCCGGGTCGTCGATCTCGCTCGCAGGTCGGTCAGCAACTCGCGGCGGGCGTCGGCGTCGAGCGACTCCGGCGGGCAGGGCGAGCGGGGCCCGGAAGACCCGGCGGCGCCGGGACGTCGAACAGGACCTTGGGCCCTGATCACCCGCGTCTCCCTCGGCCACCGTCGTCGGCGATCCCCGCGGCGAGCGGGGCCCGACGCGGGGAGGCACTCGAGATGGCGCTGGACCTGGCGCGCTGGCAGTTCGGCGTGATCACCGTCTACCACTTTCTCTTCGTCCCGCTGACGATCGGCCTCTCGCTGCTGGTCGCGGGCATGCAGACCGCGTGGGTGCGCACCGGCGACGAGCGCTGGCTGCGCATGACCAAGTTCTGGGGCAAGCTGTTCCTGATCAACTTCGCCATGGGCGTGGTGACCGGGATCGTCCAGGAGTTCCAGTTCGGCATGAACTGGAGCGACTACAGCCGCTTCGTCGGCGACATCTTCGGCGCCCCGCTGGCCATCGAGGGCCTGCTCGCCTTCTTCCTCGAGTCGACGTTCCTCGGCCTCTGGATCTTCGGCTGGGACCGGCTGCCGAAGCGGGTGCACCTGGCCACGATCTGGCTGGCCGCGATCGGCACGATGCTCTCGGCTTACTTCATCCTCGCCGCGAACTCGTGGATGCAGCACCCGGTGGGCTCGGCGGTCAACCCCGTCACCGGGCGCGCCGAGCTGCACGACTTCGGCGCGGTCCTGACGAACTCCACCGCGGTCGGCGCCTTCACCCACACCATCACCGCGGCCTTCCTCACCGCGGGGATGTTCATCCTCGGCATCTCGGCCTGGCACCTGGCGCGGCACAACGAGGTCCGGGTGTTCCGCTCCTCGCTGCGCCTCGCGCTGGTGACCGTCCTGATCGCGGGTGTCGGCGTCATCGTCACCGGCGATCTCCAGGCCCGCCTCATGACCCAGCAGCAGCCGATGAAGATGGCCGCCGCCGAGGCGCTGTGGAACACCAGCTCGCCGGCCTCGTTCTCGCTGTTCACCGTCGGCAGCCTCGACGGTTCGCAGGAGGTCTGGAGCATCCGCGTGCCGAAGGTGCTCTCGTTCATGGCCACCGGCGATCCGGACGGCACCGTCGAGGGCATCAACGACGTGCAGCGCGCCGAGGAGGCCCGCTTCGGCTCCGGCGACTACACGCCCAACGTGCCGATCGCCTACTGGACGTTCCGCGTGATGATCGGCTTCGGGGCGCTCGCGCTGCTGCTCGCCCTGGCCGGACTCTGGATGCAGCGGGGTGGGCGGGTCCCGGCCTCGCGGTGGTTCACCTGGGCGGCTCTGGCCGGCATCGGGTTCCCGGTGGTGGCCAACTCGGTGGGCTGGATCTTCACCGAGATGGGCCGCCAGCCGTGGGCCGTCTACGGGACGCTGCGCACCGCCGACGGGGTCAGCCCGTCGGTCGGCCCCGCCACCGTCGCGACCTCGCTCATCGTCTTCACCCTGCTCTACGGCGTGCTCGCCGTGGTCGAGGTGACGCTGCTGGTCCGCTACGCCCGCAAGGGCCCGGATCCGCTGCCGCCGCCCGACGAGGCGATGCCGGCCGAGTCGGCCCCGCGCCCACTCGCCGTCGCGTACTGATCCCCGGCCCTCCGAGACCCCCGAGGACATCATGTTCGGCCTCGCGCTGACCGACATCTGGTTCCTGCTCATCGCCCTGCTCTGGACCGGCTACTTCGTCCTGGAGGGCTTCGACTTCGGCGTCGGCTCGCTGCTGACCCTGCTCGGACGCGACGAGACCGACCGCCGCCGCGTCGTCAACACCATCGGCCCGCTGTGGGACGGCAACGAGGTGTGGCTCCTCGTCGCCGGCGGCGCCACGTTCGCGGCGTTCCCCGAGTGGTACGCGAGCCTGTTCTCCGGCTTCTACCTCGCCCTGCTGATCATGCTCGTGGCGCTCATCGGCCGGGGTGTCGCCTTCGAGTACCGCGGCAAGGTCGACGACGACGCGTGGCGCCGCCGCTGGGACGCCGTCATCGTCACGACGTCGGCCGTGCCCGCCCTGCTCTGGGGTGTCGCGTTCGCGAACATCGTGGCGGGCGTGCCTCTGGACGCCCAGCACGAGTACACCGGGACCCTGCTCACCCTGCTCAACCCCTACGCCCTGCTCGGGGGCCTGACCACCCTGCTGGTCTTCCTGCTCCACGGCGCCGTCTTCGTCGCCCTCAAGACCGACGGCGACCTGCGGGTGCGGGCCCACCGGACCGCGCTGCGCCTGGGTGTGGGCGCCGTGCCGGTGGCGGCCGGCTTCCTCGTCTGGACCGAGCTGGCCCACGGCAAGGACTGGACGATCCTCAGCGCCGGCCTCGCCGCGCTGGCCCTCGTCGGCGCCGTCCTGCTGGTCGGGCGGCAGCGGGAGGGGTGGGCGTTCACCCTGACCGCGCTCACGATCGTCGCCACGACCGTGACGCTCTTCGGCTCGCTCTACCCCGACGTGCTGCCCTCGTCCACCGACCCGGCCGGCACGCTGACCACGACCAACGCCGCCTCCACGCCCTACACACTGGAGATCATGACGTGGGTGGCCCTCGCGGTGACCCCGGTCGTGCTGGCCTACCAGGCCTGGAGCTACTGGGTGTTCCGGCGGCGCCTGACCCGTGACGACATCCCCCCGGCGTCGGGACTCCCCGCGCGGGAGCGCCGTCCCGAGGTCCGTCGGTGAAGCCGCTCGACCCGCGGCTGCTGCGCCACGTCCGCCCAGCCCGCACCTTTGTGGTGCTCACGGCCGCGGCGGGCGTGGCCACCGCGGCCCTCGTCGTCGCCCAGGCCGACCTCCTCTCGCGGGTGGTCGCCCGGGCCTTCCTCGACCGGGCCCCGCTGACCGCGTTGACGGTGCTCCTCTTCGGTCTCGCGGCGGTCGTCGCCGGGCGCGCGCTGCTGGGCTGGGCCACCGAGACCGCCGCGGTGCGGGCGAGCGCCCGGGTGATCCGGCAGCTGCGGGCCGACCTCGTCGACCATGTTCTGCGCCTGGGGCCGCGCGACCCCCGCCTGCCCTCGACCGGCGAGCTCGGCACGTTGGCCACCCGCGGCGTGGACGGCCTCGACGGCTACCTGCGGCGCTACCTCCCCACCCTGTTGCTGGCGACGACGGTGCCGCTGCTCGTGGGCGTCCGGCTGCTGACCGCCGACTGGATCGCCGCGGTGATCGTGGCGGTGACCGTCCCGCTGATCCCGCTGTTCATGGTGCTGGTGGGGCTGCGCACCCGTGACGACACCGAGCGGCGCTGGCGCGCGCTCGCCGTGCTCGGCCACCACTTCCTCGACCTCGTGTCCGGCCTGGACGTCCTCGTCGCCTTCGGCCGCGCGGGACGGCAGTCCGGGCGGCTGCGCGCCCTCGCCGAGGAGTACCGGCGCACGACGCTGCGCACGCTGCGGGTCGCGTTCCTGTCCGCGCTCGTGCTCGAGGTGCTCGCCTCGCTCTCGGTCGCCCTCGTGGCCGTCTCGGTGGGCCTGCGCCTGGCCGAGGGCCGTCTCGACCTCACCACCGGCCTGCTGGTGATCATGCTGGCGCCCGAGATCTATCTGCCGCTGCGTGCGGTCGGGGCCCGCTTCCACGACAGCGCCGAGGGTCTCGCCGCGGCCGACGATGTGTTCGCGGTGCTGGAAATGCCGCCGGCCGCCACCGCGACCGACGCGCGGCGGCCCGCCCCCGACCCGTCCCGGGTCCCGGTGCGCCTCGAGCACGTCGGCGTCGACGGCCGCGGCGGCCCGGTGCTGGACGACCTCGACCTCACGGTCGGCCCCGGCGAGGTCCTCGGGCTGCGCGGGCCGAGCGGGGCGGGCAAGTCGACGCTGCTCGACCTCGTCACCGGTCTGCGTCGCCCCGACCGGGGACGCGTCACCGTCGGGGGCGTGGCGCTCGACGACCTCGATCTCGAGGCGTGGCGCGCCCGCATCGCCTGGGTCCCCCAGGGGCCCGTGCTCGTGGTCGGCACCGTCGCCGACAACATCCGGCTGGGCGCGCCCGCCGCCTCCGACGCCGCGGTCGAGCAGGCCGCCCAGATGGCGCAGGTCGACCTCGACACGGACACGCCCGTGGGCGAGCGGGGCGCCGGGCTGTCCACCGGCCAGCAACGCCGGGTCGCGCTCGCTCGCGCCCTCGTCACCGTCCGGCCCCTGATGCTGCTCGACGAGCCCACCGAGGGCGTCGACGCCGACACCGAGTCGGCGCTGCTCTCCGCCCTGCCCGGCGCGCTCGCCGGCCGCAGCGCGATCGTCGTCAGCCACCGCGCGGACGTCCTCGCGACGGCCGACCGGATCGTCGACCTACCGGCGCGCGCCGCCCCGGCGACGGAATCCGTCCTCGGGCCCGCGCGAGCCGCCAGCACGTCGACGGTGATCGCCGCATCGGCGACTGAGCCCGCACCCGCGGTGTCCGACGCGCCCTCCCGGAACCGGGGTGCCCTGCGATGGCTCGCCGCCGTGGCCCGCCCCCACGGCGGCCGACTCGCCCTGGCGGTCCTGCTCGGGGCCGGCGCCCTGGGCAGCGCCGTGGCACTGACGGCCACCTCGGCGTGGCTCATCTCGGCGGCGGCGCTGCAGGCGCCGCTGCTCACCCTCATGGTCGCGATCGTCGCGGTGCGGGCCTTCGGGCTCTCGAAGGGCGTCCTGCGCTACCTCGAACGGCTCGTGTCCCACGACGCTGCCCTGCGCCTCGGCGCCGACCTGCGGGTGCGCGTCTGGCAGGCCCTCGTGCGCCGCGGGCCCGCGACGACCGCCAGGCAACGCCGAGGCGACCTGCTCGCCCGGCTGACGGGCGACGTGGATGCCCAGCAGGACGTCCTGGTCCGCGGTCTCGTCCCGGCCGGTTCGGCGTTGCTCGTCGCTACCGGACTGGTCGGCCTCTTCGCGTGGCTCCTGCCCGAGGCCGCCCTGGCCCTCGCCCTCGGCCTGGTGCTCGCCGGTGTGGTGGCGCCCGTGCTCGGCGTGTTGGCCGGACGGCGGGCCGCGCGCTCGACGGCGGCCGCCCGAGCCGCGGTCGCCGGCGGCACCCTGGAGCTGCTCGACGGAGCCGCCGATCTCCTCGTCCTGGGTGCCGCGGCACGCATGCGCCGCCGGCTCGCCGCCGCGGACGACGACCTGGCCCGGCGTCTCGTCGCCCAGGCCGGGGGCGCCGGCGTCGGCGCGGGGCTCGGGGTGGTCGGAATCGGTGCGGCGATGCTCGGCGCCACCGTCGTGGGGGTGCTCGCGCTCGCCGACGGCCGACTCGCCCCGACCGCCCTCGCCGTGCTCGCCCTCGCCCCGCTCGCCGCCGCCGAACTGGTGGCCGGGCTGCCCGACGCCGCCGCCCGGCTCGCCGAGGCCGTGCCCGCGGCCCGGCGCCTGGCCGACCTGGAGGCGGCGCCGGCCCCGGTCACCGACCCGGCGCACCCGGCTCCGGTCCCCACCGAACCCGGTGTGGCGGCCGAGTCCGTCGCCGTGCGGTGGCCGGACACGACGGTCGAGGCCGTCAGGGACGTGTCGTTCGCGCTCCCCCCCGGCGAGCGATTCGTCTTGGCAGGTCCGTCGGGGGCAGGGAAGAGCACGGTGCTCGCCGCGGTCGCCCGCACACTGCCCGTGGCCCGAGGCGAGATCACTCTCGACGGTCACGACACCGCGACCATGGCCGCCGACGACGTGCGCGCCCGCCTCGGCTGGTGCGGCCCCGCGGCGCACCTGTTCGACAGCACCCTGCGGGAGAACCTCCGCCTGGCCCGGCCCAACGCGACCGACGACGACCTCCTCGACGCGGTCCGGCACGCTCGGCTCGGCGACTGGTTCGCGTCGCTTCCCGACGGCCTGGACACCACCCTCGGCGACCACGGCGGCCCGGTGTCCGGCGGGGAGCGTCAGCGCCTCGCCGTGGCCCGCGTGCTGCTCGCCGACCGCCCGGTGCTCACCCTCGACGAGCCCACCGCCCACCTGGACGCCACCACGGCGACGGGGTTGGCGTCCGAGATCGCCGAGATCACTCGCGGACGTACCGCGATCGTCGTGTCCCACCGACCGGCCGAGTTCCCGGACCTGCCGGTGGTGACGATCGCCGGGAAACGGACCGTCGGCGCCTGACGTCCGCCGACCTACGAACACTCGACGCGCATGACGAGCGAACCGCCCGCCGTGGGCCGAGGGTCTGCGGGTCGATTACGGTGCGCCGTCGCCAGCACCACCTACAGCTCCGTGCCCACCCCTCCGATGGAGATCCCTCGGCCCGTGAAGTGCGTCGGGACGACAGGATTTGAACCTGCGACCCCTTGACCCCCAGGACGGCGAGGATGCAGTTTTGGCTGCTCAGGCCGTGTGTAGGGGTGGACCCACGGCATCAACTGTGCAGGTGTCGCGTCCTCATGCGCAGGTCGTGTGGTCCCAAGCTGGTCCCAAGAAAGTCTGGCCGCCCGACCAGCGGCGGACGCATGCACTCTCCTCCACGCGAATAATGAGGCTTGTCGGGTTGTGAGCCGCGACCGTTGCCGCATCGTCTGCTGCACACCGTGCGCTCCACACCTCAGTCACCTGAAGGCGCGTGCTGTCTCCGGCTTGAGAGTGCTCCCCCGACGTCCCGGAACCAGAGCAGTCGTGGCCTTACTCCAATCTCTGCCAAAATGTCCTTAAGCAACGGCCAGCCAATAGCTGCAAAGATTGCGAAAGAAACTACGAAGTTGAACACCTGTGGAAGTGTGTAGATCAGTCCGACATACGGCAGGAGTGGACTCCTGTATCCCTGCTGGGCCGCGTCAACACGCTGAGCGTCTTCCACTGCCTCAAGCACCAGCTCCCGGCGATGAGCAACGGCGGCTCCGTCGTGAACACCAGCTCGGCCCTCGGCGAGACGGGCGCGCTCGACCAGGCGGGCTACATCGCGTCCAAGCACGCGATCTGCGGCCTCACCCGCGCCGCGGCCGTCGAGGTCGCCGACCGCGGGATCCGGGTCAACGCGGTCCTCCCGGGGATCATCCGCACGCCGATGCAGGTCGCGGCGCACGGTCCGGTCGACTCCGCCGCCGCGCAGGAGCGCGTGCGACGACTGCACCTGCTCGGCAGGCTCGGGGAGGCCGTCGATGTCGGCCGGATGGTGCGTTGGCTGCTCTCGGACGAGGCGTCGTTCGTCACCGGCGCACTGCTGCCGGTCGAGGGCGGAGCGCTCGCGGGACGGCGATTGTGACGCCGCCCGTCGCGCTACGCCGACACGTCCGCACCTCGGTGGGCGGGACCATCACGGCGCTGGTGGGTGGGGACGGACCACCCCTGCTTCTTCTCCACGGGTGGCCGCAGACCTCGAGGGCCTGGCGGGCGGTGGCGCCGACGTTCGCGTCGTCCGGCTACACGGTCATCGTCCCCGACCTGCCCGGTACGGGTGACTCCGCCGCACTGCCGGACGGGCACGACGACAAGGAGGCGGTCGTCGACGCGCTGCGGCCCGTGGTCGGGGAGCTCGTCGGCAACGAGCCGCTACGCGTGGTCGGGCACGACATCGGCGGGATGGTGGCTCTGGCCTGGGCGAGATCCCACCCCGACGACGTGGTCCGGCTCGCCGTGGTCGAGACCGGTCTGCCCGGGCTCGGCCTGGAGGAGGCCATGGATGTGGCCCGCGGGGGCCGGTGGCACCACGGGTTCTTCATGACCCCTCAGGTGCCGGCCATGCTCGTCGCGGGCCACGAGGAGGAGTTCTTCACCTGGTGGTTCGGTCGTCTCGCCGCCCGCCAGGACGCCTTTCCCCCGACGGAGATCGCGGCGACCACCGCCCCCTACCGGGGGCGGGCCGCGCTCGACCGCAGTTTCGCCCACTACCGGACGCTGCTGCGAGACGGCCGCGTCACCGCGGCGTGGCTCGAGGACGGCGGCCGGCTCACGATGCCCGTCGCCGGTGTCGGTGGAGAGCTGTCTCTGCGGGATCACGTGGGCCGGGCCCTGGCGCGCGCCGCGTCCGACGTGCGCACCATGGTGGTCGCCGACTCCGGTCACTTTCCCGCCGAGGAGCAACCCGCCGCCTTCCTCGATCATCTCCGGCCCTTCCTGGCGGACGACCCGTGACGTCGACATCCCGGCGCATCGCAGCGGCGGTGGGGCGCGGCGGGCCGAGACGGCCGTCGTCATCCCCCGACGAGGTGTGCGATGCGCAGTGCGGGTCGGTCACCTGCTCGCAGAGCACCGTTGGTGATGAAGGCCATCTCCCCCCGGACCACCACGGCCGTCGTGCCCTGCAGGCCGTCACGACCGTCCAGCAGAGTTCGGCGGCTGCCGTGGGCCCCGATCCTGACGAGCTCGCTCGTGTCGTTGATCGCCGCGAGGATCTCGTCGCCGCGGCCGGTGAAGTCGAAGTCGTCCACGCCGGGGAGACCCGCGGCACGGACGACGCCCGCCTCGGACGCACCCGTCTGTGTCAACGGAATGCGCACGATCGTGCCCGCGTCGTAGTTGCTCACCCATGCTGCTCCGGCGTGCAGCTTCAGTCCGTTCGCCCCGAAGAACCGCGACGGAGCCAGGGCCGGGTCGGCGCTCCACACCGACGCTCGACCGCCGACCCGCGGGGCCTCCCACACCCGCCCGCCGGTCGAGTCGGTCACGAGGAAACGGTCCCCGGGCCCGTCGATGAGGAGCGCGTTCGGGAAGGTGTCGGCCGGCATGGGGACGATCAGTTCGGGCTCGGTGGAGCCGGGCACGAGTCGCCAGATTCCCGTCAGGCCGCCCTGCCCCGCCGCGTAGAGGAAGAACACCGTGCCGTCCGCGTCGCGCGCCACCCCGGTCACCTGAGCGGTCTCCACCACCGGTGTGGTGCGGCTTGCGGGCGCGGGCATGGCGACGAGGACCTCGATGCCGCCGTCCGCCCCGACACGGACGACCTGGCGGGCCCGCACCATCCCCACGATCGCCCCGCCGTCGGCGTCGGGCGCGACGCTCTCAGCGTTCTGCCCGGCGGACCGATCGAAGCTTGCGAGCACCCGCACATTGGCCAGCCCCGTGAGTTCGGACGAAGGCGGTGTCAGCGGCGGCGGTCCGGGCACGCACGCGACCGCGCCGAGCGTGGCCGCCACCACCACCGCTGCACCCAGCACTGACGACCAGCTCCGCCCGACGGAGGACGCACGCATCGTCACCGACCCCTCTCCGTCTCGTGGGCGAACCGTTCCCGACCGAGCGTCGCGAGCAGCTCGAGCTGGCCCACTGCCTTGCTGCCCGGGGCGGGTGAGTACACGATCAGCCGCTGGCCCGCGGTGGTCGCCAGGACGTCGAAGTCCAGTTCGAGGAGCCCGACCGCCGGATGGCGGATGCGCTTGCGCTCGCTCCGCCGGACGGCGACATCGTGCTCGGTCCAGAACTGCTCGAACTCCGAGCTCGCGGAGCGCAGCGCTGCGACCAGCCCCGTGGCGAAGCGATCCCCCGGTCGCGCCGCGACCGTGGCGCGGAGGTCCTCCACCTGGGCGCGGCCCTCCTTCTCGTGGTCACCGACCGGCTGCCGAGCGCGAAAGGCCGGCTCGGTGAACCAGCGGTAGGTGCAGCTGCGGGCATAGCCGCGCCGTGCGGCCTGCTCTCCCAGGAGAGCGTCGGCCAAGGAGTTCTGCGCGAGGACCACGTTGAGGTCCGAGGCGATCACCGCGGGCAGCGTCCCGAGATCGTCGAGCAGACGCAGGAGCGCCCGACCGACATGCTCGTCGCGCCCGACGCCGGTCGGAACCGGGAGCCCGGAGAGCCGGAACAGGTGGTCGCGCTCGTCGTAGCTGAGTCTGAGGGCACGAGCGAGGGCAGCAGCCATCGCGGCCGACGGGACCGCGCCCCGACCCTGCTCGAGCCGGGCGAGGTAGTCCGGCGACATCACGGCCAGCTGCGCGACCTCGAACCGCCGAAGCCCCGGCGTCCTCCGTCGGGATCCCTGCGGCATCCCGACGTCCGAGGGCTGCAGCAGGGCCCGTCGACGACGCAGGAAGTCCCCGAGCACGGCGCGATCCATGGCCTCCAGCGTGATCATTCCCGAGCCGGACAACCAGGACCTGTCTGGTCCACGCTCGCCGTCGGTCGGCGAGGCGTACCGCGAACCCGTCGCGGACCTGGCGAGCAGAGAAGCGCTGGTACGTCGAACGGCGTCGCGCAACGAAAGCTTGACAAAGCCGGAACAAATCCGGAGTCTGATGCTCTCAAACGGAACGCGTGCCACGTCACAGCACGCGATCGGTGACGAACGATCAAGCAAGGACTCACCGCCCGCACGGCACAGAGCGTCCCCGATCGAGCCCGCTCCACGGCTCGACACACACGGGACCTCTCCCTGACACGTCAGCGGACGCGCGCCCGACAGCGAGCGCTGCCCCGTGAACGAGATCAAGGGAGATCGCCAGTGCCGAATATCGACGACGCCGGAATGTCCTGGGGCTTCCGAACCATCGGTCGCGCGCGCACCCGCGACAGGTCCCGTGCTGGTGTCCTTCCCGCCGACATCGGCGACCGCGGTTGTTCATCCCGAGCCTCGTGCCCGCCTGCAACCGCGTGAGCCGCCGTCGCGCGGGCCTCGCGCGCGAGACGTGGCAGATGGCCTCACGATCGCCGTGACGGCATGCCCGCGGCCGGAACGACGAGACCCTCCTCCCCTGTTCCGCGCAGCCCGCCACCACCTTGTTCTCACCAACGTCACCACCCCTTTCGCCGCCGATTCGCGTGCACCGGGGTGTCATGCCGTACCCAACGAGGAGAATGGCCATGACTCATGGCGACAAGATCAAGCTGAGCATCCTGCCGACCGGCACGATGCACGGCGATCTGACGTGGCTGCTCATCGACCCGAATCGTATGGCGTCACGATCCCAGCCGATCCGCACGAGGGACTGGGTCGAGATTCCTACTCATGTCGTGTACATCGAGCATCCCGCGGGGCAGAAATTGATGTGGGATGCCGGCGTCCCGCGGGACTGGGCGACACGATGGGCGCCGACCGGCTTCGACGAGGTGTTCCCTGTCGACGCAACCACCGACGAGATGTGGCTCGATTCTCGTCTTCGCCAGCTCGGCCTAGAGCCTGGAGAAATCAACTACCTCCTGCTCTCACATCTGCATCTCGACCACGCGGGAAACGCAAGACTGTGGCAGGGCGCCGGCACGAAGATCATTCTCGACGAGGCCGAGAAGGCAGGCGCCCTCTCCTTCGACGGGCACAGCATGGGCGGCTACCTCCGATCCGACTACGACAACCTGGCATTGGACACCGTCAACGAGGACACGGAGATCCTTCCCGGGATCACGCTCCTGCAAGTACCCGGCCACACCTGGGGCACCCTGGCACTTCAGGTCGATCTCGCAGACTCGGGCACCATGATCTTCGCTTCCGATTCACTGTATCTGAAGGAATCCTACGGTCCCCCCGCGATCGCTGCTGGGATCGTCTACGACAGCATCGCGTGGTTCCGCTCCGTCGAGAAGATCCGTGCGATCCAAGAGAAGACGAACGCCACGATTGTCTTCGGGCATTCGGCTGACCAACTGCATCAGCTGCGGCTCGGCCCTCACGAGTACTACACATAGGCGGCCGCCCGACGCATGTCAGTACCGGGAAACTTGGAGACGCCCGTGCCACTCTACGATTACGCCTGCGTCTGCGGTGAGCGCTTCGAGGTGCTCATGCCCAGCTGGAGGAGCGCCAATCCTTACTGCCCTACCTGCGGTGAGGTCACGACCCGCCGACCGGCTGCGCCGGCGCTGAAGGGCATGACGTCACCACCTCCCCCGATGTCGGCAGCTCCGCATTCGTGGGAGGGGGTGGATCGCGGCAACCGTGAACTCCTCACGCGTTGGCGGCACGCTCTCGATCGACGCCAGGAATTCGAGTCCGTGCATCCCGAACACGCGGAGCGCCGCGATGCCGTCGCCGCACACGAGGGGATATTCGAAAACAGTCCCCTGACCTACAGGGAGATCGCCACGAGGGCCGAGACGCATCGTGACACGCGCGAGGCGGTGACAGAGGCGGGGCGTTCGCGGCTGGCGACCCATGACCAGGAATAGACGACTCCCGGATGCGAGAAGAAGCTCGAACCACCCCCGTCGACATCTCTGCCACAGAAAGCCTAGGTACTGACATGACGTCCGATCCGGATCTGAAGGTCAACCCTCCGGGCGCTCATCGCACGGAGCAGGACCGTCGACGCGCCCTCTGGGCTGCCATGTTCGGCACTCTCATCGAGTACTACGACTTCTACTTGTATGCCTTGGTCGCCGCCATTGCACTGGGTCCGCTCTTCTTCCCGCAGGCAGATCCGACCGTCGGCCTCATTGCCTCGTTCGCCACGTTGGCAGTCGGATGGTTCGCGCGTCCGGTGGGCGCACTGATCATGTCCCTCGTCGGTGATCGACTCGGGCGCAAGAACGTACTGCTGATCACCGTGCTGCTGATGGGCATCGCGACCTTTCTGATAGGGATTCTTCCGACCTACTCCAGTATCGGAGTCGCGGCTCCCATCATGCTGGTCTTCTTGCGGACGATCCAGGGCCTCGCAGCCGGTGGTGAATTCGCCGGCGCGCTGCTCATGTCGGTCGAATACGCACGGCCGAATCGGCGTGGACGGGCGAGCACGGCGACCACGTTCGGACAGTACGGCGGCATCATTCTCGCCAATGTCGTCCTGCTCGCGGTGTCGCTGCTGCCCGAGGAGCAGTTCATGGACTGGGGCTGGCGTGTTCCCTTCCTCGCCTCCGCCGCTCTTCTCGCCGTCGGGGTGCTGCTCCGGGCGAGAGTCAAGGAGACGCCGGTCTTCGAGGCCGCCCGAAAGACCAGTGGGCTGTCCGAACGACCCGTCACCGGGATGATCCGAACACAACGACGGCCACTGCTGCGGCTGGTCGGCGTGATGCTCATCGTAGCGACGGCCACGGCGTTCTACACATCCTACCTGCCGGCCTATGCCATCCAGTCCGACTTCTCCGCATCGGCGGCTCTCGCGATGAGTCTGGTCGGGACGATCGTCGGGTTCGTGGTCGCGCCGGCCGCTGCCGCGGCGTCCGATCATCTGGGCCGTCGTCGCGTGGCCTCGATCGGCGCCGTCCTGAATCCTTTTCTCGTGTGGATCGCCTTCGAGTCCGTCGGGCAAGGCTCTCTCTTCTTCGTCATCGTCGCCGGAGTCCTGGCGGCGCTCGCCCAGAGCCTGGTCCTGGGCCCGGTGGCGGTATGGGTGAGTGAATTCTTCCCGACCCGCTACCGCTACAGCGGAGCGTCAATCGGATACCAGGTCTCCTCGGCGATCGGCGCGGGCATCTTCCCTCTGGCCGCCGCGTCCTTGATGGCAGCGGCGGGAGGACCTCCTCATTTCGGCCTGGTGGTCGCGTATGTCGCCGTCATCGCAGCCGTGAGCCTGGTGGCGATGCACTTCTCCCCCGAGACGTCGCGGGCGACCTTCGCCGACCTCGACGGCGACGAACCACAGGAGTCGGCGGGTTCCCGAGCACAGGGCGGCCGGTCGGAGGACCCGCCGACGACCGGCCCCACACACGCCACGAGAAGAAAGGTGGACCCATGAGAACCAGAGCGGCTGTCCTCGAGAAGCCCGGCGACGATCAGTTCACGATCAGGGAGCTCGAGGTGGACGAGCCCGGGGCGGGAGAGGTTCACATCAGGTATGTGGCCTCGGGCCTCTGCCATTCCGACCTGCATCTGATCGACGGGATCATCGTCCCGCGCTACCCCATCGTCGCGGGCCACGAAGGTTCGGGCGTGGTCGAGGCCGTGGGCGCGGGCGTGACGAAGGTCGAGCCGGGCGATCACGTCGTCTGTAGCTTCATCCCCAGCTGCGGGCACTGCCGCTACTGCGCCACCGGTCATCAGAATCTCTGCGACCTCGGCGCGCACTTCCTCGCCGGTCGCCTGCCCGAGAGCGGTTTCCGATACCACGCGGACGGAACGGACTACGGCAGTCTTGCCATGCTCGGGACCTTCTCGGAGCGGGCTACGGTCCCGCAGCAGTCGGTGGTCAGGATCGATCCGTGGATCCCGCTCGACGTCGCTGCTCTCGTCGGGTGCGGCGTGCCCACGGGCTGGGGAAGCGCCGTCAACACCGGAGCGGTGCATGTCGGGGACGCCACCGTCGTCTACGGGATCGGTGGGATCGGGATCAATGCCGTTCAAGGTGCCGTCTTCGCCGGAGCGAAATACATCGTCGCGATCGATCCTCTTGACTTCAAACGACAGGCGGCTCTCGAGCTCGGCGCCACCCACGCCTTCGCCGACCCGGAGGAAGCGGCCGCAAAGGTGCACGAGCTGACCTGGGGCCAAGGTGCCGATCAGGCGATCGTGACCGTCGGGGTCGTCGATGAAGTAGTGCTCCGGCACGCTTTCGATGTCATCGGCAAAGGCAGCACCGTCGTCGTCACCGGACAGTCACACCCCGACAACCTGACAATCCAGATCCCGAGTGCTCTGTTGGTCCGTAACGAGAAAGTGATTCGTGGCTCGCAATTCGGTTCCAGCAACCCCCAGTACGACATCCTGAAGTTGCTGCGCCTCTACGATTCCGGTCACCTCAAGCTCGACGAGCTGGTCACCAAGCGGTACACCCTCGACCAGGTCAACGACGGCTACCAGGATCTCCTCGACGGAAAGATTATCCGAGGGCTCGTCGTACATTCGTGACCGCAGGCGGTCGATCACCAGGACCATGTCGCCCTCAACAGACCGGCCACCGGGTCGTCATCCGCTCGTGACGTGACCTCGTCCCGGAGGGCGCGCACCTGTCCCGGGGTCGCCCACGGGGAGAGGACCGCCGACAGCTTCCGGTCCAGAAGGGCGCGCCGCTCGAGCGCGGAGGGTGGTCCGGGTGAAGGTTCCTGCCGGGACCGCCCGCCGGCCGGGCCACCATCGACGGTGACGATCGCCTCGACGTTGTCGAGGCGATCGTTGCTGCGCACCGCGGTCCTTTCCAGCAGGCTGCGCACGTCCGCTCGTCGCGCGGTCGCATCGGTGAAGAGGGCCGGATCGGAGAGATCGCACCCCAGGACGACCAGCGCGACAGTCGCACCGACATGAAACTTGAGCTCCAACCCGGTGTCGGCGTTCCGGGTCACGATGTCGTGGAACTGCGGTCCGACCTCGATCTCGATACGGGCGTCCGGTCCGAGGTCCGTACCGGCCAGTCCGAGGCCCTCGGCCGCCGCGATCGCGGAGTGCGTCGCGAAACACGCGGCGTAACGCTTGAAGACGGTGTCGTGGATGCGTGGGGAAGGGTCGTGTCCAGACCCCGACTCACCGACCTCGCGGGCGCAGTAGACCGATGGCCATCCGGCGCCGGGATCGAGGATGTCGCTGGTCACGGCCAGGCCACTCGCTGCCGCCAGCGCCGCGAGGACACCGTTGTGCGCGGCCAACCCGACCTGCCAACTCTTCCCGTGCGAGCCGAAGGCGTGCTTGAGCCCGGAGCTTCCCGTGGCCGCGCCGGCAAGCGCTCTGGTCAGTGCGTCCTCGTCGAACCCCAGCGTGATCGCGGCCGAGGCCGCGGCACCGAACACCCCCAGCGCCGCCGTGGGGTGCCAGCCCGCTCGGCTCAGCGCGGCACCCCAGGCATCGCCCAGCGCGCACATCACCTCGACGCCCGCCACCACGCCGCGCAGCGCTGCTCCCCAGGAGCGTCCTGCGGTCTCGGCGACCGCCAGCGCCGACGCCACGACAGGGGCGCCGCAGTGTCCCGGCAGCCTGGCCATGACGTCGTCGTAGTCGAGCACGTGCGCCAATGTGCCGTTGATCAGGGCGGCGGTCTGCGGCGGCACCGTGGCGCCGGAGGCCAGGGAAGAAGCGGTGCCACCGCCCGCGTACTGCTCGAACCGACACAGCACAGCGGCCAGTTCCTCCTGGCGCGCCGCCGTGGCGACACCCACCCAGTCCAGGACGCAATCGGCGGCGAGCGCGAGAGCTGCTTCGTCGGCGGAGCCGGCCACCCGCGATCCGAGGACCGCCAGATCGTGAGCCGACAACGGTCTCGAGGAGACGACCATGGGACTCAGCTCTCGGGCGGGGAGAAGGTCGTGGTACGGCTCAGCCCGGCGGACCGTCCCTGGGCGGCGACGACGAGCGCCATCTTCCGGGACGCCTCGTCGATCATCTCGTCCCCGAGCATGACGGCACCGACGGCGCCACCCTCGGCGGAGGTGAAGTACGCGTAGGCGTCCAGGATGAGCTCCGCCCGGTCGTAGTCCGCCTGCGTCGGGGCGTAGACCCGATTGGCGATGTCGATCTGGTCGGGATGCAGGACCCATTTGCCGTCGAAACCCAGCGCCGCCGAGCGTTCCGCGGTGCGGAGGTAGCCCTCGGCATCGCGGACCCGCCCGTAGGGTCCGTCGATCGCCTGCAGGCCGTTGGCCCGCGCAGCCATCAGGATCGCCATCAGGATGTAGTGGTAGGCGTCGGACTCGTACCCGGGAGGCTGGTCGCCGACGACGAGGCTCCGCATGTTGATGCTGGCCATGAAGTCGGCCGGACCGAAGATGATGGTCTCGATCCTCGGCGAGGCGGCGCCGATGGCGTTCACGTTGGTCAGACCCTCGGCGTTCTCGATCTGCACCTCGATGCCGATCCGTCCGACCTCGAGCCCGAGCACCTTCTCCAACTGGGTCAAGGTCATGTCGAGCCACTGCACCTGCGCCGCGGTCTGCACCTTCGGCAGCATGATGCAGTCGACCTTCGGGCCGGCCTTCTCCACGACGGTGATGACGTCTCGGTAGGTCCACTCGGTGGTCAGGTCGTTGACGCGGACCGTCCGAATCTTGTCCTTCCAGTCGCCCTCGTCGAGCGCCGTGGCGATGGCATCCCGCGCCGCCGGCTTGGCCACCGGCGCGACCGAGTCCTCCAGGTCGAGGAAGACCTGGTCGGCGTCGGCGCTCTGGGCCTTCTCCAGGAAGCGGGCGCTGGATCCGGGAACGGCCAGACAGGAACGGCGGGGGCGTAGGAGACGGGTGTCGGTCATCAGGACTCCTCGGCGGTGACGGCTGCCGGGCGGCGCCGGACGTGCACGATGCGGTCCGCCTCGAAGACGGTCTGGTCGTCCTGGTTGCGTCCCCAGTGGTGGAACACGATCTCGCCGAGGCCGTCGTCGATCGGAGTGGCCGACACGACCTCGGTGAAGGCGTAGACGGTGTCGCCGTGGACGACGGGCCGGGCCAGCTTCATGGTGCGCAGCCCGATGTCGCGCACGAGGTTCTCCGACGCGTCCTGGCTCGCGAGCCCGATCACCACGGAGGCGGTGACTCCACCGAAGACGATGCGCGTGCCGACCGGCTGGTGTTTCTGGGAGTCCTCGTTGAAGTGCGCCTGGGCGGTGTTCACGCAGAGGTTGGTGAGCAGGACGCCTTCGAGCTCGTCGATCGTCTTGCCGCGCTTGTGTCGCATCCTGCGGCCGACGGGATAGTCCTCGAAGAAGGTTGCCGGACCCGTCACGGCGTCCGGGGACGGGGCGTTCATCGGGCCACCTTCCCGAGGAGCCGGTCGGAGATGATGCGCAGCTGGATCTCCGACGTGCCCTCGAAGATCTTGGTCAGGCGCGCGTCGCGCCAGTAGCGCTGGGCCGCGAAGTCGGTGGTGTAACCGGCCCCGCCGTGTACCTGCAGACCGTCGCTGGTGACCTTCTCGGCCATCTCGGAGGCGACGTACTTGGCCATGGCGGCCTCGTCCGAGCACGGCAGCCCGGCGTCGAGCAGGCGGGCGGTGTGGTGGGTGAGAGCACGAGCGGCCTCGATCTCGGCCGCCATGTGCGCCATCTTGAAGCGCAGGCCCTGGAAGCTGGCGATGGGCTCGCCGAACTGCACCCGCTCCCGGGCATAGGTGACGGCGTCCTCCAGCGCGCCGCGGGCCACGCCGACGGCACGGGCCGCGGTGTGGATGCGGGCGATGTCGAGGCTCACCATGCCGGCGTAGAAGCCTTCACCCTCGTTGCCGAGCAACGCCGAACCGGGCACCCGGACGTCGGACAGCCCGAGCTCGAAGGTGTTCCATCCGTGGTAGCCGATCTTGCGGACGGGCGCGGCCCGGATGCCGGCCGGGAAGGAACCCCGCTCCTTTTCGATCATGAACGCGCTGATGCCGAGGTGGCGCCTGCGCTCGTTCGGAGTCGGCGAGGTGCGGGCGAACAGGACGATGTAATCGGCCTGGTCGGCGAAGGTGCACCACATCTTCGCACCGTTGATGATCCAGTCGTCCCCGTCCCGGACCGCGCGGGTCCGGATGTTCGCGACGTCCGAGCCCGCTTCCGCCTCGGAGAGCGAGAAGGCACCGAGGTACTTGCCCTGGGCGGCGAGTGGCTCCAAGATCGCGCGGCGCTCGGCGGGCAGCGCCCTCGGCAGGGTGCTGGCCCGGATGATGCTGCCGACGCTCATCCAGGCGCGAGAGAGCTCCTCGGTGATGAGCGCGTACTCGAGGACGCCGAGACCGAGACCGCCGGACCGCTCGGGAAGCATGACCCCGAAGAAGCCGATCTCGGCCATCTTGTCCAGCAGGTCCTGCGGGATCACGCCGCCGATCGGGTCGAGCTCGTTCGCGACGGGTAGCACCTCCTTGAGGGCGAACTCCCGGGCCGCCTCGCGGAGGTGGAGCTGGTCCTCGGTGAGGACGTGGGCGGAAGGTTCGGACATCATGAGGCACTCCCTCGGACGACGAGGTTGGTCCGGACGAGCTCCAGGACGGGCTCGCGGGAGTCGACGTAACCCGTGGTGCGCCACGTGACGATGCCGGCGGTGGGGCGGCTCTTCGAGTCGCGGACCGCCAGCACCTCGCTGCGCGCGGTGAGAGTGCCGCCGGGATAGACCGGAGCCAGGAAGTCGACGGAATCGACGCCGAGGAACATCCCGCCGTCGCGCTCACTGGTGTCCTCGACGGACAGTCCGAGCACGGTGAGGAAGACGAAGTACGCATTGATCGGTCGCTGCTCGTGGCCGAGCTGCCGTGACCAGTGCGCGTTGGTGTAGAGCGGTGCGTAGTTCAGCGTCAGGCTGCCGAACAGCACGGCGTCCGTCTCGGAGAGCGTGCGGCCCCAGTGGTGCTCGAGCTGCTGCCCGACCTCGAAGGTCTCGAAGACCGGGCCCTTCTCCACGAGCTCGAAGTCTCCGGGGTCGAAGACCGGCCGCTCGGTCGTGATGGCCCCGTCGGCGCGGGCGGTCATCGCGTCACTCCTTCTTCACGCAGGCTGTCGATGGCATCGGCCGAGTAGCCGAGGTCGGAGAGGACGCGGTTCGTGTCCGCGCCCAGGAGCGGGGCCGACCGGGGTTCGGCTTCCGGTGGGCCGCCGAACTTGACGGGCTGTCCCGCGATACTGATCCGCGCGCCCGAGCCGGGGTGATCCACGGCGCGCACCATCCGTCGTGCGGCGACGTGCTCGTCCGCCACGATCTGGTCGACGGTCTGCACGGGGCCGAACGGGATCTGCGCGCCGAGCAGCTCCTTCAGCACGTCGATCGTGTGCCGTGCGGCCCAGTCCGACACGATCCCCACGACCTCGTCCCGGGACGCCGTGCGGTTCGCGCTGCGCGCGAAGGGATGGTCGCCGACGAGATCCTGACGGCCCATGATCGCGGCCAGACGCGCCCACAGATCGTCGTTCGGGGCAGCGATCGCGATCCACCCGTCCTCGGCCCGGTAGACGCCGAACGGAGCGAAGAAGGGGTGCGCGTTGCCGATCCGGCTCGGCACCGCCCCGGTGATCGAGTGCTGATATACGAGCCGCTCGCACAGCGAGACGATCGCGTCGTACATCGCCACGTCGACGAAACGGCCGCGCCCGCTGCGCTGGGCGTCGAGCATGGCGGCGAGGACACCGTTGATCAACAAAGACGCCGGAAAGATGTCGCCGAGGCCCGGACCGGTCTTCGTCGGTGCCCCGTTCGCGTCGCCCGTGATCCCCATCAGGCCCCCCATCGCCTGGGCGATCACGTCGTAGGCCGGCCAGTCGACGTACGGGCTGACGCCGGTCCGGGGATCTCCGAAACCCCGGATGCATCCGTAGACGAGGCGTGGGTTGACCTCCCGGAGTGCCTCGTAGGAGAAGCCGAGTCGCTCCATGACGCCGGCACGGAAGTTCTCGACGAGCGCGTCGGACCCGGCCACGAGCTCGAGGAAGACCTCACGCCCCTCGGGCGCCTTGAGATCGAGGCACACGCTGGCCTTGTTGCGATTGACGCTCGCGAAGTAGCCGCCGTAGGCGTCATCGTCGGAGAGGAAGGGGCCGGACCGCCGGATGAACTCGCCCGCCTGCGACTCGATCTTGATGACGTCGGCGCCGAAGTCGGCGAGCATCATGGTCGCGTAGGGCCCGGCGAGCATGTGCGTGAGGTCGATGACCCGGAAGCCACGGAGCGGCCCGGCGACGTCGGTCGTCGACACTGTCGATCTCCCCTGATCTCGTTCACGGCGCAGCGCCCGGTGCGGGCGCGCGTCCGCTGGCGTATCAGGGAGAGGTTCCGTGTCCGCGAGCCGTGAACCGGCCGGGAAGGGCCGCACGGCTCGGTCGAGGGCGCTCTGTGCTGTGCTGGCGGTGCTCGTCTACTGTCTGCTCACCAGGGTCGTGCTGTGTTACGGCACGCGTTCCATGGCACGGATCAAGCCTGCGTCGGAGATCGCGGGTTGTCAAGAAGCTGCTGTCGGGGCCGTCCGGAGGTGGCCGGTGCAGGTCGTGCGCGTCACCCTTGCTGTTCTTCGACAAGTCGCCGTCGACCAGCCGGTCGGCGTCTCCGCCCTGGCGCGCGCGCTGGAGTTGCCGAAGAGCACCACCCAACGGCACCTCAAGCTGCTCGCGGAGGAAGGGTGGCTGGTCGAGTCCGGCGCCGATCATGCGAAGTGGGAGCTCGGGCCGGCGTCGCAGGAGCTGGCGCGCCGGGCACCGGCGGAGCTGAACCTCCGGGACGCCGCTCTGCCCGCCATGCACCGTCTCGCGGCCGCCCAGAGGGAGACGGTGTACATGGCGGTCCCGTCGGGCGAGGCGGCGGTTCTGATCGAGCGGGTCGACAGCCCACAGCCCGTCCGGACCTACAACGCGCTCGGCACCCAGGTCCCGCTGCACGGACCCGCGACGGGCAAGGCCATCCTCGCCCACCTGCCCGGCCCGATGCGGGAGAACGTCCTCAACAGCCCTCTCACCAGGTTCAACCCCCGGACGTTGCACGCAGAAGACCTGGCCCGACAGCTCGACGAGGTTCGCACGAACGGTTTCGCCGTCAACGTCTGCGAATGGCGACCGGACGTCGTCGGCTTCGCCTCCCCCGTCCTGGACGGGGACGGCGCGCCGCTGTGCAGCATCGGACTGTCCATGCCCGCAAGTCGTTACGCACCGGAGAGGCTGCACGAGTGGGGGGCGGCAACGATCGTGGCGGCCACGGAGATCCGCACCTCGCTGGGGCTCCGGACCCCTCTGCTCTGACCCCGGCCGACCGCTTCCCGTCACCGCCCGCTCGCGGGTCCCGCGGCGACGGCCTCGCTCAGACCCTCTCCGCCTCGAGATTGTCCTGGTAGCGCCGTACCAGGTCGCGGAACGCCTGGCGGATCGCGGCCTGCGCGCTACCCCAGTAGTTCGCCTGGATCTCGTCGAGGAAGGTGTCCGCCGAGGTCAGCAGGTTCGTGCCGATCAGGCGGGTGCTGACCCAGTCGTTGGTGTGTGATGCCGCGAGGGTCGTCCACGCATCGATGACGACATGCTCGCCCACCTCGACGATCGCGCCGACCGCGAGGGTGCCGTACAGGGCACGCGCGGCCGTCCCTTCCGGCAGTTTCGCGTAACCGACGACGAGCACCTCGCGGCTCACGCTCACCCCACCGACGCCGCGTGAGTGGGCCCGCGACTAGGCATGGGCCGCGGCGTGCTCGGCAGCAAGACGTCCGAAGGTGAGCGACCGCAGGACGGACGTACCCGGCGGGTACTCGTGGTAGTACAACCCGGTGAGCTCTCCGGCCGCATAGAGGTGCGGAATCGTGACGTCCCCGGGCGTCACGACGCGCGCCGCCAGATCGGTGCGGACACCCCCGTAGGTGAAGGTGATGGCCGAGGTCAGGGGGATCCCGATGAACGGCGGCGTGTCGAGCGGAGTGGCCCAGTTGGACTTCGGCGGGGTGACGCCGATCGTCGACTTGCCGTCGAGGCGGTGAACGTCGAATTCCTGGGACCCGCACGCTGCATTGAAGCCCGCGACGGTCTTCTCCAGTGCTTCACTGTCGATGCCGAGTTTCGCGGCCAGGTCGCCGATCGTGTCGGCTCGCTCCGGCGGCACGTCGCTGAGCAGAGAGTGCTCGACGCCCGGAACGGCGAGAGTCTTCGCGTCGGCGATCCAATACGCCTCTTGGTTCTGATGGCGCCAGATCTCGAATCCGATGTGCTCGAAGGTGTTGTCCCACGTGTCGCGACCCTCGTCGAAGAAGCGGTCCGCGTTGCCGTTGACGAAGATGCCTGCGGCGAAGCCGTAGATCACGGCGTCCGCCGCGGACGTGCGAGTGTCCACGGCCTCCGCGTGGATCATGTCGAACTGGCCCGCGGTGTCCCCCCCGATCTCCGTGACCATCCGCAGGCCGTCTCCCCTGTTGTTCCGCACACCGGGCGCGATGAGTCTGAGGTCGCACGCCTTCGGCCCGACGTATCGAGACAGCATCTCGCTGCTGCCCTCGAACCCCCCACACGCCAGCACGACGTCGCGGGCGCCGAGCCGTCGGAGGAGTCCGTCGGGCCCCCGCGCCATCAGACCGTCGACCGCGCCGTCTTCCGAGATCGTGAGGCGCACGGCCTCCGTCTGGTAGAGGAGGTCGACCCCGGACCGACCTTCCAGGATTCGAGAGAGCGCCTCGACGATCGCCTTCCCGCCGCCGTCCGGGCGCCCCGCGGGCCGCATGGCGGGCGGGCCGCCGACGAGCGTGTGCGCGAACGGGAACTGATCGAAGAGGAGCTTGACGCCGCGTTCCTCGATGAAGCGCATCGTCGTGGGCGTCTCGCGCTCGAGCAGCCGGCAGTACTGATCGTCGGCGAGCCCGGCGGAAACCCGCTGCATCCTCTTCGTCCAGTCGGGGTCGAGGGTCCGGTCCTCGGCCACGCGCAGGAAAGCACCCGTCCATCGTGTTGCTCCGCCACGCTCCTCACGCGGAGCACGTTCGAGGACCGCGATGCGGGCCCCCTCTCGTGCCTCCGCGTAGGTCACGGCTGCCGCGAGGCCCGCGGCACCGTGCCCGACCACGACGAGGTCGTACTCTTCGGTTGCTGCCATGATGCGCTCCTGCTCTCCTTCGACTCGGACACCGATGCTGTGTCGAAATCTGATGTGGCACACGCGGCCGTCTATCGGAACGTGAAAGGGTCGGCGAGTCCGGAGGTGGACGACTCGAACCAGATCGACTTCGGTTGGGTGAATTCCGCGAACCCATCCAGCCCGTTCTCACGGCCGAAGCCGCTGGACTTGGACCCGCCGAACGGGATCGAGAACTGCATCGCCCGGTAGGTGTTCACCCACACGGTGCCGGCCTCGAGCCGACGCGCCGCGCGATGCGCCCGGGCGAAGTCGTTCGTCCACACTCCCGCGGCCAGACCGAAGTCGGAGTCGTTGGCGATCGCGATGGCCTCGTCGTCGCTGTCGAATCGGAGGACGGACAACACAGGACCGAAGAGCTCGTTACGAGCCACGGACATGTCGTTCGTGACGCCGTCGAGGACGGTGGGTGGATAGAACCAACCTCGATCGGGGCGGGGCGCGTCCGGTCCGCCTGCCACGACGACCGCACCCTCCTCGATGGCCTCCTCGACCCGAGAGGCGACACCGATGTGGATCTTCTCCTGTGACAGCGGCCCCATTTCCGTCTCGGGGAGCTGAGGGTCGCCCAACTTGATGGTGCGGGCTCGCTCGCCCACCGCCTTCACCAGCTCGTCCGCAATATCTGCGTGGACGAGCAGCCGGGAACCGGCCACGCAGGTCTGGCCCGCCGCCGCGAAGATGCCGGCGATCACTCCGTTGACGACCTTGTCGACGTCGACGTCGGGAAAAACGATGTTCGCGGACTTGCCGCCGAGCTCGAGGACGGTCTGTTTGAGACCGGCCGCAGCACGCGCTGTGACATGGCGCGCCGAGTCGGGGCCTCCGGTGAAGAAGACCTTACGGACGAGGGGATGCCCGACAAGGGCGTCGCCGGCCTCGTGACCATATCCGGTCACGATGTTCAGGCATCCGTCGGGAAGCCCTGCTTCCTGGGCCAGCCGGCCCAACAGGAGAAGTGAGAGCGCATTGATTTCGGGTGGCTTGACAACGACCGTGTTGCCCGCGGCCAGAGCGGGAGCGATACCCATCGCGCCGAGCATCATGGGCGAGTTGAACGCCGGGATGACACCGATGACGCCGTAGGGCTCACGCACGGTGACAGCCATGATCGACTCGCTGTCGTGCGGGATGTGTCGACCGTCGCCGTGATGGGCGAGGGTGGCGTAATAGTGGTACCAATTGCGCAAGAGCACTTGCTGGTCGCGAACTTCGCGGATGACCTTACCGGCGTCCCGGCTCTCGAGCCCGGCGAGTTCGCTCGCGTGCTCGGCGATCAGGTCGCCCAGCCGCCAGAGCACCTCCGCCCGCCGCGACGGTCCTGTCCGACGCCACGTCGCGAATGCCCGGTGCGCGCCGTCGACCGCTCGATCCACGTCGGAACCGCTACCCCGGGCGATCTCCGCCCACGGCTCGGTGGTCATCGGGTCCATGGTGGGGAGATAGGTCCCCTCGGCCGGCTCGGCCGATACGCCGTCGATCCAGTGCAGGTGGCGCTTCAGTGACGTCACGACATTTCCTCCGATTGCTGCTCGTCTCATCGAGCAATCTGCTGAGCGAGATCGACGACTATCGGCTCGCGATCACGGTGTCGTCCCGGCATCGGGGCCGACGGCCGCCCCGGGAACGACGCTCACATCCAGGTGGGGCATCCACGCCGGGCGGGCGCGCTCGTACTGCGTGATCACGTCGAGCTGGCCGAGGACGAGTGCCACATCATCGAGTCCGTGCAGAAGGACCTCACGGACCTGGTCGTCGAGGTGGAACGTGCCGCTACCACCTGTCCACATGACGCGCATCGTCGTCAGGTCCAGTTCGACGCCGCTGTCCGGGTCGCGTTCGGCGGCCGCCTGCAGGCTCCGGCAGAGCTCAGGGGGGACGACCGCGGGCACGACGCCGGCCTGAGCGCAGTTTCCGGTGAAGATGTCGGAGAACGACGGCGCAACGACGGCGTCGAAACCGTACTGCTGCAGACCCCACACTGCGTGCTCGCGGGAGGATCCCGAGCCGAAGTTGCTACCGGCGACCAGAATGCGCGCACCGGAGAACCGGGGATCGTTGAACACGAACTCAGGGTCGCGGCGCCACTCGTGGAAGACGAATTCGCCGAAGCCATCTCGTTCGACGCGGGAGAGGAACTGTTTCGGCATGATCTGGTCGGTGTCGACATCGTCTCGGACGAGCGGCATCATGCGGCCGCGGACCCACAGCACCGGTTCCATCTCAGACCTCCCGGACGTCGACGAAGTGCCCGGTAACGGCGGCCGCCGCCGCCATGGCCGGCGAGACCAGGTGCGTCCGGGCGCCGGCTCCCTGTCGACCTTCGAAGTTGCGGTTCGAGGTCGAGGCGATCCGTTCCCCCCGTTCGGCGACGTCTTCGTTCATGCCCAGGCACAACGAACAGCCCGGCTCTCGCCATTCGAAACCCGCCCGACGGAACACCTCGTCAAGGCCTTCCTGTTCGGCTTGAATCTTGACCGGAACGGAACCCGGGACGACCATGGCTTTGACCCCGTGGGCTACCTTTCGTCCGTCCAGGACGTTCGCCGCCATTCGAAGGTCCTCGATCCGGGAGTTCGTACAGCTCCCGATGAAGACCCGGTCCAGACGCAGATCGACAATTCGTTCGCCGCCCACCAGCCCCATGTAGTCGAGGGCTTGCTCGGCCTGGTTCCCGTTCGGGGATTCTTCGGGCTTGGGCACCCGGCCGCCGACGGGGACGCTCATGGCGGGAGTGGTCCCCCACGTGACGGTCGGTTCGATCTCATCGGCGCGGAGGCTCACCACACGGTCGAAGGCTGCGTCGCCGTCGGTCCGCAACGCCCTCCAGTCGCGCTCCGCCTCCCGCCATGCTTCGTCGATGGGCGCGAAGCGGCGCTCGCGGACGTAGGCGAGGGTGGTGTCGTCCGGTGCGATCAGCCCGACCCTGGCTCCGGCCTCCGCCGACATGTTGCACAACGTCAGGCGACCCTCGACCGACAGCGCGCGAACGGCTGCTCCGCGGTACTCGACCGCGTACCCGGTCGCACCGCCGAAGCCGAGGAGACGGACCACCGTCAGGGCGAGATCCTTCGGAGTGACCCCGACCGGGAGGGCGCCGTCGACCTCGACGGCCAGCTGACGCAAGGGATTGACGAGCAGGCACTGTGTGGCCAGGACCTGCTCGACCTGGCTGGTGCCGATGCCGAAGGCGAGTGCTCCGAGCGCGCCGTGGGTCGCCGTGTGGCTGTCGCCGCACGCCACCGTGATCCCCGGACGAGTCAGACCCGTCTCGGGGCCCAGCACGTGGACGATGCCCTGTCGGTGGGAGCCGAGCCCGAACAACGGGACCCCGTGGGTGGCGCAGTTGCGCCGCAGCAGATCCAATTGTGCTGCAGCGAGCGGGTCGCGGAGGGGTGCCGACCGATCTCCGGTCGGCACGTTGTGGTCCATCGTGGCCACGGTGGCGGCCGGTCTGCGCACCGGGAGCCCCCGGATGTCCAGCCCGCCGAACGCCTGGGGGCTGAGTTCGTGCACGAGGTGCAAGTCGATGTAGAGGAGGTCCCGACCGCGAATGCGATCGACCAGGTGTTGCTCCCAGAGCTTCTGCGCCAGGGTCTTTCCCATCTCCGGCCTCCGCTCGGTCAGCTTGCCTCGGCGGCGGGGTGGCGCTCGATCTCGGCGACGACGGCGTCGCCGAAGCTCGACGTGCTCACCGCGGGGCCTGCACCAGCAAGATCGGGTGTGCGGGTGCCGCGACGCAGGACCGAGGCAACCGCTCGTTCGATGTCGGCGGCGGCGCTGTCGTGGCCGAGGCTGTGGCGCAGCATCATGGCGG
Source organism: Actinomycetospora sp. NBRC 106375 (assembly GCF_030269665.1). Classification (GTDB taxonomy): domain Bacteria; phylum Actinomycetota; class Actinomycetes; order Mycobacteriales; family Pseudonocardiaceae; genus Actinomycetospora. The sequence continues at coordinate 39,234 of NZ_BSTS01000029.1, forward strand.
CCGAGAGGATCGCGGCCGCCGGATTGACGGCGCCCGTCCCGGCGATGTCCGGGGCCGAGCCGTGAACGGGTTCGTAGAGGCCGAACCGATCGCTGCGGAGGCTGCCGGACGGAAGCAGTCCCAACGAGCCGACCAGGCCGGCAAGTTCGTCGCTGAGAACGTCGCCGAAGAGGTTCTCCGTGACGATCACATCGAAGTCCTGCGGCCGGAGGACCAGCTGCATGGCGCAGTTGTCGACGTAGAGGTGGTCGAGGGTGACCTGGGGGAAGTCGGAAGCGACCTCGTCGACGACATCACGCCACAGGCGTGACGACTCCAGCACGTTCGCCTTGTCGACGGAGGCCAGACGTCCCTCGCGGGCTGCGGCGAGCTCGAACGCGACGACGGCGATCCGGCGGACCTGCTCGGCGGTGTAGGACATCGTGTCCCACCCGATCTCGGTCGATCCGTCGCGGCGCCGACCGCGCTCCGGCGAGAAGTACAGCCCTCCGACGGCCTCGCGGACGAGCAGGATGTCGACCGTCGGCACCCGTAGAGGAGAGGCTTCCGGCACGAGGGTCGACGCGGGCCGGAGGTTGGCAAAGAGGTCGAGGTCGCGGCGCAGCCTCAGCAGTCCTCCGGGTCCGGGGTTGCGATCCGCCGGTAGCCCATCCCATCGGGGACCACCGACCGCCCCCACCAGAAGAGCGTCGCTGGCCTCGCACAGCGCGAGCGTGTCGTCAGGCAGGGGCACACCGGTCTCCTCGATGGCGGCGCCACCGAGCAATCCGTGCTCGAGGGTCAGTCCCAGCCCGGCCCGCGTGGCGGCAGCGCGGAGGGCCCGGACCGCCTCATGCGTCACCTCGGGGCCGACGCCGTCGCCGGACAGAACGGCAACTCGAGCTTCGTTCGCGGGGAGTCGGGTCATCGGGTCGTCCTTTCACCGGGCGTGCGTCATGGGGGAGCCGGCGTTCGCATGCCATGGATGGTGAGTCCTCGGTCGAGGCGATCGTCGTGAGCGACAGCGTCGGGCGGGCCGCGACAGTGCACCGTCGCGGTCCCGCCTCCGGCGGTACCGGAGCACACCCGAGGCGCTCGGAGGAAAGCAGGCGCCTCGGAGGCCGAGGTCCTGCGAGGAGATCGGCGTATCTGATGGCGTTCGACGCGACGGGTTCGCGCGCCCTCACCGTCTCCCGAATGGGGCGTCAGCCCGACGGCGAGGCGTGCGTCGGCGGGGACGCACGGACTGCTGTGGTCATCGCATGTCCCATAGTCCGCTCTCCTCGTTGAGTTGAACTACTGCCAGGCAGGAACGTCTGACGTGATTGAGCGACAATCTAACTCGGGGTGTCCTGGACCACAAGGGTGTGCGATAGATTGTCCGACGGCCGTGTCCCACCATCGGGAGTGTTGGGTGAGGAAGTCAGAGGCGAACGCCGCCACCGACAGGCGGTCCGTGATCGAGCAGGCTGCCGCCCAGATCCGAGAACGCATCAAGTACGGGCGGCTCGCGCCGGGTCAGAGGCTCATCGAGGCAGATCTCATCGGGCAGCTACTCGTGAGCCGCAGCACCATACGAGCCGCGTTCAGCCAGCTCGCGGCAGAGGGCATCATCACCTTGGAGCGAAACCGGGGCGCGCACGTCCGACTGCTGCAGGTGGACGAGATACAGGAGCTCTACGAGCTGCGTGCCGTCCTCGAGGGACGGGCAGCGGGCCTGGTCTCGGAGCGCGCCGAACCCGCGTGTCTCGTCGAGGTGCGAGAACTCGACGTGCGGAACAAGGACTTCCACGACGGCGGCAGCTTCGCGGAGTACTGGAGCTTCAACGAAGGCCTGCACCGAGCGATCCTCGACTGGTGCGGTAACGACATGCTTCGGCGGATGGCGGAACAGACCCGAACGTTGACCCACCATTACCACCTGCAGGCTGCGGCACAGGGGGACCCTGGTCGACCCGTGTCGATCGACCACGCCTGCGAGCAACATCAAGCGATCCTCGAGGCCATCCTGAGCGGCACGCCGGATGCGGCGGAACGAGCCATGCGCGAGCACGTGCGCGACAACGGCCGGTCCATCGTGGCCTTTCTCGAGGCCGAACAGGCGGCGTCGACCGTGCGGCCACTCGGACGCTCACTCGGCTAGCAGCGGGCGACGCGGGGGCTCAGGCACGCATCTCGGACCACCGGACGGCGCCGTCGGGGGACGCATCCATCCCGGCCGGGACGGGACGACACCGATTCGATCAGTGCCCGTGCGGGAGAGTTGGCCGGTTCTCGACGTCGTCGAAGACCAGGGAGGTGCGCGTCGCCAGGACGCCGGGCATCGCCTGGAGACGCTCGAGCACGAGTCGTCGCAGCGCGTCGTTGTCCTCGGCCCGCACGAGCAGGATCACGTCGAACTCTCCGGCGACCAGTGCCACGTGCTCGACCTCGGGGACGTGACGGAGGCGTTCCCGCAGCTCGCGCCACGAGCTCTGCTGCACGCTCATCGTCACGTAGGCCGAGGTGCCGAGGCCGAGCATGCGGGGATCGGTGGTGGCGGTGAAGCCGGTGATCACCGAGGAGCTCGTCAACCGCTCGAGCCGGGCGTAGGCGTTGGCCCGGGAGATGCGCACCCGCTCGGCCAGTGCGCGTACCGAGAGTCGGCCGTCGGCCTGGAGCGCGGACACGATCCGCCGGTCGACTTCGTCGAGCGCAGCCATTCGTCTCACCTCGCGCAGCGTTTCAGCAGTGTTGCGGCACTTCGTCTGGGTGACAGTCCGCTCTGTAACCGTCTCTCTCGATATTCCGTCTCGTGTGGACTAACCGTCCTCCGATTCTCGACGATCCTGACATGTCGTCTTCCCCAGAGCCCGAGCAGGTCGACATCGTGCGCCTTCTCGGCCACGACGGCGAGCCCACGGGAAGCGCGCCGCTCCCGGCGCCCGACGTGCTCCTCGACGGCTACCGCCGTCTCGTCGCGGCGCGCCGGCTCAACGAGCAGGCCCAGGCACTCGTTCGGCAGGGCCGCCTCGCGGTGTACCCCTCGTCGCGCGGGCAGGAGGCGTGCCAGGTCGCCTGCGCCGCGGTTCTCGAGGAACGGGACTGGTTGTTCCCGACCTACCGCGACACCGCGGCGATCGTCGCGCGCGGCGTCGACCCGGTCGAGGTGCTGACCATGCTGCGCGGCGACTGGCACTGCGGCTACGACCCACGGGAGCGACGGACCGCCCCGCAGGCGACCCCACTGGCCACCCAGCTCCTGCACGCCGTCGGGGTCGGGCACGCCGCGCGGTTGCGGGGCGAGGACACCGTCGTGATGGCGCTCTGCGGTGACGGCGCGACCAGCGAGGGCGACTTCCACGAGGCCTGCAACTTCGCGGCGGTGTTCGCCGCGCCGGTGGTGTTCTTCGTACAGAACAACAAGTACGCGATCTCGGTGCCGCTGGCCCGCCAGTCCGTGGCCCCGTCGTTGGCGGCCAAGGCGGACGGCTACGGCATGCCGGGCGTCCTGGTCGACGGCAACGACCTGCCCGCCGTCACCCGTGTGCTCGCCGAGGCGGTCGCGCGGGCCCGTTCCGGAGACGGGCCGACGCTGGTCGAGGCGGACACCTACCGCATGGACGCCCACACCAATGCCGACGACGCCACCCGCTACCGCACCGAGGACGAGGTGACCGGCTGGGGGGAGCGCGACCCGCTCACCCGGGTACGCACCTATCTGACCGGGGCCGGCGTCCTCGACGAGACCGGCGAGAGAGAGATCACCGCCGCGTCGGAGGACATGGCGGCCCAGGTCCGCAGAGGACTGGCCGTGGAGGCTCCGGTCGACCCCGATGAGCTGTTCGCGCACGTGTACGCCACCCCCACGCCGCAGCTGACCAGCCAGCGCGCGTCGCTGCGGGCCGAGCTCGAGGACGAGGACTCCTGATGGCACCGAAGATGTCCATGGCCGCGGCGATCAACGCGGCGCTGCGCGACGCGATGGCCGCCGACGACGCGGTGGTCGTGTTCGGCGAGGACGTCGGTCCGCTGGGCGGGGTGTTCCGGGTGACCGACGGGCTCACCCGCGACTTCGGCGAAGGTCGCTGCTTCGACACCCCGCTCGCCGAGGCGGGGATCGTCGGTATGGCCGTCGGGATGGCGATGAACGGGATGCGGCCGGTCGTCGAGATGCAGTTCGACGCCTTCGCCTTCCCGGCTTTCGAACAGATCACCAGCCACGTGGCGAAGACCGCCAACCGCACTCGCGGCCGCGTGCGGTTACCCCTGGTCATCCGCATCCCCTACGCCGGCGGCATCGGCGGGGTCGAGCACCACTGCGACTCGTCCGAGGCCTACTACGCCCACACCCCGGGCCTGACCGTGCTGGCACCGGCGACGAACGCCGACGCCTACGGGCTGCTCCGCGCCGCGATCGAGTACCCGGACCCGGTGGTGTTCCTCGAACCCAAGAAGCTTTACTTCGCCAAGGAGGAGGTCGACGTCGCCGCCGAGGTCCCCCCGATCGGTCGCGCCGTCGTCCGACGCGCGGGACGCGATGCCACCCTGATCGCGTACGGGCCGTCCGTGCCGCCCGCACTGGCTGCCGCCGAGCAGGCCGCGGTCGAGGGGCGGGACGTCGGCGTGGTCGATCTGCGATCGATCGTTCCGTTCGACGACGAGACCGTGTGCGCCGAGGTCCGCAGCACCGGACGCGCCGTCGTCGTCGCCGAGGCCCCCGGGTTCGCCTCCGTGGCCTCCGAGATCGCCGCCCGGGTCACCGAGCGCTGCTTCCACCACCTCGAGGCACCCGTGCACCGGGTCACCGGGTTCGACGTTCCCTATCCCGCGCCGAAGCTGGAACGCCACTTCCTGCCCGGGGTCGACCGAATCCTCGACGCCGTCGACGAGCTGCAGTGGCAGGACGCGGCGTGAGAGACCAGATCTTCCTGCTGCCCGACCTCGGTGAGGGGCTCACCGAAGCGCAGCTCATCCGGTGGCTCGTGGCCGTCGGCGACACCGTCGCGGTCGACGAACCCGTCGCCGAGGTCGAGACCGACAAGGCCACGGTCGAGGTTCCGTCACCGTTCGCCGGGATCGTCGCCACACGACACGGGGAGGAGGGCACCACCCTCGCCGTGGGTGAACCGCTGATCTCGATCAGTCCGGACAGCGGCACCGACGCGACGCCGGAGGCCGACGAAGGCGCAACCTACATCGAGGAAGAACGCGGCGGATCCGGCGCGGTCCTCATCGGGTACGGCACCTCGCACGCCGCCCCGTCGCGTCGCCGGCGCCGGCGGACCGCACCCGCCAACCATGTGTCGGTCCCGACGGAAGGGACGTCGGAGCAGGCCGCTCCGCAGAAGCCCGCTGTCTTCTCCCCGCTGGTCCGTCGGCTCGCGCGCGACGGTGACATCGATCTGCAGGCGGTCACCGGGACCGGACCCGGCGGCCTGATCACGCGTCACGACATCGCGCGGGTGGCGACGACCTCCCCGGCCGACGAGCCGGCCGCGGCATCCCCGGACGCGGACATCGATCGACGCACCGCGCTGCCGGTCCGCACCCGCATCCCGATCACCGGGATGCGGCGGGCGATCGCCGAGACACTCGGCCGCAGCCGCGCGGAGATCCCCGAGGCGACCACGTGGGTCGACGTCGATGCCACGGCCCTGCTCGAGTTGCGTGCACGGCTCGCCGACTCGGGGCGAGCGCCCGGCCTGCTGGCCATGGTCGCGCGATTCGTCGTCGCAGGCCTGGTCCGCTTTCCCGAACTCAACGCTCGCGTCGACACCGAACGCCAGGAGATCGCCCACCTCGACGGGGTCAACCTCGGCCTCGCCACTCAGACCGACCGCGGGCTGGTCGTTCCCGCCATCACGAGCGCGCACCGGTTGTCCATGCGGGGCCTCGACGACGAGAGCCGCCGCCTCATCGCGGCGGCTCGGGAGGGCACCGCCACCGCCGCCGAGCTGGGGTCCGGTTCCTTCACGCTCAACAACTACGGCGTGCTCGGCGTCGACGGCAGCGCGGCGATCATCAACCATCCTGAGGTCGCGATCCTCGGCATGGGCCGCATCCTCCCGCGCCCCTGGGTGGTCGACGGGCAGATCGTCGTCAGGCAGGTCGTGCAGCTCTCCCTCGTCTTCGACCACCGCGTCTGCGACGGGGGCACCGCGGGGGGATTCCTGCGCTTCGTCGCCGACGCCGTCGAGAATCCGACCGCAGCCACCATCGAGCTGTGACGTCGGTCCGGCGCGCCGGCTCGAGAGAAGGCTCAGCCGCGGCCGGTGGGCGCGAGCTCCTCGGCGGGGGCGCTCATCAGATCTCCTTGACGTGCTCGAACGGCTCGCCGTACGACCGGCACCGGCGCAGCGCGGTGCACGCCGTCGGGCCGAAGCGTGAGGTCTCCTCGGTGTCCGGCGCGCCGCACTGCGGGCAGGCGACGGCGCGCGACGGGGCGGCGAGCGTCAGCGGGATCGGGCCGTTCGCGGCGCGCGGGCCGATCCGGTCCGGAGGGGCGACGCCGGCCTCGGCGAGCTTGCGGCGACCGTCGTCGGAGATCCAGTCGGTGGACCACGGCGGGCTGAACGTCGTGCGGATGTCGACCCGCGCGTAGCCGGCGTCGGACAGCGCCCGGCGCAGGTCGTAGCGCATCTCGTCGAGCGCTGGGCATCCCGAGTACGTGGGCGTGAGGGTGACGACCACGGTGCCGTCGTCCCGGGTCTCCACGCCGCGCAGCACGCCGAGGTCGGCGAGCGTGAGCATCGGCATCTCGGGGTCGACGACTTGCTCGGCCGCGGCCCGCGCGTCGGTCTCGGTGATCACCACGTCGCCTCCGGGTGCGTGCGGGCCGGCGACTGCACGAGGGCGAGCTCCTCGTCGAGAGGCCTGGTGACCTTGGGTCCGCCGGTGAACGTCGGCGCGCCCTCGACGTGGGCGGTGGTGTCGTCGCCGATCGTCATGCCGCCGCCTTCCGGGACTCCTGCTTCGCGGCGTAGGCACTGGCCGCGTCGCGGACCCACTGCCCGTCCTCGTGGGCGGCGCGGCGGTTGGCCAGGCGCTGGGCGTTGCACGGCCCCGCGCCCTTGACGACCTGCATGAACTCGTCCCAGTCGATGTCGCCGAAGTCGTGCGCCTCGCGCTCGGCGTTCCACCGCAGCTCCGGGTCCGGCAGCGTGACGCCCAGGGCCTCGGCCTGCGGGACGGTCACGTCGACGTAGCGCTGGCGCAGCTCGTCGTTGGTGTGCCGCTTGATCCGCCAGGCCATCGACTGCTGGGTGTTCGGGGAGTCGCCGTCGGCCGGGCCGAACATCATCAGCGACGGCCACCACCAGCGGTCGACGGCGTCCTGCACCATCGCGCGCTGCGCCTCGGTGCCGGCCATCAGCGTGCGCAGCAGCTCGAAGCCCTGGCGCTGGTGGAACGACTCCTCCTTGCAGATGCGCACCATCGCCCGCGCGTACGGCCCGTAGCTCGAGCGGCACAGCGGCACCTGGTTGACGATCGCGGCGCCGTCGACGAGCCACCCGATGACACCGATGTCGGCGAACGTCAGCGTCGGGTAGTTGAAGATCGACGAGTACTTCTGCTTCGAGTCGATCAGCTTCTCGGTGAGCTCGGCCCGGTCGACGCCCAGGGTCTCGGTGGCCGAGTAGAGGTAGAGCCCGTGGCCGGCCTCGTCCTGCACCTTCGCCAGCAGGATCGCCTTCCGCCGCAGGCTCGGGGCGCGCAGGATCCAGTTGCCCTCGGGCTGCATGCCGATGATCTCGGAGTGCGCGTGCTGGGCGATCTGGCGGATCAGCGTCTTCCGGTAGCCCTCGGGCATCCAGTCGCGCGGCTCGATCCGGCCCTCGGCGGCGACCGCGCGGTCGAACTCCGCCTCGAGGCCGGCCTCGGCGTGGCCCTGCTCCTCGGTCACCGCCATCGATGGCATCCTCACACATCCTCCCGACCGAATGTTCGTTCGGTTCACATGCTGCCCGCCGCGGAGGCTCCAACGCAAGGGATGTGCACCGGTCATGCGGGGTTCTCGCGAAGACCCTCGAACGCCATGCGCTCGACGACGGCCACCAACTCCGCCGGGGTCGCACGGTCCGGCCGGTACCACTCGATCAAGGAATTGACGGCGCCCGACAGAAGCCGCGCAGCAAGTGCGGCGTCGATGTCGTCGACGATCTCGCCGGCGTCCATCGCCTCGCGCACCAGCGCGGCGATTCGTCGGTCGAAGACCTTCCGCCGCTCGAGTGCCCAGCACTCGGTCTCGGTGTTGCCCCGCAATCTGAGCAGCGACGTGACGTAGGGCAATTCCGTGGTCAGGACCTCCACCTGACGACGGACGATGTGCCTCAGCCGCTCGACGGGCGCACCGTCCTGGGCCGGGGACTCCGACAAGATCCCGAAGAGCCCCTCGATCGCGGGTTCCAGCGCCCCTCGGAGGAGTGCTTCCTTGCCGGGGACATGGTGATAGATCGACGACTTCGCGATCCCGGCTGCACGTGAGAGGTCCGCCATCGACGTCGCCTCGTAGCCGCGCTCGGTGAAGAGGTGCGCGGCCACCTCGATCAACGAAGTGGCAGTGTGGCCCGCGTAACGCCCCTCACGCGGTCTGTGCGCGACCCATGAGGACCGCGGACCTCCGTCGCCGTCGGCACCCTCCTGGACGCTGATCACGGCGGTCGCCTCCTCTACATCGGAGTAGTGCGCTGGTAGAACGCGATGCTACCTTCGGCCCAACCGAACGATCGGTCGGCTTACTGGGGACGAGAGGCGACGATGGCCGAGGCCTATGTAGTGGGCGGAGCACGGACGCCTCAAGGCAAGTACGGCGGTGCGCTGGCGACGGTGCGACCCGACGATCTCGCGGCACTGGTGATCGGTGAAGCCATCGCCCGAGCGGGCGTGCACGGCGAGGCCGTCGACGAGGTGATCCTGGGTGCCGCGAACCAGGCGGGAGAGGACAACCGCGATGTCGCGCGCATGGCCGTGCTACTGGCGGGCCTCCCGCAGACGGTCCCTGGTTACACCGTCAACCGTCTCTGTGCGAGCGGTCTCACGGCTGTCGCTTCAGCCGCACAGGCCATCAAGGCCGGCGAAGCGGACGTGGTCGTTGCCGGCGGCGTCGAGTCGATGACCCGCGCGCCGTGGGTGATGGCCAAGCCCGGAACGCCGTGGGGCCCGCCCGGCGAAGTCGTCGACACCAGCCTGGGATGGCGCTTCACCAACCGGCGGTTCCGCGAGCTGGACGAGCGTGCACCGGAGATCCACACCGAGACCGACGGGCCAGTCACGCTGTCGATGGGTGAGACGGCGGAAGAGGTCGCCACGCTCGACGGCATCACGCGCGAGGAGTGCGACGCCTTCGCGTTGCGCAGTCACACCCGCGCCGTAGCGGCCATGGACGCCGGCCGCTTCGAGGACGAACTCGTGACGGTTGACGCGCCCCAACGCAAGGGTGACCCGATACCTGTGACGCGCGACGAAGTACCACGTCCCGACATCTCGCCAGAAGCATTGGCGAAGCTGAAGCCGGTCTTCCGTCGCGGCGGCATCGTCACCGCCGGCTCGTCCTCGCCGCTCTCGGACGGAGCCGCGGCACTGGTCGTGGCTTCCGAGGAGGCCGTGCACCGCTACGGCCTCACTCCGCTGTCCCGGATCGTGGCGGGGGCGAGCGCCGGAGTGGCGCCTCACGTCATGGGTCTCGGCCCGGTTCCCGCGACGGAGAAAGTCACGGCGCGGGCCGGCTGGAGCGTCGACGAGCTCGACACCGTCGAGCTCAATGAGGCGTTCGCCGCTCAGAGCCTCGCGGTGATCCGACGACTCAAGCTCGACGAGGCCCTGGTCAATCCTGACGGCGGCGCCATTTCCCTCGGCCATCCTCTCGGCTGCTCCGGCGCTCGCATCACACTGCGCCTCGCACACCGGCTGCACCAGGGTGACGCCCGCCGAGGTCTCGCCACCCTCTGTGTGGGGGTCGGTCAGGGGGCGGCGCTCCTGCTCGAGCGCCTCTGAGCGTCTCTGCGCCACCGTCAGCTGTCGTCCTCGAGCCTCGGTGCCGGGACGAACTCCTGCTGGGGCATGGCGTTACTCCCTTCCCCAGCCGGCGATGAACAGCCCCGTCTGCCGACTCACGGCGAGGTTCCTGCGCCATCCCCACGACTTCGAATGGCACGAGCCCGAAGAGTGGTTGCCGGCCCCACTTCCGGAGGCGTAGCACCCACACTTCCGTGGTCAGTGAGGCACCTCGACCACCACGCTGGACAGGTGACGGACCAGGTGCTTAGCCCCCATCAAGTTCTTGATACACACCGGTTCGACAACGCGAGGGCCCAGCTCCTCCAGGCGGCCGATCGGTGAGCTCGCCGAGTTGGTTGTCGCGTCCGGCGTCTCCTGCTGACGACGGCTGAAAGCTGACCCCCTGGCGACGGGTGAATCTGGACCCCCTGCCGTTAGTGAGGGGTGCTGAGCGTGGAGGACTGGGCGGAGATCCGCCGGCTGCATCGGGCCGAGGGCATGCCGATCAAGGCGATCGTGCGCAGGCTCGGGGTCGGGCGGAACACGGTGCGGCGGGCGCTGGCGGCCGAGACGCCACCGAAGTACGAGCGCGTGGCGAAGGGTTCGATCGTCGACGCGGTCGAGCCGCAGGTTCGGGAACTGCTCGCCGAGTGGCCGACCATGCCCGCCACGGTGATCGCCGAACGGATTGGTTGGAACCGCTCGCTGACGGTGCTCAAGGACCGGTGATGGCGCTAGCTGAAGCTCCTCACTCCTGCTAGATCTGTGAGTGTCGCTGCGGTGCTCCGGCTGGGAGGACCAGCAGGCTCGGTGCCGGTGATCTCGACGTGACTCGCGCTAGATCTGGCCGCTTCGGCGTGCCTTGAAGTTGACGTGTCCGCCGAG
>NZ_BSTS01000030.1 GCF_030269665.1 Actinomycetospora sp. NBRC 106375
CGGTTGCGGGCCCGGTGACACTCCCGCACATAGTCGATCACCTCGACCCCGACCAGCCCGGCCGGGTCGACCGCCTCCAACCCACCCACCAGCCACGACGGCACCCCCGCAGCGCCCCCCGCCCCGCTCCCCGCCCCGCCCCCCGCCCCGCCGCCCGCGGCGGGGCTGCCGGCCTGGTCGATGCTCACACCCGGGACGCTAGACCCGACCCCCGACACTCCCGGACGATCTTCAACCGGGCCCCCGACCGGCGGCGATGCGGCCGCGGCGTCGCCGTCAGCACCCCGGTCGAGATCCACGGGTCCGACGCTAGCCCCGACCCCCGACACTCCCGGACGATCTTCAACCGGGCCCCCGGACCGGCGGCGACAACGACCGAAGCGCACCGCGGTCAGGGCCTCCGCAACGGCTGCGCTCCGCCGGGCCGCCTATCGGCCACCCGAAGCGTCGACCCCGACCCGACCGGCACCGGACGACACGGGCCGCGACACTCCGGGCCGCGACCGTCCGGCCCGCGACGCTCCGGCCCGCCGCGTCCGTGCCCCCGCCCACGGCGTCGTCCCCCACGGCTTGCCGATCGACGCCCAGGTCATCAGCAGGAACGCGACGAGGTTGGCCGCGCCGCCCCACACCAGCGGCCACGCCGCGGGGCCGGGCCGCTCGATGCTCTCGAGCACCCACACGCCCACGCCGAGCGTGCTGAAGACGATCACGGCGACCGTCAGCACCAGCTTGACCAGCACCCACCAGTGGCGCGCGAGGCCCCACGGCGTCAGGAGCCCGAGGACGACGCCCGTCGCCAGCGCACCGAACGCCGCCGGGATGACGAGCACCATGTCGATGCGGTCGATCAGCTGGTAACAGACCCGGGCGACGTCCCGCGGCACCGTCAGCGCGGTCACGGCGAGCACGACGTTGGCCGCCCCGGCGCCCATCCATCCCAGCGAGACGACCACGTGCAGGAAGACCAGGACGCGCCGGGTCCGACGACCGACTCGTGACGACGACACGATCCCCCCGAGAATCAGACCCCTGATACTGGAGGGCTACCCGCTCGCGGCGGCGTCATCCCCGATGTTGTGGCACCGCGTCCCCACCGGGCCGAGGACGGGCTTGACGTCGACGACCGGGGTGCCGTCGAGCGCCTCGAGATCGGCGACGCGCACGGTCGTGCCCTCGATCCCGACCACCCGGACCTGGTGGAGCCCGAGGGGGTTGGGGCGGTCGGGGGAGCGGGTGGCGAAGACGCCGGTCTCGGGACGGGCGGGGTCGCCGCGGGGGTGCACCGCGAGCACGGAGCGGTCGGCGCGGTCGAGCCAGGTGACGAGCAGGACCTCCTGGCCGACCTCGAGCTCCGCCAGCGCGCGGGCGAGATCGGGCTCGAACGCCACGGTGGCCTCCGGGCCGCCCTCGTCGCCCTGCAGCGGCGCCTGGCCGCGCTCCTGCAGCGGTGAGGACACCCGGCCGAGGATGCGGAGAACGGGACCGTCGGACACCCCGCCACCGTAGGCCGTTCCGTACCCTGCGCGGGTGCCCCGCGCGACGTCCCCCCGTGCCGAGGCCACGGCCGCGACCCGCGCGGGGCTGGTCGAGGCGGCCACGGCGCTGTTCGCGGAGCGGGGCTTCGCCGAGACCTCCATCGACGACGTCGCCGCCGTCGCGGGCATGACCAAGGGTGCGGTCTACCACCACTTCGCGGGCAAGGCGGCGCTGTTCGAGGCCGTGTTCTCGGCCCGGGAGGCCGACGTCCACGAGCGGCTGCGCGCCGCCCTCGACGACGCGCCCGACCAGATGGCGGGTGCCCGCGCGGCCCTGACGACGTTCCTCGAGGCCTGCACGGAGCCGGCCTACGGGCGGATCGTCTTCCGCGACGGCCCCCTCGCGCTGGGGTGGGAGCGCTGGCGCGAGTGCGAGGTCGACTACGCCTACGCCTTCATCGCCCGCGTGCTCGACGGGCTGGCCCGCGAGGGCCACCTGGCCCGGCCGCCCGGGGCGTCCTACCCGACGCTCGTGCTCGGGATGCTCTCGAGCGCCGGGCAGCTGCTGGGCCAGGCGCCGCCCGAGCAGCACCCCGCCCTGCGGGCGGAGCTGCTGGGCTTCTTCGACCAGGTCATCGCCGGGATGACGAGGACCCCTTAGGGCGCCGCCTCACGGTGCTGCCGCAGCGCCACCGTCGTCCCGGCCGCGGTGTGCCGGATGGCCACGCTGTCGACGCAGCGCTGCATGAGGACCATGCCCCGCCCGCGCGGGGCGTGCGAGCCCGGCGCCGCCGGCGTCGATCCCTCGTGCCACTGCCCGTGGTCGGTGACCCGCACGTTCACCGCGTCCGCCTCGGCCCACAGGGTCAGCTCGACGGTGCCCTCGTGGTCCTGCGGATAGGCGTGCTCGCAGGCGTTCTCGACGGCCTCGGCGACCGCCACCAGCACGCGCTCGCGCGCCTCCTGCCCGATGTCGAGGCCGGCGAGCCAGTCGCGGGCCTCGTGGCGCATCCGCTGTGACTCGTCGGGGCGCGCGGGGTGCACCGCCCGCGCGAACTCCACTGCGTCCGTCATGTCCGTCCCCCGCCCCGGCTCTCGTGTCCCCGGACCCTCGGCGGCGACCCTCGGTCGCGCTCCGATCACTCCCGGGCACCGGATGCCCACCGTGCGCGCCCGGCACCTGAGAGGTCGACCACCAACGTCACGAACGGTCCGTCCGGCGCGACCGGCGGGTGAACGGTTGGTGCTGATCGACACTGCAGGTCCGACCGGGTGAAGCACATCCGTGGCATCCGGGTGATGAGATCACCCCCGGACGGGCTCGTCAGGCGAGCAGGTCGTCCGACAGGATCTTGCGTTGGATCTCCGAGGTCCCCTCGAAGATGGTCGTGAGCCTGGCGTCGCGCCAGTAGCGCTCCACCGAGTGCTCGGTGGTGTAGCCGTTGCCGCCGAAGATCTGCAGCGCGTCGCTGGTCACCCGTTCGGCCGTCTCCGAGGCGAAGAGCTTGGCCGCGGACGCCGCGACGTCGCCCCCTGGCGCGCCCCCGTCGAGGAGCCACGCCGCGTGCCACCACAGCGTGCGGGCGGCGTCGACGGCCGCGGACATGTCGGCGAGCTTGTGGCGCAGCGCCTGCTGGTCGGCGATCGGGTGCCCGAACTGCTCGCGGCGACGGCTGTAGGCCACCGCGTCCTCGAGGGCGCCACGGGCCAGCCCGACGGCCCGCGCCGCGGTCTGCACGCGGGCGGTGCCCAGCCAGCGCAGGCTGTCCTTGAAGCCCTGGCCCTCGTCCTGCCCGGTGTCCTGCAGGGCCTCGGCGGGCAGGCGCACGCCGTCGAGCTGCAGCTCCCACGTGGTCAGCCCGAAGTAGCCGATCTTGTCGATCGCCGTGCCCGTGACGCCGTCGGGGAAGCTGCCGCGCTCCTTGGGCACGAGGAAGAGCTCGAGGCCGTCGGAACGGCTCTCGCCCTCGCGCGGCGGGCGGGTGCGGGCCAGCAGGTGCAGGAAGTCGGCCGACAGGGCGTGCCCCACCCAGCGCTTCGTCCCGTCGATCAGCCAGCCGTCGTCGACGCGACGCGCCGTGCACTCGACGCCGGCGAGGTCGGACCCCGCGTGCGGCTCGGAGAACGCGATCGCCCCGACCCAGCGCCCCGCGGCGCTCGCGCGCAGCAGCTCGGCCCGCCGTGACGGGTCCGGCGACGCGCACCCGGTGCCGTTGCCGCGGGCGATGATGCTGCCGACGCTCATCCAGGCGCGCGCCAGCTCCTCGGAGACGAGGCAGTACTCGACCACGCCGAGGCCCTGCCCGCCGTGCTCGGTGTCGACGAGGATCCCGAAGTACCCGAGCTCGGCCATGCGCGCGAGCAGCGACGCCGGGATGTCCTCGCGCCGCGGGTCGAGCTCGTCGGCGACCGGGAGGACCTCCTCCATCGCGAACGCCCGTGCCGTGTCCTGCAGCTCCCGCCGCGCCGGGGTGAGCAGGGCCGCGGCCGTGGGCGCCTCGGTGCGGACCCCGTCGAGGCCGCGGCGCTTCCAGGTCGTGCGGGGCCCGCTCACGCGGCCGTCGCGTCCACGCAGAGGGTCCACAGCGCCGCGCGGGACTGCGGCGTCTCGCCCCCGCGCGGCAGGTAGTGGGTGGGCCGCGGCGCGCGGTCGTGCCAGAACACCCCGGTGCTGTGCCCGGGCTCGGCCGCGGACAGCAGCCAGACCACGGTGTCCGCGCCCTGCTCCTCGGTGCGCAGCAGCGGCCCGGTGACCCGGTGGAAGCCGGGCATGGAGCTCGCGACGCCGGGGGTGTCGGCCCAGCCCGGGTGCATGCTGTGGACGACGACGCCGTCGCCGGCGAGGTCGTCGGCGAGCAGCTCGGACAGCACGACCTGGGCCCGCTTGGTGCGCGCGTAGGCCGCGCCGCCGGAGTAGGTCCCCTCGCGGAACTCCGGGTCGTCCGGGTGCAGCGACGCCGTGTACATACCGCCCGAGGACACGAACACGACCCGGGACGGGGCGGTCGGGGACGCGCCGGCCCGCAGCACCGGGCGGAGCTCGCGGGTGAGGAGGAACGGCCCGAGCACGTGGGTCGCGAGGGTCAGCTCGTGGCCTTCGCCGGTCTCGGTGCGCTCCGGGGGCATGACGCCGGCGTTGTGCACCACGCCGTGGATCGCCAGCTCCCGGTCGCGGAGCCCGGCGGCGTAGCGGCGCACGTCGTCGAGGGAGGACACGTCGCAGACGGCGACGTCGACCGCCGCGCCCGGGTGGTCCGCAAGCACCGCGGCGGCGGTCTCCTCGCCCCGCGACCGGTCGCGCACCACCATCTCGACCCGCGCGCCGAGCGCCACGAGCCCGCGCACGGCGGCGGCGCCGAGGCCGCCGCCGGCACCGGTCACGATGATCGTGCGCCCCTCGAGGCACCCGGCCGGCACCGACCGCCAGCTCGCACGGCGTACCGCGTACCCCACACGGGAGTAGCCGGGGACGACCAGACGGTCGAGGACGGCGTCGACGACGCGGGGCAGGTGCACGGTGCGCAGGCTACAAAGCCGGGCGCCCCGCGGCCCGTCGACACCGCAGACGTCTCACCACGCCCACACGGGACGAACCGCTCAGGGCGGGCAGACAGTGCCCGCCTGCGGCAGGTCGCCCTGGCGCAGGTAGGCCCCGACGGCGTCGCGGACGCACGGCGTGGCGGGGAAGGCGCCGTGGCCCGCCCCGAGCCAGGTGACGAGGCTCGCCGACGCCAGCTGGGCCGCCGCGCGCTCGCTGCCGGGCAGGGGCGTCACCGGGTCCCCGCGGGTGCCGAGCACCAGCGGCGGCGGGCCGGCGAAGGCGCCCGGCGCGGGCGTCTCCGTGGGCACCGGCCACGAGCTGCAGAGCAGCGCCTCGTGGGCGAACCAGGCCCCGAAGACCGGGTCGGCCGCCCGGGCCCGCGCCGCGTCCGCGGCGACCTGGTCGAGCGTCGGGCGCTCCGTGGTGTCGTTGCAGGCGAGCAGCACGCCGGTGTCGAACCCGCCGCCGTCGGCCTCCTGCTTCGCCAGCAGCGCGAGCACGGGGGCCGGGTCGCCCTGGCCGGCGGCCGCGACCGCCGCCGCGAGCTCGGGCCACCGCGCCGGCTCGCCGAGCCCGCTGACCAGCGCCTGGGTGACGGTGCCGTCGGTGATCCGCCGGCCGTCCGGGCCGGTCAGCGGGGCGGCGTGCAGGTTGGTGAGGATGCCGGTGACCGCCCCGGCCGGGTCGAGGCCGAGCGGGCAGTCGGGGCGGGCGCTGCAGTCGGCGGCGAAGCCGGTGAGCGCCTCCCGGGCCCCGACGGCGCGCTCGCGGGCGCGCTGGGAGAACGACGTGGTGGGGTCGGCGAGCCCGTCGAGCACCGTGCGCCCCACCGAGGTCGGGTAGCGCCGCATCCACGCCGCCGCGACCCCGGCGCCCTCGCCGACGCCCAGCACGTGCAGCCGGTCCACCCCGAGCGTCGCCCGGACCTCCTCGAGGTCCTCCGCGTCGATCCCGGTGCGGTAGTCGGTGAGCGCGTTCTCCAGCACCTGCGTGCAGGTGCGGGCGGCGGTCGCGGCGGCGTCGCGCAGGAGGCCGAGCGACACCGGGTCGGCGGCGAGGGGGTCGGCGTCGACGATGTCCTGGCGGGTGGACGGCGTGATGCAGTCGACGGACTCCGAGTTGCCGGTGCCGCGCAGGTCCACGCCGTAGAGCGCGGTGCCCGCGAGCAGCGCGTCCGGCGCCGTGGCCGCGAGCCGCACCGCGCGCTCGGCGCCCGTCGGCCCGCCGGCCTCGCCGACCACCGCGATCGGCACCGGCCCGCCGGGCGGCACCGGCCCGACCGTCACCTGCAGGACGGCCACCTCGGTGCGCGAGGAGTCACCCCCGCCGACCGGCACGCTCTGACAACCGAACCGCAGGTCGCGCCCGCCGAGCGCCGCCGGGCCGTACGTGCCGCGCACCTGGGAGGTGCAGTCGGTGAACCCGGCCGGCGCGCCCGGGGCGGGCACGAACGGCGGCAGCGACGGCGCCGGGCCGGGCGTCGCCGTCTCCGGCGGCGGCCCGGGCGTCAGGGGGCCGTCGACACGGGTGGCCACCGGCGGGCGCTGCGAGGGGCCGACCGCGCACGCCGCGACCCCGAGCAGCAGCACCGCGCCGAGCACCACGACGGGCACCACGGCGAGGGCCCGCACGTTCGCTCGCGGCACAGCGCTCCTCATCGGCTGGTGGTTCCGGCTTGCGGGCGAGTCTGACGGTCCGTGGTGGCGTCACCGTGAGGGGGCATGATGCCCCCGTGGATCTGCCCGTCATGCCACCCGTCGCCCCCATGCTCGCGAAGGCCGTGCCCGAGATCCCCACCGGGCAGCGCTACGAGCCCAAGTGGGACGGGTTCCGCTCGGTGATCTTCCGCGACGGCGACGAGGTCGAGATCGGCAGCCGCAACGAGCGGCCGATGACCCGCTACTTCCCCGAGCTGGTCGAGGCGTTCACCGCCGCGCTCCCGCCGCGGTGCGTCATCGACGGCGAGATCGTCGTCGTCGACGCGGCGGGCACGGGCCTGGACTTCGAGGCGCTGCTCCAGCGGGTGCACCCCGCGGCGTCCCGGGTGCGCAAGCTCGCGGTCGAGACCCCGGCGCACTTCGTCGCGTTCGACCTGCTCGCCCTCGGCGACGACGACCTCACCGGGCGCCCCTTCACGGAGCGCCGCGAGCGGCTCGCGGAGGTCGTCGGGGGGCTCGAGCGTCCCGACGTCCACCTCACCCCGATGACCGAGGACGTCGACACCGCCCGGGACTGGTTCGAGCGCTTCGAGGGCGCGGGGCTCGACGGGCTGATCGCCAAGAAGGCGGACCTGACCTACCAGCCCGACAAGCGGGTCATGAGCAAGATCAAGCACGAGCGCACGGCCGACTGCGTCGTCGCCGGTTACCGCGTGCACAAGTCGGGGCCGGACGCCGTCGGCTCGCTCCTGCTGGGCCTGCACACCGAGGACGGGTCGCTGCAGAGCGTCGGCGTCATCGGCGCCTTCCCCATGAAGAAGCGCCAGGAGCTCTTCACCGAGCTGCAGCCGCTGGTGACCTCGTTCGAGGGCCACCCGTGGGCCTGGGCGGCGCAGGAGGAGGGCACCCGCACCCCCCGCGAGGCCGAGCACAGCCGGTGGAACGCCCAGAAGGACCTGTCGTTCGTCCCGCTGCGCCCGGAGCGCGTCGTGGAGGTGAAGTACGACCACATGGAGGGCGTGCGCTTCCGGCACACCGCGCAGTTCAAGCGGTGGCGGCCCGACCGCGACCCGGCGTCGTGCACGTTCGAGCAGCTGGAGCGCCCGGTGCTGTTCGACCTCGCGGAAGTGCTGACGGCGAGGTAGCGCCCCTTTCGGCGGTTGCCGACGCGATCGTCTCCGGAAGAATCGGACTCCCGGGACCGCGTTCGCAGCATCGGCGATTCTGTGCACCGACGGAGAAGCCATGGTCGCGTCGTGGACACCGCCGCGAACCGTGAGGCGCTACTGCGGCCTCGCCGTCGTGATTCTCGCGGTCTATCTCCTCGTCGCGAGCGGGTTGTTCCTCACCAAGGATTTCCCCGATTCCGGGCCGCTCGCCCCCGCCGGGCCGACGGCGTCGCGCGCGCTCGCGGGAGCGGCGAGCGCGGAGCAGGCGCTGGACATCTGCTTCCCCCGCCGGGCCACCGGGTTCGAGTACCGCGTCGTCCGGGGCGAGGTCGAGGGGCGGTGGTTCCACGCCTGCTACCAGATCGGTGGGGCCGGAACCCAGGTCGTGGTCCTCGACGACCAGGGCCGAGCGGTCAGCGACGAGCGACTCCTGAAAGCGGCCGGGGTGTGGCCGTACTTCGGTGTCGTGGCGAGCGGGCGCGGTCTCGCCCTCGGGTTCGGAGCGTGCCTCGTCCTGCTGGGTCTCGGGCATCTGTACTACCGCAGGCCGCGGCCAGGGCCACCGCTGCGGCGCCCGGACGGCAGGCCGACGTGGTGGGAGCGCCGGAGCGTCGCGTGGTCGCTGGTCTTCCTCCCGGTCGCGACCTGGATCTCGTTGCTCGCCACGCGGAGGATCTCCGGCGAGCGCAAGAAGAGGATCGTGCTCGACGCCGTGTTCGTCGTCGCCGTCACGGTCATCGCCTACCAGTTGCTGTTGTCGGTCGCGGGCGACCTCTGGGGCGGCCTGGTCTTCGGGCTGCTCTCCGTGACTCTCGTGTTCAGCACCGTCGGTGCTTCGTACTTCCTCGCACCTCCGACCTTCGACAGCCCGGACCTGCCGGCGCTCATGGGGTCGATCCGTCACCGAACCCCATGGCCGCCTCCGCTCCCTCCACCCGGCTCCACTCCCGCGGGGACGACGGCGTGGCGATCCGCGAGGGCCCGAATTCACTACAGTCGATTGGTTCGCGTACTGGCGATCATCGCTGCCGGTGTCTGCACGTTCTTCACCGTCCTGGTCGCCAATCTCCTGGTCTTCGCCCCGGGAGCACGGGGAACCGCGACCGCGACCGGCTTGGCGCTCCTGTTCGTGGCTCTGTACGGCATCTTCTTCGTCGTGCCAGGAGTGGTCGCGGCCTTGCTGGGAACGCCGCTCATCGTTCGCTGGCGCGATCCTGCACGTCTCCTCGTGCTCCGCCCCTTCCACCGCCCAGAGTCATCGCGGCCGCTGCGCGAGCTGGTCCGCCGCCACGTGTCCGGGTACGGACACACGTACACCCTGGCCGACGTCGCGATCCGGGTCCGCTGGTACATCCGGTTCCCCGTGCTGGTCGGCCAGCTCGGTGTGCTGTCCTTCCGACGGGGCGTGATCTCGAATCCGCGTCGGCTGGACAAGCTCCTGTCGTCGCTCGGTTCCTCGACGCGGCGGAACACGAACTGGATGGTCTCGCGGAGCAAGGTCTTCCCCGTCCGCTGCTCGGACGACATCTGGCAGGAGGCCGTCGTGCGGATGGTGGCCCGGTGCGACGTCGTCGTCGTCGACGTCACCGAGATGACCGGGAACCTCGCGTGGGAGCTCGGCCTGCTCCGCGCATCACGGCGTCTCGACGACTGTCTGCTCGTGGCGCTCCGGGGTCACGAGTTCCCGGCCGCCGCAGCCGTCAGCCGACAACTCGCCCACGAGGTCCGTGTCTGGGCCTTCGACCGTTCGGGACAGCTGGAACGCAGCGATGGCTTCCACCGGGTCCTGACCGACCGGCTGCGTGTGGCACGAGCGAGGCCTGGATCCGACGGCGTTCGGTCCGCCGTCGCCGGGCAGTGAGAACGGACCTCACTCCACCCGCGCCGGCGTCGGCGCCGAGGTGGCGTCCAGCTCGAGGCGCACAGCGGTCGGCAGCGCGGACACCGAGAACGCCTCGCGGGCCCTGGCGAGCACCCGGCCGTCGAGGTCGGCCCACACGTCGCGGACGTCGGTGCCCTCGACGAGGGTCAGCGCGATCCGCAGCGCCGGGCGCTGGGGCGAGCCGACGAGACGGACCCGGGCCCGGCTGACGCCGTCGATCGCCTCCGCGTCGTGCCGTACGGCGTCGCAGATCGCGGAGTGCTCGACGGTCAGCCGCTCGCCGGGCAGCTCGGAGAGCGAGACGTCGGGGCGCGGCTCCGGGCGCAGTGACCGGACCGTCCACCAGATGCCGAGGACGAAGAGCACCACGCCGGCCGCGATCGCGATCCAGCGGGTGAGGTCGACGTGGGTCGACACCCAGGCCACGGCGATCGGGTCGATCAGCGGGCGCTGGGACCGGTAGGTGCCGAACACCCCGTAGCTGACCAGCAGGACGAGCACCGCGCCGGCGAGCAGCACGAGCCCGACGAGGGTGGTGAGCGTGCGGTCGCCGCCCGCGGAACGGGCGACGGCGGCACGCGAGCGGCGGCTCACTTGACCCCCTTGGTGGTGGTGACCGACACCGCGACGCGCGGGCGCCGCGCGAGCGGCAGGCGGACGAGCATCTCCTCGACCCGGTCCTTGACCGCCGTGCGGACCTCGCCGGCCGGGTCGAGCGTGGCCGCCTTGACGGTGACCCGCTTGGCCGAGGCCACCACCGAGGCCGAGACGACCTCGTCGTGCGAGCGGACCTCGTGCCCGACGGCGCGGGCGAGCGAGCGGGGCGAGGTGGTGACGGTGACCTCGGGGACCGGGTCGGCGAGGAAGACGTCGTGGCGGCGGGCGGTGAGCCCGAGCAGCAGCACGAACAGCGCGACCACGCCGACGACGATCGCGACGGTGCGCACGGCACCCGACTGCCAGGTCAGGCCCTCGATCGTGGTCCGCCAGGACGTCCACGGCACGACGAGCGGGCTCGAGGTCGGCGCGACCCAGGCCGTCACGGTCTCGACCACGACGGCCAGGCCCACGACGGCCAGCAGGAGGCCGAGCAGGGGGGCGAGCACGCGCAGGAGCAGGCGCACTTCTCACTCCGTCCGGGAGGTGGGGGTCCGGCCCGACGACGCCGCGGCCCGGATCGACGGATCGGTGAGGGCGGAGACGCCGATGTCGAGCGAGCGGACCCGGTAGGGCGTGAGGGACTGGACGCGGTCGCGGACGTGGTCGCGGACGGCCGCGGCGCTGTCGGTGATCCGCGCCGGGTAGGCCAGCGGGACCTCCAGACGCAGGTCCACCTGCTCGCCGTAGCCCGAGACCCGGGCGCTCGCCCCGGACTCGCCGAGGTCCAGACCGGCCAGGCGGCGCTGCGTGCGCACGGTGCCCGCGGTGTGATCGGCGGCGTACTCCGCGATCTTGCGGACGACCGAGAGCGCGACGTCGAGGCGCCCGCGCTCGGCGGCCTCGTCGTCACCCGGGACGTCCGGCACGCCCGGACCGCCCGCGACGTTCGGGACGGCCACCGGGGCCGTCACCGCCGTCGGCGAGGCGCCGCCGGCGGGCGGGGCGTCGTCGCCGTCCGGGCTCGGGGCGTCGGTCGGGGTGCTCATCGGTCGCGGCCGCGCCCGACGAACTGGTTGACGTCGAGCTCGCCGTCGAGCACGCGGCCCACGACGAAGCCCAGGACCCCCAGGACGAGGGCGATGAAGAAGCCCTGCAGGCCGCCGGCGGCGGCCGCCACACCCAGGATGAGGCCGACGAACATGCCGGCACGGGTGGCGCTCATGACCACTACCTCCACGTTGTGGGCTCGCCCCGCGCCCTTGCGCGGGCCGAGAAGTTCTCCTACTGCACGCGGGCGGACCCGCGACGGGGGTCGTACCGGCGCGCCAGGCGACGGCCGAAGCGGCCGAGCCGGGCGATCCGGCGGCCCGACACGGCGACGATCGGCGCGTCGAGGCGCGGGTCGTCGGGAGCCGGGCCCGGACGGGTGGCCGCCCGGTGGGCCTCCAGGCCCGCCCGGAAGGCGTCCGGGTCACCGCCGACATCTGGATGGTGCGCCCGGACGAAGGCCCGCAGCGCCGCCCGGGCGTCGGCGGCACCCGGCGCGCTCACTGCGGCATCTCCAGGTCGACGACGGTGACGTCGACCTGCCGGGCGCCGGACTGCGCGGCCACGATGCGCCGCAGCTCGGCGGCCGTCGCCGCGACCGGGGCGCCGTAGTGCAACACCACGGCGATCCGGTCGGGCTCGCCGCTCTCGCCCAGCACGATGCCGGGCAGGCGTCGTCCGGGCAGGTAGCTCGCGATCGTGCCGAACGGGCCGCCGGACAGCGCGGCCACCGCGGGGTGGGCGAGCACCGCCTCGGCGATCCGTTCGGGCAGCGGCCCGAGGCCCGGGGCCTCCGGCGAGGCGGGGCTGACCACGACGGAGCTCGGTCGAGCTCCGCTGCGCTCCGTCTCCCGCGGCCGCCCACCCGAGTGGTGCGTGCTCACTCGACGCGCGTCGTGGGCTGCTGCTGCCCCGACGGCTCGCCGCCCTCGTCGTTGTCGTCGCCGGGCATGTGGATGTCGTTGACGGCGATGTTGACCTCGATGACCTCGAGACCGGTCATCTGCTCCACGGCGGCGATGACGTTGCGGCGCACGGCGCGGGCCAGCTCGACGATGCCGGCGCCGTACTCGACGACGATGTCGAGGTCGATGGCGGCCTGCTTCTCGCCGACCTCGACCTGGACGCCGGCGGCCTGCGAGGTGCCGCTGCCGCCCGGGATGCGCTCGCGGATGGCGCCGAAGGCGCGCGAGACGCCCCCGCCCATCGAGTACACGCCGGAGACGTCGCGGGCGGCGATCCCGGAGATCTTCTGGACGACGCCGGAGGCGATCGTGGTCTTGCCCTGCCCCGTGTCGTCGGCGAGGCGGGCCGGGGTGGCGCCCCCGGTCCGTCCGCTCGACACGGCTGCGGCCTCGGAGCCGGTGGCGGTGCTGGGGCTCTGCGTCATGGTGGGCGCTCCCTGTGCGCTGGGTGCGGATCGAGTGTCGATGTCGGGTCGTTGCCGGGCCGGTGACCGTCCGCGGTTGCCGACCTCGTACCCGTGAGACACACCCGGCGCCGGAACGTCATGGACTCTCACTCGAAAGAAGGAGTGAGCCCGGCCACGCTCAGCCGGGTGCGCGCCGGTACCGCAGCATCAGGCCGTCCTCGTGACCGACCACCGAGGCCAGCGTCAGCGAGCGGGGGACGGGCAGCGACGGCCCGGCGACGATCCGGTCGGCGCCGCCGCCGACCAGCTGCGGCGCGAGGCTCAGGCACAGCTCGTCGACGCGGTCGGCGGCCAGCAGGGAGCCGAACAGCGCCGGCCCGCCCTCGCAGAGCACCCGGCCGAGCCCGCGCTCGGCGAGCGCGGCGACGACCGCGCCGGCGTCGGTGGCCCCTGGGTCGGCCCCGCTGACGGCGACCACCTCGGCGCCGGTGCCCGCGAGCGCGCGGCGCGCGTCGTCGGCGGCCACCGCCGCGGTCAGCACCAGCGGCGGGACGGCCGTGTCGGTGAAGAGGGCGGCCTCCGCGTCGAGAGCGCCGCGAGTGCTGACGACGGCGATCGGCGGCACGGGCGCCTGCCCGCGGGCGCGCCGGCGCTCCTCGCGCTCGGGGGTGGTGCGGGCGCCCCGATAGCCCTCGGCGCGCGCCGTGCCGGATCCGACGAGCACGACGTCGGCGAGCTCGCGCAGCAGCCCGAAGATCTCCTTGTCCCCGGGCGCCTGCAGGCCGCCGGAGACGCCCTCGACGGCCACCGCGCCGTCCGCGCTCGCGACGAAGTTGACGCGCACCCACGGGGCGGGGTGGGCGTAGAGGTCGGCGAGGGCGTCCCGGTCGAGCTCGTCGCCGTCGGCGGGCCAGACCAGCCTCACCGCGACGTACCCGGCTCCGCTGCGCTGCGCGGGTGGCTTGCCTTCTGCCTCAGCTCCTCGATCGCCCGCGAGGCCTGCGACTTGTTCAGCCCGGTGGGGGGTTCCTCGCCCGCCTGCTGGGCCAGGGTCTCCAGGTAGCTCGCCTGCGGGCCGGTCATCGGCTCGTCGCCCGTGACCCACTCGTCGGTCGGGCGCTCCTGGCGGGAGAGGTCGGGGGAGCCCCCGGACCCGTCGGTGTCGGCGGTGGAGACCGACCCCTGCAGGCGCTCGATCTCGTCGGAGGCCTGGGCCTTCGTCAGCCCGGTCGGCGGCTCCTCGCCGGCCTGGTGGGCGAGGGTCTCGAGGTAGCTCGCCTGGGGGCCGGTCATCGGCTCGTCGCCGGTGACCCAGGCGTCGTTGTCCTTGGCGGCGGGGGAGTCGTCGCCCGGGGTCTTGACGGCGTGGGGGTCGGGGGCCTGCTCGGTCACGGGGATCGCTCCTCGGGGTCGGGGGTGTCGAACATCCGTTCGATCCGGCGGCGGGTTACCCCGTGTCGGCCCGGGGACACCTCCGGGCCCCGCTAGGTTCGGTGACCATGACGAGCCCGGCCGACCGCGACGAGCTGCTCCCCGTCTTCGCCCGCGGGGCGGAGCTCGCCGGGCAGCGGCGTGACCGCCTCGCGGACGACGCCATCCTGCCGGCGACGGCGTACCAGATCGTCCACGACGAGATGATGCTCGACGGCAACGCCCGGCTGAACCTGGCCACCTTCGTCGGCACCTGGATGGACGGCCACGCCGACCGCCTCTACGCCGAGGCCGCCGACAAGAACATGATCGACAAGGACGAGTACCCGAGCACCGCGGCGATCGAGGACCGCTGCCGGCGCATCCTCGCCGACCTGTGGCACGCGCCCGACCCGGACGCCGCGATCGGGACCTCCACCACCGGGTCGTCCGAGGCCTGCATGCTCGGCGGCCTCGCGTTCAAGCGGCGCTGGCAGCACGCCCGGCGGGCGGCGGGGAAGGGCACCGAGAAGCCCAACCTCGTCATGAGCTCCGCGGTGCAGGTCTGCTGGGAGAAGTTCTGCAACTACTTCGACGTCGAGGCGCGCTGCGTCCCGATCTCCGACGAGCACCCCGTCCTCGACGGCCACGACCTCGCCGCGTGGGTCGACGAGAACACCATCGGCGTAGTCGCGATCATGGGCGTCACCTACACCGGCATGTACGAACCGGTCGAGAAGATCGTGGACGCCCTCGACCGCATCCAGGCCGACACCGGGCTCGACGTGCCGGTGCACGTCGACGGGGCGTCCGGGGCGATGGTGGCCCCGTTCCTGCAGCCCGACCTCGCCTGGGACTTCCGGCTCCCGCGGGTGCACTCGATCAGCACGTCGGGCCACAAGTACGGGCTGGTCTACCCGGGCGTCGGCTGGGTCGTGTGGCGGGAGCGGCAGTGGCTGCCCGAGGACCTCGTGTTCGAGGTCAGCTACCTCGGCGGCAGCATGCCGACCTTCGCGCTGAACTTCTCGCGCCCGGGCGCCCAGGTGCTCCTGCAGTACTACGTCCTCCTGCGCCTCGGGCGCGCCGGGTACACCGCGGTGCAGCGCAACTGCCGCGACGTCGCCCGCTACCTCGCGGACGGCATCGGCCGTCTCGGGGCGTTCGACCTCTGGAACGACGGCTCCGACATCCCGGTCTTCGCCTGGCGGCTGCGCGAGGGCCACACGGAGAACTGGACGCTCCACGACCTCTCGGACCGGCTGCGGATGAAGGGCTGGCTGGTGCCGGCGTACCCGCTGCCCGACGCCCTGGCCGACCGGACGGTGCAGCGGATCGTGGTCCGCAACGGGCTGAGCGGGGATCTCGCCGACCGGCTCCTGGCCGACATCACGGCCGAGACGGCCTACCTCGACAAGCTCTCGTCGCCCATGCCCGCGGACGGGCAGACACCCTCGTTCCACCACTAGCCCACCGCCGAGCGACCGAACGAGACCGTCCGGAGCCGTACTACGCGGTAGGGAAACCCTTGGCCCACGGTGTGTCGTCGGCCAGACTGGTCGGCGTGTCGGGATCGGTCATGTGGGCGTCACGCCTGTCGGGGGGCCACGCCGCGGGGGAGCGCGGCGCGCGTCGCTTTCTCGGCGGGTGGCCGGGACGCGATCCCTACAGCGCCGCGAACAGACGGTCGCGGCGCTGAGGCGCCGACCTCCCCCTGCTCCGGGCGCGCGAGCCGGTTGCGGACGGTGACCCCATCGGTTGCCGCCACGTGGCGATCAGCACTCTTTCGGACCTGGTCGACACGGTGCGCTCGCCCGGCCGGGGAGGTTAACGTCAGGTTGCCCCTCCGGTCGTCCACCACGGACACCACGACCGGTGCGCCCAGGGCCGTCTCCCGGGTGAGCACGCTCCCCGGACCCCACGACCACCCCCGCCGGACCACGCCGGACCCCGGCGGACCACCACCTGCACGGACGCGAGAGATCGGAGGGCGCACGTGGGCAACCACCGTCAGCGCGAGGGCCTCTACGACCCGGCGTACGAGCACGATGCCTGCGGCGTCTCGTTCGTCGCCGACATCGCCGGACGCCGCGACCACCGCACCGTCAGCCGCGGTCTGACCGCCCTGCTGAACCTCGAGCACCGCGGCGCGCGCGGGGCCGAGCCCGACACCGGCGACGGCGCCGGCATCCTCATCCAGGTCCCCGACGGCCTCTACCGTCCCGTGCTGGCCGAGGCCGGCGTCGAGCTGCCCGAGCCCGGGCGCTACGCCGTGGGCAACGCGTTCCTGCCCACCGACGCCGACGCGAGCGAGATCGAGGAGATCGTCGCCCGCATCGCGTCGGAGGAGGGCCTGCACGTCCTCGCGTGGCGCGAGCTGCCCGTCGACCCGGACGGCGCCGGCATCGGCAACGCCGCCCGCGCGGCCATGCCGCGGTTCCGCCAGCTCTTCGTCGGCCTGCCGCCCGAGGTCGAGCACGTCGTCGACACCCCGAACGCGGGGGACGACGACGCCGGCATCGTGATGACCCTCGAGCGGCGGGCGTTCGCGCTGCGCAAGCGCGTCGAGCACGAGACCCGCGCCGCGGGGCTCGAGACCTACTTCCCGAGCCTGTCCGGGCGCACCGTCGTCTACAAGGGCATGCTCGCCGAGGAGCAGGTCCAGCCCTTCTTCGCCGACCTCGCCGACGAGCGCACCACCAGCTCGATCGCGCTGGTGCACAGCCGTTTCTCCACCAACACGTTCCCGGCGTGGAGCCTGGCGCACCCGTACCGCTACCTGGCGCACAACGGCGAGATCAACACGCTGCGGGGCAACCGCAACTGGATGGCCGCCCGCGAGTCGATGCTCGCGACCGGCGCTTTCGGCGAGGCCGAGCTCGACCGCATCTTCCCGATCGTCACGCCCGACGCCAGTGACTCGGCGACGTTCGACGAGGTGCTCGAGCTCCTGCACCTCGGTGGGCGCACGCTGCCGCACGCGGTGCTGATGATGATCCCGGAGGCGTGGGAGAACCACGCCGAGATGGACGAGTCCCGGCGCGCGTTCTACCGCTACCACTCCACGCTGATGGAGGCCTGGGACGGCCCGGCGCTCGCCGCCTTCACCGACGGCTCGGTGATCGGCGCGGTGCTCGACCGCAACGGCCTGCGCCCGGCGCGCTACTGGGTCACCGAGGACGGCCTGGTCGTGCTCGGCTCCGAGGTCGGCGTGCTGGACATCGACCCCGCGACGGTGGTGCGCAAGGGCCGCCTCGAGCCGGGCCGCATGTTCCTGGTCGACACCGTCGGGCGCCGCATCGTCGACGACGACGAGATCAAGGGTGAGCTCGCCGCCGAGCACCCGTACGACGAGTGGCTGCACGCCGGGATGGTCGAGCTCGCCGACCTGCCGTCGCGCGAGCGCGACAAGTTCGACCGCCAGGTGCTGGTGCGCCGCCAGCAGACCTTCGGCTACACGGGCGAGGAGGTCTCGCTGCTCCTGCGCCCCATGGCCCAGAGCGGGGCCGAGGCCACGGGCTCGATGGGCAACGACGCGCCCCTCGCGCCGTTCTCCTCGCGCAGCCGGGTGCTGTTCGACTACTTCGTCCAGTTGTTCGCCCAGGTCACCAACCCGCCGCTGGACGCCTACCGCGAGGAGCTCGTCACCTCGCTGCAGGTGCAGCTCGGGTCGGAGACCAACCTGCTCGACGCCTCGCCGGCGTCCTGCCGCCGCGTCGTGCTGCCCCTGCCCGTGATCGACGACGACGAGCTCGCCCAGATCGCCGGGATCAACGACGACGGCGACATGCCGGGCTTCGCGCCGTACCTCGTCTCCGGGCTCTACGAGGTCGGCGGCGGCGGGGACGCGCTGCGCGCCCGGCTGGCCGAGATCCGCGAGGAGGTCTCCCGGGCCGTCGCGGACGGCGCCCGCGTGATCATCCTGAGCGACCGGCACTCCGACGCCGAGCACGCGCCGATCCCGTCGCTGCTGCTCACCGGCGCGGTGCACCACCACCTCGTGCGGGAGAAGACGCGCACCCGCGTCGACCTCGTCGTCGAGGCCGGCGACGTCCGCGAGACCCACCACGTCTCGCTGCTGCTGGGCTACGGGGCGAGCGCGGTGAACCCGTACCTCGCGCTCGACACGGTCGACGACCTCATCGACCGCGGCGTCATCACCGGCGTCACCTCCGGCACCGCGACCCGCAACGTGGTCGAGGCGCTGGCCAAGGGCGTGCGCAAGGTGATGAGCAAGATGGGCATCTCGACCGTCGCGTCCTACATGGGCGCGCAGGTGTTCGAGGCGATCGGCCTCGGCTCCGAGATCGTCGAGGACTGCTTCGCCGGCACCACCTCGCGGCTCGGCGGCGTCGGCTACGACGTCCTCGCCGAGGAGGTCGCGGTCCGGCACCGCCAGTCCTGGCCAGCCGACGGCGTGCGGCCCGACCACCGCGAGCTCGCGGTCGGCGGCGAGTACCAGTGGCGGCGCGAGGGCGAGCTGCACGTCTTCAACCCGCACACGGTGTTCAAGCTGCAGCACTCGACGCGGACGCAGAACTACGACACGTTCAAGGAGTACACGGGCGCCGTCGACGAGCAGAGCTCGCGGCTGCTGACGCTGCGCGGGCTCTTCGCCTTCCGGGACGGCGCCGACACCGGCCGCACCCCCGTCCCGATCGACGAGGTCGAGCCGGTCTCCGAGATCGTCAAGCGGTTCAACACCGGCGCCATCTCCTACGGGTCGATCTCCCAGGAGATGCACGAGGTGCTGGCCATCGCCATGAACCGCCTCGGCGGCCGCTCCAACACCGGCGAGGGCGGCGAGGACCCGGACCGCTTCACCCGCGACCCGAGCGGCGACTCGCGGCGGTCCGCGGTCAAGCAGGTCGCGTCCGGGCGCTTCGGGGTGACCAGCGAGTACCTCGTCAACTCCGACGACATCCAGATCAAGATCGCGCAGGGCGCCAAGCCCGGCGAGGGCGGGCAGCTGCCCGGGCACAAGGTCTACCCGTGGATCGCGAAGACCCGGTACTCCACGCCCGGGGTCGGCCTCATCTCGCCGCCGCCCCACCACGACATCTACTCGATCGAGGACATCGCCCAGCTCATCCACGACCTCAAGAACGCCAACCCGCGGGCGCGCGTGCACGTCAAGCTCGTCTCGCAGGTCGGCGTCGGCACGGTCGCGGCGGGCGTGTCCAAGGCGCACGCCGACGTCGTCCTGATCTCGGGGCACGACGGCGGCACCGGCGCCTCGCCGCTGAGCTCGATCAAGCACGCGGGCGGTCCCTGGGAGCTCGGCCTCGCCGAGACGCAGCAGACGCTGCTGGCCAACGGGCTGCGCGACCGGATCGTCGTGCAGACCGACGGCCAGCTCAAGACCGGCCGCGACGTCATGATCGCCGCGCTGCTGGGCGCCGAGGAGTTCGGCTTCGCGACGGCGCCGCTCGTGGTCTCGGGCTGCATCATGATGCGCGTCTGCCACCTCGACACGTGTCCGGTCGGCGTCGCGACCCAGAACCCGGTGCTGCGGCAGAAGTTCGACGGCAAGGCCGAGTACGTCGTCGCCTTCATGGAGTTCATCGCCCAGGAGGTGCGCGAGCACCTGGCGGCGCTGGGCTTCCGGTCGATCGAGGAGGCCATCGGGCACACCGAGGTCCTCGACACGCGCGCCGCCGAGTCGCACTGGAAGGCCGAGGGCCTCGACCTCTCGGCGGTGCTGCACCGCCCGGACGTCCCGGACAACTTCGGCGACCAGGCCCTGCACCAGACGAAGCCGCAGGACCACGGTCTGGAGAAGGCGCTCGACCACACCCTGATCCAGCTCGCCGAGGGCGCGATCGCGGACGGCACCCCGGTGCGGCTCGAGCTGCCGGTGCGCAACGTCAACCGCACCGTCGGCACGATGCTCGGCTCCGAGGTGACCCGGCGCTGGGGTGGTGCGGGCCTGCCCGACGACACCATCGACATCACGTTCACCGGCTCGGGCGGGCAGTCGTTCGGCGCGTTCCTGCCGCGCGGCGTGACGATGCGGTTGATCGGCGACACCAACGACTACTTCGGCAAGGGCCTCTCGGGCGGGCGGCTCTCGGTGCGCCCGCACCCGCAGGCGCCGTTCGTCGCCGAGCAGCACATCGTCGCAGGCAACGTCATCCTCTACGGGGCGACCGCCGGCGAGGCGTACCTGCGCGGCAAGGTCGGCGAGCGCTTCTGCGTGCGGAACTCCGGCGCGGTCGCGGTCGTCGAGGGCGTCGGCGACCACGGCTGCGAGTACATGACCGGCGGCCGCGCGGTGATCCTGG
This sequence comes from Actinomycetospora sp. NBRC 106375, assembly GCF_030269665.1. Lineage (GTDB taxonomy): Bacteria > Actinomycetota > Actinomycetes > Mycobacteriales > Pseudonocardiaceae > Actinomycetospora. The sequence continues at coordinate 20,439 of NZ_BSTS01000030.1, forward strand.
GCCCGACCGGGCGCAACTTCGCCGCGGGCATGTCCGGCGGCATCGCCTACGTGCTCGACATGCAGGAGATCCGGGTCAACCACCAGATGGTGGAGCTCGAGGTCGTCGGCCCCGAGGACGTCGACGAGCTGCGTTCCCTGGTCGAGAAGCACTACGCCGCCACCGACTCCGCCGTGGCCCACGACCTGCTGACCGACTGGGATGCCGCGGTCGCGCGCTTCACCAAGGTGATGCCGGTCGACTTCAAGCGGGTCCTGGAGGCCACGGCCGACGCCGAGCGCGACGGCCGCGACGTCAACGAAGCGATCATGGAGGCGGCTCGTGGCTGACCCCCGGGGATTCATGACCACCGGCCGGGAGCTCCCGCGCCGCCGGCCGGTCGACATCCGCATCAAGGACTGGCACGAGGTCTACGAGGAGCTCAACCCGACCACGCTGCGCAAGCAGGCGGGGCGCTGCATGGACTGCGGCATCCCCTTCTGCCACCAGGGCTGCCCGCTCGGGAACATGATCCCCGAGTGGAACGACCTGGTCTGGCGTGACGACTGGGCCGAGGCCATCGAGCGCCTGCACGCGACCAACAACTTCCCGGAGTTCACCGGGACGCTGTGCCCGGCCCCGTGCGAGTCGGCGTGCGTGCTCGGCATCAACTCCGACCCGGTGACGATCAAGCAGGTCGAGATCGAGATCATCGACCGCGCCTGGGACGAGGGCTTCGTGAAGCCCCAGCCCCCGGAGACGAAGACCGGTCGTTCCGTGGCCGTGGTGGGCTCGGGGCCGGCGGGCCTGGCCGCCGCCCAGCAGCTCACCCGCGCCGGGCACGACGTCACCGTCTACGAGCGCGCCGACCGCATCGGCGGGCTCCTGCGCTACGGCATCCCCGAGTTCAAGATGGAGAAGAAGCGCCTCGACCGCCGCCTCGAGCAGATGGTGGCCGAAGGGACGCGGTTCTTCGCGGGCGTCGAGGTGGGCGGTCCCGCGGCCACCGACCTGTCGGTCGAGAAGCTGCGCGCGGACCACGACGCCGTCGTGCTCTCCGTCGGCGCGACCGCCTGGCGCGACCTGCCGATCACGGGTCGCGAGCTGCACGGCATCCACCAGGCGATGGAGTACCTGCCGCCGTCGAACAAGGTGCAGCAGGGCGACTACGAGCGCTCCTTCATCGACGCCGAGGGCCGCGACGTCGTGGTCATCGGCGGCGGCGACACCGGCGCCGACTGCGTGGGCACCGCCCATCGCCAGGGGGCGAGGTCGGTGACGCAGCTCGAGATCATGCCGATCCCGCCGAACGAGCGGCCGAACGCGAACCCGTGGCCGACCTACCCGATGATCTTCCGGATCTCCTCGGCCCACGAGGAGGGCGGCGAGCGGCTGTTCTCGGTGAACACCGACGAGTTCCTCGGCGACTCCCGCGGCAACCTCCGGGCGCTGCGCCTCGTCGACGTCGAGCGTGCCGACGGGAAGTTCGTGCCGGTCGAGGGCAGCGAGCGGGAGATCCCCGCAGACCTCGTCTTCCTCGCGATGGGCTTCCTCGGCCCGCAGAAGGAGGGCCTGCTCGACAGCCTGGGCGTGGAGTACGACGACCGCGGCAACGTGCGCCGCGGCGACGACTACCAGTCCACGGTCCCCGGTGTCTTCGCCGCCGGGGACGCCGGACGCGGGCAGTCGCTCATCGTCTGGGCCATCGCCGAGGGCCGTTCCGCCGCCGCGGGGGTCGACGCCTACCTCACGGGCCGCGACGTGCTGCCGCGCCCGATCGGCCCGACGGACCGCGCGCTGGTCTGAGGCCTCACCCGCCGAACCAGGACAGGAGGCGGCCGCGGGACCAGCAGCGGCCGAGGACGTCCGGCGGTCCGCCGGGGAGCGCCAGGCCGATGATGCTGTGCCCGGACGCCGGCCGGTCGCCGAGCGTCGGGACCCCGGGCGCCACCCCGACGCCCTCGACGGACACCCAGGCCACGGGCCGGTCGGTCGCGCCGATGACGTCCGCGAAGCGCTGCCGGCGGGCGGCGCTCAGCCGCGACAGCGCCCAGGTGGTGGTGACGACGGGCAGGGCGTCGTCCGGCACGTGGGCGAGGGCCTCGGTCAGCCGGTCGACGGGGTCGCCGCCGAGGTAGCGTGGGCCCAGAGTCGCGACCAGGGCGATCTCGGTGTCGAGGTCGCGGCGCTGGTCCGTCGCGTCCGGGGGCAGGCAGGCGCGCAGCCAGCGGGCGTTCTCGGTGTCGGCGACGTCGAGCGGCTCCCGGTCGACGGCGATACGGGCGACGACGTCGGGGACCGGGTGTGCCGGGACGGGCCGCCCGCCCACGACCGTCGCTGCCCGCTGCACCGGGGAGGCGGGGTCGCCCCGCGTCGCCCCGGCGTCGTAGCGGACGCCGACGCGGTCGACGGCGAGGTTCAGCCCGGCGGGGCGGCCCAGGTCGATCAGCCCGATCGCGTCGGCCCCCGTCCGGTGCGCCGCCTCGGCGACGGCGGGGTGGAGCACGGCGTGGCGTCCCGCCTCGTCGGGCCGGTGCCGCCGGCGCGCGGCGATCGCCGCGACCTCGTCGGCCCGGTGCACGAGCGTGTCGACGGCGGCGTCCTCGAGGGCCGGGGCCCGCTCGGCGAGGGCGAGGTCGTGCAGCGCGGCGAGGACCAGGGCGGGCCCGCGGCGCTGCGGTGGCGCCGCCTCGACGGCGTGCAGGGCGTCCGCGGACCGGCTGATCGCGAGGGCGAGGCGCGCCTGGAGGGGCGACGTCCCCTCGGCGTCCGCGAAGCGCCGGTACTGCGCGGCGAGCGAGCGGCTCGTCCCGGACACTCCGGCGACCCTAGCCATCTGGGGTGGGCTCTCCATGTCGATCTCCCGGGAGTGTCACCAGGTCCGCGGGCGCCCGGGCGGTCGCAAGAGGCGCGTCCGGCAGCTCGGGAACCCTGTCGATCATGCGCGAGGTGCCTCTCGCGCCGGGGCGCCGGCTCCTGGCGGCGCTGTTGAGGCGCGGCCGGCCGCGAGTGGCACGTTCGGCAGCTCGAGGGCCCTGTCGATCATGCGCAAGGTGCCTCTCGCGGCCGAAGCGACTCACGCGGCAGGCGTGAGGCTCGGGGGCGTGGTGGTGGCAGTGGTGGTGCGGCGGGTGCGGCGGCGGGCGGGTCGGGCGGGGCGGGCGCAGAGGGCGGCGACGCGGGCGACGACGCCGGCGTCGCGGAGCAGCCCGCAGTGCCCGACACGGTCGACGACGACCGCCTCGGCGCCGTCGCGCGTCGCCCGATGCACCGCGACGACGGCGTCCGCGCGGGACGCGATCGTCGTCCACGGCACGTCCGGCCGGCTCAGCGAGCGCAGGACCGGCGCGCCGGGGCGCAGGTCGCGCAGCGCCCCGACCGGGAAGAGGCGGGCCCAGCCGGTGCCGCCGAGCGGTGCGCCCAGGGTGACCACACGGGTCGCGGTGCCGGCGAGGCGCCGGTCGGCGAGGCTCGCGGCGACGACCACCCCGCCGAGGCTGTGCCCGACGACGGTGACCGACCGGGCCCCGGTCCGTCGCGCCAGGTCCGCGACATCGTCGGCGAGCCGCGCGGCGAGCTCCTCGACGCCCGCGGTCCAGCAGTAGCGGTGGCGGACGACGGCGACGCCCGGGCCGCCCAGCGCGCGGGCGAGGTCGTCGAAGCAGTCGGGACCGGCCCCGAAACCGTGCACCAGGACGACCAGCGAGCGTGCCCTCGTCACGGGTGCGACGGGGTCGGGTCCGTGGTGGGGCCGCGCCCCGAGCAGCAGGGTGGCGACCACCGCGAGCGTGACCCGCAGGACCGCCCGCAGCTCGCGGAGGCGGCGCCGTGCCGTGCCGACCATGACCCCACCCCCCCGCGCCCGGCGCCGGATCCCTGGCCGGCGTGCCCTGCGGTGAGCCTGCTCAGGACGCGGGCGCGTGTCGGGAGGGCGCACCCTCCGGTGGGGTGGGGTCGTCCCCCGTCCTCGGTTCCGGTGGGAAGGGCGGGGACTAGGCGGGACGGGGCGCGCGGTCGTGGGCGATGGCGGGCACGGTGACGCGCAGGCGGTGCGGGGCGACCTGCCAGTAGCGCCGCTCGGGGTCGGCCCGGCGCCAGCGCTCGGCGAGCTCGGTGACCCGGTCCTCGTCGACCGTGCCCGGACGGGCGCGCCAGCGGCGGGAACGCCCGCGCACCAGGACGTCCAGAGCGCCCCAGGCCTCGTCGGCCGAGCCGTGCACGCTGACCGTCGCCGGCGCCTCGCCGTCGCCGAACAGCACCGTGTAGGCACTGACCGCGTCGTAGGTCACCTGAACTCCTCCCGGAGCCGGGCGGCGACCCGCGGACGCGGGGGAGAGGGCCGTCCGGCTCGGCTCCAGTGAAGACGCCCGGGGTCGGTCCGGCGAGGAGCGCCGACCGGGGCCGCGCCGAACTGAACCGATTCCGCGGCGGATGGTGCGCCCGCCCGTGTGTCGCCCGTCCGGACGTGCCGCCGAGCGCAGGAGGAGCACGTGCGGCCCGCCCGTCGCGTCAGCGTGCGGTGGCGCGCAGGAGGCGGGTCACGATGTAGCGCTCGCGCAGCAACCGGCCCATCACCCGCTCCTGCTCCTGGGCCGCGTGCCACGCCGGGTGCTCGCCGTGGTGCCGGCGCAGGTGCTCCTCGACGCGGTCGGCGCGCTCCGACCACGCCGAGGGCGCCCCGGGCAGGCGCGCGGCGTCGATCTCGTCGTCCACGTGGAAGCCGGCGTCGCCGAGCAGGTCGTCCAGCTCCTCGCGGGTGGGGAAGTCGTTGCCCTCGGGCTGCTCGGGCAGCGGCGCCTCGCCGCGTTCCAGGACGAGCAGCCCGAGGCGGCCCTGCGGTCGCAGCACCCGGCGCAGCTCGGCGACCATGGCGTCCCGGGAGGGCGTGACGCACAGGACGCCGAGCGACCAGGCGACGTCCACGCTGTCCGAGCGGACCGGCAGCTCCTCGGACACCGCCGCGACCGTCGGGAACCCGAACAGGCGCCGCGCCGACCGGGCGGCGTGGACCATCGGCTCGGTGAGCAGGGGGCGTCCCCGCCAGCGGTCGGTGACGTGGTCGGCGAGCCACGCCGCCGGTCCGCCGAGCCCGGCCCCCGCGTCGAGGAAGGTCTCGTCGTCGCGCAGGTCGAGGCCGCGCGCGAGCCACGCCAGGTCGGCCGGGGAGCCGCTGCCGCGGCAGGCGGCCGGGATCGCGTGGTCGCGTCCCAGCGCCTCGACGGCCTCCTCGGTCCACGCCGCGACCGTGTCGAACTCGGCCTCCATGGCGCTGTCGGGAGCGCTGTCGGGAGCGCTGTCGGGAGCGCTGTCGGGAGCGCTGTCGGTGCCGTCCTCGGGGGCGCTCACCCTCGCCGCCCCGGGGCGAGGCCGGCGTCCCGGCGCGTGCGCTCGGCGACGCGGGCGGCGACCTCGGCCTTGACCTCGGCGCCCGCGCGCCAGCCGTCCGCCGACGCGAGCCCGGAGAGGTTCACCCCGGCGACGCCGGGCACCGCGAGCAGCGCCTCGGCCTCGGCGACGGCGGCCTCGATGCCCGCCTCGCGCGGATCGGGCGCGGCGAGGACGGCGGCGACGGCGTCGGGGTCGAGAGCGAGCCCCGGGAAGGCGGCGAGCACGGCGGCCGAGCGCTCGTCGGTGTAGACGGCGACGGCCGCGATCACGGGGAGGTCGGCGCCGGCCGCCCGGGCGCGGTCGAGGAAGGACGACAGGGCCGCCGGCGAGCCGACGTGGTTGGCGACGGCGAGGGAAGCGCCGGCGCGCTGCTTCTCGGCCAGCGCCGCCGGACGCAGCTCGGCGGGCGGGGCGGCGGGGGCGACGGCGACGGCGGTGGTGAGGCCCGTCGTCGCGGCGAGGTGGGTGAGCCGGGTGCTGTCGAGGTCGAAGACCTGGGTGACCTCCGGGCGCACGTCCTGCCCGCGGCCGTCGCCGGTCACGCACAGGACGCCGTCGATCCCGAGCGCGGCGAGCCCGGCGAGCTCCTGCTCGAGCACGACGCGGTTGCGGTCGCGGCAGGTCAGCGTGATCCACGGCCCGGTGCCCGCGGCGAGGATCTCCGCGGCGACCATGGTCGGCGGGAAGTCCGGCCGGTTCTGGTGCTCGCCGACCAGCACGGCGTCGGAGACGGGGGCGAGCAGTTCGAGGATGTCCCGCATCGCGGCGAGGTCGTACGGCGGGACCGACAGGTCGGTGAGGATCGCCGGCGCCTCGGCGGGCCCGGTGGCCGTCGGCGACGGCCACGGGCGCACGGCGAGCGGGTCGCGGTCGTCGCACCACGGGCAGGTCAGGGCGGCGTCGAGCTCGCAGGAACCGTCGCTGCGCACCCCGCCGCACGGCCCGAAGATCATGCGCTTGGGGCATCCCGCCGCCGGTACGGGCATCTGGTCGAGCACGCGGCGACGTTCCCGCGGGCGACCGGGCGGTAAACCGCCTCAGGAGGCGGTGGGCGGAGGGTCACCCCCGGCGTCGCCGGGCGCACCGAACGTCGGTCGCGACGGCTCCGCGCCGCCGCCCGACGGGCCGGCCGCGGCCCCGTGCGCGGTCCCGTTCGTGCGCCGCCGCCGGGGCAGGTCGGAGAGCATGCTCAGCGCCGGCTCCCCACCCGCGAGACGCCGACGGCCCGGGCGGGGCGACGGGCTGGGCGACGGGCTGGGCGACGGACGGTCGGCGAGGTCGGCGCTCTCGCCGTGCTCGGCCGACCCGGCGGCGCCGGGACCGTGGCCGACCTCCGCCGCGGGGCCGGTGCCGTTGGTGCCGTGGCGGTCGCCGTCGAGGTCCTGCGGCGTGGGCACGGGACCCGAGGGCGCGGGGCCGGGCGGGACCGCTGCGCCGAACGGGTCCCAGCCGGACCGGCCGCCGGGGAGCCTCGGGCCGCCCTGCTCGTCAGGGTCGGGCCCACCGCGCCGGTCCGGCACCGGCCGGGGCCCGGACGGCGCGTCCCCGTCCGCCGCTGCGGTCGCGTGCGGGGCCACGTCCGGCTCGGGCGCGTCGTGGGGCGGGGCGTCGTGGGGCGGGGCGTCGTGGGCGTCGTCCTGCGATGGCACCGGCCACGGGGCGACGTCGTCCTCGGGCGGCTCCGTGGTCGCGGCGTCGGGGACCCGCAGGCGCGGCATGCGGTCGGTGACCGGCTCCTCGCGGTGGTGGGCGCCCGTCCCCGCGCCGCCGTCGGCGAGCTCGCGCACGGTGATCGGGTCGCCGGCGAGGGTGGCGGCCGGCTGCTCGGGGGTCCCGAGGGCGAGGTGCAGGTCGTCGAGCGGCAGCGGCCGCGTGAGGGTGACGGTCCAGGCCACCGGCCCGGCCAGGGGCAGGTTCGGGTAGCCGTCCGAGGAGAGCTCGAGCTGCTCGGTGACCGCGTCGACCAGCCCCGCGAGGTGGCGCGACGACGCGCCCGGCACGACGAGCGCGAACTCCCGCTCGGACAGCCGGATGGCCGCGTCGACCGGCCCGAGGGGCTCGCTGACGGCGGCCGCGACGCGGCGGGCCGCGTGGTACGCCGCACGGCGCCCGAGCCGTTGCTCGGCGCCGTCGAGGGCCGCGACGTCGATCAGGGCGACGCCGACCGGCAGGGCGGTGGGACCGCCGGTGTTCGTCCACCGCGTGAGGAACTCGGGCGTGGTGAGGCCGGACTGCGGGTCGACGTGCGCGGCGGAGCGGGCGGCGACGGCGGCGTGCGCGTCGACGAGCTGGGCGCGCAGCACCCGGGTGCCCTCCCGCGCGTCCTGCATCCGGCGCACCATCCGGTGCAGCGCGTGGGTCGCCCAGCGCTCGCCGTCGGTGCCTCCCGACGCCGCGGCCGCGCCGCCGGCCGGCATCACCCGCGCCAGCAGGCCGTCGATCGTGTAGCCGACCGCGGTCTCGAGCCGGGTCCCGAGCGCCGAGCGCATCCGCGCGAGCTCGTTGGCCGCCTGGACCCGCGACCAGCCCCAGCGCCCGATGAATTCCCGCCCCGCCTCGAGGCTGTGCTCGGTGGGGTCGATCCGGTGGGCGTCGGTCGCGACGAGGAACGCCCCGGCCTGCGGACCGACGGCGACGAGGCTCCACTCGTCGGCCAGCGGCTCGCCCGGGTCGAGGACGACGAGCTGGCACCCCGGCGGCACGTCGTGGGCCTCACCGTCGGCGAACGCGAGCACGACGACGGCGCCGGAGGCGGCGATGCGCTCGTACACCGCGTACTCGCGGGCGAAGTAGGCCTGGTGCTGGAACAGCGCGACCACGACGGTCGGCGCGTTGACCGGCCCGGCGAGGACCGCGGCCTCGATCGCGTGCGAGACGGCCACCAGGGAGCGCTTCGACGCCGGCGTGGGCCGGTCGGGCGACCAGGGGTTCGTCTCCGGCCGCTCGGCACGCCTCGCGCTCGTGTCGTCGTCGACCACCGCAGCCCCTCCGTCCGCCCACTCGCGTGCCCAGCGTCGTCGCCGCGCCACCGTCCGAGTGATGTCGCCGTACCCCCAACGGTGGGGAACATGACCGTCTGCACGCCACCGTCTGCGTCGAATGGGCCACGCGTGGCGGCGAACGGTGCACCGCCCGGGCGCTCAGAGCACGCCGAAGAAGAAGAGGAACCCGACCACGATGCCGACGGCGAGCACCGCCACGACGATCACGGCGATCACCCGGACACGGTGTCCGTCGTCCCCGGTGGCGGCCGTGGCGTCGGCCTCCGGGCCCGTCGCCCCGACGGTGGACGTGAGGGCGTCGGCCGGCCCCGCACCGGAGCCGGCCGTGTCGCCCGGGCGCCCGGGTGCGGGAGGGGCCGGGAAACGGGGGTCGGGCGGCGGACGGCCGGGACCGCCGGGGCCGCCGGGACCGCCGGGGCCACCGGGGCCACCGGGGCCACCGGGGCCACCGGGGCCACCGGGGCCACCGGGGCCGCCGGGGCCACCAGGTCTGTTGGGTCCGCCGGGGGTGGCTGGGGCGACGGGGCCGTAGGGCGGGCGACCGCCGGCACCGCCCGTGCCGGCCGCACCGCCCGGGCTGGGGGGTCGTCCAGGACCACCGCCACCGGGATACGGGCCGCGGGGTCGTCCGCCACCCGGGCCGGCGGGACCACCACCACCGGGGCCGGGGCCACCCGGCGCGCCGCGACCGCCCGGTGGCGGAGCGGGCGGAGCGGGCGGAGCGGGCTGGCCGGGTTGACCGGGCTGGCCGGGTTGACCGGGCTGGCCGGGCTGGCCGGGCGCGCCGTGGCCGGGCGGCCCGCCGGGAGCCCCCGGGACGCGGTGGTTGCCGGGGGCGCCCGCGCCGGCCCCGCCGTGGCCCGGAGCGGGACCGGCCGGCGGCCGGGGAGCGCCCGGCGAGGGGGCGTGCGGTCCGCCACCGCCCGGCGCGCGACCCGCGGGGCCCGGTTGGCCCGGGTGGCCCTGGTCCGGCCGGCCGTCGCCGGACCCGCCGGACCCGTCGGACCCGTGCGACCCGTGCGACCCGGTGGGCCCGACCGGCTGCACGGATGCGGCGCGGCTCGCCAGGTCGCGGGGCAGCGCCCGGGTGGCGGCGACGGGGTCGGGGGAGTGCACGACCTCGGGCGCCGGGGCATCGGTGACGGGGAGGGCGGGCGAGGCCTGGGGGCTGCGGGCTGGGGTGGGCGTCGGGTCGTCGGCGGTCGCGCGGCTCGCGGTGTCGACGGCGTCGGTGCCCCGGGCGGCGACGACCGCCGCGCCCAGCGCGACGGCGTGCTTCGGGTGGCTGTCGACGACCGTGCGGCAGCCCAGGGCGTCGCCGACCATCCGTGCGACCAGCGGGATGCGCGAGGAGCCGCCGACGAGGAGCACGGCGGTCAGCGCGTCGGCGGTGACGCCCGCGGACTCGAGCGCCCGGCGCAGGGCCGAAACCGTGGACTCGAGCGGCGTGCGGACCATGGTCTCGAACTCGTCGCGCGTCACCGTCACGTCGTCCTGCCGGGCGGGCAGCAGGACCGACACGTTCGCCTCGTCGTCGACCGAGAGGGTCTCCTTGGCCACGACGCAGTCCTGGCGCACCCGGGCGGCGGCGGCGCGCGCACGGCTGTCGTGGGGGTCGAGCTCGCTGACCGCGCCGCCGCACGCCTGGTCGACGCGGTCGAGGACGGCCTCGTCGAAGTCGACACCGCCGAGGTGCTCCATGCCCTCGGGCACCCCGAGGATCTCCACCCCGGCGGCCCGCCCGCGCAGCACGGCGGCGTCGAAGGTGCCGCCGCCGAGGTCGTAGACGCCGAGCAGCTCGCCCTCCGCCAGGCCCCGGGTGATCGCGAAGTGCACCCCGGCGGCCTCGGGCTCGGTGAGCATCGGCGGGTCCTGCAACCCGGCGAGTGCGGCGACGTCCTCGAAGAGCCCGCGCCGGTAGGGCCCCCAGTTGGCCGGGTGGGTGAGCACGACACGGTCCGGCGGGCCGCCCTCCTCGGCCTCGATCCGCGACAGGACGTCGCGCAGCATCGCCCCGAGCAGCTCGTCCGCCGGCGTGGACGCGCCGCCGAGCACCACCGGGGTCGGGTCGCCGAGGCGGCGCTTGACGCCCCAGGCGACGTCGCCGGGGCGTGCGGCCGCCTGGCGGGCGGCGGCGTCGCCGACCGCGAACGTGCCGTCCGGGCGGCGCATGACCACCGACGGCTCGGTGACCGTGCGGTCGCCGAGCGGGACCATCTCGACGCGGTGGCCGTCCCGGGAGATCGCGGCGGCGACGAACGTCGTGCCGAGATCGATCCCGAGGCTGTACGTCACGACCCCTCCTCCGGCAATCTGACGGATAGTAACTTCCGGGTCCCTCGCCAGCGAGGAGTCCACGCCCGGTTGCCACTCAGGGAGTCCCAGTGAACACGCGCAGTGTGCGGCGACGACGGGAGCGGTCGGGTTCTCCCCGCCACCCCGGAGGGTGCACCCCCTGGTCGGCGTGCGGGTCGCGACAGGAGGCTGCGCTGATGACCCTCGGTGACGACCCGGGTGAGGACCACCGCCGCCGCGGCGCGGAACGGTGGCACGCCCGCCGGGGGTGGGAGCGGCGGCTGCACGACGGCCCGGCGCTGCGCCTCTCGGCCCTGTCGCTGCGCCTGGGGGTCCTGCGTGCCGAGGCGCCGTCGCGCGAGTGGGTGCGCGGCCTCGACGCCTTCCAGGACGAGCTGGGGGCCGCCCTGCAGGAGCTGCGCGAGGTGGAGGGCGCGCTCTACCCGCCGCTGCTGGACGAGGCGGGTCTCGGACCCGCGCTGCGCGAGCTCGCCACGGCCACCGGCGCGACCGCCCGGATCGACGCCGTCGACGCCCGGGCGGGCACCGCGGCCGAGGGGGCGGCCTACTTCGCGGCCGCCGCGTGCCTGGCCGCCACGGGCGAGGGCGACGGCGAGGTGGTCGTCCGGGTCCGCGTCGAGGGCGGCGACCTGGTGCTCACGCTCGACGGCGTCGACGCCGGGCAGCGCGGCGCGGTCCTCGACGAGGCCGCCCCGCTCGGCGGATCGGTCGACGCCACCCCGGACGGCGCCGGGCGCGCCACGATCACCGCGAGGTTCCCGTGCGCGTAGCCGTCGCCGAGGACGGCGCCCTCTTCCGCCAGGGCCTCGTCATGCTGCTCGAGGCGGCCGGTCACGAGGTCGTGGCCTGCGAGTCCGGGGGTGACCAGCTCGTCGCGGCTCTCACCCGCACCCCGGCCGACGTCGCGCTGCTCGACATCCGCATGCCGCCGGAGCCGGACGGCGGGCTCGTGACCGCCGAGCGGCTGCGCGCCCAGTACCCCGAGATGGGCCTGCTGTTCCTCTCGCACTACGCCGAGTCGCACTACCTCATGCGGATCCTCGAGATCGGCACCGACGGCATCGGCTACCGGCTCAAGGAGAAGGTCGGCAGCGTCGAGGTCCTCTCCGACACGCTGACCCGCATCGGGGCCGGCGAGATCGTCATCGAACCGGAGCTCGCGAAGCGCCTCGTCGAGCGCCCGCGCAGCGACAAACGGGATCTCGTCGCCGCGCTGTCCCAGCGCGAGCGCGACGTCCTCGAGCTCATGGCCGAGGGCCGCTCGAACGGCGGCATCGCCTCCACGCTGTTCGTCAGCGGCAAGGCCGTGGAGAAGCACGTCGCGAACATCTTCGACAAGCTCGGCCTGCACGCCGACACCTCCGCGAACCATCGCCGGGTGCTCGCCGTGCTGACCTACCTGCGCTCCCAGCGCGGCGACGACTGACGGGCCGGACCGGTGTCGGATCGCGGCGTCGCCGGGACGGCCGGGCAGGCGCTCGCGGGCGCCCCCCGGACCCTGCCGGCACGCCCGGTGCTGCTCGGCGCCGGCGTCGCGGTGGTCCTCGTGGTCGTCACGCTCGGGTGGGCGCTGCTGACCGGGCCGGCGCTCGCCGCCGTCGTGGGCCCGTTCGTGGCCGCCGCCGTCGCGGTCGCCGGCGCGCGGGCGGCGGGACCGCTGGTCGACCGGGTCGCCGGGCGGCTCGCCCGGCGCCCGGCGCCGACCCCCTACGCGGTGCTCGCCGACACCGCGGCCCGCGTCCGTGAGGGATCGCTGGCCGACGCCCTGCCGGGCCTGGCGCGGGTGCTCGGCGAGGGCACCACGGCCGAGCGTGCCGTGGTGTGGCTGGTGGTGGACGACGTCCTCGTCGCGGAGGCGGTGTACCCGCCGGAGGAGGACGCCGGCGAGCGCGTGCGGTCCCTCGGCGTGCTCCTGACGCGCCCCGGCATCGACCACGCCGTGCCCGTGCTCGACGGCGAGCGGCTGCGCGCGGTGCTGACGATCGCGAAGTCCGGCCGGCCGGTCACTCCGGGAGACCGTCGCCTCGTGCGCGACGTCGCGGGCGGCGCGCAGCTGGTGCTCCAGGGCGTCGCGCGCGGTGCCGAGCTCGCGGCGCGGGTGCGCCGCGTCGACGAGCTGGCGGCGGAGACCGCGGCGTCGCGACGGCGGCTGGAGGTCGCGCGCGAGGTGGAGCGCCGGCGTCTGGTCACCGAGCTCGAGGGCGCGACCACCGACCGGCTCGCCGGGTTCCGGCAGTCGGTCACCGACGCGGCCGAGGCCCTGGCGGACGCCGAGGACGACCCCGAGGACGCCGGGGAGATGGCCCGCCACCACGTCGAGGAGGCCCGCGAGCGCCTGACCGGGCTCATCGACCGCTTCCGGGTCATCGCGCGCGGGGTGCACCCCGCGGTGCTGCGCGAGCAGGGCCCCCGGGCGGCGCTGGAGGAGGTCGTCGCGGACCTGCCCCGCACGGTCCGGCTCACCGGGCGGCTCGGCGACCGGCTGCCGTGGGAGATCGAGTCGGGGCTCTACTACGCCGCGGCGTCCGCCCTGGCGCTGCTCGCGGCCCGTGGCGGCCGGGCTCCGCTGGAGGTCGTCCTCGAACGCCACGGCGACACCGTCGCCGTCCGGGTGGAGGACCCCGATCCCGACGGCGACCCGCAGGACCTGCGCGCGGCGCTCGCCGACGACGTCGACCGGCTCGCGGCGCTGGGCGGGTCGGTGGACCTCGTCGCCCGTCCCGGCGGCGCGGTGGAGCTGCGGGCGTGGCTGCCGGACCGGTTGCGGCCGGTGGCGCTGGACCCGGGGGGCGCAGCGCAGCGGAGCTCGACCGGATCCTTCGGGGGTTCGCCGTGACCGGGACGCTGGCGCCGCCCGCGACGTCCGCGGCCGAGGCGGACGCCGTGCCGCCGACCGCCGCACCGCCCCGCGGCGGGTGGGTCGCGGCGTGGTGGGTCGCGCTCGTCGCCGTCGCCACCCTCGCCGTCGTGTGGCTGGCGCTGGGCGCGGTGGTGGCGCTGGCGGCGCACGTGCCCGCCCTGGGCGCGGCGGTCGGGGCGGCCGCGGCCGGCGGCAGCGCGTGGGCCCGGGGTGTCGTCGAGGGCTTCGCGATGGGGGAGCCCGGGGCGCAGGCGGTCCTCGACTACCTCGCGAGCCTCGCGAACCTCGTCGTCGCCGTCGTGCTCTGGCGCAGCGGCGGGCGCACCTGGACCGTGCGCCTGCTGATCCTCGCGATGATCGGCTCCGCGGGCGCGTTCAACCTCCAGGCCCACGCGGCGACGACCGTCGTGCGCGTCGCCACGGGGCTGGGGATCGGCGAGGCCCACCAGGTGCTGCTCCACGGCGTGGCCAGCGCGGCCTACGTCGGGGCCCTCCTGCTGTTCCCGGCCGGGGTGGCGGCGGCGCACGGTGGGCAGCGGCTGCTCGTCGCGCTCGCCGGGCTGGCGCTGTTCGTCGCGGGCATGGGGACGGCGCTGCTGCCGCACACGGTGAGCTGCGTGGTGTTCTTCGGCTTCGGGGTCCCGCTCGTCGGTGCCCTGGGCGTCGCGCGCCACCTGCGGGCCGGGGCGACCCGCGAGCGCCGCGACCAGGCCCGTCTGCTGGCCACCGTGCTCACCGGCGTGCTGGCCACGGCGACGGTGCTCGCGCTGCTGACGCTCGTCATGGCGACGTCGGGCCGGCCGGGGCTCACGCTCGACGACCCGACCGCGCGCCACGGGTCGGGCGGGGAGCCGACGGCGCTCCTGTTCTGGTTCGCGCGCATCTCGGCGGCCGCGATCGCCCTGGCGGTGCTGGCGGCCTACCGTCCGCGGCTGCGCGCCTCGGCCGACCGGCTGCACCGGGCCCTGACGGTCGTGGTGGAGGTCGTCGCGGTCGGCGGGGCCGTCGCCCTGGTGGCCGCGCTCGCCGGCGGCGGCGTGGTCGGCGGGGTGCTCGGCGGGATCGTGGGCGCCGCGGTGTACCTCGCGGTCTCCGCCCGGGCCGACCGCCTCGTCGAACGCCTCCTCTACGGCCGGCGCCCGACGCCGTACCGCGTGCTGCTCGAGGTCGCCGAGCTCTCGCGCACCGCGTCCGCAGGCACCGACCTGGAGCGCCTGCCGGAGGCGATCGGGCGCCACCTCGGCGCCCGGACCGTGGCGCTGACCGTGCACCGGCCGGGGTTGCGGTCGCGGGAGCACCGGTGGCGGCTCGCCGACGACGCCGGTGACGCCGAGCTCGTCGCCTTCCCGGTGCGCCAGCACGGCGAGGAGGTCGGGGTGCTCGCCGTCGACGCCGAGGCCGTGGCCGGCGGCAGCGACCGGCCCCGCCTGCTCGCCGACGTCGCCGACAGCCTCGGCGCCGTGCTCCAGGCGCACCGCCAGGAGATCGAGCTGGAGCGCCAGCTGCGCGCCGCCGTCGCGCACGGGGAGCGGATCGCGGAGTCCCGCCGGGCCGCGGTGGCCGAGATGGACGGCGAGCGCCGCGCCATCGAGCGCAACCTGCACGACGGCGCCCAGCACCACCTCGTCTCCCTGCGCCTGTCGCTCGGACTCGCCGAGCACCAGGTCGGTGCGGGGAAGCTCGACGCCGCCGCCGAGCGTCTCGCGGCGATCCTGGAGCAGGTCGACACCGCCGAGGCGGTGCTCGCCGAGACGGCTGCCGGCGTCTCGTCCGCGGGGCTCGCCGAGCACGGCGTCGTCGAGACCCTGCGCCGGGAGCTGACCGGAGGCGACACGAGGGTGACCCTGGACGTCGCCGGCGTGACGGCCGGGCGCCGCTACGGTGCCGACGTCGACTCGGCGGTGTACTTCTGCTGCCTCGAGGCGGTGAACAACGCCCGCAAGCACGCGGCGGGCGCACCGATCACGATCACGCTCGCGGAGTCCGGCGGGGCGCTGCGCTTCTCGGTGCGCGACGAGGGGCCGGGCTTCACCCCGCGTCCCGCCGCCGCGGGCGGGGAGCGGGGCATGCGCAACGTCGCGACCCGCATCGCCGCCGTCGGTGGCAGCGTGCGGCTGGACTCGGCGCCGGGACGGGGGACGACGGTCGCGGGGTCGATCCCGCTGCCCGACGCTGCTGATGGTGCTGATGGTGCTGATGACGCCGACGACCCGGCGACCGGGCCGGTGGCGGTGGCCGCCGGTGGGGGAGCGAGGGACGCCCTCGCTGCGTCGGGTGCAGCGGAGGACGCCCTCGCTCCACCCGGGGACGCGGGCGACGGGGGAGCGAGGGACGCCCTCGCTGCGTCGGAGGCAGCGAGGGACGCCCTCGCTCCACCCGGGGACCCGGCGACACCGGGCCCACTCGGTCCCGACGCCCCCGGTCCCGACGCACCCGGTCCCGACGCGCCCGGTCCCGACGTGCCTGGCCCCGAGGCCTCACGGTTCGTCGCCGCCGTCCAGGAGCTCCTCGCCGGTCTCGCGCCGCCGTCACCGGTCGCCGGACGGGTCGGCGAGATCGCCGCTGCGCTCGACGACGCGGCGACCGGTCCGGGCGCGCGCCGGGCCGGGCGGGCGCTCGACGCCCTCGACGCCCTCGACGCCCTCGACGCGCTGGCGCGGGACGGCGCGGGCGGGCGGGACTGGTCGCACCACCTGCGCTACGTCGTCGAGCGCACACGGCTCGCCGGGGCGCGGGAGGTCGCCGAGGCCGATCTCGCCGACGCGCTGCGCCGCCGCGCCGTCGTGCTCCCGGCCGGCGAGCAGGAGGCCGCGGAGCGGCTCGTCCGCCCCGACGACCCGGTCGCGACCCGTCTGGGGCTCGAGGTCGACGCCGCACCCGACGACGTCCGCCGCGCCGCGCACGAGCAGCTGGCGACCTGGCGGTCCCGCGCGGCGCACCCCACCGCGTCCCGGGCGGTCCGCGACGCGGCGCTCGTCCTCGCCGGCGCCTGCGAGGCGATCCTCGCGGAGACGGGCCCGGGCCCTCGTGCGTGACCCGGGTCCACGGCTCCCCCGGGAGGCCGTCTGGTCGATCTCGCTGGCCGCCGCCCCGTTCGTCGTCGCCGTGTTCCGGCTGTACTTCGTCGAGTCGCGCGGGGACATCAACACCTTCCAGGCCATCGTCGCGAGCGCGGACCTCGGGGCCGTCTGGATCACGGTGGCCGTGAGCACGTTGACCGCGACGGCGCCGATCATCTTCCTGTTCTGGTGGTACCGGTCGCTCGTCTCGCCGCGCGTGCGCGCGGTGCGCGGGGCTCCCGAGCCCTCACCGCGCGGCCGCCGCGCGGTGGCGACGTCGGCGCTGCTGGGCGTCCTCGTCGCCGCCGCGATCAGCTGGCTCCTGGTCTACGACGACGGGCTGAGCGCGATCTCCGTCGCGCTCCTGTTCGGCGCCGTCGTCTACGTCTCCGGGGTCGTCGCGGACCGCTCGGAGGCGGTCTCCGCGCGGCGCTTCGTCTACGGCTGGGGCTCCCCTGGCCGCCTTCCTCGTCATCGGGTTCCTGTCGGCCCAGCCCGGGTTCCCGTACGAGGCCGTCAAGGTCCGTGCCGTCGACGCGATGCTGCACGGCTACGTCGTGTCCGTGGACGACACGGCGCTGACGCTGCTCTACGACGACCTCGACCGGAGCGGCGGGCTCCGGCGCATCCCGACCGGCGACGTCGAGGCCCGCTACGTGTGCTCCGCCGACCTGCCGCTGGGCAGCCCGTTCACCAGCCCCACGACCGGGCTCGAGCGGCTGATCTCGGCGGCGAGGCAGGTGCCGGCCTACGTCCCCGAGCCGTGCCTGCGGCCCTAACCCGTGTTCCGCATCCCCGCCGAGATCCCGTTGACGGTCAGCAGCAGCGCGCGCTGGAGGTCGGGGTCGGGGTCGTCGACCTGGCGCCGCTCCTTGAGCGCGTGCACCTGCAGGTGGTGCAGCGGCTCGAGGTAGCCCTCGCGGATGTCGAGGGTCCGGCGCAGCAGGGGGTTGCCGCCGAGGAGCTGCTCACCGGGAGAGAGCTTGAGGACCTCGCGCTCGGTGACCCGGTGCTCCGCCTTGATGATCTCGAAGACCTCCTGCAGCTCGGGGTCGACGAGCTCGGAGACGTAGAAGGCCGCGATGCGCATGTCGGTCTTCGCGAGCGTCATCTCGACGTTGGAGATCAGGTTCGCGAAGAACGCCCAGTCGCGCATCTCGTCGATGACGTCGGAGTAACCGGCGTCGTGGGCGGCCTTGAGCCCGGTGCCGAGCCCGAACCACCCGGGCACGATCATCCGCGTCTGGGTCCAGCCGAACACCCAGGGGATCGCGCGCAGGTCGTCCAGCGACGCCTGCCCGCCGGCGCCGGGCCGCTTGCCCGGCCGCGACCCGACGTTGAGCATGGAGAGCTCGTCGACCGGCGTGGCCTGGGTGAAGAAGTTCGGCAGGCCCTCGTGGGAGATCAGCTGCGTGTAGGCGTCCTGGGCGGCGTCGGAGATGACGTCCATCGCCTCGTCCCAGCGCTTGAGCGTTGCCGCCTCCACCCGCGAGGTCTGGTGCAGCAGCGTCGCGTCGAGCACCGCCGCGAGCATGATCTCCAGGTTGTCCTTGGCGAGCATCGGCAAGGAGTACTTGTCGGAGATGACCTCGCCCTGCTCGGTGACCTTCATGCAGGCGTCGACGACGCCGTGCGGCTGGGCGGCGATCGCCTCGCCTGCGGGTCCGCCGCCACGCCCGACCGACCCGCCGCGTCCGTGGAAGAGCCGCAGCCGCACGCCGTGCTTGGTCGCGACGTCGCGCAGCTGGCGCTGGGCCTGGTGGATCGACCACTGGGACGTGGTGAGCCCGGCGCCCTTGTTGGAGTCCGAGTAGCCCAGCATCATCTCCTGCACGTCGCCGCGGGCGGCCACGAGCGCCCGGTAGGACGGGTCGGAGAGCATCCCGTCGAGCAGGTCGCCGGAGATCTTGAGCTCGGTGGCGGTCTCGAACAGCGGCACGATGTCGATCGACGCCAGGGCCCCGTCGGCGGTCAGCTCGACCAGCCCCGCCTCCCGCGCCAGGACGGCGACGGCGAGGATGTCGTCGACGTTCTGGGCCATGGAGATGACGTAGGTGTGCAGCGCCTCCTCGCCGTAGGTCTCCTGCACCGTGCGGATGCAGTCGAAGACCTCGAGCGTCTCCTTGAAAGAGTCGTCGCCGATCTGCTGCCAGTTGCGGCGCGGGGTCAGCGCCCGCCGGCCCGCGAGCTCGCGCGAGAGCACCTCCGCGCGCCCGGCGTGGTCGAGCTCGCCGTACGGCGTCTCGAGCTCGCCGAGACGGTCGAACAGGGCGGTCAGCGCGGTGTGGTGGAAGTTCGTGTGCTCGCGGACGTCGACGCTCGCCAGGTGCAGCCCGACGGCGTTGGCCGAGCGCATGACGTCGCGCAGCCCGCTGTCGGCGATCCGCTCGCCCTGGTGGGCGCGCAGCGAGGCGTCCATGACCTCGAGATCCCGCAGGTACTCCCCGGCCCCGAGGTAGTCGCGCCCCGGCTGGTGGGCGGTGCCCTCGGTGTAGCGCCGGCGGGTGTTCTCCAGGCGGGCGTGGATGTAGGAGCACTTCAGCCGGTAGGGCTCCTCGGCGTTGAGGCGGATGAACCGGTCGTGGATCTCCGGCAGTGCCCGGCGGTCGCGGGCGAGGCTGCGACGCAGGTCCTCCGAGACCCCGACCAGCCGGGTGGACACCGAGAGCTCCTGGACCAGGTCCTCGAGCAGCTCGATCTGGATGCGCACGCCGCGCTCGCCGTAGATCCGCATGGTCTCGAGGGTCAGCTCGGCGGTGACGTTGGGGTTGCCGTCGCGGTCGCCGCCGACCCAGCAGCCCAGCACCAGCGGGCGGGACCCGTCGGGCAGGCGCAGGCCCACGCGGTCGAGCTCCTCGTCGAGCTCGGAGAGCACCACGGGCAGCGTGCGGCGCCCGAGCTGATCGAGGTAGTACGAGACCGAACGCGCCTCGTCCAGCACCGTCGGGCGCTCGGGGCGGATCTCGTCGGTCTGCCAGATGAGGTCGACGAGCCGGTGCAACCGCTTCTCGGCCTGCTCCTCGGGCAGACCGTCGGCCAGCACGTCGGCGATCGCCCGCAGCTTGCCCAGCACCGACTGGCGCTGCGCCTCGGTCGGGTGCGCCGTGAACACCGGCTTGAGCTCGAGCCGCGACAGCGCGGTGGAGAGCTCGTCGGGGTCGGCGTCGCTCACCAGCCGGTCGACGAGCGTGTGCAGCTGGCCCTCGCCGGACACGTGCACCTCCGCGCGCTCCTCCGAGCGGTGCAGCTGCTCGGCGAGGTTCGCGAGGTGGAAGTACGTCGCGAACGCCCGCCCGAGGACCGCGGCGGTGCCCGGGTCGAGCTCGGCGAGCATGTCGCGGATCCCGGTGTCCCCGCGCTCCGGCATCTCCCGCACGAGACGGCGGACCTTCTCGACGAGCTCGAGCATGTCGTCGCCGTGCTGGGCGGCGACGGTGCGCCCGAGCAGCGTCGAGAGCCGGCGGATGTCGGCCCGCAGGGCCGAGTGCTCGGACTCCGACGCGACACTGCCCTCGGTGGAGACCCGGTCGGCACGCGCGGGCCTGCTGTTCTCGCTCATGGGGCGCCCTCCTGGTCGACGGAGACGGAGCGGAGCGGTGCTCGACCATCGAGACCGTCCGCCGGTGGGTCCGCGACGGTGGGGACGCCGTCGGATTGTGCCCCCGATCGGTGCGCTCGACACCCCGGGCGGGCCGGTCAGGCGCTCCGGGCCGCCGCGGGCTGGAGACCGAGCTGGGTGAGCAGGCCGTGGTGGTCCCACAGCGTCCGGACCTCGGTGACCCGTTCCCGGCGCACGGCCACCACCGAGATCGCCAGCACCTCGGCCCGCCGGCCGGTGGGGACGACGCCGGGCAGCAGCCACGGCAGCTCGCGGTCGTGGGTGAACGTCACCATCTCCTCGTCGACCACCCGCCAGCGGTCGCCGGTCCGCGACACCCGCCGCGTGGTGAGGTCGGCGGGGCGGTGGGGCAGCACCTGCTCGGCCAGGTGCCGGCGCAGCGCGGCCGCGCCCTGCGCGCCGGTGCCGGCCGGCATCGTCGCCAGCACGACGTCGTCGGCCACCACCGCCAGGGCGGCGTCCAGGTCGCCGTCGCGGACCGCCGCCGCGAACGCGTCGCGGGTGCGCTCGACCGCGACCATCAGGTCCTGGACGGCCTTGGTCATCCCCCGATGCTCGCACCCGGGCCCGACCGGCCGCGACCGCTCGCTCCACCGCCGCCTCCACCGCCCCGTCCACCCTCCCTCCACCCGCGGGCCGACGACGGCGCCCGCCGCCGCGACGAGCCTGGACGCGTCCGGGCCGGCGGGGTCCGGGGACGAGGGAGGCCGAGGATGGACGCGGGTGTCGGCGGGGGCGACCTGGTCCTCGCGCTGGCCGTGGTGTGGCTCGCCGGGGAGATCGCATTGCAGGTCCGGCAGTGGCGACGCGGACGCGGCGGCGGCCGCTCGGAGTGGGGGAGCCTGGTCGTGCTGGTCGCCGCCGGCGTGGCGGCCGGGATCGTGTCGGCGCCCTTCCGCGGTCTGCTGGTGCTGCCCGACGCGGTGGCACTGTGGCTCGGGCTCGCGATCGCGGTCGCCGGGATCGCGTTCCGGTTCTGGTCGATCCTCGTGCTCGGGCGGTTCTTCCGCGGCGTGGTCACGGTCCAGGCCGACCACGAGGTCGTGCGCCGCGGCCCCTACCGGTACCTGCGGCACCCGTCGTACCTGGGCGCGCTCGTCGGGGTCCTCGGCTTCGGGATCACCGCGGGCAGCGTCGCGGCGGCCCTGGTGACGACCGCGGTGGCCGGTCTGGGCGTCGGCTACCGGATCGCGGTCGAGGAACGTGCCCTGCGTGCCGGCCTCGGGTCCGCGTACGACGAGTACGCCGCGACCACGGGCCGCCTGCTGCCCCGGCTGCGCCCGGCGCGTCAGCAGGGGGACGGGCGGCTCGTGCGGCGATGACGATCTCAGCGCAGGGTCTCGAGGCGGCCGGCCAGGAGCTCGTGCTCGACGTCGTTGGCCGTCAGCAGGGCCGCCTCCTCGAGGGCCGTGCGGGCCTCTTCGCGGCGGCCCGCACGGCGCAGCAGCTCGCCGCGCGCGGCCGCGAGGTAGCCGTAGCCGGCGAGCCGCGGCTCGCCGGCGAGGGCGTCCAGGGCCGCCAGCCCGGCGTCGGGACCGTCGGCGAACCCGACCGCGACCGCGCGGTTGAGCGCGACGACGGGGGAGGGCCAGCGGGCGAGGACGACGTCGTAGAGCCCGACGATCTCGGGCCAGTCGGTGTCGTCGAACGTGGGGGCGTCGGCGTGGACGGCCGCGATCGCGGCCAGCACCGCGTAGCGGCCGACCGGCCGGGACGTCAGCGCCCCGAGCACCAGCGAGCGGCCCTCGGCGATCATCGCAGCGTCCCAGCGCGACCGGTCCTGGTCGGCGAGCAGGACCAGCGCCCCGCCGGTGTCGGTCCGCGTCGCGCGGCGCGCGTCGGTGAGCAGGACCAGCGCGAGCAGCCCGGCGACGTCGGGGTCGTCGGGGAACCGGGACCGCAGCAGGCGGGCGAGGTCGTGGGCCCGGTCGAGCAGGTCGTCGCGCACGAGCGTGGCCCCGGTGGGCGCGGTGTGCCCGGTGGTGAGCACGAGGTGCACGACGGCGAGGACGCCGCCGAGGCGCCGCGGGAGCTCCTCGGGGGCCGGCACCCGGAAGGGCACGCCGGCCGTGGCGATCTTCTTCTTCGCCCGGGTGAGGCGGGCGGCCATCGTCGGCTCGCTGACGAGGAACGCCCGCGCGATCTCCGGGGTGGACAGGCCGCCGAGCAGGCGCAGGGTCAGCGCGACCCGGGCCTCGGCGGTGAGGGACGGGTGGCAGCAGGTGAACAGCAGGGCGAGCAGGTCGTCCGGCGGCGGTCCGACGGGCTCCGGGGCGACCTCGTCGACCACCAGCAGCGGCAGCGCCCGCTGCGCCACCGCGGCGTGGCGGTGGTGGTCCAGGGCGCGGCGCCGGGCGGCCGTCGTGAGCCAGGCACCCGGCCGGGCCGGGACCCCGTCGCGCCAGGCGACGAGGGCCTGGGCGTACGCCTCCTGGACGCACTCCTCGGCGAGGTCGAGGTCGCGCGTGACGCGCACCGTCGCGGCGAGCACCCCGGCCCACTCGCGACGGTGCGCGTCGGCGACGGCCGACCCGGCGTCGGGGGTCCTCACCGGGTCACGACCCCTGGAGGTCCTGCATCGCCGGGCGCAGCGGGCGCACCTCGACGCCGCCGAACGGCTCCGGCACCTGGCGGGCGATCGCGAGCGCCGTGTCGAGGTCGGGGGCCTCGACGACGTAGTAGCCGCCGAGGGCCTCCTTGGTCTCGACGTAGGGCCCGTCGGTGACCAGCGCGTCCTCGCCGGCGGCGAGGTCGTCGCGCTCCCGCCCGTCGGGGCGGCGCACGGTGGTGGCCGTGGCGGTCGGGTGCAGCCAGCCGCCGCCCCGCAGGGCCGCGCCGTGCGTGCCGCCGAAGCGCTGGTGCGCGGCCATGAGCGCACCGACCTCCTGCTCGCCCATCGCCGCCATCGACGCCTCGTCGGTGTAGATCAGGATCAGGTACTGGCCCATGGTCGTCTCCTCGGATTCTCCGGGGCCCCGCGGCGGGACCCTCATCATGTCGTCGCGGAGCGGTCCCGGGAATCGACAGCCCGGCGGATCCGGTAGCGGAGATGGGTCGCCCGCCGCGCGCGATCCTCGGTGTCCGGGGTGGTCAGACGGCGCACGAGCTCGAGCTCGACGTGCTCGGCCGGCAGGTGGTCGAACAGCCGCCGGCCCCCGCCGAGCAGCACGGGCACGACGTGCAGCTCGATCTCGTCGAGCTCGCCGGCCCGCAGCAGGGCCTGCGCGGCGCCCGCACCCATGACCGCGACGTCGCCGTCCCCGGACGCCGCCCGGGCCAGCGCCGCGGCCGCGGCCACGTCGGTGGCGTAGACGACGCTGCCCGGCGGGGGCTCGTCGGGCACCGTGTGGGTCAGGACGACGATCGGGACGCCGTCGTGGTGGTCGCCGCCCCAGCGCCCGGCGTGCTCGTAGGTCCGGCGCCCGGAGAGGACGGCGCGGGTCGCCATCGCCTCGGCGTACACCGCGCCGCCGGGGCCCGGGTCGTTCCGGCGGTCGAGCCAGTTGAAGAGGCGGAAGCCGCCGACGCCCATCGGGTCGTCCGGCGAGTCGTCCGGGCCGGTGACGAAGCCGTCGAGGGAGACGGTCATGTCGAGTCGCAGGGCCATCACCCCTCACCTCCGAGCACGCGGTAGCGCAGGTGGACCATCCCCGGACCGTCGGCGCTGTGCGTGAGCTCGAGCTCGACGTGGCCCGGCACGTCGTCGAACAGCCGCCGGCCCTGCCCCAGCAGCACCGGCACCACCTGCAGCGCCATCTCGTCGAGCACCCCGGCGCGCAGGCAGGCCTGCGCCGCCGCCGCGCCGTGCAGCAGGACGTCCCGGTCGCCGGCGGCCTCCTTCGCCTGTGCGGCGGCCTCGCGGACGTCGGTGACGTAACGGGCGTGGCCGGGCGGCGGTGTCGCGGGAACAGAGCGCGTCAGCACGATGATCGGGACGCCGTCGTGGTGGTCGCCGCCCCACCCGCCGGCGTGGTCGAACGTGCGCCGCCCGGTGAGCACGGCGCCCGAGGTCATCGCCTCGGCCATGACGGCGGCGCCGACGTCGTCGCGGGCCCGCGCGGCGGCGGGGTGGTCGGGGCCGTCGAAGATCAGGAAGTCGTGCAGCCGCTCGCCGCCGACCCCGAGCCCCTGGTCCGGCCCGTCGTCGGGACCCGCGACGAAGCCGTCGAGAGACGTCCACATGTACAGCACGATCTTGCTCATGATCAGGTCCTTTCGTCGATCGGCGGTGCTCAGCGGCGCCGCAGCACGCTGACGACCGCGCCGGTCGGGATGGTCTGGAGCGTCTCGAGCGCCCACGACGACCGCGCGACCTCCGCGGTCCAGAACGGGACGCCCGCGCCGAGGACGGCCGGCACGCGGGTGATCCGGAGCTCGTCCAGCAGCTCCGCGGCCAGCAGGGCCTGCATGACGCTGATGCTGGAGAACACCGAGACCGTCCGGCCGTCGGTCTCGCGGAGCGCCGTCACGGTCCCCTCGAGGTCGTTCGCCACCCGCGCGTTCGTCCACGTTGCCTCGGTGAGGGTGCGGGAGAACACGACCTTCTCCACGGCGTCGAACCAGCGCGAGAAGTCGCGGCTGCGGGCGTCGGCGGCCGGGTCCTCGGCGACGGCGGGCCAGAAGCCGTGGAAGCCCTCGTAGTTGGTGCGGCCGAGCAGGACGGTGTCGACGCCCCGGTAGTAGCCGGCGAACCCGCCGGCGCACTGCTCGTGCAGGGCGGTGTCGACGAGCCAGGACATGTCGCCGCCCGGGCCGGCGGCGAAGCCGTCGAGGGAGAGGGTGATGTTGGCGCTGACGGTGCGGGTCACGGGGTGCTCCTCGGGGTCCGGCGGGCCGCTGGCGGCCCGGTCACCCCGACGTCGACCGGCCCCGGCGCGCTTGGTCGAGCACCGACACCCGTGGACGGACGAGCAAGGTCAGGGGCGTTGCCTGGCCGGATCGTCCACCCACGCGGCGACGCCGTCGAGGACGCGGGCCAGCCCGTCGTCGAAGGGGTCGCCGGTGTCCGGGGCCGCCTCGAGCAGGTCGAGCAGCAGCGGGAAGTCGGCGGCGCGACCGGAGGCGAGGAGGTCCGCGGTGCGGGGGGCGCGGTCGCCGAGCGGGGCCGAGGCGCCGCGGACGTAGCTGTTGACGACGTGGACGACGGCGAGGGCGTCCGCCACCGACAGGCCCGCGTCGACTCCGGCGCGCAGGGCCGCCTCGGCCCACGCGCATTCGGCGGGCCCCATCCGCCGGCTGCCGCTCACCAGCGGGAGCGTCCACGGGTGGTCGGCGAACACCGCACGCTTCGCCCGTCCCCAGGCCGTGAGCCGCGCGCGCCAGCCCCCTGTCGCGGCGCCGGCCGGTGGCGGGCCGATCGCCGCGTCGAGCATGAGGTCGACCAGCGCGTCCTTGTGCGCGACGTGGCGGTAGAGCGACATCGGTGCGGCGCCCAGCGTGCGCGCCAGTCGCGGCATCGACACGGACTCGAGGCCCTCGGCGTCGGCCAGCGCGACCGCCGCGTCGACGATCGCGTCGCGGGTCAGCGGGCGTCGGGCGCCCGGGGCTGCGGGCGGCGACCAGCGGGGGTCGGGGACAGCATCGGGGGCGGGGACGGGCACGTCGGGATCGTTCCACAACCTGTGCGTAGACAAAAGTACGCTCAATGCGTAAGGCTTACGAACTGGATCGTCAACCTGCTGATCGCCGAGTGGTGGCTGCTGCGTCACCGATCACGGACGTTGACGCCGGACCGCGGCGGGGCACCCGTGTCCTCGTGAGCACCCCGACCGACAGGCCGACCGACAGGGCCGTGGGCAACAGCCCGTACGCCGACGCCGGCGGGTCGTTCCGCCGCCGCGGGCCCCGGTTCACCGACCGGATCGTCGCCGAGCCCGCTGTCGGTGCCGCCGACCACGAGTGGCCCGCCGAAGGCGGCCGCTACCGCCTCGTCGCGTCACTGGCCTGCCCGTGGGCGCACCGTTCGATCATCGTCCGCCGGCTGATGGGTCTCGAGGACGCGATCAGCCTCGCGATCGTCGACCCGCTGCAGGACGACCGCTCCTGGCGCTTCACCCTCGACGAGAACGGCGTCGACCCGGTGCTCGGCTACCGGTACCTCGAGGAGGCCTACCTCGCGCGGGACCCGGAGAACGGCACCGAGAACGGGGTCAGCGTCCCGGCGCTCGTCGAGGAGTCGAGCGGGCGGCTCGTGACCAACGACTACCCGCAGATCACGATCGACCTCGGCATCGAGTGGGCGAAGGACCAGCGCCCCGGCGCCCCGACGCTGTACCCGCAGGACCTGCGCGCCGAGATCGACGCGGTCAACGAGGGCGTCTTCGGAGACGTCAACAACGGCGTCTACAAGGCCGGCTTCGCCACGACGCAGAAGGCCTACGAGAACGCGTTCACCGCGCTGTTCGCCCGCCTCGACGAGCTCGACGAGCGGCTCGCGGACCGCCGCTACCTCGTCGGTGACCACATCACCGAGGCCGACATCCGGCTGTTCACGACGCTCGCGCGCTTCGACGCCGTCTACCACGGCCACTTCAAGTGCAACCGGCAGAAGCTCGCCGAGTTCGAGAACCTCTGGCCCTACGCCCGCGACCTCTATCAGACCCCCGGTTTCGGGGACACGGTGGATTTCGACCACATCAAGCGGCACTACTACCAGGTGCACACGAGCATCAACCCGACGCAGATCGTCCCGCTGGGCCCGGAGCCCTCGGCCTGGCTGGAGCCGCACCGGCGCGACGAGCTCGGCGGCTCGCCGTTCGGTCCCGACGGCACCCCGCCCGAGCCGCTCGACGGCCCGTTGCGGCCGCTCCCGCCCTTGGGCGCCTAGTGCGTTGACCATGAACGTTGACCGGTTTCGCGACACGCCGTCGTAGGTTCACCGCTGCTGCGCTGGAGCAAGATCTCATTGTCGGTGTCGGCCGCAGGTCGGGACCGGGAGTGGGAGCGCGAT
>NZ_BSTS01000031.1 GCF_030269665.1 Actinomycetospora sp. NBRC 106375
GCCGTCGCCGCCGAACTCAACGGCCGACCCCGCAAGACCCTCGACTGGCGCTGCCCCGCCCGAGCCATCGACCAACTACTCTCCGCCCCACCAACCACCGGTGTTGCGACCACCCCCTGAGCTCAAGACCGCCAGAGGTGCGTGGTGCGCTCTTGATCTCCAGCGCACGCGCAACCCCGAGAGTGGCGACAGCTCCCCCGCAAGATCGCCGCCGGTGCTCCGTCCGGTCGATCACGTCTCCCCCGAGGAGCACCTCGCGCGATCTTGTCCGCCGACCCTCCTGCACAGATCCGGTGGCGCACGCCATAGTGGGCGGGTGGCTGCGACGACGCTGACGGCGGCGACCCTGGCCGATCTCCCCGCGGGGGTCCCCGGCCCGACCTACGACCGCAGTGCGGTCTCGGTGGGCATCGTCCACTTCGGGGTCGGCGGGTTCCACCGGGCACACCAGGCGATGTACCTCGACGAGCTCATGCAGCAGGGCAAGGCCCTGGACTGGGGCATCTGCGGGGTGGGGGTGCTCGAGGCGGACAAGAGGATGGCCGAGGTCACCGAGGCCCAGGACGACCTCTACACCCTCGTGCTCAAGCACGCCGACGGCCGCCGCGAGCCGCGGATCATCGGCTCGATCGTCGACTACCTGTACGCCCCCGACGACCCGGAGGCCGTCCTCGAGCGCATGACCGACCCGGCCACCCGGATCGTCAGCCTCACCGTCACCGAGGGCGGCTACCACAAGAACGCGAGCACCGGCGAGTTCGACGACCGCGACCCCGCGATCCAGGCCGACATCGCGGCCGCCGAGGGCGCGGCGCCGCAGACCACCTTCGGTTACATCGTCGAGGCGCTGCGCCGCAGACGCGACGACGGCACCGGCCCGTTCACCGTCATGTCGTGCGACAACATCCAGGGCAACGGCCACGTCGCGCACGCGATGATCACCGCGTACGCGCGGCGGCGGGACCCGGAGCTCGCGGACTGGATCGAGGCGCAGGTCCCGTTCCCCAACTCCATGGTCGACCGGATCACGCCGCGCACGACGGACGAGGACCGCGAGGAGCTCAGCGCGAGCACCGGGATCGCCGACGCCTGGCCGGTCGTGTGCGAGCCGTTCACCCAGTGGGTGCTGGAGGACAAGTTCGTCGCCGGGCGGCCGGCGTTCGAAGACGTCGGCGTCCAGGTCGTCAACGACGTCGAGCCCTACGAGCTGATGAAGCTGCGCCTGCTCAACGCGAGCCACCAGGCGATCGCCTACCTCGGCTACCTCGCCGGCTACCGCTACGCCCACGAGGTCGCCGGCGACACGCTGTTCGCCGGGTTCACCCGCGCCTACATGGACCGCGAGGGCACGCCGACCCTCCAGCCGGTCCCGGGGGTCGACCTCGACGACTACAAGGCCACGCTCATCGAGCGCTTCGCCAACCCGGAGATCCGGGACACCCTCGCGCGGCTCGCCGCCGAGAGCTCCGACCGCATCCCGACCTGGCTCGTGCCGGTCATCCGGATCAACCTCGAGAACGGCGGCGAGATCGAGCGCTCCGCGCTGGTCGTCGCCTCCTGGGCCCGCTACGCGGAGGGCGCCGACGAGCAGGGCGAGCCGATCGAGGTCGTCGACACCGGCCGCGCGGAGGACCGCATCGCCGCCGCGCGCCGCTACCCCGACGAGCCGCTCGCGTTCCTCGCCGACCGCGACCTCTTCGGCGACCTGATCGACGACGAGCGGTTCACCACGGCCTACCGGGCCCACCTCGACGCCCTCCACACCCGGGGTTCGCGGGCGACGGTGACGGACGTCGAGGCACGATTGCCCCGTTGAGCACACAGCTGCTTCACACGTTCGGGCTCATTGGGGCAGACTTCCGGACTCCTTGACATCCGCATCCGGAGGACCGGCGGTGGCCCGAACCGCGAGTCCGACACCGCACGGGACCTGGCCGTTCACCGGTCGCGAGGCGGAGCTCCGCGCCGTGTCGGACGGCCTCGCCCGCGACGGCGCCGTGGTGGTGGCGGGCCCTGCCGGGGTCGGCAAGAGCCGTCTCGCCCGTGAGCTCGCCTGCCGCCTCGCCCCCGGGGATGCGGTGCACCTCGCGACCGGCTCGCTGTCCGCCCGCGACATCCCGCTCGGAGCGTTCGCACCGTGGCTGCCGGCGCCGGTCGACACCGGCGACGACCCCGAGGCCGGCGTCTCCGCGCTCGCCCGCGTCGGCGCGACGCTGCGCGCGGGCGGGCCGGACTCGCTGCTGCTGGTCGACGACGCGCACCTGCTCGACGAGGTGTCGGCCGTGCTCGTCGGCCAGCTGGCCGCCGAGGGGGCGCTGCGGCTCGTCCTGACCGTGCGGGCCGGCGAGCCCTGCCCCGAGGCGATCACGGCGATCTGGAAGGACGGGCTCGCCGCGCGCATCGAGATCGACCCGCTCGCGCCGGCAGCCGCCGCGGCCCTGCTGGGCACCGTGCTCGGCGGGCGGGTCGATGCCCAGACCGAGCGCCGCCTCCACGACGCGACCCGCGGCAACGTCCTCTGGCTGCGCCACCTCGTCGACGGCGAGCGCGCGGCGGGACGGCTGCGCCAGGTCGACGGACGCTGGGAGTGGCAGGGCCCCAGCGTCCTGCCGCCCGGGCTCGAGGCGCTGCTGGCCGCACGGATCGGGAAGCTCGACGAGGACGAGGCCCACGCGCTCGAGCTGGTGGCCCTCGGCGAACCGCTCGGTCTCGGTGTGCTGGTGGGACTCGTCCCCGAGGGCGCCGTCGACCGCCTCGCCGAACGCGGCCTCGTCCTCGCGGCCGAGGACGGCGTGCGGGCGGAGGTGCACCTCGCGCACCCCCTCTACGGCGAGGTGACCCGCGCGCGGATGAGCCTGCCGCGGGCCCGCCGCCGTCGCGGGGAGCTGTCCGCGGCGTTGCGCTCGACCGGCAGCCGTCGCGCCGGCGACGACCTGCGCCGCGCCGTGCTCGACCTCGGCAGCGACAGCCCGCCGGACTCGACGCTGCTCGTCCTCGCCGCCGAGCAGGCGATGAACCTGACCGACTTCGGGCTCGCCGAGCGCCTGTTGCGGGCGGCGGTCGAGGCGGGCGGCGGGTTCGACGCCCGTCTCGGGCTGGGCTTCCTGCTCGGCTGGATGATGCGCGCCGAGGAGGCCGACGCGGTCCTCGCCACCGCCCTGCCCGCCGCGGGGACCGCGCACGAGCGGGCGCGCGCGCTGCTCGCGCGGGTGCACATCCTCGTGTTCATCCTCGATCGTGCGGCCGAGGCGCGGGCGTTGCTCGACCGCGAGGGCGTCGACGCGGACGGGGCGCCGTTCCCGGAGACGACGGCCCTGCGCGCGGTCCTGCTGGTCTGCGTCGGCGACGTCGTCCCGGGCCTGGAGGCGACGGCCGCGGTCCTCGGGCGTCCCGGGACGTCGTCGCAGGCGACGACCTGGGCGTCGTGGGCCGCGGCGTACGGGGTCGCCTTCCGGGGCGCCGGCGGGACCTCGGTACGCGACCACGTCGTGCGCGGGATGGAGGCTGCCCGGCAGGCACCCGAGACCGGGGCGATGCTGGGCAACCTCGGGTTCGGCGACGTCCTCGAGGCGGGCTTGCGTGGCGTGCTCGACGACGCCCGCCCCCGACTCGACTGGGTCGAGAGCCTGTCCGGACAGCACGGGGCCACGTGGTCGGCGCTCTACCAGGGACGGCTCGCCCTCGAGGCCGGGCGCGTCGTCACCGCGGCGCGGCTGCTCGACAGCATCCTGCCGGCGTTCCCCGGCCACGGCGGCGGGTGGACGGCGTGGTTCCACGCGATGATCGCGCAGGCCCGCGCGGCGACCGGCGACGCCGCCGGCGCCTCGGCCGCGGTCACCGCGGCCGAGCAGGCGCGACATCCCGTGATCCGCGCCGGGGACGGCGACCTGCACCTCGCGCGGGCGTGGATCGCGGCCGCCCACGGGTCGCTGTCCGACGCCGTCGCGACGGCGCGCCGTCTCGCGGCCGAGGCACACCGGCAGGGCCAGCGCGCGATCGAGATGGTCGCCCGGCACACCGCGGTCCGGTTCGGCGACCGCGACCAGGTCGAGCCCCTCGCCGACCTCGCCCGCGTCCTGGACACCCCGCGCGCCCGCGCCGCCGCCCGCCACGCCGCCGGTCTGGCCGCCCGCGACCCGGACGTGCTGCTCGGCGCCGCCGACGAGCTCGAGGCCGCCGGTCTGCTGCTCGCGGCCGCGGACGCCGCCGCGCACGCCGCGTCCGCGGCCCGCGACCGGGGACGGCTCCCGGCCTCCACCGCCGCCGCCGACCGCGCGATCGCCCTGGCCGAGGACCGCTGCGAGGGCGCATCGACCCCCGCGCTCGAGCTGGCCCGCGCGCCGTTGCCGGTGAGCAGTCGCGAGCGGGAGGTCGCGGTCCTCGCCGCCGAGGGGCTGACCAACCGCCAGATCGCCGCACGCCTGCACGTCTCGGTGCGCACCGTCGAGAGCCACGTCTACCGCGCCTGCTCGCGACTCGGACTCCCCGACCGCGCGGCGCTCGCCGCCGCCGTCGCGCCCGGTCGCTCGGCGTCGGTGGCGCCGTCGGCACCACTTGGACACCGGCCGTGACGTCGGTCATGTCCGGGTGTGTATGACCTTCGGTAACGGGATACCTTCGGTAACAGGAACAGCGGTAACAGGAACACGCTGTACCTCGTACCCGGAGGCATCCGATGACCGAGCTGCTCGAGGCCCGCGCCGACGGCTCCCACGCCACGGCCCGCCGCCTGCTCGACTCCGCGGCCGCGCGCTCCCACGACCCGGAGACGGAGATCGACTGGGCGGCGCCGCTCGACCCGGACCAGCACGGGCTCAACCCGGAGTGGAGCACGCTCTACGGGACCGCGCTGTGGGACGAGGTGTCGCACGAGCAGCGCGTCCGGCTCACCCGGCACGAGGTGTGCTCGATCATGAGCACCGGGATCTGGTTCGAGATGATCCTGCAGCAGATGGTGCTGCGGGATCAGTACGCCGCCGACCCGGCCGACCCGGGATTCCGCTTCGCGCTCAGCGAGATCGGCGACGAGTGCCGCCACTCGATCATGTTCGCCCGCGCCTGCGAGACGATGGGCATCCACCCGTCGGTCCCGCCGCGCCTCGCCCTCGAGCTCGGGCGGTTCTTCAAGACCGTCGCCTCCGCCGAGTCCGCCTACGGCGGCATCCTCGTCGCCGAGGAGGTCCTCGACGTCATGCAGCGCGACTGGATGCGCGGCGAGGACGTGCTGCCGCTGGTGCGCGAGACCAGCCGCATCCACGTCGTCGAGGAGTCGCGGCACATGAAGTTCGCGCGCCAGGAGATGCGCGAGCGGCTGGCCGGCGCCGGCCGCACCCGCCGCCACCTCTCCGCCTGGCTGATCGCCGCGAGCGCCCAGGTGATCGTGGGCAACATGGTCCACGAGGGCGTCTACGCGGCCGCGGGGCTCGACCCCGAACGGGCCGTGCGCGAGGCGCGGCACAACGAGCACCACCACGCCATGGTCCGCTCGAGCTGCGCCCACCTCATGGACTTCCTCGGCCAGGTCGGGCTCCTCACGCGCCCGGCGACCGCGATGTACCAGCGCGTCCACATGCTCTGAGCCGGGGAACCGCCATGGCCTTCGCGATCACCCAGACCTGCTGCACCGACGCGTCCTGCGTGGCGGTCTGCCCGGTCAACTGCATCCACCCCACGCCCGACGAGCGCGGCTTCGGCTCCGCGTCGATGCTCTTCATCGACCCGGACGCGTGCATCGACTGCGGCGCCTGCGCCGATGCCTGCCCGGTCGACGCGATCGGTCCCGTGGACATGCTCGCGGACGAGGGCTACGCGGAGATCAACGCGGCGTACTTCCGGGAGCACCCGGCCGACCACGCCTGGGGCGCGCCGGACTTCCCCCGCACCGCCCCGGGCGTCGGGCCGCTGCGGGTCGCGGTCGTGGGCACCGGCCCGGCGGCCTGCTACGCGGCGCAGGAGCTCCTGCGGTCGACCGAGGCCGAGGTCACGATGATCGACCGCCTGGCGACGCCGGGCGGGCTGGTGCGCTACGGCGTCGCCCCCGACCACCCGTCGACGAAGAAGGTCGGCGACACGTTCGCCACGCTCTTCTCCCACCCGCGGGTCCGCCTGCACCTCGGCGTCGAGGTCGGCCGCGACCTCACCCACGCCGAGCTCGCCGAGCACCACCACGCGGTGATCTACGGGACCGGGCCGGCGGCCGACCGCCGCCTCGACGTGCCCGGCGAGGACCTGCCCGGCAGCGTGCCCGCCACCCGCGTCGTGGGCTGGTACAACGGCCACCCCGACGTGCCGCCCGACGCGCTCGACCCGGCGGTGGAGCTCGCCGGGCAGCGGGCGGTCGTGATCGGCAACGGCAACGTCGCACTCGACGTCGCCCGGGTCCTGCTCACCGACCCCGACGCGCTCGCGGGCACCGCGATCGCCGGGCACGCCCTGGAGCGCCTGCGCCGCAGCGCGGTGCGCGAGGTCGTGGTGCTCGGACGGCGGGGCCTCGAGCACGCCGCCTACACCCGCCCGGAGCTGCGCGCGCTGACCCGCCTCGACGGTGTCGAGCTGGTGGTCGACGACGACCCGGACACGGCGGCGGCCATCGAGGGCGCCGCGCCGGGCAGCCACGCGGGCTTGCTCGCCGGGGTGGCGCGCCGGCCGGTGGACCTCGCCGCGGCGCCCGGGCCCGGGCGACGGATCGTCCTGCGGTTCGGCTCCTCCCCCACCGCGATCCTCGGCGAGGACCGGGTCACCGCCGTGCGGACCGCGGCGGCGGACATCGCCGCCGGCCTCGCCGTCCGGGCCGTCGGCTACCGCGGCACACCCCTGCCGGGCCTGCCCTTCGACCCGGCGAGCGCGACGGTGCCGCACACGGCCGGTCGTGTCGTCGATCCCGACACCGGCAGCGGCGTGCCCGGCACCTACGTCGTCGGGTGGGCCAAGCGCGGCCCGTCGGGCGGCATCGGGACCAACCGGACGTGCGCGTCCGAGACCGTCGGCACGCTGCTCGACGACGCCCTCGCGGGCGAGCTCCCGGCGCCGACCCGCACAGCACGCCACCTCACGCGACTCCTGCGGCGCCGGCGTCGCCGCGGCCGATCGACGCCGGTGACCGTGGCGCCCGCCCGCGTGGGCGACGACAGCGTCGGACGATCAGCCGCTCACGGGCGCGGGTCGCGGCCGGCGAGGGCGAGCACGCGATCGAACTCGGTGTCGGTGGCGACCTCGACGATCGGGCCGTAGAGCCCGGTCCGGGCCTGCTCGCCCGCCTGCGCGACGCCGCCGACGAACTCGCCGACCGCCGCGACGTCGTCGTCGCGCACGGAGTACGCGGCGCCGATCGCGCGCGCCAGGTCCCACCCGTGCAGCACGAGCTCCTCGAGCGCGACGATCCCGAGCTGGGCGCGGGGCATCGTCAGCCCGCCCGCGGACCCCTCGCCCTCCCAGGCCGCGGGCTCCGTCCACGCCGTCGCGAGATCGGCGAGGCGCTCGTCGAGGAGCGCGCGCCACCCGTCGCCCACCTCGGCGGGCGCCCCGCCACGGTCGGACTCGGTGTGCCGGGCGACGTTCGCGAAGTGGGCGGTGAGGGCGAGCAGGTGCCCGACCAGCTCGCGCACGGTCCACGGCCCGCACGGCGAGGGACGGTCGAGGTCGTCGTCGGACACCTGCGCGGCGACCCGCGCGACCTCGCGTGCGGCCGGACCGAGATCGTGCACGGCGATCACTCCTCAGGACTCGTTGGTCCTGAGAACGTATCAGCGTTTGCGCCCGCCGCGCTTCCCCTTCTCGCGGACACGGACGTTGATCTGCACCGGCGTGCCGGTGAGCGGGAACGTCTCGCGCAGCTTGCGCTCGAGGAAGCGCCGGTAGCCCGCCTCGAGGAAGCCCGAGGTGAACAGCACGAACGTCGGCGGCCGGTTCTGCGCCTGGGTCGCGTAGAGGATCTTCGGCTGCTTGCCGCCGCGGACCGGCGGCGGCGTCGCCGCGACGACGTCGGAGAGCCACTGGTTGAGCTGCCCGGTGGGCACCCGGCGGTCCCAGTTCTCCAGCGCGGTGCGCATGGCCGGGGCGAGCTTCTGTACCGCCCGCCCGGTGCGCGCGGAGATGTTGACCCGCTCGACCCAGGGGAAGCGCACCAGCGCCCGCTCCAGCTCGCGGGTCATGGCGTACCGGCGGTCGTCGTCGACGAGGTCCCACTTGTTCATCGCGAGCACCAGGGCGCGGCCGGCCTCGGCGACCTGGGAGGCCACCCGCAGGTCCTGCTCGCTGATCGGCTCGGAGGCGTCGAGGAGCAGGACCGTGACCTCGGCGGCCTCGATCGCCGCCTTCGTGCGCAGCGAGGCGTAGTACTCGGTGCCCGAGGCCTGGCCGACCTTGCGGCGCAGGCCGGCGGTGTCGACGATCTTCCAGGTCTCGCCGTCGATCTCGACGAGCGAGTCGACGGGGTCGGTCGTCGTGCCGGCCACGGCGTCGACCACCGAGCGCGTCTCGCCGGTGAGCTGGTTGAGCAGGCTCGACTTGCCGACGTTGGGCTTGCCGACCAGCGCCACGCGCCGCGGTCCGCCCTCGAGGTCGACGTCGTCGCGCGGGCTGTCCGGCATGGCGTCGATGACGAGGTCGAGCAGGTCGCCCGAGCCGCGCCCGTGCAGCCCCGACACCGGGTGCGGCTCGCCGAGCCCGAGGCGCCACAGGGCCGAGAGCTCGTTCTCGCCCCGCTGGTCGTCGACCTTGGTGGCGGCCAGGATCACCGGACGGTCGGCCCGCCGCAGCGTGCGCGCCACGGCCTCGTCGACCGCGGTCGCGCCGACCTGGCCGTCGACGACGAGCAGGATGACGTCGGCGGTCGCCATCGCCGTCTCGGCCTGCGCCGAGATCGCCGCCTGCATGCCCTTGGCGCCGGGCTCCCAGCCGCCGGTGTCGAGCAGCGTGAACCGCCGCCCGTTCCACAGCGCGTCGTAGGCGACGCGGTCGCGCGTCACGCCCGAGACGTCCTGCACCACCGCCTCGCGGCGGCCCAGGATGCGGTTGACCAGCGTCGACTTGCCCACGTTGGGGCGCCCGACGACCGCCAGCACCGGCTGCGCCGGGCGTGCGTCATCACCGTCGATGCCCGTTCCTGCGTCGCCGTCGGCGAGCACAGCGGGCCCTTCCTCGTTAATGGTCCAGCTCCGCTTCGCTTCGTGTCCGGGCTCGATGCCCTAACCCTTGTGAGAGCCGACTCCCGCGTCGGCGAAGCCGACGATCATATCGCGGTCCTCGGCGAGGCCCTGCAGGCGGTCGAGCACGCCGTCGATGTCCAGCGTCGAGGTGTCGACCTCGACCGCGTCCTCGGCCGGGCGCAGCGGGGACGCCGCCCGGGAGGAGTCGAGCGTGTCGCGCCGTGCCAGGTCGGCCTGGGTGTCGGGCGCGCCGACCCGGCCCGCCGCCGTGTTCTCCGCGTCGCGGCGACCCGCGCGCACGAGCGCGGACGCCGTCAGGAAGATCTTCAGTCCGGCGTCGGGGACGACGACGGTGCCGATGTCGCGGCCCTCGACCACGATGCCCGTGCCGTCGGCGAGGGCCTCGGCGACGATCCGGCGCTGCTCGGAGACGAGGTGGGCGCGCACCGCCGTGAGCGCGGAGACCGCCGAGACCGCGCCGGTGACCGCGGTGCCGCGGATCTCCGCGCCGACGTCCTCGCCGTCGAGGCGCACGCGCGGCTCGGCCGGGTCGGTCGAGAGCTCGAGGCGGGCCCCAAGGACCACCGCCACCACGTCGTCGTGGCCCTCGGCGGTGGTGGCGGCGAGGTCGAGCGACAGCCCGGAGCGCAGCACGGCGAGGGTCGCGGCCCGGTACATGGCGCCGGTGTCGAGGTAGCGCGCGTCGAGGCGCATCGCCAGACCGCGTGCCGTGGTCGACTTGCCCGTGCCGGACGGCCCGTCGACGGCCACCACCCCGCGCAGCGTCGCGTCCATCCTGAAGCCGCCTCCCGAACACCGTGCGCACCGGACCGCATCCCGTTCGGGAGACCATTGTGCCCTGCGGTCGGGCCCGTTGTCGGCTCCGGGTGAGGCGGTCTACAGCCCGACGGCCCGGTAGAGCGAGCCGACCTCGTCCCGGTTGAGCTTGCGCAGCGTGCCCGGGCGCTGCTCGCCGAGGTGGACGTCCCCGACCGCGGTGCGCACGAGGCGCTGCACGGGCTTGTCGACGGCGTCGAGCAGGCGCCGCACGATGTGCTTGCGGCCCTCGTGGAGCACGACCTCCACCATCACCCGCGCCCCGGCGCGGTCGATCACCCGGAAGCTGTCGACGGCGGCCGGACCGTCGTCGAGCTCGACGCCGTCGCGCAGCCGGCGCCCGAGATCCTTGGGGATCGGCGCGCGGACCTCGGCGAGGTAGGTCTTGGGCACCTCGTAGGACGGGTGCATGAGGCGGTTCGCGAGCTCGCCGTCGTTGGTGAGCAGCAGCAGGCCCTCGGTCGCGGCGTCGAGGCGACCGACGTGGAAGAGCCGCTGTCCCTCGGCCTTCTCCAGCACGATGTCGCCGACGCAGCGGCGGCCCTCGTCGTCCCACATCGTCGAGAGCACGCCCTCGGGCTTGTTCAGCGCGAGGTGGACGGTCTCGGTGTCGGTGACGATGCGCGAGCCGTCGACGTGGATCACGGCGGTGTCCGGGTCGACCCGGATGCCCATCTCCTTGACGACCTTGCCGTCGACCTCGACGCGGCCGTTCCTCATGAGGATCTCGGCCTGGCGCCGGGACGCCACCCCCGCCTCGGCCAGGACCTTCTGCAGGCGGACGCCGTCACTCACGGTCACAGGTTACCAGCGGGCGGGGTGCCGCCGGACCGGTGACCGCTCGGCCCGCCGACCACACCGGTCGTCGCAGGAGACGCGCGGCGCACATCGCCGTCACGTGATCGACACGAGGCGGGCGTCAGCTACGACCGATGGGGGGACGAACAGCACGAACGGAGCAACTCACGGTGACCTACGTCCAGCCCGCGCCGACTCCTCCCGTCGTGTCGGCGCCGCGGCCCCGGGTGCTGGTGGTCGGACCGCGCGCGGACGCCAGGGGCGGGATCGGGAGCGTGCAGCACGCCCTGGAGCGGCACGCCGAGGCGCTGGCCGACCTCGACGTGGTCACCACCCACCGCGACGGACCGCCCGCGACCCGGCTCCGGACGATGGCCGCCGGCACCCTCTCGGCCGCGGCCCACCTCGTGCTCCGCCCGCCGGACCTCGTCCACATGCACGTCTCCCAGCGCTCGTCGGTGCTGCGCAAGGGACTGCTCGGCGCGGTGGCGCGGGCCCGTCGCGTGCCGGTCGTACTGCACCTCCACGGGTCGGAGTTCCTCGACTGGTTCGACGGGCTGCCCGCGCCGGCGCGGGCAGTGGTGCGCGCCCTGGTGCGGCCGCACCGGCTCGTCGTGCTCTCGGAGAGCCTGCGCGAGCGCTACGCGGCGCGCCTCGGCGTCGCGCTGCGCCAGGTGACCGCGCTGCCCAACCCCGTGGAGTGGCCGGAAGGCCCGGCCGGAGAGCGCCCGCCCGGTGGCGACGTCCTCGCGGTGTTCCTGGGCCGGTTCGGGGCGCGCAAGGGTGTCTACGACGTGGTGGCCTCCTGCGCGCTGCTCTCCCCGGCCGCGCGGCACCGGCTGCGGCTGGTGGCGGCGGGGGACGGCGAGGTCGACGGGGTCCGCGCGGCGGTCGCCGCCGCCGGCGTGGGCGACGTCGTCGAGGTCCGCGAGTGGCTGGACCGCGCCGAGCGCGACGCCCTGCTGCGCCGCGTCGAGGTGCTCGTGCTGCCCAGCTCGCACGAGGGGCTCCCGATGGCGGTGCTGGAAGCGATGGCCTTCGGTGTCGCGCCGGTGGTGACGCCCGTGGGCGCGCTGCCCGAGGTGGTCCGCGACGGGGAGAACGGCGTGCTCGTGCCCGTCGGCGACCCGGCCGCGCTCGCCGCGGCGC
The DNA here is from genome assembly GCF_030269665.1 of Actinomycetospora sp. NBRC 106375. Classification (GTDB taxonomy): domain Bacteria; phylum Actinomycetota; class Actinomycetes; order Mycobacteriales; family Pseudonocardiaceae; genus Actinomycetospora. The sequence goes on from NZ_BSTS01000031.1 coordinate 11,931, forward strand.
TCGAGGCGCTCGTCGCCGACGACGACCGCCGCCGCGCCCTCGGGCGGCGTGCGCGCGAGGACGCGGAGCCCTACGCCGCGACGCACTGGGCGGACCGCCTCGCCCGGATCTGGGCGGCGGCGTAGGCCAGGTTCGTCACAACCGTCGCGTCCGGCGCGACTACCTGTGGTCGAGTCGCTCATCGACCAATCGTGAACGCGCCGCCGTGCACGAACACCATGACCGGCAGCAGGTCGCCGGTCGCGGGCGTGCGGACGTCGGCGGTCAGGTACTCGGCGCCGGGCACCCAGCCCGGTCCGGTGATCGGGGTGATGTCGGGCATGCCCGGGTGCGGGGGCAGCTGGGCTGCGTTCGCGCCGTGCACCGTCGCGTCGCGCTCGCCGTCCCAGCTGATCGGCGCGGGGAGCGCGAACCGCCGCTCCCCCACCGGGGCCGCCGCGTAGGGGACGCCGAGGAAGGAGGCGATCCCGTCGGTCACCGTGCCCCGGATCGTCCCGCTCGTGGTCTTCCGGATCTCGTCCACGGATCCCGGGTTCCCTACTCGTCGATGTCGTCCACGTCGGGCAGCAGCGGGGCGATCGGCGGCAGGTCGTCGATGCTGTCGAGCCCGAGGCGCTCGAGGAACATCTCGGTGGTGCGGTACAGCGTGCCGCCGCCGGCGCCGTCCGTGCCCGCCTCGGTGATCAGCCCGCGGGCGGCGAGCGTGCGCATGACCCCGTCGACGTTGACCCCGCGCACCGCCGCGACCCGCGAGCGCGTCACCGGCTGGCGGTAGGCGACGACGGCGAGGGTCTCCAGCGCCGCGCGGGTCAGCCGCGTGCGCTGCCCGTCGAGGACGAAGCGCTCGACGTAGGGGGCGAAGCGGTCGCGGCTGTAGAGCCGCCAGCCCTCGGCCGTGGTGCGCAGCTCCATCCCGCGGGCGCGCTCGGTGTACTCCGCGGCCAGGCCCTGCAGGGCCTCCTGCACCCGCGGGATCGGCTGGCGCAGGACGTCGGCGAGCTGGTCGGTCGGGGCGGGCGCGTCGACCACGAGCAGCACCGCCTCCAGCGCCGCGGTCAGCTCGGCGTTGGAGACCAGCTCCTCCTCGAGCTCCTCGAGGGGATCGGTCACGCGTCCTCCTCCACCAGTCCGGCCGTTCCCGCGTCACCCCCGGGCGCCCAGCGCACGCGCAGCTCGGCGAAGGCCTCGGGCTGGTCGAGGGCGACGTCGCGGGCGCGGTACATCTCGAGCACGGCGAGGAAGCGTCCCACGACCTCGATGCCGTGCTCGCAGTCGGCGACGAGCGAGGCGAACGTCGCCGCGCCCTGCTCCTTCAGGCGCCCCGTGAGGATCATGACCTGCTCCGGCACCGACACCGTCGAGGCGTGCAGGTGGTCGATGCTCACCGTCGGCGGCGGCTGCGGGCGGAACACGGCCGCCGCGAGCTCGGCGAACCCCTGCGCGTCGACCCCGAGCTGCACGGGCGGCAGGAGCTCGGCGAACCGGGGCTCGAGCGTGACCGCCCGCGGGTAGCGCAGGCGCGCCGCGCCCTCGAGCTCGCGGAACAGCGCCGCGACCTGCTGGTACGCCCGGTACTGCAGCAGGCGCGCGAAGAGCACGTCCCGTGCCTCGAGCAGGGCGAGGTCGTCCTCGTCCTCCACGTCGGCCTGGGGCAGCAGCCGGGCGGCCTTGAGGTCGAGCAGGGTCGCCGCGACGACGAGGAAGCCGGTCGTCTCCTCGAGGTCGGCGTCGTCGCCGAGCGCCGCGGTGTAGGCGATGAAGTCGTCGGTGACCCGGGAGAGCGCCACCTCGGTGACGTCCAGCTCGTGGCGCCCGATGAGCTGCAGGAGCAGGTCGAACGGACCGGTGAAGTTGTCCAGGCTGACCTGGAAGCGGCTGCGTTCGGGGGCCTCGGTCTTCTCGGGGGCGAGCGTCACCGGGCGATGACCTCGCGGGCCAGGGCGCGGTAGGCCTCGGCGCCCGTGGAGCGCGTTGCCCAGCGGGTGATCGGCTCGCCGGCCACCGTCGTCTCCGGGAAGCGCACGGTGCGGTTGATGACGGCGTCGAAGACGAGCTCGCCGAACGCCTCGACGACGCGCGTCATCACCTCGCGGGTGTGCAGCGTGCGGGGGTCGTACATCGTGGCCAGGATGCCGGTGATCTCCAGCTTGGGGTTCAGGCGGTCCTGCACCTTCTCGATCGTGTCCATGAGCAGCGCGACCCCGCGCAGGCTGAAGAACTCGCACTCCAGCGGGATCAGCACGCCGTCGGCGCAGGCCAGGGCGTTGACCGTCAGCAGCCCGAGCGAGGGCTGGCAGTCGACGAGGACGTAGTCGTAGCGGTCGAGCACCGGGGCGATCGTGCGGCCCAGCGACTGCTCGCGGCCGACCTCGGTGACCAGCTGCACCTCGGCGGCCGAGAGGTCGATGTTCGACGGGAGCAGGTCCATGCCCTCGACGGTGGTCGTGCGGATGACGTCCTCGATCCGCGTGCCCTTCTCCATCAGCAGGTTGTAGATCGTGGTCTCGAGCTGGTGCGGCTGCACGCCCAGCCCGACCGACAGGGCGCCCTGCGGGTCGAAGTCGACGAGCAGCACCCGCCGCCCGTACTCGGCGAGCGCCGCGCCGAGGTTGATCGTCGACGTGGTCTTGCCGACGCCGCCCTTCTGGTTGCACATGGCGAGGACCGTCGCCGGCCCGTGCCCGTCGAGCGGGCCCGGCACCGGCACCTCCCGCCGCGGACGTCCCGGGGGGACCTCGTCCGCGCCCTCGGCCACGGTGTTCCGGACCCGCTCCGCCCGCCCGGATTCCTCAGGCCAGAGGACCGGCTGGGGGTTCGACATCGCGTCCCTCCCTCGCGTACCCGGTCGACGCGTGCTCGTGCGTTCAGCGTAGGAGGCCGGGGGTGCGCCTCAGTGCGCGACTCGCCGGGCGACGGGACGGCGTCGGAGGCCCGGTCCGTGCGACGGTGGCGCGTTCGGGTGGCGGCGGTCACGCACGGCGACCCGAACCGGCCGTTCCGTCACGATCTTCCCGATGAGCGGAAGGCCCGGTGACGCCTCTGTGTGGCCGTTCACATACTGCCCGCCACTGCGCGGACCAGCCCCGGACCCCACGAGGACGTGTGCGATGACCAGCGAACCGACGACCGCCACCCGATCCCCCCGCCGAGCCGCCGGAGCGGGCTGGGTGCGCCCGCTGTGCTGGTGCGCCGTGGCGCTCGAGGGCTTCGACCTCGTGGTGATCGGCGTCGTCATGCCCGTGCTGCTGCGCGACCCGGCGTGGGACCTCGACCCGGCCGGCGCCTCCGTGGTCGTCACGGTCGGCCTGCTCGGCGTCATGGTGGGAGCGCTGGCCGTCGGACCGATCGCCGACGTCGTCGGGCGCCGCCGCACGATGATCGCGACGGTCGCCGGGTTCTCCGTCCTGACGCTGGCCTGCGCCTTCGCCCCGAACCCCGAGGTGCTCGGCGTGCTGCGGTTCTTCGCCGGGCTGGGGCTCGGCGGCGTGCTGCCCGTCGCCCTGGCCCTCGTCGCCGAGTACGCGCCGGCCGGACGCGGGAGCAGCGCGACGACGATCATGATGACCGGCTACCACGTCGGCGCCGTCCTGACCGCCCTGCTCGGCATCCTGCTCATCGCGCCGCTCGGCTGGCCCGCGATGTTCGTGGCGGGCACGATCCCCGCCCTGGTCCTCGTACCGCTGCTGGTGCTGCGGCTGCCGGAATCGGCGGCCTACCTCGAGCGCCGTGCTTCCGGGGACTCGAGCTGGCGGCGCGAGCGGTCCAACCCGGTGGCCACGCTGTTCCGCGACGGCCTCGCGCGCCCGACCATCGCCTTCTGGATCGCGTCCTTCATGGGCCTGCTGCTGGTCTACGGGCTGAACACCTGGCTGCCGGAGATCATGCGCTCGGCCGGCTACGAGCTCGGCGCGGCGCTCGCCCTGCTGCTCGTGCTCAACGTCGGTGCGGTGCTCGGGCTGCTGCTCGCGGGCACCGTCGCCAACCGGATCGGGGTGCGCCCGGCGACGATCGCCTGGTTCGCCGCGGCGACCCTGTTCCTCGCGCTGCTCTCGATCCGCCTGCCCGGGATCGGGATCTACGTGAGCGTGCTGCTGGCGGGCCTGTTCGTCTTCTCCGCCCAGGTCCTCGTCTACGCCTACGTCTCGCAGCTCTACCCCGCTGGGGCCCGGGGCACAGCGCTCGGCACCGCCAGCGGCGTCGGGCGCCTCGGTGCCATCGCCGGCCCGATCGTCGGCGGCGCCCTGCTCCAGGCCGGCCTCGCCTACCCCTGGGGCTTCTACGCCTTCGCCGTCGTCGCCGCCCTCGGCGCCCTCGGCGTGGTGCTGGTGGGCCGCGCCCCCTGACGTGGGCTCGGCGGGCCGAGACTGTTGACCAGGCCGACCGAGCGCTGGACGCTCGGTCCGCCGGATCCGCCAGGCCCGGCGGCACGCTCCCGAGAGGATGCGACCGATGGCCCTCGCTGCGCGGTTTCCGTGGCGGCCGGAGTTCCTCGAGGGCTCCTCGTTCGTGGTCGGTGGCGCGAGCAGCGGCCTGGGCCGCGCGGTGGCCGAGCACCTCGTCGCTGCCGGCGCCCGGGTCCTCGTCGTCGGCCGCACATCGTCCGCACTCCGGGCGACGGTGTCCGACCTCGGCGACAGGACGTCCGCGTGTGTCGCCGACCTGGCGACACGGGACGGGGCCGAGACCGTCGTCGCCGAGGCGTCCGCCCGTTTCGGCAGCCTTGCCGGAGTGCTCGTCAACGCCGGTGGGGGTCCGCCGGGTGCGTCTCCGCTCCAGGTGGACGACGCGCAGTGGCGATCGACCTTCGACCTCCTGCTCGGCGGCCCGATCCACCTCGTCCGCAGCCTTCTGCCGATCCTCGATCCGGGGGCGTCGGTCCTGTTCGTCACCGCCACGTCCGTCCGTCAACCCGTTCCCGGCCTCGCCGTGTCGAACGTCCTGCGCCCCGGTGTCGCCGCCCTCGTCAAGATGCTCGCGCAGGAGCTCGCCCCGTGCGTCCGGGTGAACTCGCTCGCGCCCGGCCGTTTCGACACCGAGTACGTGCGGAAGCTGGAACAGACCTGGGCGGACGAGACCGGAGTCCCCGCCGACGAACAGCGGCGGACGGCGAGCGCCCGGATCCCGATGGGGCGTTACGGCGACCCGCACGAATTCGGACAAGCCGCGACGTTCCTGCTCTCGCCTGCGTCCTCGTACATCACGGGCACGTCGGTGCTCATCGACGGCGGCCTGGTGCCGGCGCTCCCGTGACCGCTAGCGCCGCGGCGTCCTCGTGACGTCGAGGAACCGGACGACGGCGGTCGCGATCTGGTCGGCGACGGCGTCGGGCGGGTGCAGCGGCAGCACGACGTGGCTGATGGTCAGGCGCGCGGCGATCTCGGCGGCCGACGACGCCGTCGCGGCGTCGAGCTCGGGGCGCCGGCGCTGCAGGAACGCCGCCGCCCGGTCGCGCGCCGCGGTGATCAGCGGCTCCGCCTCGCTCGTCAGCAACGGCAGCAGGTCGGCGGCGCCCTGGCCGGTGAGCATCACGCGCAGCAGCGGGTCGCGAGCGACGGTGTTGAGGGTCGTGCGCACCGCCTCCACCCACGCCCGGTACAGGTCGTCCTCGCCCTCGAGCGCGGCCTCGAGCCCTGCGAGGAACTCCTCGGTGCGCCGCAGCACGAGCGCCGCGGCCAGCCCCTGCTTGCTCGCGAACTCGTTGTAGAGCGTCTGCCGGCTGACCCCGATGCCGTCGGCGACGTCCTGGAGGCGCAGGCCCCGCCACCCGCCGGCCTCGAGCAGCTCCGCCGCCCGCTCGAGGGCCTCGTCGCGGACGAGGGTGCGGGTGCGCTCGGCGAACGACCGGCTCATGGTCGTCGACCCTAGACCGATGTGGCGTTCGTGTCTGCGCCGTGGACACAACAAGAATTCGTGTCTAGCGTCCGGGGCATCCGACACCGTGGAGGTGGCCGTGTCCGTGGTCCGCACCGCGACGGGTGAACGCCTGTCGTCCGTCGTGCTCGCGCCGATGCCGGCGGGGATCGACCGGCGCCTGCTCGAGAAGACGCGCCCGCAACGGGTCGTGCCGCTCGCGTCGCCGCCCACCGGATCGGACCTGAAGCCGGTCCCGGGCGACGCCGGCCCGCCTGTCATCGGGCACACGCTGTCCTACATCCGGTACGGCAGCGCCTTCACCCGCGCTCGGCACGCCACGCTCGGGCCGGTGTCGTGGTGCGGGTTCGTCGGCGAGCACGTCGTCATCGCCGCGGGCCCCGAGGCGACCCACCAGGTGCTCACCAACCCGGACAAGGCCTACTCGCAGGACGGCTGGCGCTTCCTCGTCGACGACTTCTTCCACCGCGGGCTGATGCTGCTCGACGGCGACGACCACCGCGTGCACCGCCGCGTCATGCAGGAGGCGTTCACGGCGCCGCGCGTCCGGGGCTACGTCCACCGCACCGTGCCCGTACTGCGCGAGGAGATCCCCACCTGGCCGCAGGGCCGGCAGCTGCGCGTCTACCCGATGCTCAAGCGCCTGACCCTCGACGTCGCCACCCACGTCTTCATGGACGACCGGTCAGGTCCCGAGGCGGAGCAGGTCAACCAGGCGTTCATGGCCTGCGTGCAGGCCGCCAGCTCGATCGTGCGCCGCGACCTGCCCGGCACCCGGTACCGCGCCGGGCTGCGCGGGCGGGCCCTGCTCGAGCGCTACTTCCGGGCGGCGCTGCCGGCGAAGCGGGCCGGGGAGGGCGACGACCTGTTCTCGGCGCTGTGCCGCGCGCGGACCCCGGAGGGCGAGGCGTTCACCGACGACGACGTCGTCAACCACATGATCTTCCTGATGATGGCGGCCCACGACACGTCGACGATCACCAGCGCGGCCGCGGCCTACTACCTCGCCGCGAACCCCGAATGGCAGGAGAAGGCGCGTGCGGAGTCGCTGGCGCTCGGGTCCGACGTGCCGGATCTGGCGGCGCTCCAGTCGCTCGAGACGCTCGACCTCGTCATCAAGGAGTCGCTGCGTCTCGCGGCGCCGGTGCCCGTGGTGATGCGGCGGACGACGAAGGACACCGCGCTGCTCGGCCACCACCTGCCGGCCGGCCAGCTGGTCATGGCCGCGGGCGCGGTGAACCACTTCGACCCGGCGATCTGGACCGAGCCCGACACCTTCGACCCCGACCGCTTCAGCGACTCCCGTCGCGAGGACAAGGCCCACCGCGACGCGTGGATCCCCTTCGGCGGCGGCGTGCACAAGTGCCTGGGCATGCTGTTCGGGTCGCTCGAGGTCACCGCGATCCTGCACGAGCTGCTGCGCCACCACCGCATCACCGTCGCGCCGGGCTACACGCCGCGCTGGGACAACACCTCGCTCCCCGTCCCCGCCGACGGCCTCCCCCTGCGCCTGGAGCCCCTCGGTATGTGAGCAGTTCGCGCCCCCAGAGGGGCGCCAACTGCTCACATACGGGCGCGCGGGTGGGCCATCGCGAAGACCTCGCGGAGGGTGTCGACGGTGACCTGGGTGTAGATCTGCGTCGTGGTCACCGAGGCGTGACCGAGCAGCTCCTGCACGACGCGCAGGTCGGCGCCACCGTCGAGCAGGTGCGTGGCGAACGAGTGGCGCAGGGTGTGCGGGGAGATCGCCGCGTCGACGCCCGCCCGGTCGGCGGCCTCGCGCAGCGACGCCCACGCGCTCTGGCGCGACAGACGCGCGCCGCGCGCGTTCAGGAACAGCGCCGGGGTCCCGCGGCCCGTGGCGGCGAGGGCGGGACGGGCGCGCACGCGGTAGGCGTCGAGGGCCGCGAGCGCCGGGCGCCCGATGGGCACGATGCGCTGCTTGCCGCCCTTGCCGGCCAGGCGCACCGAGCGCGCCACGGTGTCGACGTCGTCGACGTCCAGCCCGACGGCCTCGGTGACGCGCGCGCCGGTGGAGTAGAGCAGCTCGAGCAGCGCGCGGTCGCGCACGCCCGCCACGTCGTCGGTCTCGCCCCCGCGCACCGAGAGCAGCCGGTCGACCGTCGCGACGTCCAGCGCCTTGGGCAGCCGGCGCGGCGGCGACGGCGGGTGCACCTCCCGGGCGACGTCGACGGCGACCAGGCCCTCGGCGAGCGCGAACCGGTGCAGCCCGCGCACCGCGACCACGGCACGGGTCGCCGACGCCGTCGCCAGCGGCGCCCGGTCCCCGCCGCCGGTGCGCAGGGCGACGAGGAAGTCGGTGACGTGGCGCTCGGCGACCTCGGCGAGGTCGGTGACCCCCGCGGTGTCGAGGTGCTCGAGGTAGCGGTGCAGGTCGCGCCGGTAGGACGCCAGCGTGTTCTCCGCCGTGCCCCGCTCGACCGTGAGGTGGTCGAGGTAGAGGCGGACCGCCGAGGCCGGGGTGCTCATCCCGCCTCGGGCAGCACCTCGGCCAGCCGCCGCACCGGCAGGTCGTGGGCCGCGCCGACGGCGTCGGAGACCAGCTCGCCGTCGACCACTGCGATCCCCTTCGCCAGCGCCGGGTCGGCCGCCGCCGCGCCGGCGAGCCCGCTGTCGGCGAGCGCGAGGACGTAGGGCAGCGTGACGCCGGTCAGCGCGCGCGTGGAGGTCGTCGGCACCGCACCAGGCACGTTGGCGACGCAGTAGAAGATCGAGTCGTGCACGCGGTAGGTGGGCTCGGCGTGCGTGGTGGGCCGGGTGTCGGCGAAGCAGCCGCCCTGGTCGACGGCGAGGTCGACGAGCACCGACCCGCGGCGCATCTCGCCCACCAGCTCGTTCGGGACGAGCACGGGTGCCTTGGCACCGGGCACCAGCACCGCGCCGATCACGAGGTCGGCCTCGCGGCAGGCGCGCTCGACCTCGGGGGTGCTGGAGAGCACCGTCCGGACAGCGCCCGAGAAGATCTCGTCGACGCGCCGCAGCGCCTTGACGCTGACGTCGAGCACCTCCACCGACGCGCGCAGCCCCACCGCGATCGTCACCGCCGCGAGCCCGGACGTCCCGGCGCCGATCACCGCGACCCGCCCCGGCCGGACGCCCGGCACCCCGCCGAGGAGCACGCCGCGCCCGCCCTGCGCGTTCTCCAGGTGGTGCGCCCCGACCTGCGGCGCCATGCGCCCGGCGATCTCGCTCATCGGCGCGAGCAGCGGCAGGACGCCGTCGGGGGTCTGGACCGTCTCGTAGGCGACGGCCGTCGTGCCGGCGTCGAGCAGGGCGGTCGTGCACGCCCGGGACGCCGCGAGGTGCAGGTAGGTGAAGAGCACCTGACCGCGCCGCAGCCGGTGGTACTCCTCCTCGACGGGTTCCTTGACCTTGAGCAGCAGGTCGGCGGACGCCCACACCTCGTCGGCGGTGTCCAGCACGCTCGCGCCGGCCTCGCGGAACGCGTCGTCCGTGATTGCCGAGCCCAGCCCGGCACCGGTCTCGACGAGCACCTCGTGGCCGCGGCGCACGAGCTCGGTGACCCCGATGGCCGTCAGCGCGACCCGGTCCTCGTGGTCCTTGACCTCCCGCGGCACACCCACCTTCATGGCCGGACCATAGCGGGGCGCGCACCCCGTGACGGGGCGCCGCGCGGCGGGCGGACACTGATCACGTGCGACTCGGGTTCTCGGTGCCACAGTTCGGCGACGCCGTCGACGAGGCCGGCCGGATCGGCGACTTCGCGGCGCGCGCGGAGGAGATCGGGGCGGCGAGCCTGTGGGTCGGCGACCGGCTGCTCGCCGCCGTCGACCCGACGGTGGGCTACGGCGGCACCGACACGATTCCCGAGCAGTTCCGCCGCACCCTCGACCCGTTCGCCCTGCTCGCCGTGGCCGCGACCCGGACGACGCGGGTCACGCTCGGCACCAGCGTGATCGTCGGCCCGCTCTATCCGCCGGCCGTGCTCGCGCGCTCGCTCGGGACGATCGGCGCGCTGGCCGCCGGTCGCCTCGTCGCCGGGCTGGGCATCGGCTGGTCGCCCGAGGAGTACGCGGGCGCCGGGCTGGGCTTCGACCACCGGGGCGCCCGGCTCGACGAGCTCCTCGACGGGCTGGACGCGCTCTGGTCCGCGGCGCCCGCGCCCCTGACCGGACCCCGCTTCCCGCTGCCCGCGGTCCACGTCGAGACCCCGGAGCCGCGCCCGGCGGTCTACCTCTCCGCGTGGTCCGAGGCCGCGCTGCGCCGCGTCGGGCGCCGCGCCGACGGGTGGCTGCCGGTCGGGCGGCTGCCGAGCGACGACATCGAGGGCCAGGCCCGGGCGCTGCTGCGGTTCCGCGCGAACATCGACGCCGCCGCCGAGGAGGCGGGCCGGGACCCGCAGGCCGTCGGCACGGCGCTGCGTCTCAACGCCGCCGCCGGCACCGACGCGGCCACGATCGCCGACGCCGCGCGCCGCTTCGTCGACCTCACGGGCTTCACCGACGTGTTCGTCGACCCCATGTACGTCGCCCCGGGCGTCGACGACGGCCTGGCGCTGCTCGAGGACCTGATCCGCCGGACGGCGTAGTCGCCGGCACAGGCCCCAGTGATCAACGGGGACTTCGCGCGCCTAGAAGCAGCGAACAGCACGTTCACTGCACACCCTCAGCGCCGGGCGGCCCGGCGCGCCGCGAAGTCGGCGGGGCGGTCGAGCCACGGCGCGACGACCGGCCGGGGCGTGAACCGGCCGTCGCGCACCGCCGCGGCGGCGAACACGCCCGCGACGCACGGCCCGTTGACCAGCGCGCCCGACATGGCGCCGGCGACGAGGTCGTCGAGGGGCACCCGGCGGATCACGAGGTCGGCCTCCTCGTCGTCGCCCGAGGCCGGGCGCTCCACCGACCGCAGCCCGCGGGCGAGGAACACGCGCACCGACTCGTCGGCGAAGCCGGGGCAGCCGGCGATGTCGACGAGCGTCGCCCAGTCGTCGGCCTCGATGCCGACCTCCTCGACCAGCTCGCGCTGCGCGGCCACGACCGGGTCCTCGGACGGGTCGTCGAGCAGCCCCGCCGGCATCTCCCACAGGCGCCGCCCGAGCGCGGGGCGGTACTGGTAGATCATGACGAGGCGGTCGTCCTCGTCGAGCGCGGCGACGGCGACGGCCCCGAAGTGCTCGACCTTCTCCCGCCCGGCGATCCGCCCGCCGGGCATCCGCACGTCGTCGCGCCGCAGCGCGAAGATCGGGCCCTCGTAGATCGTCTCGCCGGAGACGACGGCGAAGTCGTGCGGCGGCCGGCCGCCGTGCGGGTCGTCCAGGGAGCCCGGGGTGATCGGGTGCGTCACGTCGACGCCGTGGCCGGGATGTCGACGCCGTCGACGCGCGCGGCGGAGTCGTCGCCGTCGAGCTCGTCGGGTGCGGCCGACGTGTCCAGGTCCAGGCGCCCGGACGCGACGTGGCGCAGCGACGCCGCGACGAACGCGCGGAACAGTGGGTGCGCCCGGGTCGGGCGGCTCTTGAGCTCCGGGTGCGCCTGCGTGCCGACGAAGAACGGGTGCTGGTCGCGGGGCAGCTCGACGAACTCCACGAGCGAGCCGTCGGGCGAGGTCCCGGAGAACACCAGGCCGGCCTCGCCGAGGCGCTCGCGGTAGGCGTTGTTGACCTCGTAGCGGTGGCGGTGCCGCTCGGTGACCTTCCCGGTGCCGTAGGCGGCGCGGGTGACGGTGTCGGGGGCGAGCACCGCGGGCCACGACCCGAGGCGCATCGTGCCGCCCATGTCCCGCTCGCCGGCGACGACGTCGGTCTGGTCGGCCATCGTCGAGATCACCGGATGCGGGGTCGTCTCGTCGAACTCCGCCGAGTTGGCGCCCTCGAGCCCGGCCATCGACCGCGCCGCGTGGATCACCATGCACTGCAGGCCGAGGCAGAGGCCGAGCGCGGGGATGCCGTTGCGGTGCGCGTGGGCGAGCGCCCCGACCTTGCCCTCGATCCCGCGGATGCCGAACCCGCCGGGTACGAGGATGCCGTCGACGCCCTGCAGCGCCGCGGCGGCGCCGGCCGCGCTCTCGCACTCGTCGGACCCGACCCACCGCACGGCGACCCGGGCGCGGTGCGCGAAGCCGCCGGCCCGCAGCGCCTCGGTGACCGAGAGGTAGGCGTCGGGCAGGTCGACGTACTTACCGACGATCGCGATGTCGACGGTCTCCTTCGGGTGGTGCACGCGGTCGAGCAGGTCGCCCCACACCGTCCAGTCGACGTCGCGGAACGGCAGGCCGAGCCGGCGCACCACGTAGGCGTCGAGGCCCTCGCCGTGCAGCACCTTGGGGATGTCGTAGATCGAGGGCGCGTCCGGGCACGCGACGACGCCGTCGTCCTCGACGTCGCACATCAGGCTGATCTTGCGCGTCATGTCCTCGGGGATGTCCCGGTCGGCGCGCAGCACGAGCCCGTCGGGCTGGATACCGATGTTGCGCAGCGCCGCCACCGAGTGCTGCGTCGGCTTGGTCTTGAGCTCCCCCGACGGCGCCAGGAACGGCACCAGCGAGACGTGCAGGAAGAAGCAGTTGTCCCGGCCGACCTCGTGGCGGAGCTGGCGCGCGGCCTCGAGGAACGGCAGCGACTCGATGTCGCCGACGGTCCCGCCGACCTCGGTGATCACCACGTCGGGGGCCGGGTCCGCCGTGCGCATGGCCAGCACCCGCGCCTTGATCTCGTCGGTGATGTGCGGGATGACCTGCACGGTGTCGCCGAGGTACTCGCCGCGCCGCTCCTTGGCGATGACGGTCGAGTAGACCTGCCCCGTCGTGACGTTGGCGCGCGCCGAGAGGTCCCGGTCGAGGAAGCGCTCGTAGTGCCCGATGTCGAGGTCGGTCTCGGCGCCGTCCTCGGTGACGAAGACCTCCCCGTGCTGGAACGGGTTCATCGTCCCGGGGTCGACGTTGAGGTACGGGTCGAGCTTCTGCATCGTGACCCGCAGGCCGCGCGCCGTGAGCAGCTGGCCGAGGCTCGACGCCGTCAGCCCCTTGCCCAGCGACGAGGCGACGCCTCCGGTGACGAACACGTGCTTGGTCGTCCGCGGCGGCTGCATGCTCAGACCCCCTGGATGATGTTCGAGAGGGCCGTTCGGGCGATTCTCCGATCGGAGACTCCGCGATCCACGGGACCTCACGGTAACACCGCGTCGCCGCCTCGCCCGGGTGACCCCACACCCGGTCGGCGCGTCACCCCGCCGCGGGCTGCGGGGTGAACGTCCCCGCCGCGGGTCCGTAGACGCCGGTGCGTCCGTCGGCCTGCTCGCGCAGGGCCAGCACGGTCGCGATCCGGGACGCCGGGCCCTCCAGCCCGTCGACGGTCGACAGGCCGCTGCGCAGCGCCATGTCGGTGCGCACGGTCGACACGACACCCGCCCCGGTCCGCCCGGCGAGCACGGCGCCCGCGCCGACGCGGTCCATCGCCCCGGCGAGCCGGGCGAGCGTCGTGTCGCGCGCGGGGTCGGTCCCCGCGCCCGCCACGACGAGCGCGAGCTCGGCGGGGCTCGGGTCGAGCGCGTCCGGGCCCTGGACGTAGCCCGCGTCGGCGAGCGCCCGCAGCGCGGTCGAGGCCTCCGGGCCGGTGGTGCGCTCCGCCGCCGGTCCGGGCCGGGCGACGAGCAGCGAGCCGAGCAGCGAGCCGGTCAGCGTGCCGGTGTCGGTGGTGGTGGGCAGCTGGGCGCCGGCGGGCAGCAGCCGCGGCACCAGCGCCCGCAGCGCCTCGGCGCGGTCCGGGGCGGTGGCGGCGTCGGTGAGCGCCAGGCGTCCCGTCACCTGTCCCCCGGCGCGGCCGATGAGGTCGGTGACCGCCTCGACGTCGCCCGGGTCGGCCCCCGGCGCCGCGAGGACCGCCACGCGACGCCCGGGCAGCACCCCGGCCACGGTCGAGGGCGCGCCGGCGGCGACGAGACGCTCGGTGGCGCCGAGCCGGTCGCCGAGGGCGTCGCGGTCACCGCGGAGCACCACGACCTGGCTCGCGAGCTCGTCGCGGTCCGAGGTCAGCGCGCCGAGCACGCGCCCCGAGAGCGCCGAGGCCCCGAGCACCACCCCCAGCGCCAGGGCCAGCAGGATCGCCGCGATCGACACGACGTGGTAGCGCAGTGACATCAGCCCCCGACCCCCCGAGCGGCGGAGACGGTGGCGTCCCAGCCCTCCCGCAGCAGCATCACGATCGCCTCGGCCAGCCCGCTCGCGAGCAGCGCCGCCCCACCGACGGCGACGACGGCCAGCAGCAGGAGCAGCACCGCCCCGGTGGTGACCCGGTGGCGGTGCAGCGCGGCCACGGCCGAGGAGTCCACGAGCGTCGGGCCGAGGCGCAGCCGCGTCAGGACGGTCGACGGGTTGCTCCCCGACCGGCCGCGGTCCAGGAAGCCGGTGAGCGTGGCGTCGAACCCGCACGCGACCACCAGCGAGGCCCCGTGCCGGTGCGCCAGCAGCAGCGCCATGTCCTCGGGGTTGGCCGACGACGGGAAGCCCAGCGGGTCGATGCCGGCGTCCTGCAGCCGCGCGAGCCCGGCGATGTGCCCGTCGGTGTCGGCCGGGATCACGACGTCCACGGCCTTGCGGGCGAGCTCCGGGTCGATCTCCAGGGCGGTGCCGACGACCACGGCGGGCGTGTAGCCGGCGGCGCGCAGGCTCTCGGCCCCGGACCCGACGCCCAGGAGGACCGGCCGCTCCTCGCGCACGAAGTGCTTGAGCCGCCGCAGCTCGGCCACGTGGTCCGACCCGGGCGCGACGACGAGCACCGAGCGGCCGTGCACCGCGGTCTCCAGCCCCGGCACGCCGACGCCGTCGAGCAGCATCCCCCGCTCGCGGCCCATGAACTCGGTGGTGTTCGCCGAGAACGCCTCGAGCTGGGCGGCGAGCCCCCATCGCGCCTCCCCGAGCTGGTCGGCGACCGTGTCGGCGGTCTGCGAGAAGCCGCGCGCGACCTCCTGGTCACCGACGTAGACCCCGCCGTCGTGCAGGCGGACCGGCGCCCCGTCGCGCACCCGGCGCAGGACCCCGTCGCCGACGTCGTCGACCAGCGCGATCCCGGCCTCGGTGAGGATCTCGGGGCCGAGGTTCGGGTAGCGGCCCGAGATCGACGGGGACACGTTGATCACCCCGGCGACGCCCGCGTCCACGAGCGCGTGGGCCGTCGCGCGGTCGAGGTCGACCTGGTCGATCACGGCGACGTCGCCCCGTCCCAACCGGCGCAGCAGCTCCGGGGAGACCTCGCCGCCGGACCGACCGCCGAGGCGAGCCGGACCGGCGACCCCCGCCGGTGCCTCCTTCGTGCGCCCCCGTGGCCACTTCATGCCCGCCACCCCGCACCCGTGCCGCGACCGCCGGAAGTCATGCCCTCGATGGTCGTCGGCGAGGGCGCGTGGACGGAGCCGACGCGCCGGGCGGGGACGCGCCGGTCACCCGGCCCGGCGACTCCGGCGTGTCCCGCTACGGCGTGTGGTCGCCGCACCACGGTCGATCGGGGTCGGCGCGGCGCCCGCCCCTGTGTCGTCGGCGGCAGCCGTCCGCTCGGCGGCCGCCGCGGCGATCAGCTCCTCGGCGTGGGCGCGTCCGGTCTCGGTCTCCTCGGTGCCCGCGAGCATGCGGGCGAGCTCGACCACCCGCTCGCCGTCGTCGAGCAGCCGCACCGCGCTGCGCGTGACCCCATCGGTGCCGTCGACGGCCTGCAGCCCGCCCTTGTCGACGACGAGGTGACGGTCGGCGTACGCCGCCACCTGCGCGAGGTGGGTGACCACCACGACCTGGTGGGTGGCCGCCAGCCGCGCGAGCCGGCGCCCGACCTCGACCGCGGCGCGCCCGCCGACCCCGGCGTCGACCTCGTCGAACACCAGCGTCGGCGTGGTGTCCGCGCCCGCGAGCACGACCTCGACGGCCAGCATCACGCGCGAGAGCTCGCCGCCCGACGCGCCCTTGTGCACGGGCAGCGCCGGCGCGCCCGCGTGCGCGGTGAGCAGCAGCTCGACCTCGTCGACGCCGTCGGGCCCGGCGACGACCGTGCGCCCGTCGACCACCAGGGCGTCCTGGCCGCCGCCGTCGCGCACCCCGACCGCCATCTGCACCGAGGCCGCGCCCATCGCCAGCCCGTCGAGCTCGGCGGTCACGGCGGCGCCGAACCGCTCGGCGGCCTCGCGCCGCGCCGCCGACACCGTCGTGGCGTGCCCGGCGAGCTCGCCCGCGAGCGTGTCGGCCTCCGCGGCGAGGGCGGCGAGCGCCTCGTCGGACGTGTCGAGGCCCTCGAGCTGCGCACGGGCCGACTCCGCCCACGCCAGCACGCCGTCGACGTCGGCGGCGTACTTGCGGGTGAGGCCCTTGAGCGCGGCCTGGCGCTCGAGCACGTGCTCGAGGCGCTGCGGGTCGGCCTCGAGGCGCTCGAGGTAGTCGGTGAGCTCCGCGGCGGCGTCGCCCAGCAGCGCGGCGGCCTCGGCGAGCCGCGGGTCGAGCCCGGCCAGCGCCGGGTCGTCGCTGCCCTGCAGGCGCCGGCGCGCCTCCCCGAGCAGGCCCACGGCGTCCGGGTCCTCCCCCGTGCCGTCGGGCGGGCCCGCCAGGGCGGCCAGGGCCGCGGACGCCGTGGCCCGCAGCTCGTCGGCGTCGGCGAGACGGCGCGCCTCGGCCACCAGCTCGGCGTCCTCGCCGGGCTGCGGGTCGACCGCCTCGATCTCGGTGAGGCCGTGGCGGAGCATGTCCGCCTCCCGCGTCATCTCGCGGGCCTGGTCGCGGCGACGGGCCAGCTCGGCGACCGCCCGCCGCCACGCCGCGCGGGTGCGCCGGTAGGCGGCCAGGGGCTCGGCGACCGCGGCGCCGGCGAAGCGGTCGAGCACGGCGCGCTGCTCGGCGGCGCGGAGCAGTCGCAGCGCCTCGTGCTGACCGTGGACCGCGAGCGCCGCGTTCGTGACGTCACCCAGCACCGCCATCGGCACCGAGCGCCCGCCCAGGTGCGCCCGCGAGCGCCCGTCGGCCGACACCGTGCGCGCGGCGATGAGGCTGCCGTCGTCGTCGAGCGCCGCGCCCGCGTCGGCGGCGAGACGGAGTGCCGAGCGCGGGACGCCGGCGTCGTCGGCGTCCTCGGCGTCGGCGGTGTCGTCCTCTGCCTCGGCCTCCTCGGCCTCCTCGGCCTCCTCGGACGGCGGCAGCAGGAACCGGCCTTCGACCATGGCCCGCGAGGCGCCGCGGCGCACCCGCGAGGAGTCGGCGCGGCCGCCACCCAGCAGGTGCAGCCCCGTGACCACCATCGTCTTGCCGGCCCCGGTCTCCCCCGTGACCACGGTCAGCCCCGGGTGCAGATCGAGGGTCGCGTCCTCGATCACCCCGAGACCCTGGATCCTCAGCTCGGCGAGCACGGGCCTCACGGTAACGGGCCCGTCCGACGCTCCGGTGCCGAACACGCCGATCCGATCGAACACATGGTCGAACGGTCGGTGGCTGGCGGTCGACGGGTCAGCGACGGCGCCCCCGCCAGCCCTGGACCGGGAGACCGAACTTGCGCACGAGCCGGTCGGTGAACGGCTGCACGCGCAGGCGCGCGAGCAGCACCGGGTTGCGCCCGCGGACCACCTCGACCCGCGAACCGGGCGGCAGCTCGATGGTGCGCCTCCCGTCGCAGACGAGGACGCCGGCGTCGCCCCGGTTCGACACCTCGAGCGCCACCGTCGACTCCGGCGACACCACCAGCGGCCGCGCGAACAGGGCGTGCGCGTTGCTCGGCACCAGCAGCATCGCCTGCACCTCGGGCCACACGACCGGTCCGCCCGCGGAGAACGCGTAGGCAGTCGAGCCGGTCGGCGTCGCCACCAGCACCCCGTCGCAGGCGAACTCCGAGACCGGGCGCGCGTCGACCTCCAGCACGACGTCGAGCAGGCGAGCCCAGTTCATCTTCTCGACGATCGCCTCGTTGAGCGCCCACGTCCGCCCCAGCTCGGTGCCGTTCTGGTGGGCGACGACGTCGACGGTCATGCGCTCCTCGACGCGGTACGTGCGCCCGACGACGGCCTCCAGCACCGCCTCGAGGTCGTCGGTGTCGGCCTCCGCCAGGAACCCGACGCGCCCGAGGTTCACCCCCAGCATCGGCACCCGGGCGTGACGGGCGAGCTCGGCCGCGCGCAGCAGCGTGCCGTCGCCGCCGAGCACGAGGACGATCTCCATGCCGAGCGCGGCGTCGGAGTCCGCGTCGACCGTCCGCGGACGCAGGTCCTCGGGCAGGTCGTCGAAGAGACCCTCGGCCGTCGCGTACTCGTCGGTGAGCAGCCGCAGCGCGAAGCCCGCCTCACCGAGGCGCCGGGCCGCCTGCGACGCGACCTTGCGCGTCGCCTCCCGACCGGTGTGCACGACGAGCAGCGCGTTGCGGGGCCCCGACACCTCGGCGGAATCGTCGGCCCCCTCGACCTGCGTGCCCGCACCGACCCCGGTCACCGGCGCCCCTCCGTTCGTCGTGCTCACGTCGGTCCCCGCTCCACGGCCCGGCGCACCAGGGCCTCCTCGTCCACGTCCTCCCCGTCGCCCCGGCGCAGCCAGCAGAAGTACTCCACGTTGCCCGACGGGCCCGGCAGCGGGCTGGCGACGACGTCGCGCAGCACGAGCCCGCGCTCCCGGGCGGCCGCGACGACCCCGAGGACCGCCGAGGCCCGCAGCGCCGGGTCGCGCACGACACCACCGGACCCCAGCCGGTCCCGGCCGACCTCGAACTGGGGCTTGACCATCGGCACGAGGTCGCCCCCCGGGACGGTGCACGCGACGAGCGCGTCGAGCACCAGCCCGAGCGAGATGAACGACAGGTCGGCGACGACGAGGTCGACCGGCCCGCCGATGTCCCCGGGGCCGAGCGCGCGGACGTTGACCCGGTCGTGCACGGCGACCCGCGGGTCGGTCTGCAGCGCCCACACCAGCTGCCCGTAGCCGACGTCGACGGCGACGACCTCGCGCGCCCCGCGCCGGAGCAGCACGTCGGTGAACCCGCCGGTGGACGCGCCGGCGTCGAGGCAGCGCCGGCCCTCGACGGCGAGTCCCTGCGGCTCGAACGCCTCGAGCGCGCCCAGCAGCTTGCCCGCGCCCCGCGAGGCCCACCCCGGGTCGTCGACGTCGTCGCGCACGACCACGGCCGCGGCGGTCTCGACGGCCGTCGCCGGCTTGGTCGCCACCGTGCCGCCGACCGTCACCCGGCCGTCGGCGATGAGCCCGGCGGCGTGCTCCCGCGACCGCGCGAGGCCGCGCCGGACCAGCTCGGCGTCCAGGCGCAGCCGGCGGGCGGTGGACCGCGCCACCGTGCTCAGGTCCGGTCCACGTCGGCCAGCACCGCGACGAGTGCGTCGTGCACGGCCTCGAACCGGGTGGCCTGGTCGGCGGCGTCGAAGGGCTCGTCCCGCTCGTCCCACGGCAGGGCGTCGACGGCCGCGCGGAGGGAGTCCAGCGCACTGTCCGCGGACGGCGGGACGTCGGCCGGCTCGCTCGACGCCGCGCGCCCTCCGTCGTGCCCGGGCACGGTCATCGCGTGTCCTCCCGACGTCGTGGGCACGTCACCCGGCTGGTCGTGTCGCCGTCCACGCTAACGCGTCAGCCGGTGGGCAGTCCGAGCGCGCTGATCATCCGGGCGGCCCGGTCGTCCGCGGCCCGGACCCCGGGATGCCCGTCCGACTCCCACGCCACGCGGCACAGCGCCCGCAGCGCCGCGGCGGCGTCGTCGCGGGTGTCGTCCCCGTCCGCGCTCAGCACGAGGGCGTCGCCGTCGCGGTCCACGCTCCAGCCGGCGGTGTCACCCGTCGCCACGTGCGTCGGCGCGAGATCCCCGTCCAGGACGGTGAGGTCGGCGCCCAGGAAGGTCGGGCGGTGCCCGGGCGCCGCGGGCAGCAGGTCGGCGGCCGTCGAGACGCCCGTGAGGACGAGCAGGGTGTCGGCGTCGATGGCGTGCCCGCCCGCGATGTCGGTGTCGAGGCGGTCACCGATCACGAGCGGGTGCCCCGCACCGGCCCGGTCGACGGCCTGTCGCAGCAGCGGCGCGGCGGGCTTGCCGGCCACCTCGGGCTCGCGACCGGACGCCGTTCGCAGTGCCGCGACCATCGACCCGTTCCCCGGCATGAGCCCGCGCTCGTTCGGCAGCGTCGGGTCGACGTTGCACGCCACCCAGTGGACGCCGCGGTTCAGCGCCAGCCCCGCCTCGGCGAGGATGCGCCACCCGGTGTCGGGCGAGTGCCCCTGCACCACCGCGACCGGGGCGTCCTCGTCCGACCGCACCGGGGTCAGGCCCACGAGACGGATCTCCTCGGCCAGCGCCTCGGTCCCGACGACCAGCACCGGGTCGCCCGGCTCGCAATGACCGGCGACGACGGCCGCGCCCGCCTGCGCGCTGGTGACGACGTCCTCCGGCACGACCGTCAGCCCCAGGGACCGCAGCTGGTCCGCGACCTCGTCCGGGCCCCGCGACGCGTTGTTGGTGACGTAGGAGACGGTGGCGGTCCGGCGCACCGCCTCGAGGCTCTCGACCGCGCCCTCGATCGCCTCCGGACCCCGGTAGACCGTGCCGTCGAGGTCGACGAGCAGCGCGTCGTACCCGGTCACCCCTCCGACCCCGCCACTCCGGACGTGTTGTCCTCGCCGGTGTCGGTCGCGTCGTCGGTGTCCGCGTCGACGTCTTCGTCGGCCTCCGGAGCGCCGACGCCGAGCATGATCGCGCGCTCCTCCGCGTCGGTCTCGCCCTCGACGTCGGTGCGCGCCGCCTCGAGGAACGCCCGGACCGCGTCGTCGGTGCGGCCCGCGGCCTGCAGCGCCTCGGCGTACGCGTAGAACAGCCGCGGCACCCACGGGTCCTCGCGGGTGGCGTCGAGCTCGGGTACCTGCAGGCCGACGACGGCGGCGTCGTCCTCGCCCAGGTCCCGGCGCGCGCCGGACACCACGATGAGCAGCTCGACGGCGTCCTCGGTGTCGAGGTCGGCGGCTTCCGGGCTGCGCGAGAGCTCGATCGCCCGCTCCGGCCGCCCGAGAGCCCGCTCGGCGTCCGCCATCACCGGCAGGTGGCCGTCGCCGCCCATCCGGCGGCTCGCGCGCAGCTCGGAGAGCGCCTCGGCCCACTCCCCGGCGTGGTACGCGGCGAGCCCCGAGGCCTCGCGCACGATGGCGACGCGGCTCGCCCGGTGTCGCGCGAACCGCGCGTGGGCGAGCGCCGCCTCCGGCTCGTCGTCGACGAGCTCGCCGACGGCAACGAGATGGCGGGCCACCAGGTCGGCGAGGTCCTTCGGGAGGCCGCGCAGGTCGCGCCGCGCCTCGGGGTCGAGCAGGTCGGCGGTGACGTCGTCGGGCAGCGGCGGCGCGACCGGACGCGGCGCGGCGTCCTGGTGCCGCTCGACCGGCCGCTCCTCGCGCGGTGACGCGCCGCGGCCACCGTCGTCGCGGGTGTGCGTGCCCCGGCGATCCTCGCGACCACGGTCGGGACCACGATCTGGCCCGCGGCGCCCGCCGTCGCGGTCGCCGGGCCGTCCACCACCGGGCCGCCCGCCACCGGGACGGCCGTCGCGGGGACGGTCGCCCCGCGCGCGGTCGCCCGCGGGCCGGTCGTTGCGCGGACGGTCTCCCCCGCCGCGGTCACCCCGGGGACGGTCGCCCTGGGGACGATCACCCTGGGGGCGATCGCCTCGCGACCGGTCGTTCCGCGCACCGTCGTTCCGGGCACGGTCTCCCGGCGCCCGGTCGTCACGGGACCGGTCGTTCCGCGGACGCTCTCCGCCGGCGCGGTCGTTCCGGGAGCGGTCCTCGCCGGGACGCCCTGCCCGCGGCGCGTCGTCGCGAGCTCGACCGTTGCGCGGTCGATCACGATCCGGGCGGTCGGAGCGCGAACGGTCGTCGCGGCCGCGGTCGTCCCGCGGTCCGTCCGTTCGCGAGCCGGGGCGTTCGGAGCGACCGGAACGGGGACCGCCCGCGTCACGCCGCGGCCGGTCGTCGCCGGTGGCGCCACCTCCGGGGCCACGGTCGTCCCGCCGGCTGCGGTCGTCGGTCCGACCCCGCCCGGCCGAGGACGGTCGGTCCCGGTCGGGGCGTCCACCACCGCCGCGTCCACCACCGCGGTCGTCACGACGGTTCTCGCCGCCGCGCGGTCCTCCGCGGGAGTCCTCACGCCCCCGCGGGTCACCGCCGCCGGCCCGCCGGTCGGGACCGCCCCGGGGGCGATCCCCGCTGCCGCGGTCGTCGCGACGGGGGCGGTCGCCTCCCGCGCGCCCACCGGCGGTGCGCCCACGGGGGGCGCCTCGAGGCCCCTCGGACGGCCGGTCGTCCCGGGCCGATCCGGACGAGCCGGCGCGACGGCCACCGTCGCCGGCGCCGTCCGACGGATCCGACGACATGACGGGCCTCCTGTGGACATGCGAACGGGCAGGGCTCCGGCCGGAGTCCTGCCCGTTGGGGGTGGTGCTGTGCTGTTTCCCGGTCCCCGGGTGGTGTGGGGGTGGTCGGGTGTTCCGGCGGTGTCCTACTCTCCCACGACCTGGCGGTCG
>NZ_BSTS01000032.1 GCF_030269665.1 Actinomycetospora sp. NBRC 106375
CCCGGGTCGTCAAACGAACACAGATCGGCGACAAACTCACCAAACGAGCCCACCACCGCCAAGTCCGCCACCCCGACGCACCCAAGATCCTCATCGAGCCCCCAGCCGCTTAAGTCAGCGGCATTGGGGTCGATCCAGCCGGGCGGGGTGAACCAGGGCAGGCCGTCGACGATGGCGACGGTCCAGTGGCCGTGATGGATGAGCTGGTGGTGGAACCGGCACAACAAGGTCATGTTGTCCAGGGCGGTGTCGCCGTGGTCGAGCCACTGGCGCACGTGGTGGGCGTGGCAGCGGCGGGGTCGTCGGGTGCAGCCGGGGAACGCGCAACCACCGTCGCGGACGATCAGGGCGCGGCGGATGCCTTCGGGGGCGGTGTAGGAGAGCCGCCCGACATCGAGGGGTTCGGCGCGGGAGCCCAGGACCATCGGCACGATGCCCGCGTCGCAGGCCCACCGGCGGATGGTGGTGACGTCAACCGCGTGCCCGGAGTCGAGGACGCCGTGCCCGACCTGGTCGCGAAGCCACCGGTGGTCGATGGTGATCGTGAGCAGGGCGCGGCCGGGTCCGGCGCCCGGGGTGGGCGCGGGGTTCGGCGCGGCCCGCAGCGGCTCGGGGATCCGCGGCTCGGGGATCAGCGCCTGCTGACCAGCCTCGCCCGTGGCTTCGTCTGTCGCTTCCGATGGGACATCGGACACGTCGCCCGTGTCGTCGCCCGTGTCGTCGCCCGTGTCGTCGCCCGTGTCGTCGCCTGTGTTGTCGGGCCCGGTCTCCTTGGGTGGGTCGAGGTTCTCCCGGCGGGCGTCGGTGGCCAGCCCGGTCGCGCCGAGCGCGTTCTGGGCGAGGTCTTTGAGCGCGTCGGCGTGCCGACGGGCCAGGTCCCGCTCGTCGTCGGGGCCGGCGGGGGTCGAGAGCAGGTCGAACACCTCGACGATCATCTCGGCGTCCAGCGGGTCCTGCAGCCGGCCCTTGAGCGCCAGTGACCCGTCGCGGCGGCGCAGCAACCGCAACTCATCCCGGGCGTCGGCACCGTCGGGCGGGGCGGCCCCGTCGGGGTCGAACTCGGCGAGCATCCGGTCGGCGACCCGGCGCAGCATCCGCGGCGGCAACCCGGCCGCGGCCTCGGCCAGGATCCGCTCACACGAGACCAGGTCGGCGACCGCGACGGTCCCGAGGTGTTCCAGACGGCCCAGGGTGCGGCGGATGATCACAACATGATCGCCGGAGACCTGACCGTCGGCGCACACCGCCGCGGTGCACGGATAGCGCGGGGGCAACGGCTCACCCCGCAACGACACCCGCGGGCAGAGATCCTCGGCCTCCTCGACCCGGCGGCCGGCCTCGGCCGGGTCGACCCGCCACAGCTCCTGGACCAGCCGCGCTGCGCTGCGGTCCCCGGTCGCCTGCGCCACCCCGAGACGGACCAGCTCGGCGACGTCCTCGAGCTGGCGGTAGTAGCCCCGACGCTGGTCCACCACCCGCTCACGGGCCCGGTCGAGCGCCGCACACTCCACCGGCCCCACCACCCGCTCGCTCATGTGTTCGAATATAGCCCCGACCCCCGACAACGCCGGGGCGATGCTGAGAACCCCCTCAGCTACGCACGCCCGTGAGCACGAGCACCCCGTGACGCCTCCTAGGCTCGCGACCATGGTCGACGCCGATGCCCCGCTGTTCGATCCGCCGCAGTGGCAGGAGGTGGCGGGGTTCGGCTTCACCGACATCACCTACCACCGCCACGTCGAGCTGGGATGCGTGCGGATCGCGTTCGACCGCCCCGAGGTCCGCAACGCGTTCCGTCCCCACTCCGTCGACGAGCTCGCCACCGCCCTGGAGCACGCCCGCACCAGCGCCGACGTCGGCGCCGTCCTGCTCACGGGCAACGGACCGTCGTCGAAGGACGGCGGGCACGCGTTCTGCTCCGGCGGCGACCAGCGCATCCGTGGCCGCACGGGCTACCAGTACGCCGAGTCCGAGACGGAGGTCTCGCCGGCCGAGCGCGGCAACGCCGGGCGGCTGCACATCCTCGAGTGCCAGCGCCTCATCCGGTTCATGCCGAAGGTCGTCATCGCCGTCGTCAACGGGTGGGCGGCGGGGGGCGGGCACTCGCTGCACTCCGTGTGCGATCTGACCCTCGCGAGCGCCGAGCACGCCCGGTTCAAGCAGACCGACGCCGACGTCGGCAGCTTCGACGCCGCGTTCGGCTCGGCGTACCTCGCCCGCGCGGTGGGCCAGAAGTTCGCCCGGGAGATCTTCTTCCTCGGCCGGACGTACACCGCCGAGCAGATGCACGCGATGGGCGCGGTCAACGAGGCCGTGCCCCACGCCGAGCTCGAGACCACCGCGATCCAGTGGGCGCGGGAGATCCTCGGGAAGTCGCCGCAGGCGCAGCGCATGCTGAAGTACGCGTTCAACCTCCCCGACGACGGCCTCGTCGGGCAGCAGCTCTTCGCCGGCGAGACCACCCGCCTCGCCTACATGACCGACGAGGCGACCGAGGGCAAGGAGGCGTTCCTCGGCAAGCGCGCGCCGGACTGGAGCCCGTTCCCCTGGTACTACTGAGGCCCCGATCTCCAGGAGCGTGCCGTGGCCGTCGTCGTCGCCGTCCCGACCGCCGACCGGCGCGTCGCGCACGACTTCTACACCGCAGGACTGGGCCTGGAGCCCCTCGGCGAGACCGGTGACGACGGCCTCCCCGAACCCCTGCAGTTCGTGCTCGGGCCCGGGGTGACGCTCATGCTGATCCCGACCGGCGGCTTCGGATGGGTCACCGCCGACCACGAGGTCGCCGCGCCGGGCCAGAGCGAGTGCCTGCTCTCCGTCGTGGTGGGGACGGCCGCCGAGGTCGACGCGCTCACCGACCGCGCCCGGGCCGCCGGCGCCGTGGTGAAGGAGGAGCCCCGGGACCCGGGGTGGGGCACCTGGTGCAGCACGGTCGCCGATCCCGACGGGCACCTCTGGATGATCCAGGTCGACCCCACCCACTGACCGTCAGCCCGTCCCGACGGCCTCCCGCGCGGCGGGCACGGGGTCCTCCGACGGGTGGTCGTCGGGACCGCCGACGAGGAGCGAGCCGACGACGCAGATCGCGACGTTCACGGCGAGGCCGAGCAGGCCGCCGGGGACACCACCGAGGTCGTCGACCCCGGCGACGGTGAGCGCACCCGCGATGGCGGCGCCGGCGAACATGCCCCAGAAGGCGGGGCCGGCGGCCATGCGCCGCCAGTACAGGCCGAGCATGAAGACCGGGGCGAGCTGGACGATGAGCTCGAACTTGAGGACGAAGATCTCGTAGAGGGTGCCCGGCGGGTTCCACGCGATGAGCAGCAGCACGGCGACGGCGACCACGCCCGCGATCTTCCCGACCAGCACCTGGCGCTTCTCCGGCGCTGCGGGGTTCACGTAGCGGCCGTAGACGTCGCGGGACACCACCGAGGAGAACGCGAGCAGCGCCGAGTCCGCGGTCGACACGATCGCCGCCACGACCCCGCCGAACAGCAGGATCATCATGAGGTAGAAGACGACGCCCAGGCCCGCGACCTCGTTGGCGATCATCCCGATGAGCTGCTCGGAGTCGTCCTCGGACAGGCCGGGGAAGAGCTGCGTGCCGACGATGCCCACCACGAAGACGACGGCGGTGGTCAGCAGCGGCATCCACGCCATGACCGCCAGCGATCGCTTGAGGGTGCGCTCGCTGCGCGCCGCGTAGATGCGCTGGATCGCGTGCGGGTAGACCGACGCGCCGAGACCGATGAGCACGATCATCGACAGCCACTCCACCGACGTCGTCGTCGACGGCACGGCGACCTTCTCCGGGTCGGTGTCGGCCAGGGCGGTCGTGACGCCCGCGACGTCGCCGCCGACGAGGTAGAGCGCCCCGAAGAGCAGGACGGCGACGCCGACGAGCAGCGCGATGCCCTGCATGACGTCGGTCAGCGCGACGGCCCGCATCCCTCCCGACCACGAGTAGATCAGCATGACCAGCACGAACGCGATGACGCCGATCTCGTAAGGGATCGTCGCGCCGGTGAGGCCGGCGATGCCCTGGCCCATCGCCACGAGCTGCTCGAGCAGGTAGTTGGCCAGCCCCCACAGCATGAGGACGGCGGCGAGCACGGTGAGCTTGCCGGACCCGAACCGGTGCCGCAGCCAGTCGGTGGGCGTGATGAAGCCCTCCCGCTTGGCGACGACGTAGAGCCGCGGCGCGAAGAGCAGGTACGTGGCGATCACCGCAACCATGAACGGCACCGACTGCCACCACGAGAACCCCGAGCGGTACGCCTCGGGGGCGTAGCCGACGATCGAGTTGCCGCTGTACTGCGTCGCGTAGAGCGTGAAGAACAGCGCGACGAAGCCCAGGCCGCCGCCCGAGAGGTAGTAGCTGCGGGCGGAGCTCGACGTGCTCCCGCGCCCGGCCCACCACCCGATGGCGAGCATGACCACCGCGTAGGCGGCGAGGACGAGCACGCCGCTCGTCCCGGAGAAGGTCAGCTCGTTCACGGCGACACCTCCGCGTCGCGCTCGCGGGCCGCTTCCTCCGCCGGTTCGGCGAGGTTCCAGTCCCGCAGGCAGGCCCAGCAGGTCAGGGCGCTGAACGCGACCGTGGCGGCGACGCTGATGAGCAGCCAGAACGGCACGCCGCCCACCAGCGGACGGATGGCACCCGTGGGCAGGTAGAGCGGGACCCCGGCCACGACGACGACCGCCATGGCGATCCACAGCCACGGGTTCCGCACCGGTTCCCGCAGCGGCCGGGAGCGCGGAGCCGCGCGGTCCGGTGGCGGGGTGTCCGGCTCGGTGGAACGTCCTCGGTCCATCGGTCCTCCCGTCGGTCCACGGCGGTCGGTCGGCGTCGTCACGGCACTCCCGGCGCTCGCCGCGCGGAGTCCCGGGTGGTGTCCAGGTCGCACGGCTCGTGGCGACGCGACGGTCGAGATGGGGACGACCGCCGCCACCCGTCGGGCAGGACAGCCCGATGAGCGCGAGCCGGGCGGGACGGCACGATCAGCCGCGTGACCACCTCCGAACTGTGTACAAGCTAGGCAACCCACCGGGAACAAACAAGACATCGGCGCACTTCGGCGCCGATTACTCCCGCTGCTCTGTGTACAGCGACGCGTCAGTCCGTGCGGTTGCGCCCTCGCGCGCCCTCCGCGAACTCGACGGTGAAGCCGTCGGGGTCGCGCAGCTGCAGCGACCGCTCGAACCCGCGGTCGCGGGGCGGGGTGTGCACGGCGACGCCGCGGGCGAGGAGGTCGGCGTAGAGGACGTCGAGGTCGTCGGTCCCCATCTCGACCTGGACGAACGACCGGAGCCGACCACCGCCGGTGTCGGCGTCGCGGGTCACGCCGACCCCGAGGTCGAGCAGTCCGACGGTGCCGGCACCGAGCCGCATCAGCCCGAACTGGTGGGTCCGGACCTCGCACACGAACCCGAGCGCCTCGTACCAGGCCACCGACCGGTCCAGGTCGCTGACGGGCAGGCTGAGTCCTTCGAACCAGGTGTCCACGGCACGCTCCTCGCGCAGCATCGACAGAGCGCGCCACGGGACCCCACGAGCGTGGAGGACGGAGCGTTCCGACGCCGCACTCCGTCCGGAGCCGACGCTAGCACCGCGCCGGGGCCCAGACGCGGCGCCGGCGCCGGTCCCACGTCGGCGCCGGTCCGACGTCAGCGCCGGTCCGATGTCAGCGCCGGTCCGACCGCCCGCCGCCGTGCCGGCCCCCGTCCTTCGTCGACGGCCGGCCGGGGTCCTCGCCCGCCAGCGAGTGGCGGCCCCGGCGCGGCGCCGGGGGCTCGGCCGTCGGTGGGTGCGACGTCGGCGCGCGGCCCGGGCCCTCGGCGAACGACAGCACCGGGTCGTGGCCCGACGGACTGGCGGGCACGAGCGACGTCGGCCCCTCCGGCGGCGGAGCCGGGTGGTGCCGGTCCGCCGCGCGTCCGGGCCGGGCGGTGCCGGCGGGCGGCGTGCCCGGGCGACCGGGACGGCCCGGGCGGGGCGGTCCCGGCGGTGTGGGCGAGGGCAGGGGTGGTGGCGGCGCCGGGACCGGCGCGGGACCACCGCCGGACCGACCCAGCCCGGTCGTCCGCGTCGCTCCGGTCGCACCCGCAGCAGCCCCGACGGCCGGGAACGCCCCGCTCGGTCCCGCTCCGCCCGACGCCGCAGCACCCCGCACAGCACCCGTCGGCACAGCACCCGTCGGCACAGCACCCGCCGGCACAGCACCCGTTTGCACAGCACCCGTCGGGCGGGGAGCGTGGGCGGGGACCGGGGTGTAGCGACCGGTGCCCGGACCCGAGCGGTCCCTCTCCGGTGCGGTCGGCGGCGCGGTCCGGGTCCCCCTCGGGACGCCGGTCGGCGGGGAGGGCATCGGTGCGCGGCCGGTCGGCGTCGGGCGCGGCCGGGCCACGACGCGGTCCACCGGCGGCGACGGCGCCACGCCGACCACCCGGCTGATCCGGGCGCGCAGGGAACCCTGCGAGAGCGCCGACGTCTCGCCGTTCTCGACGTCGGTCGGGATCACCGGCGGCGTCGGGCCGGGGGCGACGGGCCGCTTGGTGCGGGCCTTGCCGCGACCGTCGGGCAGCAGCGAGAGCGCGCGGCCCGCGGCGAGGTCCTCGACCCAGCCGAACGCGAGCACGCACACGACGATCAGCGCGCAGGCGATCCCGAAGTGCTGGGCCTCGGAGTTCCACCCGAGCAGGTCGCCGATCGACGGGGAGAACGCGATCGCGACGTTGTGCCAGAGGTAGATCGTGATCGCCCGGGCGTTGACCACGGTGACCAGGCGCCCGAGCAGCGGCACGCGCTCGAGCCACGCCACCTGCGGGTTCAGCCGCAGCACGAGCAGCACCGCACCGAGCGAGACGAGGGCCTGCGCGAACGGGATGTCGTTCAGGTCGATGCCGTCGTCACCGGCCGGGTGGCCGAACGCCCACGCGAGACCCCCGACGACGAAGAGGGTGGCGACGCCGGTGGCGAGCAGGAGGGGCAGGCGGCGCAGCGTGCCCTCGCGGTGGGCGAAGCCGAGCATCCAGCAGGCGGCGAACGTCCCGCCGTCGACGAGCACCGGCCCGATCGCGCCCCACTCGCCCAGCGGCGAGCCGAGCACCGCGTCGACGCCGACGAGCACGATCGGCACCGCGAGCGCCACCAGGGGCCGGCGGCGGAACGCCCAGAGCATCACCGGCGTGAGCAGCACGAACCACAGGTAGGCGCGGATGTACCAGAGGCCGACGACGGCGTCGGCACCCCAGTCGCTGCCCGGGGGGTCGACGAGCGGGAAGACCCAGTACAGGAGGTCGGACCAGACGAGCGGCGACGTCACGCTGCCGTCGGCGTCCTGCCCCGACCACCCGTGCCAGAGCATGATCGGGACGGCGAGCAGCCCGAAGAACCACAGCGGCGGCAGCAGGCGTCGCAGCCGGTGCCCGATGACGTCGAGGGCCTCGCCGCGGCGCAGCGACTGCACCATCAGCGACCCGCCGAGGGCGAACATGACCCCCATCGACGGGAACACCATGCTCATCCAGCCCCAGCCGAACGCGTGGTAGGTCACGACCCGGATCAGCGCGACGGCGCGCAGCAGGTCGAGCCACCGTTCGCGGCCCCCGCCGGTCTTCGGGGCCTTGGTCGCGACCGGCGCTGCGGGGGCGGCGTCCGGCGCGGGCCCCCGGGGCACCGCCGGTGCGGGCAGCCGGTCGGCGGCCGGGCGCGAGCGGCCGTCCTGTCCCGCCGGCGCGGCCAGGTGCTCGGCCACCGCGCCGGTGCGCTGCAGCTTCTGCCAGCGCACCCCGGCGCCGGTGAGGGCGCTGATCACGGCCTGCACGAGCACGACGTACATGAGCTGGCGGTACATCAGCTGCTGCACGGGCAGCGCCCAGAGCGGCCCGAGCGGCTCGCCGTCCATCCGGAACGCGATCACGCCGGCGATCAGCTGGAGCACGAGCATCGAGCCCCACAGCAGCAGCGCGACGGCCGGGTCGCCGAAGATCAGCCCGTAGACGAAGAGCAGGTCGACCAGGGGCGCGGCCAGCGGCAGGGCGACGTGGAAGACGCCGATGTGGGCGAGCCCGAGACGACCCATGCGCCCGGACGCGCCTCGCTCGCGCAGCGCCCGGCGGTGCTTCCAGAGCGCCTGCATCGTGCCGTAGCTCCAGCGGAACCGCTGCCGCCAGAGCTGCCCCGCGGTGACCGGTGCCTCGGTCCAGGCCAGCGCCTTCTCGTTGTAGACGACCCGCCAGCCGGCGCGCCCGAGAGCGATGGTCAGGTCGGTGTCCTCGGCGAGGGTGTCCGAGGAGAGCCCGCCGACCTCCTGCACGGCCTCGCGGCGGAACGCGCCCGCCGCGCCCGGAATGGTCGAGATCGAGCCCCAGGTGTCCTGCACCCGCCGGTCGACGTTGAAGCCCACCACGTACTCGAGGTGCTGCATCCGCGGGATGAGCCGCGTGCGGTTCGCGATCTTGACGTTGCCGGCGACGGCGCCGATCTCCGGGTCGGCGAACGGGGCCACGAGCTCGGCCACCGTGTCCGGCTGGAAGATCGTGTCCCCGTCGATCATGACGATGAGGTCGTGCTTCGCGGCGGCGACGCCACGGTTGAGGGCCGCCGACTTGCCCGCGTTCTCCTGGCGCACCACCCGCACCCGGGGCAGCGCGAGGTCCTCGAGCAGGTCGGCGGTGCCGTCGGTCGAGCCGTCGTCGACCACCACGACCTCGAGCGGGTGCTCGTTGGCCAGGATCGAGCGGACGGTCGCCTCGATGTTCTCCGCCTCGTTGTAGGCGGGGACCACCACCGAGACGGGATCGGTGACCGGCTCGCCCCACGAGAACGCGGGATCCCGGCGGCGCTTCGCATGGCGGCGGGCCACGACGACCATGACCAGCAGCCGCATGATCACCAGCCCGCCGACGCCGATCAGCGCGAGCTGCATCAGCGTGACGACGCCCTGGGCCACGCCGACGGTGGCGAGCAGCGCCTGCCCGACGTGGCGGTCGCGGGCGGGCGCGGGCAGCCCGTGCGGGCCGAGGCCGGCCGCGTCGCTCACGGTCGTGAAGCGGTAGCCCTGGGCCTGGAGCTCGGGGATCAGGCGGTCGAGCGCCGCGACGGTCTGGGACCGGTCACCGCCCGCGTCGTGCAGGAGGACCGTCGCGCCGGCGCCGTTCTGCGGGGTCGCGTTGCGGACGATCGCGTCGACGCCGGGGCGCTGCCAGTCCTCGCTGTCGACGTCGGTGAGGACGGTGACGTACCCGGCCTGCCCGGCGGCCACGACGGTGCCGTAGCCGGGGTCGTCGAGCGCGTCGGAGGTCGACGAGAACGGCGGGCGGATGAGGTGGGTCGAGATCCCGGTCGCGCCGGCGATGGCGAGCTCGGTGTCGCCGATCTCGCGGTCGCGGCGCCAGGTCGAGACGCCGGCGAGGTCGGGGTGGGTGAACGTGTGGACCCCGATCTCGGAGCCCGAGGTGATGATCCGCTGGGCCAGCTCGGGGTGCCGCGCGACCATCGACCCGACGGTGAAGAAGGTGCCGGGCACACGGTGGCGGGCGAGGACGGCGAGGACCTCAGGGGTCCAGGTCGGGTCGGGGCCGTCGTCGAACGTGAGGGCGACGGTGCGCTCGGGCAGCCGGGCCGAGCGCACGGGTTCAGTGCGGGCGTCGATGATCGGGCCGCCGGTGCTGATGTCGGCGGGGACGTGGTCGTGCCCCTCGGGCGGCCGGGCGTGCGCGTCGTTGCCGATCGCGGCGTTCACGAGGCCGGAGACGGTGAGGACGGTGAGGACCATGACCGCGAGGACGACGGTCATCGTCCAGATGCCCCAGCGACGGGGAGGCTTGGTCGACCGGGCGCGCACTGTTGTCACTCCGAGTCACCTCTTCCCCGCTCACGGTCGCTCGACCGTGTCCTCATCGTCACCTCGTCGTGCACGAGACGATATCCACCCCCTCCTCGTCGTCACGTGGCGTGGGAACGTTTCGCACCCCGGGGATCGCGTTCGGTGAGCGGGAGATGTCTGTTCCGTCCATCTTCGTCCACAGGCGTCCCTTTCTTGCCGACGCTGCGTCGCCGTCGACGTGGCGCGGAGACCGGACCGGACCCGAGCTGGGAGGCGATCGCCACATCGCCGCCGCGGTCGGGCGCCCGACGGCTGTCCGTCACCCGGGTCGGGTCGCCCGGCACCGCGTGTCCACGGGGCGAACGGGAGAGCCCGTGGGCGCGGCGTGGCCCGCCGCGGGCGGTGGCGCAGCGTGATCAGCACGCACCGTGCGGGGCGCACCACGGTGTCGTCGCTCTCCGCGACCGCCGCCGCGGACCGAGGGGCGCCCGCCGCCGCGGACCGAAGGGCGCGCCCGCCGCCGCGGACCGAAGGGCGCCCTCGCTGCGTCGGGCGCAGCGAGGGCGTCCCTCGCTCCCCCGCGACCCCTGCTCGCGTCGTGGCGGCGGGGAGGGCGGGGGAGGCGACCCCTGCTTGCGCCGTGACGGCGGGGAGGCGACGGTCCTCCCGTGAGCAGCGGCCGGACACAGGGCGGGGCGGAGCTCGACCCGGAGCCGGCCGGCACCCGGCGCCGGTCGACGCTCGTGCGCCGTCTGCTGGCGCTGGAGATCGTCACCGTCGTGCTCACCGCGGTCATCGCGGGCGGCGTCAGCGCCTGGAACACGCGCGAGACCATCGAGCGCGACGCCGCGGACAAGGTGCTCGCCGTCGCGGTGTCGCTCGCGTCGGCCCCGGGGCTCGCCGACGCCGTCGTCGCCCGGGACGTGCCGCGGGTCCAGGCCGCGGCGGAGGCCGCCCGCCAGGGCACCGGGATCTCCTTCGTGACCGTCATGGACCCGGCCGGCACCCGCCTGAGCCACCCCGAGCCGGCGCGGATCGGCGAGACCTACCAGGGCACGTTCCTGCCGGCGGCCGCCGGCGCGACGCTCGTGGAGACGTTCCCGGGGACCCTCGGGCTGTCGGTGCGGGCGATCGTGCCGGTGCGGGGTGCCGCCGGCGACGTCGTCGGGATTGTGGCGGCGGGCCAGCTGCGCGTGCAGGTGGCCGACCGGATCGCCCGCGAGCTCGGGATCCTCGCGCTCGCCGCGGCCCTCGCGATCGCCCTCGGCGTCGGCGTCGCCTGGGTCGCGGCGCGGAGGGTCAAGCGCGACACCCTCGGCCTGGAGCCCCGCGAGATCACCGCGCTGCACCGCCACCACGAGGCCGTGATGGCCGCGATGCGCGAGGGCCTGCTCGTGCTCGACGCCGACACCGGGCGCGTCGTCGTCCTCAACGCCGAGGCCGCCCGGCTGCTCGGCCTGCCCGACACCGTCGGCCCCTCCCGCGCCGCCGGGCCGACCCTCGACGCGCTGGGCGTCGACCCGGTCCTGCGCGAACGCCTCGCCGACGGCTCCCCCGTCACCGACGAGACGATGCTCGTGGGCGAGCGCCTGCTGCTGGTCAACCGCACGGAGCTCGCGCAGCCCGCGATCACCGACCTCGTGGTGACCCTGCGGGATCGCACCGAGCTGGAGGCCATGACCCGCGAGCTCGACGACGCGCGCTCGGTGACGCGCGCGCTGCGCTTCGCCGCGCACGAGCACGCGAACCACCTGCAGGCCGTCTCCACGCTCATCGAGCTCGGGGCCCACGACGACGCCCGCGACCTCGCCCAGCGCTGGAACCACGACCTGCTCGACGGCAGTGACGGCGGGGCCGGCGACGGCGACCTCCGCGACCGGATCGCCGACCCCGCGCTCGCGGCCCTCGTGCTCGACAAGGCGACCGACGCCCGCGACCGGGGCCTCGAGCTGCGCATCGGCGACACGACCAGCCTGGACGTCGACGTCGCGGGCGATGAGCAGGCGTCGACCGACCGCGTCACGGTGGTCGGGAACCTCGTCGACAACGCCCTCGACGCCGCGCTGGCGAGCGCGCACGACGGCCGCGGCGGCGTCGTCGAGCTGGACGTGCACGCAGCAGACGGCGCCGTCGTCGTCCGCGTCGCCGACGACGGCCCCGGGCTCGCCGACCCGGAGGCGGCGTTCGCGCCGGGGTGGTCGACGAAGGACCGCGGCCGGGGTGAGCGGGGTCTGGGCCTGGCGCTCGTGCGGCGCGTGGTCGACCGCCGGGAGGGCAGCATCGACGTCGCGCCCGGCCCCGACGGCCGGGGCACCGTGTTCACCGTGCGGCTCCCGACCCGTCCGGTGGCGCCGGATCCTCAGTCGCCGGCGGCCAGCCGGTAGCCGACGCCGCGCACGGTGACGACCGCCCCGGGGGTGTCGAGCTTGCTGCGCAGCGCGGCCACGTGGACCTCGAGCGAATGCAGCCCGGCGTCGAGTCCCGGGTCGTCGGGGGCGAGACCCCACACGTCGTCGAGGAGATCGGCCCGGGAGACGACGGCGCCGTCGCGGCGCGCGAGCGCGGCGAGGAGGTCGAACTCCTTGCGCCGCAGGCCGACCTCGCGCCCGGACACCTCGACGACCCGGCGCGAGAGGTCGATCCGCAGCGGGCCCGCGTGCACGACGGGCGCGACGACGTGGCCGGCGCTGCGCCGCAGCACGGCCTCCATCCGGGCGGTGAGCTCGTCGATCGCGAAGGGCTTGACGACGTAGTCGTCGGCGCCGCTGCGCAGGCCGAGCACCCGCGCCTGCTGATGGCCCCGCGCGGTGACGGCGATGATCGGCACCGTCGACCGGGTGCGCAGCCGGCGGCACACCTCGACGCCGTCGAGGTCGGGCAGCCCGAGGTCGAGCAGGACGATGTCGGGCGGGTCGGCCGCGGCGTCGGGCCCGGTCACGGCCTCGAGCGCGGCCGCGCCGGTGCCGACCGGCGTCACGCGGTAGCCCGCGCCCCGCAGCGCGGCGGAGAGCGCGTCGCGCACCGGCCCGCTGTCCTCGACCAGCACGACCTTCACGGGTCCCCTTTCCTCAACTCATCCCCAACTCCGTGCCACGGGTGTCCCACGCAGGGTGATGTGCGCCCTAGCCTCACCCGGCGGGTGAGACCCACGCCACCTCCACCCGGGGTGGGGATGGTGGACCGGAAGGAGACATCGATGTCGACGCAGGAAGCCGACGCGCGCCCGGCGCCCGAGCCGGGCGGGTCCGGCGGGGCGGCCGGGTCGGGGCGCCGCGGGGTCTGGACCCAGCTCTGGTTCTGGGTGGTCATCGGGATCGCGGCCGGCGTGGTCGTCGGCCTGGCGGCCCCGGACTTCGCCTCTGACCTCAAGTTCCTGCCCGACATCTTCATCCAGCTGATCAAGATGATCACGGCGCCGGTCATCTTCTGCACCGTGATCGTGGGGATCGCCTCGATCGGCCGCCTCGCGACCGCCGGCGGCATCGCGGTCCGGGCGCTCGTGTACTTCCTGATCATGACGCTGGTCGCGCTCGGCCTCGGGCTGATCGTGGTCAACCTCGTGCAGCCCGGCGCGGGCTTCCCGGCGATCCCGCCCGACCCGGCGACCCTGGCCGAGGCCCAGGCCGACGTGGCCAGCGGCAGCGAGGGCGGCGGCGCGCTCGACTTCATCGAGAACACCCTGCTGCCCGAAAGCTTCGTCGGCCCGTTCGTCGAGAACGAGATCCTGCGGGTCCTCGTGCTCGCGATCCTCGTCGCCATCGCGACCTCGATGCTCGCCCCGTCGCTGCGCAAGCGCGTGGTCGGCGGCATCGACCTCATCGCCAAGGTCATCTTCGGCATGATCCGCCTGATCATGTTCCTGGCCCCGATCGCGGCCTTCGGCGGCATCGCCTACACCGTCGGCGCGCTCGGCGGCGAGAGCCTGGGCAACCTGCTCGCGCTGATGCTGACCTTCTGGGGAACGTGCGCGATCTTCGTCGTGGTCGTGCTGGGCGGCGTCGCGGCGTTCTCCGGGTTCAACATCTTCAAGCTGATCCGGATGATCAAGGACGAGATCCTCATCATCGTCGGCACGTCGTCCTCGGAGACGGTGCTGCCGCGCCTGCTCGCCAAGCTCGAGTCGGCCGGCGCGTCCCGCTCGACGGTCAGCATGGTGCTGCCGACCGGGTACTCGTTCAACCTCGACGGCACCTGCATCTACCTGACGATGGCGGCGCTGTTCATCGCCCAGGCCGGTGGGCAGGACCTGCCCTGGGGCGTGCAGCTCGGGCTCGTGGCGCTGATGCTGCTGACGTCCAAGGGCGCGGCGGGCGTCTCCGGCGCCGGCCTCGTCACCCTCGCGGCGTCCCTGCAGGCGTTCGGCGGCGAGTTCTACACGACCGAGTCGATCGCCATCGGCATCGCGATCATCGCCGGCATCGACCGGATCATGAGCGAGGGCCGCGCGCTGACCAACGTCATCGGCAACTCCGTCGCCACGATGGTCGTCGCGGGCTGGTGCGGCGAGCGCGACGACGAGCGCTTCCAGGCCGCGCTCGACGATCCGTCGCTCGTGCGCGACGCGATCGAGCAGGAGACCCACGGCGCGGACGAGGCCGGGGACAGCGACGAGAGCGCGACCTCGACCGACCGCACCCCGGCCGCCGCCGGCGCGCACTAGACCGCCCGCTCGCGGCGGCTACGCCGAGCGCCGACGCCCCCGAGAAACGAACGGCGCTCTCGCTGCTTCGGTAGCAGCGAGAGCGCCGTTCGTTCGTTCCGGGCGCGCGCACAGGACGCAGCGCCCTGGACCCCGTGGCTCAGTAGGTCGGCAGCGAGGTGTCGACCTGCTGCGCCCACCCCGTGACACCGCCGCCCACGTGCACGGCGTTGGAGAAGCCGGCCTTCTGCAGCGCGGAGAGCGCCTCGGCGGAGCGCACGCCCGACTTGCAGTAGAGGATCGTCTGGCGGTCCTGCGGGATCTCCGCGAACGCCTCGCCCGACAGGATCTTGTCCTTGGGGATCAGCTTGGCGCCCGGGATCTTCACGATCTCCCACTCGTGGGGCTCCCGGACGTCGATCAGCTCGAACTTGTCGCCCGCGTCGATCTTCTCCTTGAGCTCCACCGGCGTGATGGTGTGGCCGGCGGCCGCGGACTGGGCGTCGTCGGAGACGGTGCCGCAGAACGCCTCGTAGTCGATCAGCTCGGTGACCGGCGTGGCGTTCGGGTCGCGCCGGATCTTCACCTCGCGGTAGTCCATGTCCAGCGCGTCGTAGATCTTGAGACGGCCGAGCAGGGTGTCGCCGATACCGGTGATGAGCTTGATGGCCTCGGTGACCATGATCGAGCCGATCGACGCGCAGAGCACGCCCAGCACGCCACCCTCGGCGCACGACGGGACCATGCCCGGCGGCGGGGGCTCGGGGTAGAGGTGCCGGTAGTTCAGGCCCTGGCCGTTCGGGGCGTCCTCCCAGAACACCGAGACCTGGCCCTCGAACCGGAAGATCGAGCCCCACACGTACGGCTTGCCGAGCAGCACGGCCGCGTCGTTGACGAGGTAGCGCGTGGCGAAGTTGTCGGTGCCGTCGAGGATGAGGTCGTAGTCGCGGAAGATGTCCAGCGCGTTCGACGAGTCCAGCGGCGTCTCGTGCAGGTTCACCGTCACGAGCGGGTTGATCTCGGCGACCGACTCCTTGGCCGACTGCGCCTTCGACTTCCCGATGTCCGACTGCCCGTGGATGACCTGGCGCTGCAGGTTCGACTCGTCGACGACGTCGAAGTCGACGACGCCGAGCGTGCCCACGCCGGCCGCGGCCAGGTACAGCAGCGCCGGGCTGCCGAGGCCGCCGGCCCCGACGACGAGCACCTTGGCGTTCTTCAGACGCTTCTGACCGTCGACGCCCACGTCAGGGATGATCAGGTGGCGGCTGTAGCGGGCGACCTCGTCCTTGGTCAGCTCCGCGGCCGGCTCCACCAGGGGCGGCAGGGATGCCATGACGGCGCTCAACTCCCGAGTGTTGTTCTCACTGGTCCTCACGGCGCACAACCACCGCGCGGCCCGCCATGTTCCCCGACGTGACGCGGCTCGTCAGCCCGCGGGCGGCACGGCGCCCTGTGGGTACGGCCACGCGTTGGGCTGGCAGGTCTTCCCGTCGCGCGGGATCTGCGTGCCCTGCGGGTTCTCCTCGGTGAGCTGCGCGAGGTAGTCGTTCGCCGTCCCGAAGCTCTGCTGCATCATCACCGGCGCCAGGGCCCCGTTCTGGGGACACGGCACGTGCCGGTTGTCGAACACGTGGCCGACCTCGTGGTTGATGGCGTACTGCCGGTAGAGCCCGAGCTGCCCGTCGAACGCCGCGGCGCCGCGCACCCAGCGGGAGCCGTTGATGAGCACCCGGCCGATGTCGGACTTCCAGCACGACGCCTCGTAGCGGATGTCGTAGCCGCACTGCTGCCGGTCGGTCATCTGCGAGGTCAGGCTGACGCGGAAGTCGGGCACGCCGGCGTCGATGCGGCGGACCGCGATCTGGCCGGACCCGACCCAGCTGCGCGGATCGGTGAGCGTCGCGTCGACCGCCGTGGCGAACGCCTGCTCGCCCTCGGGGATGACGGCGCCGTCCTCGACCTCGACGGAGTAGGTGTAGACGCGCCCGGTGCCCGCCTGCGGGGTCGTGCCGGGCACGACGTGCCAGGTGCCCGCCCCGGTGACGGGGAACTCGCCACCCGCGGGCAGCTCGGCGGTGGGGATGTCGACGTTCTGCCCGACGCCGGGCGGGGCCTCGGTGACCACCGGCGAGGAGCTCTGGGGCGGCGCGAGCAGCGGCGACGCCGAGCCGGCGTCCCCGCCGGGGGACAGCGCCTCGACCACGGCGAGCACGGTGAGCACCACGAGCCCCGGGATCACCCACAGCCGCCAGGACCGCAGCACCGAGGCGCCCGCCGAACGGCGGGGCGGGGGCGGCCAGGCGCGTCCGGGAGGCGGCCCGGACCGTCCGCCGGACCGTCCGCCCGATCGTCCGGCCGGGCCCTGCCCGGGACGGGACGGGCGTCCCCGCGGCGGCTCGGGACGGCGACGGGACGGCGCCTGCTCGGGCGCGAGGTCGGCGCGGTCAGCGAGGTCGGAGTCCTCGTCGGCAGCACGCCGGACCGGCCGGGTCACACGGGAACTGTGCCATACGCGCCCCCGCGCGCCGCCGCGACGCCCGGGGCGAGGCGATCACGGAGTCGGGCCGCGGAGGTGCTCCGTCCCCGGGTGCGGGCCGGGGCGGGCGCGCCCGGCCAGGACCCGTCGGCCGCGGCGTCGAGCAGCCCGAGCACGGCCCGGGCGACGGTCTGCGGGCGTTCGATCTGGGCGACGTGCCCGACGTCGGGCAGGCGCAGGAGCCGGCCCGCCGGGAGCGCGGCCGCGGTGCGCGCCGCGCGGTACACGCCGACGAGACGGTCGACCTCGCCCCACACCACGAGGCTCGGCACGGTGACCTGCGCCGCCGCGGCCCACAGCGAGCGCTGCGACGGGGCGAACCAGGTGCCGAGCAGCCCGACGAACGAGCGGTGCAGGGCCTCGGGCGCCCACCCCAGCGTCGCGCGCTCCTCGGCCTCCTCGGCCGCCATCGCGAAGGCGCGCGGGCCGACGCGCCCGGGGTCGGCGTGGCAGAGCGCCATCGTGAACGCGAGGCGCTCGCGCGGCGTGCGGGCGTCCTGCTCGGCCCGGGCGCGCCCGCCGACCACCGGCAGCAGGGCCAGCGCCGCCCGCTTCCCGCCGAGGCGCGAGGGCAGCGGGCGCAGGTCGGGCATCGCGGGGCTGACGAGGGTCAGCGTCCGGACGAGGTCGGGCCGGGCCGAGGCCGCCAGCAGCGACACCGCGCCGCCCAGCGAGTTGCCGAGCAGGTGCACCGGACCGCTGCCCTGCCGGCGCAGGTCCTCGAGGTAGGCGGTGAGCGTGGCCGCGTGCGCCGTCGGCCGGTAGTCGCCGGTCGCCGGCGGCGGGGTGCGCCCGAAGCCGGGCAGATCCACCGCGAGCCCGCGGCAGCGGGCCGAGAGCGCGCCGGCCAGCTCGGTCCAGTTGTTCGACGAGCCGCCGAGGCCGTGGACGTACACGGCGGTCTCCCCCGCCGGGCCCGGCGTCTCGCGCACGTGCAGCGTCGACTCCCCGACCGTCACCTCCCGCCCCGGCCAGTACGGCGTCGGGGCCGCGGCGTCGCCCATCGGGCCCAGCGCCGAGACCGGGGCCAGGGGGACGTCGGTGGCGCGACCGCCGGCGGGGTCGACGGCGTGATCGGCAGGATGGCCGACGGGTGACGGTCCGGTGGACGGCACGGGGCGGCGGATGATCACGGGCACCATGATGCGGTAGCGAGGTGACGGCGTCACGGTGACATCCGGATGAACGCGGACCGACGGGTAACAACACGCGTGGCGGGACCGGCGCGGGCGTCACCCGATGGGTAGGGTCATCCGTCCGAGGCGGTCGAGAACCGTGCCGCCGCGCGAAGGGTGTCTGGGGGCGGGGGAATGAACGGGCAGGCGAGCCCTCCGGAGAGCCCGGGTGTCGCTGCGGGACGGCCGCGGATGACGCGGTCCGCGCGCCGGGCGCAGCTGCTCGAGGCGGCGCGCGAGGTGTTCGGCGGCCGCGGGTACCACGCGGCGGCGATGGACGAGATCGCCGAGCGGGCCGGGGTCAGCAAGCCGGTGCTCTACCAGCACTTCCCCGGCAAGCTCGACCTCTACCGGGCGCTGGTGCAGGGCGCGGCCGACGACATGGTGCGCACCGTGCGCGCGGCGATCCGCTCGACCACGGACAACAAGGCCCGCGTCCAGGCGACGATCCAGGCCTACTTCGACGTCGTGTCGTCCCGCGACGGCGCCATGCGCCTCGTGTTCGAGACCGACACCCGCGCGACCCCCGAGATCGCGGGGCTGGTCGACAAGGCGACGTCCGACTGCATCGACGCGGTCACCGAGGCCGTCACCACGGACGCGGGACTCGAGCCGGAACGGGCCCGGCTGCTCGCCGTCGGGCTGGTCGGCCTGTCGACCACCGCGGCGCGCTACTGGCTCGACGCCGGGCTGCAGCCCCCGCGCGAGGACGCGATCACGCTGATGTCCCAGCTCGCCTGGCGCGGCATCGGCGGGTTCCCCCGACAGGAGGGATGACAGCCAGGAGGGGTGAGAGCCGGGGCGGGTCGCACCCGCCCCGGCGTCGTTCCCCGCGTGATCTCCCCGGGCGTGGCGCTCAGGCGCCGACGCCGAAGCCCACGCGGCGGCCCTCGCCGGGGCCGATCTCCACGTAGGCGATGCGGGCCGCGGGGATGATGTACCGGCGGCCCTTGTCGTCGGAGAGCGCGAGCGTGCCGCCGTTCGAGGCCAGCGCCTCGTCGACGAGGCCCTGCACCTCCTCGGGCGACTGGTCGCTCGCGACCACGAGCTCGCGGGGGCTCTCCGCCACGCCGATCTTGACCTCCACGCGTTCCTCCGCTCAGCACGTCCGTCGCTGCACCCGTCGCTGCAGTGCCCGCGCGAGGCTAGTCCACCGCGGCGATCGGCCGGGGCCTCCCGGGGCCTACAGGCCCAGCGCGTGGATGCGCTTCGTGTGCCGCGACTTCAGGGCCTTGAACACGGTGGCGCGCGCCGTCCCGCCGAGCAGCGCCGCCGCGGCGTCCGGGTGCTCGTCGAGCACCTCGTCGGCCGCGGCGAGCGTCTCGCCCAGCAGGCGACGTCCCCAGAGGGCCAGCCGGCCGCGGGTCTGGTCGTCGACGGCGACGTCGGCCACCGCGCGCTCGGCGAACGCGTCGAACCCGCTCTCGCCCGCCGCCTCTCGTCCGGCGTCGGGGCCGCGCAGCAGCTCGGCGTCCTGGTCGTCCGAGACCGCTCCCGAAGCCGCCCCCGTCGCCGCCACGAGGTCCACGGCCAGGGTGCGCGCGACGTAGGCGCCGACGAGCGCCTCGCCCCAGTCGCGCGACGCGGTCCGGGCGGCGAAGGCGTCGAGGACGGCCGCGAACGGCGTCATCGCCGTGACGAGGTCCACACCCCGCCCGGTGAGGTGGGCGCGGACCCGCTCGACGTGGGCCATCTCGACCGCGGCGAGCGCCGCCATCTCGGCGCGCCCCGTCAGGTCCGGGGCGAGGGCGGCGTCGGCGGCGAGGCGCGTGAACGCCGTGAGGGCGCCGTACGCGACCGCGCCGAGGAGGTCGACGGGCGGGGCGGCGGGGGCCGTGGTCGCGGGTCCGTTGTCGCGCTCGGTCACGGCGGACCAGCCTAGGGGGCCGCGGGGCTCCCGCGGCGCGTTCCCACCGGCGGTGACGCGTCCGTCACGGGTCGCCAGGTACCATGGTGGCGTTCCGCGGTGCATGCACCGTCGCCGACCACCAAGGTCGCCGTCGTGCGCGGTGTGCACAGCGGAGCGCAACCGAGCGTGCGGGCGCCTCCACCGGCTCTCCCGCGTCCGGTGACGGTGGTCCGGCCCCGACGACGGGGCGCGGGCCACGCACCCCAGAGACGTGCACCGTCGCCGACCCCGACGTGGTCGAGCCAGCCGGCCCGCCTCGCGCGCACGAGCCGCGAGAGAGGCAGACCCCTGACCACCGTGACCACCGACTCCCCGTCCTCGCCCGAGGACACCGACGAGCCGGTCGCCGAGCCGCTGCACGCCGGCGCCCCCGTCGACGAGGAATCCCCCACCTTCGCCGAGCTCGGCGTCGACCCGAAGATCGTCTCGGCGCTGAGCCGCGCCGGCATCGAGCGCACGTTCGCCATCCAGGAACTGACGCTGCCGCTGGCGCTGGCCGGCGAGGACGTCATCGGCCAGGCCCGCACGGGCACCGGCAAGACCCTCGGCTTCGGCGTCCCGCTCCTGCAGCGCCTGGGCACGCCGGGCGACGGCACGCCGAAGGCGCTGGTCGTCGTCCCGACCCGCGAGCTGTGCGTGCAGGTCGCCAAGGACATCGAGGGCGCCGCGGTCGACGTGGGCACCCGCGTCGTGTCCATCTACGGCGGCCGCCCCTACGAGAACCAGATCGCCGCGCTGCAGCGCGGTGTCGACCTGGTGGTCGGCACCCCCGGCCGGCTGCTCGACCTCGCCCAGCAGGGCCACCTGGTGCTCGCGAAGGTCGCCGGGCTGGTGCTCGACGAGGCCGACGAGATGCTCGACCTGGGCTTCCTGCCCGACGTCGAGCGCATCCTCGGCATGCTCCCGGAGAAGCGCCAGACGATGCTCTTCTCGGCGACGATGCCCGGCCCGATCATCACGCTGTCGCGCACCTTCCTGACCCAGCCGACCCACATCCGGGCCGAGCAGGTCGACGCGAGCGCGATCGGCGAGAA
This sequence comes from Actinomycetospora sp. NBRC 106375, assembly GCF_030269665.1. Lineage (GTDB taxonomy): Bacteria > Actinomycetota > Actinomycetes > Mycobacteriales > Pseudonocardiaceae > Actinomycetospora. Next base: position 21,127 of record NZ_BSTS01000032.1, read on the forward strand.
GACCGCGCAGTTCGTCTACCGTGCCCACGCGCTCGACAAGGTCGAGATGCTGGCGCGCACCCTCCAGGCCACCGACCGCGGCGCCACGATGGTGTTCACGCGCACCAAGCGCACCGCGAGCAAGGTCTCCGAGGAGCTGGCCGAGCGCGGGTTCGCGGTCGGCGCCGTCCACGGCGACCTCGGCCAGGGCGCCCGCGAGCACGCCCTGCGGGCCTTCCGCGACGGGCGCATCGACGTGCTGGTCTGCACCGACGTCGCCGCCCGCGGCATCGACGTCACCGGCGTCACGCACGTCATCAACTACCAGTGCCCGGACGACGCCAAGACCTACATCCACCGCATCGGGCGCACCGGCCGGGCGGGGAAGACGGGCATCGCGGTGACGCTCGTCGACTGGGACGACATCCCGAAGTGGAAGACGATCTCCGACGACCTGGGCCTCGGCGCCCCGGAGCCGCCGGAGACCTACTCCAGCTCGCCGCACCTCTACGCCGACCTCGGCATCCCGGACGACGCCCGCGGGCGCGTCGCGCGGCGGCGCCGCCCGGCCGAGGAGGAGGCCGAGGACGGCCCGACCCGCGAGACTGGCGGACGCCGGTCGTCCGGCCGGTCCCGCGCGCGCGGTCGCGGCAGTGGCGGCAGTGGTGGCGGTGCCTCCGGCGGGGACGACGAGACCGAGTCGTCCGACGGCGACGGTTCCGGTCGCCGCGGCCGGCGCTCGCGCTCGCGCACCCGCCGGCGCAACGGCGAGGTCGTGGCCGGCAGCGAGGACGGCGCCGAGGGCGCCGACGACTCCGGGAGCACCGACGCCGCCGCGGAGCGCACCGAGGAGGCCTCGGACGACGCCGACACGTCCGACACCTCCGAGACCGCCGAGACCTCCGACGGGAACGGCCGTCGTCGTCGGCGCCGTCGCGGCGGCCGCGGTGGGTCGCGCTCCGGGTCGGCCGAGGCCACGGAGACGGCGACCACGTCGACCGAGCCGGCCGCCGCCTCGGCGGGCGAGTAACTCCGGCGCCGGTGGGCTCACCGACGTCGACGGACCCGGACCCCTCCGCCTCCCCGGAGCCGGAGGGGCGGGTCCGGATCCCGCCGGCCGAGCGGCGCCGTCGCGGCGATCTCGTGGCGATCTCGCTGATCGCGGTCGCCGCGGTCGTCGGCACGCTGCTGGTGCTGGCCTCCGGCGACGCCGAGCACACCGAGGACCGGGTGGCGACGACGCCGCTGTCGGCGCTCCCGGACGGGCCGCTGCCGACGGCGCTGACCGAGGCGTGGCGCGCCGAGAGCCCGGCGACGCCTGCGCCCCTGGCCATCGGGCCCGCGGTGGTCACCGCGGGCCCCGACGGCGTCGTCGGCCACGACCCGCTCACCGGCCGCGAGGCCTGGAGCTACCGCCGCCCCGAGCTGCCGTGCACGGTCGGCTCGGGGTTCGGTGACGTCCTCGCGGTCTTCCGCACGCAGGGCGCGCTGGGCACCTGGTGCTCCGACGTGGCGGCCCTCGAGCCGGACACCGGCGCCCGCGGCCCCGCCCGCAACGCCGACCTGCGGGACGGCACACGCCTGCTCGCCGACCGCGACCACGTCACCGGGACGGGCACCGACCACGTCGAGACCTGGCGCTCCGACCTCGTGCTCACCACGGAGGTCGGGCGGATCACCACGCCGGTGCAGCCGCCCGACGCCCAGCCGCGCGCGGGCTGCACCAACGGCTCCGTCGCGGTCGGCGGCGGCACGGTCGGCATGATCCAGCGCTGCCCCGGCGAGGACTCCGACCGCCTCACGGTCGTCGACGCCGACCCCCAGAGCTCGGAGAAGCCCGAGGAGCGCTCCTCGCAGCTGCTCGGCGTGCGCGGCGCCCGGCTGGTCGCGCTCACCGACCAGCGCGCCGCGTGGGCCGCCCCGGACGGCACGCTGCACGTCGTCGGGACGTCGCCCGACACCGTCGACCTGCCCGCCGCCGTGGTCCCGCTCGGGGCCGCCGCGGGCCCGACGACCGACCCGCCCGGCCTCGCGGCGGCCGTGCGCCCGGTCGGCCCGGTGCTGCTGTGGTGGACGGGCACCGCGACCGTCGCCCTCGACGGCGGCGACCTCACCCCCCGCTGGACCGTGCCGGGCGCGCTCGGCGCCGGCGCCGCCTGGCCGGGCAGCGCGCCGGCCACGGCGGCCCTCGTGCCCGTGGCCGAGGGGCTCGCCGTGCTGGACGCGACCACCGGCGCCCCGCGCGGGCCCGTGATCCCCGTCGCCCGCGCGCTGCCGGCCGGCACCCCCGTCACCGTGGCCACCACCGGCACCGTCGTGGTGGAGCTGCGCGGGTCGACGGTCGTCGCGCTGCGCCCGCCGGGCTGACGCCCGTTCGGCGACCCGGAGCGTCGCGGGATGGGGCAGACTGACCGAGGTGGGACGCCCCGACACCCCCGAGCGCGCCGGCGACCCAGCGGCCGCGTCGGCCACCGGATCGAACGGCGTGCCGGCGACGCGTGCGCCCGACGCGACCCCGGCGGCGGTCCCGGCCGGGCGGGGCGAGGCCCAGTGCCACCCGCACGCCGCCTACGGCGTCACGATCCGGTCGGAGCTCGGCCCCCTCGCGGCCCTGCGCGCGGACCCGGACGCCGACACCGCGCTCGGGGGCACGCCGGCCACCGCGGTGCTCGTGCCCGGGTACTCGGGCTCCAAGGAGGACTTCGCCCCGCTCATCGACGCGATCACCGCGGGCGGCATCGGGGTGCTGGCGCTCGACCTGCCCGGGCAGTACGAGTCACCGGGGCCGGAGGTCGAGACCGACTACCACCCGGCGCGGCTCGGGCCCGTGATCGCGGGGATCGTCGCCGACGAGGAGGCCGCCGGACGGCGCGTGCTGCTGCTCGGGCACTCCTACGGCGGGCTCGTCGCGCGGGCCGCGGTGCTCGCGGGGGCGTCGGTGCGCGGACTCACCCTCATGGACACCGGTCCCGGCGAGCTGCCGATGGGCCGGCGGCGCACCCAGCTCGACGTGCTCGAGCCCGTGCTGCGCCGCCGCGGGATCGACGCGGTGATCGCGCTGCGCGATGCGGGCGGCGAGTGGTCGTCCACCGACCCGCAGGTCGTGGCGCTGCTGCGCGAACGCCTGCGGCGCTCGACGGTCGCCGGGCTGCTCGGGATGGGCGACGCGCTGCGCGCCGAGCAGGACCGCACCGCCGAGCTGGTCGCCGCCGTCCGCACCCGGCGCGTGCCGTGCCTCGTCGTCTGCGGGCTCGAGGACGACGCCTGGCCGGTGAGCATGCAGCGCACGATGGCCGACCGGCTCGAGGCCGAGTTCGCCGCCGTCCCGCGCGCCGCGCACGCCCCGAACGTCGAGAACCCGGCGGCGCTGCTCGACGTCCTCGTGCCCACGTGGCGGACCTGGCTGCGGGACGACATCCTCGGGTGATGCGCCCGAACGACCCGGCCGACGGCTACTTCGGGCCCGGCAGCGTGACCTGGCGGGTGCTCGCCGACCCCGCCGCCGGTCCGGGCGGGCTCTCGGCGCTCTTCCTGCAGGCCCTGCACCCGCTCGCGATGGCCGGGGTCTCGGAGCACTCGGACTTCGACACCGCCTTCTGGCCGCGGATGCAGCGCACCGCCGAGTACGTGATGACGGTGACGTACGCGGGCCGCGACGACGTCGACGCCGCCGCGGCCCGGGTGCGCCGCGCCCACGAGTACGTGCGCGGCACCGACCCCGTCACCGGCCGGCCCTACGCCGCCGGCGACGCGGATCTCCTGCGCTGGGTGCACGTCACCGAGGTCAGCTCGTTCCTCGAGGCGGTGCGCCGCGCCGGCGCGCCGATCAGCGACGCGGAGGCCGACGAGTACTACAGCGAGCAGGTCGTCGCCGCCCGCCTCCTGGGCGCCACGGACGTCCCCGCCAGCCGGGCCGAGGTCGCCGACTACGTCGCCGACGTGCGCCGCCGCGACCTGCGCGCCTCGCCCACCAGCCGCGCCGCCGCCCTGCGCCTGCTCGTCCCCCCGATGTCGCTGCGCACCACGGTCACCACCCCGGCCCGCCCGGCGTGGACCGCCGTCGCCGCCCTCGGCTTCGCCCTCCAGCCGCGCTGGGCGCGCCGGATGCACGGCGTGCCCGTCCTGCCGACGACGGACCTCGGCGCGACGCTGACGATCCGCGCCCTGCGCGCCGCGGTCCTGCGGCTGCCCGAGGACTGGCGCCACGGACCGCTGGCGCGCGAGGCCCTGGCGCGGGAGCGCGCGGCGTCCTGAGCGCCGAGAGGTTGCAGCGAACGTGCTGTTCGCTGCTTCTACGCGCGCGAAGTCCCCGTTCGCACCTCGATCCTCAGGCCCACCAGACGAGGCTGAACAGCACCACGAGGATCACGGGCACGGCCGCGGCCGCCAGGACCGCGACGACCGGGCCGGTGCGCCGGTGGGCGGCGACGGCGGTGGCCGCGACGGCACCGCCGGCGGCGAGGAGGTGGGCGACGACGGTGTCGGCGCCCGGTCCGGGCCCGCCGAGCAGGTACGGCGCCGCGACCACGACGACCGCGAGCACCACGAGCCCGCCGGCGAGCACCCGGGCCACGGCGACGAGGCGCCGCCGGGTCCGGACGAGGCGGTCGGGGCGCTCCGGGCGGGCCGCCGGGACGCCGGCGGGCGGGGTCGGCCGCCCCGTGGAGCGCCGGGCGCGCTCCCGCCGGTCCGCCGCGCGGGGCACGCCGGACGGGGTGGTCCAGGTGCCCGTCGCGACGAACGACCCCGTCTCCGTGACGCCGCGCGGCTCCGGCGCGGACCCGTGCGGCGGGGTCGGCGCCTCGCCCGGCGACGACCAGCCCTGGGGCGGGGTCGGGCCGGTCTCCGGGCCGTAGGCCCAGGCGTAGCCGGAGCCTTCGTCGGGGTCGGGCTCCTCGTCGGGGTGCGGGCGCGCCTGGCTCACGGCGCGAGCCCGGCCCACGCCGGGTCGGCGGGCGCGGCGGCGCGGCCCTCGGGGCAGTGGCGGCGCACGTCGCACGCCCCGCACCGGGGTCCGGGTGCCGGCGGGAAGAGGGTCTCGGCGACGCCCGGGTCCGCCGCGAACGCCTCGGCCGCCGCCCCCAGCTCCGCGGCCGCGGCACCGGCGCGCTCGCGGTGCCCGGCCAGGGAGTCCTCGTCGTGGTCGGCGGCGGCGATCGTGCCGCTGGGCAGGTGGTGCAGCTCGACGCGCCGGCACGGGCGGCGCAGCGTCCGGCGCGCCGCGAGGGCGTAGAGCGCCAGGGCCGGCGAGCGGCGGGCGTCCTCGACGTCGGGCACGCGGCGGCCGGTCTTGTAGTCGACGACGACGATCTCCGGGACGCGGAGCGCAGCGGAGCCGGACCCGTCGACCCCGTCCCGCTCGTCGAGGCGGTCGGCGCGGCCCTCGGCGACCATGCCGCCGACCGGGGCGGAGAGCCACCGCTCGCGCCCGACGGTCTCGCCCAGGGGCTCCGGGGCGCCGGCGACGGCGTGGCGCTCGACGTAGTCGGCGACCCAGGTGCGGGCGCGCTCGCGGTACGTCGCGGCCTGGGCGTCGTCGCGGAAGCCCTCCGACGACCACTGGCGGTCGACCAGGGCAGCCGCCCGGTCGCCGCCGCGCCGGTGGGCCGGCTCGGCGTACACGGCGTGCAGCACGGTGTGGACGACGGCGCCGAGCGTGCTCGCCGCCCGCGGCCCGCCGCGCGGCGGCGCGGGACGGTCGAGGTAGGTCAGGCGGTACCGGCGCCGGCAGTCCTGCCAGGTGGCGAGGCGCGACGGTGTCACGCGCACCAGGCGGTCGGGCATGCCCTCCAGACCCAGCTGCATGCTCATCGCCGTCCACCCTAGGCCCGAGGACGGTGTCAGCCCGCGAGCACCTCCGCGCCCGTCGCGCGCCGGACGAGCGCGTCGAGGACCGGCGTCGCGGTGGTCTCCGCGGCGATCGGGGTCGTCTTGTTCGTGCCGTGGTAGTCGCTCGATCCCGTGACCAGCAGGCCCTCCTCGGCGGCCAGCGCGCGCAGGGCCGCCCGGTCGTCGGCGTCGTGGTCGGGGTGGTCGACCTCGACCCCGTGCAGGCCCGTCGCCGCGAGATCGCGGATCACCGCGGCGTCGACGCACGGCCCCCGGCGACGGGCGAACGGGTGCGCGAACACGGCCACCCCGCCCGCGGCCGCGATCATCGCGATCGCCGCCGCGATGGGGGTGTTGTACTTCTCGACGTAGTACGGGCCGTCCTTGCGCAGCAGCTCCTCGAAGGCCTGCGGGACCGACCCCACGACGCCGGCGTCGACGAGCGCCTGCCCGATGTGCGGCCGCCCGGCCGGGGAGTCGGCGGGCAGCCGCGCCAGCAGGGCGTCGCCGTCGATCGGCAGACCCCCGGCCGCCATGCGCTCCCCCATCGCGCGCACCCGCTCACGCCGCGACCCCCGGACCCGCTCCTGCTCGGCTACGATGTCGGGATCGGCGGGGTCGAACAGGTAGCCCAGCAGGTGCGCGGTCACCGTGCCGCCGTGTCCGTCCGGGCTCACGGTGGAGAACTCCGCGCCGCGCACCAGCCGCAGGCCCGGGGCGCCACTCGCGGAGCCTGCGGAGCCGAGTCCCCGCAGCGCCGCGGCGGCCTCGTCCCAACCGGCGGTCGTGTCGTGGTCGGTCAGCGCCAGCACCGTGACACCGGCGGCCGCCGCCGTCGCGACCAGCTCGGTCGGGGTGTCCGTGCCGTCCGAGACCGCGGAGTGGGTGTGGAGGTCGATCACGTCCCGCAGTATCGACGGGTCAGCGACGTCGCCCGCGCGCCCCGCCGAACCCGGACCCCGGCAGCGTGTACGAGCGGGTCTGGCGCTTGTCGCCGAACACCAGCTCGGAGATCGCCTCGTAGACCTCTTCGGGGTCGGGCAGGTAATGGATCTGGTTGAGCGCCTGGATCTGGCCGGCCGACTCGATGACCATCGTCCCGTAGCCGAGCAGGCGGCCGTTGAACGTGCGCACGAAGCTGAGGTCGGTGACCTTCGTCAGTGGCATCATGCCGACGCTGTGCGTGAAGATCCCCTTGGTGAGCATCACGCGCTTGTCGGTGACGACGACCTTCTCGACCCACCACTCGCTGACCTTGTAGCTGCTCTTGAGCAGCACGAGCAGCGCGCCGTACCAGAACAGGTTGTCCAGCACGACGTTCTGCGGGAGGAACGCGGCACCGAGGGCGAGCAGGACGAACAGGACCACGGCCTGCAGGACCTCACCGACGATCACCGCCCAGTGACGCCGGAAGCGGATCACCCGCCGCTCGGTGGGCAGGACGTACTCGTCGACCTCGCGGGGTGCCAGCACGTCGGACCTCCCGGCCTAGGTGAACAGCGCGCGCACGAACTCGACCACGGCGGCCGCCGCGTTGCCCAGGATCGTCAGGATACTGAGCACGAGGTCCGCAGAGTTCTGAGGCTGCGAGATGACGAAGAACAGCGCGAACGCGACGCCCACGATGATCCCGACCTTCTTCGCGTTCACTCGGTTTTCCTCGCGTGGTTCGGGGTCGACGTCCGGTCGTCGGCAGTATGGGCTCGTCCGGGCCGGGACGGCTATCCGGCTCACGGTGATACTAGTGTGATCCAGTGTGACGACGTGTGATCCCCGGGGCGAGCCCGGCGCGTCGCCGTCACCTGATGCGGTCGTGCTGTGCGTCGGGGGCATCGTCACCGACGCGGACGGCCGTCTGCTGCTCGTCCGCCGCGCGCACGACCCCGAGGCCGGCCGCTGGTCGCTGCCGGGCGGGAAGGTCGAGCCGGGCGAGACCACGGCCGACGCCACGGCCCGCGAGGTCGCCGAGGAGACCGGGCTCGCCGTCGCCGTGGGTGAGGAGGTCGGGCACGTGCGCCGGCCCGCTCCGGGCGGCCGTGTCTTCGCGATCCACGACTTCCGCTGCCGGCCGCTGGACCCGGCCGCCGTCCCGCGCGCCGGCGACGACGCCGCCGACGCGCGGTGGGTGGACGCGGCCGCCTACGCCGCGTTCGACGACGCCGGCGACCTCGTCACGGGCCTGACCGATGCCCTGCGTGGCTGGGACTGCCTGCCCGACTGATCAGTCGCGCTGCGGGACGGGGCGGCGGGGCTGCTCGGCCTCGAAACCCTCGTCGGTGCCCTCGGGCGCCGGACGCTTGGGCACCATGACCTTGCGCCGGTAGATGCAGACGACGACGCCGTCCTGGTTGTAGCCGATCGTCTCGACCTGCACGACGCCGCGGTCGTTCTTCGACGACGACTCCTTCTTGTCCAGCACCGTCGACTCGCCGTAGATCGTGTCGCCGTGGAAGACCGGCTTGACGTGGCGCAGCGACTCGACCTCGAGGTTGGCGATCGCCTTGCCCGAGACGTCGGCCACCGACATCCCCAGCAGCAGCGAGTAGACGTAGTTGCCGACGACGACGTTGCGCCCCTGCTGCGTGCCCTCGGCGTAGTGGGAGTCCAGGTGCAGGGGGTGGTGGTTCATCGTGATGAGGCAGAAGAGGTGGTCGTCGTACTCGGTGACCGTCTTGCCCGGCCAGTGCTTGTAGGTCGCCCCGACCTCGAACTCCTCGAAGTACCGCCCGAACTGCACGGATCCGCCTCCTGAACATCGTCGGTCGTCACGCCGTCGTGGGCCTCCTCGCTCCGACGGCGTCGAACAGGGCAGCTAGGATGGCCCATCGGTCGGCGCCGTGTCGCACGAGGCGAGGGAGGTGAGACGTGGACGACTCCACCAGGAGGGCGGACAACACGCCCCCCAGTACGGGCCGCGTCTCCTCCCCGGTGACGCCCACGCGCTGAGGAGTCGCGCGGTGGCTCGGGAGAGACGCGGAGGCACAGCGGTGCCAGTAGCCCCCGCCACACCGTCCGGTCCCCGGAGGTCCCCATGCCCAGCCTGCCCACGCTGCGCAACGCCGGTTCCCGCGTGATCCGCCCCGGCCGTCCCCGCACGCAGGACCCGCGGGTCCCGCACGTCCCGCTCTCGGCGTTCGTCGTCGACTGCGCGGTCTACGTCGACGGTCAGCGCCTCGAGGGCCGGTGGAACCACCGCGACGCGATCGCGGAGGTCCGCCGGCGCGAGGAGGGCTTCGTGTGGATCGGGCTGCACGAGCCCGACGCCGAGCAGATCCAGGACATCGCCGAGGTCTTCGGGCTGCACCCGCTGGCCGTCGAGGACGCCGTGCACGCCCACCAGCGCCCGAAGATGGAGCGCTACAGCGGGACGGGCTCCGGCACCGCGGGCAGCGGCGACATGCTGTTCTCGGTGTTCAAGACCATGCGCTACGTCGCGCACGCGTCGCCGACCACCGCGAACGAGATCGTCGAGTCCGGCGAGCTCATGGTGTTCCTGGGTCGCGACTTCGTCGTGACGGTGCGGCACGGCCAGCACTCGGGGCTGCGCCGCGTGCGCCACCTGCTCGAGGCCGACCCCGAGCACCTCGCCCAGGGCCCGGCCGTCGTCCTGCACGCCGTCGCCGACCACATCGTCGACGCCTACCTCGAGGTCTCCCAGAGCGTCGAGGGCGACATCGACACCATGGAGACCGAGGTCTTCGCCCCCTACAGCGAGGTCGGCGCCGAGCAGATCTATCTCATGAAGCGTGAGGTCCTCGAGCTGCGCCGCGCCGTGACCCCGCTGGTCACGCCCATGCGCCGGCTCACCGAGGGCTACTCCCCGCTCGTACCGGCGGAGGTGCGCAGCTACTTCCGCGACGTCGACGACCACCTCACGACGGTGGCCGAGCGCGTCGGCTCGTTCGACGAGCTGCTGACGACGCTGGTCGACGCCGTCCTCGCCAAGATCACGTTGCGGCAGAACAACGACATGCGCAAGATCACCGCCTATGCGGCCCTGCTCGCGGTGCCGACCATGCTCGCCGGGATCTACGGCATGAACTTCGACTACATGCCGGAGCTGCACTGGCAGTTCGGCTACCCCGCCGTGATCGTGGCGATCCTGCTCATCTGCGCGGTCCTCTGGCGGACATTCCGCCGCAACCGCTGGCTGTAGTCGACATCCGGACAAAGCGGCCGGAACGGTAGGTCGTTTCGTCCTTTTCGCCGTCGTTGCGTCGGGAAAGTACCGGAATTCTTCGTCACTCTTCGTGAGTTCAAGCTGTGACCGTTCGGCTACGAAGAGGTATTTCCGCAGCCCACAGCGGTGCTCCTGTGACTAGAGTCCCCCGAGTTGTGAACACTCGGTGACACGGGAGGTGCCATGACGACGCAGTACCCATCGCCCGCCCAGGAATCGGTCCGGAGCCTCATCCCGGCCCGCATCGACAGACTCCCGTGGTCTCCCTTCCATACGCGGATGGTGCTCGCGCTCGGGTCCTGCTGGATCCTCGACGGGCTCGAGATCACCATCGCGAGCAACGTCGGCGAGAAGCTCTCGGGGGCCGACCGGCTGGGCATCTCGACCACCGCGGTCGGCCTGCTCGCCACCGTCTACCTCATCGGCCAGGTGGTCGGCGCGCTCGTCTTCGGCCAGATCTCCGACCGGCTCGGGCGCCGGAAGCTCTTCTTCATCACCCTGGCGATCTACTTCGGCGGCAGCGCCCTCACCGCGCTCACGCTGGGCTCCGGGGCCGCGTCGATCACGTTCCTCTACCTCACCCGGTTCATCGCCGGCGCCGGCATCGGCGGCGAGTACGCCGCGATCAACTCCGCCATCGACGAGCTGATCCCCGCGCCCTACCGCGGCCGCACCGACATCATCGTCAACGGCACCTACTGGGCGGGCGCGGCGATCGCGGCCGTCATCCAGATCCCGCTGCTGTCCGGGGCGATCTCGCCCGCGCTCGACTGGCGCCTCGCGTTCCTCATCGGCCCGGTGCTGGCGATCGTCATCATCTTCCTGCGCCGCTCGGTGCCCGAGAGCCCGCGCTGGCAGATCATGCACGGCCGCGGCGCGGAGGCCGAGGAGTCGATCAAGTTCATCGAGCACGAGGTGGAGACGACCACCGGGAAGCACATCGACCCGGTGGACGAGGGGAAGGCCATCGAGATCCGGCCGACCCCGCAGGCGGGCTACCTCACACTGCTGCGGATCCTGTTCCGGGAGTACCCGGGGCGCTCGACGCTCGGCGCGACGCTGATGATCACGCAGTCGTTCCTCTACAACGCGATCTTCTTCTCGTACGCGATCGTGCTGACGCACTTCTACCTCGGGCCGGACGCGGACACGTCGATCTACTACATCCCGTTCGCGATCGGGAACTTCCTCGGCCCACTCCTGCTGGGGCGGCTGTTCGACACGGTCGGGCGCCGGCAGATGATCGCCGGCACCTACCTCCTGGCCGGCACGCTGCTCATCATCACGGCGTTCCTCTTCCAGGCCGGGGTGCTCAACGCGCTGACCCAGACGATCGCCTGGTGCATCATCTTCTTCTTCGCCTCGGCGGGCGCCAGCGCGGCGTACCTGACCGTCAGCGAGATCTTCCCGATGGAGGTCCGGGCGAAGGCCATCGCGGTGTTCTTCGCGATCGCCCAGATCTTCGGTTCCGTGGCCCCGCTGATCTACGCCGTCATGATCGGCAGTGAGGACAACCCGAGCACCGCGGGCCTGTTCTGGGCCTACATCCTCGGCGCCGTCATCATGATCATCGGTGGCATCGTCGCGGCCGTGCTCGGTGTGGCGGCGGAACAGAAGTCCCTCGAGGACATCGCCACCCCGCTGTCGGTCGTGCGCGCGACCGGCGTCGGCGGCGTGGGGACCTGACACCGGCGTGACGTCACGAGGCCCCCGTCCGCTCCGGCGGGCGGGGCCCTCGTCGTGCTGCACACCTCGACGACGCCGACCGCACATCGCGAGCTGGAGCATGATGGACGCCATGACAGCGCTGCCCCTCGAAGAAGACCCCGAGGCGGGGCGGCTCGTGTCCCCCGTGGAACGGTCGCACGAGCGCGTCACCCTGACCCGCGACGGCGAGCCCGTGGCGGTCGTCATCAGCGCGGCCGAGCTCGCGGGTCTCGAGGACTCGTTGGAACTCCTCCGCGACGCCGAGGAGACCGCTGCGGTGGACGAAGGCATCGCCGACGTCGAAGCCGGACGGCTCCACGACGAGGACGACATCCTCGGCGACCTGCGTCGTCGCCGTGACGACGCCTGAGCGCCATCGCGTCAGGTTCGCTGCACGAGCGCGCCGCGACCTCGATGATCTGCCGTTTCCCGTCGCGTCGGACCTCGTCGAGCTCATCCTCGGTCCGGTTGCCGAGAACCCTCATCGGCTCGGAGGGCCGCTGAGAGGCCGGTGGGCGGGGTACCTCGCTGCCCGTCGCGGCGGCCATCTATCGGGTCGACGACCAGCGACGCGAGGTGCTCGTCGTCCACATCGGGCCCCGCGCCGATGTCTACGGGGGCGGCTGACGCGTCGTGGCCGCATCGATCGGTGTCTCGGTGACGGAGGCACTCACATCGAGCCCGTTGCCTAATCGCTTGGACGCTCGGGCGGGTTGATGCTTCGGGTGCTGCTCGCGGTCGGGGTCGGTGGTGTGACGGTGTCGGGGGTGCCTGAGATGTCCCTGGCGGGTCAGGTG
>NZ_BSTS01000033.1 GCF_030269665.1 Actinomycetospora sp. NBRC 106375
CGCCCGCCACCCCGACGTCCTGGCCGCTCAACGCCGCGAACGCGCCCGCATCCGCAGCGAACGACAACACCGCTGGGGCCGACCCCGAGCCGCATGACCCGGCAAACGTTCGTGGTCAACGCACTAGCGTCGAGGGGTGAGCCGGGACCGTCGGTGGTGGCACGTCGACCCCGCCGGACTCCTCGTCGCCGCGGTCGTCGCGGTCCTCGCCCTCGGCCCCGGGCTCCTGCCGCGCGACGGCGTCACCCAGGGCGTCGTGTCCGGGGTCGTCGCCGCGCTCGGGTACGGGCTCGGGACGGCGGTGTCGGGTCTGGCACGGCTCGGCGGCGTCCGGCCGCGCCGGCGGTTCGGCGCGTGGCTGCCGGTGGCGGTCCTCGGCGTGCTGGTGGCCGCCTTCGCGGTCGCGGCGGGCGGGCAGCAGCGGGCCGCGGCCCTCATCGGGGCACCACCGCCGTCGAACGCCGCCTTCCTGCTCGGGGTCCCGGTGACGGTGGCCGTGGTGGCCCTGCTGGTGGCCGCCGCGCGGGGCCTGCGCCGGCTCACCCACCTGCTCCGGCATCGCCTGCCCGGTCCAGCCGCTGTCGGGGTGGTCGCGCTCGCGACGCTCGTCGTGGCCGGGGTCGCGACCTCCGTCGCGCTCACCGTCACCGAGGCCGCGTTCCGCGCCCGCAACGACGAGCCCGGGGTGAGCGGCGGGCCGCCGGAGCGCGCGACGCGGTCCGGGTCGCCGACCTCGCTCGTCGGGTGGGACACGCTGGGGCGCGACGGACGTCGCTTCGTCGCCGGCGGGCGGCCCGCCGAGCAGCTGGCGGCCGCCGCGGGACGCGCGCCGCGTGACCCGGTCCGGGTCTACGTGGGGCTCGAGAGCGCGCCCGACCCGTCAGCGCGGGCCGCGCTCGCCGTCGCGGAGCTCGACCGCGCCGGCGCCTTCGACCGCTCCGTCCTCGCGCTCGTGACGCCGACCGGGTCCGGTTCGGTCGACCCCCCGATCCCCGACGCCCTCGAGCTGGTCCGCGGGGGCGACACCGCCGTCGCGGCCGTGCAGTACTCGACGCTGCCCAGCGACCTGTCCTTCCTCATCGACGGGCCCGAGGCGCGGGCGTCGACCGCGGCGCTGCTGGACGCCGTGCGGGCGCGCCTCGCTCAGAGCCCGCCCGACCGCCGGCCCCGCCTGCTCGTCTTCGGGCAGTCGCTCGGGTCGCTGGGGTCGCAGGCGGCGTTCGCCTCGCTCGACGACGTCCGCGCCCGCGCCGACGGCGTCCTGTGGGTCGGCCCGCCGCACGGCAGCGAGCCCTGGACCGGGCTCGTCGCGCGGCGCGACCCGGGGTCGCCGGAGGTGCTCCCGGTGGTCGACGGCGGCCGGGCGGTGCGGTTCGCGGGGCGGGCCGCGGACCTGGCGGGCGGGCCGTCACGGGAGTCGTGGGAGTCGTGGGAGTCGTGGGAGTCGTGGGAGTCGTGGGAGTCGTGGGAGTCGTGGGAGCAGCCCCGCGTCCTCTACCTCCAGCACCCGTCGGACCCGGTCGTGTGGTGGTCCCCGGGCCTGCTCTGGCGTCGCCCGGACCGGTTCTCCGAGCCGGCGGGCTCCGACGTCCCGCCCGGGCAGCACTGGTACCCGGTGATCACGTTCTGGCAGACGACCGTCGACCTCGCGCGGGCGCAGTCCCTGACGCCCGACCACGGGCACCGGTACGACACCCTGCTCGTCGACGGCTGGGCCGCGGTGGCGCCGCAGCCGGGCTGGACCGCCGCCGACACCGATCGGGCCCGGCAGGTGTTCGGGGGCTGACCGCGTGGGGAGCCTCCCGTGTGAGTGCACCGAAGACCGTCGCCGCGCACGTGCTCGCCCGCCTCGCCGAGTGGGGGGTCCACCGCTTCTACGGCTACCCCGGGGACGGCATCGGGGGCATCTTCACCGCCCTGCCCGAACGGGAGGACGCCGAGTTCGTGCAAGTGCGGCACGAGGAGACCGCCGCGTTCGCCGCCTGTGCCGACGTGAAGTACGGCGGGTCGCCCATCGGGTGCTGCGCCGTGACCAGCGGGCCCTGGGCAGTGCACGCCCTCAACGGCCTCTACGACGCCAAGCTCGACCACCAGCCCGTCGTCGCCCTCGTCGGGCACACCGCACAGACCGCCCAGGGCGGCGGCTACTACCAGGAGATCGACCTCGGCGCCCTGCTCTCCGACGTCGCGGGCTACCTCGCCGAGGTCAAGGACCCGAGCCAGGTGCGGCACGTCGTCGACCGGGCCTGCCGCAGCGCGCTCGCCGACCGCACGGTCGCGGCGATCATCCTGCCCTCCGACGTGCTCGAGCAGTCCGCGGTCGTCGACCCGCCCGACGCCCACGGCTACTACCACACCTCTGCACGGCGCCCAGTACGGGTCGCTGTCGGGGACGCTGCTCTCGATGGGCGGGGGCATGCCCTACGCGATCGCGGCGAAGAACGCGCACCCCGACCGCCCGGTCGTCGCGCTGATCGGCGACGGGGCGATGCAGATGAACGGGGTCAACGAGCTGATCACCGTGCAGCGGTACTGGCGCCAGTGGGCCGACCCGCGCTTCGTCGTGCTCGTGCTGTCCAACGACGACCTGTCCTACGTCTCGTGGGAGACCCGCGGGATGCTCGGCGAGCCGCCCGACCCGCAGTCCCAGTCCGTGCCCGACGTGCCCTACGCGCAGTGGGCGATGCTGCTCGGGCTCGACGGCCTGGAGCTGCGCGAGCGCGAGCAGATCGGCGCCGTGTGGGACCACGCCCTGGCCGCCGACCGCCCGTTCGTGGTGGACGCGAAGGTCGACAAGGACATCCCGCTCGTCCCGCCGCACGTGACGGTCCAGCAGGCCCTCAACACCGCCCGCTCCCAGCTCGCCGGCGACAGCGACGCGCTCGCGATCATCGCCAACGGCGTGAAGGAGACGGTCGGCGCCAAGGCCCGCTCGGTGCTGGGGCTGTCACCGAAGGATTGAGCGGCACCGAAGGAGTGAGCGGCCCGAAGGAGTGATCTGTCCCCGGACGGGGCACACGATCCGGCATGGCAGCCAGGGGCAAGGCGTTCGTCGCGTCGCTGTCGGGGACGTCGCTGGAGTACTACGACTTCGCGGTCTACGGGACGGCCTCGGCGCTGGTCTTCCCGCAGCTGTTCTTCCCGGGCAACGACCCGCTGACCGGGACCCTGCTGGCCTTCACGACGTTCGCCGTCGGGTACGTGTCGCGGCCGGTCGGCGGGTTCGTGTTCGGCCGGCTCGGGGACACCCTCGGGCGCAAGCGGGTCCTCGTGACCACGCTGCTGCTCATCGGTGTCGCCACCGTCGCGATCGGGCTGCTGCCCACCTACGCCACCATCGGCGTCACGGCGCCGATCGTGCTCGTGCTGCTGCGCTTCGCCCAAGGCGTCGGCGTCGGCGGCGAGTGGGGGAGCGCGGTGCTGCTCTCCGGCGAGTTCGGCGACCCGCGGCGCCGCGGCTTCTGGTCGTCGGCGGCCCAGATCGGTCCGCCGGCGGGCAACCTGCTCGCGAACGGCGTGTTCGCCGTCCTCGCCGCGACCCTGTCCACCGACCAGCTCCTGTCGTGGGGCTGGCGCGTCGCGTTCCTGCTCTCGGCGCTGCTCGTCGCCTTCGGCCTGTGGATCCGGCTCACGCTCGAGGACACCCCGGTGTTCCGCGCGCTGCAGGAGTCGGGGGAGACCTCGGGCAGCCCCGTCCGCGACGTCCTGCGCACGCAGCCGCGCGGGCTGGTCGCCGCGATCCTCGCCCGACTCGGTCCGGATGTGGCGTACTCGCTGCTGACCGTCTACGTGCTCACCTACGCCACGAAGACCGCGGGCTTCGCACGCGCCGAGGTGCTCTCGGCGGTCCTCGTCGGCTCGGCGCTCCAGCTCGGGCTCATCCCGGCGTTCGGGGCCCTGTCCGACCGCTGGAACCGGCGCCTGATCTCGATCGTCGCCGTGGTGGGCACCGGGGTGTGGGTGTTCGTGCTCTTCCCGGTGATCGCCTCCGGGGCGTTCGGGCTGCTCGTGCTCGGCGTCGTCGTGGGCCTCGTCCTGCACGCGATGGCCTACGGCCCGCAGGCGGCGTTCATCACCGAGCAGTTCTCCCCGCGCCTGCGCTCGACCGGCTCGTCGCTCGGCTACACCATCGCCGGTGTCTTCGGCGGTGCGCTCGCCCCGGTGATCCTGACCGCGCTGAACGCCGACTTCGGGTGGTCGGTCGCGGCCGTCTACGTCGCCGTGGCCTGCGTCCTCTCGGTGGTCGGTCTGGCGCTGGGGCGCGACCACGACCCGCGCGAGGACGAGGAGCTGGCCGCCGCCGCGCCCGCAGGCCCTGCGGGAGCGGGCGCCGAGCGTCCGTAGGGTCTCGGGACATGGCGGTCACCGTGGACAACACCGACGACCTGACCCGCGCGCCCGGCGCGTCGGTCACCCCCGACACCCTGCCGAACGACCTCGACATCACCGACCTCGTCATCGGGGGCGGCACCGAGGCCGGCCCCCGCGACACCGTGCAGGTGCAGTACCAGGGCATCCGCGTCTCGGACTCCGGCGAGTTCGACTCGTCCTGGTCCCGCGGCGGCGCCCCGGTCGAGTTCCCGCTCAACGGCGTCATCGACGGGTTCAAGCTCGGCATCTCCGGCATGCGCGAGGGCGGGCGGCGCGTGCTCGTCGTCCCGCCGCACCAGGGCTACGGCGACCGCGGCGTCCCGCCGGTCATCCCGGCGAACGCCCACCTCGTCTTCGTCGTGGACCTCGTCAAGGTCAACTGAGGCGCGCGGCGCCGGTCCGTGCTCGGTCAGGCCCCGAACGATGCGGGCTGCCCGGTCGCCTCGAGCACCGACATCCACAGGTCGCCGTCCGGGTCGACCTGGTTGCGGTGGGCGGTGATCAGGCCCATCGGGATGTGCACGAACCGGCGCCGCCAGCGCACGACGACGGTCTCGGTGCGCCCGGCCATGCCGGCGTGCACCGCGGCGTGGGCGAGCCGGACGCAGTAGACGCTGTCGTAGGCGTTGGCGGCGACGCTGCGGATCGCGTAGCTCGGGTCGAGGTAGCGCACCGTCGGCGGGAGATCCACCGCGGTGAGGTGCTCGGTGATCTTCTCCTTGAGGAACAGGCCGATGTCGCCGAGCTTGGTGTTGCCCGACGCGTCGGTGGTCTGCCCCTCCTCCTCGAGCAGGTCCTGCCCGGCGCCCTCGGCGACCACGACGACCACCTGGCCGTGCCGGCGGACGTGGTCCTCCACCCGGCGCAGCACCCCGTTGGGTCCGTCGAGCACGAACGGGACCTCGGGGATCAGCACGAAGTCGGCGTCGTTGTTCGACAGCGCCGCGTAGCAGGCGATGAAGCCGGAGTGCCGGCCCATGAGCTTGACGATGCCGACGCCGTTCTCGGCGGCCTGCGACTCGATGAACACCGAGGCGATGAACTCGGTCGCCTGCGCGAACGCGGTCTGGAAACCGAAGCTCTGGTCGGTGTAGGGCAGGTCGTTGTCGATCGTCTTCGGGACGCCGACGACGGCGATGTCGAGGCCCCGCGCGTCGACCTCCTTCGTGATCTTCATGGCGCCGCGCATGCTGCCGTCGCCGCCGATCACGAACAGGACGTGGATCCCGAGCTCGACGAGGGTGTCGACCATCTGCTCGGCGTCCTGGTCGCCCCGCGAGCTGCCGAGGATCGTGCCGCCGTCGTTGTTGATGTCGCGGACGGCGTCGAGGTCGAGCTCGACGACGCGCTCGCGGTGCTGGGGCGTGAGGCCGGCGAACCCGTTGCGGAACCCGTAGATGTGCGCGACGTGGTAGTGCTCGGTGAGCTCCTGCACGATCCCGCGGATCACGTCGTTGAGCCCCGGGCACAGGCCGCCGCAGGTCACGATGCCGACGCTCGTCGCCGCCGGGTCGAAGTACACCTTCCGTCGCGGCCCGGCCGCCTCGAGGCTCGGTAGCCGGTCGATCGGCACGCCGCGGGAGAGCAGCACCGAGACGGTGTCGTCGACGAGCACGCGGTCGTCCTCGTGGACGTAGTGGGGCGACGTGCGCTTGGTCGCCAGCATCTCCGCGAACGGGGAGTCGTGGCGGCACTCGCCCAGGCTGCGGACGCGCAGGTCGTCGAGGTCGAGCGTCACGGGGGACCCCCAGGGGTCGTGGTGGGACGACCGGTCGCGTCGTTGCGGGTCTCCGGCATCTGCATCGGTCACGATAACGGAGCGGGTGCTCCGGGTGGCCCGTCAGTGCGGTCCCCCACGCGCGGCCACGGTGCCGCGGCGCAGCGCCCGTCGCGGAGACCATGCGTTCGGCGACGGAAAGTGCGGAAATGCGCCGTCAGCAGGGCCGTTCCGGTGAATTGTTGTACGACCAGTACGTACATCTGCTGATCGGCCGGACATGATCGATTACCTAGGGTCGTTCCTAATCGGGTGACGACGAATGGGGGACCCGATGGACGAGAACGACCAGATCTCCGCCCACACCACGGACGTCCGCGAGCGGGCCGTGCTCGACAATCTCCAGGCCAACATCATCAAAGGACACGCCCGCGGGACATTCGCCGCGCTGTTCCTGAACTTCCAGGACGCGGCCGAGGCACACGCCACGATCGCGGACCTGTTGCCGCTCGTGAAATCGGCGAGCACGCACCTCTGGGAGGTCGAGGCCTTCCACAGCGGGCTCGGCGGGGGCACGCCGTACGTCGGTGTCGGGCTGAGCCAGAAGGGTCTCGACGTCCTCGGGGCACAGGTCCCGGAGCCGGCGCCGAACTTCACGCTCGGGATGAAGGACCGCCAGGACGGCCCCGGACTGCCGCCGATGGCCGACCCGCCCCCCGGGGACTGGGAGCCCGGGTACCAGGGGGACCTGCACGCGGTCGTGCTGATCGGCGACGCGTCCGCCGACGGCGCGGCGCGCGCCGAGGACGCGGTGCGGGCCCTCCTGCCCCGCGCCGAGATGGTGGTGGTCGACCAGCGGGGCCAGGAGATCACCAACACCGACGGCGTGGGCCTCGAGCACTTCGGCTACGTGGACGGCCGCAGCCAGCCGTTGTTCCTCGAGGAGGACATCACCGCCGAACCGCGGACGCGGTGGGACCCGGCGTTCGGACTCGGCCAGCTGCTCGTCCCCGAGGACGGCGCCTTCGCCGACGCGAACCGCTTCGGCAGCTTCCTCGTCTTCCGCAAGCTCGAGCAGAACGTGCGGCTGTTCAAGGAGGAAGAGGAGCGGATCGCCACGGATCTCGGCCTCGTCGGGCCCGACCGAGAGAGGGCTGGTGCGATGATCGTAGGGCGCTTCGAGGACGGCACACCGCTCGTCGACCACGACGCGGCCACCAAGCCGGGCCAGAACGTCGAGAACGATTTCGCCTACGTGGCGCCCGACCCGGCCGACGACGCGACCGGACTCCGGTGCCCCCATTTCGCCCACATCCGGAAGACGAATCCGCGGGGGTCGAGCTTCGCGGGCATGACGCCCGAGCAGATCGCGGACGAGCGCGGCCGCATCATGGCGCGCCGCGGCATCACCTACGGCGAGCGGACCGACGACATCAACGCCGATCTGCCGCCGAGCGCCCGCCCGACCGAGGGCGTCGGCCTGCTCTTCATGGCGTTCATGCGCAGCATCGAGGACCAGTTCGAGTTCACCCAGCGCGCGTGGGCGAACAACAAGGACTTCCCGTTCGTCGAGCCCGACCCGGGCCTCGACCAGGTCATCGGCCAGGGCCAGCGGCCCGGTACGTCAGTGCTCCACTGCCCGGTGGCCTGGGGACAGGCCCCGACGCAGGACGTCGACCCGATGCAGCAGGCCGTGACGCTCAAGGGCGGCGAGTACTTCTACGCCCCCTCGATCCCGTTCCTCCGCGAGCTCTGAGCCATGACCACCTTCACCCTGCGCGCGGCGTCGGTGACCGGAGAGGTGGTGTAGGCCGCTCGGACGAGCCGCGGCAGGCAGCCAGCCTCTAGGGTGCCTTTCTCTCGATCTCCGCCGATCCCGAGGAGGGCACCCGTGGCCGAGGACGTCGTCGTCACCCGCACCGTCGAAGCGCCACCGGACCGCGTCTGGGACCTCGTCGGCGACCCGGCCCGGATCGGCGGGATCTCCCCGGAGTGCCACCGCGTCGACTGGCTCGGCGGTGCGACAGGGCCGGAGCCGGGCGCGCGGTTCCGTGGGCACAACCGCAAGGGCCTGCTGCGGTGGTCGACGACCGGCACGGTCGTCGACTACACCCCGCAGCGCGAGATCACCTGGGACGTCGACCTCCTGGGCCAGCCGGTCGCCCGCTGGGGCTTCCGCCTGACGCCACAGGACGGTGGGACGCGCGTCGAGCAGTTCTGGCAGGACCGGCGCAGCCCGCTGGCGAACGTCGTGGGCCGCGCGCGGGCCTGGGACGTGCCCGGCGCCAACCGCCGCGGCATGGAGCAGACGCTCGACGCGGTGCGACGGAAGGCCGAGCAGGGCTGACGCCCGGGGTCACTCGAGGGCCGCGACGCCCTCGAACCCGGAGAGCTCGAGCACCCGGCGGGTGACCGAACCCGGCGGGACGTGCACGCGCAGCTCGATCTGGAGCACCTCGAGGCGAGCCGCGAGCGCGAACAGCACCCGCAGGCCCGCGCTGTCGAGGTACGAGAGCTCGCCGAGCCCCAGCGTCACCTCGGTCGTCTCGTTCGGGATCGCCGCGCTGAGCTGCTCCTCGACGGTCCCGGCGTTCTCCAGGTCGACCTCGCCGCCGATGTCGATGCGGACGGCGGAGTCGCGCGGATGGACGACAACGGTCGCCGTGGTCATGAGCCGGCCTCCGTGATGGTGCGCCAGAACGTCACGGTCGTGCCGCCGACGCCCGCGACGACGTCCATGTGGTCGCTGCACCGCTGGATGAGCGCGGTGCCGCGCCCGCGGTTGTGGCCCCGCGCCGAGCGCCACCGCCCGTTGTCGCGCACGACGGTGACGATCGTCGAGCCGTCCAGGTCCATCTGCAGCGACAGACTCCCGCCGGCCGGCCCGTAGGCGTGCTCGATGACGTTGGAGCAGGCCTCGCCGGCGGCCACGAGGACGTCGGCCGCGACGTCGGGCGGCGCCCCGGTCGCGGCGAGCCAGCGCCGGACCGCGGACCGGATGTCCGCCAGCGTGCGCGGCGAGGCGGGGACCACGGTGTTCAGCGGCACCACGTCCGGCGTGCCCAGGCGGCGCAGCACGAGCATCGCGACGTCGTCCCCGACCGGCGTGCCGCCGACCAGGTCGTGCAGGACCCGCGCGCACACCGTCTCGGCGTCGTCGGAGACCACGGCCGCGTTGAGGTCGTCCAGGCCGGCGTCGAGCGTGCGACCCCGGCGCTCCACGAGCCCGTCGGTGTACAGGAAGAGCAGCGCATCGGAGGGGAGGTCGATCAGCGTGGTGCGTCGCGGCGCCCCCACGGAGACGCCGACGGGGAGGTCCACCGGGACGTTGACCAGCGCGGACGGCGTCCCGGGCTGCGCGAGGATCGGCGGCAGGTGCCCGGCCGTCGAGAGCGCCAGCCGCTCCAGCGACGGCTCGATGATCGCGTACATCACCGTCGCCATGACGTTGTCCTCGAAGTGCTGCACGTTGCCGTCCAGCCGCTCCAGGACCTCCGCCGGGTCGTCCTCCTCGAGGGCGAACGCCCGCAGGGCGCTGCGGAGGCGACCCATCACCACCGCGGCCTGGAGCCCCCGCCCGACCACGTCCCCGATGACCACGCCGATGCGCCCCGACGGCAGCGAGAAGACGTCGTACCAGTCGCCGCCCAGGCCGCCGGCCTCGCCCGGGATGTAGCGCGCCGCGAACTCCATGCCGTTCACCCGGGGCAGCTGACCCGGCAGCAGACTGCGCTGGAGGGCCGACGCGGCCGCCCGGTCGAGGTCGGACATCCGCGTGCGCGTCACCATGGCGATCCGGTCCGCCGCCGTCTGCAGCAGATCCGCGTCGTCGGAGGTGAACAGGCGCGGGCGCAGCGTGCCGACGTGCAGGACGCCGATCACCCCGCCCTCCGCGACCAGGGGCACGCCGAGCAGCGAGCGGATGTCCTTCTCCCGCAGGATCGGGTTGAGGACGTTGGAGTGGTCGACCTCGTCGATGATCACCGGCCGGCGCTCGGCGGCGATGCGTCCGGCGAAGCCCTTCCCGACCGGGATGCGGACGCCCTGGAGCACCTCCTCCTCGATGCCCCGGGCCGCCGTGGCCGCGAGGTGGGTCCCGGAGGGGTCGAGGAGCAGGACCGCGGCGGTGTCGGCCTCCAACAGGGAGCGCACACGGTCCAGCAGCTCGGTGAGCAGGTCCTCGATGCGCAGATGCGACAGGCTGGTGTCGGTGATCTGCTCGATACGCCGGAGCCGATCCTCGTCCGTGACGGCGCTGGAGGCGGCCATGGGGGCAAGTTAGTACCCGTCCGGGCTGCGGGGAACGGGCCCGGCCGGGGGAGACCGTCGCACCACCGGGCTAGCGTGGCGGGCGTGCGACTGGCGACGTGGAACGTGAACTCGGCCAAGGCCCGGGAGCCGCGGCTGCTCGGCTGGCTGGACGACCGCGCGCCCGACGTGGTCTGCCTGCAGGAGACCAAGCTGTCCGACGAGGCGTTCGACGAGTCCTTCGGTGCGCCGCTCGCCGAGCGTGGGTACGCGGTGGCCCACCACGGCGAGGGCCGGTGGAACGGCGTCGCGCTGCTGTCGCGGGTCGGGCTCGACGACGTCACCGAGGGGCTGCCCGGCGCCCCCGGCTACCCGCACCAGGAGGCCCGCGCGGTCACCGCGACGTGCGGCGGGCTGCGGGTCACGTCGGTCTACGTGCCCAACGGCCGCGACCCCGGCGACCCGCACTACGCCTACAAGCTCGAGTGGCTGGCCGCCCTGCGCGACCGCGTGGAGGCCGCCGGGGCCGACGACGCGGTCGTCGCCGGCGACTTCAACATCGCGCCGGCCGACCCCGACGTCTACTCCGTCGAGGCGTTCGCCGAGTCCACCCACGTCACGCCTCCCGAGCGCGAGGCCCTCGCCGCCCTGCTCAAGACCGGGCTGCACGACGTCACCCGCGAGCGCTGGCCCGACGAGAAGGTCTTCACCTACTGGGACTACCGCGGCGGCGCGTTCCACCAGGACCGCGGGATGCGCATCGACCTCGTGCTCACCGGCGGGCCGATCGCGTCCCGTCGCGCCGCGCTGTGGATCGACCGCCAGGCGCGCAAGGGCTCCGGCCCGTCCGACCACGCGCCGGTGATCCTCGACCTCGACGAGGCCCCCGACGGCGACATCGGCCCCGTGGTGCCGCCCCCGTCGCTGGGGGCGAAGAAGGGCGGCTCGCGGGCCAAGAAGGCCTGAGGGGTCACGCCCCTCGGGCGGCCCTGAACGCCGACCCGGCCTCGTCGAGGTCCACGACCGGCGCGGGGTAGTCGAACTCGCCGGACTGCTTCCACGGCTCGTGGATGCGCGCGCCCTCCAGCTCGGCCAGCTCGGGCACCCAGTGGCGCACGTACTCGCCGTCGGGGTCGTAGCGCTTGGCCTGCGTGATCGGGTTCAGCACCCGGTTCGGGCGGGTGTCCGTGCCCGTCCCGGCCACCCATTGCCAGTTCATCTGGTTGTTGGCGACGTCGCCGTCGACGAGGTGGTCGAGGAAGTGGCGGGCACCGAGCCGCCAGTCCAGGTAGAGCGACTTGGCGAGGAAGCTGCCGGTGATCAGCCGCAGGCGGTTGTGCATCCAGCCCTCGTGGTGGAGCTGGCGCATGCCGGCGTCGACGATCGGCACCCCGGTGCGTCCCTCCGCCCACGCGGCGAACTCCTCGTCGTCGCGGCGCCACCGGTCCCCGCGGTCGCGGTAGTCCTCGGCCGACGCCCGGGGCACCGCGGCGAGGGTCTGGTGGTGGAAGTCGCGCCAGGCGAGCTGGCGGACGAACTGTGCCGCCGCCTCCGACGACGTCCCCGCCCGCCGCGCGATCTCGGTGGGGGAGACGCAGCCGAAGTGCAGGTACGGCGAGAGCCGCGACGTCGCGTCGCGCGCCGGGAGGTCCTGGCCCTCGGCGTAGTCGTCGATGTGGTCGAGCCAGTCCTGCAGCCGCTCGCGGGCGGCCCCCTCCCCGCCGGGCATCAGGCCGGGCGCGGTGTCCCCGTCGGCGAGGTCCTCCGCCTCCGGGACGGAGCCGGCGCGGACCTTCGTCGGGAGCGTCAGGTCCGTCGGCGGGTCGAGGGGTTCGCGGGTCTCCACGTCGGCCCACTTCCGGTGGTACGGCGTGAAGATCTTGAAGTGGTCGCCGCTCGTCGGCGTGACCGTGCCGGGGGAGACGACGGTGACGACGGCGTCGTGCACGACCAGCTCGCGGTCGTCGTCGCCGAGCGCCTTCTCGAGCGCCTTGCGCCGCCGGCCCGCGTAGGCGCTGACGTCGCCCGCGACGTGCACCGCCGAGGCGCCCACCTCGCCGGCGAGCGTCCGGACCTCCTCGACGACGTCGCCCCACCGGACCACGAGCCGGGCGCCCGCCGCCCGCAGACCGGCGTCGAGGTCGGCGAGGGACTCGGCGAGGAACCGCGCCCGGTTCGGCACGCGGAAGCCCCGCATGGCGTCGTCGACGACGAACAGCGGCACGACCTGCCCGTCCTCCGCACCCTCGGCGGCGCCGCGGAGCACGGGCTGGTCGTGGACCCGCAGGTCCCGGGTGAACAGGCAGATCGTGGGCACCCCGCCGCGTTCCCGTCAGGCCCCGGTCGTACTCACGAGGCTCGCCGCCCACTGCTCGATCGTGGTGGGGCTCCCGGTGGCCGGCCCGCGACCACGGCGGCGCACGACCCGCCGGTTGAACGCGGCGTTCATCGCGAGCTGTTCGTCGGTGAGGTCGGCGGGCAGGCCGGCCTCGACGAGCACCGCGCGCATGACGTCGTCCGGCGCCCGCTCGTAGCGCAGCGGCTTCCCGAGCACGGCGCCGATCCGCGCGACGGCGTCCGGGAGCGTGAGGTCCTCGGGACCGGGCACCTCGCGGACCCCGACCGCGCCCGGGTCGAGCAGGGCGGTCGCGGCGGCGTCGCCGACGTCCCGGGTGGCGACCATCGGCAGGGCGACGTCCGGGGCGACCGTGTCGTGGTGCACCCCCGCGGCCAGCATCGCCGGCAGCGCGGGGAGGAAGGACTCGAAGAACAGCCCCGGCCGCAGGAGCGTGACCCGGGCGTCGAGGCCGGCGAGTCGTTCCTCCTGCTGGTGCAGGGTCTCGAGGAAGCCGGTCCCGCTCGGGATCTCCGCCCCGAGCGAGCTGAGGGCCACCACCCGCGGCACCCCGGCGGCGCGCAGGCCCGCGGTGATCGCGGTGCCGACCTGCTCCTGCTGGCGCCGGTAGCCGGGTGCGGCGAGGTCGAGGGGCATGAGGACGTAGGCCGCCTCGGCGCCGCGGAAGGCGGCGGTTCGGACGGCGGGGTCGGTGATGTCGCCGACGACCGGCTCGGCGCCGTGGGCCGCCGCGTCGGCGAGACGGGCGGCGTCACGCCCGACGGCGCGCACCGCGACGCCCGCCGCGCGGAGGCGGCGCACGACCTGCCCGCCGGTGTTCCCGCTCGCTCCCAGAACAGTGATCATGATGGCGTCTCCTCGGTGTGGCTCGATCTGCTGCGTCCGAGCCTGCTGCCGACGAGTCGGACGAACCATCGCCAGGCGGCCGGTTCTCTTGCTCGATCGTCCATCGTGCTGGAGGGTGGGTGCCGTGACCGTCGTCCAGCCGCCCTGGACCCCCTCCGACGCCGTCGGCGAGGCCCTGCACGTCCTGCGGATGAGCGGGACGTTCTACTGCTCGTCCGAGCTCGGCGCGCCGTGGGGGCTCCGGTTGCCCGCGACCCCGGGCTGCCTGTGGTTCCACGTCGTGACGTCGGGGAGGGCGACGTTCTGCGTCGGCGAGGAGGTCGTGACGCTCTCGCCGTCGGACATCGTGCTGCTGCCGCGCGGCGAGGGTCACCAGCTGCACTCGGTCGATCCGCCCCCGGGCCCGTCGGTGCCGGACGTCCTGACGCTGCCGCACACCTGGTACGGCGACCGCTACGCATCGATCCGCCACGGTGGCGACGGCCCGACGACGACGATGATCTGCGGCGCGGTCCGCTTCGAGCACCCGATGGCCGAACGGCTCGTGGCGCTGATGCCCGACATCGTCCACGTGCCGGTGTCCCCGCTCACCGCTCGCCTGCACGACACCCTGCGGCTCATCGCGCTCGAGGTGGCGGAGACCCGCCCCGGCGGCGAGGCCGTGATCACGCGGCTCGCCGACGTGCTCGTCGTCCAGATGCTGCGCGCCTGGCTCTCCCACGACCCGGCCGCGCGCACGGGCTGGCTCGGGGCGCTCGCCGATCCCGACATCGGGCGCGCGCTCGCGCTGGTGCACGCCGACCCCGCCCGCGACTGGTCGGTCGCCGGCCTGGCCCGCGAGCTGATGCTGTCGCGCTCGACGTTCGCGGCGCGCTTCACCGCGCTGGTCGGCGAGCCGGTCATGGCCTACGTGACCCGCTGGCGGATGCTCGTTGCCCACGACCGCCTGCGGGCCGGTGACATCACGGTCGCCGCCGTCGCCGCGTCCCTCGGCTACCGCTCCGAGGCGGCGTTCAGCCGCGCCTTCCGCCGCGTCGTGGGCACCCCGCCCGGCGCCGTGCGGGCCCGGGCCCGCGAGGAGGAGCCGCTGCTGCTCGGGGCGTAGTGCGTCAGCCGGCCCGCCGCCGCGCCCGGTAGGGCAGGACGAACAGGTAGAGGCCGGTGAGCAGGAGCAGGGCGAGCGGGAACAGCGGCGTGTAGACGATCCACGACGACGCTTCGGCGCCCTGCGCGACGGCGATCGTGGTGACCACGACCGTCACCACGAACAGCATCCTGACCGATCGGCTCCGGGCCGGGGCGGGGGAGTGGACGACGACCCGTGTCCCGAGGACACGGTCTCTCCCGGACCGGCTCGCTTCTTCTCCGACCCGTGTCCCGAGGACACGGTCGTCCAGGGACCGGCTCGCCCCCTCCCGGCCCGTGTCCCCAGGACACGGGCCGAGCTTCGCGGTTCCGGCCCCACGGAGCCGCCGTGTCGGCGACGCTCCTCGACGTGGACAGGCAGGCGGAGGAGGACGCCACCGACGAGCTGGTCGCGCTCCTGCTCGACGAGCTCGGTCCGGCCCTGCAGTGGTACCGCAACGAAGTCGCCCGCCGGATCGGGCTCTCGCCCTCGGAGATGCTCTGCGTCGAGATCTGCCGGCGGCGCGGGCCGATCTCGAGCGGTCGCCTCGGCGAGCAGCTCGGGATGACGCGCAGCGCCGTCGCCAAGCTGGTGCGCCGCCTCGAGGCGCGCGGGCACGTCGCGCGGGAGGCCGGCCGGCACCACGAACAGGAGATCCATGTCCGGCTGGTCCCGCACGCGCGGCGCGACGCCGTGCTCGAGGACCTGCGAACGAGCCTGCACGGCTCGGTCCTCAGGGTCGTGGCCGCCCACGCGGTGCGCGGTCGCCGGCACAGCCTCGTGGCCGGCGTCGTCGTCGGGCTGACCGACATCGTGTTCACCCATGCCCGCGCGCTGGCCGAGGCCGTCACGTGGCGGTGCATTCTCGCGGAGCGGCGGGCTGCTCGGGCCGACCTGGACGCCCGTCCGTGGTGGACCCGGTACTAGGCCGCCGCCATCGGGCCCGCCGCGGTGACGTAGACGGCGGCAGTGCCGAGCTCGTCGGAGGCGTCGAGGTCGATGTCGGCGCTGATGGCCCAGTCGTGGTCGCCGTCCGGGTCGTCGAGGACCTGGCGGACGTGCCAGACCCGGCCGTCGACGGTGACGCGGTAGAAGGCGGGCCCGCGGGCGTCGGGGCCGCTGCCGAGCTCGTCGTACTCGGCGAAGTAGCCCTCGATCGCGTCGGCCCAGAACGCCGCGTCCGGGCCCTCCTCGGACAGCTCCGCCAGCTCGGCGGGGGAGCGGCGCGCGAACAGCTCGACGCGGCGGAACATCTCGTTGCGCACCAGGACACGGAACGCCCGCTCGTTGCGGGTGACGGGCGGCGGGCCCTGGTCGACGGGTCGGGCGTCGTCGCCGGCCGCGTCCAGCTCGCTCGGGTTGGCGAGGTTCTCCCACTCGTCGAGCAGGGAGGAGTCGGTCTGGCGCACGAGCTCGCCGAGCCACGCGACGAGGTCGTCGAGGTCCTCGGTGCGCGCGGCCTCCGGGATCGTCTGGCGCAGGGCCCGGAAGGCGTCGGTGAGGTAGCGCAGGACGAGGCCCTCGGAGCGGGCGATCTTGTAGAACGACACGTACTCGGTGAACGTCATCGCGCGCTCGTAGAGGTCGCGGACCACCGACTTCGGCGAGAGCTCGTGGTCGGCGACCCACGGGTGCCCGGCGCGGTAGGACTCGTAGGCGGCGCCGAGCAGCTCCGCGAGCGGCTTCGGCCACGTGACGTCCTCGAGGAGCTCCATGCGCTCCTCGTACTCGATGCCCTCGGCCTTCATGGCCTGCACGGCCTCGCCGCGGGCCTGGTTCTCCTGCGCGCGGATGACCTGCTTCGGGTCGTCGAGCGTCGACTCGACGACCGAGACCATGTCGAGCGCGTAGGTCGGCGACTCCTTGTCCAGCAGGTCGAACGCGGCGAGCGCGAAGGGGGACAGCGGCTGGTTGAGCGCGAAGTCGACCTGGAGGTCGTCGACCAGGCGGACGTCCGGCCCGGCGTCGGTCTCCACCCGCTCGATCACGTCCGCCTCGATCAGGCCGCGGTAGAGCGCGATCGCCCGCAGGATCAGGCGGCGCTGGGTGGGGCGGTCGGCGTGGTTGTCCTCGAGCAGGTGGCGCATGGCCGGGAAGAAGGGCTGCGCCCGCTGGGCGACCTGCAGCAGCATCGCCGTCGACACCCGGAACTGGCTGGTCAGCGGCTCGGGCTGGGCCTCGACGAGCTTCTCGAGCGTCCTCTCCGACCACGACACGAAGCCCTCGGGCGGCTTGACCCGCACGACACGGCGCTGTTTCTTGACGTCGTCGCCGGCCTTCGCGAGGCGCTTGGCGTTCTCGACCTCGTGCTCGGGCGCCTGGGCGACGACGTAGCCGGCGGTGTCGTGCCCGGCGCGGCCCGCGCGGCCGGCGACCTGGTGGAACTCGCGGGCCCGGAGGTGCCGCACCCGCTGCCCGTCGAACTTCGTCAGCGCGGTGAACAGCACCGTGCGGATCGGGACGTTGATGCCGACCCCGAGGGTGTCGGTGCCGCAGATGAGCTTGAGGAGCCCGGCCTGCGCGAGCGTCTCCACCAGCCGCCGGTACTTGGGGAGCATGCCGGCGTGGTGGACGCCGATGCCGTGGCGCACCAGGCGCGAGAGCGTCTTCCCGAACCCGGCGGTGAAGCGGAAGCCGCCGATGAGGTCGGCGATCTGCTCCTTCTCGGCCTTCGACGACACGTTGAGGCTCATGAGCGCCTGGGCCTGCTCGATCGCTGCGGCCTGGGTGGTGTGCACGATGTAGACCGGCGCCTGCTGCCCGGCGAGCAGCTCGGTGATCGTCTCGTGCAGCGGCGTGCGGGCGTAGCGGAACGACAGCGGGACCGGGCGCTCGGTGTGGGCGACGACCGCGGTCTCGCGCCCGGTGCGGCGGGTCAGGTCCTCGGCGAAGAAGGAGACGTCGCCGAGCGTCGCCGACATCAGCAGGAACTGGGCCTGCGGCAGCTCCAGCAGCGGCACCTGCCAGGCCCAGCCGCGCTCGGGGTCGGCGTAGTAGTGGAACTCGTCCATGACGACCTGGCCGACCTCGGCCGCGGTCCCCTCGCGCAGCGCCCAGTTCGCCAGCACCTCGGCGGTGCAGCAGATCACCGGGGCCTCCGGGTTCACCGCGGCGTCGCCGGTGAGCATGCCGACCGAGGCGTAGCCGAGCTGCGCGCCGAGGGCGAAGAACTTCTCGGAGACCAGGGCCTTGATCGGCGCCGTGTAGACCGTCCGCTCGCCCCGCGACATCGCGGCGACGTGGGCACCCAGCGCCACCAGCGACTTCCCCGACCCGGTGGGCGTCGAGAGGATCACGTTCGACCCCGAGACGAGCTCGATGAGCGCCTCGGACTGCGCGGGGTAGAGCTCCAGGCCCCGCTCGGCGGCCCAGTCGGAGAACCCCTCGTAGAGCTCGTCGGGGTCCGCGCCGGGGGCGGCCAGGAGCGCGGTGGAGGTGGTCACCTCTCCATTGTCGGTGATCGAGCGTTCGGCTCGCCGGACCCCGCGGTTTACGATGCGTCACCGCCCGAGGACCTCCTCGTTGGGCCGGACGGTGCCAGGGAGGATGAGGACGTGACCGAGGGTGGCGGAGAGTCGGCGGCCGGGTCGGTGCGAGCGCCCCTCGGCCGGCGGGCGGCGGACAAGGCGCGCACCCGGGAGTCCCTGCTCACGGCGGCGCGCCGGGTGTTCGCCGAGCGCGGCTACGGCCCGGCGTCGGTGGAGGAGATCGCCCGCACGGCCGGCGTGTCGGTCGGCTCGGTGTACGTGCACTTCGCGAGCAAGGAAGCGCTGTTCACCGCCCTGGTCGAGGAGCAGACCTCGGCCGACGTCGAGGCCAAGGCCGCGCTCGTGCAGGGTGACCCCGAGGAGACCTTCGCCGCGCTGGACCGCATGGTGGGAGAGATCGCCGACTCCCGCGAGGAGGCGCTGCTCGACGCCGAGGTGTGGCTCTACGCCGTGCGCCACCCAGAGTTCGCGGGTCGCCTCGCCGACCACGAGGTCCGTCTCGCGCGCTTCGCCACCGAACTGCTGTCGCGGAACTGGGACGAGGTCGACCCGGCGGTGCGCACGGCGGTCCGCGACGACGAGTTCGTCGTCGCCGCGGCCGCGCTCCACCACGGGCTCATCCGGCTGCGCCGCGTCCTCGGCGAGGACGCCGTCCCGACCGACCTGTTCAGCCGCGTGCTGCGGCTGCTCCTGCGCCTCCCGCCCGGCGGGGCGAACGGAGCAGCAACCGCCGAGTAATCCGCCGTTCTGTTGTGTCCCGTGGTCCACCAGGTCACAGCGCAGTAGCCCGAACGGTGTTACGCAAATCAGGCCATTCGCCGCTGACCTGCACCGTTGACCGCCCTGTCCGACTCGGACGGTGACGAGCCTGTTACTCCTGGTCGTCCCCTCTGGACGCGTACGACCGATTCCGCTGACGGTGGACTCACTGAGCAGCCGCTCGGTCACCACTGCGGAAGGGACGTCCCATGTCGAAGAACCGCACCCGCGCCTCCGTGCTCCTCGGCCTCGTCGCGGTGCCGGCGATCATGGTCGGGATGGCGCTCCCCGCGTCGGCCGCCGAGGTGACGCCGATCGCCGAGTACGTCGACAGCACCGTCGCCGACACCGAGGCCGAGGTCGGCGCCGTCCTCGACGACCTCGGTCTCGAGGCCGCCGACTAGGGGGCGACCTCCAGGGGGTGGTGACCCGGCCCCGGGCCGACGCGGTGTCGTCGGCTCGGGGCCGGGTCGCGTCACGCGGGGGACCCGCCGGGCAGGACCGCGCGACGGTCGCGAAGTCATCGCTTCGGGTATGCGGTGTCCGTGTCCTCGAGAAGATCACGCAACCTGACCTGGATCCCCCGCGCCCTCGGCGTCGCCACCGCCGGCTACAGCGTGGGGATCATCGCGAACCCGTCGCTCTTCGCGAAGCCCACCGCGCTGCAGGCCGAGGGAGCCCCGCTGCCGACCGCCACCGCGATCGGCATCCGGGCGCTGGGCGGGCGCGACCTCGCCTCCGGGCTCGCGATGGCGCTCGCGCCCGCCGGCGATGCCCTGCGCACGGCGGTCGCGGTCCGCGCCGGCTCGGACCTGGTCGACCTCGTGCTGCTCGGCACGTCCCTGCCCGACCGGACCGCACGCGCCAAGGCGGTCGGCGTCGCGGCCGCGTGGGGCACGCTGTGCGGGCTGAGCTACCTGGCGGCGGGAGACTGATCCGCGCCGACCTCGGCGGGCCGCAGGTGGTAGACGCCGGCCCCCGGGGTCAGCGGGTGGAGGTCGTAGACGTGGACGACCTTGGGGCCGTCGTGGAGGTGGGTGTGGGTCACCACGGGCAGCGGGGCGCCGTGGCGCGCCTCCCGGACCTCGACGCGCCCGTCGAGCGGCCCGCCCACGTAGAGCAGGACGGCGTCCTCGTCCGCCGGATGAGTCATGGCGGCCTCCTCGGACACCGGTCGCGGATGCGGGTGGGACGGATGATGCGTCGGATCCAGCGTAGGGATCAACAGGCCGCGGCGCTGCGTCTCTTCGGAGGCAAGCGGTGACGAGCGGTGACGGCGTGCGTGACTGGACGGCGCCGGGCACCGCGCCCCTGGTGCCCGAACTGACGTTGCTGCTCGCCGACGACATCCACCGCACCTGGTCGGCGATCGACGAGGAGGCACCGCCGTTCTGGGCCTTCGCGTGGGTCGGCGGGCAGGCCCTCGCCCGCCACGTTCTCGACCATCCCGAGCTCGTGCGCGGCCGCCACGTGCTGGACCTGGCCGCCGGCTCGGGCATCGTCGCGATCGCCGCCGCCCGTGCGGGCGCCACCGCCGTCGTCGCCTCGGACACCGACGCCCGCGCCCGCACCGCGATCGGCCTCAACGCCGCCGCCAACGGCGTGGCGGTCGAGGTGGTCGGGGACGTCCTCGAGGACGACCTCGACCTCGACGTCGACGTGGTCCTCGCCGGCGACGTCTTCTACGAGCAGCCGATGGCGCGGCACATGGAGCGCTTCTGCGACGAGGCGGCCGCGGCCGGCGTCGACGTGGTGGTCGGCGACCCCGGCCGCGAGTACCTGCCACGGCGGCGCTGCACGGCCCTCGGTGCGTACGACGTGACCGGGACGGCCGACCTCGAGGGCGGGGCCACGACGCGGACGACGGTCTACCGGTTCACCTGACCCCGGCCACTCCTGTAGAAACCGTCCCGACTGACGGTTCCCTCGGAGAGTGAAGGTGTTGCGGTGCGCGCGGTGCAGGTCGTCCGGCTCGACGGGCCCGAAGCGGTCGAGGTCAACGAGGTCGAGGAGCCGAAGGCGACCGGCGACCAGGTGCTGGTCGACGTCGAGGCGGCCGGTGTCGTCTTCCCCGACCTGCTGCTGACCCGCGGCCAGTACCAGATGAAGCCGGAGCTGCCGTTCCTGCTCGGCAGCGAGGTGGCCGGCACGGTGCGCGAGGCGCCCGCCGACTCCGGCTTCTCCGCGGGCGACCGGGTCGCCGCGCTGCCGGTCCTCGGCGGCTTCGCCGCCACCGTCGCGGTCTCCGCCGAGACCGTGTTCGCGCTGCCCGACGAGGTGTCGTTCGACATCGCCGCCGGCCTGCCGATGAACTACCTGACCGCGCACTTCGTGCTCGAGACCCGCTCCCACCTCGCGGCGGGGGAGACCGTGCTCGTCCACGGCGCGGCGGGCGGCGTGGGCGTCGCCTGCATCCAGTTCGCCAAGGCCCGCGGGGCGACGGTGATCGCCGTGGTCTCGTCGGAGGGCAAGGGCGAGGTGGCGACGGCCGCGGGCGCGGACCACTGGGTGCCGGTCGAGGGCTTCAAGGACGCCGCGAAGGAGCTCACCGGGGGCCGGGGGGTCGACGTCGTCGTCGACCCGGTCGGCGGTGACCGCTTCACCGACTCGCTGCGCAGCCTCGGCGACGACGGGCGCCTCGCGGTCGTCGGGTTCACGGCCGGCGAGATCCCCACGGTCAAGGTCAACCGGCTCCTGCTCAACAACACCTCCGTGGTCGGCGCGGGCTGGGGCGCCTACGCCTCGAAGCGCCCGGGCTTCATGCACCGGCAGTGGGACGCCATTCGGGACGACGTCGCCGCCGGCCGCCTGGCGCCGCCGATCAGCGCGACCTACCCGCTCGCCGAGGCCGCCTCGGCGATCGCCGAGCTCGCCGAGCGCCGCGTCGCGGGCAAGGTCGTCATCCGGCCGCGGGAGCACTGAGTGGAGCTCGCCCACACCCGCACCGGTACCGGCGAGCCGGTGCTGCTCCTGCACGGGATCACCCACCGTCGCCAGGGCTGGGACCTCGTCGCGCCGCTGCTCGCGCGGGAACGCGAGGTCTGGGCGCTGGACATGCCCGACCACGGCGAGTCCCCGCACCTGCCCGGCGACTACGCCGGCGACATCGCCCCGCTCGCGGACGCCGTGGAGGCGTTCTGCCGTACCCAGGGGCTCGAGCGCCCGCACGTCGTGGGCAACTCGATGGGCGGGCTCGTCGCGCTCGAGCTCGCCGCCCGGGGCACCGTCCGCTCGGCGACCGCGCTCTCGCCCGCCGGTTTCTGGTCGCGGGCCGAGCGCGGCTACGCGAAGGCGGTGCTCGGCGGGGCGCACGCGCTGCTGGCGGTGATCCCGTCGCGGCGCCTCGAGCGGATGCTCGCGGTGCCGGTCCTGCGCACCGCGATCGTCGGGCTGCTCCTCGCGCACCCGTCGCGCGTCGACCCGGTGCAGATCACCGGCGACCTGCAGGGCCTGAGCCACCCGGGCACGTCGTTCGCGACGATGCTGGCCCACCTCGACACCTGGGTGCCGCCGCGCCGGGCGTCGGTGCCGACCACCGTCGGCTGGGGTGCGCGGGACCTGCTGCTGCCCCGATGGCAGTCCCGACGCCTGCGCCGGGCGCTGCCCGACGCCGCGGTCTACGTGCTCCCCGGGTGCGGCCACGTGCCGATGGGCGACGACCCGGCGCTCGTCGCCGACCTGATCCTCGCCGCGACGCGCCCGCGTCCGGCGGCCGCCTGAGGCGGGCTGTCCTCAGACCTCCAGTGCGGCACCGCACGCGGGGCACCGGGTCGGTGGGTCCTCGTCGGCGAGCCGGCCGCACTCGGCGCACACCCGGTGCATCCAGCACGCCGGATCGCCGCCCGCGTCGTCGGGGAGTTCCGCGCGCGAGCGCTCCGGGGACGTCATCGGACCATGGTGCCCCGCGGCGGCGTGGTCAGCGCTGGGTGAAGGGGTCGTCCATGGCGATCAACCAGGTGCTGTCGGCCTGCTTGCGCATCAGGACGGTCGCCTGGCCGTCCATGGCCGTCGGCCCGTCGGGACCGGTGCCCCGGATCGTCCAGTCCGAGTAGGTGAGCGCGTCCGTGTCCCGCTCGAGGATGGCGCGCGGCCGGAACTCGATGGTCGCCTCGGTGATCGGGAAGTTCAGGCAGAAGTCCCGGATCGCGTCGCGCCCGGCCAACGGCTTCCCGCCGGGCTCCG
The DNA here is from genome assembly GCF_030269665.1 of Actinomycetospora sp. NBRC 106375. GTDB lineage: Bacteria > Actinomycetota > Actinomycetes > Mycobacteriales > Pseudonocardiaceae > Actinomycetospora. Next base: position 23,094 of record NZ_BSTS01000033.1, read on the forward strand.
GGACGAAGATCGCGTCCTCCTCGTACAGGCCCACCAGAGCGTCGACGTCGCCGGCGTTGAAGCAGTCCCGCCAGACGTCGTCGCCCTGCGCCGGACTCATGATCTTCATGGGAACCCCCTCGGGTGCTGCTGGTGACGTGAGTCACTCAGCGTGGCAGCGATCCGAAGAGAAGGCGCCGAGCGCCACCTGTTCGGCTCAGCACATGTCACGCAAACACGACGAAAGCCCTGGTCTCAGCCGCTACGGGCGTCCGACCAGGGCTTTCCGGGGTGGGCGATACTGGGATTGAACCAGTGACCCCTACCGTGTCAAGGTAGTGCTCTCCCACTGAGCTAATCGCCCGAGGCGCAGGCGGGAATCGAACCCGCGTACAGGGCTTTGCAGGCCCTTGCCTAAGCCACTCGGCCACTGCGCCAGGCTTCCGGAGGTCGTCCGGCCTGCCGTGGCGTGATACCAGCCGAGGAGCCTCCCGAGCGGACGACGGGACTCGAACCCGCGACCCTCACCTTGGCAAGGTGATGCGCTACCAACTGCGCTACGTCCGCGTGTGGCCGGCGGGGTTCGGGGTTCCGACCCGCCGTTGCCGACGAAGAGAACACTACTGCACCGTGCGCCCCCCGTGCCTCGCGGGGGGGGGTCTGTCAGCTCGGGTCGCTGGAGAGCAGCAGGCCGAGCGCGTGCTCGAGGTCCAGCCAGTCGTCCTCGCAGCCGGGGGCGACGATCTCGTGCGTGCGGGCGAGGAACTCGGAGACCTCGCGGCTCGCGGCACGGAACGTGGCGTGACCGGAGGGGGAGCTGAGCTCGATCTCGATCGACTCGGCGTCGGCCTCGAACGGACGGATCCGGACGTCGCCGGCGCCGGCGACACCGAGCAGACCGTCGGTGAGGAGGTCGCGCGAGAACACCCACTCCACCCAGCCGGCGCGGCCGGTGCGGAAGGCCGCCTGCACCGCGTAGGGGTCGCGCGTGTCGTAACGCATCTCGACCTGGACGGGCACGGGCGGGTTCGGCGGACCGACGAGGTCGAAGACCGCCGTCGAGCGGATCGTCGTGTGGTCGTTGAGCATGTGGCTGCCTTTCGCACGCTGCTGTCGTCGGGGGAAACGACTGGCGGACGACCCTGTGACGCCGGTTCACCCGGCTCACGCATGCATCACACCGTACGAGCACTTCGTTACCGGCTTACCCGGTTCGGTTCCGTAACGAAGCACCCTCCCCGGCCGGGCGTTCGTGTGTGCCCCGGGAGCACTAGCCTGAGCGACGTCTGACCCGGACACGGACATCAAAGGAGAGGGTCGACCAGTGACCGACGCGTCGCGAGGAGTCCCGGAGGCGGCTCCGGAGCGTGACGACGACGGTCCCACCCGTGTGACTGACGCCACATTGCTCGAACAGATCGGCGAGCGCAGCGCGGACGCCCTCGCGCAGCTCTACGACCGCTTCGGCCGCCCGGCCTACTCGCTGGCCCGTCGTATCTGTGTGGACGAGTCGTTGGCGGAGGACGTGGTGCAGGAGGCGTTCCTCGTGGTGTGGCGGGACCCCGCGCGGTTCGACCCGGCCCGCGGGACGGTCTCCAGCTGGCTGTTGACCCTCGTGCACCACCGCGCCGTCGACGCCGTGCGCCGCGAGGCGACACGGCGGAAGCGCACCGTGGCGCCGAGTACCGACGGCGAGGACTGGAACATCCCGCCCGGGCCGGGGGCCGACCAAGCCGCCCTCGGGGCGGTGGTCGCGGGGAAGGTGCGGGACGCCCTCGCCGACCTGCCCGCCGAACAGCGCGAGGCGCTCGCGCTGGCGTACTTCGGCGGCTACACGCAGCGCGAGGTCTCGAGCCTCGTCGGGGTGCCGCTGGGCACCGTGAAGTCCCGGATGTTCGCCGGCACACAGAAACTGCGGTCCGTTCTCGGGCCCCAGGTCGAGGTGGAAGGGGAGGACCGATGAACGAACGCGCCGTCCCCGACACCCACACCGGCGCACACGACGCGCTCGCCGTCGGCTGGGCCCTGCACACCCTCGACGAGGACGAGGCGACGGAGTTCGCCGCGCACCTCGAGGAGTGCCCGGTCTGCCGTCGCACGGTCGACGAGACCACCGAGATGCTCGGCGGCCTCGCCGAGGCGGTCGTCCCCGTCGACCCGCCGCCGCTGCTGCGGCGGCGGCTGCTCGACGCGGTGGAGGCCGAGGCCGCGCCGGCCGCGGTCCCCGCGGCCGCGTCCCCCGACGCGTCCGTCGTCCCCCTGGCGTCGCGCCGGCGCGCGAACCGCTGGCTCGCGGTCGCCGCCGTCGCCCTCGTGATCGCGGCGGTCGGCGGGATCGTCACCGCGGTGCAGTCGACCCGCGCCGAGCGCGAGACCGCGGCCGTGGCGGCCGCCCAGGCCGAGCGGGACGCGCCGGTGATCGACATCCTGCGGGACGCCGGCACCCCCGGCACGGCCCACGCCACCCTCGCGGACCCGAACGGCGCCCTGGTCGGCCTCGTCGTCGACGACGGCCACGGCCAGCGGGTGCTGACGACGGGCCTCGCGGCGAACCCGACCGACGAGATCTATGTCCTGTGGGGGCTCGTCGACGGAACCCCGCAGGCGCTCGGGACGTTCGACGTCGGGGGGCAGGGTCCGGGAGTGAGTTCCGTACCCTCGACCCCCGAGGCGGTCCCGTTTGCCGGGTTTGCGGTGTCACTCGAGCCCGGACGCACGGCCCCCGCCTCGCCGACACGAGTCGTCGCGAGTGGACAGGTGGGACGTTGACCGAACCGGCCGAGCCGCCGACCGTGACCGCGGACCAGCCGACCGGAGGCTCCACCGACGGGCAGCCGGACATGCCGCCGGCGCCGCGGCACCGCACGCTGCGGACCCGTCTGCGGCATTTCCGCGCGCGCGTGCGCGGGAACCCGAAGGCGAACAAGGCCTGGCGGCTCGCCATCGGGATCCTCGGCACGGTCGTCCTGTGCGTGGGCGTCGTCGCGATCCCCTACCCCGGCCCCGGCTGGCTGATCGTCTTCGCCGGCCTCGGCATCCTCGCCACCGAGTTCACCTGGGCCGGCCGGCTCCTGCGGTTCGCCCGGCGCCACTACGACCGCTGGATGGCGTGGGTCGGCCGCCAGAACATCGTCGTCAAGGCGTTGCTGGGTCTGCTGACGTGCGCCGTCGTCCTCGCGACCCTCTGGCTGCTCGGCGCGTTCTACCTCGTCGCCAAGGTCGTCGGCCTCGGTGGCTGGACCTGGCTGCAGAGCCCGATCGCCTGATGGTCTAGGCTCGGACGCGCTGCGGGCGATTAGCTCAGGGGGAGAGCGCTTCGTTCACACCGAAGAGGTCACTGGTTCGATCCCAGTATCGCCCACCGGCAGAACCCCTGGTCACAGGCTCGACGAGAGCCACCGGCCAGGGGTTTTCTCGTTTCTCCGTCCGACGCTAGGCGTGGACCACGACCTCGCCCTGGATGACGGTCGGCGGGTTCGGCAGCGCGCCGCCGAGCCCGAGCTCGCCGATCAGCTTCGCCGCGGCGCGCGTCGACTCCTCGGCGCCGGCCCGGTCGGCGAAGACGCTCACGGTCACGAGGCTCGCGTCGCCGCTGTCGACCAGGTAGTAGGCGACGAAGCCCTCGATCCCGGTCATCAGCTCGCGCAGCCGGGCCTCGTGCCCCTGGATCTGTGCGACGACGTCCGGGGCCTCGTTCTGGTAGTGACGGACCGCAGTGAACATGGAGCCTCTCCTCTCCGTCGTGCCGCCGATCGGGCGGAGGAGGACGAGGGTGAGCCCACCGGGTTGCGTACCCACACCTCCGAAGGAGTGACGCCGGCCGCCGTCGGAGCAAGGGTGCAGGCTCGCCGGCGTGACAGCCAGGTTCTTCCGCGACGTGGTCTGGAGCGCGATCGGCGTCGGCGGCGCGTTCGGTGCGATCAGGGTGATGGAGTCGTTCCGCCCCGAGGTGATCGCGGACGACGTCGGTGCGCCCGGCAACACCACCAGCGTCGGCGAGCTGACACGGGCCTACTTCCTGTCGGCGTCGGTCATGGCCGGCTCGCCGGTGGCGACGACGGCGCGCCTGCCCGCGGTGTCCGGGCCCCTCGGGATCGCGGTCCAGGTCGCCGGCGTCGGCCTGCGGGTCCGCGCCATGCGAGCGCTGGGGGGCCACTACTCGCGGGGCCTCCGCGTCGCCGAGGGGCAGCCCGTCGTCACGTCCGGTCCCTACCGGTACGTGCGCCACCCCGGCTACCTGGCCGCCGTCCTCGCCTGGCTCGGCGCCGCGCTCAGCACGCGCAACGCCGTGCCGGTCGCGATCACCCTGCTCGCCGTCGGGACGGCGTACCGGCACCGGATCGATGCCGAGGAGGCGCTGCTCGTGAACGACCTGCCGGGCTACGCCGAGTACGCCGCCACCACCGGACGGTTGGTCCCGCTGCTCAGTTCTCGGCGATGAATGGCGTGTCATTCACTCGAACGGGTGGGTGTCACGGCCATACTCCTTTTGCCGCCGACGTCGGCGATGAAGCGCCGTCGGCACTCTGGGGGGAGGCGTGCCATGAATCCGTTCACGATCAGCGGGATCCTCGCCGGAATCGTTCTGGGATTCCTGCTCGGGAGGTCCTGGGCCGAGTACTTCAATGCCGCGGCGGTGGGTCAGCAGGCCCACAACAACCGCAAGAACTACCGCGGGCGCAGCACGCTGGCCTGGTACCTCGGCGCGTTCCTCGTCATCGGGGGAGTCCTGTTCTTCGGGTACGCCGTCCCGGCCTGATCGGCGGAACGTAGACACCGCCGCCGGGGCGGGCTTGAATCCCGGAGGCATGGGAGCGACCCCGGCCGCGGCCGCGTGGTCCACGACGGCGGTGGATCAGGACCAGGCCTTCGACTACTGGCGCGACCTGATCTGCGACGCCTTCGTCCAGCTCTCCGCCCGACCCGGGCACGACGGTCCGTTCGACGGTGCGATCGAGCACCAGGCCCTCGACGACGTCGAGCTCTCGACCGTCACCGCCGACGCCCAGCGCGTCGACCGCACCCGCACCCTGATCGCGCGGAGCCACGAGGACTACGTGCTCGCGAGCATCCAGCTCGACGGCTACGGCCGGATCCGTCAGGACGGGCGTGTCGCGTGCCTGCGGGCCGGGGCGATGGCGTTCTACGACAGCACGCGGCCCTACACCCTCGAGTTCGGTGACCGGTTCCGGCAGCTGGTGATCCAGGTGCCGCGCTCCGCGGTGCCGCACGCGCCGGTGCGTGAGGCCACCGCGGTCACGCTCGACGCCCCGGGTCCGGGCCGCGTCGTGACGGAGTTCTTCGTCGGGATGGCCCGTGAGGCGTGGCAGGGTCACCCGACCCCCGCGCTGGTGCCGCACGCGCTGGGCCTGCTCGAGCTCGCGCTCGGGCTCGCGGCCTCGACGTCGGCGGGCACCGAGGCCGGCACCGACGCCGCGACCCGTCAGCAGGTGCGCACCGCGATCGCCCGCGCCGCCGCCCTGCCGGGCGTGAGCGCCGAGGACATCGCGGCGGCCTGCCACATCTCCCGGCGGACGCTGTTCCGCGTCCTGGCGGCCGAGGGCGCGACGCTGCGCGAGCTGCTGCGCGGCGAGCGGGTCCGGCGGGCCGAGGTCCTGCTCCGCGGCCAGCCGCACCTGCCCGTCGCCGTCGTCGCCGCGCGGTGCGGCTTCGGCGGCGAGGCCCAGCTCCACCGCGCGTTCCGCGACGCCACGGGGGTCAGCCCCGGCGCCTACCGCTCCCGGGGCTAGGTCGGCACGCGGCGCGAGTGCCGGTGGCACGCGACGTCAGTCCGGCGCCCGCGGCACCGCGCACGCTCCCGTCACGGGTGACGACGTCGTCGCCGCCACCGCGATCGACGAGGAGTACCCATGGCACACGTGGTGCGTGCGGCCGCCGTCCAGGCCGAGCCCCGCTGGCTGGACCTCGACGCCGGCGTCGAGCACATGATCGGCTACATCGCCGACGCCGCGCGGCAGGGCGTCCAGCTGGTCACCTTCCCCGAGACGTTCATCCCGGGCTATCCGTGGTGGATCTGGCTGGACGCGCCCGCCATGGGCATGCCGTTCGTGCCGCGGTACGCCGAGAACTCGATGACCCGCGAGGGCGAGCACATGCGCCGCATCGCGCACGCGGCGGGCGAGCACGGCATCCACGTCGTCTTCGGCTTCAGCGAGCGCGCGGGCGGCAGCCTCTACATGTCCCAGGCGCTGATCTCGGACACCGGCCAGGTGATCAGCGTGCGGCGCAAGCTCAAGCCGACCCACGTCGAGCGCTCGGTGTTCGGTGAGGGCGACGGCAGCGACGTCCAGGTCCACGACACGCCGCTCGGCCGGGTCGGGGCGCTGAACTGCTGGGAACATCTCCAGCCGCTGACCAAGTACGCGATGTACAGCCTCGGCGAGCAGATCCACGTCGGCGCCTGGCCCAGCTTCTCGCTCTACCGGGGCGGCGCGCGGGCGCTCGGGCCGGAGGTCAACAACGCCGCCAGCCTCATGTACGCCGTCGAGGGACAGACGTTCGTGGTCGCGCCGTGCGCCGTCGTGGGGCAGGCCGGCCACGACCTGTACTGCGACACCGAGACCAAGCGTCAGCTCCTGATGCTCGGTGGCGGGTTCGCGCGAATCTTCGGGCCGGAGGGCACGCCGCTCGGCGAGGACCTCCCGGAGACGGAGGAGGGCATGGTCGTCGCCGACCTCGACTTCTCGATGATCGCGATCGCGAAGTCGGCGGCCGACCCGGTCGGGCACTACTCGCGTCCCGACGTCATGCGCCTGCTCATCAACCGCGCGCCGAGCCCGGCCGTCGTCGACCGCAGCGTGCCCGCCGTGCCGGCGTTCGTCGACGCCGACGAGCTCGCGCCGGCGGACTGACGCGCGGCTGCGGTGCGCCGCGCCGGGCTGCGGGCCCGGCTCGGTGATGCTGTCGCCGTGACGGACTTCGTCGGCGCGCCGACACCCGGACCCGGTCGCGACCCCGGGCCGGTCGGCAAGATCATCCTGCTGATCCTCTGGCTCGTGCTCGCCGTGCTCCCGATCGTCGTGGCGATCGGGGACCTCCGGCTCGCCGCCGGAGCGATCGGCACGCCGGGGACCCTGACCGTCGAGCAGTGCACCGACCTCGGGCGGGGCCGCTACGACTGCACCGGACGGTTCGCGCCCGACGGGGGAGGGCCGCCGGTGGCCGTCGACGCCTCGCCGGACTCGACCGCCGGGGACGTCCGCCCGGCGCAGCTCACGCCCGAGGGGGACCGGGCCGTCCCGGCCGGGACCGCCGGGATCCTGGCGGCCCTCACCCTGCCGTTCGTGGGGCTCTTCGCGCTCGGGTTCGTGCCGGCCGTCGCGCTGTGGGCGACCGGGAGCCGTCGGAGCAAGCGCCCGGCGGTCGTGGGCGGGGTCGTGATCGGCGTCGTGTCGGTGGTCGGGATCGTCGTGGGACTCGCCGCCGCGTACTCCTGACGTCGCCGGCGGCGGGAGCCCTCACCGTCCCCGCCGTGGCGGCCGCCGACGTCCGTTGCGACGATCCGGGGGTGGGCCCGGGCGAGCGGGCCTCCTGGACGAGCGGCGCCGTACCCAGACCGCGACAAGACGGCGACCCTGCGAGGTCCGTCATGGCGTGGTTCGTGCTCGTCCTGTCCGGGGTCACGGAGGCCGTCTGGGCCACCGCGCTCGGGAAGTCGTCGGGGTTCTCCCGGCTGGTGCCCTCGATCGTGTTCGCCGTCGCCGTCGCCGTCGTCCTGAGCATGGCCGGGCTGGCGTGGGCGATGCGGTCCCTGCCGACCGGTACGGCCTACGCGGTGTGGGTCGGCATCGGCGCCGCCCTCACCGTGGCCTACGCGATGGCGACGGGTGACGAGAGCGTCAGCACGCTCAAGATCGTCTTCCTGGTGGCCGTCGTCGGCGGTGTCGTCGGGCTGAAGCTGCTGGACTAACGGGGAGCGTCCGCCCACCTGGCCTCGGTGCGCTCGACCGCCGCACGCAGGACGGGCTCGGCCCGGTCGAGATACCAGGTGACGACGTGGTCCGTCCCGTAGCGGACGCGGATCTCCGCCCAGCGTTCGTCGGGCGTGCAGCGCTCGCCGCGAGGCCCGGTGACGGCGTCGCTATACCAGAGGGCGTCGCGCGTCGGGCTCTCCTCGTCGGGGAAGCGGTCCAGGCCGTCGATCCCGCGCTCCGCCGCTTCGACGACCGCGGCGGAGTGGTGGGCCACGAGCGCGACGACCCGGTCGTCGTACCCGCGGGCGGACAGGAAGCGGGCCCCGTCGAGTGGGTGGAAGCCGCTCCGGGCGACCACGGGTGAGTAGCCGATGTCGTGCAGGACGGCGGCCTGGATCAGCGGCTCACGGTCGACCTCCGGCAGCTCCGCGAGCTGGAGGGCCTCCCGTGTCACGGCCTGGACGTGGAGCCAGCGGTCGCGGAGGTGGTCGGCGAGGACCGTCTCCGCGAGCGCGCGGGCGTCGGCGAACGAAGGCACGTCTCACCCTTCCGTCCTCGGCGTCCGGCCTCCGTCACGGAGCCTAGGGCCGCGGGGTGCGCGGTTCGCGATCGCAAACGGTTTGTCGTGGGTGTCGCCGGTGTCGGTGGTGTTCGATAGACTCGAACACATGAGCGAGCAGGGTGTGGGGGTGGTGGAGCGTGAGGCGCTCGACCGGGCCCGGCTGCGTCTGGTCGCCTCCCGCCGCGAGTACTACCGGGGGCTGGAGGACATCGCCGAGCTCGACCGCCTCGCGGTGGTGACCCAGACCGGGGACAAGGCGCTGCACCGGCTGCTGGGCGATCTGGGGTTGTTCGACGCCGGCGAGGCTCGCCGGCTCTGCGACGAGGCCGCCGACCTGGTGCCGCGCTGCTCGCTGGCGGGTGAGGCGTTGCCGGCGCGCTACCCGTGCACCGCGGCCGTGCTCGCCGCCGGGCGCACCGGGCCCGCCCACATCGCGATCATCCGCACGACCATGGCCCGCCTGGAGCGGGTGGTCACCATCGCCCCGGCCGATCTCGCCGAGTGTGAACGGATCCTGGCCGAGGCGGCCGCCGGGTTGCCGCCGCGGATGCTGCGCCAGGTCGCCGACCGGCTGTTGGCCGAGTTCGACCCCGACGGGCAGGCCCCCGGCGACGGCGCCGACCCCCACGACGAGCTGCGGCTGCTGCGCCGCCGCGACGGATCCCTCGCCCTGAAGGGTCAGCTGCGCGACCCGCTGGACGCCGAGATGCTGGTCGAGGTGTTCGACCTGCTCTCCACCCCCGCGGGGCCCGACGACGAGCGCGACCTGCCGCGCCGCCAGGCCGACGCGCTCCAAGACCTCGCCCAGCACGCCCTCGGCGCCACCGGGCTGGCCACCGACGCCCGCGGAGAAGGCGCGGCCGGGCCCGCCGACACCACCAACGGCGACACCACCAACGGCGACACCACCAACGGCGACACCACCAACGGCGACACCACCAACGGCGACACCACCAACGGCGACACCACCGACGGCGACACGACCGACGGGTTCGCCGGTGAAGCGGGTCAGCAGGCGCTGATCCCCGAGCCGCGGGTTCCCGAGCCGCTGCGGGGCGCGCCGAGCCCCGCACCCACCCCGACCGCCGGGCCGGGCCGGGCGCTGCTCACGATCACCATCGACCACCGGTGGCTGCGCGACCAGATCGGGCACGGCACCCTCGAATCCGGACAGCCCGTCGACGTCACCACCCTGCGCCGATGGGCCTGCGACGCCGGGATCGTGCCGATGGTCCTGGGCACCCGCGCCGAACCCCTCGACGTCGGGCGACTCTCGTACACCGCCCCCGAGGGCATCCGCCGCGCCCTGATCGTTCGCGACGGCGGCTGCGCCTTCCCCGGCTGCACCCGACGCCCCCGCCGCTGCCACGCCCACCACGTCCGCTACTGGCTCGACCACGGCGACACCGCGCTGGACAACATGACCCTGCTGTGCCGGTTCCACCACCAGCTCATCCACCACGGCCACTGGACCGTCGCCATCACCGACGGCCTGCCCTGGTTCACCCCGCCGGCCTGGATCGACCCCAATGCCGCTGACTTAGGGTCCGCCGCGGGAGGCGACTGCAGCGGAATAGTGTCTGGTCGTTTAATAGTCTCTCTGCCTCGCGGCGCGTCGAAAGAATCTTTCGCGAAGATCTGATTCAATATGT
>NZ_BSTS01000034.1 GCF_030269665.1 Actinomycetospora sp. NBRC 106375
CAGGGCCATCAGGCCGGGCATCTCGTGCTCGGCGAGCCGGATCTCCCGGCGGCCGAAGTCGGCCTCGGCCAGGTCGGCGACGGCGAAGTCGATGCCGTTCTTCTCGGCGAACTTCTCGTTGACGGTGCCCACTGCGTTCGTCATGACTCCTCGTCTTCTCGGGTGTGTCGTCGGCGGCGGACCGCGGCGCTCGCGACTCCTGGACCTCGGACGTGTCTCGACCGGCGGACGGGACACGCCGGGAGGTCACGGGTTCGCGCGCACGGTTCACCACCATCCACAGGCGCCCTTGCGATGGTGCGGACCACTGCCGAGCGTGGCGGCCGGGAGACCGGCCGTTGCAGCGCCACTCGACAGCTTCCGTTCGCACGAGGTGTGCGATCGATGCCGTGAAATAAGTCCAGCACAGGCCCTGTGGACGGTCAACCGGAGCGCGCCGGACGCGGCGCCGCGCGCACGGATCCGACGACCCGTCCGCGCAGGTCCGCTCCGCGTCGGCACGGAGTGCGTCGACCGGATCACACCGGGTGCGCCACCGCGCGTGACGGGCCGGTCGCCGATTCCGGCGAGGGGGTGATTCCGGGCGCCGGAACCGTAGGATTGCGTGACCGGAACCACAGAGATCCAGGAGGCCACGGACGTGCTCGGACAGATGCAGGACTACCCGCTCGCCCTGCCGCACGTGTTCCACCGCGCCGAGCAGCTGTTCGCCCACAAGCCGATCGTCGGCGTGGGCGCGGGCGGCACGGTGCAGCGCAGCGACTACCGCACCTGGGCCGAGCGGGTCCGGCGGGCGGCCGCCGCGCTCGACGCGCTCGGCGTCTCGGCCGAGGGCCGGGTGGGCACGTTCTGCTGGAACAGCCCGGCGCACCTCGAGCTCTACTTCGCCGTGCCCTGCAGCGGGCGCGTCCTGCACACGCTGAACATCCGGCTCTTCGTCGAGCAGCTCATCTACATCGCGAACCACGCCGAGGACGAGGTCGTCTTCGTCGACCGCTCGCTGTTCGGCCAGTTCTGGCCGCACGTCGACCAGATGACGACGGTGCGCAAGGTGATCGTCATCGACGACGGCGCCGACGTGGCGATCCCCGACGACGAGCGGATCACCGACTACGACACCCTGCTGGCCTCGGTGGAACCGAAGGCCGGCCCCTTCGAGATCGACGACGAGAACCGGGCCGCCGCGATGTGCTACACGTCGGGCACCACCGGCAACCCGAAGGGCGTCGTCTACTCCCACCGGTCGTCGGTGCTGCACTCGATCGCGGTGCTGATGGCCGACGTCGCGGGCCTCGTCGAGCGCGACGTCCTGCTGCCGATCGTGCCGATGTTCCACGCGAACGCCTGGGGTACGCCGTACGCGGCGATCTTCGCCGGCTCGTCGCTCGTCATGCCGGGGCCGAACATGACCCCGAAGGCGATCGCCGGCATGCTGCGCGACCACGAGGTCACGGTGACCGCCGGCGTCCCGACGATCTGGATGGGCGTGCTGCCCGAGCTCTCCGAGGGCGACCTGCCGTCGCTGCGCCTGCTGCTCTGCGGCGGGTCGGCGGTGCCGAAGTCGCTGTCCGAGGCGTGGCGCCAGAAGATCGGCCTGCCGATCACCCAGGCCTGGGGCATGACCGAGACGAGCCCGATCGCCACCACCGGGGTGCTCAAGAGCGTCCACGACGGCCTGTCCGACGACGAGCTCGCCGACGTCCGGGCGACGGCGGGCACGCCCGCGCCGCTGGTCGACCTGCGCATCTGCGACCCGGACACCGGCGAGGTGCTCCCGTGGGACGGCGAGACGTCCGGTGAGCTCCAGGCCGCCGGGCCGTGGATCGCCGCGTCGTACTACCGCAACGAGGACGGCGGCAAGCAGTTCACCGACGACGGCTGGCTCAAGACCGGCGACGTCGCCGTGATCGACCGGTACGGCTACGTCAAGCTCGTCGACCGCACCAAGGACCTCGTGAAGTCCGGCGGTGAGTGGATCTCCTCGGTCGACCTCGAGAACGAGATCATGTCGATGGAGGGCGTCGCCGAGGCCGCGGTCATCGCGATCCCCGACGAGAAGTGGTCGGAGCGCCCGCTCGCCTGTGTGGTGCCGAAGCAGGGCGTGGAGCTGACCCGCGAGTCCGTGCTCTCCCACATCGCCTCGCGCGTGGCCAAGTGGCAGGTGCCCGACGACGTCGTGTTCATCGACGAGGTGCCCAAGACCTCGACCGGCAAGTTCTCGAAGAAGACCCTGCGGGAGAAGTTCGCCGGCCACCAGGCGCCTGCGAAGGCCTGACCCCGCACGCACGACAGCGCCCCCGGAGCCTCGGGCTCCGGGGGCGCTGCACTGTCCAGGAGATCGTCAGCCGGGCTGCGTGGGTGTCGCGGCCGGCGACTCGAGACCGCGCTCCCTGCGCCCGACCACGGAGTGGCTCTTCCCGTAGGCGAAGTAGATGACCGCGCCGATCAGCATCCAGACGATGAACCGGATCCACGTCTCCGCGGTCAGGTTGATCATCAGCCAGACGCAGGAGATCACGGCCAGGATCGCCACGATCGGCAGCCCCTTGACCACGAAGCTGCGGGGCAGGTCGGGCTGCTTGACGCGCAGCACCCACGTCCCGATGGCCACCAGCACGAACGCGAACAGCGTGCCGATGTTGACCATCTCCTCGATCACCGTGGCGTCGAAGAAGCCGGCCAGGATCGCGCAGAACACCCCGATGATGATCGTGATGGTCGACGGGGTGTCGTAGCGGCCGGTGCGCGCGAGGTTGCGGGGCAGCAGCCCGTCGCGGCTCATCGCGAAGAACACCCGGCTCTGGCCGAGCATGAGCACCAGGACCACCGTCGTCAGGCCGGCCAGGGCGCCGACCGAGATGATCGTCGACGCCCAGTCGGCACCGACCAGCGAGAACGCCGTGGCCAGGGTGGCCGTGTCGTCGGTCCCGGGCGGGGTCTTGAGCTGGGTGTAGCTGACCATGCCGGTCAGCACGAGGGCGGTGAGCACGTAGAGCACGGTCACGACGCCCAGCGAGCCCAGGATGCCGCGCGGGAGGTCCTTCTGCGGGTTCTTCGTCTCCTCGGCCGTGGTCGAGACCGCGTCGAAGCCGATGAAGGCGAAGAAGACCAGCGAGGCGCCGGCGAGCAGCCCGAACGCGCCGTAGGTGCTGCCGTCGCTGCCGAAGATCAGCGAGAGCAGCGAGGAGTCCAGGCCGGACCCACCCTCCGTGGGCGGCTCGGCCGGCGGGATGAACGGCGAGTAGTTGGCCCACCGGATGAACGTGGCGCCGACGACGATCACGAACAGCACCACGAGCACCTTGGTGATCGTCAGGACCGCGCTGACCCGGCTGGAGAGCTTGATGCCCAGCACCAGCACCACGGTCAGGACGGCGATCACCAGGACGGCGCCCCAGTCGAACGTGGTGAACCCGATGTCCACGGACGCCGACCCCGGGAGGCCGACCGCCTCGAAGATCTGGCCGAGGTACTTCGACCAGCTCTTGGCGACCGTCGCCGCGCCGAGCGCGTACTCGAGGATGAGGTCCCAGCCGATGATCCAGGCGATGAACTCGCCGAACGTGGCGTAGGAGAACGTGTAGGCGCTGCCGGCCACCGGCACCGTCGAGGCGAACTCGGCGTAGCAGAGGCCGGCGAAGCCACAGGCGATCGCGGCGATGACGAACGCGATCGACACGGCCGGACCGGAGACGTCACCGGCCACCCGCGCGGTGATCGTGAAGATGCCGGCGCCCACCAGGACCGAGACACCGAAGATCGTGAGGTCGATCCAGGTCAGGTCGCGCCGGAGCTTGTGCTCCGGTTCGTCCGTGTCCGCGATCGACTGCTCGACCGACTTGGTCCGCAACAACGGGGACCGCGGGGTCGTCGAGGTCATGGCACCTCCCGCTCGCTGCTTCGAAGAAGGTCCACCGGCGTCCGCCGACGACCCGTCGCGTGCGGCGGGACCCTACGCCGGGTGAAGCCCCCATGAGCACGGACACGAGCGGATCGGTGACCGCGCGTTCACAGTGTTGCTCCGTTCGGCCCAACGAGGCCGTGCGTCAGCGCGGCGAGGGGTCCAGCGCGTCGTCGACCGGCCCGGCGTCGGTCCGGTCGAGATCAGGCTCGAGGTAGACCAGCCGGGCCTCCGGCACGGCCGCGCGCAGCCTCGCCTCGGCGTGGTCGATCGCCTCGGCGACGGTCTCGGTGGGCAGCTGCGACGAGACGGCGATCTTCGCGGCGACCAGGAGCTCCTCGGGGCCGAGGTACTGGGTGCGCAGGTGGATCACCCGTTCCACCGGGCCGCCGACGAGCGAGGACGTGATCGTGCGGACCAGGGGCGGCCGGGCGCCCTCGCCGATCAGCAGGCTCTTCGTCTCGACGATGAGGATGACCGCGATGACCCCGAGCAGGACGCCGATCGAGATCGTGCCGATCGCGTCCCAGACGACGTCGCCGGTGAGCATCGTCAGCCCGACGCCGGCCAGCGCCAGGACGAGGCCGATGAGGGCGCCGAAGTCCTCCAGCAGCACGACCGGCAGCTCGGGGTTGACCGACTGCCGGATGAAGCCCCACCAGGACAGGTCGCCCTTCAGCTCCCGCGACTCGTGCACGGCGGTGCGGAAGCTGAAGCCCTCCAGCCCGATGGCGACCAGGAGGATGACGACGGCGACGACCGGGCTCGTGAGGTCCTCGGACTCGCCGGTGAGCTTGTGGATCCCCTCGTACAGCGCGAACACCGAGCCGAGCGAGAAGATCAGGAGCGCGACGACGAACGCGTAGAAGAAGCGGTCGCGCCCGTAGCCGAAGGGGTGCTCGCTGTCGGCCTCCCGCCGCGCCCGCTTGCGTCCCAGCAGGAGCAGGCCCTGGTTGCTGGTGTCGGCGACGGAGTGCACGCCCTCGGCGAGCATCGACGACGATCCGGTGATCGCGAAGCCGACGAACTTCGCCAGCGCGATGCCGGCGTTGGCCGCGAGCGCGGCGACGATCGCCTTGCCGCCTCCGGATGCGGACACGGGGTGCCTCCAGGGATGGACCGGGCGGGTGCCGGGTGAACCTAACGTGTGGCCTGGACGGGAGCCGTCAGGAGCCCAGCCCGTCGGCGGCGGCGAAGGCCAGCGCCGGACCGTCGACCGGCGCGATCGTGACCGGGCCGTCGCAGGCGGGGATCCAGACCGCGGACCCCTTGGCGACGTCGCGGACCTGACCCCGCGACGTCCGCAGCCGCACGACGCCCTCGACCGTCACGAGGATGCGGGGGCCCTCGAGGCCCAGGTCGGCCTCCCCCTCGTCCCCGTCGTCCCCGTCTCCCCCGTCGAACGCGGCGCGGGCGAGGCTGAAGTACTCCGAGGGCGTGTACCGCAGCACCGGCCCGGTGCCCTCGCCCTTGAGCAGGGTCGGGGTGCCCGGCGCGAAGTCGAGCACCCGCAGCAGCTCGGGCACGTCCACGTGCTTGGGCGTCAGCCCGCAGCGCAGGACGTTGTCGGAGTTCGCCATCAGCTCGACGCCGGCGCCCGCGAGGTAGGCGTGCGGCGAGCCCGCGGGCTGGTAGAGGCACTCGCCCGGGGCCAGCACGACCCGGTTGAGCAGCAGCGCGGCCAGCACGCCGGCGTCGCCTGGGTAACGCTCGCCGAGGTCGAGCAGCGTGCGGGCCTCGGTGGTGAACTCCCCGCGCTCGCGGACGTGCGCCACGGCGCCGTCGAGCAGCGCGGGCACCAGGTCGTCGACCGCGCGCTGCGGCAGCGTGATCCAGGTGGTGAACAGCGCGCGCAGGCCGTCGCCGTCGGGCTGCGCGGCGAGCAGCTCGGTGTGGTGGTCGAGGGCCCGGACGTCGAGGGCGCGCAGCAGCCGCACCGTGCGCTCGGCGTCGCGGAACCCCGCCAGCGCGTGGAACTCGGTGAGCGCGCACAGCAGCTCGGGCTTGGGCAGCGGGTCGGGGTAGTTGCGGTCGCCCGCCGTGCGCGGCACGCCCGCCGCCTCCTCGCGCGCATAGCCCGCCGCGGCCTGCTCGGCCGACGGGTGGGCCTGCAGGCTCAGCGGCTCCTCCGCGGCGAGCACCTTGAGCAGGTAGGGCAGCCGGTCGGACCACCGCTGCCGCCGCGACGGGCCCAGCGTGCCCGCCGGGTCCTCGGCCACCACGTCGGTCAGCGGCCGGGACTCCGGATCGCCCACCGTCGAGGACTGGTCGCGGTGCGCGCCGAGCCAGAGCTCGGCCTGCGGGTGCGGGGACGGGACCTCCTCGCCGAGCAGCTCGGCCAGGTGCGTCCGGGACCCCCACGCGTACGTGCGCACGCTGCCCCTGAGGACCTCCACGAGATCGTGCCTCTCCTCAGGCGGTCCGGACGCCCGGCTCCCGCGCCCCGAGGGCGAGGCCGAGGTAGACCGCGGTGAAGTCGAGCCGGGTGGCCAGCACCGCCGCGCGCAGCGCGTCCGGCACCGGTCCCTCCCCGGTCAGGTCGACGTCGTCGATCTCCAGCACGTCGGCGCCCGGGTGGCGCGCGCCGACGTCGGACACGAGCCGGCGCACCGCGAGGTCCTCGCGCACCGCCAGCACCACCAGCCGCGGCGGCGCCGCCGGGGCCGGGTCGTCGAACGGGTCGGCGAAGATCGACGCCTCCCCGGAGCTCTCCTGCAGCCGCGCCAGCAGGGCCGGCTGGGCGCCCGCCGCGGCCACGGTCGTGGCCTGGGCGACGACGCCCGCGTGGGTGGCCAGCACCGTCGCGCCGTAGCCGGCGAGCAGGCCCGCGACCGGGTCGGCGCCCCACAGCAGCGGGGTGCGCTCCGCCAGGCGCAGGGCCAGGCTCTTCGCCGGGTTGACGAACGCCTCCCCGCGGGGCCCGTCGCGCTCGGCCTCGGCGTCGAGCCGGTCGGCGAGCGCATCCAGGTCGAGGTCCAGCAGGTCGAGCCCGCGCGCGACGGCCAGCCCGGTGGCCAGCACGGTCGCGGTGTCGAGACCGTCGGCGTCCTCGCCCGGGACGCCGAGCGTCATCCGCGGCGTCACGGCGAGGGCGCGCCCGGCGCCGGCGGCGGCCGCCGGACCCTCCTCGGGACCGGTGAGCACGACGTGGGCGCCGCGGCGCACCGCCCGGTGCACCGACTCCGCGACGTCCGCCTCCACAGGGTCGCCCTCGCGCCCGCGGTGGGTGGCGACGACGACGTCGAGCGGGCCGAGCCACGGCGGGGCGACGCTCGTGACGATCACCGGGAGCGGCGCGGTGGGGGTCAGGAGCGCGGCGAGCAGGCGGCAGGCCGACTCGGTGGTGCCCGGCCGGGTCAGCAGCACCAGCGCGCGCGGCCGCAGCCCGTCGAGGTCGGCGGGCACGCCGGCCTCGACCGTGGCCTGCGCGGTGGTGCGCACCTGGGCGCCCGCGGTGGCCACGGCGCGCAGGACGCCGTCACGGTCGGCGGCGAGCAGCCGCGTCTCGTCGGAGAGCAGGGCGTCGTCGAGCACGGCGCCTCACCGCCCCTCGGGGCCCGGCTCCGCCGCCCTCGGTCCCGACTCCGCCGGTCCCCCGCTCGCCTCCGACAGCAGGAGCACCGGGATGCCGTCGGTCACCGGGTACCGCCGTCCGCACGCGGAGCAGGTCAGTGCCGCGGCGTCCGCGTCGTCGGGCGTGCCGGGGCGCAGCGTGCCGTGGTCGGGCGCGGGGCACGCGAGGATGTCGAGCAGGTCGGGGTCCAGACCGAGCGGCATCGTCGGATCTCCTCTCGGTCGGGTCAGCCGCGCACGAGCGCGAGCACCTCGTCGCGCAGCGCGGCCACGGCGTCGTCGTCGGCGGCCTCGACGTTGAGCCGCAGCAGGGGCTCGGTGTTCGAGGGCCGCAGGTTGAACCAGGAACCGGCCCGATCTCCGGTGGCGGGCAGGGTCACCGTCAGGCCGTCGAGGTCGTCGGTGGTGACACCGTCGCGGTCGCCGAAGGTCTGCTCGACCTCGGCCATGACCGCCGTCGGGTCGGCGACCGTCGAGTTGATCTCGCCCGAGGCGGCGTAGCGCTCGTACCGCGCCATCAGCTCGGACAGCGGGCGGTCCTGCTCGCCGAGCGCCGCCAGGACGTGCAGCGCGGCGAGCATCCCCGAGTCCGCGCGCCAGAAGTCGCGGAAGTAGTAGTGCGCCGAGTGCTCGCCGCCGAAGACGGCACCGGTCTCGGCCATCGTGCCCTTGATGAACGAGTGGCCGACCCGCGAGCGGACCGGCGTGCCCCCGGCCTCGGTGACGATCTCCGGGACCGCCCGCGACGTGATCAGGTTGTGGATGACCGTCGAGCCGGGGTGCTTCGCGAGCTCGCGGGTGGCCACGAGCGCGGTGATCGCGCTGGGGCTCACCGCGTCTCCCTTCTCGTCGACGAGGAAGACGCGGTCGGCGTCGCCGTCGAACGCGAGGCCGGCGTCGACGCGCCCGAGCGTGATCACCTCGCGCTGGAGGTCACGCAGGTTGTCCGGGTCGAGCGGGTTGGCCTCGTGGTTGGGGAACGAGCCGTCGAGCTCGAAGTAGAGCGGGTAGACCTCGATCGGGAGATGGCCCGGACCCGACCCACCCTGGAGCACGGCCGGCACGGTGTAGCCCGCCATCCCGTTGCCGGCGTCGACGACGATCGACAGCGACCGGATCCCCGACAGGTCGACCAGCGAGCGCAGGAACGCCGCGTAGTCGTCCCGCAGGTCACGGTGGCTGACCGCGCCGCGCTCGGCGGCCGCGGCATCCGGGGTCGCCGCACCCGGACCGCGGTCGAGCAGCGCGGCGATCTCGTCGAGCCCGGAGTCCTGCCCCACCGGCGCCGCCCCCGCGCGGCACAGCTTGATGCCGTTGTAGGTCGCCGGGTTGTGGCTCGCGGTGAACATCGCGCCCGGCATCTCCAGCGCGCCGGACGCGTAGTAGAGCATGTCGGTGCTGGCCAGCCCGATCGCCACGACGTCGACGCCGAGCGCCGTGACGCCCTCGGTGAACGCGTCCGCGAGCTCGGGCGAGGACTCCCGCATGTCGTGCCCGACGACGAGGCCCTTGCCCCCGCCGAGCCCGGAGCCCGTGCCCGCGGCCTGCTCGTCGAGCAGCACCCGCGCGTAGGCGGCGCCGACGTCGCGCACGAAGGTCGCGTCGAGCTGGGTGCCCACGAGCCCGCGGATGTCGTAGGCCTTGACGACCTGGTCGATCACCTGGGCGCGGTCGGGTGCGGTGTCGGCGGTCATCGTTCCGGCTCCGTGTCCCTGAGGTCCCTGGGGTCCCTGGCCTGCACGCTGAACACGGGGTTCAGCCTATCGGCCCTGGGGTGATCACTGTGGCCGCCGGGCGATCGCGTCCGTCGAACGGTGTCGCGTCGGGAGGGTCGGGAGGACGGGTCAGGAGGACGCCGGGTCCGGCAGGACCCGCAGGTGTCCGCGCCGACCCGTGGTGGTCGTGGGGATGCCACCGGTCATGCCCGGCGCGGGCCCGGGCGGCAGGGCGTCGCCGAGGCCCTGGCCCGCGGTGACGCGCGCGCGGCCGTCCCCGATGCCCGTGTCGGCCAGGGGGCGGTCGGCACGCCCGGCCTCGCGCACGGCCTCGGCCAGGGCCGTCAGGTCGTCGGCCGACGGCTCGGACGGGAACTCGCCCTCGTAGCGCACGACCTCCCAGCCCCGCGGGGCGGTGAGGCGCACGGCGTGACGTTCGCAGAGGTCGTACGAGTGGGGCTCGGCGCTCGTCGCCAGCGGACCGACCACGGCGGTCGAGTCCGAGTAGACATAGGTCAGGGTGGCCACGGCCGCGTGACCACACCCGGTCCGTGAGCACTTCCGCACTCCTCGCACGGCACGCACGATAGCCCCGCGCGCGGCCCCCGCCCGGCAGGCGCGCGGGGCGCGTCGGCCCGTCCGGGGGCAGGCACGGGCGCGTCCGGAGCACATCACCGCACCCCCGGGCGCCCCCGCGTAGGCTCCGGGCCGTGACCAGGAGCGCGAGTCGCCGGGGAGCCACCCCGTCCGCCGGGCACGTCACCGGCCCGCGCCGGCGCCGCCGCGACCGCCGCGGCCGGGGCCTGCGGATGCCGCTGTACCCCTCCGGCTCCCCCGCCGCCCGCACCCGCGCGGAACGCTTCGACGCCCTCGTGCTCGAGGCCCTCGAGCCCATCGAGGAGCGCTGGAGCGCCGAGCTCGCGGACCTCGACGTGGCCGTCGACGACGTCCCCGAGGTGCCGTCGGGCGGCCTGCGCTCGCCGGTGGAGGACGACGCGGTGCTCGGCGACGGCGAGGTGCCCCTGGCCCGCCTGGTGCCCGCGGGCATGGACCGCCGCGGGGCGGTCACCCGCGCCCGGATCGTGCTCTACCGCCGCCCGCTCGAGGCGCGCGCGCTCGACGGCGAGGACCTCGCGGACCTGCTGCACGACGTGCTCGTCGAGCAGGTCGCGGGCTACCTCGGCGTCGAGCCCGACACCATCTCCGGCGACGAGGGCTGAGACCCCGAGAGTCCCGACGGTCCCGGTCCCGCCCGGGTCGCCACCAGGGTCGCGCCGATCCCGACGAGGTACGCGAGCATGGCGGCGAGACCCAGGAGCATCGGGACCCGCGGCCCGACCCGCGCGGTCAGCCGGCCCGAGAGCGTCGACCCGAGCGCGACCGCGACGGTCATCGGGAGCACCGCCAGCCCCGCGGACCACGGCGCGAGGGCGAGCGGCCCCTGCAGGACCAGGGACACGACGAGCAGCACGCCGTAGATGCCGAGGTTGAACACGGCGCCGACGGCGACCCCGCCGGAGAACCGTCGCGAGGCGAAGAGCGACGGGGGCACCATCGGCGCGCCCACCCGGCGCTCGACGAGCACCACGGCGACGGCCCCGACGACGCCGGCGAGCAGCAGGCCCGCGGCGAGGGGGTCGTCCCACCCGCGCTGACCGGCCTCGATGAACCCGCCGGTGACGGCGCCGAGGGCCAGGGTGCCCAGGACGAGGCCCGCGAGGTCGGGGCGCCCCGCGGGCACGGGGGCGGCCGGTGCGACCGCCCGCCGGACCAGCAGGGCGGTGACCAGGCAGAACGGGACGTTGACGAGGAAGATCGCGCGCCAGTCGACCAGGGTGATGAGCAGTCCGCCGGCGAGCGGCCCGATGGCCATCCCGAGGCTGCCGAACCCGCCCCACGTGCCCAGCGCCCGCGCGCGCCGGGCCGGGTCCGGGAACTGCCGGACGATCAGCGCCAGCGAGCAGGGCAGCAGCGCGGCGGCGCCGAGACCCTGGACCGTGCGCGCCGCGATCAGCCAGGGCATCGACGGCGCGAGCGCGCACGCGGCCGACGCCGAAGAGGCCCAGGCCCAGCAGGCACACCCGCCGGGCGCCGACCCGGTCGCCGGCCGAGCCCGCCGTGAGCATCCCCGCGGCCAGCGCCACCGTGTACGACGCGACGATCCACTGCTGGGCGCCCACGCCGGCGGCCCCGCCCGCCGTGGCCCCGGCGCCGAGGTCGCGGCCGATCGCCTCCAGGGCGACGTTGACGACCGTGACGTCGAGCTGCACGACGAGGAACGCCAGCGACAGCGCGACGAGGGCGAGCCGGTCGCGGGCGTTCCCGCCCGTGTCCGAGGTGGTCATGGCCCGACGATGTCGCGGGGTCGCTTCGGCGTGGGCCGCAGCGAGGACACGGGCCCGCCTCAGCCGAAGGTGTGGTGCACCGCCTCGACGTTGTGGCCGTCCGGGTCGCGCAGGAACACGGCGTAGTAGCCCGCGTGGTACTCCGGGAAGATCCGGGGCGCGTGGAGCACCTCGGCGCCGTGGGCGAGCGCCGCCTCGTGCACGGCGTCGACCGCGCCGCGGTCGGGCGCGGCGAAGGCGACGTGCAGCTCCTGGGCGACGGCCTCGCCCGGGGCGAGCCAGAAGTCGGCGTGCGGGCCGCCGGAGCTCAGCCCGACGACCTCCGGCGCGCCGGGTGGGCCGGTGGGGATGCGCATCCCGACGGTCATGCCGAGCGGCGCGAACACCGCGGTGTAGAAGGCGACGGAGGTCTCGACGTCGCCACAGGGGAAGCCCATGTGATCGAACACACGACGGAGCCTAGGACCGACCCCCGACAGCGCTAGTCCAGTCGCTTCCGGCTCGGCAGGGCCGAGAGCGCCGTGAACAGCACGAGCGCGAGCTGCAGGAGCAGGAGCAGCAGGCGGGTGGTGTCGCCGCGGTCGACGACGACCGGCCCGCCGGAGGCCGGGACGGGCACGCCGACGAGGTGCCCCCACGCCGGCACCGGTGCCACGGGTGCGCCGCCGACGGTCGCGCTCCAGCCCGACTCCTGCTCGGCGGCCAGGACGAGCAGCCGGCGGTCGGCGCCCGGCGACACCCGCACGCCCACGGTCGGGAGGTCCGAGGGGACCGGGGTGAGGCCGTTGGGTCGCCGCGGCGCGGCGCGGCCGTCGGTGGCGTCGTCGGAGACCGGCGGCTCGAGCAGCACCGACCCAGCGACCGGCAGCGCCACCCGGGCCGTCGGGCGACCGTCGGAGACCGGCGGGGCGTCGCCGAGCAGCGGCCCGGCCGCGCCGCGCACCGCCCGGGCGGTGTCCTCGTCGGGCAGCACGATCGCGCCGGTACCGGCGGTGGCGAGCTCGGCGACACCGGCCTGCACCGTCGCGGGGTCGCCGGAGAGCAGGGCGCGCACGTCGCGCTGCAGCCGGGCCGGCGCCGCGCCGACCGGCGCGAGGTCGTCGTCGCCGTAGCGCGGCAGGACGGGTCCGGCGCGGCGGGTGGTGTCGGCGTCGCGGGTGACGACGACGACGCCGGCGTCGGCCCGGGTGAGGTCGTCGGCCAGCGGGGCGGCCAGGGCCGGGGCCCGGGTGTCCGCCAGCGGCCCGGCGCCCCCGGCGAGCACGGTGACGACGGCCAGCGCGGCCACGGCGGTCGCGACCACCGGGACCGCCACGCCCCGGGCCCGCGCGCTGCGCTCGTCGCCGGCGTCGCGGCCGCGGGGCCGCAGGCGCGCCGCCAGCCCCGTCACCCCGGCGCCGGCGCGCTCCGCCGCGCCCGCGATCCGTCCGCCGAACCCGGCGCCGCCGAGGTCGAGCTCGGACTCGCCGCGGCGGGCCGGGGCGCGCTCGGCGGGGTCGCGGCGCCCGAGCAGCCGGCCCAGCGGCTCGGTGCGGGCGGCGGCGACCTGGGCGAGCAGGCTCCACACCGCCCCGCAGGCCGCGAGGGCCAGCGCCGGGCCCGTCCAGCCCGGGCGCGGGTCGCCGCCCGAGAGCGGGGCCAGGGCGAAGGAGCCGACCACCCCGGCCGCGACGACGCCGAGCAGCAGCAGCGCGAGCCCCGGCACCGCGGCCCGGCGTGGGGCGACCAGCGCGCCGCCGACCGCGAGCAGCACCAGCACGAGGCCAACCCACGGCAGCACGCCGGGGCCGCCCGGGTCGAGCGAGAGCACCGACAGCGGCGTCACGACCTGCTCGGCGACCGGGGAGCCGGTGCCGTGCAGGAGGACCTCCGGCCCCGCGAGCAGGGCGGTCGCCCAGGGCAGGAGCAGCAGCACCGGCAGCACGACGATCACGGCCAGCGCCATCGCCCGGCGCCGGGCGGCCTTCGGCGGCGCGGGGACCAGGACGAAGCCGATGATCACCACGACGAGCACGAGCAGGTGCACCAGCGGGGCGAACGCGCTGACGACACCGAGGGCGAGCGCGGTGCCTGCGGCGGTGCTCCACCACGACCCGCGCCGGCCCGACACCCGCACGCCGCGCAGCACGGCGATCACCCCGGCGAGCACCAGCGGCAGCAGCACCACGGCGACGACGCCGTCGAGCCGGCCCTGGGCGACCGCGCCGGCCGGGATCCCGAGCAGCGCGTAGACCGCGCCGGCCAGGGCGCGCAGCACCCGCCCGACCCGCAGCTCGCGCGTGGCGAGGTAGGCCGACAACCCCGCCAGCGGCAGCGCCAGGAGCAGCAGCAGCGACGCCGCGGCGGGCGGCCCGCCCAGGGGCGCCAGCGGCGCGCCGAGCACGCCGAGGACGGCCAGCGACGCCGCGGCGGGCGCCCCGGTGCCGCCGGCGACCGGGTGCCAGACCGCGAGGTACGACGACCACAGCTCCCGCAGGCCCGGGACCTCGGCGATGCGCCCGCCGGCCAGGCCGAGCCCGAGACGGGCGCGCTGGGTGACCAGCGAGACCAGCGTCAGCCCGACGACGAGCAGCAGCGGCGGCGCCAGCAGGAGCTCGCGCGCGACCCGGCCCGGCGTGATCGGGACGACCACGACCCGCTCGCTGGGGTCGGTCGGGGGGTCGTGGTCGTAGGGCTCGCCGCCGTACGGCACCGGCCCCGTCGGGGGCCGGGCGTCCTCGACGGGGGCCCGCGGGCCGGGGAGCGCGACGGCCAGCGACTCGCCGGGGCGGCGCAGGCCCGCGGCGCGCCGGCGGCGGACACCGGCCGCGGCCCCGACGGGCAGCGCCTCCGGCCCGACCACCGGCGCGCGCCGGGCCTCGTCGCCCGCCGCGTCGAGCGCGTCCGCCCGGGAGCCGCGCTCGGCCCACTCGGGCAGGCGGCCGAGGTCGAGCTCCTCGCGCAGCCGGCCGCGCACCAGCGAGGTCAGCCCGCCGCGCACGGCGTTGCGCAGCCGGGTCGTGCGGCTGGTCAGCAGGCCCCGCAGCTCGCGGGGCAGGGCGGTCGCGCCGGTGCTGCGCCGGCGGCGGGCGTCGGCGAGGTCCGCGATGCCCGGGCCGGAGCCCAGGACCCGCGACAGGCCGGCGAGCTCCGCCCCGGCGGCGCGACCACGGCGCACGAGCAGGAGGCCCAGCGCGCGCAGGACCGCGAGCACGGGCAGACGCACGAGGCCGAGCACGAACGCCGGGCTCGAGCAGTTGGCGAGGAAGGTCCGCACGCCGTGGGCACGGTCGGTGGCCCGGTAGCGCGGGTCGACGCCCGCCGTGTCGAGGGGGCGGACACGGGTGGCGAGCGCGCGGGCGTGCCGCAGGCGGGCCGACGGGGCGCAGAGGACGAGGCCACCGGCACGGTTGACGCGCCAGCCGAGGTCGACGTCCTCGCGCAGGAGGCCGAGCGCGGTGTCGTAGCCGCCCAGGGAGTCCCACTCCCGGCGGCGCACCAGCGACCCCGCGGACCCGACCGCGAGGACCTCGGAGTTGGTCGCGAACTGGCCGAGGTCGAGCTCGTCGGCGCCGATGCCGGTCTGGCGCGACCCGGACGCGTCGATGGAGACGCCGGCCTCGACGACGAGCCGCGGGTCGTCCCAGTCCAGGCACAGCGGCCCGAGGACGGCGGCGGACGGGGAGGCGTCGGCGACCGAGAGCAGGACCTCGAGGCAGTCGGGGGCGGGCGCGGCGTCGTCGTGGAGGACCCAGAGCCAGTCCCCCGACCCCCGCTCGCCGTACTCGGCGTTGCGCCCCCACCGCCGGTCCGCGTCGTCGACGGCGGTGTGCACGGCCTCGGCGAACCCGGTGTCGTGCGGCATCCGCAGGACGACGTCGACCTGGTTGCTCGCCGCGAGGAGGTCCGCGGTGCCGTCGGTCGAGCCGGTGTCGACGGCGATCACCCAGCGCGGACGGCGGGTCAGATGCGCCAGGGCGTCGAGTGTCGACGGGAGCCAGAACTCACCGTCATGGCAGACGAGCACGGCCAGCACGGGTGCCGGCGGGGAGGATCGAGCCACGTGCCGTCCTTCCCCTCGGGCCACCACCCGAGGGCGCCCACGCTGCGGTCCGCCGCCCGAGACTAGGGCCCCGGCGACGGCCGCTCCGCCCGGGGTGTCCCGGGCCGGGGTCAGACAGCGCGGCGCTTCAGACGGCGCCGCTCACGCTCGGAGAGGCCGCCCCAGATGCCGAACCGCTCGTCGTGGCCGAGCGCGTACTCGAGGCACTCGGTGCGGACATCGCAGCTGTTGCAGATCTGCTTGGCCTCCCGGGTGCTGCCGCCCTTCTCGGGGAAGAACGCCTCGGGATCGGTCTGCGCGCACAGCGCGCGCTCCTGCCACTCCTGCTCGTCCTCGCTCACCATGGCGAGCTCGGACAGGACGTCCCTCATCCCGACCAGCGACCTGCCCGGACCGTGCGTCTCGAATCCTTGACTACCCAGCACCACCGACCCGCTCTCCGCACCGTTCACGACGCCTCCCTCGTCTCGACTCCCCCCGGCCCCCGCAAGCGGACGAGGCGTCGGCCCCGCACCGACGTGTCATCGCGTAGGAATTACACCGGTGTCGTTCCATCCGGGTCAAGCTCGGGGCCCCGGATAGCCGCATGTCGCGACGACCGGTCGTCACGTGCGGTGAGCGTCATGCGCTATCCGTAGCAACGAAGGCCCGAACCGCTTCGGGGACACTGGTCCTCGTGGCCCCCCGCTCACGCCTGCGCGCTCGCTCCCCGGTCAGCCCCATCTTCCTGGTGCTCGTGGCCCTCACCGCCGCGGGGGGCGCCCTGACCCTCCTCGGGTCGCGGGGCGCCGTCATCGGCGGCACCGTCCTGCTGGTCCTCGCCGGCTGGGCGGTGTCGCTGTGCCTGCACGAGTTCTCCCACGCGCTCACCGCCGACCGCTGCGGCGACCACTCCGTGCGCGCGCTGGGCTACCTGACCCTCGACATCCGCCGCTACGCCAACATCGGCCTGACCCTGGTGCTGCCGCTGCTGTTCCTGCTCATCGGCGGGATCCCGCTGCCCGGCGGGGCCGTGTGGATCCAGCGCGCGGCCCTGCGCTCGCGCCCGGCGATCAGCGCGGTCTCGCTCGCGGGCCCGGTGGCGAACCTCGTGCTCGCGGCCCTCATCGGAGTCGGTGTCGCGCTCACCGCCCCGCCGTTGCCGCTCGCCGCCGCGCTGTCGTTCCTCGGGCTGATCCAGGTCCTGACGTTCGTGCTGAACCTGCTGCCGATCCCGGGCCTCGACGGCTGGGGCGTCATCGACCCGTACCTGCCGTACGCCACCCGGGCGGGCGCCGCGCGGATCGCGCCCTACGCGCCGTTCGCGATCATCCTGCTGCTGTTCCTGCTGCCCGGCGCGTCGTCGCTGCTGTTCACGGTCGCCGACGCGCTCTTCGGCCTCGTCGGCGGCGACAGCGCGGCCGCGTCCCTCGGCAGCGCGCAGTTCACGGCGCTGCTGTCGCGCTGACCCCGGCCCGACCCTCCGCACGCCGCTGTCGGTCCCGGGGAGGACGATCGGGGCGAGAACCGAGAGAGGAGTTCGGCGTGCAGGTCACCGTTCTGGTCGGCGGTGTCGGGGGCGCCCGCTTCCTGCAGGGCGTCAAGGCCGCGGCCGCACCCGGCGACACGATCCGCGCCGTGGTCAACGTCGGCGACGACATCTGGCTGCACGGGCTGCGCGTCTGCCCCGACCTCGACACGTGCATGTACACGCTCGGCGAGGGCATCGACCCCGAGAAGGGCTGGGGCCGCGCCAAGGAGACCTGGTCGGTGCGCGAGGAGCTCGAGGCCTACGGCGCCGACCCGACGTGGTTCGGCCTCGGCGACCGCGACGTCGCCACCCACCTCGTGCGCACCCGGATGCTCCGCGCCGGCTACCCGCTCTCGCAGGTCACGGCGGCGTTGTGCCACCGCTGGTCGCCCGGTGTCGAGCTGATCCCGGCGAGCGACGACCGCATCGAGACCCACGTCGTCGTCGACGACCCCACCGACGGCGAGCGCCGCGCGATCCACTTCCAGGAGTGGTGGGTGCGCCGCCGCGCCGCGCCGACCGCGCACTCGTTCGCCTCGGTCGGCCGCGACCAGGCCACGGCGTGCCCCGCGGCGCTCGCCGCGGTCGCCGAGGCCGACGTCGTGCTCGTGGCCCCGTCCAACCCCGTGGTCAGCGTCCACACGATCGTGGACGTCCCCGGCATGCGCCCCGCCCTGTCGGCGGCGCCCGGGAAGGTCGTCGGGGTGTCGCCGATCGTCGACGGGCACGCCGTGCGCGGCATGGCCGAGGCCTGCCTGGCGGCGGTCGACGTGCCGGTCAGCGCCGAGGGCGTCGGGCGCTGGTACGGGTCACGGTCCACCGGCGGTCTGCTCGACGGCTGGCTCGTGGCCCCGGGCGACGGCGCCGAGGTGCCCGGCGTCGAGGTCCGCGAGGTGCCGCTGATGATGACCGACCCGGACACCACGGCGGCCATGGTCCGGGCCGCGTACGAGGTCGCGGGTGTCTGATCACCCCGATCACGCCGCCGGGGGTCTGACCCTCTGGGGCGTCACCGGCCTGCCGGAGTTCCGCCCCGGCGACGACCTGGCCGGGGCGCTCGCCGACCGCCTGGAGGGCACGCTGGCCGACGGCGACGTCCTCGTCGTCACCTCGAAGGTGCTCTCGAAGGTCGAGGGCCGCCTCGTCGCCGTCCCGTCCGACCCCGACGAGCGCGACGCCGCCCGGCGGGCGCTGATCGACCGCGAGACCGTGCGGCTGCTGGCCACGAAGGGCCGCACCAAGATCGTCGCCAACCCGCTGGGCATCGTGCAGGCCGCCGCGGGGATCGACGCCTCGAACGTCGCCGGCGACGAGGTCGCGCTGCTGCCCGCCGACCCCGACGGCTCGGCCGCGGCCCTGCGCGCGGCGCTGCGCGAGCGGCTCGGGGTCGACGTCGCCGTCGTCGTCACCGACACGATGGGCCGCACCTGGCGCACGGGGCAGACCGACGCCGCGATCGGCGCCGCGGGCCTGGAGGTCGTGCACGCCTACGCCGGCGCGGTCGACGCGCAGGGCAACGAGCTGGTGGTCACCGAGGTGGCCGTGGCCGACGAGGTCGCCGCCGCCGCGGACCTCGTCAAGGGCAAGCTCGGCGGGGTCCCGGTCGCGGTCGTCCGCGGGCTGCCGGCCGCCCTCCGATCGGAGACCGCGCGCGGCGCCGACCTCGTGCGCCCCGTGGCGGAGGACCTGTTCTGGCTGGGGACCGACGAGGCCCTCGCCCGGGGACGTCGCGAGGCCGTGCCGGCGCGGCGGTCGGTGCGCTCCTTCGCCCCGGACCCCGTGGACCCCGCGGCGCTGCGGCGCGCCGGCGCCGCGGCCCTCACCGCGCCCGCCCCGCACCACACCCGGCCGGTGCGGTTCGTGCACCTGATGGCGGACGGCGTGCGCGCCCGCCTGCTCGACGCCATGGCGGAGGCCTGGCGCGCGGACCTGCGCGGCGACGGGTTCGGTGAGGACGCCGTGGCCCGGCGCGTGGCCCGCGGCGACATCCTGCGCAGCGCGCCCGCGGTCGTGCTGGCGTTCCTCGTGCCCGAGGGGGCGCACCCCTACCCGGACGCCCGGCGCGCCGCCGCCGAGCACGCGATGTTCACCGTCGCCGGGGGCGCCGCGGTCCAGGGGCTGCTCGTGGCGCTCGCCGCCGAGGGCCTGGGCTCGTGCTGGGTGTCGTCGACGATCTTCGCCCCGGACGTCGTCCGCACCGAGCTCGGGCTGCCCGGCCACTGGGAGCCGCTCGGCGCCGTCGCCGTCGGCCACCCCGCGAGCGCCCCGCCCCCGCGCGGCGAGCTCGTGGCCGACGACCGGTGGGTGGAGATCCGGTGACCAGCGAGCCGACCCTGGCCGCGACGACCCGCGCCGCCGTCACCACGGCCGCCGTGCACGCCGACGCCCGCGCGGTGCTCGACCGCTGGCGCGCCGGGAGCCGCGAGCTCGACTCGGTGCGCCAGGCGCTGCTGTCCTACCTCGACGCCCGCCCCGACGCTTGTTCCCGGTCCTGCGCGCCGGGCCACCTCACGGCGTCGGCGCTGGTCCTCGACGCCGCCGGCGAGCGTGCGCTGCTGACCCTGCACCCCCGCGTCGGCGCCTGGATCCAGCTCGGCGGGCACATCGAGCCCGGCGACACGACCCTGGCCGGCGCCGCGCTGCGCGAGGCGACCGAGGAGTCCGGGATCGCCGGGCTCGTCCTCGACCCGGACCCGGTGCACGTCGAGGTGCACGCCCTGACCTGCTCGCTCGGCGTGCCGACCCGCCACCTCGACGTCCGCTTCGTCGCGCACGCGCCCGCGGGCGCCGTCGAGGCGATCAGCGAGGAGTCGTTGGACCTGCGCTGGTGGCCGCTGGCGGAGCTGCCCGACGAGGTCGCCTTCGGACGGGCGCTGGGCTGAGGCGCCGGCGCTGCCGCGGTGACGCCGCGGTGACGCCGTGGTGATCAGGAGAGCGCCATCCAACCGTCCGGCCCGATCGACGTCGATGGCGCGCCCCTGATCTCGCCCCGGGCACCGGGACACACCGGCAGCTCCCGCCGAAACGCTTCGGTTCCCGAAGCATCCCCCGCACCCGAGGCCGGCCCTCAGGCCGGCGACACGACAGTGATCAGGAGAGCGCTCTCCACCCGTCCCGATCGACCGACGCCGATGGCGCGCCCCTGATCTCGCCCCGGGCACCGGGAGGGCCCGCGTCAGTACGACCGGTAGTCCTTCGGCGAGAACCGCGGCCCGAAGCGCGGGCGGCGGAAGCCCGACGCCTCGATGTAGCGGACCGCGCGCTGGCGCTGGGGCGCGTAGCAGGCGAGGACCTCGAGCATCCCGGCGTCGTCGAGCTTGTGCCCGACGAGGGCCCAGCCGACGACGGTCGGGATGTGGAAGTCGCCGACGCTCACGGCGTCCGGGTCGCCCCACGAGCGCTGGGCGACCTCGGCGGCGGTCCAGACGCCCACGCCGGGGATCTTCTGCAACAGCGCCCGCCCGGCCTCGCCGCGCAGCTCGGCGGCCTTCTCCAGGCGGTGGGCGACGGCGGCCGAGGCGAGGATCGCGCGGCGGCGGCTCTGGTCGACGCCCGCCTTGTGCCACTCCCAGTCGGGGACCTCGCGGATGCGTCGCGGCGTGGGCGGCAGCTTCATCCGCCGCGGCGTCGGACCCGGCGCGTCCTCGCCGAACCGCCAGCACAGCTCGCGCCACGACCGGCGCGCCTCGGTCCCGGTGACCTTCTGCTCGAGGATCGCCGGGAAGAGCTGGTCCCACACGGTGCGCGTCGCCCCGAGGCGCAGGCCGGGCATGCGCCGGCGCGTCTCGGCCACGAGCGGGTGGTGGCCGACGAAGCCGGAGTCGTCGTCCTCCGCCCCGAGCAGGGCGGGGACGCCGTCGACCACCCACGCCGCGCCCGGTCCCCAGGCCCGGGCGCGCACCTCGCCGCCGCGGCGTGACAGCGCGAGCGTCGCCGGGCCGTCCGGGGTGGGCGTCGACCGCCAGAGCTCGCCGCCGTCCGGACCGTCGAGCTCGGTGTGGAACGTCGGGTCGCCCCGCCCGCGGCGCAGCGGCGCGACGAGCGAGCGCAGGTCGAGCACGAAGTCGGGTCGCCAGGTCCGCTCCGCCTCCGGGGCGGCGATCGACCGGGCCTCAGGCACCACCCGAGAATCGCAGACCGCCGTCGGGGATCACGAGACCGGGCCAGAGCCGGACGCCCGCCAGCAGCTCGCAGGACGCCCCGACCGTGGTGCCCTCGCCGACGACGGCGTCGCTGACGACGGTGTCGTCGCCGATCGACGCGGCCGGGCCGATCACCGAGCGCTCGACGACGGCGCCGTCGCCGATCCGCGCGCCGTCCATGAGCACCGAGCCGGACACCCGCGCGCCCTCGCCGATCTGGACGTCGGCGCCGACGGTCGTCCCGTCGGTGAGCGAGGCCGAGGGCGCCACCTTGGCGCCCGGCAGCATCAGCGCCGTGCCGACCGGGCCCGGCAGCGCCGCGGTGGGCGCCGCGCCCTGCACGAGGTCGGCGCTGCCGCGCACGAACGACGCCGGCGTGCCGAGGTCGAGCCAGTACGAGGACTCGACGTGGCCCTGCAGCCGCGCGCCGCCGGCGAGCAGGCCGGGGAACGTCTCGCGCTCCACCGACACGGGCCGCCCGGACGGGATCGCGTCGAGCACCTCGCGCCGGAAGACGTAGCACCCGGCGTTGACCTGGTCCGTCGGCGGCGCGAGCGTCTTCTCGAGGAACGCGGTGACGCGCCCGTCGGCGTCGGTGGGCACGCAGCCGAACGCGGTCGGGTCGGGCACGCGCACCAGGTGCAGCGTCGCCTCCGCGGCCGCGGCGCGGTGCTCGGCGACGACCGCGCGCACGTCGACCCCGGAGAGGATGTCGCCGTTGAACACGACGACCTCGTCGTAGGAAGCGTCCAGCGCGCTCCCCGCCCAGCGGATGCCGCCGCCGGTGCCCATCGGCTCGGGCTCGGGGCAGCATTCCAGGTCGAGGTCCAGCGCCGACCCGTCGCCGAGGAAGCCCTCGAACACCTCCGCGCGGTAGGCGGTGCCGAGCACGACCTTGCGGATGCCGGCCGCCGCGATCCGCGACAGCAGGTGCGCCAGGAACGGCACCCCGGCCGTCGGCAGCATGGGCTTCGGCGTGCTCAGCGTCAGTGGGCGCAGCCGGCTCCCCTGACCACCGACGAGGATGATCGCGGCCGTCCTCGCCGGGTCGATGTCCGCCGTGTCCTCCGTGTGCACCACCCGTGACCCCCCACGTCGATGACGAATCGTGACCGCGGGCGATAGTGTGGACCCTCCCGGGGCGGTCCGGAGGATCACCCCGTGCAGGCCCGCCCGTCGGGGGAACGAGCAGGAGGGTCACCGTGGGCTCGAATGCGTGGGAGCGTGCGCAGGAGGCCATCGCGCACGCCCACGAGCGCGCCACGGAGCGTGACGAGGACGTCATCACGCCGGACACCGCGGTCTCCCCGTTCGACGCGTCGGCGACCACGGTGCTCCCGCACGGGCTCGCCTCGCGCGGCGGGCCCCAGGACCCGGACCTCACCCAGCGCATCCCGCACGGGAACGGGCACGCGGGCGGCAACGGGCGCCCGACCGTGTCCCAGGAGGCGCCGGACGACGCGCGCACGGTGCGGTTCCGGGCGCGCGGGGCGAGCCACCCGGGGACCTCACCGTTCCCGGCGAGCCCGTTCCCGACGCCGACCGCCGACGGCGGCGACGGCGCCCCCGACGACGGGCGACCCGGGACCGGGCGGTCGGGTGACCGCCCCGGCGCCGGCTCCGGCCGTGGTGACGAGACCCCGGCGGACGAGCGCCGGCGACCCTGGTGGCGGCGCCTCTTCGGCGGGTAGGACTCCCGCATGCAGACCGCGAAGCTCGGCGACCTCACGGTGTCGCGCATCGGCCTCGGCGCCATGGGCATGTCCACCGCCTACAGCGGCGCCGGACAGGACGACGACGCGTCCGTCCGCACCATCCACCGCGCGCTCGACCTCGGCGTCACCCTGATCGACACGGCCGAGGTGTACGGCCCGTACGTCAACGAGGAGCTCGTCGGCCGCGCGATCGCCGGGCGGCGCGACGAGGTCGTGCTGGCCACGAAGTTCGGGCTGATCTCCCACACGGGACGGCCGCAGGGCTCGCCCGACAGCAGCCCGGAGAGCATCCGCACCGCGGTCGAGGGGTCGCTGCGCCGGCTCGGCGTCGACCACATCGACCTGTACTACCAGCACCGTGTCGATCCGCAGGTCCCCATCGAGGAGACGGTCGGCGCCCTCGGTGAGCTGGTCACGCAGGGCACGGTCCGGTACCTGGGGCTGTCCGAGGCCTGGCTGGACACCATCCGCCGGGCCCACGCGACGCACCCGATCACCGCACTGCAGTCGGAGTACTCGCTCTGGACCCGCGACCAGGACGAGGTCCTGCCGCTGCTGCGCGAGCTCGGGATCGGCCTCGTGCCCTACTCGCCGCTGGGCCGGGGCCTGCTCACCGGGCAGGTCCGGTCGATCGACGACCTCGACGCCGGCGACATGCGGCGCGACAACCCCCGCTTCGCCGAGGAGAACTTCCGGCGCAACCTCGCCCTCGTCGACGAGGTCACCGCGGTGGCCGCCGACGTCGGGGCGACACCGGGCCAGGTGGCGATCGCCTGGCTCCTCGCCAAGGGCGGCGACATCGCCCCGATCCCGGGCACCAAGCGCGTCGAGCGGCTCGAGGAGAACGTCGGCGCCGACGCCGTCGTGCTGACCGACGAGCAGGTGCGCCGCCTCGACGACCTCACCCCGCCCGAGGGCGGGCACCACAGCGAGCAGCAGATGCGCCTCATCGAGCGCTGACCCGCGGCGTCACGACGCTGCTGACACTCTTGGGAGATCGTCCTGGAGAGCGGTCACGCTCAGCCCGGCAGCGGCGCCACGCCGGGCTCGGCGCCGGCGAAGCGGCGGTCGATCTCGCCGCGCGTCCAGGCGTCACCGGCCCGCTCGAGCCACCGCCGCCCGGTGCGGGTGCGCGCGACGAGCCCGGAGAGTACGAGGTTGCGGGCGAACGCCACGGGCACCGGCCACGGCAGCGCGGCGGGCAGCCCGAGGTCGCGCAGCCCCTCCCGCCCGAGGAACCAGCGCAGCAGCCCGAGCACCCGGCGTCGGCGGTACTCGCCGCGCACCCCGGCCAGCGGCCCGGACGTCAGGGAGCGCTGTCCGTCGACGAGGGCGGTGGCGAGCGCCGGGCCGGCCGGCGTGACGTCGTCCTGCACGAGCAGCACGTGGTGCAGGAACCGGTTCTGCTCGCGTTCGGTGGCGAACAGCCAGTCCTCGTCGACCCCCATGAGCCAGCCGACGTAGCGCCAGAGGTGCATCACCGCGCGGGACTCGGCCGGCGTCACCACCCAGCCCAGCGCGCGGGCGCCCAGCAGCCCGGTGCTGTTGAAGAGCCCGAGCGTCGCCGCCTGGTCGGCCTGGTTGACCGGCAGGCCCCAGTGCCCGACGTCCCAGCGCCCGTTGGTCTCGAACCGGCGGTTGACCAGGGCGTGCATCGCGCGCACGTGCACGGTCAGCCGCCAGCCCGCCCCGTCGCGGCGCAGCCCGCCCGGCGCGATGAGCGAGCGCGCCCACTCCTCGGTCTCGCCGAGACGGCGCATCGCCGTCGCGCCGGTGAGCCCGCCGGTGGCGACGAGCAGGTCGGCGGGGCCGCCGAAGCGGTAGCCGCCGATCAGCGACAGGGTGAGCAGGACGTCGTCCAGCGTGCGGCCCATCCGGCGCAGGGCGCGCCCGCCGCGCTCGACGAGGTCGTGGTCCACCCACGCCGGGGTGTCCTCGACGACGGCGAGGAAGCGGGCGAGCGCCGCGTTCTCCGGCGTCGACCCCGGCGACGCGAGCGCGCGCGAGAAGGCCGCCATCGTCACGCGCTCCGGGTCGGCGCGGGGCCTGCCCATCGCCGCGGCGAGGTCGGCGCCCACCTCGTCGCGGGTGAACATGCGCCGGCCGATGGTGTCGAGCAGGTCCTCGTCGGTCTCGCGGACCCGCGCCACGACGGCGAGCGGGCGCGCGATGCGCCGGCTGCGCTCCGGCGCCGCACGGAACCGTCCGGGATGGAGATCGACCCGCTCGCGTGCCACCATGCCGTCGATGCTGATACGAGTTCCTGCTCGCTTTCAACTCGCGTCGTGACGGCCCCGCGACGCCGCCGGCAGCCGCGTCAGGAGCGCTCCCGGGCCACCGTCGAGCGGATCGTCGCCGCGGGCCGCGCGGTCCTGATCGAGCGCGGGACCGAGGGCCTGACCACCAACCACGTCGCGGCCGCCGCGGGGATCAGCCCCGGCTCGCTCTACCAGTACTTCGGTGATAAGGAGGCGATCCTCGACGAGGTCGTCACCCGCTACAGCGACGAGCTCGAGGAGCGGGTGACGGGCGCGTTCGTCGCGACGGTGGCCGTGCGCGACCCCACCGAGGCGGTCCGGCGCATCGTGCTCGCCCTCGTCGACGCGCTGGCCGAGCACCCGGCGCTGCTGCGCGCGGTGGCGCAGCGGATGCCCCGGGCCGGCGACGACCGTCGCGCCGCGTTCGCGCGCCGCGTCGACGCGCTGCTGACCAGCACGCTCGTGGCGCGCTCCGGCGGCGCGACCCGCTACCCCGCCGGCACCGTCGCGTGGCTGGTGGTGCGCACCGTCGAGAGCCTCGCCGTCGGGTTCGTGCTCGAGGATCCGCCGCTGGGGCGGGAGGAGTTCGCCGACGAGGTGACCGCGCTCGTCCTCGGCTACCTCGCGCGCGTGCTGGACCCCGCGCCGTAGGGCTCCGAGCCGGGGGCGGCGCGGACCCCGGTGCGCGCGCGCAGGCTCAGGCCGACCCGCAGGGCCGCGCGCAGCGGCGCCCAGCGGGCCCCGCGGTAGCGGTCGGCGAGGAAGCGGTAGGCGCTGCGGTGGTGCTCGGCGAGCATCCGGGCGGCGGTGGCGGCGTCCCGGTCGGTGGCGTGCCCGCCGGTGTGCACCACCTCGGCGTCGGGGACGTAGACGTTGAGCCAGCCGGCGCGCCCGAGGCGGTCGCCGAGGTCGACGTCCTCGAAGTACATGAAGTACCGCGGGTCGAACCCGTCGACCGAGGCCCACGCCTCGCGGCGCAGCAGCAGGCAGGAGCCCGAGAGCCAGCCGGCGGTGCGCTCGGCGACCGCGCCCTCCTGGCGGTAGGAGCGCGTCCACGGGTTCTCGGGCCACACGGCCGCGAACAGCGCGTGGCCGACGCCGCGCCCGAGCGAGGGCACCAGGCGCGCCGACGGGTAGACCTCGCCGCCGGTGCGGATGAGCGGCCCGAGACCGCCCGCCCGCGGCCAGCGGGCGCCGGCGTCGACGAGGGTGTCGAGCGCGCCGCGCCCGAGCACGATGTCGGGGTTGGCGACGAGCACCCAGCCGACGTCGGCGGGCAGCCCGGCGACCGCGCGGTTCGCCGCGGCGCCGTAGCCGACGTTCTCGCCGATCACCAGCAGCTCGACACGGTCGTCGGCGGCGGCCGCGGCCTCGGGAGCCCCGTCGACCGACCCGTTGTCGGCGAGGACGACCCGGTACGGCCGCGCGGTCGCCTTCTCCAGCGAGCCCAGGAACTCGCCCAGCGCCTCGCCCGGCGAGTAGGTCACGCAGACGACGGCGAGCCCGTCGCCGAACCGGTCGTCCCCAGCGGTGCTCACACCCGGCATTGTCGCCGGTCAGTCGTCGAACTCGTCGACCAGCCCGCGGTACTGCATCTCGAGCACGGCCAGCGCGTCGGGATCGCCGCGCCGGGCGGCCTCCTCGATGTAGGCCTGGGCCTCGTCGCGGCGTCCGTGGTCGAGCAGGAACCGTCCGAGGTGGAACGGCGCGCCGGGCTCGTCGACCTCGTGGGCGCGCCGCAGCTGCTCCTCGGCACCGGCGAGGTCGTCGTGGCGGTCCCGGAGGAACCAGCCGTAGTAGATGTGCGCACACGGCCCGTCGCCCTCGGCGGCGCGGCGGTAGAGATCGCCCGCCTCCCGGACGCGCCCGGCGGCGAGCCGGCAGTCGGCGAGCGCGAGCAGCGTGGCGGGACGGTCCGAGTCGAGCAGCTCCTCGGCGAGCTCGGTGGCGGTGACGGGGTCGTCGAGCTCCTCGAGGTGGAGCGCGACGAGGTTGAGCGCGGCGAGCTCGTCGCCGAGGCGCACGGCCCGGTCGAGCACGTAGAGCGCCTCCTGGGTGCGCCCGCGCCCGCGCAGGAAGACGCCGTAGTCGTTGGTCGCGGCCGGGTCACCCGCGTCGAGCCCGACGAGGAACGCCGACTCGGCGGCCTCGTGGTCGCCGATGCCGGCGAGGGTCTCGCCGAGCAGGCCGGCGAGGTCGGTCTCGCCGCGGCTCATCACGGCCGGGACGAGGACGTCGGCGGCCTCCCGGCGGTCGCCGCGGTCGAGGTAGGCGTGGGCGAGCAGCCCGGGCGCGGAGGGCTCCCGGCTGGCGACGGCGCGGCGCAGCAGCGCGATGCGCTCCTCCAGGCCGTCACCGGAGTGCGCGCCCGGTGCGGCCGCGAGCGCGCGGGCCCGGTCGCAGAGGGGTTCGGCCGTCCCCGACGCGGCCTGCTCCGTCATCCGATCAGTGTGCGGGACACACCGGTCTACAGGCGAGGGCCGCTCGAGCCGTCCTCGACCTGCGGGAGCGTCAGCGGCCAGTAGCGCCAGGAGTCGGGGGACGCCGCCGCCCTGTTCTCCCTGGCCTCCCTGGCCTCCCGCGCCTCGGCGCGTGCGGTGCGGCGGTGCTCGGCCTGCCACCGCTCGTCGCGGGCCACCCGGGCCCGCAACCGATGACGTTCACGCCCGGCGTCGATCACCAACCACACGGCGACGAGACCGAGCAGCGCGAGGAGCACCGTCTCCACAGCCATGACCGCTCAACGCACGAACCCGCCCCGAGGACACGCGAATGACACCGATGGGATTAAAGACGTGGTCCGTTCAGCCCAGCAAGAGGTCCGGATGGCGGGTGACCGCGGCGTGCAGGGCGTCCCGCCAGGGTGGTAGCGGGGTCAGACCGGCGGCGCGCCAGGAGGCGTCGGAGAGCACCGACCACGCCGGGCGCGGGGCGGGGCGCGGGAAGGACGCCGTGTCGCACGGCCGGACCCGGTCGGGATCGGCGCCGAGCTCGGCGAACACCGCCCGCGCGAGGCCGCACCACGTCGTCTCCCCGCCGCCCGCCGCGTGCCGGGTGCCCGCGGGCGCCGACGAGCGGGCGAGGGCGAGCAGGCCGTCGGCGAGGTCCGCCGACCACGTCGGTGACCCGTGCTGGTCGTCGACGACGTCGAGGGTGTCGCGCTCGCGGGCGAGCCGGGCCATGGTGCGCACGAAGTTCGCCCCGGTGGCGCCGTAGACCCACGCGGTGCGCACGATGTGGTGGGCGCCGGGCAGCGCCGCGCGCACCCGCTCCTCCCCCGCGAGCTTGCTGCGGGCGTAGACCCCGTCCGGGCCGGTGGGGTCATCGGGTTCGAGCGGCCGGCGGGCGCCGTCGGGCAGCGGGCCGAGCACGTAGTCGGTGGAGACGTGGACCATCGTCGCGCCGACCTCGGCGCAGGCCGCCGCGAGCAGGCCCGGCGCCTCGGCGTTCGCCGCCCAGGCGTCGGCCGCGGCCGCGGGGTCGGTCTCGGCGAGGTCGACGGCCGTGAACGCGGCGGCGTTGAGCAGCACGGCCGTGTCGTCGGCGCCGTCGGCGGGCGCCGCGGCCCATGCGTGCACCGCGTCGCGGACCGCCGCGGGGTCGGTGACGTCGGTGTCGGCCCGGGTCAGCGCGACCACGGAGTCGCCCGGCGGAGCCCCCGAGGCGGTGAGCCGGTCGACCAGGTCGGTCCCCAGCGCACCCCCGGCTCCGGTCACCATCCACCGCACGGCACCCCACCCCCCGTCGATCACGCGGAGCGCAGTCTCGCACCGCCATCGGGTGAGCACGGACCGCGGTGGGGCGCCGGGGATCCACGACTCCCGGAAGAAGCCCAGCTCGGGAGCGAAGCTGATCACCGGCGGTCGCCGGCGACGCGCCGACGGGCCGACGGACGGGTGACGGACCCCGCCGGGCGGCGGGGGCGTCTAATCTGCGATCAACCCCGGTCCCCGGACCGCCTCGTCGGCATACCCGGAGCACGGCGCGACGCGGCGCCCGCGCCTCGGGGACGTCCCCTCGGACGACGGCGACCGGAGGGGCCGGGACGGGACCGAGCAACGCCCCGCGGGGCCGAGGAGCGGCGGAGGGAGGCTGGACCCGTGGACCGTGACGACCCCGGCCGCGACCGCGCCCGGCGCTTCGGTCCGTCCGCCACGGCCGGGGCCTCCGCCGGTCCGGCGCGCCGCAGCCCGGGTCGCGCCGGGGGACCCCCGCTCGACGACCCCGACGCCGACCAGGGCGTGCCGTCCGCGGACGAGAGCCTCACCGAACCGGACCGCCGCCCGGCCTCGGCCCGGCTGCGCCGCCGTGACCTCGCCGAGCTGTCCGCCGCCCCGACGGGCACCCGGCCCCGGGGGAAGAGCCCGGGCCCGCCGCCCGACCGGCTGGATCGGCCCGACCGGCCGGAGCGCGCCGAGCGAGCCGACGAGCCCGGCCGGCCGGAGCGTCCCGGCCGGCCCCGGCGCCCGGCGCCGCCCCCGGACGACCCGCGCGACCGGCGCGACCCCCCGGACGACCGCGGTCGCGAGCGCCGCGATCCCCGCGATCCCCGCGATCCCCGGGACCCCGGCGACGAGGGGACACTGCGGGAGCCGGGGACACGGCCCCGGAAGGAGCCCCGTCCCCAGAAGGCGCGCCCGGACCGGGACAGGGATCGAGAGAGGGACAGGGACCGCGAGCGGGGTCGCCCCGGACCGCCACCGCCCCGACGGCCCGGACGTCCCCGGCCGGAGCGGGAGGTCCCCGACGACGGGCGGCCGCCACGCACGGTGCGGCGCACCCTGCGCCTCGCGGTCGCCGTGCTGTCCGTGCTGATCTTCGCGCTGTCCGGCACCGCCTGGGCGGCGCTGTCCGGGAGCCTCGGCTCGGGGTCGAGCGCGCTCGGCGGCGAGGCCGTGGGCGACGCGGCCGACGGCGCGACGGACATCCTGCTCGTCGGGGTCGACAGCCGCACCGACGCGCAGGGTCAGCCGCTGCCCCCCGAGGTGTTGCGCGAGATCGGCGCGGGCGCCGCCGACGGCGTGATCAACACCGACACGATGATCCTGGTGCGGGTGCCCAACGACGGCAGCCGCGCGGTCGCGTTCTCGATCCCCCGCGACAGTTACGTGACGATCCCGGGCGCCGGGCGCCGCGACAAGATCAATTCGGCGTACCCGGGCGCGAAGGCGGAGGAGGCGAACCGGCTCGTCCAGTCCGGCGACACCGACCCGCGCGACGTGGACGTCCGCTCCTCGGAGGCCGGGCGTCAGGAGCTCGTGCGCGCCGTCGCCGAGCTCACCGGGCTGACCGTCGACCACTACGCCGAGGTCAACCTCATGGGCTTCTACACGCTCACGAACGCGGTCGGCGGCGTGGACGTGTGCCTGAAGAACCCGGTCGACGACGACCTCTCGGGGGCCCACTTCTCCGCGGGGCCGCGCACGGTCGCGGGCCACGACGCGCTCGCCTTCGTGCGCCAGCGCCACGGGCTGCCCAACGGCGACCTCGACCGCATCCGCCGCCAGCAGGCATTCCTCGCCTCGATGTCGCGCAAGATCCTCTCCTCGGGCACCCTCGCCGACCCCGTCACGCTCACCCGGCTGCTCGACGCCGTGAAGCAGTCCGTGGTGCTCGACAACAACTGGGACCTGCTGCGCTTCGGCCAGCAGATGCAGGACGTCAGTGCCGGCGCCGTCGCGTTCCTCACCATCCCGACCAACGGCACGCGCAACGTCGACGGCCGCGGCGAGGTGCTCGACGTCGACCCGCGCGCCGTGGAGCGCTTCGTCAGCGACGCCATCGGCCCCGACGAGGCCGCCGGCGAGGACGACGGTCCCGCGCCCGGGACGATCCCGGTCGACGTGCTCAACGCCTCGGGCACCGAGGGCGCCGCCGCGCGTGTCGTCGCGGTGCTCTCGGCGCAGGGCTACTCGCACACGACGGCCGACAACTCGCCGACCTCGACACCGCGCTCCGAGGTGCTCTTCGGGCCCGCGGGCGACGCCGCCGGTGCCCGTGTCGCGCGCAGCCTCGGGGACCTGCCCGCGCGGTTCGACCCGTCGGTGCCTCCGAACTCCGTCCGCGTCGTGCTGGCCGAGGACTACCGCGGCCCGGGGGCGGCGCCCCCCACGGCCTCGCCGCTCGGCGCGACCGGGGCCGGCGGCTCGGGCTCGGGCTCGAACTCGGACGGCGAGCTCGGCGGCGACGGCGCCACCAGCGCCCCGGTGCCGCCGCCCCAGCCGGCGATCACCGCCGAGGGCGTCCCCTGCATCGACTAGTGCGTTGACCACGAACGTTTGCCGGGTCATGCGGCTCGGGGTCGGCCCCAGCGGTGTTGTCGTTCGCTGCGGATGCGGGCGCGTTCGCGGCGTTGAGCGGCCAGGACGTCGGGGTGGCGGGCG
>NZ_BSTS01000035.1 GCF_030269665.1 Actinomycetospora sp. NBRC 106375
CCCGGGTCGTCAAACGAACACAGATCGGCGACAAACTCACCAAACGAGCCCACCACCGCCAAGTCCGCCACCCCGACGCACCCAAGATCCTCATCGAGCCCCCAGCCGCTTAAGTCAGCGGCATTGGTGTCGATCCAACGAGTGCACGATGTCGGACACATGACTAAGTTCGCTTGCGTTCTTTCTCCGCCGATCGAACCTGGCGGAGTCGGGATCGTTTCCTATACGACTCACGGAGGTCGATTCGTCAGCGACCACTATTGGCAGCAGTCGACCCCCCGCCATACTCGTCATCTGACCCTGACGATCCGGCATCGCGGCGTCGACATGCTGATGGGGTGCAACGCCGTCGAGGACCAGCCCGACGGTTCTCAGCTCTCCGCCATCAACGACCTGCTCTGTTCCGAGGATGACGAAGGCGCCCTGATAACGTTGACGCGAGATTATCTCCGCCCCGGACAGTCGGTCACGATTCGTTGGACGGTATCGCGTGGCCGATCGTGATCGGTTGGAACGTGCCGTTCGTGGTTGGCACGATCTCGAGGCGAAGAGCGACTCCGGCGCGGTCATCGACTTCGACTGTGCTCCCGACGTCGTGGGCGACGAGTTCGCCGACAGGTTCGAGGTCCTCGACCGTCTGCTGACGCTCCGGTCCGAGGCGGACGGCGACGTGGATGTCGTCCGTTCCGCGGACGCGCACATCGCCTACGCGCGAGCGCTTCTGGGCGAGCGGCGGAGTCTGACCGAGTACCTCGAGTCCACACAAGGAGCTCCCGGCGCGGGGTGGACCGACGACTACATCGCCGCCATCGGCGACGTGGCGCGCCGTGCGCTGGCCGACGTCGACGTGGCGTGGAACGAGCACACCCGCATCGAGCTGGACAGCTTGAGCCCGGCAGTGACCACCGGGGACGCCGGCGACGTCATCCGTGAGTACGCCCGCGAGTACGAGGGGATCGTCCGACGCCTCACCGGCGCGGAGAGCACCTTCGATCTCACCGTCGAGAGCGTGGATGTCGACGCCTACTGGTCGTACTGGCTGGACGGGGCCGGTCGCAGCGCCCGGATGCGCATCAACACGCGGAAGGCGTCGTTCACCGAGGTCGATGCCTATCGGTTCGCGCTGCACGAGGTGCTCGGGCACGCGTTGCAGTACGCGAACCTGACCGACGCCTCAGAACGGGTCGACGTCGCGTGGCCCCGTCAGCTCGCCGTGCACTGTCCTCATCAGGTCCTCTTCGAAGGTCTGGCCCAGGTGCTGCCGCTGGCGGCGCGGCCGGACGACGAGCTCGTGCGGGCCCGCACCCGCCTCGATCACTACGTGCAGCTCGTCAACTCCGAGCTCCACCTGATGATCAACGACGGCGCCGACGCCTCGTCCTGCCGCGATCACGCACTCGGCAGAGCGCCGTTCTGGCGTGGCGGCGACGTCTCGGCGGTGCTGCGCGACAGGTCGCTCGACCCGCAGCTCCGGTCCTACCTCTGGGCCTATCCGGCCGGCATCGATTGGTTTCTCAACCTTCACGATGCCGGCGGTAACCTCCTCGAGGAGGTACTGCATGCCGGTTATCAGCGACCGCTTGTCCCGCGCGAGCTCGAGCAGCTCTGGCCCGCCGGACCGCGGATCGGCGGGAACGCCTGAGCTCTTCGTCTACGGCACCCTCGCCGACGACGACGTGGTGCGGACGCTGATCGACCGGGTGCCCGCGGCCCAGGAGGTCAGCGCGCCGGGGTGGAGGGCTGCGCATCTTCCCGACCTGCCCTATCCCGGCCTCGTCCGGGACGACGACGCGGAGGCACGCGGGCGGGTCTACACCGACCTCACCGAGGACGAGTGGGGCGTGTTCGATGCCTTCGAAGACCCGACCTATGTGGTCGAGCCCGTGCACCTGAGCTCCGGCCGCGCCGGCCTGGCCTACGTCTGGCCTCACGAG
The DNA here is from genome assembly GCF_030269665.1 of Actinomycetospora sp. NBRC 106375. Lineage (GTDB taxonomy): Bacteria > Actinomycetota > Actinomycetes > Mycobacteriales > Pseudonocardiaceae > Actinomycetospora. The sequence continues at coordinate 1,935 of NZ_BSTS01000035.1, forward strand.
GTCCTACCGGCCAGCTGGCACCCGGGCTCACTCGAAGGCGCGGAGAGGCAGGCGTATCTCGACCGGTGCGCGCGGTGGCGTTCGCGCTGGGAAGACCGCGCCCGAGGCAACGGCCAGCACTAGGGGTGGCTCTCGTCGGTGATCGGCGACACGCCACTCGCTCGAAGGACCCCACGGTTCAGCCTCGCTGCTTATGTCGGAGGTCGTGTCTAACGTCAGCTCGTGCCCGACGAACCGCAGCCAGAAGATCACGATCAGCCGCCGTCGACTGTGCTTACGCGACTCGTCCAGGCCGGCCTCTCGGAGGATCGGGCGCGGACCTGGATCACGAACGGCGGGGCGCGGGTCGACGGCGAGCCGGTGACCGACGTGGATGCTCCCGCGGCACCGCCTAGTCGCGTCGTCCTCTATCCCTCCTAGTCCGCCTGCCGCGAGCCCTCGGCATCGGCGGCCGCGGCCAGCAGCTCGGTGAATCTGTCGGGGCCAACTCGGACGTAGAGGTCGCGGGCGTCCTCGCCGGGGCGTCCGAGCAGCACCTTGGCGGTCGGCAGGGCTCCGAGGAGACGGTCGAGGCACGCGAGCCCGGCGTCGTCGTGGTCAGGGACGACGACGACGTCCACGCCTTTCAGCGCTCGCGCGAGCTTCTCGAGCGGAGGGCTCCCGGCCCCGCCCGCCCACGTCGTCGCGTACACACCGTGCAGGGCGTCGCAGGACGACTCGCTCTCGCAGAGGACGACCGTCTCCCCCGCGGCCGCCGCCATCCCGACCTCGTCCTGCCGATAGAGAGGCAGGTCAGCCTCGCGGGCGCCGAGCAGACCCGGCACCCACTCCCCACGCCGGTTCCGCGACTCCCACCGGATGGCTTTCGAGCCGTCCGGCCGGCGAAGCCGCTGCTTGGCGTGGTCCGGGCCATAGGGATGCCACGCCTCGTGTCGGTAGCCGCCGGCTCCAGGGTGACCACCAGGGTGTTTGAGTTGCGGCCACTCGCGGCGCAGGGCCTTCAGCTGGACATATCGGGGTGGTGAGACACGGGGTGGGCGCTGCAGGTGACTCGGGCGCAGTCCGAGCGCTCGGAGGACCGCGGTGACCGAGCATCCGGCGTGACAGTGCAGCCACGCCCCGCGGTCGTCGTCGCGCCGCCCGATCACCAGCGAGGTGGAGTGCGCCTCGGTGTGGGCGTGCGCGGGGCATTGCCACTTGCGGCCGGACCGGCGGCAGCCCATGGCGGTGAGCACCTGCATGAGCCACTGATCAGCAAACGGGGTCGGCGGTTCGGACGTGGCGCGCTGGCGAGGGATCTGCTGATCAAGGGTCGTCCTGGTGTGGGCCTCGGCGTCGGCCATCGCGCTCTCCTCAGGCTTCTCTGGTGGAGTTCCCCGTGGTGGGGTGTTCAGACCTGGCGGGGTGGCCGACCAGCCGCGATTGCACGGCTGGTCGGCCAGGGCGCCGTCAGTCGGGATCGAGAGCTGTGGTGATCGCCCCGCCGCGGGAGACCGCAGTGGCCATGAGCTGGCGGGCGCGGTTGCATCGGCTCTTGACGGTTCCGCTCGCCACGCCGAGCACGTCCGCCGCCTCCTGAACGGACAGTCCTCGCAGCCACACCAGCGTGATCGCGTCCCGGTGGTGCTCGGGCAGGGTGTCGAGCATCTCGGCGAGCACGATGCGGGCGTCGGCGGCGGCGTAGTCGTTGCTCGGGGCCGCGATGTCGAGCCCAGCGGAGAGGGTCGACGTGCGCCGGATGCGAGCCCTTCGCAGACGGTCGATCGCCTCGTGGCGCGCGATGCTCCACAGCCAGCCCATGACGACACCAGTGACCTCGTGGTCGGGGCGGGCGAGCGCGGTCAGGGCGCGGACCCAGGTGGTCTGAACGACGTCGGCGGTGTCCTCCTCGTGGTGCAGGACGCGGCGAACCATCGCGCGCAGGGCCCTCTCGTGACGGCGGATCAGAGTGGTGATGGCCTCCAGATCGTTGTGCTGGCGGTAGAGCTCGACCAGCTCGTTGTCGCTCAACTCCTGGTAGCGGTCCCCGTGGGTGACGTGATCGGTCATCTCTGCTGTCCTCCCGGACGCGACGTGAGCCGGGGCGAGAAGCCGACGCCGCCGCCCTTGCCGGGCCGCCGCTGCCATTTCCTTCGCCCCGTGGGGCGCGAGTCGCGTTGAGGGGCGCGGGGCAGGTCCCCGGAGGGGACCGTCGGGGGTTCGGCCTCCTCCGACCCGGTGGGCCCGCCCCCAACGGCGGCCGTCAGGCCGAGCGGCGCGGCAGAGCGCGGGAGGGCTGCGGCGGGGTCACCGGGTCGGTGCGGGGCCGGTTCATCGACGGCTTGCCTGGCCCGTGCCCCTCAGACTCGGACGCCCCACGGGTAGAAGGAAGGTAGAAAGACAGCGCCGCGCAGCGGCTCCGATCAGGGCCGGAGGCCCCTGGCCGCCGGGCCGTGAGGTGCCGAGCGAAGGCGAGGGCCCTCAACAACTCCAGTTCATGCCCGACTGCGGCGTGCCGGCCACCGCCTCGAATACCGCCGCGATCATCTGATCGGTTGCCGCGACGTCCGCAGGGCGCGTTGGTTCGGCGTCGTCGAGGGCCTCGCTGTACGCCACCGCACAGAGAGCTTCGGCGGCAAGGTCGTCCGTCAGAGCGAGCTCCCTCAACGTGCGCTCGGCCTGGGCGTCACCATCGAGCGCAGCGGCGAAAAGGGCGATGGTGCGGTCACGAGGTGGGGCGGAGTGCAGCTGACTCGTCATGCACAGCTCGACGCACCCAGGGCCCGGCTGGTTCCTGGGAATCCTCGGCGCGGTTTATTGTCTACGCCTGCGGGATGACGACGACCGGTCGTCGCTGACGCAGGCCGGCGCGGAGTTCCTCGGCCGTAGCCGGGTCCGGGACCAGGAGCCGAACCCACGGTTTGACGCTGTCCGGCAGCGCCGCAGGGTCGGGCAGACGATCGCGACGACCTGGCCGTGAACGAGCAGGGCCATTCCATGACCGTAGGCGGCGTGCGGCTCGGTATAGGCCGGCTCCGCGCGCAGCACGGACTTCATCCACGCCACGGCGGGTACCAGCAGCGCTTGCTGAGCATAAGCTCACGATTCGTACAGGGGCACCGAAGGTATGCCGCGCAAAGTAATGCTGCGCGCGCAGTTCTACCCCCGCGGTCGGGGTGGGAGGCGATGATGCCGAAGGCGTGGTCACCGATCCGTTCCAGCCCGAGGACGACTTGCGTACATATGCGACAACCCCGCAGCCACGGGCGTATCACCAGCACCAAACACCGTAGCGCAGATCGGGATCACCTAGTCGATGGACACCCGAGGCATGGAGAACGCCCCCGAACAGCTCTCCAGCGGGCCCTCATGGCACTCCAATGTGGAGCAGCAAGCCAAGGGCCATAATCACTGCGGTGGTGATCACGGATTCGCTTAGAGCGAATCTCGAGCTCACAACGACCACGCTCTGCGCGCCCGAAGGCGGCATTCTCGCCTCGGTACTCGCGCTTTGAAGTGGCAAGCACCGGGTTGTGAACAACGTCAGCGCGAGCCACAGAATTATGCCCGAGGCCAGCACCCAACCAGGGGCACCGGCTCGGGGCACGCGGCGACGACTCCCTACGGCCATAGCCGTTCTTCAGTGTCAACTGGGGGAACTTCGCGCGTTCATGTTCACGGCCGCACCGTCGGATGGCACACTACACGTACCGCGCAGAGAGCGCACCGTTGCAGATGGTGGCTGTGGTTCGTTCGCCACGAATGCTCCCTCCGACCGCTGCGGCAGAATCGGAGGGCGAGACTTCGTTGCGTGAACATACCCCCACTTTGCGTGATCGCCGAGGAGCGCCGCTCATCGCGCTCAGCGGCGAGCTCCCGGATCCGATGGTGGTCGGATCGTCATCCGGTGTGGGATTCATCCGTTCGGAATACCTTGTGCGATCGTCTGGTACCTATTGGTCGCAGAGTGAGTGCCGCCGCCACGTTGCCGAGTACGTATCGTCGGTCGTGAGCCGCATGGACGGACGACCCGTTTGGTACCGCCTCTCAGACTTAGAAGCGCGAGACGTCAATTTGCTTGCCGGGTGCGACTTCTTCCACCAGGACGACAATCCGCTCCTCGGCCCACGTGGGATGCGACGGGCAGCCCTGTCACCGGCTGGGCTAGACCACGAGTTGACAGTTGTCGCGGAACTCTCCGCCCGCTACCCCACTCTAGGGCTGGTTCTCCCATTCTGCCGCGACGCGCGTGACGTTGAGTTCGGCGTCGCAGCCGCGCGGGCTGCCGGTTACGGAGGCCCGATTGGGGTCATGGTTGAGGTGCCGGCGGCGGCCTTGGAGGCCCGCACAATCATGACTTTGGGAATCGACTACTGCGTAGTTGGTCTGAACGACCTGACTGGCCTCGTCCTCGGCAGCGCTCGCATCGCCCCGGACTTTGACCGGACCCACCCCGCGGTGGTCGACCTGGTGCGTCGTGTGCAGCATGAGGCAGACGATCACAACGTTGACTTCGCGATCGGCGGAGACTATAACGCGCAGCTGCTTGATGTGTTCGCCGACCTTCCTGCGTCCGCCTTCGCCGTGCACTACGCGCAGTGGTCGGCTTTGGTCGACCCCTGCCTTGAGTACTACGAGGACAGAGATCTTGCGTACGCCCTCCGCCGGTGCAGTGACGAGAAGCTCGTGGCCGCTGGATCAATGGAGCCGCAGAACGTCCTCGTCACATCTGGAATGCGGCCGTCCTGAGCGTCGACAGCAGGGAGGATCGCCATGCAGCGGGAGGCTACATGCGAGGACTCATCCGTTCCGAAGGAGCTCGAGCCAGCTTTGACCCGTATTTTCCGGGAGGACTGCGGTCGAGCTGACGCTGCCGAGCTCGCACGGCGCCTAACGCAACTGTTCGAGACGGACGGTCCGTGCTCACCGCGGGCTCGCGACCTACTTGTCGCGTCGGGTGCACGGACCCAGTGGAATCGCGCCCTAAGCGCCGAGCGCTCCCGCGTCCTTGCTGCCACAATTGCGCCACTGCTCAGTGGCCGGGTCGCCGACGTGCTCAGTGGCGACGGAACCTTAACAAAAGCGATCTCCAGCCACGGCGACGTCGTCGCTTACGAACGTGTCGGTGCATATCCGACCCCGCCAGCGCATCCCACACGACCTTTCGACGAATTCACAAACATCGCACCCGGAGGCTTTGACACGCTCCTAGTCTCGACGGTGCTGCACCACGAGGATGGCCTCGACGAGCTGCTGCATAAGCTCGCCAGCGCGAGAGCTGAGCGGTGGATTGTGGTGGAGAACAGCGTGACCGAGCAGGCCCCAGTCGCCCTGCATGAGTTCGTCGACCTGTTCTTCACCCACACCCTCAACGATTTCGCGCTGGCCTGCCCGGGCCAGCACCGCACCGTAGAGGGCTGGACGTCGATCCTAGGGGCCTACGGCACCGTTCGACTGCACGCGCAGTTGCAACGGGTCCCGGGCATACCGTTCTCCTACGAACTATTCGTCGTGGAGACAAGATGACCATACAGGGTCTCCCGACCCCACGGGAGTTCTTCCACACCCGCCTCGACGGCCTGCTCGCCGAGCGGTTCGACGACGAGCTCTTGGCCCACGGCGTACGCGTGCGGTCCGCGTTGTCTACGTCAGACGACCCGGACGTCGACGACGCAGACCTCGACCGTGTCGACGACGTCCTACGGCATGCCACACAACTCTCCCTGGCCCGACACCTGGTCGCCGACAGGTACGACAGTATGGGTGAGTTCTGGGACCAGGTTCGGTTGCAGGAGGACGGCCGATCCGCAGGCACTTACTGGGATAGCTATGAGCACGGTGGACGGCGACGTGTTGAGCGGCGTCTGGCCGACGCCTACGGGAGCCCGGCCGCGCTGCTCGTCAACTCCGGCATGAGCGCGATCTACTGCGCGTTGCGCGTGCTCGGGCGACGGGCAGACGGCGTCGTAGTCCACAACCACGCATACTTTGAAACAACCCAGCTGTACGACCTGCTCGGCCCAGACATGCCGATTTACCGCTGCGACCTGACCCCGACGGAGGTCACCACCGTCCGGGGCCGGACGCGGTCGACTGAGACTGTACTCGTGGCCGAGACCGCGACCAACGCGCCGCAAGCGCACACGGTGCCACTCGAAGACGATTCGCTCTCTGGTACGACAATCCTGCTGGACAACTCTGTGCTCGGTCACGGTCTCAACTATCGAGCATTGAAGCTCGAGCTTCCCTCGGCGCGACTGGTCGTGGTCGAGAGCGGATCGAAGTACCTCTGCTCGATGGCGTCGATCGGGGTCGTATACGGAGAGAAAGATGATATCGAGGAAATCCGACTTTGGGCGAGGCGCACCGGCCAACAGCTCCAGGCTCCCGCCTTCGCACACCTCCATCCAATCGACATCGAACTCGCCAGCACTCGAGCGGGCCTGCACGGACGCGCGGCCGCCGCGTTCGCTGACGCCTTATCGCCCGACCATTGGCGTGTGCGCCTAGTCGGTCACCAACAGGCGCCGGCAGGGCTGCGCAAACTCGTCCGCGAGCACGGTCCCGGAGCGCTGGTGTTCCTTGAGCCGCTCCGCCCCACCGATCTCGACGCGGTGGTGGATGAATGGACTGCAGCTTCCCGGTCGACGCCCCGGCGGGTACGCGTACAGGCGGGATTCGGGTGGTCCTGGACAAGCACTCGAGCCTACTCGAGCCTGACGCTCAACCAGCCAGACGCGCCACGATACGTCCGAGTGAGCGTGGGACTATTGACCGAGCGCGCGGCAGCCGAGCAAGCCCGCCTCTTCAACGAAGTCGCCACCAACACGAGATTGAGGAGCTGACAGCCATGCGCGCGGCGCTCGCGCTGAGCGGTGAGGAGGCCACGGCTGACCTGCTCTGCGACTTTGATCACGTGGGGCTGGTGCGTAGCGAGTACCTCTTCCGGCAGGACGAGCTTTACCCCACGCCCACGTCGGCCCAGCCGGTCCTGCACGATTACCTTTCCGCCACGTGCGCGGCGGCGCGAGGTGCACCCGTGTGGTTCCGAACGCTGGATGTGACGACGCGGGAGGCCAACACTTTGGCCGGGGTGGAGTACAGGAACTTCGACGAGCCGTTCCCCTTGATGGGCCTGCGTGGCATCCGACGATCGATGGCCTATCCGGAGTCGCTCGAGGCCGAACTCGGCGTGCTCGCCGACGTGTACCGCGAGCAGTCGACCCTCGGCGTTGTTGCTCCGTTTGTAAGCGAGGTCGACGAGTTCATATGGTTCCGCACGCGGGTGGAACGATCGGTGGGTAGCGGGTCACGTGTAGCTGTGATGGTGGAGACACCGGCAGCCGTGTTCGAGCTTGAGAAGCTTGTCCAAGCCGGAGCGTCCCATGTGATCGTGGGTACGAACGATCTATCGTCGCTGGTCTCGGCTCGGGTACGGGTGGTGGGTCGGTCGACTCAAACCTCACCGGCGCTAGAACGGGCCTTAGCTCAGGTTCGCGACGTCACCGCACGCCACGGTGCTACGATGACAATCGCTGGCTACATCACCACGGGACTACTCGCAAGCGCTGAAGCAATCGGGGCAGACTTCGTCGCCGTGCACTACTGTGACCTCCCGAGCCTTTTTGGCGATCGGTACGCCAACTTGCCCGAGCTCGGTCACGTCGCCGCGATAAAGGCACGGACACGCCGTGCCATCGCGGCCCTCGGCCGCCCCGCCGACGGAAATATCTGACCACTGCCGCGCGATCGCTTCATTCCAAGAGCCGGAACCACGTCGCACAACGACGCGCAAACTCATGCACTAGTTCGTCAGCCAACGCGTCGCCCCAGTCCCAGGCCAAGATCAATAAGTCGCCCTCAACAAAGACACCCGCACTGGCAGCGTAAACCCGCCATGCGTTCTGCGCGGCGGGGGGAGTCGGGATCGCGCGTGTGGGAGACACGAGCCGCGACTCTGGAACAGCCTTCACCTCCGGCAAGACGGCGTTCAGAGACAACACCGAGGGCGCTGGCCCAGACCCGGCGAGGGCTAGATGGCCCAGGCCTGTGCCGAATCGACTGGCCCAGCGCAGCTGGTCGCGGACGAATCGCCGGCCAAGAGAACCAGTGTCCGCCCGTACAAGAATCGGAATCATCTCGCTGAGCCACCCGACGGTCCGCGAGACGTCGATGTTCGGCGCAAGGGTGCTGCGGCCGTGGAAAAGCACATCGATCTGCACAACGTCTTGGCCCGTCCGGTCACGTATAGCGAGGGCGCACGCAATCAAGACCGATTCGACGGTCTGCATAGAGCTGGATTGTCTTGCGCAACTATCCCACCGACCAAGATTCACCTGAGTCGAGTGAGTCGAGAGCTCGGAACCGTAGGCGGGCCCCGTTGCAGGCGACACCACTGGTAGACTGATTTCGGCGTCGGACCACGGCAACGACTGGACATACCTCGCGGCAATCTCAGTATGCCTTTCCCAGAACGCGAAGCGCGCCGACACGTAGTCCCTGAACGACGTCGAGGGATCGTCAAACCGTTCGCCGTAGTACAGCCCCTCCAGCTCGCGGCGTATCTGGCGCATGGCAATACCATCGACGAGAAGGTGGTGAGCGATGACGACGACGAAGTCGTACTCGCGGCGAGGTGAGCCGAGTGCCACCACGCGGAAGGGTTGGTCCTGAAGCGAAAACGTGGCCGTCACCTCGCGAACCGCCTCGAGGGCGCTCGCCTCGTAGCATTCGTCAGTCGAGCCGGCGGGGACCTCGATAGATACGAACGGCGCGGCGCTGTGGGATTCGACCAGATACTCCAGGTATTCCCCAGAGGACAAGTCGGCCCGAAGCCGCAGCCCGTCATGACGGGCCACCAGCTCCGTCGACGCGCGTTCGAGGGCAATGCGGTTCAGCGGCGCGCGGGTCCGCAGGAGGCGGCTCTGAAGGAGCCAATGGTCCAACGCCTTCGTACGCCTGAGGAAGTACCTAGGACGGTTGGGCAACACCCGGAGCGAATCTGATCTTGACAGCGAGGGCGGGACTGGCTCGCGCACGGACCCATTCGTCGCGCCGTCGCTCACACGCGCAAGTTCGACCAGGGACCGCAGTGTTGTAATGTCCTCAAGTTGTGCCGCGGTAATAGTCGTGCTGCTACGTTCTGCGACGGCGGCGATCAGATGCACGATCTCCATTGAGTCGAGTGACCCGCCCCACAACGATTCATCGGCCAAGTCACCGTAAGACCGCCCAACGATCGCTATGCAGACGTCATTCATCGCCGTCGCCGACAGATCGCCGCTGGATGTGTCGGAGACACCTCCGCTCTCAGGCACCCGAGAACCTCGTGTCTACGCACCCGATCCACATCGGCACGGACATCACCTGTTCGGCCGGGAAGTCGTGGCCCCAAAGCCCATCCTCGCCGAACGCTTCACCGTGGTCACCGCACACGACGACGAGCAACCGCCCGGCGAGAAGGTTCAGCAACGATCCGATCCGGGAGTCGACCGCTTCGAGGGCTTCGACCTGGGCTCCGTGGAGGATGCGCATGTCTGCGTCCCGCTGCGACGTCGCAGGAAGGCCGGCGGCGCCGTTCCAGTGGCCCGCCCATCGCCGCAAGATCTCGTCGACAACGTGACCATCGTCGTCGAGCGTGTACGGCGCGTGTGTCTCGGCGGCGTTGACGAACAGGAAGTACCTCCCAGCGTGCCGCGCGCGGGATGCCAGAGTCGACGCGTGGGTGAGGGCGAAGCTGCTTGCCGAGCGCGGCGCAAACTTATCGTGCGCGTCGTTGTCCGGTCCCCAGTAATGAAACTCATCGAACAGCGCGGGAAGCGCGCCACGGGAGAACCAGCGCACGCCGCCGGCACCAATGGTGCGGTAACCCAGCGCGCGAAACCCCGCGAGAATGTCGGGTCCGTCGAGGGACACCAGGTGACGTGGCCGTGCAGGGTGCCGTGCCGACGCGAGCCGCCACAGTTGCCGGCGCTCCTTCGAATAGAAGTCTTCGTCGGGGTCGTCGCGAACATTTGGCAGGAAACCAGCGAAGATTGCGGCGTGCGCCGGCAGGGTGAACGAGCCGTAAGTCTGCGCTCGTCGCAGCCCGCCGACGGTGTCGAGATTTGGCGTGGTCGCAGCGACGGCGGTGTCGAATCGGCAGCTGTCGACCGTGATCAGGACGATATTTCGGCTCAGTACATCGTTCGCCGACGCCAGGACTTGGGCCGCCGCGTCGGCGGTTCCAGAGATACGCGGCACTCTACTCCTTCCTGACCGACCATGGACCTAGGGCTCGAAGAACGTGGTGAGAGTCAGCAGGTGGTGCGCCTCGTAGGGCGTGAGGCTCAATCGCAAGCGGTCCAGCTGCGCTAACAGTCCTAAGCCCATCTTGTGGTTATACGATCTGGGATCGAGCAGGCTCGCGAGAACCGCGCTCACCGTGGACACAAATTCATCTCGGCACTCCCAGCCGGCCCCCGGCATCCAATCATCCAACCTCGCGAGATGGTCGCAGGTGGCAACGAACCGGTCATGCTCCTCTGCCGATGCTGGGTTAGGGAGTTCGGCGAGCCACAACGTGCACGCCTCGTAGACCGTCCACAGGGCGCTCTCAGGGACGGATGACAACGGGTGTCGGCCGCCGAGGAGCAGGCAGGCGCACCTCATCACCGTGCGGATTGCGATGGCGTACCGCGAGGCGGAGCCGTTCGGAACCTCGTACGCGCGGCACCCCGCGACAAACTCCCACGTCAGCCGCCGCCCCTTCCAGTCGGGCGCGAGCACCGTCGCGCGGAAGAACCGCGCAGCGTCCCGGGCAGCCTCCGCGGAGTCATCGGGGGTATGAACCAGCGACATGCATCGGTCGGCCGAGTTCGAGATGCTGCGCAGGCCGCACGGGTCGCGAAGCAGGAACGAACTTGGCCCCTTGATGTTGTGCAAGAGCCGAGATACGTCCCGCCCCGCCTGATCGGACCTGACGACAACCGCGATCGAGTCGTCCAACTCAAGCAGACGGCGCGTCATTGTCGGACCGTGAGCCCGGCCTCTCGCAGAGGTCTTCGAGCGGTTCCCGTGCTCGTACAACGCCGTCCTGTCTCGCTCCGTCAGGGTTCGGGCGGTCGCCGCAACAGGGTGAACGCCGTAGCGGCCCAGATGGGCACCAATTGCCGTGACGAGGCCCTGCATGATCCCATCGGGCAGGAGAAGGATGAAGCCGTGGTCGGAGGGATAAGTAGTCGGACGGTCGACGCGGGGATCATTGAACGTCGTCATCATCGCACTGGAGCGCCTGGGAACAATGGCGCGACCATACCTAGATCGATCTCGCTCGCGAACTTCGTCATAGAGCCGAGGATTTCCCAGTACTCTTCTTCGGGTACTTCCGCAAGAATCTTGTCCTGGTAGCGGACTACGTGCTCCCTCGCCTCACGGGTGAATTCCAAGCCAAACTTTCCTATTGCTCCCATCACCGCGAGGTCCTCTGGAGACTCCGAGCGCGCAACCTGGGCAGAGTACTGCCGAGTGCGCTCCCAAACTCTGGCATCTGAGGGGTTGACGCGCTGGGTGCTAAGCAGTCGGCACCAGGCCTCCTGGTTCGAAAGAAGGTCAGCCAACCGCTCCTGAATCCCATTGAAGGCGCCGTCGAACCATCCGGTGCGAGCCAAGAATGTGTCCACCGAGTACTCAACCATCGTGTGAGCCCAGCCACGCCGGCTGTCGTTCGGATCGGGCGCGGCGCATAGGTTCTTCTCGCAAGCGTCTCTATAGAATTGTTCGTACATTCGAGCGATCGTGCCCATGCGGTAGTACGCCCATCCTCGCCGTCGGGCGGGCTCGGCCAGGCGATCGCCAAAGTGAATCCACCAGTCGCCCGCGATGTGAGAGCGGATCAGTCGGCCGTTGAGATCGGAGCCCATGCCCCAGGCGTGCTCGTAGGCGAATAGATGCGTGTCGGCGTAGTCGGGCAGCATCAAGGGCCGCATACCATCGCCGAGCAGGTACTCGAGATCCACTCCAGGGAGGGACCTGCTTACGTAAGCGTGACCTAAAATATACACAGTCCGACCGTCTCCCCTCGGGCCTTACTGAAAGCCTTGGTTCCAACCGAGGACCTCGTACGCGATCAAGAAGTACGCGATCAAGAATTCTAGGTCCACTCATCGTTCCGTCGCAAGGCGTTGCGGCCACCCAACCCAGCGACCCACCCCGATGCACGATCGGGACTTGACGTCGCACTGATGGACCTCTTAGCTGTGAGCGTGCGAGGCGTGGCACCCGATTGGCGAGAAGAATCTTCCGCGCGAGTTTCTACCCCGGTACCAAACCGCAGCTTCGAGTCGCTCCTCGACGATCTACTCACTATGGAATCCGGGATAGATCCTTTGCGCGGCCAGTGGTACGCAAATCGATTCGCGAAGCCAGTTATTCCTTATCCAAGAGTGACGTCCCCGGGACGCATCGTTCGTAACGACACCGGCTCGCCTCAATGGACCAAGATGACGGTTCAGGAGTACTTCGAGACTCTGGGCGTGAGTGATTCGCGGGACCTGCGCCGTGCGCGGTACCGCGTAATCAACGCATACGGTTTCGTTGGATTCCAGTTGGGCGAGGCGGCGCTCGTCGACACCGGTCACTACCGCCCCGAGGCCGTTGTCCACGAAAGCGACGAGGGACGGAGCCTATGCGACCGGTTCTACATAGGAGGTCTGCCGGACGGAGTCTGGCGTGATGGTGTGCGTGAGGTGCTGGTCCGTCGTCCACGGACCGCACGTGACGTACTGGCGACTGACGTCAACCGTTGGCGCGGAACCTTCACCGGCAAGGATGGCATCCACGACATGGAAGACCTCAAAGACCCGGCCAAGCAGACGAAAGCCGTGCTGACCCTTTGGGAGCACAATCACCGCATCTTGATAGAGGCACGCGGAATCGCGCATACGTCTAGATCAGGGCCGGTGACAACCTCAGGTGCGCTCGCGGCCGCACATCTATGCGGCCCACATGGAGTCGTTCGGTTCTTGGCGTACGGCCGGCCACAGACCGACGAGTTCAAGACCAGCCTCGAGCGCTACCTCACGGCGTTCAGCGGCTATCGGACGCCGTACGAAGACATCGATCTCGCGGACTAAGCCACCGACTACGGAGGAGGTCAGTTGCCCCAGCCCGTGTTCTCCGTGGTGGTGCCGACCTATAATCGGCCGAGGATTATCATGCGGGCGATTCGCAGTGTCCTGAACCAGACTTTCGACAACTTCGAACTTATCGTCGTCGACGACGGCTCGACCGAGAACTATACCGCCGCCCGTTCTCTCGCCTCCCCGCGGGTCAAATGGGTCACCCACCAGACCAATCGGGGCGCAGCGGCCGCTCGTAACACCGGAATCGCACATGCGCAGGGACACCTCGTCTCGTTTCTCGACGACGACGACGAATTTCTCCCATCCTTCCTGGAGGTGACGTACCGGTACTGGGCGATCGCGCCGGATGACGCAGGGCCGAGCTGGACACAAGTACGCAAGACGGGCTTCCCGGAAGGAACTGCGCCCTCGGGAGATCACGACGGCGAGCCCGACGATCCGTTCGCGGTCGAGACCTTCCTGGCAGTCGGCACTGGCTACGGAGTCACGATTCCCGCCCGTCTGCTCACCGACGTCGGGCTCTTCGACGAGAACCTTCGCTGTGTCGAAGACACCGACCTCTTCCTGCGGCTTGTCGTGGCAGGCTACCGCCCGCGGCAGCTCTCCGGGCGCTGGGTGCTGGTGCATAGCGACGCGCCGCACCGGTTGACAGACGATTCCAACAGCGGAGTTCGCCTCCGCGAGGCCAGCACGTTAGTTACCACGTATCTCCCTCTCCTTGGAGACTATCCGACGGTTAGGGGCCAACTATTGCATCACGTCGAATGCCTCCAGACCCAGACCTTGAAGGACCGACGACGGTCTACGGACGCTCCCTTCTCGGATCCCCCCGCCGCGGATCGGCCGGCATCATGAAGCGAAAGCATTCTCTTCATGCGAGCAGAAACGCCGCTGACTTCTCCGCACGTCTCGTCGCGGAGACTGGCGCAACGCCGTCGCATCTGGTGCGGCGATTCGTCGGCCTCGAGCATCCCAAAGAGATCGTGCTCGCCGGGTCGATCCCTCAAGGCGTAGGGACCGAGGTCTCCGACGTCGACCTGCTCGTGATCACCGATGCTTCACAGTATGGCGACCGGTCGCCGGAAACGCAGGCGGACGTCGTCTACTCGGGGCTAGTGCTGGGCGAGGAGTCACCGGTCGTGCTGAGCACGGTCGCCCTAGCAGCAGGTGTCGAAATAGATTTCGCCGTCGTTGACGCGGACCGCCTCGCCGCATTGATCCGGCGGTTGTCCTCCGAATCCCTTCTACTCACGGCGCCTCAGATCCAGCTGCTCTCCGGGGTTAAGTCGGGTTGGCCTCTGATCGAACCCGATCGAACGACCCCGCATGCCGAAGGCCTCACTAACGACTCGCTAGAGATCCGCTGCACTGTTCGCTACTACGTCGCGGCCCTGAAGGCTCTCGAAGACGCATTGGCGGCGACGCAGGACGACGAGCGCCTCGTTTGGCACCTGAGCAGACTTTGCATTGAGCGGGGCTTCCGCGCTTACTTCGCCTCAGTGCACCACCCTCATCTTGGGGACAAGTGGTTGCGTTTCATGTCGCACCACCTGCGCTCGCCGGACGACAGAAAGGCGGCCAGATTTCGCGATGTAGCGCAGCGAGGGTCGGAATTGCTGATGAGGGGCGGCGGCGACCCTGATCGCTGCGACGAGCACCTCCGTGATGTGCGGGAGTGGCTCGACTCGCTTCGCGGTTTGCTTGCCGAGGACCTCCGTTACGGCGTCGCCCTGCGACTGTCCCCCCAACTCGACGTGACGATCACCTCGTAGCGCGCTAGGTCCCGGCCCGCCTCATGGCTCGGGCGGCGCCAGGAGCACTGTTCGCGCGTTAAGCGTGGCGATACGGTCGTTTCCGACCATGACTAGAGCGCTAAGAGCGTCTCGAACATGCCTGTTTACGCTGTGTTCCGAAGTGTTCGCGTAGCCCGCTGCGCCGCACAGCAGCAAGGCGTTCTGGCAGATTCCGGCGACAAGCTGCGAACAGACCAGTTTCACATTCCTAATGCGGAGTGCGTAAGCGGAGGCGGCGCGGCCTGAGGGCCACTGATCAGCGTGCTGCTCAAACTCGGTCGCCGCGCCCCGGACGGCCGAACGGAGTAGGTCGAGTTGCCCGTGGATCTCAGCGAGAATCTGGTTGCTCGCCGACGGCACGGTCAGTCCATCAAGCGATCCTTTCTCCGCACCGAGCCGCGACCAGGCTACCGAGACCGCGTCCGCCGCAAGGCCGAGCCAGACCGACCCCCAAAGAATGTGACTGCTCGGGACCATGGTCCGCGCGAGGACTTCGCGGCACGGTTCGTCGACGATATGGTCGGCGCGAACATTTGCCACGATACGTCCCGAGGGACTGCACGTTCCGCGCATGCCTAGCGCATCCCACTTGTCGCCGAGAGTCTCGAGCGAGTAGTCGTCGCGCTCCAGCAGGACGAGGACCTGGTCGGATAGCGCCGCTTGCGCCGATCGTCTTGCCGTCGCGAGGATGGCGTCTGCCTCGCAACCATAGGAGAGCGTCGGGCAGAGCTTCGTCAGCCGGTACGGCCCGGGATCAGCACCTTCGACGGCGGCCATGCTCCGACCGATGTCGCCTCCTACCCCTGCCTCAGAAGTCGCGGACGCGACGAGCCACTGGGCCCGTGCGGCGCGCTCGAGCCAGGCCTCGATGGCAACCTGACCACGGGCATGCCGCAGGAGACACAGCACCTGGGCCTGGTGCATTGCGAAGATCATGCCGGTTGAGGCACACGCGCGACCGAGGGTCGTGCACATGACGGCTAGGGCTGGTACCGAGCACTCCATGCCACCGAGCTCGCTCGGCAGGGCGGCGGAGAGCAACCCTGCGTCCCGAAGCGCGTCTATGGCTTCCCGCGGAAATCGCGCGTCGCGGTCCACCGTATCGGCCATCGGTCGGGCGACCTCCTCGGCGACGCGCCGAACAGCGTCTTGGGGCTGCGCAGTCATCAGTAGGTGCTCCACCGGTCGAGCGCCCCAGCCACGCGGCGGCGCAACTCCGCATCGACCTCCCGAGCGGTCAGCTCGCGATCCCGAAACCTGTGCGCGAGCCCCGTGCACGCATCGTTTAAGGTTTGGCGATTCCATTGCGCGAATGGCACGGCCAGGGCCGGATCGGGCTGGATGTAGTCGTCGGACTCAGGCCACAGAACGCCACCTAGACACAGCGGTCGGTCTCGTACCGGACTGCAGACCGCGTGGACGAATCGCTCCTTCACATTGACGTGGCCGAAGTCGACCACGGAGCCGCTCGGGGGGTCGGAATGAACGTCGTCGGCGAACTGAACGTTGATCCGTTCCAATCGGGCCGTGGTCCGGCCACCGAGAAGTTCTTCCAGGAACTCTCGATCGGCTGGCGGTAGCGAGACTACTAACTTCTTGTTATTGATCACCGCCATGTCTGACTCCGACCGGTCAATCTCGAGTGCGTTCATGCCGTTAGTAGTGGTGATTCCATAGCTCCGCAGCAGGAACTCGACCTCGGCCTTGGCTCGCTCTTCCTTGCTCCCCGAAAAAGGGACGCTCATGCCGTCTGTTGGACGACGATGAGCGCGACGAACGTGCATGCCAGCCGGGCCGCGCCCGAATCGGTCACTTAGAACATCGAAACCGAGATCAAGCACGGCGTAGACGGGCACTGAGGTGAACGCAGATCTCGTGTGTTCGAACACGGCGTCGACCAGCGCTTTCAGTACTAGATCGGCCAGTGCGCAACCGAGGTACTCGAGCCCGTTACCGTAATCTGCACTGACCGGTCGGACTCCCGGCGCGACCCCGGCGCCCTTCACGTCGAGCAGGCGCGCGGTCTGTGGGTCGGGTTCTGCCTTTAGGCCCGCCGTATACGCGACCGGCACGATCAGAGACCGGCCGTAAGACGGCGGCCTAAACGCGATGCGCTGGGCACTCTCATGGTCGATGGGGGTGTTGACCTCGGCCTGCACGCATTGGGCCGACGAGATGACGGCAGCATTGCCGACCAGCCAATCGTCGATGACCTTGTGGGCCCGTCGGGTCCGCCCCGCTCTATCGAGCGTGCGCATGCCCGGGTTCTGCTCCACTAGACGGTCAGTCGCGAGGGCAGGGAAATCGTGCTGGATCAGGTCGTAGTCCGCGACGACCACCGAGGCCGTCGTGACCCGGTGAACCGGTTCCGTGCGAGCTCCCAGGGCCTGATCGATTTCACCGACAGATTGACACGGCCTGCCCGACGGAGCCCGGTTCCAGCCTCGACGGCGTGTCACAATTACACTAGGTTTCGATCGATCGAAGAGCGCGCATTAGCGCCTCGTACGCAAGATCCTCCGCGCCAGCGCCGGTGGATTTCGATACGAGTTCTCGCACCCATTGCGCCAGCATTAGCTCCTCATCAGTTTTCCGGTCGCCGGATATCGACTCAGCAGACCGACGCGCTCTGGACGCCGCACCCTCATGCGCGCTACAAGCCGCGACGGAGCGCGACTCGTCAGACGTCGGCATTCGTCGGCGTCGGCAAGTCGTCCGGATGCGGAGCGTACGCTCTACTCACCCAATGAGATGGCGCGCGCAGAGTCGACTTGGTCCCGAACGCCCGCCACGAGCTGCAGAGCACGGTCGCGGAGGAGACTGTTCCACTCCTCGCGCAGCTCTTTGGTTCTCTCACCCGACTCGATGCGTCGATTCGTCAGCTCCGGATGCTTCTCCCAGAACCGACCATCCACATCCGCGATCAGCGCACGGAGATCGTCCATGACGTAGCCCCAATTCTACAAGTGCTGGTTCATCTAGGAATACCACACACCGTGGTAGCCGTCGATACGTCGTATGGGCGGTTGCCTGCGCTTCTCGCCGCCCACCACCGCATAGTCGGAAGTGGGAGGCGCCTCTCGCGGTGGCCGTCGACGTTCCATGCACGCCGCGTGAGACCCGCACTACCGCTTGTCGACCACCGGGCACGGCCGCGGTGTCCAGTCACCCTTCCAACGGCAGTCGGGCCAGCGTGTCTGTCGTGCCGGTGGCGTCTCCAGGCTATCCGGGGCCGCGCGGGCATCGGACCCGGTGTCGGGGTTCATCGTCGCTCCACCTTGGCGACGCCAAACCCTGACCCCTTCGGCTCGTCCTTCATCGTTGTCAGGGACTGTCAGTCTGGAGCCTCTCATCAGTCGGCTGAGACGGATTCGCTTCGCCGGCCTACGAGGGGAATTCTGGGCACTTGGACGCAACAGACGCGGAGGTCGCCGGACTTCCGCCAGGCGTCTGACACACCGGGCAGCGCACTTCGGGAGCGATCTTGCAAGGTGACTCCAGATCGCTCCGGGACACTGTCTACTCTGGCGAGCACCTCGCGGTGCAGATCAACAAGCGATGCGTGCCGCGCGCCGACGTGGAGCCGTTGTTCTTGCTCCGACTCGCACTCAGCGATGCGGACGTGATTGGCGGGCCCACTTCGTCGGCTCTACCGAAGAGCGGGGCGCTCCGCAAGGGCAGTGGAGCGAGAAGCGCCACCAAGAGGTTTCAATCGCGGTAGTAGCGATGTTTAGCGCCACTATTGAGACAGGGCTGTCAACCTAGCAGAAGGGAGGTCGAGTGTGGATATCCGTAGCTCAACCTTGTGGATCACAGGACTACCTTGCTCAGGCAAGTCGACCCTTGCACATCACCTCCGTATTGCCCTCATGGAGCGCAATGTACCCTGCCTTATATTAGACGGGGACGACCTGCGCAGGGGGCTGAATTCAGACCTCAGCTTCTCCAAACCCGATCGCGCCGAGAACGTTCGCCGAATCGGTGAAGTTGCTCTCCTTGCAGGTGCAGCCGGTATAGTCGCGATCGTGGCAGCCGTCAGCCCATACCGCGCCGACCGAGAGCGGGTGCGTATACGCCATCGCGAATCGCGTCACCCCTACTTTGAAATATACTGCAATACGCCAATCGACGTTTGCATGGCTCGCGACTCGAAGGGGCTCTATAAGATGGCTAGAGCCCATCAGATGAAAGGACTCACTGGCATCGACGCTCCGTACGAGCCGCCCTTATCTGCAGATTTCGTTTTCACTCCAAGTGACAGCGAGCTCCTAACGGTAGTCAATGCCGTGGTCGGCACCGACAATGACGACTGGTAGTCACGATCTACCGTGCGCGGCAAAGTCGGAGCTCCCGACCCACCGAATCTGAGACTGACCTTGATCGCCCGCGCTGCACAGCGCCTTCGAGGGAAGAGCGCCCCGAGGCGTTCGACCGGCTAGTGGCCAGTAGGGCGGGTTTGGGGCCGACGCCGAGTCGATCATCGCGCAGATGACCGTCCTCAGGAGGAGCTCGAGCTGCCCGCTCATGAGGATTGGCGACTCCGCGCCCGCTTGGCAGGAGACCGCGAGGCGTACCAATACGGCCTGATCGTGGTCTGCGGGCTCTACGGTGTCGGCTTGGTTGTGACCGTCCGAGGAGACTCGCCTCGTAGGCGGGCAGGGATGTCGGTGTGGCCGGGGTCGAAGGCTGGGCGCAGGAGTTCTCGTAGTCGAAGAGCCGCTTGTGCCACGGTTCGGCGTACTGAGTCGCCGGCTTCAGGAAGGCCGAGCCATGACGCTCGTCGACCGCGCACATGGCCAGGAAGGTTGGGTGACTGCTGGACTCCATACCGGATGCTCTTGCAGGAAGCGGGTCGCGATCACCGACCGCTTAGGTGTCCGCTTACGTCACACCACGACCGATCCCGGAGGGCCTCCGTTGATGATCGACACTCGCGAGCACGGCCACTGACCAGCAGAAACGAGCATCAGACGTCACCTCGCAAGACGTGACTCCTGTCCACTGGGTTCGGGGTTCGAGTCCCTGACGGCGCACTCTTTCCGCTGGTCACGGCTCTACGGAGCGATCTTCCAACGTGACGTTCTCTACTTTCGGGCACGCTTACTCCTGCGCGATGATCCGTTGAGCGGTCGTGTGGAGATCGCCAGGAGCCGCCCCGCCAAGCTGATCGAGTCGAGCAGCAGGCCCCCGCCGAGGGGCTGAGGCTGACGAAGCGACCGTCTTCGATGTTCACGCCGGCCTTAGCGTCCGGTAGCCGGGTGCCCGGTTCTGTCTTGCTCGATCGTGGTCTCGTGCCACGCCACCGTTGACTCCTACGGTCGGCGGGCATGGGGGAACGATCGAACGAACGGCAGTCGTGGGCAGTGCCAGACTGAAGCGCACCGGGTTCAGTGGTGGCTGGGTTCTCCCCGAGATCGGATCTTCTCTCGCCTCATCGAGTGCCGTGCGTGCACGGTCAGCGCGGCCTCCTCGACCGCACGCGCCACGCTCGCCGCGTCGGGGTCCCAATCGAGTAGCAACATCCGGGGCCAGAGGACGTAGTTGGCGATCATGCCGAGGAACTGGGTGGTCACGAGGTCGACGTCCTCGAACTGCAGGGTGCCGGCGTGCTGCTCGGCGAGTAGGTGATCGCGTACCGAGGCGAAGAACGGCATCTTCCCCAGGTCGAAATGCGTGCGCCCGAGTTCGGGGAAACGTGGGAGCTCAGCGATGACGATGCGGAACAGGTCGGCCATGCCGGGGCGGGTCAGCAAGTCCGCATACCGGGTGCCGAGTGTCGACAGAGCGGCCAGGGGATCACCGGGCTCGGGAGGGGCCTGCTCGTCCTCGGTGGCCCACGACGTGGTCACCATGGCGCTGAACAGCTCGGCCTTGGTCGGGAACTGCTTGAACAGCGTGGCGCGCGAGACCCCGGCCTCTGCGGCGACCTTCGCGAGCGAGGTGCCGTCGTAGCCGAGGTCGAGGAAGAGCCGGCGAGCAGCACCCAGCAGTGCTTCGCGATTTCTCAGGGCCAGGTCACGGTGGTAGCGCGCCGCCCCCGACGGTCGTGCCGGAGCCAACTCGTTCCCGTCCATGGCGGACCATCCTGCCGGAAACCAACCCAAGAGGCGAGCCGCTTGACTCATCTCCCCGAGGATGGTTGCTTTGTCGTGAGGTGAGCGGATCGACTCATCTCATGGATCGAGGAGGAGAGCACCATGAGACGCTTCGAGGGACAGACGGTGCTCGTGACCGGAGCGACCGGCGGGATGGGACACAGCCATGTGCACGCGTTCCACCGCGAGGGTGCTGCTGTGGTGATCGCCGCACGTGACGAGGCGGCCGCGGTCACCTCGGCCGAGCAGCTCGGGGACAGAGCGCTCGCGGTCCGGCTCGACGTCACCGACGAACAGCAATGGACGGCAGCGGTCGCCGCAGCCGAGGAGCGGTTCGGGCCGATCTCGGTCCTGGTTGCCAACGCCGGGGTCCAACACCCACCGACACTGCTCGAGGACGCCGACCGCAGCCTGTGGGACGCCGTCACAGCCGTGAACCTCACAGGGACCGCGCTCGGCATTCGAGCAGTCACACCGTCCATGCGCCGACGAGGCGGGGGCGTGGTCGTCACCATCGCCTCCACCATGGGCCACGCTGGCACGGCCGCGTTCGGGCCGTACGTCGCCGCGAAGTGGGCCGTGCGCGGACTGACCCGGACCGCGGCGCTGGAGCTGGGACGCGACGGCATCCGCGTGCTGTCACTGACGCCCGGAGTGGTGGCCACACCGCTGATCACCAAACCGCTCGCCGACGGGGTGCCGGCGATCGCCGAGGTCTTCGACCCCGAGCCTTTCGCCGTCCCGCGGATGGGTGAGCCGGACGAGATCAGCCGCGCGCTCTTGTTCCTCGCCTCCCCCGACGCTGCCTTCATCACCGGTTCCGAGCTCGTCATCGACGGCGGGCTGCTGCTCGGCCCAGCACTGCGGGCCTGAACCTTCCAGCAGGTCCGCTGGTCACAGCACCACGGCATGACTGCACCGCGACCCTCGGCCCGGTGGCCGTCGCGTCGATGCTCGCGACGGTGCGCGGCACCGGCTTCACGCGCGGCCGGCGGGTCGCGGTCGTCGGGAGGTTCGCGGCCTTCTTCGCACGCCGGGCGCTGACCCGCCCGGCATCCACCAACTCGGACGAGGGGTCACCATGACCGCCGACCCGATCGACCGCTTCCGCGAGGCGATCAACTCCCACGACCCGCGCCAGGTCGCGGACTGCTTCACCCCCCGACTACCGCACCGAGACCGCCTCGCCCCGCCGACGGGTTCATCGGGTCCGACCGCGTGCTCGCCAACTGGACGGCGATCTTCGCCCGACTGCCCGACCTGAAGGCGCAGGTCCTGCGGCGGGCGACCGCCGGCGACGAGCTGTGGTCGGAGTGGGAGATGACGGGTACCGCCTGGCCCACCCTGTACGGCCCCGTCATCATGACCACCCGCGACGGGCGCATCGACTGGACCCGCTTCTGGCTCGCTCCGGTCACGAGGCCTACCTGAGCCGCCCAGGACGCCAGGTCGTGGCCTGCGCCCTTATCGCCCTCGCGCTTCGACGCCGCCGAGCGAAGGAGAGGCGCCGGCCGAGGCGGAGGTTCAGCCCGCGGTGGCCAGTCGGGCGCGGACGCGGCGTTCGACCAAGACGGGAACGAACGTGGTCACCCGCGCGTCGCGGAAGACGGACGCCGCTTCGGACACGTAGTCCCGAATGCGGCGTTCCTCGTCGGCATTCGCGCGGCGACGGGCCACCAATCTGTCGGCGACCTGACCGAGTCCCTGGTCGAGGGCGCTCGTCGCTCTGCCGCCCGAGCGGACATGGTCGGTTGCGGAACCCTCGGCGCTCGCATCCGGTACGCGTTCCCGACGAGCTCCTCGTTCCTACGACTCACTGCACACCCCAGAGCATCGGTGGGACTGCTCGATCAAGCTCCTCACACACCGACTCCGACTCCACCCGGTGGCGCGCTCGGCGGCTACCCGCCACCAGGACCCCGACCTCGGCCGAGTGGCGCAGCCAGTGGTCGTCGTCGAGGACGCCGAGCACACTCCCGAGTTCGGCGAGGTTCTCGTATCGACGAGCGGGAACGCGGGTGAGCACGTCAACGATGCAACCACCGACGCCGGACCCGAGGGCGGGCGCCGTCAGTGGTCCTCGGTGGCGACGCGTACTGCTCGCCGGACCGACCGGGTCCCGCGGGCCGAGACGAGCGAAGCCAGGTACAGCGCCGTGGCCACGGTCGCGCCCAGGGCACGTCCGGCGAACCGCACCGGGTTGAGCGCGTGCGACGCGCGACCGACCTGGAGCAGAACCTGGTCGCTCACTTGGTCGAGGGGCGCCGCCCAGGACTCGGTGACGGCGTGGATGCGCTGCCCGGTGGTGTCGGCGAGGCTGTCGAGCTCATCCCCGACCCCGGCCCCGGCAACGGCCGCGCGGTCCGCCTGCCGCCGAGCGGCACGGGCACCGCGCGCGGCCGTGGCCTCGACCCGCTCCCCCGCCCGCGATGCCGCGGCGGCGGTCTCGCCGCGGACCTCGCGCGCCGTGCGATCGGCCTGGTCGGCGATCTGCCCGCCGGCGGTCTCGAGGATGGTCGCGGCGTCGTCGGCCCCGGCGCGCACCGACTTGTCGCCCTCGAGCACGGCGGCGCCCTGCTCGGCGAGACCGTCGACCGCCGCGCGCGCCGTGACCTCGGTCCCCTCGGCGAGGGCCTCCACGGTCGCCGCGGCGGCGGTGCGCTTCGGGTGCGGCTCATCGGCGGCCACGGTGCGGCTCTCGCGGATCTGCCCGTCGCTGCCGTGCACGACGACCTGCCCACCGCCGTCGTTGGCCACGATCTCCACCGCCCGCGAGATCGCCTCCGCCTGGGTCGGGGTCTTCGCGCTCGCGCGCTGGGCGTCGTCCTTCTCGACGTGCCATCCGTCCTCGGCGGGCACGACGTGACGGTCGGACATCTGCAGATCACCCTGTTCGGTTGCAGCGAGGGGCGCCCGGGGAGCGGGAGCCCACCCCTCAGGGTGCTCGGCGCGGATGACGGGACGTCGACGCTCCGATGAGCATCACGGTCACCGTCGTGATCGACCTGACCGCCCGATCAGCGGCCGGGAATCCTCGTGGTGGTCGTCGCCACGACGCCCAGGGCCCGCTCGAGCTCGGCGAGACTTGCGTACCGATGCTCGGGGACCTGCGCGAGCAGGTCGCGGACGTGAGGGCTGACCCCGTACCCGTCGGCGGCGACCAGCAGCTGCCAGCGCTCCAACGGCCACTCGAGATCGTCGAAGACCGCCGCCCACGTCGGACCCGCCGGGACGCTGCGCCGTGCGGCGGTCACGCCGGGACCCATGGCCGTCGCGGTGCGGCTACGCACCGCCGGGCGGGCTCGACGACTCGGGCGCCGAACCGCGAGACCTGACCAGCGCCGATAGCGCACCACCGGCGAAGGCGACGAGCCAGAGAACCTGCACCACGGTCGACGTCGGCAGCACCAGCACGCCGGTCGCGATCACCGCCAACGCCACCCGTTCGGACGGTGGCGAGACGACCGGGTTCGCCGGACGCGGGCCGCCGCTCGCCCGGCTCTGCGGAGTACTCACGGGCTACTCCTGGTGGACGGTGAGCCACTGGTGCGTACCGACCGGCACGCTCGAACAGTTCCGACACCCCGTCGAGGATGGGCTCGGCAGGAGACGGCCCGTTCACGACCGGGTGAACACTCCGCCGGCCACGGTCGAGACGACCCTCGCACGTCCACTCACGCTGCTGGGCACGTCCGGGCGGCGAGCGGGCGTAACCTCGTCGTAGCCGCGGCCGCGGACGGCCTCGCTGCGCCCGTGCATCCGCCAGCCGCCGCCCGGGGGCACTCGGCCGAGCTTCTTGACATCGACATGGAGCAACTCGCCCGGACGGCGGCGCTCGTAGCGCGGACCGCTCCGACGCCGGCGGACCGGTTCGCCGGTGATCGGGTCGATCGCGGCCAGCACCGGCACCTGGTGGCGGGCCAGGATCCTGCCGACGGTGGAGGCGACCAGCCCGAGCTCGCCGGCCAGGAACACCGCCCCGCGGCGGCGCTCGGCGCGCAGCACGAGGACCTGCGCCTCCACCTGCGGACCGGTGCGCCGCGGGCTGGTGTGCGGACGTGAGGCGCGGTCCTCGAGCCCGGCCAGGCCCTCGGCGTCGTAGCGGTCGATCCACTTCTTGACCGTGCCGCGGGAGACCCCGAGCTGCTCGGCGATGCGGGCCTGAGGCCAGCCAGCGCGGTAGCGCTCGACGATGAGCAGACGAGCGTGCACGGTCAGACGAGCATGACGGTGCGGCACCGAGGACCTCCGGTGGTGCGGGCGGATGCTTCAGACACACCCACCCCGCCCCGGAGGCCCTCCCCCGATCAACCCGACACGCCGCCGCACACAACGTCTCGGGTCACGACACGAGTACACACCCGGAGCGTCATCGACAGCGGGATCGCGCCATCCCACGACGCACAACCTGACGCTCCTCAGCAGCGTGCGATGCCAGGTTGACCGCTGCCACGACGGGGCGAGGGGGACCGAGGGGGTCCGGCCACCGGGCGCGGCCTCTATCGACAGGCCTTCAGCGCGTCCGAAGACAACAAGCAGTCGAACGTCGTTCCCGCCGTCGAGGTTGGTCATGAACAACACCTGGACCGCAGGGAGGCCGACAGGCTCGTCCTCCTCGTGCCGTGTGTCGAGATCAGTGACCGCGCCGTGGTCCGTCCCGGTGCCGGCTCGTGGGGTGTCAGGAGTCCGAGGTTCGGAGCAGGGCGCGTCCCCGGGCGACGATGTCGTCGATCGACAGGTCGTCGTGGTGGGTGAGGAAGACCCAGAGGTGCCCGAACGGATCACGCAGCATGACCGACCGGTCGCCGTAGAACATGTCCGTCGGCTCCTGGAGCACCTCGGCGCCGGCGTCGGCCGCGCGGGAAGCGAGGTCGTCGACGTCGGGGACGTAGACGTGCAGGCCGACGGTGCTCCCGGGTGGACCCGGAGGGGCGAAGGGGGCGTCGGCGTCGCCGAGCATGAAGACCGAGGAGCCGATGGACATCTCGGCGTGGACCACGGACCCGTCGGGGGCGTCGATCGTGAACAGCTCCTCGGCGCCGAACGCCTGCCGGTAGAAGGCCATGGCTTCGCGGGCGCCGTCGACCATGACGTGCGGGATGACCGTCGCTGTATAGCGCTGCGGTGCGATGGTGGACATACCGCGACGCTAGAAGCTCGACCGATGTCGAGGTCAACCGTGCGACTCCGGCGGGCCACAACGGCCTCCACCTTCCCGTGCGGCGGCCACCGGGGACGACCTCCGCGCCGCCCTGCGCGGACCGTGGGAACCCCGAGACCCGGGAACGACGCGACGTCGAGCGGCCTCAGCCATCTCGCCAGAGCGGCCCAACCTTCAGGACGACGGACGAGGGGCTCAGCGCTCGTCGCGCACCGAGCGCCAGGCTCTCGAGGACCGGTCGACACCCGCGCCGCGGCCTCTCCGCAGGCGGCTCGACCGTGGCCCCGACGGCCCGCTGAGGGAACCGCTTACGTCACACCACAGCCTATCTCCGACGGTCCCCGGCGATGGATGATCGACGCAGGCAAGCACGTCCACGCCGCGGTGAGCATGTCCTGCACGCAGATGTTGTGCATGGCCCGGCCGCGGTGGCCTGCGTCGTCGTCGCCGTCCAGGAGACCATCGGGGCCGTGGCCGAGCTCGTGCAGGCCGGACGTGAAGTTGGTCGGCGGGCGGTGCATCTCGACGACGGCGACGTGCCCGTCGACGGCCGCCGTGCAGGGCGCCGCGGTCGGCGGCGGCCTCGAAGGGCTTGCCCCGCTCGCGGTCGAGGTCGTGGACGACCAGGTCGTGGCCCGCCCGCAGCAGGTTGTGGGCCATCCCCGCACCCATGGCGCCCAGACCGATGAAGCCGACCTTCATGGGGCCTCGCTGCGAGCACCGCGTCGAGCGCTGGGCGCACGACGCCATCCCGATCTCGAGCGCGACGACCCGGACGGCCGGGGCGCCGTCGTCACCCTGCCGGCCGCGATACCCTGCCGGCCGCGATGTCGCCGAGACGGTCCCGGTCGCCGTGCAGGATCAGTGTGGGGATGGGGAGCTCGTCACCGGGATCGGGCCGCAGAGCCCCGCGCAGCGGGGAGGTGAGCACCCCGACGACCTCGCGCTGGGGCATCGAGGCGGTGGTCGTCCGGACTACCCCGACGCCGTCACCGCGCTGCTGCTCGCCGCGCACCGGGTCGACGCCGTGGTCGTCGGAGTCGGCGCTTGAGGATCAACAACGGGATGCCGGCGCTGACCGTCCCCGGGGCGCGCGATCTGGTCGCCGAGGGCGAGGACCTCACACTGCACCTCACCGAGGGCTGGGCGCGGGCGGGCGGCGCCCGGATCGACGTCTCCCCGCTGCCCGACTTCGTGCTCGACATCCTCGACGCCGGAGGGCTCATGCCCCGCCTCGTCGCCGACGGCTACCTTCCCGACGAGGCCGCCGACGTCGTCGTCTGAACCTCCCCACCGACACCCCGGGAGGGGCCCGGGTGGAGGTGCCCGCGCGCCGGGGTGGTCGTCCACATGTCCCGACGAGGTGGGCTCCGCCCCGACGGCATTGGGCGGTCTCATGACCTCCTCCGGGCGTGGCGCGGTCCAGCTGCGGGACGACCTCGGTACCGAGGAGCTCGACCGCCCGCATCGCGTCCTCGTGCGGCACGGGACCGTGCGGAATCTGCGCGAGGAAGCGGTGGTGCCCGAACAGCTCCTGCTGGCGGTGGAGCTTGTCGGTGACCTCGGCGGGGCTGCCCACAACCAGGTGCTCGTCGGGACCGCGGGCTCGGTCGTACTGTTCCCGGGACAAGGGACGACCGGCGAGTTCGGCCATGGCGGCGTAGCGCGGGAAGAGGACGTCGGCGGCCTCCTGGGAGGTGCGGGCCACGAAGGCGTGCGACGTGACGGCCACGGGAGGGCGTCCGCATCGTGTCCGGCACGCGCGGCGGCGACCCGGTAGTCCTCGACGTGCGGCGCCAGGGACTCGGGACGGCCGCCGACGATGCCGATCGTGATCGGGAGGCCGAGCCGGCCCGCCCGCCGGAACGACGCCGGAGACCCGCCGACCCCGATCCCGAGTGCTCGGGCCGCGCCGAACGGCACCTCGCGATGGATCGGGCGGGGGCGACGATCTGGATCCGAGCGCAACCTCTCAGGAACGCCTCCCACTTCGAGAGGCGGAGATCCGAACGCTCTGGAACGGTCAACCAGTGGACAACCGCAGCAACGGTCGAGGGGCGGGGCTGAACCGCTTTGGGTACCACTTACGTCACGTCATAGCCGATCACGACGCCCGACATCACATGATCACTACGACTCGATCATGCCGCTGACCAGCACAAACGAGCATCGGACATCACCAGCAAGGACGTGACTCTCGTCCACTGGGTTCGGGGTTCGAGTCCCTGACGGCGCACCCTTTCTGCTGGTCACAGCCCTGCGGAGCGATCCTCCAA
>NZ_BSTS01000036.1 GCF_030269665.1 Actinomycetospora sp. NBRC 106375
AGTCGTTCTGGGGCACGATGCAACTCGAACTGCTCGACTCCCGCACCTGGTCCACCCGCGCCGAGCTTGCCAACGCGATATTCGAATGGATAGAGTGCTGGTACAACCCCAAGCGACGCCATTCCAGCATCGGAATGCTCAGCCCGCTGGACCACGAAGCAGCCCACACCACGCCTGACCAAGATCACTGACCCCACACCGTCGGTGTCCGGTCCTGGGGGCCAACCTCAGTTCGCGGCTTGCCATCAGGACTACGCCTCGCTGGCTGGGCGAACCAACGAGGTCCTCGGGCAGCTCGGCTGCCGAGAGATTTCCCGGCGCCCGTTCCGAGTTCACTGTGACTGACCCAGAACGAGTCGGCGCTGCTGTGGCGCCTCGAGCCGCCCAAGCGGCGGGAAGGAGCGCGTGATGCGGCGTTGCTTTGGATGCGGGGAACACCTACCCGTGGGCGCGGACTGCTCGATATGCCGGGAACGCGCCGCGCTTCCGCGCATGCCCGGCACCATCATCGCCGCGCAAGTCCTGGTCTTGCTCTCAGGCCTGGGCGGTTTGCTGTGGGGCGCGTTCTCCGTCGTCGGCGGCATCTTCGCGATCTTCCTGAGCGGCTCGGACGGCGGAGCTGGGACCGCTCTCGTGCTGATCGGGCTGCTGATCATCGTCCTCGCCGTCGTCGAGCTCCGGTGCTGCGCCCGCCTCGGACGAGCTGATCCGAGCGCCCGCGGGGTACTTGCCGGGGTCTACGCCATTAACCTGCTCGCGACGGTCGCGCTCGGAGCCGTGGACGGCCTGGAAGGGCTGGGTCTCCTCCTGGCCGCCGTCGCGTGGACTCTCCTGGTGCTCGGCCTGCTCTGGCTGCCTGAGTCGTCGCGGGCCGCCTTCAGCGACACCCCGCGAACCAGCGCTCCCGTGCCGCCCCACGGCTCCGCGCCGGCTGGGTCGGGACCCGTCATCTCGGCCCACCCTCTGACAGCGCCGCCTTCGACCGGGGACCGATGGGCGGACGAGCAAACCGCCAGCGTCGCCGCGTTCTGCGGACAATGCGGCCGGCGCAACAGCCCACCCCGGCAACACTGTGGCCACTGCGGCTCTCGCCAGAGCACTCGTACGCGTTGAACCTGAGCCCCGTCGCGGTGGGCCGCGCACCGGTCGCGGACGCCGCGGCAGCGTTGAAGGGCGAGTCCTGGCCTCGAGGGCTCGTTACGTCGGGTGCAGATGTCGGGCAGCCACTGACTTCGCTGTCGGTGGTGTGATGCGCCCGGGCCGTCGCCCTCGTCGTCGTCCGTTCGTGGCCGCGGACACATCAGGTGATCTTGCGGTGAGCGTGGTGTCC
Organism: Actinomycetospora sp. NBRC 106375; assembly: GCF_030269665.1. Classification (GTDB taxonomy): domain Bacteria; phylum Actinomycetota; class Actinomycetes; order Mycobacteriales; family Pseudonocardiaceae; genus Actinomycetospora. The sequence goes on from NZ_BSTS01000036.1 coordinate 1,331, forward strand.
TCAGTCAGGCCCGAGGTCAGACACGGTCACGGGCGCCGCGTTTGGGGCCGGCAACGTCGGCGGCGATGCGCGATACCCAGAAGGCGGCGGCTTGACGTCCGCGCGCTGACGGCGTCAGTAGAGCGCTGACCACGGGCGGGGCGCGTGACTGCAACGGATCCGTGTCGCCCGACGATGACTGGACGATGGCGGCGGGGGGCGCTGCCGCAGGAAGGCGAGCGGATGAGCGAGCTGTGGTCGGCGATCCCGATCGGCACGGTGCCTCAGCGGCCGCGCCCGTCGACGCCATCGTCCGTATTCCTGGTCGCTCCACATCCAGCGCCCACCCCACAGGCAGCGCCCACCGCACAGGCGGCGCCGACGTCACCCGCGGCCGCGGTCCTGTCGCGGACGAGTGCACTCGACGCTCCGACGATCGTCCTCGACGAGGACCGCACGAGCCGTTTGAGCTCGCGCCTGCTCGTGGCCCGTGCCACCGTGCCCGCCCCTCGTCCACCGGCCCGTGTCCGACCTCCGACCCCACCGACGGTGGGTGGTCCTGTCTCTCCGATGCCACCGCAGCCCGCGCCGGCGTCGTCGGGGCGTGGCTATCTCTCGGTCATCGCGCTCACGGCACTGTTCTGCGTGGGCGCTGCGGTGCTCGTGCCGTGGCCCGGGACAGGCCCGTGGGTCGCGAGCTCGCCGGTCGGGCTCGTGCTGCTCGGTGGGCTCACCCTCCTGACGGCTCCGGTGACCGTTGACCTGCTGACCGGCCGGGACCGGGCGACGGTGATGCTGCTCGGCTTGCCACTGACGGCGGCTGCGGCGGCGGGCACGGTCGTTCTAAGCGGTGGCGATCTGCCGGGTGTCCTGGCGACGCAAGGGGTGGGCGCCGGTCGGGGCACAGCGGCAGGCGTCCTGGCAGCTGCTCTCCTCGCTTGTCTGCTCGTCGGGAGCATGGGGGCGGCGCGCCGTCCGAGGAGCGCTCGAGCACCGGATGGCTCCGCGATCATCGTCGGCCTGTGCGCGGCGATCAGTGTCGCGGCGGTGTCGACGGTGGTGATCACACTCGCCGGTCCGGCTCCGGAGTCGGCGACCGTCGCGAGCGCCACCGGCGCGACATCAACCGCCGCGACCGGACCAACGGCCGGCAACGGCACGACACCCGCGACGGGGACGCCTAGCTCGGGGACGGCAGAGGGCTCCGGAACGGCAGGGGGCTCGGGCACGACCTGTCCGACCGAGGCAGCGAGCAGCCTGCCCGAGGCCGCCGTCGGTGCCCCGGTCGTTGCGCACAGTTCCGGTGTCCACATCGCGATCTGCCAGGGAACGTCCGGGGCGCTTTACTACTTCGGCGCCAACGACCGCACCGGTCTGACGATCACCCTGCCCGTGACACGGAGCGAGGACAGCTGGATCGCCACCAACAACGGTGTGACTTACTCGATCACGTCCGAGAACCTGATCATCTCAAGAGGCGCGGACACCCTCGCCGACGAGGCTCTGACGAGCGGTTGGCCTCGTTAGGCGCAGTCCGGGACGTCGGCCTCGGGTCGGCATCATCGTCGGCAAGTCGCCCTCCCCGGACCCCACGTCGCAGTGCGGGCCTGCGCCCGTCGCAGCGTGCGCATCGGCGAGACCAAGGGCACGGTGAGGGCGCCGGGGTCAGGACACGCGCCTAGTCGGGCACCCGAGGCAACGGCGTCCGTGGACGTCCTTGGACCCGCCATCGAGGGAGCCGTCGTCCGGCGGGAGGACCGCCGGAGCGGCCGGTCCTCGCCGGGAGGTCGGCGTCACCGGCAGCCCGATGACCTTGCCGGCGACCACGGTGACCCGACGATGACCGCGACGGCACCTTTCACGCCTGCACCACTCGGGCTCCCGCCCCACGGTCGATCCGGCGGATCTCCCGCGTGAGGGCCTGCAGGAAGTGGCGGTAGGAGCCGTATCCAGGGATCGTCGCTGGCCCCATGGGGATGACGAAGAGGATCTTCTCGTTGACGGTCTGATAGTCCACGAGTCGGACGCCGAGGCGGGTCCGGCTGAGCCGCACGCTGAACGTGCAGTGCTGGAGACCGCGGAAGCCGCTGACGATCGCGCAGTCCAGGCCGTCGGGCTGGTGGCGCAGCACGGAGTAGGCGCAGCCGTCGGTGGTGAAGTAGTTGCCCCGGTTCGCGAGCGCCCGACTGACGGCGTCGCGGATCGTCTCGGGGGACGCCTCGACGTCGAGGTCGAGGCCGACCGAGCCGCGGGAGCCGGCCCGGATCGCCACCGGGAAGACCAGGTCGGGGCCCGCATCGTCGGTGTCGTCGAGCGACCCGCGCGCGCCTTCGCCCCTCTGGACGTTCTGGTGCCACCCGTAGCCCGCCCATCCGACGATTAGCAGCGGGGCGATGGTGACGATCGCGGGGAAGCCGTAGTGCCCGGTGTCCTGCTCCCACACCCAGATGCCGTAGATGCCCGCGAGCAACCCCACAGCGCCGAGGAGCAGCTGCCGGTTGCGGGGCATGGTCGGCACGAACACCGCGCCGATGGCCAGGGCACCGGAGAGCACTGTGAGCGCTGGGAGCCAGTTCAGCTCCAGCGACTGCGGGTCCTCGCCGCCGTACTCGTCGGAAGACGAGTACGAGGAGTACGAGTCCGACGAGGACGAACTCGACGAGGAGTAGCTGCTCGAGGACGAGCTCGACGACGAGACGTCACCGACACCGGCCGCCAGCCCCAGCAGTAGCAGGACGGCGACGACGCCGGTGATGATCAGGGTCGGCTTCACAGCTCGCTCCTCGATACGAACGGTTGCTCTCGACGTCGCCGAGCGGCGGGGGTGGCGAGGTGACCTGGTCCCGCCCCGGGGCGCGACACCCCGTCCGGCGGCCTCATCGCTGTCGGGTGATGGTCGCCTGCGGCGCACCGAGTGCGCCGCCGGTCCACGGCCATATGGTGCTTGCGCGGCCCGAGGGGCAGCAGGTCGCGTCCTCCGGGCCGTAGAACGACTCGTCGCCGAGGACGCGCCCGGGCAGCAGGCGGCTCACGGTGATCGCGTTGGGGATCTCGCCAAGGCGCGGCTGCGAGCTGGACAGTGCACCGAGGAGTGCGGCCTCGCCCGACGAACCGTCGAAGAGCAGGGCGGTGACGACGGTCGTGCCCGCCGCCGTGGAGTAGTGGTTGTTGCATGTCAACGGGAGCGCGGCCTCGTCGCGTCCGTCCCCGGTGAGGTCGCCGTAGACGACCGAGGAGGCGTCGACGTGGACGTCCTGCGGGTAGTTCGAGCTGGGGCCCTCGAAGGAGGACGGGACCGCCACGGCTTCGCCGCCGCGAAGCCGGATGGGTGCGGGTGAGCGACAGACCGAACCCGGCAGCGTCGCGTCGCCCCAGTCGACCGCGTGCAGGTCGACCGGTGGAGCGACCGTCTGGCCGCTAGGACCCAGAGCCGGGAGGGCGCCGAGAACGAGTCCGATACCGAGTCCGACGCCGGCCACGAGTGACACGATGATGGTGAGGACGAGCCCGCGGCGCCTTCTCCCGCTCGCGGGCGGTTGCAGCGTGGTCACGGCTGCGGTTGGGCCGTGCGGTGCCCGAGCAGGCGGGATCCGCAGCGCACACAGTGCACGGCGCCGGGCACCGCGCCCGCCCCGCAGCGCCCGCAGAAGGCCGGGGCGTTCGGCTCCGGGGCGGTGGCGGCGAACTCGATCGGGTCGGGCCGTACGTGGCGGCCGCTCGGCGGGCCGAGGCTGGTCATCGTGGCGGGCGACCGGGAGACCGGACCGGAACGCGGAGGGACAGGTGGCGGCACTGCCGGTGGACCGCATGGGAGCCGACTCGCGGTGCTCATGTCCGATCGTGGGTAGGGGTGCCGCCCGGTCGCCAGCGGAGGAGTCGGCGGCGGAGTCAGCGGCGCAGGCGGGGGCAGGTACCCGGTTGGGGCCGGCGGTGTCGGCCCGGCTGATGCGCTGCGGCCGCTCTCCAGGACGTGGCGGTGCAGGTTCTCCACGACGGGTAGGGCTGTTTCGCCGAAGAATCGCCGAGCGTCGGCGGGGAGCCAGAGGGCCACCACGGCAGCGGCGTGCAGACCGAACGCAGCGAGCAGCGGGAGCACGCTCTCGTCGGCGGCGGAGAGCAGGACTACGACGGCGAGGTCGGCCGCGGTGGCCGCGGTGATCAGGACCCGGGCGAGCCGCTCGGCGCGGGCGACTGCGGCCTTCGCCCAGAACCCGACAGCGGCGATGGCAGCGCAGACCAGCGCCGTGACGATCATCGGTCCGGCGGTGCCCGCGGCGTAGGGGAGGGCGAGCAGCGCGATCCCGGCCACCAGCAGCGTCGCGGAGAGCAGGGCGGTGATGCCCGACGAGTACAGGATCACCGTCTGGGCGACGACGATGGAGGTCGGGAGCTCGGTGTCGCCGCGCCACGGCCCAGCGAACCAGGCGCGCGCCGACGGGGCGAAGACCAGGACGGCGACGACGCCGAGCGAGCCGACGGCGAGCACGACCGTGAGCCCGGTGGCGACCGGCACCGCGAAGCACGAGAGCAGGAGATTTCCGGCGAGCACGAACGCGACCCCGCGCGCGACCCGGCTGCCCTGGTAGAGCCCGTAGCCGACCCGCGCGAACGCGACGACGAACGACCCCGACACCAGAGCGATCGCAAGCCCCAGCAACCCGAGCGCGGGCGAGGAGAACATCGCAGCGCCGAGCCGCAGGAAAACGATCGTCGGATAGAGCAGGCAGAAGGCGACGATCCCGAACCCGGCGATCACCGCCCAGAGCAGCCCGGGCACCATGCTCTGTCTCGTCGTGCGCTGATCCATCGCCCGTCCCCCCGACATCCCGGCGCCCGCCGGACGGTCGGTCATCGCTGGAGCGGTGAGCTCCCGTTACGCCCCGGGCGCAACATCCACGGCCGCCACGGCGATGGGGGGGCTGACGAGACCCGACCCCGAGGGGTCCGCCCGCCGTGGCGGCGAGGTCGAGGCACCCAGGAGGAAGCAACCCGTGGCGGCACCGACGCGACCCACCGACGACGCCCCGACCAGACCGATCCCTCGGGTCGACCTGCCGCGCGCGGTTACATCACCGCGCCGAGCCTTGCCGTTCGTGGCTGCCGGGATGGCGCTGCTGCTGGTGGCCGCCACGGTCACGGTGCTCGCGGTCCGCATCGGTCGCACGTCGGGCCCTCCTGCGGCGACCCCGTCGGTGGCGGCCGGCCCGACCACGACATCGGGGGCGCTGGACTCGCCGACCTCGCCGCCCGACGCCCCGGTTCCGGTCGGGGGCGTGCTCTTCTCGTTCACCGGGTCCCCGAACGGTCAGGCACACGTCGACGCCGACGGAGCCGTGGTCGCGGTGCTGGACGAGGTGAGTACCGCGCCGGGCCGCAGCAGCCACCAGCTCGTGACCTACGACCAGGCCACCGGCGCACGACTCGCGACCGCGGGGCCGGGGTTACCCGAGATCGTCGACTGCGGGGCCACGGTCGTCCGGCGTCCGGACGGGACGAGCGTCGTCCTGACCCGCTACGACACCGAAGTGCCCGCGAACGGGGTGGAGCTGGGGAGGCGCGAGGCCCACGTCGCTGCACGGGATGGCAGAACCCTGCGACCCCTCTGGGATGTCGTCCTGCACTCCGGTGACACCACCGACCAGACCCTGCTGATCGACACCGTGTGCCACACCGCCACACCGGCGTTCTTCCCAACCACGGACGGCCGCTACGTCCTCAACCGCAGCTTCGACGTGTCCCGGCTGATCGACCTATCCACCGGCGGGATGCGACCCGTCCCCTACGCGGTCAACGTGGTGGGCAACAACGTCGTCGTCGCGGTCCCGCCACCGTCGGAGCCAGGGGTCGACACCCGACCCGACCCCACGGGGCCCAGCACTTTCGACGGCGTGCGGCTCGTCGCCGACACCGACCTGCGCGTGCTCTCCACGATCCCCGTCAGCGACACCGACACCAACGACGTCGCGCGGGCGTTGGCGGCGGTGGGGCGACCCGGGCGCCCCACGCTCGACGGGTTCGCCAGCACCGGCTCGGACACGCGGTACACGGGGAAGTCGCTCTCCAGCGACGCCCTCACGCTCGCACTTCGCGGCAGCGAACAGGTCTCGCTTATCGATCTACCCTCCGGGCGGGTCCGCGCGACGATCCCGACCGGCAGCATCACGAACTACGCGGTCCTCGACCCCACATCGAGGCCGCTCGGGATCGTCCCAGGCGCGGTGCTGGGGCAGGACGCCGTCCTCGTCGCCACTCCGCGCCGCGACTCCTCGTCGACGCAGCAGAACGTCTTCACCGCCTACGACCTCACCGGTCGACAGCTGTGGTCGTTACCGGCCGGCGCGGCCGACGGCATTTGTGCGATCGACCGCGGCGTGCTCCTGCTCCAGGCCGCCGGCCTCGCGTCCGTCGACCCGGTCTCCGGCCGGCAGCTGTCGGTCGACCGGAACGCGACCTGCCCGGTGGTGACCGCCGGTCTCGCCGTCACGTCGACCCAAGGCAGCACGGTCTCAACCTCGGCGCAGTACTCGGTGACGGTGCTGAAGCGTCCTTGAGCGCGTAGCGCAGCCCCTGCTGGCTCTGTGGCCGCTCTCGCACGTGGCCCTTGAGGGCCTCGGAGGTCACGCCCTCGAAGCCCTTCTCCATCCCGTGCACAGACACGAGACTGTCGCGGCCAGCCACGCTCCAGCGCCCGAGCACGATCTGCGCTGGCCAGCGGCGTGAAGCGTTCAACGACGTGCGTCACGACGAGCGAGTGCTCAAGGTTCGCGAGCATCGAACCATCCGCGTTGCCGCTGATCAGGCTCGTGGGCCTCCGTGGCGCTCGTCCAGGACAGTTGGACAGGTGTCCGACGATATGCCGGACAGATGTCGCGGGCGATCCCGGACGGCCTCGGAACGCTCACGAACGCCCTCGAGGCCGGAACATCGAAGCGGCCAATTCGGGGGCGCGCCGACCGCAGTGGCCCGCCCGCCTGGCCGGGTTGGTGCACCCGGGCAGCTGCCGTTCATCCCTGCTCGCCTCACCGAGGCGCGCAAGGCTTCAAGTACAACATCGGCTTTCCTTTACCTCTACTAGGTACCTCTGTTAATCGTCCACCCGGTGCGATGCCCTAGCAGGGCCCGAGTTGGTGGGCCACGAGCTTTCTGACGTTCAGCCGTAACATTGCCTGATCGGCCGACGACTCCTCAGCCACGAAGGCTTATCGGCGCGACGCCGGCTCTTCTCAGGGGGATTCTGTTGACGTTCGTGCACGACCGCGCCAGTCATTGGCTGCTTGGCGCAGCAGTCCTGCTCGTCATGATCCTGGGTATTGTTGCGGGTTGCGGGCTCTCCAGCTCCCCCGAACCTTCCGCCGACGCCACGCCGCTCCCGGCCGCTCAGCCAACGACCCCGACGGCCAGGACGACCCCGACGACGACCACCTCACCGCATCACGACCGGGGGGCCCAGAACTGGCACTGCTCCGACAAGGCCTGGTGGCGCGACTACGGCGCACGTCACGGGCTCGACCCGAGCGCGTACGTGACGCGTTGCGGCCACCAACCGCCCGCCAGCTGGCTTGAGGTTCACCCCGGGGCTAGTACACCGAACGGCTCGTCCGGGAGCACCTCTTCGAGCAGCCGACACCCGGCGACCGACCCGTACGGCTGCCAGGCTGATATCGACGCCGGCCTCTCCATGGCCCAGAACCGCTGCGGGAATGTCCATCTGAACAGCACGGAGACTGACGTGGAGAGCCCTAGCCAGATGCAGAATCCTGCTTCGCGCTGGGAACTCTGTCATATGCTCGCTTCCCCGGGAACAGCGGTCTACCAGAAGTACTGCCAGTAAGCCCCACTCACGCGCAAACTCTCGACTAGATTGACCCCATAATCCGGCGTGGCTCCTACTGACGGGTTCGACGTCATTCGTCGTCGGCGACACACCTCGGTCGGGGCTTGAGAGCCACCCGGGACCTCGCCGCGGTCTGTGGCGCGCGGGCGCAGTGGCAGCGAGCCATCGGCTCGTCCTGGACCTGTCGAGCAACTCGTCAGAAAAGTGTGCGAGCGGGCTTCCGTGGCTGCTCCTAACCGTGAACAGCAGGCCGACACCGACCGGGCCGCGGAGCATCTAGGGGGCACACCTGCCATGACCTTTCAGCACACGACGTCGAGTCCTGAAGCTGCGACTGGGCGCCGGGGTACTGGGCGCGTCAGGGACCTTCACGCTGTGCGACACCAGCAGTTCGTCCGCGCACGGAAGGAGCGGGAAGGCTCCGGTCCTTCAGCGCGGCACCGATCGATCCGATTTCCCCGGCGCGATTGTGCCCGGGTGTCCGTTTCGGGCGGACTCGCGATGCCGTTGGGCGCAGACGGCTGCGTGTTGAGCGTGAGATCGAAACGCTGCTGACACGGGGAACGACCGTGATCGCAGCTGGACCAAGGGGGACACCGCGACGGACGTCGTCGGGTGCCACCAGCAAGGGGGGCAGGGATAGTGGCGTTCCAGGGGTTCGATCTCCAAGACCAAGCGCGGATCGTGTCGTGACCGGACACGGCGAGGCTGATCCACTCGCAGTGCCCGATGTGCAGAAGATCGTCGGTCGGACGGGTCGCCACCACGCTCCGCCCGACCGGATGGCACCACCCGGCGCGGGGCCCAAGCACGCCGGGCCTGGCACGGGCTCGGTCGCGACGGCCTCACCGGTAACCACCGGATCACAGCCCCGGCTGGTCTCGACCTCGGTGCGGCTACCGCGACCGCGCGAGAGTCCCGAGCCGAGGCTGGCCACCGAGCCGATGCTGGTCAGCGACGCGGCGCTTGCGGTGGCGGCGATGACCAACCCCACCGCGTTCGCGGCGATCTACCGACGCTACGGCGACGCGCTCTACAACTTCTGTGTCGGCATGCTGCGCGACCCCGACGCCGCCGCCGACTGTGTCCAGGACGTGTTCTGCACCGCCGCGACCCGGCTCGGTCAGTTGCGCGAGCACGACAAGCTCCGCCCCTGGTTGTATGCCATCGCCCGTCACGAAGCCCTCGCCCGACTACGTCGAGGACGCCGCGAGGAACCCAGTGATGATCTGCCCGACGTGCCCGCAACGGCCGACGGTCCCGAGGCCCTCGCCGCACGCACCGAGCTCGCCGCACTCGTCGCCCACGCCGCCGGAGGATTGAGCAACCGTGACCGCGCGGTGCTGGAACTGCACTACCACCACGGCCTCGACGGGCCCGCGCTCGCCGACGCCCTCGGTGTCAGCGCCACCAACGCCAACACGATGGTCGGGCGTCTGCGGACCACGATCGAGCGCTGCCTCGGGGCGGTGCTCGTCGCGCGTCACCAGCGCGAACGCTGCACCGAGCTCGCCGCCCTGCTCGAGGGCTGGAACGGCACCACCTTGACCGTGCTGCTGCGCAAACGCCTCAACCGGCACATCGAAGGCTGCGAGGCCTGCGGCGAGGCTCGCCGCGAGCTCGTCTCCCCGCACGCTCTGCTGCGCTCGGCGCCCGTCCTGGTGCCCGCCCCCGCCTGGCTCGGCCACTCCGTGACCCAGCACGCCACCCCGCTGTTGAAGGCCTCCGCAGGCGTCGCTCACCACAGCTGGTGGCCCGCCAGCCTCGGAACCGGCACCCCGACCGCAATCGCGGTCGTCGCTTCCCCCCTCGTCGCGGTCGCCACCGCCTCGCTGGTCGCCATCAGCCCCCTCACCAGCGCTCCGACCGTCGAGCCACCACCGGTGGCAGCTCAGCACAGCGTCACCACCAGCACCACGGTGCCGGCCCTTCGACCCGTACCCAGGGTGAGGGACCCACTACGAACGACGACCACGTCCCGACTGCATCCCCCCATACCCGGCGCTCCCGCTGCCGGATCCGTCACTAGCACTCCGTCCGCGGTCGATAGCGGCCGCAACGACGGCGGCCAGTCCAACAACGGCGGTCAGGCCGGCAGCAACGGCGGCAACGACGGCGGTGGCGGGAACAACAACGGCGGTGGCGACAACGGCGGCACGGACGGCGGTGGTGGTGGTGCCGACCAGGACGGCGGCGGCATCTTCGGTGGTGGTTGACGCCCGAGGGCGCGCGCCAAGCAGTGCACACCTCAGCCGAAGTGGCGGCGCGAGCTCTCGGTGCCCCAAACCAAGCCCGCGAGCAGACGCACGTGATGCGTCACGACCATTCCAACGGTGGTGACCGGTCGATCTGCAAGGTGTGTGCCCCCGAACGGTGATGTTCCACAACGCCGGTAATGGTCCGGACAGCCCAGCGATGTGACGGAGGTGAGCAGCCACCGTCGCACCTGGTCTCGCCGGCTCCCGGTCCGACTCGGGTTAGCCGTGGCGATCCTCGTCGCTCTGGGCGCCGGCACAGCCAGCGCGTTGACGCTGACCGCGGAGCCCGTCGCTTCTCCGGTGACCCCGGTGGCAACGCCTGCGCCGGGGCTCGCCTCGCCGGTTCTGCCGCCAGTTGTGGCTCCGACGCCCCCTCCCACCACAACAACGAGGACGGACACGACCACCTCGAGGAGGGCCACCCCGACGACGCGGACACACGATCGCGACGAAGCCGGCGGCAGCGAACGAAACAACACCGTCTCGCGGTACTGCTCGTCAAACCCCGACATGTGCACAGACGGCGTACCCGACAGGCGCTCAGATCGCGCCGAGTACCAGGACGATCCCCGCAGCAACGCCGAGATCAACAGTGGTCAACCGATGCATGCTCCGGAGGGCGTCTGCCCCGGTGGGTATGCCCGCGTCGCCGGGGTGTGCTGACCCAATATGAGAACCGCCGCCGACACTGGGATTGCCCACCTCGGCCGGTGTCCATCCGCGAAACCTTGGCAGGCAACAACTGCGCACCAGGCAACAACGACGGCGCGCCGAGTCTACTCGCCTACCCCGCCCAGCAAGCTCAGGGCAGGTAGAGCGCCATCTGGCGTAGACGCCGCAACAGGTGCGCCAGTGGAAAGGACTCCATGAGCAGCACGAACTTCCGCTTCGCGAGCGACGTCCGTCGCGAGAAGCGGTTCCGGACGGTCAAGGTGGTTGCGGTCATCGGCCTCACCGCCGTCGGTGCATGGCGCGCGGCGCTTGTCGTCTCTGCCCTCCCGGCTTGGGAAGCTTCCGAGCACCCAGGCGGCGACTCTGGCGATGGACGCTGAGAAGGCCATCGGCCGGCCTAGGCCAAGCCCGATGGCGATTCCGGCGGTACGGGAACTATCTTGTCGAGCCGCACGAACAGTGTGAACGTATTCGGGAGCCAATACGTCCCGAATTTCTCGCACTGACCTTCCCCCGGTTCCGCGGACACCTACCCTGAGGCGACGGGTGTCGCCGGGAAGGATGTCCTCGTGCCGCCTGCGTATCCGCCGGAGTTCCGGCGTCGGGCCGTAAAGCTGTTCTGCGAGCGCGAGAAGCCCGTTGCCCAGATCGCCGCCGAGCTCGGCATCTCTGAGTCCTGTCTGCGACGGTGGGCCGCCCAGGACGACGTCGACGCCGGGCGCCGTGACGGGGTGAGCAGCGACGAGCGCAGCGAGCTGGCCCAGCGGCGCCGCGAGAAACGTCGGCTCGAGATGGAGAACGAGATCCTGCGCCGCACAGCAAGCACCTCCGCGACCCTTGATCCCGACGTTTCTCTGTCACCCACTGTCAGTGGCCAGTGACAGAAGAAAGCTGATGCAGGGCCATTAGGGTGATTCTTCTGGCTTCGTATGCACCGCGCCGTCATCCTCCAGGCCAACAATTCGCCCTTGGAGGAAACGCATGAGGCGCGCGATCATCGTAGTCAGCTTCGCAGCAGCGTTGTCGCTAGGCGCAGCCGGAGGGGTCGCCTTGGCTGCCCCCTCGCCGAATGGGCACAACTGCGCTGGGTCGGCCGTTAGCGGACTTGCTGGTCCTGGCTTTGGCGGGGTGGTTTCAGGAGCAGCTCACGAACAGGCTGTCGACAACTTCGGCCTTGCCGACTGTGGGCAGACTAACCGGAACAATCCCTAGGGAACGGGCGACACGGGAGTATCTGGCATGCTCGACGTCCGCTTCAGGCTCACGATGCTGCCGACGTCACGGCGTCGCTGTTGTGGTTGTCATAGAACCCGGTTATCGGATTGAGGGGTCGGCAAGGTGCCGCAAGCCGTCAGGTTCGGTAGGCATCGAGGGCGGTGCCGTACACCACGACGTTGTCGTCGAAGCTGTCGGTGTCGGTGTCGAACGTGCCTCCGCACGTGATGAGCCGCAGTTCGGGGGCGGTGGTGGGGCCGTAGACCGCGAGGGTCGGGAACGCGTCCTTGTCGACGAGCTCGACCCGGTCGACGCGGTAGACCACCGTGACCCCGTCGGCGCGGTCGATGAGCACCTGGTCGCCGGCGGCGACGTCGGCGAGGTGGGCGAAGCCACCCTCCTCGCCGCGATAGGCGACGTGCGAGGCGTAGATCGCCGGTCCCTGCCCGCCCGCTGCCGCGCCGCCCGAGTAGTGCCCCACCGTCGCCGCGTCGCGCGGCACCTCCAGGCGACGGTCCGAATCCTGCCCCAGCTCCGCGAGTCGGCGGGTGTCCAGCCCGATCGACGGGACCCGCAAGGCCGACGTGGCCACCGGGTCGAGCGGCATGCCGACGACGGTGCGTCCTGCCGGGAGGCCGACCGAGGCCGGGCCGATGCGCCCACCGCTTCCCGTGCTGGAGTGGACGGCGACCGCGAAGGCCGCCACCGCGACGAGCACAAGGACGACCGGGAGGCCGATCCCCGGCCGTCTCGTCGCTCGATCCCCCGGCGATGCCGTGGCCCTCCGAGAAGCTGGGTGATCAGTCACGACGTGCTGCGGCGACGGTGCCAGGCGACGCCGCCGGCTCCCAGCGCGGTCAGACCGACGGCACCGGCGGCAACGGGCAGGATCGGCGTCATCGCGCCGGACCCATCACCCGCGGCCACGCCACCCTCCGGGTACGCGGCGTCCGCGACGTCCTCGCTCGACGGGGCGCCCTGCTCGACTCCGGCGTTGACGACCTCGACACGCTGGACATCCTGCCCGCCGGAACCGCAGCGCACGGCGGTGCCGTCGCTGTAGACCACCCACCGTTCCCCGCTCCACAGGTACACCGATATCGGGTGGATGTTCGTCTGCTGGTGCACCGTCACCGGCTGGATCACCCTGGGAGCCACCGGGGCGCCCGTCGAGTCACCGTCGGTCCCGCCATCGGTCATGCCGTCGGTCCCGCCATCGGTCACCCCGTCGGTCCCGCCATCGGTGCAGTCGACGCCCTCGGCGCGCTCGCGGGCGTCCGCGCGCTCACGGACGGCTTCCTGCAGCGCCCGGCCCGCGGCCTGCTGGGCAGCAAAGAGCTTGGTGTTGCGCTCCACAGCTCGCTGCGCGGTGACGCGGGCGTCCTCGATATCGGCAGCGGTGGCCGTCTCGTCGGCCTGCAGCCGCTCGTAGGTGGCTCGGGTGGTGGCCATGACGGTCTTCTGACGGTTGTACGCGGCCAGAGCCTCATCGAGGGCGTCCTGGCGCTCGTCGACGAGCCCCTCGGCTTCGACCACGGCGGCACACACCGGCTCCGGTGAGGTGGCTGCAGCGACACCGGCACCGAAGGGCAACAGCAGACCGGCGGCCAGGGCCGTTCGGCCGCGATCTGCCCGGAAGATGCGCTGGATCGGGACGTCCATCTGGATGGAGGAGGCGCCGCTCATGCTGTTGAGCGTCTCGACCGCCCATCGCGATAGGCGAACAACGTGGGCCGACTCGGCCCGCATGGCCGCGCGTTCGGCCACGCTCAGGCTCCGGCCAGCGTCAGCGGCGTCCCGGATCCTCGTGGCGAGGTCGTTGCTGAGCACCTTCGCGGCGCGGATGTTGACCGCGGCGTCGGCCACCTGGATGTGGGTGGACTGCGCTTCGGTCTGCACCCAGTCCGTATAGGTGATCTTGCGTCCGGGCACGCGCGCCAGGAAGGCGTCCATCGCACCCTCGGCCATTCCGACCGGAGCGCCGGTGCTATTGACCAGGACGAAAGGGAAGAACGCGCATCGGTAGAGCGGCGAGTCGGCGGTCTTTTGCGACAGGTTCGTCCCGGTGAGGGCGCCCATCAGCGGAGGGACGCGGTGCTCCGGCACGAAGACGTCCTCGGCCGTCGTCGCGTTGTCGGCCGCTGTCCGCGCGCCGCTGGTGCGGTGTGTAACGACGCGGCGAATCCAGACGACTGGTTCTCACGATGCGTCTGTCCGTTAGGTGGTGGTGGTGAGAGTCCGGGGGGGGCGGGTTGAGCGGTCCGAAGTGCGGTGCCTACACGGTCGAGACGGCGGAGGCGCGGGAGGCGCGCGCCTATGCGGCGGCCGCCGTCGAGTACGAGCGCACGCGCTCGCAGCTCGACGCCCTGCGCCGCGAGATACGGATCGCGCGGGGCGTGCTGGGTGTCGACGTCGTCGCGCCCGCCGCGCTGCCCACCGTCGGCACCGCGGGCGTCACGAGCGCCGAGGTCACCGCGGCGGCCCGCACGGCGCGGGCGGCAGTGCGCGAACTCGAGGCCGTCCTGTCCTCGTCGGTGGCCGCGGCCACCGAGCGCCGCTGGGCGGATCAGGTGGCACAGGTGATCGACGACCGGCCGGTCGACACCGGCGGGGACCGCGCGCACACCACGGACGCGCCGGGTCCGTGGGTGGCCCGCGCGCTCGGCGAGCTCGCCGAGATCGCCGCCGCCTGGCCGGTGGAGGACCGGCGCGAGGTCCTCGACCGGGCGGTCACGGCCGTTGGCGCGGCTGGCAGCGCGTCCGGGGCCGCGCTCGAGGTGGCGCGTGCCAGGGACGAGGTCACGCGGCTGCGGGCGGCCCGCCGGGCCCGTCTCGCCCGGGACGCCGTCATGGCCGACCTGCGGGCGCAGCTCGAGGCGGTCCGGCGGTGGGGTGACGCGGTGGAGCTCGAGGCCCTCGCCGCCGAGCTCGACGATCCCGGTGCCGACCTCGACGCGGTCGCGGCGCGGGTGGCCCGCCTCGGGACCGCGGCGCACGCCGCCCGGGACCGCGGGCAGGCCGCCGCGATCCTCACCGACGTGCTCGTGGAGATGGGCTACCTCGTGGACGAAGGGTTCAGCACCCGCCTGGCCGCCGACGGCGACGTCCTGGCCGGGCGGCCCGAGTGGGCCGACCACGCCGCCTCGTTCCGGCTGGACGCCCAGGGACGCGCGTACCTGCACATCGTGCGCGCGAACGATGCGCCGGCGGACGTCGACGAGCGGGTCGACGCGCAGTTCTGCGACGAGGTCGACGTCCTGGCCGAGCGCGCCGGGCGGAAGGGTCTGCGCCTGGGCGAGGTGCGCCGGTTCGCTCCCGGCACGCGGCCGCTCCGCGAGGTCGACCGGGCCCGGATCGGTGCCGTGTCCGGGGCCGGCCGCACGGCGACGCCCAAGGTGTTCGCCCGGGAGCACGGCCGGTGAGCACCCAGGAACCGGAGTGGCTCCGGGAGATCGACACCGTCCTCTGCGTGCACCCGCAGCTGGTCGTCGCCGGCAACGTCCGGGACCGGTTCCTGGTGCCCCGGCCCGACGGGGCCGTCATCCCGATGGACCTCACGAACGCCCTGGCCGGGGTCCTGCTGCGGCGCGGCTACGGGACGCTGCTGCGCTACGTGCCGGGCCTCGGGGTGACGGTGGCCGCGGGGACCGACGCCGGCGTCGCGCAGGTGGCGGGCGGGCGCTCGACGCTCAGCGCCCCGGACCTCGCTGATCTCGTGGCGGCCGTCTCGACGCACCTCGGGGCGCCGGTCGCGCTGCTCGTCGAGTACTCCTCGCAGCTCACCGGCTCCGACGGCACGGTCGACGACGCCGTGCGCGGCCTGCTGAGCCGGGCCCGGCACAGCGCGCTGACCGCCGCACCCGCGGGCCTGGCCGCCGACGGACGGTCCGCGCTGCCCTACAACACCGTGTTCTGGGTGGCCGACCGCGAGCACGACCTGCCGACCTGGTTCGTCGACGCCACCCCGACCATCCGCCTGATCTCGGTCCCGTTGCCCGCGGCCCCCGCCCGGATGACCGCCGCCCGGATCTGCCTGCGCCGACTGCAGGGCGCCGCTGAGGCCACCGACCAGCAGCGCGAGGCCGCGGCGGCCGACCTCGTGGCGGCCACCGACGGAATGCCGCTGCGCGCGGTGCTCGGCACCGCCGACCTCGCCGTCGACCAGCGCATCCCGCTCGCCCGCGTCCGCGACGCCGCGGTGGCCTACCGCACAGGGGTCGTCGAGGACCCGTGGCGCGACCCCGACACTCGCGCGCGGATCGCTGCCGGGGAGAAGGAGCTCTCGCAGGCCGTGCGGGGGCAGGGGCACGCGGTGCGCAAGGCCCTGGACCTGCTCACCCGCTCGGTCATGGGCCTCAACGGGGCGCAGGCGGGCGGCGGCGGTGCCCGCCCGCGTGGGGTGCTGTTCTTCGCCGGGCCCACCGGCGTCGGCAAGACCGAGCTGGCCAAGGCGATCACTCGGCTGGTCTTCGGCGATGAGGACTCCTACCTCCGCTTCGACATGAGCGAGTTCTCCGCCGAGCACAGCGAGGCCCGGCTCGTCGGCGCGCCGCCGGGATACACCGGCTTCGACGCGGGCGGGCAGCTCACCAGCGCCGTGCGGGCCCGCCCGTTCCGGGTGATCCTCTTCGACGAGATCGACAAGGCGCACCCACGGATCCTCGACAAGTTCCTGCAGATCCTCGAGGACGGGCGGCTGACCGACGGGCGCGGCTCGACGGTCCTCTTCTCCGACACCCTGCTGATCTTCACGTCGAACAAGGGCGTCCTGGTCAAGAACGAGCGCGGCGCGATCGTCGAGAACGTGACCGCGGCCATGGACCGCGAGGAGGTCGACGAGCGGGTCCGCGAGGCGATCGCCGAGTTCTTCCGCCGCGAGATCGAGCGTCCCGAGCTGCTCAACCGGATCGGCGACGGCGTCGTCGTCTTCGACTTCATCCGCCGCGACGTCGCCGAGGAGCTGCTCGGGGTGTTCCTGGGCCGGGTCGCGGGCCGCCTCGAGCGGGAGCACGGGCTGCGACTGGAGGTCGCTCCGGCCGCGATGCACACGCTGCGCACGGTCGCGCTCTCCGACCTGCGCCACGGGGGCCGCGGGGTGGCGACCACCGTCGAGTCCATGGTGGTTAATCCGCTGGCCCGGTGGCTCTTCCAGCGGGGCCACGCCGCCCCCGCGGTCTGCGTAGAGGCCTTCCGACTCGACGCCGACGGCGTGTGGGCGGTGGACGTCACGTGAGGATCAGCCGCGTGCACGCACCGGTCACGGTGCTCGGCCACCGGCGCCGCGTCGGGCTCTGGCTGCAGGGCTGCACGATCGCGTGTCCCGGCTGCGCCTCGCGGGACACCTGGGACGCCGACGGTGGACGGTCCGTCGACCCCCGCGACGTCCTCGCGGTCGTCGAGGAGCTGGGACGGGACTGCGACGGGCTGACGGTCAGCGGCGGTGAGCCGCTCGAGCAGGCGGCCGACCTCGCGACCCTGCTCCGCCTGCTGCGCACGAGCGACCTGGCCCTGCGGCGCTCCTGGGACGTCCTGCTGTTCACCGGCCTCGAGGCTGACCGGTGGAACGCGGCCCAGCGGGCGTGCGCGCAGCTCGCCGACGCCGTCATCGCCGGGCCCTACCGCGCCGGCGAGCCGTCGCAGGCGCCCCTGCGCGCCTCGGCGAACCAGAGGCTGCTCGTCCACACCGACCGCGGGCGCGAGCGCTACGGCCTCGACGAGGCCGGGGACGCGCCCCACCTGCAGGTGGTCGTCGACGACACGGGGATGGCGATGATCGGACTACCGCGGCCTGGTGACCTCGGGCGCATGGAGCGGGAACTGCGCCGACGTGGCGTGCACCTGGGCGAGGTGTCATGGCGCAGTTGAGCTGTCCGACCTGCCGCCGGAAGTACGAGGGGGACCGGACCCACTGCGACGTCGACTTCGCGGTGCTGGTGCCGGCGGCACCCGCCGACCCGCCCTCGCGCGACCCGCGACCGGCCGTGCCCGAGGTGCCCGACGCGCCCCCCGCCGGCGGGGTCTCGACTTGCGCGTGCAGCGCGCCGGTCGTGCCGGGGGCGGCCGAGTGCGAGTGGTGCGGTCGCCCGATCGAGGCGCCGCCGGTGGCCCCCGCGGCGACCTCGACGGGGGCCGGTGCCTCGCTGCGTGGGCCCTGGGGCAGCGTCGACGTGGGCGAGGAGCCCCTCGAGATCGGGCGCGGCAGCCCCACCCCGGTCATCGCCGGCGCGCTCGCCGACCTCGACGTCGTCTCGCGACGTCACGCCGAGATCGTCCGGCACGAGGGGGCGGTCTGGCTGCGCGACGTCGCGTCCGCCAACGGCACCTTCGTCAACGACCACCGTCTCGAACCGGGCCACCCGGTGCTCGTCGCGCCGGGCGACGCTATCCGGCTCGGCAGTTCGGTCCACCTCGAGCTCGGAGCCGCCCCGTGACCGATAAGATCGACCCCTCTCGTCCCCCGGAGCGCGACCCGTTCCGCCGGCCGCGGCACCGCGCCGAAGGGCCGTCGGCGCCCCCGACCCGCCACGAGCAGCGGCCGGGTCCTCCGACGGGTCCGTCGCCGGGGCCGCCCTCGGTCCCGCCGCCGCGCACCGGGCCGACCGGGGCGTTCCCGTCGGCCCCGTCGGCGTGGGCGGGCCCGCCGCCCGTCCCGCGCCGCCCCGACACCCCGCTGCGCCCCACCCGGCACGAGTCGCCGGTGCCGCGCCCCACCCGGCACGAGGGCGCCGCACCCCCGCCGTCGAGCGGACCGCCGCCGACCGCGCCCTCGATGCCGCTACCGGCCGAGCTGCGGGACCACCTCACCGACGTCGCGACCCTCGTGCGGTCGGGGCAGTCGGAGTCGTTGCGCGCCGTGGACCGCGCGACGGGCCGGGACGTCTTCGTCAAGCTGTACTTCGAGACGGCGGCGCCCGACCCGGAGCTGCTAGAGGCGCTGCGCGGTGCCGACCCGCGGCGAGTGTCGGCGGTGCTCGCCCACGGCGAGTTCGTCGACCCCTTCTACGGACGTCCCCGCGCCTGGGAGGTCCAGGCCTTCCACGGGCTCGGGACGCTCACCACCCTCGTGGAGCGCACCGGGCCCGGTGGCGCCGAGCGCCTGGCGCAGGCGGTGCTCGTCGACCTGACCCGCGCACTCGAGCATTGCCACGACGACCTCGGGCTGGCCCACCGCGACCTCAAGCCCGACAACGTCATGGTCACCGCGACCGATCCGGCCCAGATGGTGCTGACCGACTTCGGGTCGGCCCGCCGGGGCTCGGTCTCCCGGGCGTTCTCCTCGGTGCAGATGACCGAGCGCTACGCCGCCCCGGAGGCGCTCAACGGGCACCTGGGCCGCCAGCAGGACTGGTGGTCGCTCGGGATGATCCTGCTGGAGATACTGCTGGGGGAGCACCCGTACGCCGGACTGGAGTATCTCACCGTCCGCGACCGGCTGACCAACTATGAGGTCGATGTGACCGGCGTCGCCGACCCACGCTGGCAGCTCCTGCTGTCGGGCCTGCTCACACGCACCCGGGAGGACCGGTGGGGTGCGGTCGAGATCGAGCGCTGGCTGCGCGGCGAGCGCCCCGAGGTCCGCCGCGGGTCGGGCCCCGACGTGGCCTACCCGCCCCTGGACGTCGACGGCACCGCGGTGCGTAATCCGCGGGAGCTCGCGGACTTCTTCCGCCACGATCACGGGCGCGCCGAGGCGTGGCTGATCCGCGAACGCGTCCGGCTCGCCGACTGGCTCAGCGGGGACGTCGGCGACACGTCGTGGTCGACGCAGCCGCTGCGCCAGGCGCTCGAACCCGCGCAGGCGCGCCGCCTGATGGCGTCGTTCGTGGCGCAGTTCGCCCCCGAGCGCACCCCGCCGCGGGTGCAGGGACAGGCCCTGGACGTCACCGGGTTGCTGGTGCTGGCGCAGAACGCCGAGGCCGGCGCGACCACGCCCGCCGGCCGGCTGCTCGGCGAGGTCCTGACGTCCCACCTGCTCGGGATCGTGGCCCGCCACCATTGCTCCGAGGGGCACGAACCGGGATGCGGGCCCGACGGGTGCGAGCGGCTGCGGGCCCTCGCCCGGAACCCCAATGTGGAAGGGGTCCGGGGCAACGCCCACGAGATGCTCGCCGGATGGGCCCGCCAGGGTGCGGACGGGGCCGGCGCCACCCGCGACCAGATCGCGGACCGCTCCGGAGCCCGGGCGCTGGCCTACCTGCTCGAACCCCGGCGTCGGGAGCCCGACCGCGCCGGGCTGCGCTCCGGCACCGAGCCGACGCACGCGGGCTGGTGGACCGCGCTTCGCGACCAGGCGGTACGCGGCCACGGGCCGCACGGCGGGGACCTCGCGCTCGCGCTGGCCGCGGTGACCCGCGACCTGGCCGACGTCGAGCACCGCACCGAGGTGGCCCGCCTCGACGAGCAGGCCCGCCGGGAGGCGCAGCGGCAGCGCGATCAGCGGGAGCAGGCCCGGCAACGGGCGCAGCGGGACCGTCGCGACCGCAGGCGCTCGGCGTTGCGCAGCACGCACGGCACGATCTCGGCGCTGAGCACGCCGTTCCTCGCCGGCGTGATGTTCCTCGGGGTGCTCGAGGTGGTGCGGCTGGTTTCGCCCCGGGCCCACGGTGAGCTCTACACCTGGGCGCTGGGCGACCCGACGTTCTTCCTCACCGAGTTCTACCGGTTCTGGTACACCCCGCTGAACACCTGGCTCTACCTGCCGCCCTGGGGAGACTTCCTGGGGCCGCTCACGTCCCGCAACGAGCCGTGGACCTGGCACACCGTCCTCGCCCTCGGCCTGGGCGCGGGGCTGCTCCTGATCCTGCGCTGGGGGGCCGGCCCCTTCGCGTCGACGCCGGCGCGGGTGCTGGACATGACGTCGGGGCTCGGCGCCGTGCTGCTCTGCTACATGCTCGCGCCCGAGGTCCTCGGTGTCGTGGCGCTCGTCGGCACCGCCGTCGGCGGGGCCCTCGCCGGCATCGCCGCCGTCCTGTTCGGGCTCTGGCTGATGTTGGCGATGCTTAGCTCCTGACCGCCGGCGGGCGGCGCGGGATGATGACAACAGTGTCGACGTCAACGGTGGACGAGGACGCCCGGGCGCGGGAGCTGCTCCGCGCCGAGCAGCACGCCGAGGAGCTGTGCGCCGAGATCGCCCGGCGTGGTCTCATGGCGCCCGGGGCGTGGGAGTCCGAGGTCAGCACCGCGGTGCGGGATCTGGGTGCCGAGCTCTTCGGCACCTCGCGGCACTGGCACAAGCGGGTCGTGCACTCCGGGGAGAACACCCTGCAGCCCTACACGGAGAACCCACCGGACCGCGGAGCGAGCCGCTCTGAAGTTGCTCTACCGTGCCCCTCTGGTCGCCACGTCGACCTTGCTCAGGTGCCACGGCGCGGAGTGTAGGACGGTACCTTCTCCACGACACCGCCTGCATGCCGCGAGCAGCGGGTGTCGATGAGCTGTCGTTGCAGCGCAGATGCGGTGGGCCCGTGGGACTCGAACCCACAACCAACGGATTAAGAGATTCCCGTGCTCTGCCTCACACAGCCTCTACCAGCGACTCTAGTAGCAGCGCGGGTCTCCTAGGACCTACTCCACGCACACCAGTTGACACCGTTGTTCTCCACGACCTGCTCCACGCGAAGATCAGAAAGCTGGCCGTCCCGGGATGCGCGCAGTCCCTGGCGCACTTACGACGCGCCACCCGAGGTCAAGCCGAATTTATGATCTTGGCGTACTTCGCGTCGGCGACCGACTGGGCGTCGAGCGTCGCGCCGATGCTCTTGGCGTAGCGGACGACGGAGAGGGCGCGTGAGCAGGCGAGGCAGCATCGGGCGGGCAGCTTTGATGGAACAAGGTTGCCGGGGGTGAGGGCGTGGCCGCGACCGCACTCCGTCCGCTCTTCTGCCGCGTCCTCGGCCGTCGCGCAGCCCGTGATGATGCGGTAATGCCGGTCGGAGATCGCCCGGTGGCTAACGTCTTGGTAGCCAGCGTTTCGGACGTGGTACCAGCTTCGAGCGCAGGCGAGGCACTTGCGTGCGGGCAGCTTGGATTCGACGAGATTGGGTACTTCGAGGCGGTGCCCCCATCGGCAAGTTTCGCCTTGCCGGTCGCGGGGGGTGCGGCCGTGACGGACCATGTCTGCGCCGTTGTCGGCGTGGGTTCCGTAGCGCAGGTTGGAGAGGCGGGCGTTGCTGGCGTCCCCATCCCGGTGGAGCACCTCCATCCCGTCGGGGCATGGACCGAGGAACGCGCGCGCAACCAGTCGGTGCGCGAAATGGGTGCGCCACCGGCCACCGGGATCGCGCAGACCGATCACGAGGTAGCCGCGGGACAGGGTCGGCGCAAGGATGCGCCCTTGGTGGCTCCGGACTCGTCCGTCGCTGTACTCGATGTCGCGGTCGCGGCTTCTGAAGCGAGCGAGGTTCGAAACGTCATGGGTAGTCTCGAATCCCGGTATGGGGCGCCAGCGCTCACTGGGCAGCACCCACGGCTCCCTCGGCTCAACCGGAGCGTCGGCAACCAGGGGAGTCGGCGTCTTCCGGGACAGCTCCTCGCGCACCTCGAGCGGCGGCGGGGCGTCCGGCATCAGCTCGGCGTACTTGCGGTCAGCGAACGCCACTGGGTCGAACTGCACGTCGCGCCGCCGATAGTAGCTAGCCGCGCTGAGGCCTCGCTTGCACACCACGCACCGTCGGGCGTTGCCGGTGCGTTCGTTTCGGAGCGTGAGGTTCGCGCCCGCGAGGAGATGCCCGAGCTGGCAGTAGTCACGGTTGACCCAGTAGTTCCGCCCATGCCGGAGGACGTCAGCCTTGTTGTCGGCGGACGTGCCGTAGCTGAGGTTCCAGAGGGCGTTGTTGGTGCGGTCGCCGTCTCCGTGCAGGATCTCCATTCCGGGCCACCGCGGCCCGACGAAGGCTTCCATGACCAGGGCGTGGACCATTACCGGGGTGGTGCCCTTGCCAAGGCCGACCCACAGGTAACCGTTCGCTCGCCACGGCTTCAGCGGCTTCCCGTCATACCGGCGCACGGTGTTGTTGCGGCATTCAACTCTGCGGTCGACAGAGCGAACCTGGCCGCAGTCGCTGACTTCGTAGGCGTCGGGGCGGCGCGGCACGGGCAGCCAGCGCGGGCATTCGACCGCAACGGTCACGGTCGGCTCCTCGCAATCGGCAAGTCTCGGGCCGCGTGCCCGCGAAGGCGGAGCAAAGCGTACATCGTGCCAGGGCAGCCGCCTGCGATCGCAGTACTCGTCTTCGCCGCCGTCCTGTGGTCCCAACGGCCCCTCCGTGTCGGTCGTGGGTGTCCGAGCGGTGGTGCGATCGAAGACTGCCGAACCGTGCGCCGCCCACAGTGAGGTAACGCCGCGCGTCGCCGCCTCGACCGTCCATGGACGCCGCCGTGGGCTGCGTCGCTCATGCTCGGGGCCGGCCTGGACCTCACGGTGGTGTCGGTGACGTCGGCAACCGAAACGCTTGAGCTCGCCGCATGCACCTACACGTCGGTCCACATCGGCCGGTAGGCCCCGAACCGGCCGGCGCGCTTCTTCCCACGGGCAAGCGGCAGCGCCGCTGCCGTAACTGAACGCCCCCATGCAGCGACTAGAGAACAAGATTGTGTTGGCAAGGGGGGCCACGGGTGAGACCGACCAAGAAGATGTCAGTTCGTTCGAGGAGACCGCTGAGGGTCGCTGGCCGACGCCCCGATGGAACCAGCCTCCGACGGCCTACGCCTCGCTCGACCGGCAAGCGCATAGCACACGCAATTAACCGCACTGGCAATAGGACAGGGCGCTGGGCTCGGAACAACGTTACAGCAATTGCCGCCCTCGTGAGCGCCTTCGCCGCCGCAATCGCCCTCTATTATAACGCGGAGCAAACACGCAACTCTGAGCAGGTGCAAATAACAGGTCGGTACGCTCAAGCCGTGGGGCAGCTGACGAGCCCTGGCGTCGACACCCGACTCGGAGGGCTCTACGCGCTCGAACGCATCTCGCGCGACTCTCCAGACGACCAACCTACAATAGTGGAGGTCGTCTCCGCATACGCCAGAACTCATGTGGAACCCTCCAACGGAGCTCGGTGTCTTGGCCCGATCGTCGCTAGAGGACCTGGTGAGCCCATCATCGAGACTCCACCCGCAGACGTTCTGGCCGCGTTCAGCATCCTCGGGCGTAGAGATCAAGGATTTGATCGCGGCACACGTACAGACTTGAGTTTCACATGCCTACGAGTGAACGTTCGGGCCTCAATTTTCGAGGTGCCGACCTGGCAGGCTCGCGACTAACCGCCGGCAACTTTACTCGCGCAACCCTCGCGGGAGCGAAACTTAATAACACCTACTCGAACCGCGCCTACTTCTTCGAGACAGACCTGTCGGGAGCAAGTCTTGAGAACGGCTACTTCTCAGGTTCAAATTTTAGGGGCGCCAACTTCGTGGGAGCAAATTTGGGCGCCGCGAGGTTGAGCCTTGACGAGGAGGGCTACACAACGACGTTCGATGACGCTCAGTTCGACGGCGCCATGCTGAGGGGAGCTGACTTTTTCGGAGCTCAGTTGCCCGGCGCGTCGCTGACTAACTGCGATCTCGATGGAGCGAACCTCGGCGATTCAGACCTGCGGGGGGCTGACTTCTCGAATTCTAATCTCAGCGGCGTGAATCTAACGGGTGCTATGGTCGATGGAGCACTCCTAAGCACCGCAAGGAACGTAGACCTGACAGGGGCCGTTGGTGTGCCGAAGTAGACGACGTTCCCGCGGGATTGCCTCAGTAATCCGACTCCGGGGCGCACCTGGTCTCCCGTCGGGCCTTTCTGAGGACGTAGAGGAGCCCTCATAGCGCTCCGCATCCGAGCACCTAGAAGCATCTGAGGTCGCCGCCCGCGAGGCCCACGGCGGCGAGGGCCGCATCCGCGCCGTGCGCTTCCCGGCCCGCAAGAGCCTTGAGGACTTCGACGTCGAGCACCAGCGCTCCCTCAAGCGCGAGACCCTCGCCCACCTCGGCACCCTGGACTTCATCACCGCCCGCGAGAACGTGGTGTTCCTCGGCCCACCGGGCACCGGCAAGACCCACCTCGCGATCGGGCTGGGCGTCCGTGCCTGCCAGGCCGGTCACCGCACCGCCTTTGCTACGACCGCCGAGTGGGTCGCCCGCCTCGCCGAGGCCCACCACGCCGGCCGGCTGCAGGTCGAGCTGACCAAGCTGGGCCGGGTCCCGCCGCTGATCATCGACGAGGTCTGCTACGTCCCCTTCGAGGCCGAGGCGGCGAACCTGTTCTTCCAGCTCGTGTCCTCGCGCTACGAACAAGCCAGCCTGATCGTCACCAGCAACAAGCCCTTCGGGCGCTGGGGCGAGGTCTTCGGCGACGACGTCGTCGCCGCGGCGATAATCGACCGGCTCGTGCACCACGCCGAGGTCGTCTCCCTCAAGGGCGACAGCTACCGCCTCAAAGACCGCGACCTCGGCCGCGTCCCCGCCGCCGGCAAGACCGACCACTAACGAGATCAACAACCTGCCGGGGTCCACTTTCGGCCGCCGCCAGGGGGTCCAGATTCAGCCGCCGTTGACACACCTCGTCCCAAGTGCCGCCGAGATTGAAGTGGGATGGTGCTTCCACCGTCTGCCTCGGTCCGAACCGCTTGCGCGAACCCGGCCGGGCGATCCCGCACCGATACCGGAACACGACCCCGAGAACGCCGGTCCACAACCCATCCCAGCATCGTGCACTGGCCCAGCTCACGAACTCCGGAGACACATCCGAGTAGCCTCCCGTGGGGGACGACCCGGCGCGGGCGCACAGCTCGAGTCACGGCGTCCACGGAGCACGTCGGCCGAACTTTCCAGGGAGACTCTTGCGTGCACGAGAAGCAGGCGGGGAGCGCCGAACCGTCGCACGAGAAGAAGACCTCGGCGACATCCGAGCAACGCGCCGGTTACGCCGCTGGAGTCGTCGGGATCTCGCTCGCACTCGCCGGAGCGGTCACCGCGGTCCTCGGGCTGGTAGCGCCGTGGTGGGTCGTTCTCCTCAGCACCGCAGCTTCTCTGGTGTTCTTCTGCCTGTTCTTCCTGCTATTCGGCCGAAGCCTTCTTAGCCGCTACTACGAGCTCGAGGAGCGCTTCAGCCGGGACGGGAGCGAAGCCTCGGAGCGAGGTGCACGAGGGGTACTCCTCTCTCGTCCGCGGCGCCTGGCTCTCACCGCGATCGCCTTCACCGCGACGGTGGGTCTCATCTCGGGCCTCGCCCTCGTGGCCCAGCAAGACCCCGATGATGACAAGCAAGACGCCGCCGACATCGTGACCGAGCTCGTACGACCACTCGCGGACAATCCTCCTCGCGATTTCGAGGTCCTCGACCGGAGCAATCGTCCCGGCGTGGAGGGCGCGCCTGGCGACCCCTTCGTCTTCGGCCCTTTGGACACCGGTGACTGTCTCAGCGACGTACCGATCTCGTCGGCGAACAACACGATCCTCGCCTCCACAGGGGTCAGCCTCCGAGAACGGGGAGTCGAAGCCTCCGACGGACGGTATGGAGAGCGCATCCTCGTCCGCGCTGACTATCTGTCCGACCCGACGCGGCCGATCGTCGCAGAGATGCGGAGCCGCATCGATGTGTGCACCCGACAGGTGCCCGCGCCCGCGCGAATGTCAGCGATCAGACTGAGCGGCTTAACGCTCGCGCTGGCGGATGAGAGCGCGGGCTACATCGCCAATCTGAAGCCCGTCGCGGAGTTCCCTTCCTTCCCCGTGCAGGTAGGCCTTTGTGAATACGCCAGGGCCGAGGCGGTCCTGCTCTCCGTCTGTAGAATCGGCAACCTCATCGCAACCTCCAACTCGTTGCCGACATCGAATGACCAGGCGTTACGCGCCGACGCCGCTGAGCTGTTCCGAGTTCTGTTGGCGCGCGCTGACGACTTGCAGTGAGGTCGGAGGACCGGCCGACCGCCACGGGCCCGAGAGCCTGCGGGCCCCCGGGCCGTGTCCACAACTACGCGGCCGCTGTCGCCGCGTCCCGGCCCTTCGAGGCCTGGCAGGGCTCGCAGTGCGGCCGCAACCCGTGAGTTCGGATCGCGGCGGTCAACGACGGATACGAGCCGGCGAACCCGAGCCCGGTGAGCTCGTCGAACAGGGTCGAGGCCCACAGGTGCGGGTCCTCGGCCAGCCGCAGCCGGCGGTACTCCAGGAACGGCTCGGTCAGCGTCGGCTCGCGGCGCACCCGCTGCTCGGGGACCCGCCGGCCCTCGCGGTAGGCGCGGACGGTCTTGCGGTCATGGCCCAGGTGCCGGGCGATCGCCGAGATCGTCCAGCCCTGCTCGCGCAACGCGTGCGCTTCCACATCTGCCTCCCAGGACAGCACCCGGGCCTCCCGCCGCTCCGTCGGTGATCACTCACCCGCGAGCCCAGCGGCAGACCCTCACCCGGCCCCGACACCACGCCGGGACCGCCGTACGACTTGGGGAAGTTGACGCTTCTATTTCTGTCAAGCGGGTGTGGCCATCGCTGCGGTGAGCTGGCGGTGGAGTTGGCGGGCGATGTATCGCTTGAGGCAGCGTCGGATTTCGCGGGCGCTCTTGCCCTGGGCTCGG
>NZ_BSTS01000037.1 GCF_030269665.1 Actinomycetospora sp. NBRC 106375
CTCGGGGTGCACCGCCTCGATGTCCTTGTGCGGGTCGAGCACCGAGAACAGGACCGGCTCGGGGATGTCGGCGGGGAACGGGCGCAGCAGGAGGATCCCGTGCACACCCGGATCGGCGTTGAGCTGCCGCACCACGCGCGCCACCTCATCGGCCTCGGCGCCGGGCGCCAACCAGTAGTGTCGGTAGCCGATCGCGAGGTCGCTCGCGAGGTGGCGCAGCCGCCGCTCGTAGGCGGTCGCCGCGTAGTCGTCGCCCACCATGACGGTGGCGAGCCCGCAACCGCCGCCCGCGTCCCGGAGCGCCTCGAGCTCGCGGCGGACGTCGTCCTTGAGCTCCTTGGCCGCGGCCCGGCCGTCGAGGAGCTCCGAGCGCGGCGGGAGCTCGATCCTCGCGGTCACGAACCGGCCTCCACCGTCATGGCCGGGAACTGCGCGAGGGCTCGTTGCGCGCTGGCCCGCGCGGCCTCGGCGACGTCACGCGCCGTGTCCGTGCGGGGGTCCTCCGGACGCTTGGCGAGGTTCTCGACCACCATCAGCGCCGCCGTCGTCGCCGCGGCGGACGCCAGCAGGGCCGCCGCCGCGGCGTCGCCGCGCAGGTGGCGGTTGCCCTCCTCGACCAGAACCACAGCGAGCCGGCCGACCTCGGCGGCCGCCTCCGCGGTCTGCAGCGGGACGTCGGCCGCGGTCGAGGTCGCCTCGCGGATGGCCTCTGCCCGCGCCTGTCCGTCGGGCTCGCGCGGGAGGCGGACGGCGCGGCGGTAGTCCTCGAACGCCGCCGCGTCGGCGTCGGACAGCACCCCGCCGAACTCACGCAGCCGGTCAGCCGCGGCGACGAGCTCGATCATCGCCGGGATGTCCGAACCCTCGCGGCCGGCGCTGAAGCGCCCGGCCATCGCCGCGAGTGCTCCGGCCTGGGCGACGACGAGCGCTGCCACCGCGCCGCCGCCCGGCGAGGGCGCGTCCGACGCCACGGCCGCCAGGTACTGCTCGACGGTCATGTCGCGCAACGAGCTCATGGCGTCCCCTCCACCTGCCGGCCGCCCGACCAGACGGCATGCACCAGCGACGCCCCGGCCCAGTAGACGATCTCCTCGGGATGCTCGGCGTCCCACACCGAGATGTCGGCGGGCGTACCGGGCCGCAGGGTCCCGGTGCCGTCCGTGAGGCCGAGCGCGGCGGCGGCGTGCACGGTGATCCCGGCGAGCGCCTCGCCCGGGGACAGGCCCAACACCGTCACCGCCAGATGCGCTGCGAGCGTCAGGCTCGCCAGCGGGGACGTCCCGGGGTTCAACCCGGTCGCCACCGCCATCGGTACACCGGCGGCGCGCAGCGCCGCGACCGCCGGCCGGTCCTTCTCTCCCAGCTCCAGCACCGAGCCCGGCAGCAGCACCGCGGTCGTCCCTGCGGCGGCCATCGCACCGATCGCCGCCTCGTCGGGGAAGTTGAGGTGGGCGACGGCCTTGGCGTAAAAGGCGGTCGCGAGCGACGCGCCCGCGCTGTCGCTGAGGTGGTCGGTCTGCAGACGGGTCGGGGTCTTCTTCTTGTAGGCGGTCTCGAGGATCGTGCTCGCGTCGTCGAGGGTGAGCCCGCCGTCGTCCTCGAGGTAGACCTCGACCGCGTCCACCCCGATCTCCTGCGCCGCCGGCAGCAGCTCCTCACACAGCCGAACGGCCCAGTCCGCGGTCTCCTCGTCGTCGTCCCTGTCGACCCCGGTGGGATAGACGTGCCCGGCGAGCAGCGTGATGCGCACGCGGACGGGGAGGCGCTCGCGCAGACGGTGGGCGAGCCGCAGCAGCCGCAGCTCGGCCTGAGGCTCCAGCCCGTAGCCGGTCTTCACCTCGAGGGTCGTGACGCCGCTGCGCATCAGCCAGCGAGCGCGGCGCTCGGCCGCCTCGAGGAGCGCCTCGTCGTCGGTCGCCGCCGTCGTGGCGACGGTCGCCCGGATCCCGGTGTCGGCGCCAGCGAGCTGGTCCCGGTAGGTGGTCGCGCCGGCCGCGCGGGCGGCGTACTCGGCGCGGCGGTCGCCGCCGAAGAGCAGGTGGGTGTGGCAGTCGACCAACCCGGGGGTGACCAGACGTCCGCCCGCCGACCAGGACGGTCCGTCGGCGAACTCGGCCGGGAGGTCGTCGAGCGAGCCGGTCCACGCGATCGTGTCCCCGCGCAGGGCCAGGGCTCGAGGGCCCGGCGGCCCGCCCGGGTCGCCGGGCGCAGCCAGGGACGCATCAGTGATCACGAGCGTCTCCGCCATGCCATCTCCTTACGTTAACGTTAGATTTTGAGTGACAGTACACGGAGCGGCTCCTCAGCTGACCAGTACCGCACGAAAGTCGTTGACGTTGGTCAGCGTCGGGCCGGTGAGGACCTGGTCCCCGAGCGCGGCGAAGAACGCGTGCCCGTCGTTGTCCGACAGCGCGGCCCGCGCGTCCAGACCGAGGTGCTCGGCGCGCGCCAGCGTGTCCGGCGTGACGACCGCCCCGGCGACCTCGGCGGCCCCGTCCACGCCGTCGGTGTCCCCCGCCACGGCCCAGACGCGCTCCCGCGGCGCGGCGAGCGCGAACGCGAGCAGCAGCTCGACGTTCGGGCCGCCGACGCCCCGTCCGCGCAGGGTCACGGTGGTCTCGCCGCCGGTGAGCAGCACGCACGGCGGGGTCGCGGGGCGGCCGTGCCGGCGGATCTCGGCGGCGATCCCGGCGAGCACCCGCCCGACCTCCCGGGACTCTCCCTCCCACGCGTCGCCCAGGATCACGGGGGTCACGCCGGCGGCCCGTGCGATCTCGGCGGCGGCCTCGAGGGACCGGCGCGGGGCCGCGATGACCTCGTGCCGCACGTCCGGGGCGCATCCGGACGTCCGCTCCCCGGCCCGACCTCCGGCCGGCATCGACTCCGCCAGGTGCCGGTCGACCGCGGAGGGCACCGTGATGCCGCGCCGCGCCAGGACCGCCGCCGCGTCGGCGCGCGTGGTGCCGCCGGCGAGGAACGGTCCGGAGCCGATCGTCGCGGGGTCGTCGCCGGGGACATCGGAGATCAGCAGCACGCGGGCAGGGGCGGGGGCGCACGCCCGGGCCAGCCCGCCGTTCCTGGCCTCCGAGAGGTGCCGCCGGACGAGGTTGATCTCGTCGATCGGGGCACCGCTGGCCAGGAGGCCCGCGGCGACCGCCTGTTCGTCCTCCAGCGTCAGGCCGGGGGCAGGTGCCGCCAGCAGCGCCGACGCGCCCCCGGAGACCAGACCGAGCACCCGCTCCCCCGGGCCCGCGGCCCGGGCGAGGTCCAGGAGCCGCCGCGTCGCCCGCACCCCGGCGCCGTCGGATACCGGGTGCGCGGCCTCGTGGACCTCGATGCGCCCGCAGGCCACCCGGTGCCCGTAGCGGGTGACCACCGCTCCCCGCAGGGTGCCGTGCCCGCCCGCGGCCCGGTGTGCGAGCTCGACCGAGCGGGCCATCCGGGCGGCGGCCTTCCCGGCGCCCAGCACGAGCGTGGGCGTGCCGTCCCAGTACGACGTGCCCAGGACCTCCGGAACGCGGGGCCCGGGATCGGCCGCAGTGACCGCCGCGGTGAACATCCGGCGCAGGAGGGTTTCGGCGGGCACGGCCACCGCGGTGTCCCCGTGCGTGTTCACGCCACCCGGCACGGCGGGGGCCGGCCGTCGAGGAACGCCGTCAGGTTCTCCAGCACCAACATCCCCATCGCGACCCGGGTGGGCCGGGTCGCGCTCCCCAGGTGCGGGAGCAGGACCGCATTGGGCAGCTCCCGAAGCGCCGCGGGCACGTCCGGCTCGCCGTCGTAGACGTCGAGCCCGGCACCGGCGATCGTGCCCTTCTCCAGCGCGGCGATCAGCGCCGCAGTGTCGACCACGTCGCCGCGGGCAGTGTTGATCAGGAACGCCCCCGGCCGCATCCGGGCCAGGCGGGCCTCGTCGATCAGCCGGGTGTTGTCCGCGCCGCCGGGCATGTGCAGCGTGACGAAGTCGCTCGCCTCGAGAACCTCCTCGACGGTCTCGACGCGGCGGGCGTCGGGGACGCCGACCGTGGCAGCGTCGGGCTCCTGCGGGTCGAAGTAGACGACCGGCATGCCGAAACCATGATGTGCCCGCCGGGCCACGGCCGCGCCGATCCGGCCCATGCCGAGGACCCCGAGGGTCCGCCCGGTGACCTCGCTGCCCATCAGGTGGGTGGGCCGCCAGCCGGTCCAGCGACCGGCGCGCACCTCGCGCTCCCCCTCGCCCGCCCGGCGGGCGACCATGAGCATCAGGGTCATCGCCGTATCGGCGGTCGCGTCGGTGAGCACGCCGGGGGTGTTGGTGACCACCACCCCGGCGCGGCCCGCGGCGTCGACGTCGATGTGGTTGTAGCCGACGCCGAAATTGCCGACGAACCGGGTGCGCAGGTCCCCTTCGAAGAGCTCGGCCGGCAGCCGGTCCGAGACGGTCGGCAGGACGACGTCGGCCTCGCGCAGCGCGGCCCGCAGGCGCTCGGTGCCGTACGGGGTGTCGTCGGAGTTGAGCTCGACGGCGGGGAAGCGCGCCCGCAGCTCGGCCTGCACCTCCTCGGGCCACCGGCGGGTCACCACGACCCGGAGGCTCTCCGCGGTCACGCCGGCACCGCCGGAGCGCCCCGCTTGCGCAGCACCGCGGCGACCGTCTCGCCCATGCTCGCCGGGTCGGGCACGGTGGTGATCCCCGCCCGCTGCAGCAGCTCCACCTTCTCCTGGGCGGACTCACCGACGGCCGAGACGATCGCGCCGGCATGACCCATCCGGCGCCCGGGCGGCGCCGAGAGCCCGGCCACGTAGGCCACGACGGGCTTGGTCATCCGCTGGCGCACGTAGGTGGCGGCGTCCGCCTCCTGCGGCCCCCCGATCTCACCGATCATGATCACAGCGTCGGTGTCGGGATCCTCCTCGAACCGCATGAGATGGTCCCGGAACGACGATCCGTTGATCGGGTCGCCGCCGATGCCGACCGAGGTGGACACCCCGATGCCGAGCGCACCGAGCTGCGCGGCGGCCTCGTAGCCCAACGTCCCCGACCGCCCGATGATGCCGACACGGCCCGGCGTGTAGATGTGGCCGGGCATGATGCCCGCCATCGCCATGCCCGGGGAGATCGTGCCGGCGCAGTTCGGTCCGGTGAGGACCATGCGGCTCTCCGCCCGGTACCGGCGCATGTACCGCTTGACGCGCATCATGTCGAGCGTCGGGATGCCGTCGGTGATGCACACGCAGTACCCGATGCCGGCGTCAGCCGCCTCCATGATCGCGTCGGCGGCGAACGGCGGGGGCACGAAGACGATCGACACGTCGGCGGCGGTGCGGGCCACCGCTTCCTTGACCGTATCGAAGACCGGCAGGCCGAGCAGGCGGGTGCCGCCGCGCCCCGGCGTCACCCCACCGACGACGGTGGTGCCGTAGTCGATCATCTCCTGGGCGTGGAAGCGGCCGATCCGGCCGGTGAGTCCCTGGACCAGGACGCGCGAGTTCTCGGTGATCAGGATGGCCATCAGTGGTCTCCTCAGTGGTCTCAGGTCGGGACGCCGGCGCCGCGGGCGGCGTCGACGGCGAGGTGCGCCGCTTCGGCGAGCGAGTCGGCCGAGCGGATCGGCAGCCCCGAGTCCGCGAGGATCCGGCGTCCCTCGTCCACGTGGGTCCCGGCGAGCCGGACGACGACGGGAATGGAGACCGACAGGTTCCGGTAGGCGGCGACGATCCCCTCGGCCACCCAGTCGCACCGGTTGATGCCGGCGAAGATGTTCACCAACATGGCGCGGACGTTCTCGTCGTGCAGGACGGCACGGAACGCCTTGAGGACACGCTCGGGCGACGCGCCGCCCCCGATGTCGAGGAAGTTCGCCGGCTCCCCGCCCGCAAGCTTGATCATGTCCATCGTGGCCATTGCCAGTCCGGCGCCGTTGATCATGCAGCCGATGTCGCCGTCGAGCCCGACGTAGGCCAGCCCGCGGTCCTCGGCGTGGGCCTCGCGGGCGTCCTCCTGGCTGCGGTCCCGCAGCTCGGCGACCTCGGGATGCCGGAAGAGCGCGTTGTCGTCGAACGACACCTTGGCGTCGACGGCGACGAGCCCGCCCTCCCCCGTCACGACGAGCGGATTGATCTCGAGCATGGTCGCGTCGAGGTCGACGAAGGCCTGATAGGCCCGGCGGATCACCCGGCAGGCCTCGGAGATCTGGCTGGGCTCCAGGCCGATCCCGAACGCGATCTCGCGGGCCTGGAAGTCGGTGACCCCGACGGCGGGCTCGACCACGGACCGCACGATCGCCTCCGGGGCACGCGCCGCGAGCTCCTCGATCTCCACGCCGCCGTCGCTCGTGGCGATCAGGAGGATCGTCTCGGAGGCCCGGTCAAGGACGATCCCGAGGTAGAGCTCGCGCGTGATGTCACTCGCCTCTTCGACGTAGACCCGGTAGACGAGCTTCCCGCCCGGGGCCTGCCTGGTGACCAGGCGCTTGCCGAACAGCCCGTCGGCCGCCCGGAGCACCTCGGTGTCCGAGCGGCACAGGCTCACCCCGCCCGCCTCCCCGCGCCCGCCGGAGTGCACCTGGGCCTTCACGACCCAGGCCGACCCGCCGATCTCGGTGGACCGGTAGGACGCCTGCTCCGGGCTGTAGGCGAGCCCGCCCCGGGGCACGGGGACGCCGTAGCGGGCGAGGATCTCCTTGGCCTGGTACTCGTGGATGTCCACGGGTCATCCCCGTCCCGCGGCGCGGATGGCGTCGTCGAGGGCGATGACGGTCTCCGCCATCCGCTCCGAAGCGGCGTCGATCATCTTCCCGTCGACCGAGGCCGCGCCCTTGCCCTGCGCCTCGGCCTCGCGCAGCGCGGCGATGATGCGGCGGGCCCGGTCGACCTCCGCGGCGGGCGGGCTGAACACCTCGTTCGCCGGCTCGATCTGGCTCGGGTGGATCGCCCACTTCCCCTCTGCGCCCAGCGCCGCGGCTCGCCGCGCGCCGGCCCGGTAGCCGTCCGGGTCGGAGTAGTCCCCGAACGGCCCGTCGATCGCCCGCAGGCCGTAGGCCCGGCAGGCCACGATCATGCGGGTCAGCGCCGCGTGCCACTGGTCGCCGGGATAGTCGGGGTTCAGCCCGCCGATGCTCACGGTGCGGGCGCGGTTGCTCGCGGCGTAGTCCGCGACGCCGAAGTGCAGCGCTTCGAGGCGCCCTCCGCGGGCGGCCACGCCCTCCACGTTGGCCATGCCCAGCGCGGTCTCGATCAGCGCTTCCAGCCCGACCCGGGTCTCGAACCCGCGGGCCTTCTCGATCTGGGTGACCAGCGCCTCGACCAGGTACAGGTCGGCCGGGACCCCGACCTTCGGCACGAGCAGGGTGTGCACGCGGTCGCCGGCCTGCTCCATGACGTCCACGACGTCGCGGTAGCAGTACTCGGTGTCGAGGCCGTTGATCCGGACCGAGACGGTCTTGCCCTTCGCGGCCCAGTCGATCTCGTTGAGGGCCGCGATGACGTTCTTGCGCGCCTGCTCCTTCTCGGGGGGCGCGACGGCGTCCTCGAGGTCGAGGAACACGACGTCCGCGGCGCTCTCGGCCGCGCGATCGATGAACCCCATGTTCGATCCGGGGACGGCCAGCTCGCTGCGGTGCAGTCGGTGGGCGCGCGGTGGGTACAGGGTATGGCTCATACGGACTCCTGGATGACGAAGAGGACGCTCGGATCGGGCTGCGGGTCAGGCGGCGACGAGGTTCGCGGCCGCCGTGCGGTACCAGTTCTGGGCGGCGGCGACGCCCGCCCCGAGCTCGACCGGGGCGCCGGCGTCGGCGAGAGACATCTCCGCGGCCCCCAGGGCGGCAAGGCAGGACACCTCGTTGAGGTCGCCGAGATGACCGATCCGGAACACCTTCCCGGCGACCTGGCCGAGGCCGCCACCGAACGAGGTCCGGTAGGCGTTGTAGCCGATGCGGCACACCTCGGCGGCGTCGACGCCCTCGGGGACGCGGATCGCGGAGACGGTGTCGGAGTACCACTCCGGGGCGACGGCGCAGAGGTGCAGGCCGAGCGCGTCGACTCCGCGCCGCACCCCCTCGGCCAGGCGGTGGTGGCGGGCGAACACCTGCTCGAGACCCTCGTCGAGCAGCAGGCCCAGCGAGGCCCGCAGGCCGTGCAGCAGCGGCACCGGGGGGGTGTACGGGAAGTAGCCCAGATCGTTGGTGCGGATCATGTCGGCGAAGTCGAAGTAGCACCGTGGCCCGGTGTGTGCCGCGGCGACGTCGAGCGCCTTGCGGCTCACCCCGAGCATGGCCAGCCCGGCCGGGAGCATGAACCCCTTCTGCGACCCGGCGACGGCCAGGTCGACTCTCCACTTCTCCTGCTCGAACGGCAGCGAGCCGATCGAGGAGACGCCGTCGACGAACAGCAGCGCGTCCGAACCCCCGGCGTCCAGCACGCGCCGCACACCGGCCACGTCGGAGGTGACGCCGGTGGCCGTCTCGTTGTGGGTGGCGAAGACGGCCTTGATCGACGGGTCCTCCCCGAGGAGGACCGCGAACCGGTCCAGGGGGACGCCGGCGCCCCACTCGACGTCACAGCAGACGACGTCGAGCCCGAGGCGCTCGGCCATGTCGACCCACAGGTGCGAGAACTGACCGAAGCGCGCCATGAGCACGCGGTCGCCGGGCGAGAGCGTGTTCTGGATCGCCGCTTCCCACGTCCCGGTTCCCGACGACGGGAACAGGAACACGCGACCGGACTCGTTGCCGAACACGGTCTTGAGGTCTGCGAACAGCGGCAGGGTCAGGTTCGGGAAGTCCGGCGCGCGGTGGTCCTCCATCGGGACGTTCATCGCCCGGCGCACGGGCTCCGGGACGTTGGTGGGGCCGGGGACGAACAGATGGGTCTGGCCTGCTCGCATGGTTGTTCCTCTCTTCACCCGGTGTTGCGCAGGCCGGCCGCGATGCCGTTCACGGTCAGCAGCAGCGCGCGCTGCAGCTCGGGGTCTGGGGTGTCGGTGGTCCGGCGCCGGCTCAAGAGCTCGACCTGCAGGTGATGTAGGGGCTCGAGGTAGGCCTCGCGGATCTCGAGGGTCTGGCGCAGGACGGGATGCGCCGCGAGCAGATCGGGGTCTCCGGTCAGCCGCAGCAGTTCGGCCCGGGTGCGGTCGTACTCCTCGCGGACCGTCTCGAGGATCCCGTGCAGTGCTGGATCGACGAGTCGCGCCACGTAGTGGCCGGCGATCCGCAGATCGGTCTTCGCCAGCGTCATCTCGACGTTGCTGAGCAGGTTGACCAGGAACGGCCACTGCCGCATCTCGTCGAGCACGTCGCCGAGGCCGGCCTCGCGGGCCGCCCGCAGCCCGCTGCCGAGGCCGAACCAGCCCGGCACGACCATCCGCGCCTGGGTCCAGCCGAACACCCAGGGGATGGCGCGCAGGTCCGCCAGGGCAGGCGGCCCGCCCGCACCGGCGGTCTCGGCCTCGTCGCGCCGCGAGGGCCGGGAGCCGACATTGAGCAACGACAGCTCCGCGACCGGGGTGGCGTCGGCGAAGAACCGCTCCAGGCCGGGCGTCTCGACCAGCTCGCGGTAAGCACGGGCCGCGGCGTCGCTGACGACGTCCATGGCGGCGTCCCACTGTGCGAGGATCTCGGGGTCGACGCGGGGACGGCGGTGCAGCAACGACGCGTCGAGCAGCGCGCCGAGCATGACCTCCAGGTTCTCGGCGGCCAGGGCCGGGGACCCGTACTTGTCGGAGACCACCTCGCCCTGTTCGGTCACCTTCATGGCGCCGTCCACGACCCCGAACGGGCTGGCGGCGACGGCCTCGGCGGCCGGTCCGCCGCCCCGTCCCACCGAACCTCCGCGGCCGTGGAAAAGCCGCAGCGCCACGCCGTGGGCGGCGGCGACGTCGCGCAGCCGGCGCTGCGCCCGGTGGATCTCCCACTGGGAGGTCGTGATGCCGACACCCTTGTTGGAGTCGGAGTAGCCGAGCATCACCTCCTGCACGTCGCCGCGGGCGCGGACGACCCGGCGGTAGCGGGGGTCGCGGAGCAGCTCGTCGAGCAGGTCGCCGGCACGGGCGAGCTCGGTGGCGGTCTCGAGCAGCGGCACGAGGTCCAGCGAGGCCCCGTCGAAGCGCTCGTCGTCACCGAACACGACCAGCCCCGCCTCGCGGGCGAGCAGCGCGGCGGCGAGCACGTCGTCCACACCACGGCACATCGAGATCACGTAGGTCCGCACCGACTCGCCGCCGTGCACGCGCTGGGCACGGGCGACGGCGTCGAAGACGGCCAGTGCCGCGCGCGCGGGCTCGGGCACCGAGCCGCGCCGGGGGGCGAGGGGACGGTCGGCGGCGAGCTCGCCGGACAGCAGCGCTGTCCGTGCCGGCCGGTCGAGCTCGGCGTAGGACGGCCCGCATGTGTCGAGCCGCCCGTAGAGCGCATCCAGCGCCCGATGGTGGACGTCGCTGTGCCGGCGCACGTCCAGCTCGGCCAGCGTGAGACCGAGGACCTGGGCGCAGCGTACCGCGCGGGCGAGCTGGCCGTCTGCGATGCGGACGCCCAGGTGGGCGCGCAGCGAGCGGTCCATCACCTGCAGATCGGCCAGGTAGTCCGCGACGTCGAGGTAGTCGCAGCCCGGCTGGTGGTCCTCGCCGGCAGCGATCCGGTCGCGGGTCCGCTCGAGCCGCGCGAAGATCAGGCCGCACTTGAGCCGGTATGGCTCCTGAGCGTTACCCCTCAGGTAGTGCTGATAGATCTCGGGAAGCGCGCGGCGGTCGTCGGCGAGACTACGACGCAGCTCGTCGGAGACCCCGACGATCCGGGTCGAGACGCTCAGCGCCGCCCCGAGGGCCTCGACAACGCGCAGGTGCACGACGATCGCACGCCGGGCGTAGAGAGCGAGGCACTCGGCGGTGACCTCGGGAGTCACGCCTGGGTGGCCGTCACCGTCCCCACCCACCCAGCAGCCCAGACGCAACGGGCGCGAGGTCTCCGGCAGCGGCATCCCCGCGCCCGCCAGTGCGGACGTGAGCGTCGCGAGCACCGCCGGCGCCGTGTGCTCACCGATCTCCTCGAGGTAGCGGCTGACGGCCGCGGCCTCGTCGACCACGGTCGGCCGGTGCGGTCGCAGCTCGTCGGTCTGCCACAGGGCGTCGACGAGCCCGGCCAGGATCTCGTCGCCGGCCCCGTCGGCCAGGCCCTCGGCGACCTCGCGCAGGATGCCGCGCACCGACAGGCGAGACGACTCGGTCGGGTGCGCGGTGAACACCGGGCGCAGCTCCATCCGGTGCAGCACCTCGACCGCGGTGTCACGGCCGCCCTCGGCCACGACGCGTGCGAGCACCTCGGGCAGACCGGGCCTGCGCAGGGCGTCGTCCTCGCGCCGGCGGGCGAGCTCGCGGGCGCGGTGGACCTGCTCGGCGCAGTTCGCCAGCCGGAAGTAGCAGGAGAACGCCCTGGCGAGATCCGTGGCCGTGCCCTCGTCGAGGCCGGCGAGCAGCGCCGCGAGCTCCTGGCGGTCCTCGTCGCCGCCGGCCGCGAGGGTGCGCGTGCGCTCGACCAGTTCCAGCAACGCGGGCCCCACGTGCGCGACCAGGGTGTGGCCCAGCATCGTCGAGAGCCGCCGGATGGCCGCCCGCAACGCCTCGTGCTCGTCCGGCGAGACGACGCCGAGGTGGGTGGCGACCGACTCGCGGGCCCGCTCCGCGGTGTCGCCGCGGTCGGCGACGGCGCGGGTCATGCCGGCACCCGCTGGGCCGCGCCCAGGTCGATGCCGGGGTAGAGCGGGAAGCGAGCGAGGAGGTCACGGGCGCGGCCCCGGACCGTGTCCCGCACGTGGTCGGGCAGATCGTATCGAGCGCGCCCGGTCCCGTAGGGCGCCGTACGCGGCTCGGCCGCGTCGAGGGTGAGCCGGATCAGCTCGGCGATCTCGGCGATCTCGTCCGGGCGCATCCCCAGGGTGGTGACCGCGGGCGTGCCCAGACGCAGGCCGGACGTGTACCAGGGTCCGTGCGTGTCGCCGGGCAGCGCGTTGCGGTTCACCGTCAGGCCGCAGTCGCGCAGCGCGGACTCCGCCTGCCGGCCGGTCAGCCCGAAGGAGGACCACACGTCGAGCAGGAGCAGGTGGTTGTCGGTGCCGCCGGTCAGGACCTTCCCGCCGCGGCGGCCGAGCTCGGCCGCCAGGGCACGGGCGTTGTCCACCACGGCGGCGGCGTAGGTGCGGAAGGACGGCGCGAGCGCCTCGCGGAACGCGACCGCCTTCGCCGCCATCACGTGGGACAGCGGACCGCCGAGCACGGTCGGGCATCCCTTGTCCACCGCATCGGCGTACTCCCCCGTCGACAGGACGAGGCCGCCCCGCGGTCCACGCAGAGTCTTGTGCGTCGTCGACGTCACGACGTGGGCGTGCGGGACGGGGTTCTGGTCGCCGGTGAAAACCCTGCCGGCGACGAGGCCCGCGAAGTGGGCCATGTCGACCATGAAGGTCGCCCCGACCTCGTCGGCGATCTCCCGGAAGGCGGCGAAGTCGATGGCCCGCGGGTAGGCGCTGTAGCCCGCGAGAAGGACCGCGGGGCGGACCTCCTGGGCCCGGGCCCGCACGTGGGCCAGGTCGATCAGACCCGTCTGCGGGTCGACGCCGTAGCTGTGGGCGTCGAACAGCCGGCTCGACACGTTGTGCCGGTAGCCGTGGGTCAGGTGGCCGCCGGAGTACAGGTCCAGGCCGAGCAGCCGCTGCCCCGTCGCGGCCCGCCGGAGCTGCTCCCAGTCCTCGTGACCGAGCCGGGCCGGGTTCTTCTCGCCCCGGGCCGCCAGCTCCGGTGCCTCGACCCGGTGGGCGAGGATCGCCAGGTACGCGACGAGGTTCGCGTCCGCGCCCGAGTGCGGCTGCACGTAGGCGTGCTCGGCGCCGAAGAGCTCCCGGGCCGCCGCGGCCGCCCTGGACTCGACGTCGTCCACGTTCTCGCAGCCGGCGTAGAACCGGTGGCCGGGATACCCCTCGGCGTACTTGTCGGTCAGAAGGTTCGCGTGGGCCGCCTGCACCGCGGGGGAGCAGTAGTTCTCGCTGGCGATCAGCTTGATGTTCGATCGCTGGTCGGACAGCTCGTTCATGACCGCGCGGGCGATCTCAGGGTCGACCGCGGCCACGGCGTCGACCGAGGCGTAGAACGACGCCACCTCGGGCTCGACCGCACCGGAGTCGGTCCTTGCGAGATAGGTGCGCAGCAGGTCTCCCGGCGCGGTGTCCACCGCGTCCACGCGCCGGACCTGGTCGGTGCCGGTCATCACGAGAGGTTGACGATGTTGCCGGCGGCGTCGATGTCGATCTCGTGGGCGGCCGGGTTCGACCCCAGGCCCGGCATCGTGCGCATCTCGCCGCACAGCGGGTAGATGAAGCCCGCCCCGACCGAGGCCCGCACCTCCCGCACCGGCATCCGCCAGCCGGTCGGGGCGCCCTTGAGCGAGGCGTCCGAGGAGATCGACAGGTGGGTCTTCGCGATGCAGACCGGCAGCTCACCGAACCCGTTGCGCTCGTAGACGTCGAGCGACGTGGCGGCCGCGGGCGCGATGTCGACCCCGTCGGCCCCGTAAACCTGCTTGGCGACGATCTCGATCTTCTCGCGCAGCGAGGCCTCGGCGGGGTAGAGGAAGTGGAAGTCCGAGGGCTCGTCCGCCGCCTCGGCGACGGCCTCGGCGAGCTCGGTGGCCCCCTTGCCCCCTTCGGCGAAGTGGGTGCACACCGCGGCGCGGGCGCCGGCCGCGGTGGCGATCTCTGCGATCGCCGCGTGCTCGGAGGGGTGGTCGTCGGGGAAGGCGTTGATTGCCACCACCGGGGAGACGCCGTGCAGGCGGATGTTCTCGATCTGCTTGCGCAGGTTCGCCCCGCCCTCGTGCACCTCGTCCGGGTTCTCCGCGAGCAGCGCGGGCGGCAGCGCCTTGCCGGCAACGATCTTGTGCTTGCCGCTGTGCGCCTTGAGGGCGCGCACGGTGGTGACGACGACGGCGGCGTCCGGCGTGAGCCCCGAGGCCCGGCACTTGATGTTGAAGAAGCGCTCGGCGCCCATGTCGGCGCCGAACCCGGCCTCGGTGACCAGGTAGTCCCCGCTGCGGATGCCGATCAGGTCGGCGACCACGGAGGAGTTCCCGTGGGCGATGTTGCCGAAGGGGCCGGCGTGGACCAGGACCGGGGTGTGCTCCAGGGTCTGCATCAGGTTCGGTTTGAGGGCGTTCACCATGATCGCCGCCATGGCGCCAGCACCGCGGATGTCCTCTGCGGTCACCGCGGTGCCGTCGCGGCGGTAGCCGACGACGATCCGTCCCAGCCTCTCTCGCATCTCGGCGAGCGAGGTGGACAGGGCGAGGATCGCCATCACCTCGGAGGCCGCGGTGATGTCGAACCCCGTCTGGCGGGGCACACCGTCGAGGCGGCCGCCGAGCCCGACGATGATGTTCCGCAGCGCCCGGTCGTTGGCGTCGATGACCCGTCGCCAGGTGATCTGATGCGGGTCGATCCCGGAGGCGTTGCCCTGGAAGAGGTGGTTGTCCAGGACCGCCGAGAGCATGTTGTGCGCCGCGGTGACGGCGTGGAAGTCACCGGTGAGGTGCATGTTCAGGATGTCCATCGGGACGACCTGCGAATAGCCCCCGCCCGCGGCCCCGCCCTTGATCCCGAAGGTAGGCCCCATGGAGGGCTGGCGGATCGCGATCGTGGCGCGCTTGCCGATGTGCGAGAACGCCTGTCCCAGCCCCACCGTGGTGGTGGTCTTGCCCTCGCCGAGCGGCGTCGGCGTCACTGCCGACACCACGACGTACTTGGCCCGCGGCCGGTCGGCCAGCGCCTCGATCGCGTCGAGCTTGATCTTGGCGACGTCGTCGCCGTACGGCTCGAGGAGGTGGCGGGGGAGGTCCATCGTCCCGGCCACCGTGTCCAGCGGTTCGAGCCGAGCGGCCCGGGCGATCTCGAGGTCCGACGGGAAGGGCATGGCGGAGGTCCTTTCGGCGAGGCGTGGGCGCGTGGGCACCCGGGCCCGAGGTGAGGTGGGGCGGGTCCTAGATGTCGTCGAAGTCGATCCGGACGTGCTCGCTCATCGGACGCGACAGGCAGGCGAGCACGAGGCCCTCCTCCAGGTCGTCGGGCCGCAGCGTCTCGAGCACCCCGGGCCGG
The DNA here is from genome assembly GCF_030269665.1 of Actinomycetospora sp. NBRC 106375. Taxonomy (GTDB): domain Bacteria; phylum Actinomycetota; class Actinomycetes; order Mycobacteriales; family Pseudonocardiaceae; genus Actinomycetospora. Next base: position 15,115 of record NZ_BSTS01000037.1, read on the forward strand.
ACCCGGACCCGTCCGTCGGCGAGCTTGACGATGCAGGAGGCGCAGGTGCCCTCCTGGCACGAGAACGGGACATCGGCGTCGTGCCGGAGCAGCGCCGAGAGCAGGGGCTCGTCCGGCTCGGTGTCGGCCTCGTACTCCTCGCCGCCCACGACGGCGACGATGCGGGCGGACCCGGGGTCCGCGCCGTCCCCGCCCGTCCCGGGGACCACGAGATCGTCCGACCCGTCGGCGTCCGCGTCGTCGTTCAGGACGAGGTCGAAGCTCTCCTTGCGGATATCGTTGAGGTCGACTCCGCGCGCGACGAGGAACTCCTCCGCCGCGGACATGAACTCCTCCGGGCCGCAGAGGAACACCGACATCGGCCGGGGACCGGCCAGGGAGTCCCAGAGCGCGGCGAGCAGGTCCGCGTCGACGCGTCCGTGCCGGCCCGCCCAGTCCTCCCCGGCGCGGGAGAGCACGTGCTCGACGTGGGCGCGCGGGTCCGCGGCGAGCCCGTCCACCTCCTCCCGCAGGATGATGCTGTCCTCGGTGCGGTTGCCGTAGACGAAGCTGACCCGGTCGTCGAGGTCGCGGTCGAGCACGTGCCGAGCGATCGCGACCAGCGGAGCGACGCCGCTGCCGGCGGCCAGCATGAGGTAGTGCCGCGGCTCGTCGGTCGGCACGTAGAGCCGCCCGCGCGGGGGCGCCACCTCGAGGAGGTCCCCCTCGTCGACCCGGTCCACCAGGAAGGTGGACATCGCGCCGTCCGGGACACGCTTGACGGTGATCCGCAGGTACGGGTCGGCGTCGGGCACCGAGCTCAGCGAGTACTGGCGCGAGATCATCTCGCCGGCCGGGTCGTCCTCGACGGCGACGAACTGCCCCGGCCGGTAGCCGAAGGTCGTGCGCAGGTCCCCCGGTACCCGGAAGAGCAGGCTCACGGTGTCGTCCGTTTCCTGGACGCGCTTGTCGACGCGCAACGTGAAGGTCGCCATGGCCGCTCAGCTCGCGGGGTACTCGGTGGCGAGCTTGAACATCCTGAGCAGCGCGTGGTCTTTCGGCAGGCGGTGCTCGTCGAGCTCCTGGGCGGCGAACCCGAAGAAGACCTCCGCGCTGCCGCCGATGTGGGCGATCGCGCGAGCCTTCTCGATGAGCCCGTAGTGCAGGAAGTCCCCGCCCGCGGCACGGCACGCCACCAGGGCGGCGCCCAGGGAGTAGTTGACGTACTCCCGACCGAGCTCGCGCAGCCCCGTCCACTGCGAGATGCAGTTCGAGAACGCGCAGCCCGCCGGGTACCCGAAGCGTTCGCGCACCGCGGCGATGCCCCGCATGCAGACCCCGACCGACGGGGCGTCCATCGTGCCGAGGTCGACGATCGGCGCGGTGACACCGACGTCGTCGAGCATCGGGCGGTAGAACTCCTCGATGAACGTGCAGCAGCCCTCGGGGCTCGGGTCCGCGCCGTCGTTGGCCATGATCATGACCGCGCCCGGACGGTGCTTGCGCAGGGCGTCGAGCTCGTCGTCCTCGGTGTCCATGTTGAGCGAGGCGAAGATGCACCGGTCCAGCACGCCGAGCTCCGCGGCGGTCTCCAGCCCGGCGATCCGGACCTCCGCCTCCGAAGCATTGATCATCATCGGCGCGTTGCTCCGCTCGGCGACGAACGGCAGGAAGGCCGCGACGGCCTCGGGCGAGGCGGCGATGACGTCGAAGGCCATCTGCACGCCGTGGGCCGCGGCCGCCTTGTCCGCCCTCTGGATCAGCGCGCCGGCCCGGTCGCGGTCGAACTCCCCCGAGAACGCGTCGGCGACGATCGAGTGGTTGTCGTAGAAGATCGAGCCCACCAGCAGTCCGGTGCGCGACCCCAGCGGTCCCCCGATCGTCACGTCGCCGAGCGTGATCTCGTGCCGTTCCATCGGCTCTCCTGTCTCGTGTGTGTCGCCGGTCCCGGCGGTGTCCGGTCGTGGACGCTCAGTCCTCCGCGGTCACCAGCGCGCCGCGGGCGTCGATCTCGAACCGTCCGTCGCTGATCGCGGTGGCCCAGGTCGCCGTCGGGACCACGGCGCCGAACGGGAAGTAGTGCACGGCCGAGATCAGGCTCTCCGGATCCGCGGCGACAGCCCGGGCGAGGTCCGCGACGGTGTCGGCGGGCCGGTAGACCTGGGTGGCCAGCTTGAACACGTTCCCGCTCTGCTTGCGCAGCACCGCCAGGGACGGGCCGATCCCGCAGGACAACCCGAACTTGAGCAACTTCGCCGGGGAGGTCAGGCCGGGGAGACCGACGTGCACGGGAAGGTTGTTGCCGGCGTCCCGCGTGCGCCGCTCCCACCCGACGATGGGCTCGGCGGAGAAGCAGAACTGGGTCACGACGTGCAGCGGCAGGCCGAACTCGGCCGCGACCTTGTTCTTGCGGGCGAGCGCGTGGTCGACGGTCGCCTGGTCCACGCCGGGGTTGCCCTCGGGATGGCCGGCCACTCCGATGCTCGCGAACTCGCGACGCTGCAGGCACGGGGACTCCAGGACCTGGAGCGTGCTCTCGATCCGGCCCGTGGGGACGGGGATCGACCCGGCGATCAGGAGGATGTCGGTCACCCCGGCGTCGAGCAGCCTGCCCAGCGTGCGGTCGATGGCCGCCATGTCCGGGAACGCCCGGACGGCCAGGTGCACGACCGGCCGCAGACCCACGTCGCGCACCTCCCGCGCGGCCGCGAGGACCCGGTCGAACGTGACGTTGCCCAGGTAGGTGACGTACACCGGCGCACCCGGCGCCAGCACCCGCACCGCGTCGGCGAGCTTCGCCGTCTCGCGGGGGGTCACCTCCACGCTGAAGCCGCCCATCAAGCGGCGGGCGGTGGCCCGCACCTCGGCGGCGTCGACCTGACCCATGGGACCTCCTGTGGCCGACTGAGACTCCGATGACCGAGAGCCGGCGAGCCCTGCGACAGAGACAGTATCTTACGTAAACGTGCGATATCTAGAGCGAGGAGGGCGTGGGTTGCCGCGACGGGCCGATCGGCCCGCGGAACGCCTCCGCCCTCCCGGTCTCCCGACCCGACGCCAGCACCGGGGCGATCTCCGCCGCGGACTCGAGGCCGTACACACCACGCACGCGCGCCGCAGCCGCCTCGGGGTCGAGGGCCCATTCCTGGGTCCCCACGGTCTCCAGCACATGGGTCGCGATCAGGCAGCCCAGCTGCGCCGAGCGCTCGAGCGAGAGCTGCGAGCGCATGCCGGTGAGGAAACCCGCCCGGAACGCGTCACCCACCCCCGTGGGGTCCGCGACCACGGTCGCGGGCACGACGTCGACGTGCACGTCCGTCCCGTCACGGCCCACGACGTCCACGCCCTGCTCCGAGAGCGTGGTGATCCGCAACCCGACCCGGTCGCGGACCTCCTCGGGACTCCACCCCGTGCGACGGACGAGCAGCTCCCACTCGTAGGCGTTCGTGAACAGGTAACTCGCCCCGTCGACCAGCGCGCGACACTTCTCGGCATCCAGGCGCGGGAGCTGCTGGGACGGGTCGGCAGCGAAGGCCACACCGAGCCGGCGGCACTCGTCGGTGTGGGCGACCATCGCGTCCGGGTCGTCGGCGCCGACCAGGACGAGGTCCACGCCGTGGGTCCGCACAAGCGGCTCCAACGCGATCGTGCGCGCCTCGCTCATCGCGCCCGGGTAGAAGGACGCGATCTGACATTGCGCGTCGTCGGTCGTGCAGGTGAACCGGGCCGTGTGGGCGTTCACCGAGACCGAGACCCCGCGGCAGTCGACCCCGTGGCCCTCGAGCCACTGCCGGTAGTCGGCGAAATCGGCACCGACCGCCCCGACCAGGAGCGGGCGCTGCCCGAGGACCCCCATGCCGAACGCGATGTTGGCCCCCACCCCGCCGCGCCGGACCTCGAGGTCGTCGACCAGGAAGCTCAGCGAGACGCGGTCGAGATGCTCGGCGACGAGCTGCTCGGAGAACAGCCCGGGAAAGCGCATGAGATGGTCCGTGGCGATGGACCCCGAAATTGCCGTCGTCGTTGTCGTCACGGGTAACTCCTGAATCGTCGACGCGAGTGATGACGATTCTTCCGTGTACCGCTGCGCACCATCTTCGTGTGTCGCGACAACGCCACGTCGACTCGACTGTGCGCGAGCCACAGCGACCGGGAGGACAACGACGCGTTGCCCGGGCGAGGAGTTCCTCGCCCGGGCCCCGAGAAGACCGCCGGTGGGTCAGACGCCGAGTTTCTCGGCGGCGGCGCGCACCCCCTCCACGCGGTTGTGAATCTTCTGGAAGGCGATGTCCCGGGCGAAGTCCGGCGAACCGTGGCTGGGCTTCTCGTCGATCGAGAAGGGCGAGAAGCCACAGTCGTCGGTGGCGCCGAGCTGCTCGCGCGGAATGAAGTTCGCTGCCCGCACGAGGGCATCGCGCACTTCCTCGGGGCTCTCGACCCGCGGATTGAGCGGATTGATGACGCCGACGAAAGCGGTCTGGGCGACCCCGTTCGCGTCGGTGCGGATGTTCTCCCCGATCGACTGGTACACGGGGTCCTTCTCCCGCTCGCTGGCGAGCTGGATCAGGAAGTACCCCGCGTTCATCTGGAACATCTTGGGCAGCAGGTTGTTGTAGGGCACGTCCGCGGAGTGCACCGAGTCGCGGTCCCCGCCAGGGCAGGTGTGGACGCCGATGTTGGCGCGCTCCTCGGGCGTGAACCGGTCGAGGACCCAGTTGTTGATCTCGACGAAGCGGTCGAGCAGCCCGGCCCCGGTCCAGGGGTTGCGGGGGTCGTTGCGGGTCGCCAGGCGGCCCTCGGTGAAGTCGATCGACACACGTGACGCGCCGGCCTCGAATGCCTTGCGGATGTCCCGCTCGCACTCGTCGGCGAGGTCGCGCTCGAACTGCTCCTTCGGGTACCCCGGCACCTCGCCCTCGAGGGGGTAGAGCAGGTAGAGCATCGAGGGCGCGATCACCGCCTGCTTCATCGGCTTGTCGGTGTACCCGGCCGACTTCTTCAGCGTGTCCGCCGCGTAGGTCTTGTAGCGGAACGGGCCGCCGGTGAGCCGGGGCAGCTGCCGACCGTGGCCGTCGGCGAAGATCGCGAAGAACTGCCCGCCCTCACCCGAGAGGTTGTCGGCCAGGCCGGTGCCGGCCAGCGTGTCGGTGATCGGGTAGGTCGCGAAGCTCGACCAGCGCTGCTCCCCGTCGGAGACGATCGGCGACCCCGCCGCCTCCTGCCCCGCGATGGAGTTCTTGACCGCCTCGTCCTGCGCAGCCTCCAGCTGCTCCTTGCCGATCTCGCCGCGGTCGTACGCAGCGAACGCGTCTTGCAGCTTCTGCGGCCGCGGCAGCGAGCCGACCTGTTCGGTCGGGATGCCCGTCGCCTGCTTCGGGTCGTATCCAGTCACCTGTGCGTACCTCCCAGTGTCGTCATTGGCCCCGTGGTGCGCGCGCCACCGAGACCGACCGTCGGCGTGGCGTCGTACCGCCGTATGAGACAGACCGGTCTCTCTCAGCCTGACCGACCGTAGGGGGTGACGTGGTTCACGTCAAACATCACGCATGTGTCGACCGGCCCGCGGGCGGAGGACCGGATGTCCGACGGGAGGAGACCACTCGGCGGCACAACCCGATCAGCTCTTCGACGAACTCGACGTCGGAGGCCTCGGTGCCGCAGACGACGAGACCGTGGGCGTGCTCGGCGATGCCGGTCGCGAGCTCGGTCGCCATCCGGTGCCCGACCATCCGGCCGTCGGCACCGGCCCGCTCGAGCTCGCGCACCGTCGCCGAGGGCATCCGCACGTCGGGAACCTCGTGGCGGAGGTAGTCCGCCTCGTCGAAGGAGGTCAGCGGACGCAGGCGCGCGAGCACCGGCACGTCGCCGCCGACCTCGCGCACCAACCGGTCCAGGCCCTCGAGCTCGTAGATCGGCTCGGTGAGCAGGAACCCTGCGCCGGCGGCGATCTCGGCGGCGGCCTGTCCGATCGCCGCGTCCAGGTCGTCGCGCCCGAGATTGATCCGTGCCCCGATCTCGAAGGCCGTCGGCGCGGTGAGGCCGACCCCGTGGTGGTCCCGGCCCTCGTTGAGCCCGCGCAGCAGCTCGATCAGCCCGACCGCATCGACCTCCCAGACCCCGTCCGCGCTCGGGTAGTCGCCGAGAGGAGGCGGCGATCCCGTCTCGCACACGATGCGACGCACCCCGAGGACGGAGGCCCCGAGCAGGTCCGCCTGCAGGGCCATGATCGTCCGGTCCCACGTCGGGACCGCAACGATGGGGTCGATGCCCACCTGGTCGCCGAGGTGGACCGCGAGGTTGATCGTGCTGCCGCGAGCCCGTGTCGCGCGGGACGCCGAGACCACGATCGTCTCGACCCCGGCGGTGCGCAGCCGCCGCGCCGTGTCCACGAGGGCCGCGGTCTCCCCCGGCGCCGGGGGGACGAGCTCGGCGGCGACCGGAAAGGCAGGCTCGCCGGGGACCGACGGCTGGTCCCCGGGAGGAGGACCGGACGGCGCGAGCAGGCGCTCCCGGTTCCCGCGGTGCTCCCCGACGATCTCGACGACCGCGCCGATCTGGGCCGGCGTCGTCCCGCAACAGCCGCCGACCACCGCGACACCGGCGTCGATCAGCTGGCGGACGTAGCGCACCAGGTACTCGGAGTCGATCGCGTACTCGAACCGCGAGGGGCCGACGCGGCGCGGCAGCCCGGCGTTCGGCTGGGCGACCAGCGGGATCTCGGTGTGCCGGCTCAGCTCCCGCACCACCGACAGGCAGCCCTGCGGACCGAGCGTGCAGTTCGCTCCGAGCGCCGCCACGAGATGCGGCGGGATCGCCCGGGCCACCTCGGCGACCGTGTGCCCGCTGAGCGTCCGGCCGTCCTCGGCGAAGGTCGCCTCGGCGATCACGGGCACGCCGTACCCGGAGGCGACCTCCACGGCCTCGACGAGTTCCTCGAGGTAGCCGAAGGTCTCCACGATCAGCACGTCGACGTCGGCGCTGACCAGCACCTCGACCTGTTCGCGCAGCGCGTCGACGCGGTCGCCACCGGGGACCGAGCCTCGCTGGTGGACCGTCACGGCCGGGGAGACCGACCCCGCCACCAGGACCGTGCGTCCGGTCGCGACGGCCGCCTGCCGCGCGATCTGCGCACCCGCCCGGTTGATCTGCTCGGTCGCGTCGGCGAGGCCTGCCTCCGCGAGGCGCAACCGGCTCGCGCCGAAGGTGTTGGTCTGGACGATGTCGACCCCGGACTGCAGGTAGCTGTCGTGCACCGCTCTGACCACCCGGGGGTCGGACAGGTTGAGATGGGGCAGCGACTGGTCGAGCGGATACCCAGCGGCGTGCAGCATCGTGCCCATCGCGCCGTCACAGACCAGGACGCCGGCCGGTGCGCCGGGCAGTGATGCGTTCATCGTTCCCTCGAAGGCAGGAGGATCTCGACGGCGACCTGGGCCAGCAGACGGTCGTGGTAGTTCTCCAGCGCGAGGCCGGTGAGTTCCTCGATCCGCCGGATGCGGTAGCTGACGGTGTTGGGGTGGATGTGCAGACCCGCGGCGGCCCGGCGGGGGCTGCAGTTCTCCCGGAAGTAGGCCGACAGCGTGCGCAGGTGCTCGCCGCTGCCGGCGTCGTGCTCGATCACCCCGTCGAGCACCTCGCAGGCGAACTCCCGCAGTTCGGCGACGTCGGGCACCTTGAGCAGGAGGCGCTGGACCCCGAGCTCCGCGAAGGCCACCACCCCGACGCCCTGGGTCATCCGTTGCGTGGTCTCCAGGGCGCGCCGCGCCTGGCTGTACGAGCCGGCGATCTGCGGCGCCCGATCGCACGGGCCACCCACGCCGAACGCGGCGAGCGCCCCGGCGTGGCGGCTCTCGGTGGCGGTCCGGCAGCGGGTCGCCAGGGCCTTGACGTGGCCGAGCGCCCCGGCCGCGTCCGGGCCGGGAACGATGCCCACGACCTCGTCCTCGCGGGCGGCGACGATCGCGTCCGGGGCGTGGTGGACCAGGAACGACTCGATGGTGGCCTGGGCCGCGAGCACCGGCCCGGCGATCGCGCCGGGGCCCGCCGTCGCCGGTGAACGCGGTCGGGCCCGGGCGGCGAGAACGTGGTAGACGCGACCCTCGGTGAACCCGAGGTGTCCCGCCCACCGGTGCAGCTCGCCGTCCTCGCGGGCCCGGCCGTGCAGTACCCCTTCCACCAGGTCCCGGCGCGCGCGCCCGGCCGCGGCCGCCACGACGCGCTCGCGCCCGAGGACGACGCCGCAGATCATCGCCGCGTGCTCGGTGAGCAACAGCCGCACGTCGTCGCTGAACCCCTCACCACCGAGGTCGAGGGTGACCAGGTAGGCGGTGAGGTCCTCGCCGGAGGTGATCGGTGCCACCATGACCGCGGACCCGGGGTCGGAGGAACCCGGCAGCGTGACCGCCCGGCCGGCACGCGCCACCGCGGCGAGCACCGGTCCCGGACCACGCGCGCCCGCGTGCGAGCCGATCAGCTCGATCACAGACCCGTCACCCTCCTGCCCGCCGGCCTCGGCCAGCACCTCCAGAGTGGGGCTGAGGACAGCCACCCGGGACCCGACGGTCCGGGCGAGAAGGCGGGTGACGGCGCAGAGGTCGGTGCGTTCGGTGGCGAGCGCGGACAGCCGTCCGTAGACCGTCACGATCTTCCGGAGGGCGGCCGTCTCGCCGGACTCGGCGGGCGCCGCCGCGGCAGCACGACCCGGTGCATCCTCGACGTTCACCGCACCAAACCTTTGTGTTCCGGCCACAATCGGGTCGCCTCACCGTTGTGACCTGCGTCGTCCTGACGTCCCGACAGGACCGGTCGCCCCGATTCACAGCACAGTATTGCCAGTTCATCCCCACTGGCGCGAGCCCCGTACGCGTGGGCTCTCCGGCACGGCGACCGCAGTGTGCTTGTGATCGCGACACAAGCTCCGGGCCCCGTTTCTTGGCGTCGCCGACGATGACGGTGGTCGACGGCACGCCGGATGCTCGAACACCACATCGGAGTCCCACCGCCGGCTCGCTGTCGAGGAGGCACGCATGCTCGTGGATTTCCGTCCGCACGCCCGGCTGCGCAATCGGAAGACCCCGGTGACGGTCACCGACTCGTTGGGACCCGTGATGGATGCGCTCAGCGAGAGCGCGACCGATCTGTCGCGGGTCCGCGTGGTCTGCGACTGGGTGCAGTACAAGCAGAACTTCCGCGACGTCGTGGAGGTGCGGCCGATCCTGTCCTCGACGCCGGACGCACCGCTCCCCGAGGGCGTGCGCGACGACGACCTCGAGGTCGCGGTCGACGTGCGCCGCGCTGCCGGCGTCGACCTCCGGGCGACCACGCGCGCTGCGCTGGAGACCCGCGAGACGCCGGACGTCGTCCTCGAGGACTGGGGCCCGACCCGCGAGAGCTGCATCTGGGGCTTCAACGCCCTGTACTGGACCGCGCTCGAGCAGTGGGAGAAGGCGACGGGCCAGGCCTACGAGCAGGCGCTGCCGGGCGGGGAGAGCGACGCGCGCAACCACGACGCCGCCCGCGGCGTCATCCGCGAGCTCTTCACGGTCTGGGACGGCCTGGCCGACCGCGGCGCGCTGCCGCCCGAGCTCTACGTCGTCGAGATCGGCGTCGGCAACGGCGCGCAGGCCCGGGTGTTCCTCGACGAGCTCCGCGAGCTCGACGTCGAGCACGGCCGCGGGTACTACCGGCGCCTGCACTACCTCATGTGCGACTACTCGCCGCACGTCCTCGACCTCGCCCGCGAGACCGTCGCCGAGCACGCCGAGCACGCCGAGCACGTCAGCTCGTTCGTCATGGACGCCTGCAAGCCGCGGTCGGTGCTGGCGTTCCTGCAGTTCCGGGTCTTCCTGATCTACATCTCGAACGTCTACGACAACCTGCCGACCGACGAGGTCGCCCAGCTCGGCGGGCGCACCTACCTCGTCGAGTCGCGGGCGTTCCTGCCCGCCGCGGACGCCGCCGAGATCGCCGCGTCGGTGAACGCGCGGCCCGACCAGCTCGGCGGGCTCGTCCACGCGCTGCTGCGCCTCGGCCCGACCCTGCTCGCCGAGGCGCGGCCGGACCACGTCTCCAGCCCGGAGGACGCGGTCGAGTTCTGGCGCCGGACGTGGTCGGCGGTCCGCCTCGCCGAGCGCTACGCCGGGCTCGCCGGGCTCGACACCTACGAGCTCTCGCCCACCGTCAACGGCGAGGCGCTGCGCCCGCTGCTGGAGTCCGGCGCGGACGTCCGCATGCACGTCAGCAACGGGGCGGTGGCGAGCTTCACCGAGACGATCGGGCTGCTCCACCCCTTCGGCAAGCTCGTGTGCCACGACCTCTTCGCGCGGGACGTGGGCGCCTACCGCACCGGGTTCCGCGGCCCGGGCAAGTACGACGGCTCGGTCGTGAACTGGGTGAACGGTCCGCTGCTCGCCCATATCGGCCGGCGGCGCGGGTTCGACGTCAGCTACGCGCCGTTCGCCCACCGCACCGGCACCAACATCGTCACGATGACCGCGCAGGTGAGGGACTGATGATGCCGACCTCGCTCCTCCCGACCACCGTTGTCGGCTCCTGGCCCGTGCCGGAGTGGCTCGAGCGCCTCAAGACCGACTGGTTCCGCAGCCGCATGAGCCGCACCCAGCTCGACGGGGTCCACGACTGCGCGGTCACCGCCGCGATCAAGGACCAGGAGCTGACCGGGCTCGACATCGTCACCGACGGCGAGCTGCGTCGCGACAACGACGTCGACTACCTGCTCGCGCGCATCCCGGGCATCGCGATCCCGCAGCCCGCGAAGGACTTCTACTACGACTACTACGACGCGCGGGTCCGCACCTCGCCGGTCGCGCCGGTCCCGCCCGACGACGCCGGGCTGGGCCTGGACGCGGACCTCGCCTTCACCCGCGCGCGCACCGACCGGCCGGTGAAGTTCTCGCTGACCGGCCCGTTCTCGCTCGCCCACCGCGTCAGCGACACCGTCCACGACGACCCGGCGGAGCTGGTGCGCGCGATCGCCCGCGTGCTCGGCGGGGTGGCCGGGGCGCTCCGGGACGCGGGCGCCGACGTGCTGCAGATCGACGAGCCGTTCCTCGCCGGCTACCCCGAGCAGGTCGGCCTCGCCGTCGAGGCGATCAACATCGTCACGCGCGACGTCGGCACGACCGGCAGGGACGTCACCTGGGCGCTGCACGTCTGCTACGGCAACCGCTACGCCCGCCCCCTGTGGGAAGGGCACTACGACTTCCTGTTCCCCGCCGTGCTCGACGCGCACGTCGACCAGCTGGTGCTGGAGTTCGCGCGCAAGGGCGACGAGGACCTGCCGGTGATCGCCCGCTCCGGGTGGGACCGCGCGCTCGGGCTGGGGGTCATCGACGTCAAGTCGCACACCGTCGAGACGCCCGAGCTCGTCGCGGCGCGCATCCACCGGGCGCTCGACCTGGTGCCCGCCGAGCGTCTGGTCATCAACCCCGACTGCGGCCTGCGACACCTGCCGACGGCGGTGGCGACGGCCAAGCTGCGGGCGATGGTCGAGGGCACCGCGCGGGTCCGCGAGAAGCTCGCGAGCTCGGAGTCGCCTCCGACCCGGACCAGGCGCCGTCGCAACGGGCGATCGGGCCCCGCGACCACCGACACCCCTCTCGACACGCTTCCCGACGCACCGACGACCGAGACGTCGGCCGAGACGTCGACCGACGATCGGACCACCGCGTCCCTCGCCCCGGCACCAGGAGCATCCCTATGACACAGACCGCCTCCACCGAGTACCTGTTCACCTCCGAGTCGGTGACCGAGGGACACCCGGACAAGATCGCTGATGCGATCTCCGACGCCGTCCTGGACGCGGCCCTGACCGACGACGCCTCCTCCCGGGTCGCCTGCGAGACACTGATCACGACCGGCATGGTCGTCCTCGCCGGTGAGATCACCACGTCCAGTCACGTCGACTACACCCAGGTCGTCCGCGACACCGTCAACGCCATCGGATACGACGACGCGCGCTACGGCTTCGACGGCCACAACTGCGCCGTGCTCACCGCGCTGGACAAGCAGTCCCCCGACATCGCTCAGGGCGTGGACAAGGCGGCCGAGGCGCGCGCCCTGTCCGAGGACGAGCTGGACTCCGCGGGCGCGGGCGACCAAGGCATGATGTTCGGCTACGCGACCGACGAGACGCCCGAGCTGATGCCCATGCCGATCGCGCTCGCCCACCGCCTGTCCCGCCGGCTCGCCACGGTCCGCAAGGACGGCACGCTGGACTACCTTCGTCCGGACGGCAAGACCCAGGTCTCGGTGCAGTACCGCGACAACGTGCCGGTCAGCGTGGAGCGCGTGCTGGTGTCCACCCAGCACGCGGAGGAGGTCACGACCGAGCAGATTCGGGAGGACCTCTGGCACCACGTCATCACCCACGAGCTGCCCGGCGACTTCTACGACGCCGACGCCCTCCGGCGCGATCTGCTGATCAACCCGACCGGTCGTTTCGTCATCGGCGGCCCGGTGGGCGACGCGGGCCTCACCGGACGCAAGATCATCGTGGACACCTACGGCGGCTTCGCGCGCCACGGCGGCGGCGCCTTCTCCGGCAAGGACCCGTCGAAGGTCGACCGGTCGGCCGCCTACGCCGCCCGGTACGTCGCGAAGAACGTCGTCGCGGCCGGCCTCGCCGCCCGGGCCGAGGTCCAGGTGGCCTACGCGATCGGTGTGGCTCGCCCGGTCTCGGTCCTCGTCGACACCTTCGGCACCGAGCGCATCGACCGCCCCGTCATCGAGAAGCTCGTCGCCGAGCACTTCGACCTGCGCCCAGCCGCCTTCCGCCGCTATCTCGACCTCCACCGCCCGATCTACTCGGCGACCTCGGCCTACGGCCACTTCGGCCGGACCGACGGCGACTTCCCGTGGGAGCGCACCGACCGCGCCGAGGCGCTGCGCACCGCCGCCGGCCTGTGACCCTCCACGTCGGACACCGAGGAGCGCGCGCATGACGACGACCACCGTCAACGAGAAGTTCGCCGAGAAGAACGGCATCGACTTCGCCGTCGCCGACCTGGCCGAGGCCGACTTCGGCCGCCGGGAGATCCGGCTCGCCGAGCACGAGATGCCCGGCCTGATGGCCCTG
>NZ_BSTS01000038.1 GCF_030269665.1 Actinomycetospora sp. NBRC 106375
CGTCCCAGCCGGTGTAGCGCGAGGCGGGGCAGAGGTTCTCGTCCCCGCGCCGGCAGTACCGGCAGGTGCCGCAGGTGTGGCGCAGCCACGCCACCCCGACCCGGTCGCCCTCGGCGAACCCGGTGACGTCCTCGCCCACCCGCTCCACCCGGCCCACCACCTCGTGCCCGGGGACCACACCGGCGCGGTGGACCGGCAGGTCGCCCTCGGCGACGTGCAGGTCGGTCCGGCACACCCCGCACGCCAGCACGGCGACCAGCAGGTCGTCCGGCCCCGGCGTCGGCACGGCCTCCACGACCCTCTCCAGCGGCCCGTCGGCCGCCGGTCCCGGCCGCCGCACCCTGAACGCCCGCATGTCGCCCACCACGGCAGATGTCCCCTTCCGGCCCGACTGTCGATCAGCGTGCCCCGACCGTGACCGGCGTGGCTCCGATCGGCTCTACCCCGGGTCAGCGCCGAGGACAAGGCTGGTCGTCACGACGTCGGGCCGGGAGCGTGGGAGGGATCGTGGAGGGCCGCGGAGAAGGAGCCAACGACACCACCAGCACCCCGGCCGGGGACGACGGCACGCGCCGCATCCCCTGGTGGGGCAGCGGCTTCGACGTCGTGCGCCGGGGCTTCGACCGCGCCCAGGTCGAGGAGGCTCTCGACCGCGCGCAGGCCGACCTGCGGATCATGACGACCGACCGCGACGCGATGGTGCGGGCCGAGGAACAGGCCCGGGCGGAGATCCGGGCGCTGCAGGCCGACGTCGACCGGATGGCGACGTCGCCGGTGTCGGTCGAGGGGCTCTCGACCCGGCTGACACACCTGCTGCGTCTCGCGCAGGAGGAGGCCGGCCAGATCCGGGTGCACGCGGCGGCCGAGGCGAAGGCGATCACCGACGAGGCCCGCGGGCGTGCCCGGGCGACCGTGGCCGAGGCGGTCGCCCGCGCGACCGCGATGACCGAGGACGCCGACCGCCGCAGTCGGGCCCGCCTGGCCGACGCCGCCGAGGAGGCGGCGGCGATCGTGGCCGGCGCCGAGCAGCAGGCCCGCACGATGCGCCGCGACGCCGAGCAGCTGCGCGACGAGGTCGGGCGCCGCCGCGAGGAGACCGAGGCCGAGCAGCAGGAGCTCCTCGAGCGCACGCGGGCCGAGGTCGAGCGGCTGGAGGGCGACGCGGCCGCCGAGCGCCGGCGCCGCGACGACGACGCCGACAGCCGCCGCCGTCAGCTGGAGGAGGACCTGTCCACCGCGCTCGCCGCCCGTCGCGCCGAGTCCGCCGCGGCGCTCGCCGACGCCGACGAGCAGCGCCGGAAGGCGGAGGACCGCGCACGGTCGGTCGAGCAGGAGGCGGCCGCTCGGCTGGACGCGGCGTCGGCCGCGGCCAGTGCGTTCGACGAGCACCGCCGCCGCGTCACCACCCAGCTCGCCGAGCTCCGTCGCACCCTCGAGCTCCCCGACCTGGACGCCGCGCCGGTCCTCGTGGCCGCCTCGGGGGCCGAGGTCACGCCGGCGGACGAGCCGCCCGGCCCCGACCACGGGCGGGGCGCCGCCTGACCGTCAGCCGGCCGGCACGCGCCGGAGGAAGCGCAGGACGGCGTCCGCGAACAGCTCGGGCCGGTGGTCGACCGACGGCACGCCCGTGCCGGGCAGCGTCTCCGCCACCGCCCCGGGGATCGCGTCGAGGATCGCGTCGACGTCGGGCAGCGAGAACGTGTCGAGCTCGCCGCACAGCACGAGGGTGGGCGCGGTGACGGCGCCGATGCGGTCCTCCATGCGGTAGCGGTTGACCGCCTCGTGGCCCTCCTCGACGCGGTCGATCACACCGAGGGCGTCCCGCACCAGCCGCTCCAGCAGGTCCGGGCGGTCGGCGGGGTAGTACGGCGCGCGGTTGTCCCACAGCGCGCGCAGGTGCGCGCCGTCGTCGCGGCGGGTCACCGCGTCGATCGGCGGCCGGCCGCTCGCCACCCGCTCCCGCCGGGCCGCATCGACGAACGGCATGCCCGAGACCACCAGCCCGGCGACCCGGTCCGGCACGCTCGCGGCGACCTCGCTGGCGATCACCGCGCCGGTGTGGTGACCGACGAGCGTCACGCGGTCGAGCCCGAGGGCGTCGCAGAGATCGACGGCGCCGCGGGCGAAGAGCTCGATGCTCCACGGCTCGGCGGGACGCGCGGACATCCCGAACCCGGGCGTGTCCATCGCGATCGCCCGTGCCGACCGCCCGACCAGCGGCAGGACGTCGCGGTACTCGTCCCACGAGCGCGGCGTCTGGTGCAGGAGCAGCACCGGCTCCCCCGCGCCGTCCTCGACGTAGTGCACCTGCCCGAAGCGGGTGTCCGCGAAGCCGTGGCGCACGATGCCCTCCTGTGGTCACTTGCACCGTACACAGTACGGCAGGTCAGGGGGCCCGCCGGAGGGCAGTGCCTCCTCAGAAGGTCGCCGCGACGTCGCGGGCGACGGCGTGGGCCTTGGCGCGGACCTCGGCGGCGTCGCCGGTCAGCGTCGGGTGGAAGCGGATCTCGCTGATGTCGGTGATGCCGGTCCAGGTCAGCCAGTCCTCGAGGTAGGGCGACTGGAAGTCGGTCCCGAACTCCGGCCCGAGGGCCGGGCCCCAGACGGCGCTCGTGTAGACGACGGCGGCCCGCTTGCCCCGGCCGGCGAACAGGTGGGTGTAGCCCTCGACGGGATCGACCCCGAAGACCATGCCGGGCTGCGAGACGACGTCGATGAACTGCTTGAGGACGTACGGGATGCCGCCGTTCCACATCGGGACGCTGAACAGGAGGCGATCGGCGGCGTCGAAGCGGTCGAACGCCGCACGCGCGGCGCGCCAGGCCGCGGCTTCCTCCCCCTGCGGGTCCGCGCCGGCGAACACCGCCATCTTCGCCCCGACCGCGGCCGGACCGAACGCCGGCAGCGTCCCGTCCCACAGGTCCCAGGTGTCCACGGTGTCCTCGGGGTGCCGCTCCGTGTAGGTGTCGACGAATGTTTCGGCGATGGCGAGCGACTCGCTCGCGGCTCCGCGGGGGCTGGCGGACAGGTGCAGCAGGTGGGTCATGGCTCCTCCTCGGCGTCTCCACGCATTTATGTGCGTCTGCACGCAATAGAACTATGTGCGTGCGCACGCGTCAAGTACGCTGCCGACGTGAGCGCCTCGACCGAGAGTGATCTGCGGCCGTCCCCCGACCCCGACGACCCCGGTGTGCAGGCCTGGTCGCTGGTCCTGCGCGCCCACGCCGCGCTGGTCCCCGTGATCGGGCGCGAGGTGGAGCGCGGCGCCGGGGTGCCGCTGAGCTGGTACGACATCCTGCTCGAGCTGAACGCGGCGCCGGAGCGCCGGCTACGGATGCAGGAGCTCGGCGCCCGGGTCGTCCTGTCCCGCTCGCGGATCAGCCGGCTGGTCGACGACATGGCGGCCGACGGCCTCGTCCGCCGCGACCCCGACCCACAGGACCGGCGCTCCTTCTTCGCCGTGATGACCGACGACGGCCGGGCGGCACTGCGGCGCGCGGCACCGGTCTACCTCGGGGCGATCCGCCGCCACTTCGCCGACCACGTCCGACCCGAGGAGCTCGTCGCCCTGCGCGACGCTCTCACGAGCGTCCTGGCGCCCCACGAGCGCGGGTGACGTCAGGCGAGCACGAGCCGCGCCGTCATCTCCCGGCGGCTGCTGACGCCGAGCTTGGTGAAGACGACCTTGAGGTGATCCTGCACGGTGTGCGGTGACAGGTGCAGCGTCGAGGCGATCGCCTGCGTGCTCGCCCCCTGCAGCACCAGGAGGGCGACGTCCTCCTCGCGGGCGGTCAGGCCGTGCGCGGCCAGGGCGAGCCGGCTCAGCGCTGCGCGCGAGGTCGGCTCGACGGTGACGACGACGTCGCTGCTGTCCGGTGGCCCCGCGAGTGCGGCGGCGCGCAGGCTCAGCCACCGCCCGGAGCCGGCCTGCGCTTGCGTCTCGGTGTGCTCGCCGCCGGTCCGGGTGGCGGCGACGACCGCGAGCAGGTTGGCCGGCAGCGCCCCGTGGTCCCATCCGCCGAGCTCGTCGATCGCGGCGCGGGCGGCAGGCGTCACGTGCGTGACCCGGTTCCCGCCGTCGACGATCAGCACCGCCGGACCCGCCGCGTCGGCGCCCGGCCCGTCCGGCGGACCCCCGAGCGCGAACAGTCGCCGCTGGACCGCCTCGGCGACGAGCTCGCCCACCGCGCCCAGCGCCTCGGCCTCGGCCCGGGCGAACGGCGGCTCGTCCCGGCCCCGGGAGAGCGCCATCGCCGCCCACGGGGCCCCGCGTCCCAGGAACACCACCCGCAGCTCGTCGGTGAAGCCGAAGCGCGGGGCGAGGAACTCGCGGTGGCGCCGGCAGAGCTCGGGGCGGCCGTCGGTGTCGAGCGAGAGCACGCCGACCGGCGGCCGCCGGGTGGCGATCTCGGCGAACGAGTTGACGTCCGGCGGCCCGTACTCGAGCGCGGCCCACTCCTCGTCGCCGACGCCGAGGTCCCGCGTCTTGGACGCCCAGGTGACCAGCCCGGTGGCCGGGTCGGTGGCGGCGAAGCACGCGAAGTCGAAGGGGACGTGACGGGCCACCGTCCGGTAGACCGCCTGGGCGAGCGCCGGCAGGTCGGGCGCTGCGCCCATCGCGACCCCGAGCCGGTCGGCCAGGGAGCGCTGCGGGGGAGCCATGCACTCATCGTGAGCGCCGCCGCCCCGCGATGGAATACCCAGCGTGACAGTCCCCAGGTTTCTGGGATGTGGGCACCCCGCTCAGCTCAGCACGCTCTCCCCCATGAACAACGCTGAGTACATCGCCGACACCGACCACTGCTGGTGGGACCACACCCGGGCGCGCTGGGTGCCCGCTGAGCGTCCGGTCGTGGACGTCCGAGACATGGTCGTCGTCCACACCGCCCTGCTGCGGGAGTTCCGCCTCGCGCCCGCTGCCGTCGGCCGGGTCCCGGCCGGGGCCCGGCGCGCGGCCGTCCGCGTCGACCGGCACCTCGGCCTGCTCTGCGACCTGCTCCACCACCATCACGCCGGGGAGGACGAGCTCCTCTGGCCCCCGCTGCGCGCACAGGCTCCGGCTCGCTCGGGCGTCCTGCTCGCCGAGGCCGAGGCCCAGCACGAGGGGCTCGACGCAGCGCTCGGCAGCGTCGCCGACGCGCGGCGCGCCTGGGTCGAGCGGGCCGAACTCGACGCCCGTGACGCTCTGGTCGAGGCCCTGCGGGAGCTGCACCGGCTGCTCGCCGAGCACCTCGACACCGAGGAGCGCACCCTGCTGCCCCTCGCGGCCGCCCACCTCACCGAGGCGCAGTGGCGCGCCGTCGGCGAGGCCGGCGCCGCCGCGGTGCCGGCGAGCGCGATGCTGCTGGTGTTCGGGATGTTCGCCTACGAGGGCGACCCCGAGGTCCTCGCCGGGATGCTCGCCGACGCCCCGGCGCCCGTCCGCGCGCTCGTACCCCGCCTCGCTCCCCGCGTGTACGCCCGCCGCGCCGCGCGCGTCCACGGCACGGCTCGCCCCTGATGCCCGGTCGGCCCCGTCAGGACGACGCCGGCACCTCGCGCCGGACGGCGCGGCTCGCCGCCGCGGCGGGGTGGCGTAGGAGCATCCGCCGCCCGACCAGGACCCCTGCCCCGGCCACGAGCATCGCGACCGCCGCGACGACCCACGCCGTCGCGAACGACATCCCGGTGGCCAGCAGCCCGAAGCCGACCGGCCCGAGGCACCCGCCCGCGTACACGCCGACCTGCACGATCGCGGTCGCGGCGGCCGGGGCGGTCGGGTTGAGGCGCACCACGGCGAACTGCAGCAGGCCGGGCCAGGACCACCCGAGCCCGAACCCGAGGACGGTGCCCACGACCAGCGCGACCGACCCCGGCACCGCGAGCAGCACGACCCCGGCTGCACCGAACAGCAGGCAGCCGGCGACCACGGCGACGTGCCCGCCGGCGCGTCGGTCGGCGAGCCACCCGTGCACCATCCGCATGACCACCGCGACGACGCTGCCGAGCGTCAGCACGAGGCCGGCGGTCCCCGGCGCGACGCCGCCGTCGACCGCCGAGGCCACCAGGAAGATGCTCAGGCCGGTCGAGCTCGCGGCGCCGAGCCCCGCCGCGGCACCGATCACCGCGAGGGCCGCCGTCGCGCGGTCGGCGGCGCGGTCGCCCGAGCGTTCCTCCGGGCCGGCCCCGCGGGGTGCGGCGACGAGGGCCGCCAGGGCGATCCCGGCCGCGATCACGTAGGCCCAGCGCCAGCCGATCGTCAGTCCCACCGCAGGAACGGCGAGGCCCGCGAGCAGCGTCGCGAGGGGCACGCACGCCTGCTTGACCCCGAACGACAGCCCGAGCCGCGCCGGCGGCATCGCGCGGGCGAGGGTGAGGTTCGTGCTGAGCTGGCCCATGACGTTCGTCCACGCCCCGAGCAGGACGATCGCGACGACGGCCGCGTAGCTGCGGGCGAGCCAGGCGGTGAGCAGCATGGCGATCGCGGCGCCGACCAGGGCGATCCGGCTCGTGCGGCGCGAGCCGAGACGTTCGACGAGCTTCCCGACCGGCAGCGACACCAGCGCCGAGACCCCGAAGTACGCGGAGACGACGAGCCCCAGCGCCGCCGGGTCGAACCCGAGCTCGTCGCCGATCTGCACCGACAGCGCGCCGAGCAGGAACACCGGCAGCACCGTCGCGGTCGTGATCGCGACGGCGCCGGACCCGACCCTCAGCGCCGACTGCTCCGTCATCGTTGAGCAACGCTAACGGAGTACCGGACGGACGGGGCCGTTCCGGGCGAGGGTCACGCCGGGCAGCACCCTCAGACCAGCGCGGTCCCGATCAGCCCCTTGCGCGTCACGAGGCCGGCGAGCTCCTCCTCGCCGAGTCCGTCCGTGCCGTCGGGCCGACGCGGCAGCACGAGGTAGCGCGACTCCGCGCTCGCGTCCCACACGGTGATCCGGGTCGTGGCGGGCAGCTCGACGCCGAACTCGCGCAGCACCCCGCGCGGATCGCGGACCACCCGCGAGCGGTACGCCTCGCTCTTGTACCAGCCCGGCGACGGCCCGAGCAGGGCGATCGGGTAGCAGGAGCAGAGCGTGCAGACGACGACGTGGTGCTCGTCCGGGCCGTTCGCCATCACCGTGAGCTTCTGCTCCTGCAGCGCGCCGCCCATCGAGTACCCGAGCTCGGCGATCGCGGCGTTCCCGTCGGCCAGCAGCCGCTCCCGGTAGCCCGGGTCCGTCCAGGCCCGCGCGACGATCGCCGCACCGTGCGCCGGCGAGCCGCCGGCGGCGAAGGCGTCGATGCGCTCGTCGACCTCCCCGGGCGCGAGCCACCCGCGCTCCTCGAGCAGGGCCTCGACGTGGCGCACCTGCGCCGCGACCGGGCTGCTGGCGTGCTCGCCGCTCATGACCTGCTCCCGTCGGGTTCGAGGTAGTCCTCCCAGAGCTCGACCACGACGGCGTGCTCCCCGTCGCCGAACAGCTCGCTCGCCGGGAACCGCACGTGGTAGACGGCCCGCGGCGCCGACCCGAGCCCGCGGGCGCGCTCGTCGGCGAGGGGGTGGTGCCCGGCCGTGGCGACGATCTCGCCCCGGGCTCCGCGCGCGTAGCGGGGCAGCCGGGTGTGGCCGGGCGGATCGGCGATGCGGGTGCGGACGCGGTCGCCCGCGACGAAGCGGTCAGGCACCGGCGAGCTCCTCGGGCGTCGCGATCCCCTTCTCGGCGAGCAGCGTCGTGATCGCCCGGAACCACTTCTCGTAGTACGAGGCGGCGAGGTACTCCTCCGGCGGGATACGCTCGATCGCGTCGCGGAACTCGTCGAGGTTGTAGACACCGCGGCGCAGCATCGCCCCGTTCAGCGCGACGACGTGCGCCTCCCAGTCGGCGTGGAAGGCGGGCTCGTCGGGCTCCTCGACGATCGCCGGGAACCCGACCATCCCGCCGACGTCGTTGATCCTGCTCACGGGTCGTTCCTACCGGAGGGCGCGTCAGCGCGGCAGGTCCACCGTCATCCGGACCGTCGTGCCGAGATCCGGGTCGCTGTGCACCTGGACGAGGTCGCAGAGCTGGTGGGCGAGGTGCAGGCCGTACCCCCGCCCGTCGGCGGGACCGCAGCCGTGCCGGCCGACGAGCGGGTCGGCGATCCACCCGCTGTCCTGGATCTCGCAGACGACGGCGGCGGACCTCTCCCGCGTCCACAGCGCGAGCAGGCCCGGACGGCCGGTGTGCAGGACGGTGTTGACCGCGACCTCGTAGGCCGCCAGCGCCAGGTCACCGGCCCGAGCCTGGTCCAGACCGGCCCGCACTGCGTGCTCGGCGACGGCCGTGCGCACCACCCGGGGCCCGGTCGGGGCGTCGAAGACGAGCGTCTCGCCGAGCTCCACCGGCTCGCCCAGGGGGCCGCTGAACCAGTGCGCGAGCTCGGCGGGGTCCGCGTAGTGCTCGCTCGTCGACGTCGTGCCGTTCTCGATCACGACGGGGTGGGTGCGCGCGGCGTCGGCGATCCAGGTCGGGTCGAGCGCGCCCGTGTCGTACGGGCAGAGGACCGCGACCGGGCGGTCGGCCAGGGCGACGTTGATGAGCGCCTCGTGCTGGGCGGCGGCCGCGTACTCGTCCTGGCCGCGTCCCGCCCAGATGGGCTCGCCGATGATGCGGACCTCGTCGTGGTCGGCGTGCTCGTCGGCGAAGGCCCGCAGGACGCCCGCAATGATCCGCCCGGGGTTGCGGCCCGCGACCGTCATGTCGTGGAAGACGACGTCGGCGGCATCCGGGCCGAGCCCGTCGCGGACGAGGTCCAGCCGGCTCGGCGGCGCCGCCATCATCACCGGGCTCCCCGCCGCGATCCCCTCGCGCAGGAACGGGACCGTGCCCGCCACGTACGCGGCGTCGTCGCCGTAGAACAGCGCAGGGTGGACCAGCCCGCCGGACTCGATCCGGCGGTGTCGGCCCTCTGGGACTTCTCGCACTCCGTGGCACCCGGTGTTGACGACGCTGGCGCAGCCATCATGCACGCTCGGCTGCACGCCACCGACGGTTTCCCCGCATGCTCGGCGAGCGGTACCGGCGTTCGGACGACACGAGCGTCGCGAGGAGGTGAGGCGTCACCCCCGGGCGTCGGCCACGAGCACACTCACCGGTGCCGCGGTCGACACGGTCCGTACATGCCGCAGCCCGGCGCGGGCGACGAGCTGCGCGTACTCCCGCTCCGTGCGCTCCCGGCCACCGACGAGCGCGAGCATGAGGACGTCGAGCATCTTGCCGACGTGCGGCTCGTCGCCCTCGGGCAGCACCGTCTCCAGGACGAGCACCTGCGCCTCGGGCGCCATCGCCTCGCGCACGACCCGCAGGATCGCGACGGCGTCGTCGTCCTCCCAGTCGTGCAGGACGCTGGAGAGCACGTAGCGGTCCGCCCCGGATGGGACCGCACGGAAGAAGTCGCCGGCGACGACCTCGGCGCGATCGCCGAGCAGCGCGGCGGCCCCCGCGACGACCTCCGGCCGGTCGAGCACCACCGCCCGGATGCCGGGGTGGCGGTCCAGGACCGCGGCGACCAGCTCGCCCCGCCCGCCACCCACATCGACGAGACGGCGCACCCCGGCGAGGTCGACCGCGTCCAGGGCAGCGGCGACGAGGTGACGGGCGCGGCCGCCCATCGCGCGGTCGAAGCCGGCGGCCCGGTCGGGGCGCGTCGCGAGGTAGGTCCACCAGTCGGTGCCGTGGTGGACATCGAACGACGGCTCGCCCGTGCGCACCGAGTACGCGAGGTCGCCGAACGTCTGCCGGTACTCCGGCGACCCCCAGTTGCGGGCGTGGTCGCGCATCGACCCCGGGACGTCGGTGCGCAGCGTCCCGGCGAGGTCGGTGAGCCCGAAGCATCGCGGCGCCACCTCGGTGAACACCCCGGCGGACGCCAGGGCGCGCAGGACGCGGTGGAGCGCGCCGGGGTCGACGCCGGTCGCGACGGCGAGGTCGCCGACCTCGCGCGGTCCGCCCGCGCAGAGGTCCGCGACCCCGAGCTCGGCGACGACGGACACCAGCTGCGCGGTCACCGAGCCGTACAGCAGCCGCATCACGGCGAGTCCGGGCGCCTCCGGGGGCATGACCGGATGGTGACGCGGGCGTGCCCGGTGGGCGAGCCGCCGAACGACCGCCGCGGTTCGGCCGCCGGCGGTCCCCGGCCGTGGCGGCTCAGCCCGCTCAGCCCGGCCGCACCCATCCCGTCACGAAGGCGAACTGGTCCTCGAACCGCAGGACCGGGTCGTTGCGGTACGCGTGGCGGAACTGCTCGATGCCCTCGCGCAGCTCGTCGTCGGAGAACTCGGAGAGCACCGACATGTACCGGGACTCGAGCATCCGGACGTAGCGGTCCCGGTCGATCGCGGCGTGGAAGGTCCGGTAGCTCACCGACGCCCGCAGGCCGACGGCCCCGATCTCCTCGACGATCTCGGCAGGAGCCGGCTGGAGCTGCTCGAACCGCTCGTGCGCCGCGCGGAAAAGCGGGTGGTGGATGCTCTGCGGGAGCATCACGATCAACAGCCGGCCGTGGCGCGAGAGCAGCCCGCCGAGGCCGGCGAGCGTCGTCGCGCGGTCCGCGACGTGGTGGATCGACTCCTTGAGGATGACCGCGTCGAGCGGTGTGCCGTCGGGGATCGCGACCTCCCCCGACGCGAGGTCCTCGGCACGGCCGACCACCGGACGCAGGCGCGGCGACGCCGGGAGCTGGTCGAGCATCGCCGGCACGGGGTCGACGCACAGCACCGGGCGCGCCGGCTCGACGTACTCGCAGAGCCGGCGGGTGTAGAGGCCGGTGCCGCACCCGACGTCGGCGATCGCGTCCGAGCTGGTCAACCGCAGCGCGTCGGCCATGGCCGCGGCGAACCGGCGCACGTAGTCCGGGTCGTAGGTCCAGTGCTCGTTGTAGCTGCCGGCGACGCGCTCGTAATGCTCGACGGTCTGATCGGTCATGGCAGGCACCCACTCGCAGGCTCCGATGGCGACGTTCGGGCGACAGGGTGACACGTCCGCGGCCGAACGGAGAGGATGGCCGGACGGCAATGAGGGCGATCGGCGACCGGGCAGGGGCTGACGCAATGACGATCACGGGCTCGATCACCGGCCGGGGCATGACCCTGAGCGACATCCTGGCCCGTTGGTCGCGGGTCACCCCGGACGCGGTGGGGTTCGTCGACGCCGCGACCAGGGAGCGGCGGACCTACGCGCAGGCCGACGACCGGATCACCCGCCTCGCGAACACCCTGCTGGCCGACGGTGTCGCGCCGGGCGACCGGGTCGCGGTGATCGGCCTCAACGGTGTCGCGCTGCTCGAGTCGTACATCGCGGTCCTGCGGGCGGGCGCGATCTGCGTACCGGTCAACTTCCGGCTCGTCGCCGGGGAGGTCGCGTACACGCTGAACGACTCGGGCGCGGTCGCGGTGGTCGCCGACACCGCCACCGCCGACGTCGTGCGCGCGGCCCGGGCCGACGTCCCCGGCCTGCGCCGCGTGATCACCATCGGCGGCGACCTCGAGGAGGTCCTCGACGCCGCGGACCCGACCTACCACGAGCTCGCGATCGCCGACGACGCCACCGCGTTCATCATGTACACCTCGGGGACCACGGGCGCCCCGAAGGGCGCGATGCTGACCCACCGGAACCTCTACCTGCACGCGTTCTCGTCGACGATGCACCTCGGCGGCCCGGGCGGCCCGAGCGTCTGGATGGCCGGCACGCCCCTGTTCCACATCGCCGGGCTGGCGGGCTTCCTGCCGTCGCTGCTCGCGGGCGGCACCACGATCATCCCGGCCTCGGGCGGGTTCGATCCCGACGAGACGCTGGCGATCCTGGAACGGGAGCGCGTCACGGCGTGCTTCTTCGTCCCCGCCCAGTGGGCGGCGCTCTGTGCCCGGCCGGGCGTGGCCGAGCGCGACCTCTCGGCGCTGCGCAAGGGCTCGTGGGGCGCGGCACCCGCGTCGACCACGCTGTTGCGGACCATGATCGCGACGTTCCCGGACGCCGAGATCGTCACCTCGTTCGGCCAGACCGAGTGCAGCCCGGTCACCACGACGCTGCGCGGTGAGGACGCGGTCCGCAAGCTCGGCTCCGTCGGTACACCGATGATCAACGTCGAGGTCCGCGTCGTCGACGACGCGATGGAGGACGTCGCACCCGGGGAGGTCGGGGAGATCGTCTACCGCGGGCCGCTGGTGATGTCGGGCTACTGGAACAAGCCCGAGGAGACCGCCGAGGCGTTCCGCGGCGGGTGGTTCCACTCGGGCGACCTCGTGCGGCAGGACCCCGACGGCTACTACTACGTCGTCGACCGCAAGAAGGACATGATCATCTCCGGCGGCGAGAACATCTACTGCGCCGAGGTCGAGAACGTGCTGGCCGGCCACCCGCAGGTCGCCGACGTGGCGCTCATCGGCGTCCCCGACGACCGGTGGGGCGAGACCCCGCTCGCGGTGGTCGTCCCGAAGGACCCGGCCGATCCCCCGACCCTCGACGCCCTCGACGAGCACTGCCGCTCCCAGCTCGCCCGCTACAAGCGCCCCCGCCGCCTCACGCTCGTCGACGCGCTGCCGCGCAACGCGACGGGCAAGGTGCAGAAGACGGTGCTGCGCGAACGAGAGGTCGCCGGGTCGCCGACGGCGCCCGAGGCCGTCTCCTGAGCCGTGATCGCCGCGCTCTCCAGTTCGATCGGTGAAGGTGTCGATCAGCGGTTCTTTCCTGAGTGTCACCAGCGTCGTGTGTCGTGGTGCTCAGCTTGATCAGGAGCACTTCGTGCACCGCGGGCACGCCCTCGCGGTGGATGACGCGCCCGTGATCTCGGGGCCCGGCGCCCGCGTCCGCCCCGACCTCCCCTCGTCGCCGGGCCGGAGCCAGACCGGGCTCCGAGACCGTCACCCCGGTGGCGTGAGGCCGTAGCGGGCGACGACGTCGGCGAGCCACTCCGGCGCGCCGAACTCGACGCCGTAGCGCCCGGCGAGGTCGGCCAGCGCGGCGGGCTCCGGATCACCGCTGTTCACGAGGTCCGCGAGCTCACCGAAGAATCCCTCGAACCCGGCCGGGGAGATGACCTCGATCATGCGGGCCTGCCGGTCGGCGGCGTTCCACATGGTGTGCATCTCGCCCCGCGGTTTGACGATGTAGCCGCAGGGGCCGAGAACGACCTCCCGGTCCTCGGAGCGGAAGCCGATCTCGCCCTCGACGACGATCGAGTACTCGTCCTCGCGCGTGGGCCGGTGAGGCGGCACGAGGGCGCCGACCGGGAACGGGTGCTCCACCATCGCGAGCGCGCCACCGCTGTGACGGCCGCTCAGCTTGACGTCGACCCCGATCGGGCCGAGGTCGCCGCGTCGACCCTCATCGGGCCGCACCACGGTCAGGGGCAGGACGTGCGTCATGGTTCGTCTCCTCTCTCAGGGCACGAGGACCGCGCGGCCGTGCGTCCGGCCGTGCTCGAGGTCGTCGAGGGCGTCGGCGAACGCCTCCAGCGGATAGGTGCGGGTCCGCACCTCGACGCCTCCGCCCGCCGCCAGGGCCATCAGCTCCCGCAGGTCGTCGTGCGTGCCGACGGCGTTGCCCACGACGCTGATCTCCGGCAGCACGAGGTGCAGCGTCGGGACGGTGAGGGTGCCTCCGTAGCCGACGGCGAAGTACGTCCCGCGCGGACGCACCATCGCGAGCGCCGTGGCAACCGCGTCGCCCTCGCCGACGAAGTCGAGCACCGCCTCGGCACCCGCGCCGCCGGTGAGGCGCTGCACCTCCTCCACCGGCTGGTCGCCCACGACGTGGTGCGCCCCGCAGTCGGTCGCGAGCTTGAGCGCCTCCGGGTCGGGATCGACGGCGACCACCTCGGCGGGGGTGTAGGCGCGCAGACACTGGACGGCGATGTGCCCGAGCCCGCCGACGCCCTGCACGACGACCCGCGTCCCGGCCCCGAGCAGCGGGACGGCCTTGCGCACGACGTGCATGACGGTCAGCCCGGCGTCGGCGTGCGGGGCGACGTCGACCGGGTCGAGGGCGGGGCCGAGCGGGAGGACACCGCGGTCGGTCGTGCGCAGGAGCTCGGCGAAGCCGCCGTCGCGGTTGAGGCCGGTGAAGTCGAGGCCACGCTCGCAGCGCATGTCGTCGCCGATGCGGCAGGCGGCACAGCGACCGCAGCTCTGCTGGGGGTAGCAGATGACGGGGTCGCCGACGCCGACGTTCTCGACCGCGGCGCCGACCTCGTGCACCCAGCCGCTGTTCTCGTGCCCGAGGGTGAAGGGCAGCTCCACCGGCACGAGCGGCGCGAACCAGCCCTGGCCGATGTGCAGGTCGGTGCGGCACACCCCCGCCCCGCCGACGCGCACGACGACGTCGTGGGAGCCGGTCGCGGTCGGCTCGGGGACCTCATCGAGGCGTGGACGCTCGTCGTAGGCGTGCAGGCGGACGGCCTTCATGGCTCCTCCTCGGGACGGGGCATGTCGGCCGTCAGCCTGCGGAGGACCGGTCGCACGCCGGTCGCAGTGCGGTCGCACGAGGATCAGCCGGAGATGGCCCCCAGCCGGTGGGACCAGCCCGGCATCCCGAGCTCGGCGAACGCGACCCGCGCCGCATGGGCGAACGGACGAGCCGCAGCCCGGTCTCCGCGACGGTGGTGCATGAGCGCCTCGTCGTGGTCGACGACGGCGCGGAGCGGCCGGGCACCCTGGTCCTCCAGTACGCGGCGGGCCTCGGCGAACCACTGGCCCGCTTCCTGCGGTCGGCCGTCGAGCGCGCACAGACGGGCGAGCGCCAGCCGGGCGTCGGTCATCGGGAACCGGAAGTCGGCGGGCAGCGCCTTGTCCCGCAGCGCCGCCTCGACGATCGCGAGGTGGTCGCGACGATCGAGCAACCACAACGTCTCGGCCAGCTCGCAGGCGGTCCGCCCGTAGTTCGGTGCCCAGGCCGGGGCCCGCTGCAGCGCGTGCACCGGCTTCGACAGCAGCCGGCTGGCGGCCGGTCCGTCGCCCCGCCGGGCGTGGATCCGCGCGCCGATCCCGTCGATCGCCGCGCTGCCCCAGTGACGTTCCGGTCCGGGCTCCATCCACGGACGGAACGCGGCGAGCCGTTCCGCCCAGCCCGTGTCGCGGGCCATGGTCAGCGCGTCCTCGGCGCCCTGGTGGTGGAGCAGCTGCCAGCCGAGGCCGAGGCCGGGGAGGCGGTCGACGAGCGACGCCGACCGCGCGATCTCGCGGGCGGCCTCCGCGAACTCGCCGAGCGCCACCAGGGCCCGCCCGGCGCTCGATCGGCAGTACACCTCCCAGGCCAGCTGGCCCCGCGCCTGCGCCGCGTCGGCTTCCTCGGCGAACCGCGCCGCCCCCGTCACGTAGTCGCCGACCAGGTACGTCGCCACCGACGGGTCGTCGGCGGCCTCGGCCGGGATCCGCTCGCGTCGCCCGTAGATCGCGGCCACGGCATAGCGGGCGAGGTCGCCGCGCCCGGCGAGCCGGCCGGACCGGTGCAGGACCTCCAGCGCCGCGCGACGGCCCGGCAGGTCGAGGGGCATGCCGGGGTGCGCGGGGTCGTCGGCCTCGCGGCGGTCCAGGTCGAGCACGGTGAGCGCGGCCCGGCTGCCGGGGTCGGCGTCCTCCCCCGCCGCACGCAGGCCGATGGGCGCGAGCGCCCAGGCGTGGCGGTTGCTGCCGGCGGTGGCCAGGACCGTGGCGACGTCCGCGGCCGCCGTCACGCGCCAGCACGGATCGGCCTGCTCGCCGGCCAGGACCTCCCGGGCGACCGCCACTGCGTCGTCGAACCGCAGCGACCACGCGAGTGCCACGGCCCGCTGCACCGCGAGCGCCGCCCGGCGCCCGTCGCCGGCGGGCAGGAGCTCGAGGGCGATGCGCAGGAAGGCCGCCTGCTCGTCGTGGGCGCCGGCGCAGCGCGCCTGCTCCGCCGCCTCCAGCGCCGGCGCCACCCCGGCGTCGACGCCGGCGAGCGGGACGGCGCGGTGGAACTGCACGGCGACCTCGGCGGCGCCGGCCCCGGCGCCGGCTCCGACGCCAGGTCCGAGTCCGGCGCCCCGCGCCTCCACCATCGCCTCGCCGAGGGCCCGGTGGAGCCGGAGCCGCCGCGAAGGGTTGAGCGCCTCGTAGACCGCGTGCCGGATCAGGGCGTGGGTGAAGTCGTACCGGTCGGGTTCCGTGCCGACCACGACCAGACCGGCCGCGAGCACCTCGTCGAGAGCCGTGAGTGCCTCGTCGGCGGCCACGCCCGCGACGGAGCGGACGGGCTCCCAGGGGAACGGGCCCTCGATCGCCGCGGCCGTGTCGAGCAGACGGTTCGCCGCGGCCGACAGCCGCCGACGCCGCCGCGCGACGACCTGGCGGGCGCCGTCCGGCGTGCCGGTGCCGGCCAGGTCCGCGCGGAGCCGGCCGTCGGCGCCGGCCGTCACCGCACCCGTCTCGCCGAGGTGCCGCGCGATCTCGCGGGCGAAGAACGGGTTGCCGCCGGTCTCGGCGGTGATCGCGGCGGCGAGGTCGTTGGACGGTCGGGCACCGGCGATCGCGCCGAGCAGGTCGGTCATCGCGGTCACGTCGATGCCGCCCAGGCGCAGCACGGTGCACTCGGTCTCCGTGCGCATCGCGGCGAGCGCGGCGTCGAGGGGATGGTCCGCGTCGACGTCGTGCTCGCGGTACGCGCCGGCCACGAGGACCGGGACGTCGACGGTGCTGCGCGTGAGGTGACGCAGCAGGGCGGCCGTGTCCGCGTCGGCCCAGTGGAGGTCGTCGAGCAGCAGCGCGACCGGGACGGTCCGGGCGAGGTCGACGACGTGCCGGACGACACCGTCGAACACCCGGGCCCGCACCTCGTCGGCCCGCAGCCGGTCACCACCGGTGGCCGGGGCCAGCACCGCCGGCCCCAAGGCCTCGGCGAACGGGTGGAACGGTCGGGCGCCCGCGCCCTCCAGGCACCGACCACGGAGCACGGTCACGGAGTTCGACCCGGCGAGCTCGGCGAGCAGGCGGCTCTTCCCGATACCCGCCTCGCCGCAGACGAGGACCACCGCGCCGCGGCCCGCCCTCAGACCGTCGACGTGCGCGAGCAACGATCGGAGCTCGCGCGTGCGGCCCACGCACGGCATCGGACCCCGGTCCGGGACGGCGGCGCGGCGGTGGCCGGTGGGACGCAGCCCGGCGTCCTGCCGCAGGATCGCCGCCTCCGTCGCGCGTACCTCGGGACCCGGCTCGACCCCGAGCTGGTCGGCCAGCACGCCGCGCAGGCGGTGGTAGGCGGCCAACGCCTCCGCCTGCCGCCCGTCCCGGTAGAGGGCCAGCATCAGCTGGTTCCAGCGGCGCTCACGCAGAGGACACCGGTCGACGAGCGTCTCGGACTCGGTGACGGCCTCGTGATGGCGGCCGAGCGAGAGCAGGACGCTCACACGGTCCTCGCGGATCGTCTCCCGCAGCTCCTCGAGGCGCGCGGCCTCACCACGGGCGAAGGGCAGGTCGGCGAACTCCTCCAGGCTCGGCCCCCGCCACCGGGCGAGGGCGTCGTCGAGGAGCGCCAGGGCAGCCTCGTGACCTCCGACCCGCTCCACCTCGCGGGCCCGCGCGACCGCCCGCTCGGCAGCGACGACGTCGGTCTCGCCGGTGAACAGGTAGCCGGGCGACCGGGTGACCACGGCGAGCTCGGCGCAGGGGCGCGTCGAGCGCCGCAGCCGCAGGACGTGGTTCTGCAGCGTCTTGCCGGCCGTGCGCGGCGGCGCATCCCCCCAGAGCGCCTCGATCAGGCGGCCTTCGGACACGACCTGCCCGGGGTGGAGGGCGAGGGCGGCGAGCAGTCGGCGCTCCTTCGCGCCGTGCAGGTCGACCACGACGTCGTCGTCCTCGACCTCCAGGGCCCCGAGAAGACGCACCCGCGCGGACACACCGTCAGCGTCACGCGTTCCGAAGCTAAGTCCAGTGTCCGAACGGGCGACAGCACCGACCCGGTCTTCCACGCGGTGTAGCCGCCGGGTCTTCTGCTGGATCGGCGGGGGCGGGACGATGGTCGACCCACCGGACGGAGAGGGGGGCGCGGCGGTGACGACCTACGACGACCTCACGGCGCTCTACATCAACACCACGCTCAAGCGGTCACCGGAGCGCAGCCACACCCAGGGCCTGATCGATCTCAGCATCGGCATCCTGGAACGGCAGGGCGTGCGGGTGAGCACCCTGCGCGCCGTCGACCACGACATCGCCACCGGCGTCTGGCCGGACATGACCGAGCACGGGTGGGCGACCGACGAGTGGCCGGCGATCTACGAGCAGGTGCTGGCCGCCGACATCCTCGTGCTCGCCGGCCCGATCTGGCTGGGCGACAACAGCTCGGTGACCAAGCGCGTCATCGAGCGGCTCTACGGGTGCTCGCACCTGCTCAACGACGCCGGGCAGTACGCCTACTACGGGCGGGTCGGCGGGTGTCTGATCACCGGCAACGAGGACGGCGTGAAGCACTGCGCCATGAACGTCCTCTACAGCCTCCAGCACCTCGGCTACACGATCCCGCCGCAGGCCGACGCCGGGTGGATCGGCGAGGCCGGGCCCGGGCCGTCCTACCTGGATCCGGGGTCCGGCGGCCCGGACAACGACTTCACCAACCGCAACACCACGTTCATGACGTGGAACCTGCTGCACGTCGCGCGGATGCTGCGCGACGCCGGTGGCATCCCCGCCCACGGCAACCAGCGCTCGGAGTGGGACGCCGGATGCCGCTTCGACTTCGTCAATCCCGAGTACCGCTGAGGACCCGCGTCACCCGGGCGGCCGCTCGACGCGGAGCCTAACGTCGTTCGACGATGCTCATCGTGTTAGACAAGCCTCGCCGCGATCGTGCTGCCGAACGCCGTGAGGCTACGAGCGCCGAGATCGTCGACGCGGCCTGGGAGGCCGCTCGCGAGCAGGGGCTCGCCGCCTTCACGCTCAAGGAGGTCGCCGAGCGCGTCGGGATGCGGGCGCCGTCGCTCTACGGCCAC
This sequence comes from Actinomycetospora sp. NBRC 106375, assembly GCF_030269665.1. GTDB lineage: Bacteria > Actinomycetota > Actinomycetes > Mycobacteriales > Pseudonocardiaceae > Actinomycetospora. Next base: position 18,946 of record NZ_BSTS01000038.1, read on the forward strand.
TTCGCCTCGAAGACGGCGATCATCGACGCGATGTTCGCCCAGGCGTGGCGGGAGTACCGCGTCGTGGCCGACGAGACGTTCTCGGCCGTGCCGAGCGCGCCGCGCGAGGCCCTGGGCGCGGTCGCGACGACCTACTTCGAATTCGCGGTCGCGGACCTCGTCCGGCACCAGCTCATGGACACCGCCGCGGTCCCCGGCTTCCGGCCGTCCGACGAGGCCTACGCCCCGTCGGTCGCCGTCTACGAGCAGCTCGTCGGGCTGCTGCACCGGCTCGGGATCACCGACCCCGACGAGCGCGACCTCTACACCGCACTGATCGGGGCGCTCGTCGAGCAGCAGCTCGCCAACGACCCCGGCGGCGAACGCTGGCGGCGCCTGCTGCCACGGGCCGTCGACATGTACGCCGATCACGTGGGCCTGCCCGGCCCGTCGCTCCAGGGGGAACCATGACCGCCACCGACACCACGGCCGACGAGACACGAGCCCGGGTCTCGACGCTCGACCGCGCCACCGCCGACCGCCTCGCGGCCACCGAGTACGCGCGGTTCGGGGACCTGCTCGCCGGTCTGGACGCCGACCAGTGGCGCGCCCCGACCGTCTGTCCCGGCTGGGACGTCCGCGCGGTCGCGGCGCACTGCCTCGGGATGGCGGTGATGATCGCGACGACGCCGGAGATGGTGCGCCAGAACGTCAAGGCTGCCGTGCGCAGCAAGCGGCGCGGCACGGAGTTCATCGACGAGCTGACCGGCCTGCAGGTCGAGGAGCGCGCGACGATGACACCGGCGCAGATCGCCGAGGCCTACCGCGCCGTCGCGCCGCGGGCTGCGGCGAGCCGCGCGGGCGCGAAGAACCTGACCCGGCGCATGACGATGGACGGCGGGACCGGTGAGGGGACGTGGACGATGGGCTACCTCTGGGAGACGATCCTGACCCGCGACCCCTGGATGCACCGCGTCGACATCGCCGACGCCGCCGGCGCGGAGATGACGCTGAGCGCCGAGCACGACGGTGTCCTCGTCGACGACGTCGTCCGCGAGTGGGCCGCGCGCCACGGGCGGCCGTTCACCCTCGAGCTCACCGGCCCCGCGGGCGGGCGCTGGGAGGTGGGTACCGGCGGCCCGGCGCTGACCGACGACGCCCTGGAGTTCTGCCGTCGCCTCTCCGGCCGCGCGCCCGCCGACGGCCTGCTGGCCACCCCGGTGCCGTTCTGAGCGTCACCCGAGCGTCGTCATGAACGCCCAGAGCCGGTCGTCCAGGTCGCGCACGCAGTACTCGCGCACGCCGTAGGGCATGTCCGTGGGCTCGTAGACGATCACCGCGCCGGCGTCGCGGACGCCCGCGTGGTGGGCGTCGACGTCGTCGACCATCACCGACAGGCCCGCGGTGTCGAACCCCCGCGACCGACGGGGACTGCATCCGGAACTCGGGCGAGACGGGGTGCAGCCAGATGACGCCGTCGCCGGCCATCACCTCCGCGTGCTGCACGACGCCGTCGCCGTCGCGGTCCACCCGGCCTGCCTCGAACCCGAAGGCGGCGCAGCAGGATGATCCGGTAGAGCCGGTCGACCTCGTCCGCGGCGTAGAGGCGGTGCCCGGCACCGTTGCGCGCCGACGGGCAGAGCAGCCCGATGTCGTCGTAGTAGTGCCACGTGCGCACCGTCAGACCCGTCACCCGGGCCAGCTCCCCGACCCGGACGTCCCCCGCCAGCGACGCCATGCGGTGACGGTAGGACCCTGACGCCGCGTCAGGGGCAAGAACGCGCGCGGGCGACGAGGTCGTCGAGGTGTCGGTAGACGTTGCGACGGCACCAACCGCCCGGACAGCCCGGACACCCCCGCTCCGGCGCGATCGCGGCGACGACGAGGCCGACGTCGAGGTCGACGACCCGCACCGCCGCCGGCAGGGGGCGATCCGGGAGGTGGACGGCGACCGCGGCCAGGCCGGCGTCGGGGTGGAAGCACACCCGGGTGGTCAGCACGCGATCACCGACGGGCAGGCGAGGGCCGCCGCCGCGGGGTGCGCGGCGGCGGCTCGGGGGTCCCGCATGCTCAGCGTTCGTAGACCGCGGTGATCGTCGCCCGGGCCAGCGTGTGGCTGAACAGGTTGAACCCCAGGAACGCCGGTGAGGCACCCCGCGGGATCCCGAGCGTCGGCACGTCGACCGCGTGCACCACGAAGTAGTAGTGGTGCACGCCGTGCCCCTCGGGGGGCGCCGCCCCGAGGTACTGGTGGATGCCGGCGTCGTTCGGGAGCGTGATCGCCCCCTGTGGGAGCCGGGATCCGTCCGGGTCCCCCGCGCCGGCCACGAGCTCCGTGACGTCGGCGGGGAGGTCGGCGACGGCCCAGTGCCAGAAGCCGCTGCCCGTCGGTGCGTCGGGGTCGTAGCAGGTGACCGCGAAGCTGCGGGTGGCCGTCGGGAAACCGTGCCAGCGCAGCTGCGGCGTGCGGTCCTCCCCACCGGGCACGCCCATGATCGCGCTGGTGTGCGGCGCGGCCAGCGGGGTGCCGTCGGCGATGTCGGTGCTGGTCAGGGTGAAGGTCGGGACCTCCGGGAGGAAGGTGTACGGGTCGGGCGGAGCGAGAGCTGTGGTCATCGATGTCTCCGTGCTCAGAGGGTCTTGGCCAGCTCGGTGGCGATGTACTCCGCCTGCCGGGTCGCGAGCGCGACGATCGTCAGGGTCGGGTTCGCCGCGGCACCCGTCGTGAAGACGCTGCCGTCCGCGACGAACAGGTTCGGCACGTCGTGCGCGCGTCCGAACCGGTCGACGACGCCGTCGCGGGGCCGCTGGCTCATCCGGCAGGTCCCGAGGTTGTGCGTCGACGGGTAGGGCGGCGTCTCGATCGTCTTGTGCGCCCCGACGGCCTTGTAGACCGACGCGCCCTGACGCTGGCCGTGGGTCCGCATCGCGACGTCGTTGGGATGGTCGTCGAAGTGCACGTTGGCGACCGGCAGCCCGTGCTGGTCGGTGACGTCGCCGGAGAGCGTGATCCGGTTGTCCGCCCGCGGCATGTCCTCGCCGACGATCCACATCCCCGCGGTGTTGCGGTAGCCGTCGAGGAGGTCGCTGATGTGGCTGCCCCAGCGCCCCGGCGCGATGAACTTCGCGAGGAAGGCGGGCCCGAGGGAGATCGTCTCCATGTAGTAGCCGCCGACGAAGCCACGGTCGGTGTCGAGGCGGGACTCGTCGGCGATGACGCCGGCCATCGTCTCGCCGCGCCACATGCGCACCGGCTTGTCGAACTGCCCCCAGACGGTGCCGGTCGTGTGGCGCATGTAGTTGCGCCCGACCTGCCCCGACGAATTCGCCAGGCCGTCGGGGTGCTGGGCCGACCCGGAGAGCAGCAGCAGGCGCGGCGTCTCGATCGAGTTCCCGGCCACGACGACCACCGCGGCGCGCTGGCGGCGCAGCGTCCCGTTGCGGTCGATGTAGAGCACGCCGGTCGCGCGACCCGCGGCGTCGTGCTCGATCTGGGCGACGTGGCTCTCCGGACGGAGGTCCAGGTTGCCGGTCTTCTCCGCCTTGGGCAGCTCGGCCACCAGCGTCGACCACTTCGAGCCGTGCTTGTCGCCCTGGAAGTTGAAGCCGTCCTGCAGCGTCGCCGGGCGTCCGTCGTAGGGCTCGGCGTTGGTCGCGTACGGGCCCGTGGAGTAGTAGCGGTACCCGAGCTTCTCGGCCCCGTTGGCGAAGACCTTGTAGTTGTTGTTCGCCGGCAGCGGCGGGCGCCCGTGCCGGTGGGTCACCCCCATCTTGATCTCGGCCTTGTCGTAGTACGGCTCGAGCTCGGAGAGGGCGATCGGCCAGTCGAGCAGGCTCGCGCCGTCGACGTCGCCGTAGGTCGACCGCGCGGTGAACTCGTGGGCCTTGAACCGCGGGCACGCCCCGGCCCAGTGGGTGGTCGTCCCGCCGACGGCCTTGACCAGCCACGCCGGGAGGTTCGGGAAGTCCGTGGCGACCTGCCAGCTGCCGGAGGTCGTGCGGGTGTCGCCCCACGCCATCTGCGCGAACGCCGGCCACTCGTCCTGGTGGTAGTCCGGTCCGGTCAGGTGCGGCCCGGCCTCCAGCACCACGGTCCTGAAACCGCGCTGACAGAGCTCGTTCGCGACGGTGCCGCCGCCGGCCCCGGAGCCGACCACCACCACGACGTCGGAGTCGTCGTACTCGAATCGGGTCATGACGCCGGCACCTCTTCCTCGAACTCGATCTTGGGGTCGGGCAGCCAGTCGAGGTCGTCGAACCCGCGGTCGACGTAGCCGCCCCTGTCGTAGGAGGGGCCCTCGTAACCGAGCAGATCCCAGACCTCGGGATCGCTGTAGAGGGTCACGACCGCGCTGTTCACGATCGACGTCAGGAACGGCGCACCGTCCGCCCCACGGAGCACGGCACCCGCGGTCTCCGCGTCGAGCTCGGCGAACGGCGCATCGCGTTGTGCGTCGAGATCGACCAGTCCTTGCAACAACTGGGCGAGGAATCGGGGATCGTTCCCCGCCTCGGCGATCACCGCATCCGCGGCGCGTTCGTAGGGCCCCCGCGGGAACGTGCTGTGCGGAAACGCCGCATACACCACGTTCACCAGGGTCTGGCGGTCTTGCGCCGACAACAGACTGCTTCCCACCGCACCTCTCCCGTTCTTCTCTTCGGTCGTTCCGTTCCGTCCGCAGGGCAGCGTCGATCGACCGGCGTCCCCGGAGTGCGCAGGACGTCGGTGGGTGTGGTGGTGGAGTCGGGCTAGCTCGTCGGTGGGCTCTCGGCGGGCAGCCGGATGCCGTAGCGGGCGATGCGCCGGTAGATCGTCGACCGGCTCATCCCGAGGTGGGCCGCCGCACGGGCGGGGGTCGCACCGGGCTCGGAGAGCGAGCGGACGATCTCGTCGCGCTCCAGCGTCTCCAGGCGCGTCAGCTGGTGGTGCCCGCCGGTGAAGACCTCGGGCGGCAGGTCGCGCTCGGTGACGACGTCGGTGCGCGCCGCGGCCCGGCGCACCACCGCGCGCAGCTGCGCGACGTTGCCGGGCCAGTGGTACGCCGTCAGCACCTGCTCGGCGGCGGGCGTGAACCGCACGTCCCGCCGCGCCTCACGGGCGAACCAGCACGCGAGCGGCACGACGTCGTCGCGGCGGTGTCGCAGCGCCGGGAGCTCGACCACCGTGCCGACGAAGGGGCGCAGGGCCTCGGGCACCGCCGACGGGTCCTCCGCGGTGATCGACAGCTGGTCGCGGTCCCGCACCAGGTCCGCGAGATCGCTCGCGACCCAGGCCGGCAACCGGTCGGCGCGCCCGACGATCACGCTCGTCCCCGGTTTGCCCAGCTCGGGCGACCACAGCGACCACCACGACGCCACCTGTTCGGGCTCCGGCGGACGGACGTGGAGCACGCGCCGCCCTCGCTGGTGACGGGTGTGGGCGCTGCCCAGCAGGGCCCCCTTGCCGACGCCCGTCTCCCCCACCACCGCGACGCCGTGACCGGCGAGCAGCGCCGAGCCCACCCGCTCGGCCGCGCTGCGCCAGTCGGCCCCGAGGTCCTCGAGGCGCGGCGCGTCGTCCTCGTCGAGCCCGCGGCGCACCCGCACGACCCGCCCGCGGTTGGCGGGCCGCGCCTCCCGGCCCTGGCCGCGCGCCAACATGAGCGCCTCGGTGGTGCGCGCGGCCGTGCGGGCCAGGGCGAGCAGGAGGTTGTACGACTGCTGGGACCAGGTCGTGAGGTTGACGCTGCCGACCAGGTCGCCCGTGACGGGGTCGGCGACGGGCGCCGCGGCACACGTGTAGCCCCAGAGGCGCGTGCAGTAGTGCTGGTCGGCGCGCACGAGGGTCGGCACGCGGTCGGCGAGGGCGAGGCCCAGCCCCGTCGTGCCGGTGGTGCGTTCCGAGTAGTCGAAGCCCGGCGCGAGCGACACGGCGTCGAGCGCCCGCAACAGCACGCGGTCACGGCACACGCGGTTGAGGACGAGGCCGTCGGTGTCGGTCAGCATCAGGCTCACCGGTTCGTCGGCGAGCGTCTCGTGCAGTTCGGTGAGGACCTGGTGGCCGGAATCGAAGAACAACGACTGGTGATCGACCGCGCCGGCGTACTCGGGATGCACGGAATCCAGGGGCACGCCGTAGTCGGCACTGCGTCTCCACGACGCGACGAGACGGCGCGGCTGCACCGCGAGATCGCGAGCGCGCGAGATCGCGAGCTCCTCGCGTTCGCGGTGATCCGTCTCGGTCATCTCGGCCTTTCCCCTGCGCGTCGTCGCGCCCCGGAACGCTGTCGACTGTGGCAGAAACGACATCCGGGGGAAGGGGCTCGCAGTGTCAACCTGAGACGGTCGCCGGGAACGGACGTGATCGTCGGTCGGGACGGACGCAGGGCGCGCGCGTCGCCCGCGCGCCCCGCGACCGTCCGCCGTGACATGAGGTGAGGCTAACCTCACACGGGGCGGCGGAGGTAGCCCCGGCTCGAGGGTGTGTCAGGCCGCCTGCACGACCTGGCCGCGGTAGCTCTCGATGATGTCCATGAACTCGCGGCGCTCCGGGCCGGGCACCCCGAGGAAGTTCAGCGTCGCGTCGATCTCGGTGGAGACGGCGTCGAAGCCGGCCGTGTCGATGCTGAGCTCGTCGTGCGCCTTGACCATGTCGTCGCCGAAATAGCACTTCGGCCCGCCGGCGGCCTCGATGGACCAGGCCGTGACGAGGAACTTGTAGCCGGGTGCGTTCGCCGGGTCACCGTGGTGGGCCCGGACGGCGTCGTTGGCGTTGACCGCGGCGTTCGCGAAGAGGCGGTCGACCAACACGTCGACCGCGCCCGCGATGGCGTACGTGCCGCCGAGACGCTCGTACAGGGTCTGCTCGGCCATGGGGGTCCCCTCCCGTCGTCACCGCCGGCGATGTGGTGGACCGGCAGCGTGATCGGGGTCACTGTGGACGCACGGGTGGTGCCAGGTCAATGGTGCGCAACCGATCTGCCGTGCCAGCGCCCGTCGCGCCGGTGATCACACGACCCTGATGGCCCTGGTCCGGGAGGGCCCGACGTGGCAGCGTTCCCGTCGTGGACATCGGACCCGTCCGTCAGCGCTTCACCGCCGAGCCGATCAGCTCCCCCGTCCCCGGGGAGGAGTCGTGGAGTCCCGAGCAGGTCCCGGAGACCCGCCTCGACGCCGCGACGGACCGTGTCCCGGTGCCCGAGACACCCGCCGCACCGTCTCGGTGACGGTCCCACCGCTCGATCCGGCACGACGTGACGTCCTCGACGTCGCGCCCGCGCCGGACCTGCCGCACCCGATCCTGGGGTGGCGCACCTGGCGCGTGGGACGTCGCGCGCAGCGCCGCACGGATCTCATCGCCCCGCTGGCCGGCCTGCCCTGGCCGTCGCGCCAACCGATGATCGCGTTCTGCGCGTCGCCGACCCACTCGCCGCCGGGTGACCGGTGCGGGTGCGGGCTCTACGCCGTGCCCGACCCCGGGACGCTCGACTGGGGCCCGTCCGACCACGAGGTCCTGGGCGTCGTGGCGCTGTGGGGCCAGATCGTCGAGGGCACGCGCGGGTGGCGCGCCTCGCACGGCTACCCGCGCTTCGTCGTCACCGGACCCGGCATCGCCGAGGAGCAGCGGGCCGCGCTCGCACGCCGCTACGGGGTGCCGGTGCACCGCGCCGACGTCCCGCCCCGGACGCTCGCGTCGTTGTGGAGCGAGGACCGCGCCGTGGCCGACGCGCTCCGGCAGGGCTCGGACGCCGACGTCGCGGCGCTGCTCGCCGCGGAGATGCCGGAGTGGGAGCGCCGGTGGCGGGCGGAACAGGCGTCGACCGAAGCCCGCGCATGCCGGCGGTCGCGGTGGCACTCGCTACGGAGCGTCCTGCAGGGTCGCTGAGCGGCGACCCCGTCACCGGTCGGCCGACCGGATTCGCCTTCGCACAGATCTGATCGACCTTGTCGTGGGTGTCGCCGGTGTCGGTGGTGTTCGATAGACTCGAACACATGAGCGAGCAGGGTGTCGGGGTGGTGGAGCGCGAGGCGCTCGACCGGGCCCGGCTGCGTCTGGTCGCCTCTCGCCGCGAGTACTACCGGGGGCTGGAGGACATCGCCGAGCTCGACCGCCTCGCCGTGGTCGCCCAGACCGGGGACAAGGCGCTGCACCGGCTGCTCGGCGATCTCGGGTTGTTCGACGCCGGCGAGGCCCGCCGGCTCTGCGACGAGGCCGCCGACCTGGTGCCGCGCTGCTCGCTAGCCGGTGAGGCGTTGCCGGCGCGCTACCCGTGCACCGCGGCCGTGCTCGCCGCCGGGCGCACCGGGCCCGCCCACATCGCGATCATCCGCACGACCATGGCCCGCCTGGAGCGGGTGGCCACCGTCGCCCCGGCCGATCTCGCCGAGTGTGAACGGATCCTGGCCGAGGCGGCCGCCGGGTTGCCGCCGCGGATGCTGCGCCAGGTCGCCGACCGGCTGTTGGCCGAGTTCGACCCCGACGGGCAGGCCCCCGGCGACGGCGCCGACCCCCACGACGAGCTGCGGCTGCTGCGCCGCCGCGACGGATCCCTCGCCCTGAAGGGTCAGCTGCGCGACCCGCTGGACGCCGAGATGCTGGTCGAGGTGTTCGACCTGCTCTCCACCCCCGCGGGGCCCGACGACGAACGCGACCTGCCGCGCCGCCAGGCCGACGCGCTCAAAGACCTCGCCCAGCACGCCCTCGGCGCCACCGGGCTAGCCACCGACGCCCGCGGCGAGAACAGCGACCCGCCCGCCGAGACCACCGAGCCCGCCGACGACACCGAGCCCGCAGACGACACCGAGCCCGCCGACGACACCGGCGAGCCTCACCCGGCCGGAGATGACAGCGAACCCGGTAAGAGCCGCGGCCAGCAGGCGCTGATCCCCGAGCCGCGGATCCCCGAGCCCCTGCGGGGCGCGCCGAGCCCCGCACCCACCCCGACCACCGGGCCGGGCCGCCCGCTGCTCACGATCACCATCGACCACCGGTGGCTGCGCGACCAGATCGGGCACGGCACCCTCGAATCCGGACAGCCCGTCGACGTCACCACCCTGCGCCGATGGGCCTGCGACGCCGGGATCGTGCC
>NZ_BSTS01000039.1 GCF_030269665.1 Actinomycetospora sp. NBRC 106375
CGTCAAACGAACACAGATCGGCGACAAACTCACCAAACGAGCCCACCACCGCCAAGTCCGCCACCCCGACGCACCCAAGATCCTCATCGAGCCCCCAGCCGCTTAAGTCAGCGGCATTGGTGTCGATGTACCAGGGCGGGGTGAACCAGGGCCGGCCCTCGATCATCTCGATGGTCCAGTGGCCGTGGTGGACCAGTTGGTGGTGGTAGCGACACAGCAGGCACATGTTGTCCAGCGCCGTCGGGCCGTCGGGGAACCATTCCCGGATGTGGTGGCACCCCCGACAACGCGGTCGCAGTTCGCTGAGATCACCTCAGCAACGTCCGCGACCGGCACGGTCGGCATCCCGAACATCGAGTTGATCATGTCGAACGTGCTGCTCGCCGCCGACCACCGTGATCAGCGACCGACCCCGGAGATCACGAGCACCTCATGCACCTGCGCCGGCCCGCCCACGTGGATGACGCGCTCGTGATCTCCACGCGCGCCCCGGCCGGCGCGCCACCAGTCGGCCGACGCCCCACCTCCCTATTGGGACGACATCCAGCAGGAGTTCGGCCAGGACACCCTCGACACGTTCATGCAGTTCGCCCCGTCCATGAGCCTCGTCGGGATCACCGAGAAGATCACCGCGCCGTTCCTGGTCACCCACGGCGCGACAACATGCCCCGCCGCCACCGGCGACATCGCCGACTGGATCCACGCCATGCTCTGGGCGGCACCGCGCTCGTCGATCTGCCGCGCGACGTGGCCCTACGCGGGCCGGACGAACCCGGCGAGCATGGTGCCGATCAGGAATCGGGCGGTCCCCGTGGTGACGACGGGGTCGGTCGCGGCGAACTCCCGCAACTCCGTCTCGTCCACTCCCTCGACCACGCCGAGCCCGAACGAGCCGGTCTCGTCGAGCACGGGCCCGAAGACGACCATGCGGCCCGCGTCGATGTAGGGCTGCCAGTGCGCCGCGTGGCGGCCCATGATCTCGCGCTCCTCGTCGCTCATGCTGAGCGCGAAGTCCGGGCGAGCGGCCTGGAGTCTCAGCACGAACGTCGTCATGGGCGCAGCTCCGATCCCGGACGTCGGCCAGCCGCCGTGCCGGCCGTCGCCCCGATCGTGACAGACCTCGGACGACGACCGCGGAGGCGAGAGAGGGGTGTTCGAGGGCGTGACGGTGACATGGCGCGCCGTCGACCAGCGTCCCGGCGCGGTGGGGGCTGTCGGGGCGAGCCTCGATGACGGACGATCCCCTTGCTACGTCGGGCTCACGGCACCGGACGCCGGGAGCGGGTCCGCGGAGGTGTGCGTGGGCCTGGTCAGCCGCATCCCGTTCGTGGGTCGTGTCGGGCCGTGGCGGATCGCCACGGCGAGGCTGGAGGCGACGGCTGCGGGCCGCGGGGGTCTGCTCCTCGTCGGCGGGGAGGCCGGCCTCGGGAAGACGACACTCGGCGCCGAGCTCGGACGGACGGCATCCGAACGCGGATTCCGGGTCGCGGTCGGCGGCGCCCGCCACGGAGACGACGCGCCCTTCGCACCGTTCGTCGAGATGATCGAGCAGCTGTACCACTCCCTGCCGGTCGCCGAGTTCGTCGACGTGCTCGGTCCCGGCGCCGGCGACATCCAGAGATCGTCGCCGCCGGATACCAGGCCTTCGCCGACCAGGACATGCCCACACTTCTCGCGCTGTTCGATCCGGATATCGAGTGGTACATCCCCGACGAGCTCCCCGAGGGCGGCACCTATCGCGGACCGGACGGGGTGCTGCAGTTCTTCGGGACGTTGCAGGAGACGTACACCGAGTTCCGGGTCGAACCCGAGCAGTTCTCCGCCGACGAGAGCGACCGGGTCCTCGTCGAAGGGCACCACCGAGGCCGGCTCGGCGACCAGACCTTCGACGTCGCCTTCATCCAGCTCTGGACACTGCGCAACGGCCTCGCCGTCGCCTTCCGCGAATTCTGCGATTCCGACAAACTGCTCGTCCTTTTCCAGCACCAGTCGGCTGTTCACCACTAGTCCGGACCGGCGCGCGAGCACCGCGGCGTTCGGTGACGGCGGGTCGGCCGTCCCGCCACCGACCGGGCCGCTGGCGCCCCGACGGTGGACAGGCCACCCTTCGCGTCTGTGACGACCCCGCCGGCACCGTGCGTGCCGAACCCGTCCGGGTTGAGCGCGCTGCGTGACGCCGCCGGGTTCTACTCGCAGTTGTCCGGGGTGCTGGCGGGGTTCGCGTTCGCGGGGCTCGTCGCCCTGATCGCGGCGCGGATCGGCGCCCGGAGCTCGTACGGCGATCTCGCCGTCGCCTACCGACCCACGGTCAGCGCGTTCGTCTGCCTCGTCGCCGCCAGCATGAGCTTCGCGCTCGCGGCCGGCGACCCCACCAGCCTCGGACGCGCGTCCTCCCTGGAGACGGCGGCCGGGCTCGGTTTCGCCGCGGCCGTGCTCACCCTGCTGTACTCGCTGCTCGTCCTGCTGCACGCCGTGGAGCGCGACGTCCCCGACGAGACCGGTCAGACCCGCAGCGCCTTCTCGTTGCTGCAACGGGCCTTCGTGATCCTGGTCTGCCCGCTGACGGTCCTGGTGTTCTCGGCCGGCATGCACGACCACATCCGGCTGCGCACGGGCACGACGACCGGGTTGCAGGGCCTCGACGTGGCCAGCCTCGCTGCCGTCGGTGCCGTCCTGGTGGTCGGCCTCCTGGCCCGCCGGTTCGCGACGCGGATGCGCGAGCGTCGTCCGGCGGCCCCGGACCGGCTGCCCGCGCTGGCCATGGCCATGGCCCTGGTCGCGGTCGGGGTTTCGACCGTCGTCGTCATCGCCGCCGACCCGTGCCGCCCGAGCCCGGACCTCCTGCCCGCGACCGAGCTCGCCCTCGTGGCGATCTTCGCCGCCGCCGCGGCCGTGACCGCCGCACGACTGGACTGATCTCCGGCACCGGATCGTGCTCGTGCCGGCCGGGGCGAATGCTTCCTCCTCGATCGAGCCGCGGCTCCGCCGATGCATGTGGAGCGGGCAACCCGGGGGGACGACGTGAGCACCGACGACGGCACCGCCAGGAGGCCCGTCGACCCGAGGCCGGACCCCGGCTTCCAGCTCGGCGTCGCCCGCCCGCCGGCCCCTGCGGCAGGTGTGGCTGCGGGACGCCGCACGGTTTCTGCCCACCACCGACAAGCCGGCCGATCGATGTTCGGTCAGACCATTTCGCGACGGGCGTCCAGACCGTGGATGCGCCTGTGCTCGTGCAGTGGCCGGGGATCCAGGGCACGGGAGACGCACGCCAGATACCCGTCGGGCCGGACGAGGGCGAACCCGTGGTCACCGAGCCCGTAGCGCCGGCCGACGTCACCGGCCGGATCGATCAGCGCCTCGCTCGGGGCCGGCGACGACGACACGACGGGCACGACCGTTCCCAGCGCACCGAGGACGTCGCGGAGGCGCTCGAGATCGGTCTCGCCGGCGCCGACGACCAGCAGGAGGTGGCCGGGTCGGCGCAGCAGGACGTCGAGGTGGGTCGGCTCGCCGGTGGCGGTCCGCAGGTCGGTGACGTCCGGTGCGTGATCACCGACGACGGCGTGCGACGTCGTGCGTTCGCCCTCGGCGCGGTAGCTGACGGCCGTCTCGGTCATGGTGGCCATCAGGCGGTCGCCCACGGCGGGCAGGTGGCCGAGCAGGTGCAGGCCCAGATCGCGCAGGAGGGCGCCGGGCCCGTCCGCGGCGAGCAGGCCGTTCAGCCTGCTGGTGCCGGCGACGACGGCGGCGCCGACGGGGTGGCGTTCGCCGTCGTAGGTGTCGAGCAGGCTCGCGTCCGCCCGGCCGGAGCTGACCAGGGCGAGCTTCCAGGCCAGGTTGACCGCGTCCTGGATGCCGGTGTTCATGCCCTGCCCGGCGGCCGGCGGGTGGATGTGGGCCGCGTCGCCGGCCAGGAGCACCCGCCCGTGGCGGTAGCGCGGGACCTGGGCGTGACGGCTCTCGAAGTAGGTGAGCCAGTGGGCGGTGCCCAGCCGCCAGTGCCCGCCCATCTGCTCGTCGACCAGGCGCTGGACCTGCTCGACCGTCGGTGAGGTCCCGGGGTCGGGCGTCCCGACCCGCACGGCGATCTTGGCGCGGCGGCCGGCGAGCGGGAACACGCCCCCGCCGCCGCGGGGATCGACGAACAGGCGCAGCGCCGTCGGGGGGAGCTCGGTGTCGACGTCGACGTCGGCGAGCACGGAGTGCTCCCCCGCGAACTCGCCCTCGAGATGGGTGCCTACGGCTCGGCGGACGGCGCTGTGCGCGCCGTCGGCGCCGACGACCCAGCCGTAGCGGCGGTGCTCGGTACCGCCCGGGCCGGCGAGGGTGACCGTCACGCCGCCGCCGTCCGGTACCAGGTCGTCGACCCGCCACCCGTACTCGATGGCGACCCCGTGCCCGGTGACGACCTCCCGCAACACCGACTCGGTGTCGACCTGCGGGACGTCGAGGATGCGCCGGAAGCGGGAGTCCACGTGGCCGGTCGTCAGCCGCACGGCGGGCTCCGCCGTCCCGCGCACGTGGAACTCCACCGCGGTGATCTCCTGGGCGTGCGCCTCGATCCGATCGAGCACGCCCATCGCCGCGAGGTGCTCCTGCGTCCGCGGGTGCACCGTGATGGCGCGGAACTCCCCCGACGGACCGGTGAGGGCGTCGACGAGCCGGACCCGCGCGCCCTGACGGGCGAGCTCGGCGGCGGCGGTCAGGCCCACCGGGCCGGCCCCGACGACGAGGACGGTGTCCGGCTCCTCCGAGACGAGTTCCATGGCGCTCTCCGGATCTGCGTGGGGCGGCCCGTGTCCGGCCGCGGCCCGGGGACCGTCGCGCGGCGACGTCCATCGCCGGTCCAAGCCCGCTCCAACCCCGGTGCGGCACGATGGGGTGATGGGGGCGGGCGGGTCGGTGCGTTTCCTCGACCTCGGCGAGCTGATGGTCGAGATCGACGGGCTGGTGCGCACCCCCGGTGGTCGACGCCCGGGCGCCGCCCTCGCCATGCTCCTGATCCACGCCAACCGCCCCGTGTCCGTCGACGCGCTGAGCGACGCGATCTGGGACGACGGCCGGCCGCGCGCCGTCTCGACACTGGAATCGCACCTGTGGCGTCTGCGCCGGGTGCTCGAGCCGGCTCGGGAGGCCGGGGAGCCGTGGTCGCTCCTGGTCACCGAGCCCGGCGGCTACCGGCTCTGTGTCGCCGAGGAGCAGGTGGACTCGATGCGGTTCGCCGCGCTCGTCGAGGAAGCGGGGTCCCTGCTCGGCAGGGGGGAGGCCGGTCGGGCCCTGCAGCGCTGCGAGTCGGCGCGGGCCCTGTGGCGGGGCCGCCCGCTCGCGCCGGTGGCCGACCAGCCGTGGGCGACGCCCACGGTGGCGCGGCTGGAGGAGCTGCGCGCCCAGCTCGCGGAGCGCCACGTCGATGCGCTGCTCGACCAGGAACAGCCCGAGCAGGCGTTGCTCGAGCTCGAGTCGGCGCTCGGGGAGCATCCCCTGCGCGAGCGCCTGTGGGCGCGGCGCATGCTCGCGGCGTACCGCGCCGGCCGTGTCGACGACGCCCTCGCCACCTTCCACCGGGCTCGTTCGCTGCTCATCGCCGAGCTCGGCACCGAGCCCACCGACGAGCTCCGCGACCTGCACCGCCGCGTGCTGGCGGACGACCCGTCGCTGCGAGCGACGCCGGCGGCACCCCCGGACCCCCGCGCGCCGGAGCCCGATCTGCCCCGGTGGTCGAGCCGGCTGGTCGGGCGGGACCGGGAGCTCGAGCGGCTGACGTCGCTCGTCGGCCGATCACCGCTGGTCACTGTCCACGGGCCGGCCGGGGTGGGCAAGACGCGGCTGGCGGTCGAGGCCGCCCACCAGGTCGCCGACACCTACGCCGACGGCGTCTGGTTCGTCGACCTCACCGCCGCCCGCGACGGCGACCAGGTCCTCGACGCGATCAGCACGGGACTCTCGCTCGCCGCGCCGGCGACCGGCTCGCCGCGCGACGCCGTGCTGGCCTTCCTGCGGGACCGGCACGGGCTGCTGCTGCTCGACGACTGTGAGCACGTCCTGAGCGAGGTGGCCTCGCTCGTCGAGCCCCTGTGCCGTGCCGCGCCGAATCTCGGGCTGATCGTCACCAGCCGCGAGCGGCTCGACCTCCCGGGCGAGACCCTCGTCGAGCTGCCACCCCTGGCCGTCACCGACGACGACCAGGCCGAGAGCCCCGCACTCGACCTGTTCCTCGACCGCTGGGAGGCGGCGACCGGGCCCACCGACCCGGATGATCTGGAGGACGCCCGCCGGGTCTGTCGTGCCGTGGAGGGCGTTCCCCTCGCCCTCGAGCTCGCCGCCGCACGCGCCGGGACGTTCACCCTCGCCGAGATCGCCGACCAGACCGAACAGGACCCGGGCACACTCTCCGCCCTCGGGCGTCGCCGACGCGGGGCCCAGCCGACGGTGTACGCCACGGTCGAACGCACCCACCGGTTGCTCGACGACGACGCGCGGCTCCTGCACCGGCGCCTCGCGGTGCTGCCGGGACCGTTCACGGCCGCCGCGGCGGCCGCGGTCGCCGGGACGACGCCCGTCGTCGCCGCGGACCTGCTGGCCGACCTGGCCCACCGGTCGATGGTCGTCGCCCGCGGCCCGGCCGGGGCGGGGCGCCCGTCGAGGTTCTCGCAACTGACCATCGTGCGGGCCCACGCCGCCCGGGCCCTGCACGACGCGGACGAGACCGCGGCCGCCCAGGACCGGCGCGACGCCTGGATCGAGCACCTCGTCGCCGCGGGCCCGCGCCTGGGGACACCCGAGGACCTCGCGCGCTCGCGGGCACTCGCCGACGACGCCGCGGCGTTGCGCAGCACGCTGCAGCACACGCTGATCGAGGACCCGTCAGCGCGCGGTGCCCGGATCATGGCGGACCTCGGGGCGCTGTTCTGGTTCCAGCACGACGCGACGCTCGAGGGCACGCGGTGGATCGAGATCGCCCACGCCCTGTGCGCCACCGGCCCCGGTGACGTCCCGGCCGTCGCCGCGCTCCGGGTGGCCATCAGCGCCGCGACGGCGCAGGCGTTCGCACGACGTCTCGACCTCGCCGCGCCGATCTGCGATCAGGCGCTGGAGGACCTCGCGGGCGCCCGGCTCGACGGCGAGCAGGAGCTGCTGACCGGTGACGCCCTCGTCGTCCTGTCGACCTCCCTCGGGTTCTCCGGGGCACCGGAGCGGGCGGCGACCGTCCTCGGTGCCGCGACGGACATCGTGGCGCGTACCGCGGATCCGACACTCACGCTGGTCCACCGGGTCCGCACCCGCATGGCCGACCTGGGCCGTGGCGACCCTGACGACGTCGTCGCCGCCCTCGGGGACTCCTACCGCGAGGCATCGAGGGTCGACAACTGGTTCGGCGCCTGGATCGCGAGCGCGATCGCGCAGATGGCCGCCCTCGCCACCGGGGACGCGACCACGGCGCTGGACTGGTCGGACGCCTGCCTGGCCGTCGTCGACCGCACGGGCCGGCAGCAGGCCCCGCTCCAGCTCGAGCTCCGGGCCAACACCCTCGCCCTGCTGGGCCGCCACGACGAGGCGCTGCGCGTCTACGGCGCCGCGCGGGCCCAGATCGACCGTGCCGGCCTGCCCTGGCCCACCGCGGTCGGCACCGACGCGCTGCTCGAGCGGACCCGCGCCGCGGTCCCGTCGGACACCGCGGACCGGATCGCCCGCGGCGCCGCGCGGCTGACCGTCACCGACCTGCGGACGCCCGTGGTCCCCGACGGCCGGCCGGCCGACCGGTAGGGGTCGCCCGGGTCGTCGGCTCGGTCGTTGGCTCGGTCTTGGAGCCCGAGCTGGCGCGCCGTTGGAGGCGCCCCCGACATCGTTCTCCCCGTCGCGGACCCCACTCCGAGGGGCCGCTCTCGAGGGAAGGACCTCCGATGCCCGTCTACCAGATCGTGACCAGCGGGATCGACCTCACGCAGGAGCAGCGGGACGCGCTCGCCACCCGGTGCACCCGCACCCACCACGAGGTCACCGGCGCGCCCGACCCCTTCGTCCGGATCGTGTTCCAGCCGATGCCGCTGGGCCTGATCTACACGGCCGGCCGTGTCGAGCCGTCGCTGATCCTCAGCGCCGCGTGCCGCGGAGGGCGCTCGGAGCAGACCCGCCACGAGCTGATGCACAAGCTCTACGAGGTCATCCAGGACGTCGTCGACCTCCCGCCCGACCAGGTCGTCGTGGTCGTCACCGACACCCCCAGCAGCTGGATCATCGAGGCCGGGATGGTGCTGCCCGAGCCCGTCCACGACGCCGAGGTGGCGTGGATGAGGAAGCTCAACGAGATGTCCCCCGGCAAGTACGACCAGTACGTCTGACCGAGGAGGACCCCGTGCCCCACACCGGCATCCTGGCCGCCAACCCCGACGGGGCGGCGCAGTGCTTCCTGCGCTACTGCCGCGCCGGCGCCGCGGAGCTGGGCAGCCACACCTACCCCGACGTCAGCCTCGACTACATCGGGTTCGGTCACCACCTGGCCGCCTGGCGGGCCGGCGACCTCGACACGGTCGGCGCGTACCTCGCGCGCAGCGTGGCGCGGCTCGCCGCGGCGGGCGCGGACTTCTTCGTCTGCCCGGACAACACCGTTCACCTCGTGCTCGACGAGCTCGCGCCCGAGCTGCCGCTTCCCGGTGTCCACATCGCGCGGGCCGTCGCCGAGACGGCCCGCGCGGCGGATCACCGACGGGTCGGTGTCCTCGGGACCGCGTTCGTCACCGGGAGCGCTCTGTACGCGACGTGGCTCGGCGCCGAGGGGATCGAGGTCGAGGTGCCCGATCCTCCGGACGCGGAGCGCCTCGACAGGATCATCCTCGGCGAGCTGGTGAACGGCGCCGCGAGTGACGCGTCCCGATCCTGGGGCGTCGAGGTCGTGCGGGGTCTCGCCGAGCGGGGCTGTGACGTGGTCGCCCTCGCCTCCACCGAGCTCCCGCTCCTCCTCGCCCCCGAGGACAGCCCCCTGCCCGTCATCGACTCCACCGCCGTGCTCGCCGACCGGGCACTCGACGTGGCCCTGTCCCGCACACCGCTGCCCACGTGGCGCGGGGGTCGGCACCGGACAGCCCCCTAGCGAGTGGTCCCGCCGCTGGACCGCTCGGCGCGCAGGCGGGCCTCCTCGCGCTGCACTTCCGCGCGGAGGTCGCGCTCGCGGCGCAGCCACTCCGGCTGCTCCTCCTTCAGCGCCGCGATCTGGGCGGTGGTCAGCGGCTCGGTGATCTCGGCCCGGGCCAGCCCGGAGATCGACACTCCGAGCCGGTCCGCGACCACGGGGCGCGGGTGCGGGCCGTCGCGCCGCAGCTCGCGCAGCCACGCGGGCGGGTCGGCCTGCAGGGCGTCGAGCTCGTCGCGGGACACCACGCCGTCGCGGAACTCGGCGGGCGTCGCGTCGAGGTGGACGCCCAGCTTCTTCGCCGCCGTCGCGGGCTTCATCGTCTGCGTCGCCCTCTGCCGCGTCATCGGCCCAGGTTATCGAGCCCGGCCGGGCGTTAGCCTGAGCCCGTGGGCGAGCCGGGCGGGACCGCGTCGTTCCGGCTCGGCTACGTCCCCGGCGCCACACCGGGCAGGTGGGCGCGGATCTGGGCCGAGCGCCGTCCCGACGTCCCCCTCGAGCTCGTCGGCGCGACCACCGACGAGGTGGTGGACCGGATCCGGGCCGGTGCCCTGGACGCCGGCGTGGTGCGCCTGCCGATCGACCGGGCCGGTCTGCACGCGATCCCGCTCTACACCGAGACCACCGTGGCCGTCGTGCCGAAGGAGCACGTGCTCACCGTGGTCGACGAGGCGGGGCTCGACGACCTGGCCGACGAGATCGTCCTCCGGCCGCGGGACGACACCCTCCCCTGGCCCGGTGCCCTCCCTGGCCGCGCGGCGGTGTCCGACCCCGCGACGACGGCCGAGGCGATCGAGCTCGTCGCCGCCGGCGTCGGGCTGCTGGTCCTGCCCCTGTCACTGGCACGCCTGCACCATCGCCGGGATCTCACCCACCGGCCGGTGACCGACGCGCCGCAGTCGAGCGTCGTCCTCACCTGGCCGGACGCGGAGAACACCGAGCTGATGGAGGAGTTCATCGGCATCGTCCGCGGGCGCACCCCCAACAGTTCCCGTACCCCTCGTCAGGGCGGCCCGCCACCGGGCTCCCCCGCCCCCGCGAAGAAGGGACCCGCCCGGCGCCGGGCGTCCCGTCGTCGGTGACCGCGGCCGCGAGGTCCTCAGTTCTGCGGGGTGAGCCGTTCCAGGCGCAGCGGCAGGTGGTCGGCCGGCGTCGGACCCGTCGTCAGCCCGACGGGCATCACGTAGCCCTCGGGGACCGACCAGCGGAAGCGCCGCAGCATCGCGTGCATGATCGCCTTGACCTCCATGCCGCCGAAATGCAGGCCGATGCACTTGTGGACGCCACCGCCGAACGGCATCCACGCGAAGCGGTGCGACTTGTCCTCGGCGCGCTCGGGGGCGAAGCGGTCCGGGTCGAACTCGTCGGGGCGGTCCCACCACGGCTCCATGCGCTGCGAGGCGTGGATGCCGAGCGACATCAGCGTGCCGGCGGGGATGTGGAAGCCCTGCAGGTCGGCGTGGCGCACCGTGATGCGGGCGAGCTGACCGACCGGCGCGTACATCCGCAGGGTCTCGCGCATCGCGAGGTCGAGCGAGACCAGGGAGTCGAGCTCGGCTCCCGTCAGGTCGTCGCCGCCGAGGGCCAGCGACTCCTCGCGCAGCTTCTCCTGCCACTCCGGGTTCTTCGCCAGCAGGTAGCACATCATCGACAACGTGATCGTCGACGTGTCGTGGGCAGCCATCAGCAGGAAGATCATGTGGTTGACGACGTCGTCGTCGGAGAACGTCTCGCCCTCGTCGCTGCGCGCGCGGCAGAGCACGCTGAACATGTCACGTCCGTCCCCCGCACGCTTGGCGGGGATCTGGGCGGCGAAGTAGCGCTCGAGGACCCGGCGGGAGTCGAGCCCGCGTTTCCAGGAGCCGCCCGGCACCGGCGCCCGGATCACCGCGACGCCCGCGTGCACGGTGTCGACGAAGGCCCGGTTGACGCGGTCGGCGCGCGGGCCGAGCTCGTCGCCGACGAACACCTCGGTGCCGATGTCGAGGGTCATCTGCTTGATGCGGTCGTAGATGCGGACGCCGTCGCCGGTGGTCCAGTCGTCGAGGCTGTGCCGAATCCGCGGGTTCATCACCGCGAGGTACTCCGCGAGCCGGTCGCGGGTGAACGCCTCCTGCAGGATGCGCCGGTGGGTGCGGTGCTCGTCGAAGTCGAGCAGCATCACGCCGCGGCGGAAGAACGGCCCGATGAAGAAGCCCCAGCCGTCGGCGTTGCCGAAGAACTTGTCCTTGTTGACCAGCACCTGGCCGAGCGCGTCGGGCCCGAGCACCGCCACCATCGGCCGGCCGAACGCGCCGGTCCACGACACCGGGCCATACTTCTCGTAGCGCTGCCGGGCGAAGCCGAGCATGTCGGCCGCGAACTCCAGCGACCGCCCGACCAGCGGGGCGCCGAAGTCGCCCGGGACCGGCGCGAGGCCGCTGCCCGGGGGCGGCGGGGCGAGCGGCCCGGACCGTGCCGGCACCCGGCCGACGGCGTTGGCCACGACCTGCTGGACGTGGTGCTGCAGCATCGAGGTCACGGTTCCTCCGTCGCTCGGTTCTCGGTGCGGTGCTGGTCGGCGGCGGCCTCGACGAGGCGCGCGCAGCGGGTGAGGAGAGCGTCGACGTCCGCGTCCAGGCGGCCGTCGAGCCAGAACCCGACGGCGTCGACGACGCCGCCGGTGAGGACGACGGTGGTGAGCTGCAGGTCCTCGCTGCGCAGCTCGGGGTGCGCCTCGGCGATCAGCCGCGCGAGCAGCGCCGCGAAGGCGGCGATGGTGTCCTGCCGGCGCCCGGCGAGCTGGGGGTGACCGATGGCCTCCCGGTAGAGGCGAGCCACCCGCGCGTCCTCGCCGAGCAACGTCGTCGTCGCGCCGATCGCCGCGCGGGCCCGTGCTTCGAGCCGCCGGTGCGGGACGCCGTCGGCGGCGCGGACGGCGAGGTCGAGCGCGGTGGCGGCGACGCTCTCGAACAGGGCTTCGAGCAGGTCCTCACGACGGGCGAACGACTCGTAGAAGTAGCGCTCGGTGAGTCCCGCGGCGCGGCACACCGCGGTCATCGTGAAGTCGCGGACCCCGCGCTCGCCGACGACGTCGAGCGCCGCGGCGATCAGGCGCGTCCGGCGCTCGGCGACACGCTCCGCCGCGCTCGCGCCCTGGAAGGCCCGGGTGACCACGGCGAGATTCTGACAGGACGCCCTGTCAGAAAGGAAGCCCTTGCTCCCCCGGGTCGGCGGTTGTCCTCAGCGCCCAAACGACCGTATGGTTGTTCGCGCCCCAACGAGGAGGTGTCCGGTGGTCGACACCGTGCCCACGTTGCCGCGACTGTTCGCGCGGACGGTCCGGGCGCACCCGGACCACGACTGCGTCGTCCTCCCCGGGGTGCGCGCGTCCTACCGCGAGGTCGACGAGGCCGCGGTCGACGTCGCCCGGTCGCTCGTCGCCCTCGGCGTACGACCCGGCGACGCCGTCGGCGTGCTGATGCCCAACTGCCTCGACTTCGTCCACGTCATGCTCGGGATCTCGATGACCGGGGCCCTCTTCGTCCCGGTCAACGCCCGGCTGGCGCCCCGGGAGATCGCGCACGTCGTCGTCGACTCGGCGATGCGGGTCCTGGTGACGACCGACGTGGTCGACGAGCACGTCGACTACGTCGCCCGCCTCCACCAGGCCCTGCCCGAGCTGACCGCGGGCGAGCGCGGACGCACCCCGGACCTCGCCGCGGCACCCGGGCTGCGCCACGTGGTCGTGATGGGAGAGCGGTCCGCGTCCGGCCTCGTCGACCGGCGTGGCTTCCTGGCCGCGGGACGCGAGATCGATCCGGACCACGTCCGCGAGACGGCGCGCGCCGTGACCGCCGACGTCGGCTACATCATGATGTACACCTCGGGCACCACGGCCGAGCCCCGCGGCTGCCCGTTGAGCCACGAGTCGGTGATCCGTCTCGGTCGGGCGCTCGGTACGGAGGCGTTCGGGCTCACCGCGGACGACCGGATGTGGAACCCGCTGCCGATGTTCCACGTCAGCGCCCAGGCACCGATGATCGCCGTGTTCGACGCCGGCGCGGCGTGGATCTCGATGACCCACTTCGAGCCCGACCTCGCCCTCGACCTCGTCGAGCGCGAACGCGCGACGCTGCTCTACCCGGCCTATCCGACCCTGACCGCGCCGCTGCTGGGGCATCCGAGCTATGGACCGGACACGTTCCGGCGGGTACGCGCGATGCTGACGGTCGGGCCGCCCGAGCTCCTGCGCTCGTACCAGGAGCAGCTCCCGCACACCGTGCACGTCAGCTGCTACGGCTCCACCGAGACCGGGGGCGTGGCCATCATGGGCCGCCTGGACGACCCCCTCGAGGAGCGGCTCACCTCCGGGAAGCCGTTCGCCGGTGTCGAGGCCCAGGTGCGTGACGTCGTCACCGACGAGGCGGCCCCCGCGGGCGAGACCGGCGTGCTGTACATCCGCGGGTTCAACCTCTTCTCCGGCTACCGCAACGACCCGCGGAAGACCGCGGCGAGCTTCGACCGGGACGGCTGGTTCGGCACCGGGGACCTCGCCAGCATCGATACTGCGGGCAACCTGACGTTCCGCGGCCGGACCAAGGACATGCTCAAGGTCGGCGGCGAGAACGTCGGCGCGCTCGAGGTCGAGTCCTACCTGACCACCCACCCCGACATCCAGCTCGCCGGCGTCGTCGGCATCCCCGACGCGCGCTACGGCGAAGTCCCGGCCGCCTTCGTGGAGCTCCGGCCCGGCGCGTCGCTGACCGCCGAGGACGTCCTCGACTTCTGCCGCCGCGGGCTGGCTCGCTACAAGGTCCCGCGCCACGTCCGGTTCGTCACCGAGTGGCCGATGTCGGCCACCAAGATCCAGAAATTCCGCCTCCGCGACCAGCTCCTCGCCGAGCTCGGTCCGACCGGCGACGGCGGCCCGACCCGCCGCTCCGCCCCCTCGCCGGCCTGACGGCCGGCGACACATCCCCGGGAGAGGACGTCATCGTGGACTTCGAGCTCACCGAGCAGCAGGAGCTCTTCCGCAAGACCGTGCGCGACTGGGTGGACCGGGAGGCGCCCAAGGAATGGGCCCGCGAGCTCGAGGCCGACGAGCACGCGTTCCCGCACGTGCTGTGGGACAAGTTCTCCGCGGCGGGGTTCCACGGGATCGGGCTGCCGGAGGAGTACGGCGGTCAGGGCGGTGACGTCATGACCCAGATGATCCTGGCGCGCGGCCTGTCGCGGTCGCTGGCCGGTCTGACCTGGGTGTGGGGCATCTCGTCGTTCGCGGGCGGCAAGTCGGTCGGCGTGTACGGCACCGACGAGCAGAAGCAGCGCCACCTGCCCGCCATCGCCGAGGGCCGCGAGAAGTGGGCCATCGGGTTCACCGAGCCCGGCGGCGGCACCGACGTGCTGGGCGCGCTGCGCACCCGGGCGACGAAGGTCGACGGCGGCTGGGTGGTCAACGGACAGAAGACGTGGAGCTCGATGGCGCACGTCGCGGACTACATCCTGCTGCTGGCCCGCACCAGCGACTACGCCGAGAAGCGCCACCAGGGCGTCTCCCTGCTGATCCTGCCCACCAGGAGCGAGGGGGTGACGATCCGCGAGATCCCCAAGGTCGGCATGCGCTCACTCGGGTCCTGCGACGTCTACCTCGACGACGTGTTCGTGCCCGACGAGAACCTGCTCGGGGAGCAGGACAAAGCCTGGTACATGCTGCTCCCCACGCTGAACAACGAGCGGATCATGCTGTCGAGCTTTTGCGTCGGCATCATGGATGCGGTCCTCGAGGACGCGGTGCGCTACGCCAAGGAACGGGAAGCCTTCGGCGGCCCGATCGGGCGCTTCCAGGCCGTCCAGCACCACATCGCCAACATCGCCATGTGGCGCGACCAGGCCGAGCTCATGGTCAACCGGGCGGCGTGGCTGCAGTCGCTGGGCCGGCCCTGCCACCAGGAGGCCACCATGGCCAAGGTGGTCGCCTCGGAGCTCGGCGGCCAGGCGGCCGATCTCGGCCTGCAGGTCCTCGGCGGCATGGGCTACTCGGCGGAGACCGACATGCAG
Organism: Actinomycetospora sp. NBRC 106375; assembly: GCF_030269665.1. Classification (GTDB taxonomy): domain Bacteria; phylum Actinomycetota; class Actinomycetes; order Mycobacteriales; family Pseudonocardiaceae; genus Actinomycetospora. The sequence continues at coordinate 15,167 of NZ_BSTS01000039.1, forward strand.
CGCTACTGGCGCGACGTGCGGCTGTTCCGCATCGGGCCGATCACCAACGAGATGGCGCGCAACGGCATCGCGGAGGGACTCGGGCTGCCGAGGTCGTTCTCGTGAGCCCGACCGCCGGCGCGGCGATCCCGGGCGGCTCCTGGACCCTCGGGGCGCACGAGAACTGGCTGGGCCACGACGCGCTCTACTCCGAGCCCGCCGCGGAACCCCACCCGGTGATGGCGTTCGTCGCCGCCCAGCGCGGGCTCGGCGTGGGTGTCGAGGAGCTGTTCCGCTCCTGGGGCACCGCGATGAGCGACGGCCCGATGCTCACTGAGTCGACCCTGGAGTTCCCCGGCGAGTTCCGGGCCGGGGTGGAGTACCGGGTGACGGGCACCGTCGAGTCGGTGGTGCGCAAGTCCGGCCGGACCCTGGGCGAGTTCGACCTCCTCACCGCCCGCTTCGAGCTCGGCGACGCCGACGGCGAGCCGGTGGCCGTCGTCCGCAACGTCTACGCCCTCCCGCGGACCGCCGGGGGGCGGGCGTGACCGGCGTCGGCACGGAACTGCCCGCCTGGCGGCTGGACGCAGTCGACGCCGGGAAGATGAAGGTGCTCGCCCTGCTGCTCGCCGACCCCAACCCGCTGCACTTCGACCCGGCGGCGGTCCGGGCGGTCGGGCTCGGCGACCGCCCCGTCAACCAGGGCCCATCCGGCATGGCGATGCTCGCCAACGCGGTGCGGGCGGCCTATCCCGCGGGCCGGCTGCTGCGGCTGCAGGTGACGCTGCGCGGCTCGCTCGCCGCCGGGGACGAGGTCGTCGTGCGCGGGGTCGTCACCGGTCACGAGCTCACCGACGCGGGCGAGACGGTGCGCTGCGAGCTGACCCTGGAGTCCGGCTCCCGCGCGGTCCTGCGCGGGAGCGCCGAGGTGCTGCTCCCCGGGTCCCGATGACGACGTCGACGACGTGGTGAACCGCCGGAGGGAGAAGCGGGAGGAGACCGCCCCGCCCTTCCGGTCCGACGACGGCCGGTGGGAGGAACTGCTCGACACCGCGGCGCGCATCTTCGCGCGCAAGGGCTACCGGTCCGCCACCCTCCAGGACATCGCCGACGAGTTCGGCGTCCTCAAGGGCAGCCTCTACCACTACATCCGTAGCAAGGACGACCTGCTCCACGAGGTCATCCGCGCCGTGCTCGACGTCGGACTCGCCCGGCTCCGCGACCAGGCGGCGGTCGACCTCGACCCCGTCGAGCGCCTCCGCGCGATCATCCGCGCCCACGTGCTCCACCTCGTCGACAACCTGGTCGGCACGACCGTGCTGCTGCACGAGTTCTCGCAGCTGTCGGCGGAGCGACAGGCCACCGTCCCGGTCCGCGAGTACCAGGCCGTCCTCGAGGAGCAGATCGACGCGGCGCGCGCCGATCCCCGCGTCCGGTCCGACCTCGACCCGCACCTGAGCGCTCTCGCCATCCTCGGCGCCACCAACTGGGTCTACCGCTGGTACCGGCCGGGCGGGACGCGCACTCCGGAGCAGATCGCCGACTACTTCGCCACCACGCTGGTCGACGGACTGCTCGAACCCTCGGGAGCGACCCGGGGCTGACGACGCGGCCTCGACGAGGACCACGTTTGGCATCCGCGGGCCGCGGTCAGACTCCCCGCGAGAGCGAGACAGCCGACGGCGACGTCCCGTCGTCGTCGCGGGTCCCGGTGGTCCAGTGGGTGAGGGGCGGTCCGTCAGTGTCCGAGATGTCCGAGCGGTCCGGGCTGAAGGTCGACGAGCACCTGCGGGCGTTCGTCGAGGAGGAGCTGCTCGCGCAGGTCGAGCTCACCGGCGAGCAGTTCTGGTCGACCCTGGCCCGGCTGCAGGAGCGGTTCGCGCCCCCGATCGGGACGGCGCTCGCCGAGCGCGACCGGTTCCAGGACGAGATCGACACCTGGCACTCCGAGCGTGGCGCGGGCTCGCGGGACGACTACGAGAAGCTGCTGACCGACCTCGGCTACCTGGAGCCCGAGCCGTCGACCGTCCCCACGATCGACGTCGACCGGGTCGACCCCGAGATCGCCGAGGTGCCCGGTCCGCAGCTGGTGGTGCCGTCCACGAACGCGCGGTTCTCGCTCAACGCCGCGAACGCCCGCTGGGGCTCGCTGTTCGACGCGTTCTACGGTACCGACGCGCTCCCCCAGGACCACGAGCTGGCAAAGGGGTACGACGAGCGGCGCGGCGCCCAGGTCATCGAGGCCGCCGACGAGCTGCTCGACGGGCTCTTCCCGCTCGAGCGCGGCAGCCACGCCGACGTCACCGCCTACCGCCCATCGAGCGACGGGCTGGCCGCCGACACCGCCGACGGCACGGTCGGGCTGGCTCGTCCGGAGCAGTTCGCCGGGTTCACCACTTCGGACGCCGACGGCCGCGGGAACGTGCTGCTCGTCCGCAACGGCCTGCACGTCGACCTCGTGATCGACCCGTCCACCCAGGTGGGCCGGCAGCACCACGCGGGCGTCAGCGACATCGCGCTCGAGTCGGCGGTGACCACGATCGTCGACCTCGAGGACTCGGTCGCGACGGTCGACGGCGAGGACAAGGCCCTGGCGTACCGCACGTGGCTGGGGCTGATGACCGGCGACCTGGTCGCGGAGTTCTCCAAGGGCGGCGAGACCGTCACCCGGCGGGTCCACCCCGATCGCGAGTACACCGCCGCCGACGGGTCGGCGCTGACGCTGCCGGGTCGCTCGCTGATGCTGGTGCGCACCTGCGGGCACCACATGACCACCAACGCCGTCCTCACCGCCGACGGCGAGGAGGTCAACGAGGGTGTGCTCGACGCGCTCGTGTGCGCCGTCGCCGCCCTCTACGACCTGCGCGGGCTCGGCCCGCACACCAACTCCCGCGCCGGCAGCGTCTACGTCGTCAAGCCCAAGCAGCACGGGCCGGCGGAGGTCGCGCTGACCGTCGAGCTGTTCGCGGCGGTCGAGGAGGCCCTCGGGCTCGACACGAACACGCTCAAGATCGGCATCATGGACGAGGAGAAGCGGACGACGGTGAACCTGTCGGCCTGCGTCGGCGCGGCCGCGCACCGCGTCATCTTCGTCAACACCGGGTTCCTCGACCGGACCGGCGACGAGATCCACACCTGCTTCGCCGCCGGACCGGTGCTGCGCAAGGGCGACATGAAGTCGACGGTCTGGCTGCAGACCTACGAGGACCGCAACGTCGACGTCGCCCTGGCGGCCGGTTTCGAGCACCACGCGCAGGTCGGCAAGGGGATGTGGGCCAAGCCCGCCGCGATGGCCGAGATGCTGGAGCAGAAGATCGGTCACCCGAAGGCGGGCGCGAACACGGCGTGGGTGCCCTCGCCGACCGCCGCCACGCTGCACGCGCTGCACTACCTGCGCGTCGACGTGCACGCCGTCCAGGAGGAGCTCGCGCAGCGGCAGACCGCCGACCGTCGGCACCTGCTCGAGCTCCCGCTCTCCGACCCGGGCACCCTGTCCGACGACGACGTGCGCCGGGAGCTGGAGACCAACGCCCAGTCGATCCTCGGCTACGTGGTGCGCTGGGTGGGGATGGGCATCGGCTGCTCGACGGTGCCCGACCTCGACGGGGTCGGGCTCATGGAGGACCGCGCGACGCTGCGGATCTCCAGCCAGCTCATCGCGAACTGGCTCGAGCACGGCGTCGTCGACGCCGACACCGTGCGGGAGACGTTCGCGCGCATGGCCGCGCTGGTCGACGAGCAGAACGAGGGCCAGGACGGCTACCCGCCGATGGCGCCGGACCTGGAGAACAGCGAGTCGTTCCAGGCTGCGCTCGAGCTGGTGTTCAGCGGCGGGACCGAGCCCAACGGCTACACCGAGCGCCCGCTGACCCAGTGGCGCCGCAAGGCCAAGGCTCGCGCCTGAACCGACACGGTCATCGGCTGCTGTCGGTGAGATGGCGCGGGGGCATCCGGTCACCGGCGGTCAGCGGGGGCCCGAGCACCCGCTGGCCGCACGCCTCGGCGGCCGCGCTCAGCGCTGCCATGTCGACCGCCCAGTCCTCCGGCACCGGCTCCCGCAGGTCCCAGCCCGCGGCCCGGTAGAAGGCCTCCATCCCGCCCGGGGTGCACACGGTCAGGAGGTCCGCGGTCGCGGAGGTGATCAGCATGCTGTGCGGCACCCGCCGCGGGAGGAACGCCGTGTCGCCCGCTCCGAGCTCCCAGTGCTGATCCCCCGCCCAGAAGATGCCCGCGCCGTCGAGCACGAACACCGTCTCGTCCTCGTGATCGTGGACGTGCACGGGCGACGCGGCACCTCCCGTCATCGTCGACCGGAACGCGGCGAGCCGGTCGTCGGTGGCCGCGCCGTCGAGGACGATGTGGTGAACGCTGCCGCCGATCCACGCGATCCGCTGCTGCGCGGCCTCCCGGACCACCCAGGGCATGCTCATGCCGGCTCCCTCCGTCGCTCCCGAGCAGCACACCGTCCGTGCGGTCACCCCGGCAGGGTGCAGCGCACCCCCTCGGGACCACGCCGCGGTGAGCGACCCCGCCGCGAGGTGTGACGGGCCGCCCCCGCGACCGTCTACCGTCGGGGGGTGCGGGAAGAGCAGCGCGGGCGCCGCACCGAGCTCGGGGCGTTCCTGGGCGCACGCCGCCGTCGCGTCGACCCGCGGTCGGTCGAGCTGTCGCCCGACGGACGTGCGCGCCGCGTGCCGGGACTGCGCCGGGAGGAGCTCGCCGAGCTCGCCGACGTCAGCACCGACTACTACACCCGCCTCGAGCAGGGCCGCGAGCGACACCCGTCCCCGCAGGTCCTCGCCTCACTCGCTCGCGCCCTCCGCCTGCACGACGAGGAGATCGGGCACCTGTTCCGGCTCGCCGGCCAGGCGCCGCCACCGGTGGAGCCGCTGCCGGCCGCGCCGGGACCCGATCTCCGCGCCCTACTGCACCCGTCGCTGGTGCGGGTGCCGGTGACGGTGCTCGACCGCGCGCTCGACGTCGTCGACATGAACCCGGCGAGCGTCGGTCTGCACGCGGGGTTCGGCCGGCGCGACAACCTCCTCCGCATGGTGTTCGGCGATCCGGCCGCCCGCTCCTTCTACGGCGACGAGTGGGACCTCACCGCCCGCGCGGCCGTGGCGAGCCTCCGGGAGTCGTCCGCGCGGTTCCCCGGCGACGGACGGATCGCCGAGGTCGCCGCGGAACTGACCGAGCGCAGCGCGTCCTTCGCGGCTCTCTGGTCGTCCCGGGAGATCACGGTGAGCCCGTGCCCCGGCACCCACCGGCTCTGCCACCCCGTGCTCGGTGAGCTCGACCTGCACTGCACGACCCTCGCCAACGTGGCGGTGCCCGGGCAGCACCTGCAGGTGTTCACCCCCGAGCCGGGCAGCCGCACGGCCCGGCGCGTCGAACAGCTCACGCTCCTCCGAGCGGGAGCCGAGGGGCGGGTCGGCTCTGGCCCGTGAGCGTGTGTCCGGGGAAGACTCGATCGACGCCGGCCCTGTTCCGCCCCCCGGGAGCCCTGACGTGACCTCACCGACCCACACCGCGGTCTCGCGTGTCCGGGCCATCGAATGTCACGGCCAGAACGTGTGGGACGTGATGTTCTACTCGTCGGGCGCCCGGTACTGGGTGGCGCACCGCGCCGTCCTCGACATCCTGGCGCTGAGCCTCACGAAGGGCCTCGAGGTGACCGTCGAGATCGCCTCGACGAGCTCGGAGATCCGGAGCGCGCACGCCGCCGCCGGGACCCCGGCGTGACCGGCCGGGTCATCACGACCGACACCGGGCTGGTCAGTTCCGTCGCCCATCGCGACCGCACCTCGTGCGAGGTGACCCTGGTCCCCCGCCCGGCCGTCTACTGGGTGTCCAACCCGGCGGTGCTCGACGTCCTGGTGCTGGGACTCGTCCGGCAGTGGGACGTGACGGTGGAGATCGACATGGTCTCCCTGGAGGTCGTGGGTGCGCGGGTGACGACCGGCCACGACTCGACGACGACGCCCTCGGAGGGCGAACGCTGAGGCTTGCCTCGAGGTGACGAGAACCTGACCTCGATGGACGACCTCTGTGATCGCGATGGTGATTCTGCGCGCGCCTCGTGCGGCGGACGCTTCCCTGGTCACCGCCTCACGGCCGCGAGGGAGTCCCGCGATGATCACGACCGAACCACCACGGCGCGGCCGGACCGGTCGGACCTGGCTCGCGCCCGTCGTGACGGTGCTGGCGCTGCTCGGTGTCCTGGGTGGCTGCAGCGCGATCCCCGGATCGCCGTTCGCGTCCCCGGTCCCGTTCTCCCTCGCGGCGTCCGTGCCCGCGGGCGCCGCGGACGTCGCCCCGTCGGATCCCGTCGTCGTCTCCGCCGCGGGTGGGCAGATCACCTCGGTGACCGTGACGCCCGCCGGCGCCGCCCCGCTCGCCGGCACGCCCGACCCGAGCGGCACGCGCTGGACCAGCGCCCGGCTCGCCTACGACACCGAGTACCGCGTGCAGGCCGCCGGCGTCGACTCCGACGGCAGGCCCGGCGCCCCGATCGACCAGACCTTCCGCACCGTCGAGAAGCCCGAGCAGACCCTCGAGGTCGCGAGCATCCGTCCCACCGACGGGCAGACCGTCGGCGTCGCGATGCCGATCTCGATCACCTTCGACGCCCCGGTCGGCGACCGTGCCGCCGTCGAGCGGCGGGTCTCCGTGACCACCTCGGTGCCGACCGAGGGCTCGTTCCACTGGATGTCCGACGAACAGCTCAACTGGCGCCCCAAGGAGTACTGGCGCCCCGGGACGCAGGTCACCGTCGACGCGCGACTGTTCGGGGTGGCCGCCGGCCGCGGCCTCGACGGCGGCGCGGACACCTCGTTCTCGTTCACCGTCGGGCGCGACCAGCGCGTCCGCGGCGACGTCAACGCCCACACCCTCGTGCTCTCCCAGGACGGCCGGGAGGTCCGGACCCTGCCCGCGTCCTTCGGCCGACCCGAGTACCCGACGCAGTCCGGGATCCACGTCGCGTTCGAGAAGTACGAGGTCAAGCGGATGCGCTCGGAGTCGTGGGGCGGCCCGGCCGCGGGCGAGCCCGGGTTCTACGACGAGGAGCTCCCCTTCGCGGTGCGGATCTCCAACAACGGCGAGTTCGTGCACGTCAACGCGGCCACGGTGAGCCAGCAGGGTCGCAGCAACGTCTCCCACGGCTGCGCGAACGTGTCCCCCGCCGACGGAGAGATGTTCTTCAACTGGGTGCAGATGGGCGACCCGGTCGAGATCGTCGGCTCGGAGCGCCCCCTCACCCCGGCCGACGGCGACATCGCCGACTGGACCATCCCGTGGGAGCAGTACCGGCAGGGCTCCGCCCTCGCCTGACCGCCGGCGGTCAGACCCGTGTCGACGCCAGGCGCGCACCCTCGACGAGCGCCTCGAGCTTCGCCCACTGGATGCTCGGGTGGACCCGGCGGACGAGGGGGCCCTGCGCGAAGCCGCAGTCGCTGCTGGCGATCACACGGTCCGGGCCGACGAGCTCGGCCAGTCGGACGATCCGTTCGGCCACGAGCTCCGGGTGCTCGACGACGTTGGTGGCGTGGCTGACCAGGCCCGGCATGAGGACCTTGCCCGAGGGGAGCTCGACGTCGGCCCAGACCCGCCACTCGTGCTCGTGGCGGGGGTTGGCCTGCTCGAGGGAGTAGGTGCCGACCGGCACCCGCAGGACGAGGTCGACGATGTCGCGCAGCGCGACGTCGCCGACGTGCGGGGCGTTCCAGCTCCCCCAGCAGACGTGGTACCGCGCGCGCTCCGGCGGGATCCCGTCCAGCGCACGGATGAGCGCCTCGGTGCGGACCTCCGCCCAGGCCCGGTAGGCGGCGAGGTCGCCGCCCATCGTGTCGTAGGTGATCGCGAAGTGGGCGTCGTCGACCTGCACCGTGAGCCCGGCGTCGACGACGGCGCGGTACTCCTCGTTGAGCGCGTCCGCCACGGCGAACAGCAGCGCCTCGTCGGAGTCGTAGAAGTCGAGGGCGGGGCGCGGGACCGCGCTGGCCGGCGCGACCACCGGCAGGAACGCGCCGGCGGCACCGGTCTTCACCGCCGCGCGGGTCAGGTTCGCGATGTCGCGCCCGACGGCCTCCTGCCCGGTGTAGTGCACCGGCGAGGTCGCCCGCCACTCCCCTCCCCCGCCCACGAACCCCTGGGACGCCTCGTACTCGGCGTAGAACTCGCCGAAGAGGCGCTTGTCGGTGCCGGGCGGCACGTTGGAGCGCGCCGTGACCGTCCCGGCGGGCTCCGACACGGTGAAGCCCCCGAGGCGTTCGCGGATGTAGCGCGACCAGCTGTCGGACTTCCCGTACTCGCCGTCGCTGACGACGTCGATGCCGATCTCCACCTGCCGGCGGACGACCTCCTCGACCGACCGCGCCAGCACCTCGGCGTGGTGGGCCGGATCGACGCCCTCGCCGTGCTCGCGGGCCCGCAGGATCTCGACGAGCTCGGGTGGGCGGACCAGGCTCCCGACGTGCGTGGTGCGGATGGCGGTCATCGGCGCCGACCTCCTGCCTCTCGGCGCGGAGCCTGGCGAGCGCGGCGGCTGATCGTCAACGCCGGCGTTCGCGGCCACGGAACCCGGCGGCGGAGGTGCCCGTCGCCGGGGATGATCCGCGAACGACCTGGACCCCGACCAGGACCCCACCGACGAGGAGGAACCCCGCCGTGACCGACGACCTGGCGGCCCCATCGAGCACCACGCCCCTGGTCGAGACGACGATCACCGCTGACCTGGTGCGGGGCGCACTGGAGATCGAGGCCACCGACCGCGGTCTCCTGCCGCACCGGCTGCCGGCGTGGGCCCGCGCCCGGGCCGACGCGCAGCTGCTGACCGCGGAGGCCTGCCCGGCCGGGGTGCGGCTCGCCTTCCGCACGAGGGCCACCGTCGTCGAGGTCGACCTCCGCCGGACGACGATGCGCTTCCGCGGCATGCCACCGCGCCCCGACGGACGGGTCGACCTCGTCGTCGGCGGGGTGGCCGCCGGCTCGCTGTCCACCAGCGGCGGGACCACCGTCACCGTCGACCTCGCCACCGGCGCCACCGAGACGGCGGACGGCCCCGCCGCGACCCTGCGGTTCGCCGGCCTCTCCGGCCGCGACCAGGACGTCGAGCTGTGGCTGCCCCACCAGGCGCGGACCGAGCTGGTCGCGCTGCGCGCCGACGCGCCGGTGGCCCCGCTCCCGTCTGGCGACCGCCCGATGTGGGTCCACCACGGCAGCTCGATCAGCCAGGGATCGAACGCCGGCGGCCCGACCGGGACCTGGCCCGCGCTCGCGGCGGCCGCGGGCGGCGTCGACCTGGTCAACCTCGGGTTCAGCGGCAGCATGATGCTCGACCCGTTCGTGGCCCGGGTCATGCGCGACCTGCCGGCCGACCTGCTCAGCCTCGAGATCGGCATCAACCTGGTCAACGGCGACGTCATGCGCCGGCGGGTGCTCGCGCCGGCGGTGCACGGGTTCCTCGACACCCTGCGCGACGGCCACCCGACGACACCGCTCCTGGTGGTCGGCCCCGTGCTGTGCCCGATTCACGAGGACACCCCGGGGCCGGGCGCCCCGGACTTCAGCGACGGGACGGTCCGCTTCCGCGCCACCGGAGACCCCGCCGACGTCGTCGACGGGCCCACCGGGCGGCTCTCGCTGCGCGCGATCCGGCGCGAGCTCGCCCGCGTCGTCGCAGAGCGCGCCGACGACCCGCACCTGCACCTCGTCGACGGTCTCGCGCTCTACGGCGAGGCGGACGCCGCCGAGCACCCCCTTCCCGACCGCCTGCACCCCGACGCCGCCGGCCACCGGCTCATCGGCGAGCGCTTCGCCGCGCACGCCTTCTCCGTCCCGACAGCGTGGTCGCGCGCGGGCCCGTGGGGTGACCGTCGACGGAGCGTCGGCGGCCGTTGACTCACACGTACCTCACGGTGTCAGCTGGTGACGTCCTCGTCACGGCCTGTCGCTACAGAGGGGCGCCGATGTCCGAACCGTCCGACGGCGCCGCCGGGAGCGAACCGACGCGCGGCACCACCACCGTGACCACCGCCCCGCGCGACGACGGCGAGCTGCGCGCCGGCCTCCGCCAACGGCACGTGACGATGATCAGCATCGCCGGCGTGATCGGCGCCGGGCTGTTCATCGGCTCCGGCGAGGCCATCGCCACCGCGGGCCCCGCCGTGCTGATCGCCTACCTGTTCGCCGGCACGCTCGTCGTGCTGGTCATGCGGATGCTCGGCGAGATGGCTGCCGCCCGGCCGGACCCCGGCTCGTTCTCGACCTACGCCGACCGCGCGATCGGTCCGTGGGCGGGCTTCACCGTCGGCTGGCTCTACTGGTGGTTCTGGGTCCTCGTGATCCCCGTGGAGGCGACGGCGGCCGCGGTCATCCTCAACTCGTGGCTGCCCGGCGTCCCGCAGTGGGGCTGGGCCCTGGCCGTGACCGTCGTCCTCACCGTCACCAACCTGTTCGCGGTGTCGAACTACGGCGAGTTCGAGTTCTGGTTCGCACTGCTCAAGGTGATCGCGATCGTTGCGTTCATCGTGTTCGGCGTCCTGGCCGTGCTCGACCTCCTGCCCGGCGTCCCGGAGGTCGGCGGCCTGTCCCGGCTGGTCTCGGAGGGCGGGTTCGCGCCGAACGGGTTCGGCGCCATCGTCGCCGCGGTCCTGATCACGATGTTCAGCTTCATGGGCACCGAGATCGTCACGATCGCCGCCGCCGAGTCCAGCGATCCGGCGCGGGGCATCGGTCGGGCCACCCGCTCGGTGATCTGGCGGATCGCGGTGTTCTACCTGGCGTCGATCCTGCTGGTGGTGGCGATCGTGCCGTGGCACGACCCGCGGCTGCCCGACGAGGGGTCCTACCAGGCGGCGCTCGAGGTCCTCGGGATCCCGGGGGCGAAGGCGATCGTCGACGTCGTCGTGCTCGTCGCGGTCGCGAGCTGCCTGAACTCGGCGCTCTACACGGCGTCGCGGATGCTCTACTCCCTCGGGCGGCGCGGGCAGGCGCCCCCCGCGGTCACCCGGACGACCGGCCAGGGCGTGCCGCGCTTCGCGGTGCTCGGCTCGACGCTCGTCGGCTTCCTCGCGGTGATCGCGAACTACGCCTTCCCCGAGGAGGTCTTCTCCACCCTGCTCGCCACCTCCGGCGCGGTCGCGCTGCTGGTCTACCTGGTGATCGCGATCTCCCAGCTGCGGATGCGCCGGACGCTCGAGCGCGAGGGCACCGAGATGCCGGTCCGGATGTGGGCCTTCCCCGCCCTGACCTGGGCCGTGATCGTCGTGATCCCTGCGGTGCTGATCTACATGGGCGCCCGGGAGGGATCGCGGTTCGACCTGGCGATGACCGGGATCATCGCCGTCGCGGTCGTGATCGTCGGCGTGGTGCTGACCCGCCGACGCACCGGTGCCGCGACGACGTCGTCGTCCTGACGCGTCAGAGCCACCGTCGGACGCGGGCGCAGTACGCCGCGTACTCCGCCCCGAACTTCGCGCGCAGATAGCGCTCCTCGGGAAGGATCGCGCCCCACCACAGGGCCGCGACCCCGACGGGCACCGAGACGACCGCCCAGAACGACGGCCAGAGCAGGGCCAGCGCCACCACGAGGACGATCAGGCCCAGGTACAGGGGGTTGCGGCTGAGTCCGAACGGACCCCGGTCCAGGATCGTGCGTGTTGCGCCGCCCGGCAGCAGTGCCGTGCGGTGTCGACCCATGAGCCACAACGCCCACCCGTTCCACAGGGCGAAGACCACGACGAGCACCAGCCCCGCGCCGCGGGCCGCGCCGACCGGCCACGTGACCGGGTCGCCCGCGGCCGCGGTGATCCCGACGCCGATCAGCAGCGGCACGCCCAACGCCACGGGCGGCCAGATCCGGTAGGCGGGCGCATCGGTCACGACGCGAGTGTGGACACAGCGGCTGCGCGCGTCAGCCGGACAGGACGGGCTCGGCCCACCCGACCGGGGTGCCGCGACACCGGCATCGCGAGTTCACCGTCCGGTCATCCGCACCCGGCACGTTGTCCCGATGACCGACTCACCGTTCGCCTGGCCACACGACCCCCAGCCCGACGAGATCGCGGCGGCCGACCCGGGAGCAGGCGCCCCGCACGAGGCGCCGGGCTTCGGTGAGGGCATCGAGCACGACGTCTTCCCCGAGGGCGACGGCGAGACCCTGGAGGACGAGCTGCGCGACCGCCCGGCGCCGCCGTTCCGGACACCGCATCCGGGCCACGAGTAGCGACGAGGCGGCGGTGCTGCTGCGCCGAGCGTCGAGCATGTCCGAGCGGGCGAGCCTGCTGCTCCCGCTCGTGGCAACGAGGCACGCCGAGGCCTTCCACGCGTTCCGCCGCGTCAGGGAGACGTCGGGCCAGCAAGATCTGGAACTGGTGGGCGATCGCTCCGCTGAGCGGAGCGATCGCTCACCTCATGCGGATCTTCGCGACCCGGGCTCCGGCCAGGCACCGTCGGGGACGCGTCGCCGAGATCGCTGTCTCGGTGACGAGGGGCCTCACATCGAGCCCGTTGCCTAATCGCTTGGACGCTCGGGCGGGTTGATGCTTCGGGTGCTGCTCGCGGTCGGGGTCGGTGGTGTGACGGTGTCGGGGGTGCCTGAGATGTCCCTGGCGGGTCAGGT
>NZ_BSTS01000040.1 GCF_030269665.1 Actinomycetospora sp. NBRC 106375
CCGGGTCGTCAAACGAACACAGATCGGCGACAAACTCACCAAACGAGCCCACCACCGCCAAGTCCGCCACCCCGACGCACCCAAGATCCTCATCGAGCCCCCAGCCGCTTAAGTCAGCGGCATTGGGATCGACCCCGACCGACAACCCCGGCTCGGAGGACGAGCACGCGTGGCCGGCTCATCGCCGCGACGACCGTCGCGGCGGTGAGCGGGTCGTGTGCGCGGCGCTCACCGCTTCGGTCCGCCCCGACCGCCGGCTACAGCTGGGCCGTCGCCAGCCGCGCGCCTTCCGCCATCGCGGCGCACTTCGCCCACACGATGTCCGGCGACACGACGCCCTGCTGGGCCGCGGTCCCGAAGCCGCAGTCCGAGCCGGCCAGCACATTCGGCCGGCCCACGAGACGGCCGTAGCGGACGAGCCGCTGGGCGATCAGCTCCGGGTGCTCGATGTAGTTCATCGTCGAGTCGATGACGCCAGGGATGAGCACCTTCCCGTCCGGCAGCGCGACGTCCTCGAAGACCTGCCACTCGTGCTCGTGGCGCGGGTTCGCCGCCTCGAGCGCGATGCCGTTGGGTCGGGCCTCGAGCACGATGTCGACGATGTCGCGCAGCGCGACGTCGTGGTGGTGCGGCCCCTCGTAGTTCCCCCAGCACAGGTGGATGCGCATCCGGTCCGGGTCGATGCCCGCGGTGGCCTCGTTCAGCACCTCGACGTCCTGCCGGGCGATCGCGCGGAACTCCTCGAGGCTGCGGTCCTGCCACTGCAGGTGCCGGCACATCGCCAGGTCCGGGCAGTCGAGCTGGAGCACGAAGCCGGCGTCCACGATCGCCTCGTACTCCTCCCGCATCGCCGCACCGATCGCGCGCAGGTACTCCTCGCGCGTCGGGTAGTGATGGTTCGCGAAGAAGGCGGCGACGACGCCCGGCGACGCCGCCGACATGAAGACCTCGGTCGCGCCGCCGCCCGCCGTGGCCGCACGGAGGTTCTCGATGTCGACGCGGACCTGGTCGTGGTCCTTGACCGCGATCGGTCCGGTGCAGGCGGGCGGCGCCAGGACGTCGCCGACGTCGGCGGCGTTGAGCTGCATCCACCGGTTCATGAAGTCGGGGAAGTCCATGAGGTCGCTGAGCCCGAGGACGGCCTCGCCCTCCCCGTCGAACCCGCTGAGCCGCTCGCGCACGTACGTCGAATAGCTCTCCTTGCTCATCTCGCCGTCGTTGAGGACGTCGACACCGGCCTCGGTCTGTCGACCGACCACGTCGGTGACCGAGCGGCGGACGCTCCCCACGAAGTCGTCCCCGTGGACGTCGCCGCGCGCGAAGAGCGCGCGCAGGTCGTCGGGCCGGGGAAGGCTCCCGGTGTGCGTGGTCAGGATGCGCTCGTCGCTTCTCCTCATGCGCGGACCTCCTCGTCCGGGACCAGCCGGGAGCCCATGCAACCACCGTGGACGGATCTCGGTGTATCGGCCGATCGTCGGCACACGGTGCTCAGATCACGCTGACCGTCCCGGCGTCCCCGTCGACCCGGACGCGGTCGCCGGTGCGGATGCGGTCGGTGGCCGAGCCGGTCCCGAGCACGGCCGGGATGCCGTACTCACGGGCGACGATCGAGCTGTGGCTCAGCGGGCCGCCGATGTCGGTGACCACCGCGGCGGCGCGGGCGAACAACGATGTCCAGGCCGGGGTCGTCATCCGCGCGACCAGCACCTCGCCGGGCTCCATCGCGCCGAAGTCCTCGGGCCCCCGCAGCACGCGGGCCGGCGCGGTGACCGACCCGGTGGAGCCCGGGACTCCGGTGAGCTCCTCCCCCGCCGGCGTCTCGGCGCCCGGCATGAACGGGCCCACCAGCAGCTGCAGCCAGCGTGCCTCGGGCAGCATCTGCGGCGGTGAGACGAGCGCGCGACCACGACGCAGGGCCCGGCGCTCGTCCAGCGGCGGAGACACCTCCTCGCCACGGATCGCGGCCCGGAGCTCGGCCTCGGTGAGCCAGAAGACGTCGTCGACGCCCACCCCGACCCGCGTCCCGAGCTCACGCAGCATCCGTCGCATCGGCGGCCACGCGAGCCCGACGTCGGCCAGCGCGTCCTCACGGACCGGGGCGAGCGTGCGGGCGCGGCTCAGCAACGCGTCGAGGATCCGCCGGCGCACCGGGTCGAGCCGGGACCGCAGATCGCGCGTGCGGGCGTCGCGCTCGGCCCGCAGTCGCGCGCGGCGCACGTCCGGATCGGTGCCCCGGTCCGACATCTGGAAGCGGATCGTGTCGAGCAACGTGCCCGGGTCGTCGGCGGCGGTGGGCTGGGCGAAGTCGAGGTCGAACACGGCGTGGCCGTAGCGACCGAGGTGCTCGCGGAAGCCGCGGCGCCACGTGTCGGTGTCCATCCCGGTCGCGCGGGCCTGCACCGCCAGCGCGTAGAGCGAGCGCTCGGCTCGGATCGGTTCGCTGTCCTCGCCGAGCAGCAGCACGTGGGCCGCCGGGTCGCCCGGGCGCCGGACCGCACGGTCGTAGAACGTCGTGAACGCGATCTCCGCGGTCGCGGCCAGCGGGATCACCGACTGCACGGCGGTGTAGTACGTCGCGCCCGCCCGCAGGAGGGTGACGACGCCGTCGAGCAGCTCCTCGGCGGAGAGCGTCGCCGGGTCCCTCGCCGTCCACTCCGCGACGGCCGCGACGTAGGTGGGATGCGCCCGCTCGCGCCATCCCCGGACGCCGCCGCGGGTCTCGGTGCGGTTCAGGCCGCGCAGCGCCAGCGGGAGCCGCAGGATCATCCACGCGAGCCCGCGGGTCCGGTAGAAGTAGTACGCGTAGCCGTTGATCGTCGGGAAGGCGATGTCGCCCTCGGGCACCGGCTGCCCCAGCATCTGGGCGAACAGCTCCCGGATGGACCCGGTGACCGCGGGGTCGATCAGGTCCGCGAACAGCGGCGTGAGCGGGCTCGGCATCTGCTCGACGATGCTGGCCCGGAAGTACGCGCCGCCCGGGTACGGCAGTGGCCAGGTCTCGGGCGGCGGCGCCGCGGGCGCGGGCAACGCCGTGATCGGCCGCGACTGGACCAGCGCGAAGCCGTCGCCCGCCCGCGCCCACTCGACGTCCTGGGGCACGCCGAAGTGCTCCTCGGCCCGGACCCCGAGACGGGCCAGCTCGGCCACGGCGGCGGCGTCGAGCACCCCGGTCCGCCGGCGGTCCGCGGGCACCGGGGCCTGGGTGGTGCCCCCGCCGGTCGGCACGGTCATCTCGCTCTTGGTCGCGACGGTGCGACCGACCTCGGCGAGCGTGGCCTTGTCGACGACGATCTCGTCGGTCGCCGCGAGCCCGCCGACCACCGACTCCCCCAGCCCCCAGGCCGCGCTGATCAGGATGCGGTCCCGTCGCCCGGTGGTCGGCTCCGCGGTGAACAGCACGCCGGACGCCTCGGCCTCGACCATCCGCTGCACGACCACGGCGAGCCGCACGTCCACCGGGGCGATGCCCTGGCGGGCGCGGTAGTCGATCGCCCGCGGCGTCCACAGCGACGCCCAGCAGCGCACGACCGCGTCGAGCACGCCGTCCTCGCCGCGCACGTCGAGGAAGGTCTCCTGCTGACCCGCGAAGCTGGCGTCCGCGAGGTCCTCGGCGGTGGCGGACGACCGGACGGCGACCGGCCTCGCCCCCAGATCGGCGTAGGCCGCCCGGACCTCGCGAGCCACCTCGTGTGGCACCGCCGCGGCGAGGAACGCAGCCCGCACGTCGCCGGCCGCCGTCACGTCCAGCCCCGCGGCGTCGACGAACGCCGCGTACGCGTCCGTCGTCAGCACCACCCCCGGCGGCACCGGCAGCCCGGCCCGGACCAGCTCGCCGAGGTTGGCTCCCTTGCCGCCGGCGAGCGCGACGTCACCGGCCCCGAGCTGCGCGAACGTCCGGACGAAGTCCACGCCCGCCAGTGTGCTCCGGTCTCAGCGGGGACGGGGGTCCGGCGGCTGATCTTTCAGACGGCCACGGATGGCCTCGATCGTGATGCCCTCGTTGGCCGCGTGGGTGCCGCCGACGTGGTTGAGCCGCTTGATGGCCGCGCCGCCGCCGTGGTGCAGACCGATGAGCTCCCAGTCGTCGTTGAAGACCGGGCTGCCGGAGCTGCCGGGCTCGGTCGGCGAGCGGTAGTGCATCAGGCTCCGGTCGTAATCGAGCAGGAGGTTGTCCTGCAGGGAGAACTGGGGCTGCGACAGGCCGCGGGGGTGACCGATGACGTAGGCCCGCCGGTCCTCGAGGGGCTTCCGGGGCAGCTTCGGGGCGATCGGCGTCGGGACGACACCCTCCGGGTGGCCGTCCAGTTCCAGGATCGTCGTGTCCAGCCCGCCGTCTCCCGACGGCTGCGACCAGCACACCCGCCGGACCTGGAAGTGGGTTCGCGGCACCGGGTCGTCGTCGAGACCGTGGAAGGCGAGGCGCGTCTCCACCGGATCCAGCGCGCCCGGAACGACATGGTTGTTCGTGACGACGACGAGCCGCGGGAGATCGCGGTGGAGATCGTGACCCGCGACGAGGAACCCCGTACCGATGCCGACCCCGCTGGGGTTCTGGATGCTGGTCACGGCACGACACCGCGAGAGCCCGTTGCGGTACCAGCCGAGGGACTGGTAGCGCTCGGCCCCGAGGATGTGCTCGAGGCGGACGCCGCGGAGATCGGTCTCCAACCGTGACGCCCGGACGTCGGCGGGCTCCACCGTGACCTGGCCCCCGCCGAGCTCGAGCAACGCGGACCGCAGCTGGGCGAGCAGCTCGGTGCCGGGTGAGCTGAGGGTCTCGAGCTCCCACACCGTGCGGAGCTGGCGGTGGAAGGACGCCACCGCGAACCCGTCGGGGTTCGTCGCGAGGAACGCCTCGACCCGCTCGATCGCGTCCTCGTGCCGCCCGAGCGCGAGCGCCGCCTCGCACGCCGTCAGCTCGGTCCACGTGTCCGGGAGACGGTCGGCGACGACCTGGAGCACCGCTCCGGCCAGGTCGGCCGCGGCCGGCCGTGGAGGGCTCAGGGCGGTGCCCTCGCGTTCGGCGCGCGCCAGGAGCGCCACGGCGTTGATCCCGTGCCAGACCCGGTCGAGGTCCTGGAGGTAGGTCGTGAGGTAGGCGTCGAGGGACCGCGAGAAGTAGTCCCGGCGGCGGACGGGTTCGGAGCACGCCAGGAACAGCTCCTTGTAGCAGCGCCCGACGCCGCCCCGAGCCTCGAGGTGGTCGTACTCCGGGAGGTCGTCGTCCTCGGCGAGCTCGCGGTAGATCTGCAGCGCCACGGCGGGCTTGCCCCTGTCGACCAGAGCCTGGGCGTACTGCCGCCGGACCGCCGGTGTGCCGACTCCGTGTGCGAGGGCGGCGTCGGCGACGAGCTCGAGCTCGGCGTACCGCAGGCCCCGGCGGAGGACATCGAGCACCGGGCCCACGCTGTCGGGGAGGGCCGGAACCGTGTAGAGGTGGTCGGCGTACGAGCGGGCGAGCTTGTCCACGGTCGTCCAGTCGAACGTGCTCGTGGCCGCCCGGAACTCCCTGACCCAGTTCCGCCGGGTCACGTGCACTCCTTCGCGTCCATCGCCGCGACCGCCGCGCGACTCGGGCCGGTCAGGCCCCGGAGGCCCGATCGTCGCGTCGCGACCCTCTGGGCGGGTGGTCGTCCGGGATCAGCGCGGCCCAGGCGCTCGCCAGGTTCCCCGCCGGCACCGGGCGGGACTCCAGATCGACGCCGGTCTCGTCCACCTCGATCGGATGCCAGTCGAGGCGCTTCTCGACGATCTTCGCGACGGTCTCGGCCGGCTTGGCGACGCCCAGGTTGTGGACGACCTGGACCACCGGGAAGAAGATCGGCTTCGTGCGGTGCAGATAGCGGTCCGGGTTGGTCGCGGCCATGTGCTTCGGCAGGATCTGCATGTACCAGAGCACCGTGATCGTGGTCCACACGATGGTGAAGGCCTTGAGCCAACCACCCGGGGGAATCGTCGACGGGTCGTCGAAAGGCAACGGGACGCTCTCGGGTTCCGCGAGAATGGTGGCGGTGGTGACGATCAGCGCGACGAACAGCTGACGGGCGGCGAGCCACCCGGCGAGATCCGACTGCGGACGGTCCGGGTAGATCTGGCTCCAGCGGTCGATGACCGCCACCTCGAGGCCTTCCATCACCGCGAGCAGGAGCATCAGCAGGATCGCGATGATGCCTTTGATGAGTGGCGCGACGGACCCTCACCGAGCGCGTGGATGATGCTGGCCACCCAGAGGATCGTCAGGATCAGCCACACGACGAAGAGCACCGTGCCGACGACCGATCGCACGGCCTCCCCGCCCCTGGACGTCCGCTGCTCAGTCACCATGTCGTCATCCCCCACAGGAGTCGTCCCCGACATCGACTCTCACGTCGACTTCACAGAGTGAAAGTTGCAGCCGGGATCGAGAGGGTCAATCCGCCGTTCGTGACGATGCGGTTCCCGAGATCATTCCTCTGCGTGTCCGAGAATCCGCACGGTGCACCCGTTCAGTCCGGCGTCGACGGGTCGCGGGGACCGCCTCTGATGATCTGCAGGCCGGCCCGTCGGAGGTACTCCGGGATCGCGGCGACGACGTCGCGATCTTTCTGCCGAGCCGCCTCCGTCAGGTGCTCCCACGCGACGAGATCGGGGTGCGTGCGCACCGCGTCGTCCCGATCTCCGAGGCGCCAGCCGCGCCCTTCCCGATCTTCCATCCAGCGCTCGTGCTCGGCACGCGCCAATTCCTCGATCTCCCCCGTCGCGAACTCGAATCGGGTGTCCGGCTCGTCGAGCGGAACGACGGCACAGCCCATCCGGCGAATCTTGTCCGTGATCGAGAACGCCTGCGCCAGGTTGGCCTGGCGGAGGTCGTCGGGGAGCTGATCCCAGGGGACGGTCGACGGGTTGTCCTCCACCCTTTCCCCACGGGCACGGGCGTTGCGCACGTAGACGTCGTGCGCGGCACGGGCGATGTCGAGATAGAGACCCCGGCGCAGGGACGACACCGCGTAGACGTGGTCGGTGGTGTTGAAGACGTGGAAGTGGGCGCGGCCGACGGACGACACCGCGAAGTCCGCCCCGGTGATCGCGCCGCCGAGTGCCGTGCTCGAGCCGACGGCGACGACGACGTCGACCGCCCGGTCGTGCCACGTCCTCGTGAGGCGGAGTCCTGTCTGGAGCGCCGTGAGGTCGTCGTCGAGGCACACGAACACGGACGCCAGGTCCTCGGGCACGTCGATCTGCGGCGGCTCGCACCGTGCGGTCGAGGTCCAGGGGACCGCGGGGTCGTCCTGGGCGTCACGCCGGGCGAGCTCGCGAACCACGGCGTCGAAGGACGCTCCGGAACCGACGACCAACGCCGACCCGCCCTCCTCCGCCGAGGGGAGGTGGAGGTCCAGCATGCGTCGCGCCGCTCGCCCGGAGGGGACGAAGACCTCCATGCGGAGAGCGGAGTCGGCGTTGAGCTCGTGGGCGGTGACGGCCGCGCCGAGGGCCGGCGAGGTCATCTCGAGGAAACACCGCGGAGGGTCGGCGAGCCCGGTCAGGGACGCCCGGAGGACGACACCCACGTCGGCGTTGCGCGTGCTGTCGCCGGTCACGACCACCACTTCGCGGGCCCGGTGGCTCCGGGCCTCCCGCAGCACACCGGCGTCCCGGGGATCGCCCGCGACGCGCAGCATCCTCGTCCTGGCGTCCGCGACGTCCGCCTGGCGCGCCACCTCGACGCCGGGCGTGGACCCGTCGACCACGACGCAGGTGCGGCCCTCCTCGACGACGGAGCGCGCGACCAGCAGCGCCGCGGTCCCGCTCCCGCAGACCACGGTGTGGTCGCGGAGCCGCCGGGCACGGACGACGTTGTAGGTGGAGTCATAGACCGCCTTCGCCGTCAGCCACGCGGCGAGGAACGTCGTCGACGGCGCGAGGAACCGGGCGATGTCGAGCTCCACCGGCAGGTGCGATGCCTGCTGCAGCGGCGCCGAGTCGAGCAGGAAGAGCTGCAGCGTGTAATACAGGATGTCGGTCCATCCCTGCCCCGCCTCGATGCCGGGGGCGGGGAGGAAGCGCTCGAAGCCGACGATCCCCAGGACGATCGCGGTCACCGCCACGACGCCCACCGCGAGCCGAGTCAGCGCTTCCGTCTCGCTGGAGCGGTGCCCCGAGCCGTCCGTCGCGCCGCCCGCCGGTCCACGGGCCTGGTCACGTGGACGTTGTGGCGACGTCACCCGATCTGCCCCGCTCCTGGTCGGTCGGTGATCCTCCCCGATCGGACCCAGTGTGCTCCGCTCAGGCCCGGAGCGCGGACATCCCGACCCACTGGTCCCAGGGCACCGTCCAGTCCGAGATGTCGCCGTCGGCAGGCGTCAGCGGGATCGGGCTGTTGGTGACCTCCACTGGGTCGCCGTAGATCGCCGTGTCGAAGTACTGCTCGGCGTTGTCGGTCGAGAGGTTCACGCAGCCGTGGGTGACGTTCTCGGAGCCCTGGTCGCCGGTGGTGTCCGGGTTGGCGTGGATGAACTCGCCGTTGTTCTCGATCCGCACCGCCCAGTGCTCCGGCACGTTCTCGTAGTGGTACTTCGGGTTCGACATCAGCACCGTCTGGTTCTTCTCCATGACGACGTGGATGCCGTTGGTCGTGTTCCGGTTCGGGTCCGAGCCGAGCCCGTAGCTCGCCGGGAAGTTCATGCTCTCCTGGCCGTTCGTGATCACGACCATCTGGTGGCTGTTGACGTCGGCCCGCACGATCTGCGACCGGCCGATCGTGAACTGGCTCGTGACGTCGGTCCGGCCCCACACCCCGTCGCCGTCGTCGACGCCGAGCTGGTGCACCGTGACGTCCACCTGCGTGCCGGGCCTCCAGTAGTTCTGGGGACGCCAGTGCGCCCGCGAGCCGCCGTTGTCGTCGTCGAGCCAGGCCCACGACCCGACCGTCGGGACCGAGGTCCGGACCTGCATCGCGCGCTCGGCGGCGGCCTTGTCGGCGACGTGGTGGTCGAACTGCACGATGATCGGTGCGCCGACCCCGACCGTGTCGCCGTCGCCGATGTTGACGTGGGCGCCGGTCGTCTCGTCGGGCGTCACGGTCGTGAACGCGCCGGCGATCGGCACCGCGCCGCCCGCCTCGGCGCTCGCGTGGCCCGACCACGTGTAGGTGTCGTCGTAGGCGAGGGCCCCCGTCGCGGTCCAGCGGTGCCCGTCGGCCGACACCGTGCCCGGCACGGCGGCGCCGTCGGACCCGACCAGCGACACGTCGGCGATCCGGCCGTGGTCGACCGCGACCGACGGCACGGCATCAGGCGGGACATCGGCGGCGCCGACAGCCGGCGAGGCCGTCACGACCGCGGCCGGGACCGGCGGGGGTCCGGACTCCGACTGCCCCTCGGCCGACGACGGGGCGGCCCCGGCCGACCCCACCGCGCCCAGCACACCGCACACCAGCAGGCCGACCGCCAGCACCACCATGACGGTCACGAACAGCCGCGCCACCACTGCTCCCTCGTCCCTCGACTCGCGCCCAATCTACGACCCCGGGTCACGCATCCCGGTGAGGCGGGAGTGTCGCGGGCGGTGAACCGGACGAACCGTTCGAGGACGATTCCGGAGGGGACGGAAGGACTCATCGCGGACATTCCGCGATGAGCGCGCCACGATCACGTCTCCGCGATGTCGACCGGCCGCTCACCCGCGATCCGCGGCGTCCCGGGTGTCTCCGGGACGTCGTCCACCGCCACCTCGGGCACGGCGTCCTCGCCGAGCTCGGGCACCTCCCGGTCGGGCACGCGCGGGAGCGGGTGCCGCGGCACCGGTGGGACGTCGTCGGCCGGCTCGTCGCGCCCGGCCCGGCTGTGCGTCTGCGTCATGGCCACCTCCGTACGGCGAGGTCCTCACCCGAGGCTACGGCGCGGCCGGCGATGGGAGCATGACGCGATGCGACGGGGCAGGGACGCGGGCACCGGAACGGCGCGGCTGGCCGCGCTGCCGCCGGTCCGGGCGGTGCCGGCCGAGGACGTCCGGGCCGCGCTGGCCGGGACGCCGACGGTGGTCGTCCTCGACGACGACCCGACCGGCACGCAGACGATCCGCGATCTGCCGGTCCTCACGCGGTGGTCGGCCGAGGACGTCGACTGGGCCCTCACCCAGGGCATGCCCGCCTTCTTCGTCCTCACCAACACCCGCAGCCTCGGACCCGACGACGCCGCGGCGCGGGACCGGGAGGTCGTGCGGACCTGCCTCGCGGTCGCCCGCCGGCGCGGGATCGAGGTCGTGTTCGCGAGCCGCGGCGACTCCACGCTGCGCGGGCACTTCCCCCTCGAGACGGACGTGATCGCTGCCGAGATCGAGGGGGAGGCGGGCGAGCCCGACGCCGTGATCCTCTCCCCCGCCTACACCGATGCCGGGCGGGTCACGCTCGACGGCGTGCACTGGCTGCGCGACGGCGATCAGCTGACGCCGGTGGCCGAGAGCGAGTTCGCCGCCGACGCCACGTTCGGCTACCGGGCGTCCCGGCTGGCGGACTGGGTCGCGGAGAAGAGCGCCGGCGCGATCCCGGCCGCCGACGTCGCCGAGCTGGGGATCGAGGCGTTGCGCGGCGGACCGGTCGCGCTGCCGACGGCACGGGTGGTCGTCCTCGACGCGGTCGTCGACGACGACCTGCGCGCGGCGGTGCTCGCGATCCTCGCCGCCGAGCGGGCGGGCGCGCGCTTCGTCTACCGGGTCGGCCCGTCGTTCGTCCGCGCCCGCGTCGGGCAGGAGGCGCAGGCGCCGATCGGCGACGCCGAGCTGGCCGCCGCCGTCGGGACCGGCCACGGCCTCGTCGTCGTCGGCTCCCACGTCGGGCGCACCTCCCGCCAGCTCGACCGGCTCGCCGAGCGCCGCGACCTCGCCCGCGTCGAGATCGACGTCCCCCGGGTGCTCGACGGGGACACCCGCCACCTGGAGGACGCGGTCGCCGAGGTGACGACGTCGCTCGCGCGCCGCACCACCGTCCTGAGCACCTCCCGCACCCTCGTCACCGGCCGCGACGAGGCCGAGAGCCTGGACATCGCGCGCCGGGTCAGCGCCGCGCTCACCGGCGTCGCCGGCCGCGTGGCGGGCTCGAGCGCCTACGTCCTGGCCAAGGGCGGGATCACGTCGTCGGACGTGGCGACCGGGTCGCTGCGCGCCGACCGGGCGTGGGTGCGCGGCTCCCTGCTGCCCGGGATCGTGTCGCTCTGGGCGCCGACCGCGGGGCCGCCGCTGGTGGTGTTCGCGGGCAACGTCGGCGACGACGATGCCCTCGCCGACGTCGTCGACCGTCTGGAGGCCGCGGCATGCGCGTGATCGTCACCGGCGGTGCCGGGTTCCTCGGGACGCTGCTGTGCCGGCGCCTGCTCGCCGGGCCGGTCGGGCTCGGCGGGGCCGCGCCGGCCGAGGTGACCCGGCTCGTCGTCGTCGACCTCGTCGCGCCCGCCGACGACGTCGCCGCCGATCCGCGCGTCGAGCACGTCGCGGGCGAGCTCACCCGCACCCTCGGCGAGGAGGCCGACGCGATCTTCCACCTCGCCGGCGTCGTCAGCGGCGCCGCCGAGGCCGACTTCGACGCCGGCATGCACACGAACCTCGACGGGACGCGCGCGGTGCTGGAGTACGCGCGGGGGCACGCCACGCCGCCGGTGCTCGTGTTCACCAGCTCGCTCGCGGTGTTCGGCAGCGACCCCGCGATCGGGCCCGTCGGCACCGTCGACGACGACACGCTGCCGCGCCCGCAGTCGAGCTACGGGATCCAGAAGTTCGTCGGCGAGCAGCTGGTCGCCGACTACACCCGCAAGGGCTTCGTCCGCGGCCGTTCGGTGCGGCTGATGACGGTGTCGGTGCGCCCCGGCCGCCCCAACGCCGCGGCGTCGAGCTTCCTGTCCGGCATCGTCCGCGAGCCGCTGGCCGGCGAGCGCGCGATCTGCCCGGCGCCGCCGGACATGCCGGTGGCGCTGTCCTCGCCCGACCGCACCCTCGACGGGATCCTCCGGGCCGCCGAGGTCGACGACGCGACGTGGGGCAGCCGCACGGCGATGAACCTCCCCGCCCTGACCACCACCCCGCGCGAGATGACCGCGGCCCTCGACCGCGTCGCCGGGGCCGGCACCAGCGACCTCGTCGACTGGGTCGAGGACCCGGCCGTCGTCGCCATCGTCGGCAGCTGGCCGCCGCGCTTCGAGACGCCTCGCGCCCACGCGCTGGGCCTGACCGCCGACACCACCTACGACGACGTCGTCCGCGCCTACCTCCACCGCTGAGTGCCGAGGGCACGGACGACGTCGCCGCAGTGGCCGGGGAGCCGGCTCAGGCGGTCAGGCGCTGGCCTTCGGCACGCCCTGACCCGGGTCGATGCGCACCGGGCCGTTCTTGCTCGGCTTCACGTCGAAATCGAAGATCCCCGTCGGGATGTAGACCGTCGAGCACGAGTTCGGGATGTCGACGACGCCGGAGAGACGGCCCTCGATCGGCGCCGCGCCCAGGATCATGTACGCCTGGATGTCGGAGTAGCCGAAGGTCGTCAGGTAGTCGATCGCGTGCAGGCATGCCCGCTGGTACGACAGGTGCGAGTCGAGATAGCGCTGCTCGCCGTCGAGCGTCACCGACGTGCCGGAGAAGGCGATCCACTCGCTGTACTGCGGGTCGGTGTTGCCCGGGATGAAGATGGCGTTCTCGGAGACGCCGTAGGTCTGCATGCCGCCCTTGATCAGGTCGACGTGCAGGTCCATGAACCCGCCCATCTCGATCGCGCCGCAGAAGGTGATCTCGCCGTCGCCCTGGGAGAAGTGCAGGTCGCCCATCGACAGGTTCGCCCCGTCGACGAACACCGGGTAGAAGACGCGGCTGCCCTTGGTGAAGTTCTTGATGTCCTGGTTGCCGCCGTTGTCCCGGGGCGGAGCGGTGCGCGCCGCTTCGTTACGGGCCCGCTCGAAGTCGTCGCCGGTGAGCGAGCCGAGGATCGCGGAGTCGGGCTGGGGCGGCAGGGCCAGCGGCGGCACGCGCTGCGGGTCGGTGTCGATGAGGGCCTGCTCGCGGGCGTTCCACTTGCGCAGCAGGTCGTGCGACGGCGCGGTGCCCATGAGGCCGGGGTGCACGATGCCCGTGAACGCGACGTTCGGGACGTGGCGCGACGTGGCCTGGCCGCCGCGGAAGTCCCAGATGACCTTGTAGGCATCCGGGAACTGCTCGGTGAGGAAGCCGCCGCCGTTGCGCGTCGCGAACACCCCGGTGTAGCCCCAGCCCTGCCCGGCGAGCGGACCGGAGTCCTCCTGCGGGATCGGGCCGACGTCGAGGATGTCGACGATCAGCAGGTCGCCCGGCTGCGCGCCCTCGACCGCGATCGGGCCCGACAGGACGTGCACCGAGTTGAGCGGGGCGTTGAGGATGTCGTCGGCGGAGTCGTCGTTGACGATCGCGCCGTCGAACCACTCGCGGCAGTCCACGCGGAACACGTCGCCGGGCTTCACGTGCACCTGGGCGGGGACGTCCGGGTGCCAGCGGTTGTGGCCGACGATCTCCTGTTCGGTGAACTTCTTGTTGCTGTCGAGCGGGAAGACCTTCTTGGGCATCGGAGCTCTCCTGAGGTCGTGCGGAGTGTGGAGCCGATCAGGGACGCGGCAGCGTGGCGGTCCGCGGATCGAGGCGCGGACGGGGCGTGCGGGCCGGACGGGGCGGCGGTGCCGAGACGACCTCGGGTTCGGTGCGCGAGGCCTCGGCGCGGTCGATCGCGGCCGTGCGGGTGGGGTCGGCGTTCGCCAGGCGCGGTGCGGTGATCATCCGCGGGGCGTCGGCGCCGCACGTCGGACAGGCGATCGCGGGCGGGGCGGACCCGAGTGGCCGCATGACCTCGAGAGGCCCGTCGTCACCGCACCGGTACGCATAGAGCGGCATCTCCTCCGACTCCCTTCGTCGTGGCCCGGGGAGCCGACGAGGTGATACGTCGCTCAGGAATTAGTTTCCCAGGAAAGTTAGCGACGTCGCGTCGGCGTTGTCAACGGCCCTCGTCGCCCGTCGCGCTCCGGGATCGAACGGCTACAGCTGCTGGACGACGTCCCAGGTCAGGCCGTCGGCCACCGCCAGGAACACCCGCTGGCGCAGGTGCCGGTCGCGGAGCTCGACAGTACCGCGCGGGCTCTCGTACGCGAGCCCGTCGGCCACGGACATCATCGCCGGCACCTGGGTGGACCCGGCCCGGCGCATCAGCTCGGTGAGCAGCCGGACGCCCTCGTAGCAGGACTCCCCCAGGCTGTTCAGCACCGGAGCGTCGTCGCCGAACTCGCGGAAGTAGGTCGCGGCGAACTCGAGGCCGGAGCTCGTCGCGAGGTCCTCGAAGTAGCCCGCCGACGTCATCAGACCCCGCGTGCTCTCGGGCCCGGAGGCGAGCAGGACGTTCTCCTCGATCAAGGAGCTGAACCGCAGGATGTCGCGGTCGAGCCCGGACCGGGCGAAGGCGCGGTTGAACGCGACGGCGTCGTCGCCGATGAGCAGCATCAGCACCGCCTCGCACCCGCTGGCCTCGACCCGGCGCAGGACCGCGGAGAAGTCCGAGGTCCCGAGCGGCACGAACATCTCGTCGCAGACGGTGCCGCCAATGCGTCGCAGGTAGCGAGCGGCGGTCGCGGCCGAGCGGCGCGGCCAGACGTAGTCGTCGCCGACGATCGCCCAGCGCCGCACGCCCGCGGTCCCGGCGAACCAGTCCAGGGTCGGCCCGAGCTGGAGGTCGGGCGTCTCGCCAGTGAGGAACAGGCCCGGCCGGTCCTCGCCCCCTTCGTAGAGGGCCGTGTAGGCGTACGGGACCCGGCCGCGGATCCGGGGCGCGACGGCCTCGCGGACGGCCGAGATGTGCCAGCCGGTGACGGCCTGGACGGCGCCGGCGCTGACCAGGGCGTCGACCTCGATGGCCACCTCGGCGGGACTGCGGCCGCCGTCGACCGGCACCAGGTTCAGCTCCCGGCCGAGCACACCACCCTCGGCGTTGATCTCCTGCACGGCCAGCGCGGCGCAGCTCTCGCAGGAGGGCCCGAAGATCCCGGCTGGCCCCTGGAGCGGCACCACCAGGGCCATGTCGAGCACGTCGCCCCCGCGCGACGGTCGCGCCGTCCCCGGCCAGGGAAGCGGCGTCTCGGTCATCGTTCGACGCTAGCGAGCGGGCCCCGGCCCGATACTGCTCCGATCGTTGGAGTCGTCCGCACCCGGTGGAGCTGCCGGGCCGCGGACCGACCCCGGAAGAGTCGTTCGACCCGATTTCGCCGCTACCATCGTGCCGTGCCAGCCAGCGCGGAACGCTCCCCGCGAGATGGCGACGAGTCGCTCCGCCTCCTCTCGCTCGTCGAGCACACCCTCACGGGGCGGCTCGAGGAGGCGCTGCGGAGTCAGGGTTCCAGCCTCGACCAGTGGCGGATCCTGCGCCTGCTCGCCGACCGCGGCGGGTGCCCCATGAACGTGGTCGCCGACCACGTGCTCCTGTTGGCGCCGAAGCTCAGCAAGCTCGTCGACCGGATGGTGTCGGCGAACCTCGTCCTGCGCCGGCGCGATCACAGCGACCGCCGTCGCGTGCTGATCGTCGTCTCGGCCCGCGGCCGGCGGGCCCTCGCGGAGTGGGACGAGGCCACCGCCGAGGTCCGCGGCCAGTTCCGCGACCTCCTGGGCGCCGACGCCGAGCTGTTCGAGGAGCTGCTGCAGCGCCTCCAGGCCGGGATCGCCCCCGCCGGTGTCGACCAGCCCGTGGCCACCGAGGCCTGATCCTTCGGCGACCGGCGAAGCATCGCCGAACTAGCGTGCCCGCATGGCCGTCGGCACCGCCGCCCGGGAGCGCGCCGAGCGCTTCGCGCGCGCACACGAGACGCTGTTCCTCCTGCCCAACGCGTGGGACGCGGGCAGCGCGCGCCTCCTGGCGTCACGGCCGGACACGGTCGCCATCGGGACCTCGAGCGCAGCCGCGGCGGCCACGGACGGTCTGCCCGACGGCGAGCGGATCGACCGCGACGCGGCGCTCGCCGCCGCGGCCGCCATGGTCGACGCGGCCGGGGACGTCCCGGTCACCGTCGACCTCGAGGCCGGATTCGGCACGACCCCCGAGGAGGTGCACGCGACCACAACCCGGGCCGTCGTGGCCGGCGCGGCGGGCGTGAACATCGAGGACACCGATCCCGCGACCGGCGAGCTGCGCGACGTCGGGTTGCAGACGGAGATCGTCGCGGCGGCGGCCGGGGCGATCCGCGAGCTCGGGTCGGTCGCGGTCCTCAACGCCCGCACCGACGTCTTCTGGAACCCCGTGGGCGAACCGACGCAGCGCGTCGGCCACGCCCTCGACCGGCTGCGCCGCTACCGCGAGGCCGGGGCGACGTGCCTGTTCGTGCCCGGGGCGCAGCGCACGGGCGCCGAGCTGGGTTCGGTGGAGCGGGTCCTCGCCGAGCTCGTCGGCGGGTGTGACGACGTCCCGGTGAACGTCCTCGCCTCCCGCGACCTCGGGCTCGACCTCGAGTCCCTCGCCGGACTCGGCGTCCGTCGGATCAGCTTCGGGTCCTCGCTGTACCGCGCCGCCCTGGCCTGCGCGACGGCGATCGTGGACGACGTGTCGGCTGGTGCCGGGTGGGACGCGCTCGCCGCGGCGGATCGGCTGCCGTACGGGCAGCTCGCGGAGATCATGACCGGTCCTGATCGCTGACCGCCGTTCACGGCGCGGGACGGCGCGATCACCTCGTGTGGCCATGTCGCAGTGTCCGAGCGTCACCCGGAGCCTTTGTCCCTCGAACGCCGTAGCGATCGGGGGGTAGAGCGAGAGCACACTCTTCACGGAGCCACATCCCGTGCTGGGCCGGGGGGACGAGGATGGGCTCGACTCGGTAGAGAACGGTCGCCCGGCGATGTCGTTCTTCGGCGAAACACCGCCCCGCCCGACCGGGAATCGTTCTTGATCTGATTCTCCGTCGCGGAGCCGATCACGCGGGTACGCCGTATGCGCCGGGATGTTCTCTCATGATCACGTCTTTCGCCTCGGTACGGCGGGACCGCGGCAAGTCTCTGTCTCGTACGCCGTGGCTCGCGATCGTGGGGGCCGCCATCCTCGTCCTCGTGCTCGCGTCGTGTTCGTCCGGGGAGTCGCCTGCTCAGCCGGCGGGCGGAACCGCTCCTGGCGGCGCCCCGGGAGCCGCGACCGCCGGATACGGGCCCCTTCAACCCGGGGACGCGCCAGCGGTACCGAATGCTCCCGTCGAGCCCGGTACGCCGGCGATTCCCGGCGAATCCGGCGCCCCGGGAAGCCCTGTCGGGCCCGGGAGCCCGGGGACCCACGACGGACCCGGCACCCCGGGAGCTCCCGGCGGACCCGGCGACCCCGGGGGCTCCCCGGCTGAGCCGGGTCCGTATCCCGCCTACCCACCCGCCTACGAGTACGCGTTCTCGAAGGCATCGAACGCCGACAGCCTGGTGCAGGCGCTCATGAACGTTCTCACCACATGCCAAGACCCCGACGACCCCGAGCATCCCGAATACGGCGCCATGGTTGCCGACTGCATCCGGGAGGCGCAGACGTACTTCGAGAACCTCCCTGTCCGTTCTCCGGGACCCGGTACGAATTGCGAGGGCGGGTGGCCCGCGAACAGTGATCAGGGGTGGTTCCTCAACACCTGTGTCTCTGATCCGGATTTCGGTGTCGCCCAGCCGAGAGTGGTCGCCGCTGTCATGTCGTGCTTCCAAGACGTCGACTGCCGAGATGCCTACGAGGACAACCAGGAGAGCACCCTCGGACAAGCGCTCTCGTACGAGGCCTTCCGCCGGGAGGTCCTCGTCCCCAACGGGATCGTCTCCCCTGAGGTCCCCAGCGGCTCCGCGACAGCGTCGCCCACGAGTACCACCACACCGACAACCACCACCACACCGACAACCACCACCACATCGATAACCACCACACCGACGACGACCGCCACCACGACCACGACCACCACGACGACCACCACCAGTTCCGGCGCCGGTTAGGTGGCCACCGTCTTCATCAGCCACGCGAGCGCGGACACCGCGCTCGGCGAGCGGCTGCGCGGACGACTCGTCGCCGCGGGCCACGAGGTCTTCCTCGACCGGGATCCTCAGGACGGCATCACGCCCGGCGAGCAGTGGGAGGAGCGTCTCTACGCCGCGTTGCGGTCGGCGGACGCGGTCGTCTGCGTCGTGACGCCCGCCTACTGCCGCTCGGCGTGGTGCACCGCCGAGGTCGTGATCGCCCGGTCGCAGGGCGCGCGGCTGCTGCCGCTGCTCGCCGCGCCGGGCCCGCGGCACGATCTCCTGGGGTCGCTGCAGGAGATCGACCTGACCGAGGACGAGCAGGCGGGGGGCGAGCGGCTCGTCGAGGTCCTGCGGGGCCTCGACGCCGCCGGCGGAGGTGGCTGGCCGGACGACCGCTCGCCGTACCCCGGTCTGGACCCGTTCGATGCCGAGCGGGGCCGGGCGTTCTTCGGCCGGGAGGACGACGTGCGGCGCCTGGCCGCGGCACTGCGCACCCCGGCCGCGCGGGTCGAGCCCGAGATCCACGTCGTGGTCGGTCCGTCCGGGTGCGGCAAGTCCTCCCTGGTCCGGGCGGGTCTCCGCCCCGCCGTGGCCGCCGAGCCGGAGGTCCTGGCGCTCGATCCGTGCCGACCCGGCCGTGACCCGGTCGGCGCGGTCGTCCGGGAGCTCGCCGCCGCGACCCGCCTCTTCGGTCGGCCCGAGCGATCACTCGCCGATCTCCGCCGGGAGGTGCAGGACGGGCACCTGGCCGACGCCGTCGACGAGCTCCTGCTCGCCGTCCCCGGGCAACGCCGCACCCGCCTGTTGCTCGTCGTCGACCAGTTCGAGGAGCTGGTCACGCAGGCCGACGACGCCGCTCGCGCCGACTTCCTCCGGGCGATCGTGCCGGCGCTGGGCCGCCCCCTCCAGGTGGTCGCCGCGCTGCGGCCCGAGTTCCTCGACCGTGTGCTGTCGAGCGCCGAGATCGCCGACCTGCCGCAACGCCTCCACACCATCGCGCCGCTGCAGCGGGAGGCCCTGGTGGCGGTGGTCGAGAAGCCGGCGCAGCTCGCGGGACTCCACCTCGAGGAGGGGCTCGTCGACCGGCTGGTCGACGACACCGGGACCGGCGCTGCCCTCCCCCTGCTCGCCTTCGCCCTGGCGCAGCTCACCGAGAGCGCGGTGCACGACGGGCGCTACCGCGGCGCGACGCTGACCCACGCCCGCTACGACCAGGTCGGCGGGGTCCGCGGCGCGCTGACGCAGCAGGCCGACCGGGCGCTCGCGGCCGCGACGACGGCCGGCGGGCGCGATCGCGAGGCGGTCGTCCGTGAGCTCCTGCGGCTCGTGGTCGTGGACGAGCGGAGACGCCCGCTGCGATCACGCGTGACGCGGAACGAACTGTCCGACCCGGCCGCTCGAGAGCTCGACGAATTCGTCCACCGGAGGCTCCTGACGACCGGGTCCGACCCCGTCGCCGGTCACGTCGTCGTCGAGGTCGCGCACGAGGCCTTCCTGACCGCGTGGGCGCCGCTCGCCGAGGCGATCGATCGCGAGTCCACGGCGCTCCGGGCCAAACGGCGGGTCGACCAGGCCGCCGCCGACTGGGAGGCGAGCGGAGGCGGCCCGGCGGGCCTGTGGGAAGGGACGCAGCTCGCCGGCGTCGTGGCCGATCTCGGGTCCCGGACCGACCGGTGGCGACCCGGTCGTCGAGCAGGACTCACCACCGACCGGATCGAGGTGGGCCCCGGCGCACGGAGCTTCCTCCTGACGAGCATGACCCGTGACCGACGACGACGCCGCCGCGGCGTGGCCGTGCTGTCGGCCCTGCTCCTCCTCGCGGTCGTGGGCGGCACGCTGGCCTTCTTCCAGGCCCGTGCGGCGACGGCCGCCGAACGCCAGGCCGTCGCCCGCCAGCTGCTGGTCCAGGCCGACGTGGCACGACCCACCGACACCCGCACCGCGCTGCGACTCGGGCTGGCAGCCGCACACATCGCGCCCGACGCCGCATCGACGGCGAACCTCGTCGACACGCTGGGCCACACCCGGTACGCGCGCACCCTCCCGCAGAGCAGCGGGGTCGTGACCACCGCCTACTCCCCCGACGGCGCCACCCTGATCACCGGCGACATGGACGGCCGGGCCATCGTCTGGGATCTCACCGACCCCGGGCACCCGGCGCAGGTCGGGGCCGCGCCGGTGCAGCAGGGCTACGTCTACGACGTCGCGTACTCGCCGGACGGCCGCACCGTCGCCACCGCCGGCGCGGACCGCGCGATCTCGCTGTGGGACGTGACGGATCGCCGAGCGCCGCGGCGGCTCGGATCGCCGCTCGGAGGTCACACGGCCGAGGTCCACGGGGTCGCGTTCTCGCCGGACGGCCGGACGCTGGCGTCGGTCGGTTTCGACGGGCGGCTGATCCTCCGCGACACCACCGACCTCGAGCGCCCGGCGACCACGGCCGAGGTGGCGACGGGCCACGTCGGTCAGGTGTTCGGTGTCGCCTTCTCGCCGGACGGACGCGCCGTGGCCACAGCCGGCGCAGACCGCACCGTTCGCCTCTGGAACGTCGCGGATCGGTCGCGGCCGACGGCGCTCGGCGCGCCACTGACCGCCGTGAGCGCCGCGTGGTCGGTGGCGTTCGCTCCCGGCGGGGCCACGGTGTCGGCGGTCGACCAGTCCGGGGACCTCGCCACCTGGGCCGCCGACGGCTCGGGTCGCGTCGTCGGTGAGCCCGTCCGGGTGCACGCCGGTCCGGCGTACCAGCTGGCGTTCTCACCGGACGGGACGATGCTCGCCACGGCCGGGGCGGACCACGAGGTCGGGCTCTTCTCCGCCGCCGACCTCAGCCGTCCCACCCGGCTCGGCGATCCGTTGCGCGGCCACGCCGACCAGGTGTACTCGGTCGCCTTCGCCCCCCGCGGTCACTGGCTGCTCTCGGCGGGTGCCGACCGCACGGCGGTGCTGTGGGACCTCGCCGGTCCGCCCCACGCGACGCCCCTGGGCACCCTGGTCGCCGGCGGTCCGGGAGCGAGCCGCGCCGTCGCGGTGTCGCCCTCCGGTCAGCTCCTGGCCACCGGCGGCCGCGACGCCGCCGTGCGGGTGTGGGACATGGCCGATCCCGCGCGCCCGCGCCCTTCCGGCGCGCCGATCGGCGCCCCGGCCGAGGTCCGCAGTCTCGCGATCTCACCGGACGGCAGGCTCCTCGCGATCGGCGCCGCGGACGGCTCGGTGACGCTCGTGCCGCTCGACGGACCCGGGCCGTTCCGCGCCGCCGGCGCCGTGCCGGCGGTCGGGGGACCCGCGAACGGCGTGGCCTTCGCGCCGGCCGGCGGGACGCTGGCCGTCGGGCACGACGACCGCAGCGTGGCGTTGTGGAGCACCGCCGATCCGGCGCGCCCCACCCCGATCGGAGGTCCGGCGTCCGTGCACACCGGCCCCGTCCACTCCGTCGCGTTCTCGCCCGACGGCGCACGGCTGGCCAGCTCCGGCGCCGAGGGTGCGGTGCTGGAGTGGGACGTCGCGGACCCCGCGGGGCCGCGGGCGATCCCGCCCGGGCTGACGGCCGGTGGGGCGCCGGTGTTCAGCGTGGGCTTCGCCCCGGGCGGAACGCTGGCGAGCGGGGGCTGGGACGGCTCGGTCCTCGTGTGGGACCGGTCGACGTCCGGTGCGCCGCGCCGCACGCCGGCTCCGTCGTCCGACGGCGGCGCCGTCTACACCGTCGGGTTCAGCGGCGACGGCGCGACGCTGGTCGCCGCGGGCTCGGCGGGGTCGGTCACCTCGTGGGACGTGTCGGTCCCCGCGGCACCGCGCATCCTGGGCCAGGCGATTCCTCCGGCAGGGTCGCCGATCGCCGCACTCGGACTGCCGCGTGACCGGCCGTGGATCGCCGCCGCCGGGGCGGACGGGGTCGTCCGGCTCTGGGACATCTCACCGCTGCGCGACCTGCACGTCGACGCCGCCGCGCGCGCCTGTGCGATCGTCGGCAGCGGCCTCGATCCCGCCGCGTGGGCCGCGGCCGTCCCCGGCCTCGACTTCGAGGAGTCCTGTCCCCCGTCGGGTTGACCCCTCCGGCGGAGCACGGCTCCCGGGGAACACCTAGTACTACAGCCTGATTTATGGGTGGCTTGTTGGGCGTGTCGGCTTGGTCGGGACGGTCGGATGAGATCTTGTCTGGCCGGTGGGCGACGATGTCGGTGTGGCCGAGGTCGAGGCGTGGGCTGAC
>NZ_BSTS01000041.1 GCF_030269665.1 Actinomycetospora sp. NBRC 106375
AGTCGTTCTGGGGCACGATGCAACTCGAACTGCTCGACTCCCGCACCTGGTCCACCCGCGCCGAGCTTGCCAACGCGATATTCGAATGGATAGAGTGCTGGTACAACCCCAAGCGACGCCATTCCAGGATCGGAATGCTCAGCCCGCTGGACCACGAAGCAGCCCACACCACGCCTGACCAAGATCACTGACCCCACACCGTCGGTGTCCGGTCCTGGGGGGCCAACCTCACTCCAGATCGCCTCTTGTGGTGCGGATCGTGGTGCGAGCTTGAGACTACGAGAGGCTCGTGGAGGCCCTCAGAGACACGCGACTGACAACATAGACGCAGGTAGGAGCTGTTAGATGCACCTTCCCGCGTTCTTACAAGCCGTAGGACGTAGGTTCGATCCCTACCGCGGCCACATGCGAAGCTTTGACGTGCAACGACGGCGGCGAGCGATGTCGCCGCAGAGCTGGCCCTAGTCGGACATTTCGGGTGCGCAGCGCTCGTGACTGGCTAACAGGGTCGTCGGTCGGCACCGGCGCCGCTCTGCTGCCCGCTCGGTGACGCGGCCGGGTCGGGGCTGTGGGCGGGGATCGGACTGGCTACGAGGCGGTCGGTCAGTCTGGGTGTCGCCGGTCGGGCGGTAGTGGCGTCCAGCAGGGTGGTGTACGACAGGGCCACGGCGTAGGGCGTGGCGTCCACAACGAGGGCGGCCACCGCGTGATTCTCAGTTCTGAGTTCCCGCTCAAGACCGAGGAGTCCACGCGATGGCCGCGTCGGCGAGTATCGACCCTGCCCGTTTCCTTCACGAACACCTGGCCCAGGCGAGTCCGGACCTGCTGCGTTCGCTGCTCACGACGATGATCGACACCCTGATGTCCGCGGAGGCGGACGCGGTCTGCGGCGCCGCCCACGGCGAACGCAGCGAGGCCCGGGTCAATCAGCGCAACGGTTACCGCCACCGTGATTTCGACACCCGGGCCGGGACGCTGGATGTGGCGATTCCGAAGCTGCGCTCCGGGTCGTACTTCCCGGACTGGTTGCTTGAGCGCCGCCGCCGCGCCGAAGCGGCCCTGACCAGCGTGGTCGCTACCTGCTATCTACTCGGGGTGAGCACCCGGCGGATGGAGAAGCTCGTGGAGAGCCTCGGGATCACGCGGTTGTCGAAGTCGCAGGTCTCGGCGATGGCCCAGGACCTCGACGAGCAGGTCGCGGCGTTCCGGACCCGGCCGCTGGATGCCGGTCCGTACACGTTCCTGGCCGCTGACGCGCTGGTGCTCAAGGTCCGCGAGGCCGGGCGGGTCGTCAACGTGCACGCCCTGATCGCCGTGGGCGTGAACGCCGACGGGCACCGCGAGCTGCTCGGGCTGCAGGTCTCCAGCGCCGAAGACGGCGCCGGCTGGCTGGCGTTCTTCCGGGATCTGGTCGCCCGCGGCCTGTCCGGGGTCGGGCTGGTGACCTCCGATGCCCACCGCGGCCTCGTGGAGGCGATCGGGGCGACGCTGCCCGGTGCGGCGTGGCAGCGCTGCCGCACCCACTACGCGGCCAACCTGATGGCGGTCACCCCGAAGTCGTCGTGGCCGTGGGTCAAGACGCTGTTGCACTCGGTCTACGACCAGCCCGACGCCGAATCGGTGCACGCCCAGTTCGACCGCGTCCTCGACGCCCTCGAGACCAAGCTCCCGCAGGTGGCAGCGCACCTCGACGCGGCCCGCGCCGACGTGCTGGCGTTCACGATCTTCCCTCGGGAGCTCTGGCGGCAGGTGTGGTCGAACAACCCCCAGGAGCGGCTCAACCGCGAGATCCGCCGGCGCACCGACGTCGTGGGCATCTTCCCCGACCGCGACGCGCTGATCCGCCTGGTCGGCGCCGTGCTCGCCGAACAGCACGACGAATGGACCGAAGCTCGCCGCTACCTCGGCCTCGAGCTCCTCGCTCGAGCCCGCGCCTGCATCGCAGACCCCGACACCGCCGAGGAGACCAGCACCGACATCGTCCCGGCGCTCAGCGCCTAACCCCAGCAACAGAATCACGCAGCAACCGCGCTACACCACGTCCCCGGGCTTGACCCGGGCGGTTGAGTCCCTGCGCGGTCGCGATGATGATCGGATCGATGAGTGCGGCTGTGGACGACCGGGCGGCCGAACTGACGGATCGTCGCACTGTTGCGAGTTTTTCGACGTGCTCGTGTGGATGAGTTCGCCACGCCGCTTCCCGCCGGCTGCCAGACCGCCCACGTAGCGACCGTGCCCGGCCCGGCTTCGCAACCGCTCATCGGTCCTCTGAAACGCGAGCTCCAGCTCACTTCGACTTTGAATGCCCGCGCTCGGAGACCGTCCGGCTGGGGTTGCGCTGCGCCGTGGACCTAGTGACGAACCGGCCCGTGACAGCGCTGCGGTAGACGGTTGTCTTGCTTCTGTTCTTCCCTGAGGACTCTCGCACGGTCGTGCGGGGGAGTTTGGCGCCGGTGGAGGCCGACACATACCGGCCAGACTTGGCGGATCGAGTGGGCACGGCTTCTTCCCCCTTCGAAGACGACTGACGCCGTCCTAAGCTGCTTGACGAGTCGCGTGGGACTTCCTGCTGCTTCTCGCTTCTGAGGAGCTGTTCGATTCGCTGGTAGGACAGTCCGAGCCCGGCCGCGATGCCCTGCAGGGTCCACCCTGCGGCCTTGAGTGCTTGGACGGCTGAGCGCTTGGCGTCGCTTGCTGAGGCCACTAGCTCCTTAGCCTGGGCCTCGAGCGTCTCTGCGTCCTGGAGGAGCTGGCCGGCCTCGTCGTCGAACACCGGGACGATCTCGAGTGGCACGTCGGCGTCCTCGTCGAGGTCGAGGACCGCGATGACGACCCCGCGGGCCATCTCTTCGACTTCGGACCAGCGGCTGGCTTGGGTGACCACGTCGAGGGGCAGGACATGGATGGTCCACCATCCGTCCTCGCGGTCGACCTCGGCGGTGTAGAGATCGGTCGCGTCGGACTCGGTTCCTGCTGTCACTGCAACCACCCCTCCGGTAGGCAGCCCATCGTGTTGCGGATGCTCCGCACAACCCCGGGGGAGATCATCGTGTGGTGCGGCACAGGCGCTCTGTGTTGCCCGCAGGGGCAGCCCCACACCTCGTGGCCGCCCTTGTCGCGCAGCACCGTGCAGCCGTGCCGTCTCAGCTCCCTGGCGACGTCGCGTCGGCGCATGCCCTTCACCACGAGCGTAGTTCTAGCAAGCCTGGAAGTCGACTTCAAACGACGCTAGAAGTTCGCTGGCGCGTGCTCGCCCTGGCCGATGGCTGAGACAAGTTGGGGCTTCGCGGGGTCCTAGGCTCATGGCGCGGCGCTCCGAGGCCTTCAGTAAGCCCCTCAGGGCCTCTATCGCGAACGAAGACCGAAGGTGATCGTTCTGCCGTTGGATAACAGGGGGCACAGCGCTCTCGTTCGACCCGCGTTTGTGCCGCTCAGTACAGCGTGGAGGCGGTGAGCGCTTACGACCCGTCGGCCGCAGGTTCGAATCGTGCCGCGCCCACGCACGTCAGAAGAGAAGGGGTCACCGCGCTGAGTCCCGGACACGTTCCGCCCCGTGGCGCTCACCTCGACCGCCGTCGACGAGCACTCCCGGACGCCACCCTCTCAACGAGCTGAGCACCCCCAGCGCGTCGGCGTTCTCCAGGTCCTTCGGCGTCAGCGTGCGCTCGAGGAGCGCGCCCGATTCCACCTGCCGGGCCCGCTCGACCCCGGGAAGCGCCCCTGCGCCGAGGGGCGGGGTGTACCAGACACCGTCGAGGCGCACGGCGAGCGACGCGACGGTCGTCTCGACGAGCTCGCCCCGCTCGTTGACCAAGACGACGTCGTCCGCGTCGCAGTGGCGGCGGCGGGCGGCGTCGTACGGCTCGCGGTGCGCGGTCTTGTGGTGGCACCCGACGTCGGTGGAGGTCACCGGCTCAGTGTCCACCGCGAGCCGTACCGGACCCGGGTCGCGGGGCAGCGGCGCGAGGGTGAGCTCCGGGGTGCCGTCGGCGGCGAGACGGAGCCGGACCCGCGCGGACGACCGGCCGAGGAGCGCCGTCCGCACAGCGGACCGCAGGGTGCCTTCGTCGGCCGGGATGTCGAAGTAGGCCGCGGAGTCGAGCAGCCGGGCGATGTGCCGGTCGAGATGACGCGGGGATCCCTCAACGAGGGCGAAGGTCTCCAGCAGACCCGCCGGGCGGGTGCGCGATCCCAGGACCCGGGCCTTGGCGAGGAGCTCCGCGTGCTCGGCGGTCGGGTCGGAGCTCCAGGTGATCCCGCCGCCGACCCCGTAGGTGGCCTGCCCGGCGGCCCGGTCGACGACCATCGTGCGGATCGCGACCGAGAACCGACCCCGCGGGCCGTCGGGGCCGGGCCCGAGCCAGCCGATCGCCCCGCAGTAGACGCCCCGCGGTGCTCCCTCGAGATCGGCCAGGATCTCCATGCTGCGACGCTTGGGTGCTCCGGTCACCGAGCCGCAGGGGAACGTCGCGGCGAACAGCTCGGGCAGCCCCGTGCCCGGATGCAGGCGGGCGGTGACCTCGCTGGTCAGCTGCCACACCGTCCCGTACCGCTCGGCAGCAAGCAGCGACGCGACCGACACCGTGCCCGGGACCGCGACACGCCCGAGATCGTTGCGAACCAGGTCGAGGATCATGACGTTCTCGGCCCGCTCCTTGGGGTCGGCCAGCAGCCGGTCCCGGACCGCGATGTCGGTGGCCGTCGTGGGTCCGCGCTCAGCCGTGCCCTTCATCGGGCGCATCCGCACGATGTCCCCGTCGAGCGCGAGGAACAGCTCCGGGCTCGCGCTCGCGATCGCGAGCTCCCCGACGTCGAGGTAGGCGTGGTGGGCGCCGCCCTGCTCGGCGGCCATCGCCGCGTAGACGGCCGCGGGATCGGCCGGCGCCGCCGCTCGCAGTGTCGTGGTGAGGTTGGCCTGATAGGTCTCGCCCCGGGCGATGTGCTCCTGGACGGCCAGCACGCCCCGCCGGTGCCGCACGCCGTCGGTGTCGGGGATCCAGGGCCCGGTCGGCGGGTAGGTCGCCGGGGCGTGAACGGGCGTCACGGCTAGCGGCGGGCCGCCCAGCCCGAACCAGGCGAGTGGGACGCCGGGCGGCGGATCGACGCGGGGCAGGGCGGGGTCCAGTCCGGCGCCCGCCTCGTAGGCCAGGAACCCGAACGCCCATGCGCCCGCCGCGCAGCGCGCGCCGACGCGGGACAACACGCCGGGCACCTCCTCGTGGGTGCGGGCGACCACCGTCTCCCGGGGCGCCGGGAAGCGGAACGCGACCTGTTCGCGCAGGTCGTCGAAGCGAGCGTGCACGGACCCTCATTTCTCGATGCGGAACAGCGGCGTGGCCGCCCTTCACAGCCCAGGCGGCGCAAGATATCTTACGTTCAGGTGAGAAATATCGAGCTTGAGAGGGGTGCCGATGTCTGCACGCCGGACCGACGAGCCTGCTGGCGGTCTGCTGCGGGGGATCGTCGAGCGGCACCGCCTCGCGCGCGGGCCACTGCTGCCGATCTTGCACGACGTCCAGCGCGAGGCCGGCTGGATCGACGACCGCACCATCGACCTCGTCGCCGACGAGCTCAACCTCTCGCGCGCCGAGGTGCACGGGGTGGCGTCGTTCTACACCGACTTCCGCCGTGAACCTTCCGGCGGGACCGTCGTGCGGGTCTGCCGCGGCGAGGCATGCCAGGCAGTCGGCGGCGAGGAGATCCACGCTGCGCTGCTCGCCGGCGGCGGGGGCGCCGTGACGGTCGATCAGATCTTCTGCTTCGGCAACTGCGCCCTCGGCCCCAGCGTCGAGGTCGACGGGACGCTGCACGGGCGGGTCTCGGTGGGCGACCTGCCCGAGCTGATCACCGGGCCCACCGGGGCCGCCCCGGATGCGGCATGAGCGGCGGTCCGGGAGTCGAGGTGACCGTCTACGTGCCCGCCGACAGCGCCGCGCGCTCGGTCGGGGCGGACCGGGTGGCAGCGGAGGTGCGCCGCGCGGCGGCGGCCGCCGGGCGCGCCGTCCGTATCGTGCGCACCGGCTCCCGCGGGATGGCCTGGCTCGAGCCGTTGGTCGAGGTCGAGACTCTCCGGGGACGGATCGGCTACGGCCCGGTGCGCCCGGGCGAGGTCGCCGGCCTGGTCGACGAGGGCCTGCTCGACGGCGAAGGCGACTCGCTCGGACCGGTGGAGGCGTTGCCCTGGCTGTGCGACCAGCGGCGGGTCACCTTCGCCCGGGTCGGCGTCGTCGACCCGCGCGACCCGGACTCCTACCTTGAGCACGGCGGCCTCACGGGCCTGCGGCGTGCCCTCGAGGTCGGCCCGGAGCAGGTGCTCGAGGGGATGACCGCCTCCGGGGTGCGCGGCCGGGGCGGCGCCGGGTTCCCGGCCGGGGTCAAGTGGCGCACCGTCGCCGCGGCCGAGGGCGATCTCAAGTTCGTCTGCGCCAACGCCGACGAGGGCGACTCCGGCACCTTCGCCGACCGCATGATCATGGAAGGGGATCCCTTCCAGCTCCTGGAGGGGATGACGATCGCCGGCCTCGCGGTCGGGGCGTCCGAGGGTTATGTCTACGTGCGGTCCGAGTACCCCGACGCTGTGGCGACCCTGCGTGCCGCGATCACCGCGGCGCGCGAGCGCGGCTGGCTGGGGCCCGACGTCCTCGGCTCGGGGTTCGGGTTCGACGTCGAGGTCCGGGTCGGGGCCGGCGCCTACATCTGCGGCGAGGAGACCGCGATGCTGGAGAGCCTCGAGGGCAAGCGGGGGATGGTGCGCGCCAAGCCACCGATCCCCGCGCTCTCGGGCCTGTTCGGCCGCCCGACGGTGGTCAACAACGTGCTGACGCTGTGCGCCGCGACCAGCGTGCTCGCCGATGGCGCGGACGCCTACCAGGAGCTCGGCACGGGCCGCTCCCGAGGCACCCAGGTCTTCCAGCTCGGCGGGAACATCGCGCGCGGTGGCATTGTCGAGGCACCGTTCGGCGTGACGCTGCGCGACCTCGTCGAGGGCTACGGCGGGGGAACCCGCTCGGGCCGCCCGGTGCGCGCGGTGCAGGTCGGAGGCCCGCTGGGCGCCTACCTGCCGGTGGAGCGCCTCGACCTGCCCATGGACTACGAGGCCTTCGCCGAGGCGGGCGCGATGCTCGGGCACGGCGGCGTCGTGGTCTTCGACGACACCGTGGACATGGCGCACCAGGCGCGCTTCGCCATGGAGTTCTGCGCGGCGGAGTCCTGCGGGAAATGCACGCCGTGCCGCGTCGGCGCCGTCCGTGGCGTCGAGACCATCGACAAGGTCATCGCGGGGACCGACGTCGACGACAATCTCGCACTGCTCGACGACCTGTGCGAGCTGATGACCGACGGCTCGCTCTGCGCCATGGGCGGGCTGACCCCGCT
Source organism: Actinomycetospora sp. NBRC 106375 (assembly GCF_030269665.1). Lineage (GTDB taxonomy): Bacteria > Actinomycetota > Actinomycetes > Mycobacteriales > Pseudonocardiaceae > Actinomycetospora. Next base: position 7,375 of record NZ_BSTS01000041.1, read on the forward strand.
GCCGGTGCGCAGCGCCGTCTCGCACTTCGGCGAGGACTTCCTCGACCGCGACCGCACGCCGCACACCACGAGGGAGCTCTCGCCATGAGCCTGCTCAAGGAGACCGACCACGGCACACCGCGACGGCCGGGAGCGGCCTCGGTGTCGGTGGAGATCGACGGCACCGCGGTGCAGGTACCGGAGGGCACGTCGGTCATGCGCGCCGCGAGCGAGGCGGGCGTCCCGGTGCCCAAGCTCTGCGCCACGGACAGCCTCGAGGCCTACGGTTCGTGCCGGCTGTGTCTGGTCGAGATCGACGGCAAACGGGGCACCCCGGCGTCGTGCACCACCCCCGTCGAGGAGGGCATGCAGGTCCGGACCCAGACCCCGCGGCTGGCGAAGCTGCGGGAAGGGATCATGGAGCTCTACATCTCCGACCATCCGCTGGACTGCCTCACGTGCTCGGCGAACGGTGACTGCGAGCTGCAGGACATGGCCGGCACCGTGGGCCTGCGCCAGGTCCGCTACGACGAGCACGGCGAGAACCACCTGAACGCGCCGAAGGACACCTCGAACCCGTACTTCGACTTCGACGGGTCGAAGTGCATCGCGTGCGCGCGCTGTGTCCGGGCCTGCGACGAGGTCCAGGGCACACTCGCGCTCACCCTCGACGGCCGGGGCTTCGACACGAAGATCACCGCGGGGGTCGGGCAGTCGTTCCTGGAGTCCGACTGCGTGTCCTGCGGTGCGTGCGTGCAGGCGTGCCCGACCGCGACGCTGCAGGAGCGCAGCGTGGTCGAGCTGGGCATGCCCAACCGCACGGTCCTGACGACCTGCGCGTACTGCGGTGTCGGGTGCTCGTTCAAGGCCGAGATGCGTGGCGACGAGGTCGTGCGGATGGTGCCCGCCAAGGACGGGGGCGCCAACGAGGGCCACTCGTGCGTCAAGGGCCGCTTCGCCTTCGGCTACGCCACGCACCCGGACCGTGTTCTCGCGCCGCTGGTGCGCGAGCGGATCACCGACGAGTGGCGCGAGGTGTCATGGACCGAGGCCCTGGACTTCACCGCGCGACGCATGCGGGAGATCCAGGCCGCTCACGGACTGGGCGCGGTCGGTGCCATCACCTCGTCCCGCTGTACCAACGAAGAGGTCTACGTCGTCCAGAAGATGGTCCGGGCGGCATTCGGGAACAACAACGTCGACACCTGTGCCCGGGTGTGCCACTCGCCGACCGGCTACGGCCTCAAGCAGACCTTCGGCACCAGCGCCGGAACGCAGGACTTCCGCTCGGTCGCCGAGGCGGACGTGATCCTGCTGATCGGGGCCAATCCCACCGATGGGCACCCGGTCTTCGCCTCCCGGATGAAGCGGCGCCTGCGCGAGAGCGCCCAACTGATCGTTCTCGACCCCCGCCGGATCGACCTGGTCCGCTCCCCGCACATCGAGGCCGCGCACCATCTGCCGCTGGGCCCGGGCACGAACGTCGCCATGGTCAACGCCTTCGCCCACGTTGCCGTGACCGAGGGACTCGTCGACGCTGGCTTCGTGGCCGAGCGCTGCGAGGGTTACGACGAGTGGGCGGAGTTCATCGCCCGGCCCGAGCACTCGCCGGAGGTCGCCGCGGAGGTCACCGGCGTGCCGGCCGACGACATCCGCGCCGCGGCCCGCCTCTACGCCACTGCGGGCAACGCGGCGATCTACTACGGCCTCGGGGTCACCGAGCACAGCCAGGGCTCGACGATGGTCATGGGCATGGCCAACCTCGCGATGGCCACCGGCAACATCGGGCGGGACGGCGTCGGGGTGAACCCGCTGCGCGGGCAGAACAACGTCCAGGGCTCCTGCGACATGGGCTCGTTCCCCCACGAGCTGCCCGGCTACCGGCACGTGTCCGACGACGCGGTGCGCTCGGTCTTCGAGACGGTCTGGGGCACCTCACTCTCCCCGCAGCCCGGCCTGCGGATCCCCAACATGTTCGACGCGGCCCTCGAGGGGTCGTTCCGGGCGCTGTTCGTACAGGGCGAGGACATCGCCCAGTCCGATCCCAACACCGCCCACGTGCACGCCGCCCTCGCGGCGATGGAGCTCGTCGTGGTGCAGGACCTGTTCCGCAACGAGACCTCGAAGTTCGCGCACGTCCTGCTGCCGGGCACGTCGTTCCTGGAGAAGGACGGGACGTTCACCAACGCCGAGCGCCGCATCAACCGCGTACGCCCGGTGATGGCGCCCCGCACGGGCATGCACGAGTGGCAGATCGTCGGGGAGATCGCCAAGCGGATGGGAAGCCCGATGGGCTACACCCACCCGCGGGAGATCATGGCCGAGATCGCGGCGACGACGCCCACGTTCGCCGGTGTCTCCTTCGAGCTGCTCGACGAGGTCGGCAGCGTGCAGTGGCCGTGCACGGACGCGGCGCCCGCGGGTACGCCGATCATGCACCGCGACGGGTTCGTGCGGGGGAAGGGGCGCTTCGTCCCGACGACCTACGTCCCGACCGCGGAGCGCACGACCCGGCGCTTCCCGCTCGTGCTGACCACGGGGCGGATCCTCTCGCAGTACAACGTCGGTGCGCAGACCCGGCGCACCGGCAACGTCGCCTGGCATCCCGAGGACCTGCTCGAGATCCACCCGCACGACGCGGAGGTCCGTGGCATCACCGACGGCGACGAGGTCAGCCTTGCCAGCAGGGTGGGTACGACCTCGCTGCGGGCGAGGCTGTCCGACCGGATGCCGGCCGGCGTCGTGTACACGACCTTCCACCACCCCGTCACCGGCGCCAACGTGGTGACGACCGAGCACTCCGACTGGGCCACCAACTGTCCGGAGTACAAGGTCACCGCGGTGCAGGTCGCGCTGCGCACGGCGCCGCCCGGCCCCGCCGACGCGCCGTCCGGACGTGCGAGGACGGCGCCACCGGTGCCGGCGGCCGGCTCGTGAGCGGCGACCTGCCGCCGACCGTGCGGCTGGCCAACGACATCGCCGCGCAGTTCGTGCACCGCCGCGACTCCGACGCTGCGGTCCAGGAGATCGCCGGGCACGTCCGCAGCTTCTGGGAGCCGCGGATGATCACCGAGCTGCTCGCGGCGGTCGACGGCGGGGCCCCGGCGCTGGACCCGCTGGCCCTGCGCGCCGCACGCCTGCTGCGATGACCGCGCGGTGTGTCGGCGAGGCCTGGGGATCCCGCGGGCTGCGGGTGCACCTGGTCCGGCACGGCGAGAGCACGTGGAACGCCGGGGGGCTCGTCCAGGGCCGGACCGCCCATGTCCCGCTCAGCCGTCGCGGGCTGGCCCAGGCACTCGAGCTGGCGCGGACCTTCGCGCGCCTGCCGATCCGTGCGGTGTGGACCAGTGACCAGCTGCGGTGCCTCCAGACCGCCGAGCTGATCGCGGCACGCCATCACCTGCCGACCCGCTGCTCGGGCCTGTTGCGCGAACAACGGCACGGCGTCTGGGAGGGGACGCCCGTCCTCGAGCATCCCGAACTGGTCACCGTGGCCGACCCGGATTGGGCCCCGGAGGGGGGTGAGACCGCGCGCGCGGTGCACGGGCGGGCAGTGGCGTTCGTCGAGGAGCTCCGGCGCGCGGCCGTCACGTGGCCGGACGACCCGCCGGAGGTCGTCGTGGTCAGCCACGGTGAGACGATCCGTGCGCTCTGGGCCGCCGCCCTCGGGCACGGCGCCGAGCGGATGCCCCCGATCGTGCCGGGGAACGCGGCGCCGTGCTCGGTGCTCCTCGCGGCCGGCGACGGAGCATCCTCGGCGACGGCGGGGTCCCGCCCGGCCCCGCTGGCGACCGACGCCGCTCGGTGAGGGCCCGAGCGCCGTGGTGGCGGCTGGCCACCCGGGCCGGCGGCGCCGCGCGGCCGGCGCTGGCCGGCACCGCCATGGTCGCGATCGCCGAGCTCAGCGGTCAGCACGAGATCCTCTTTCCCGAGGGGATCGCCCTGGCGGCCGGGATCTGGGTGGCCGCGCGGCCCGACTGGACCGTCCGTCCGCGGGCGGTCCTCGTGGTGCCGACCGTGTGCGCCGCGCTGGGCATCGTCATCGGACGGCTTCCCGGGCCGCGCTGGCTCCTTGCGCTCGCGGCCCTCGGCGCGGCCTTCGCGGTGCTGGTCGCCTCCCGCAGCCGCCTCACCCCGGCTCTGTCCGCGGCGGTCCTGCCGATCTGGTTCGGCACGGGGCAGTGGGGCTATATCCTCGGGGTGGTCGGGTTGACCGGGCTGCTCGCGCTGACCGTCCCCGCGCGCAGCGCCCCCGGCACCGTCCCCGGCGCTGCTCCCGGTCCGGTCACGGCGTGGCCGGCCGGGGCGACGGCGGTGGCCGCCGGCTGCGCCGCGGTGTGGCTGGTCGCGGTCGGGGTGCTCGGGCTTCCGGTCGCGGCCGCGGCTCCGCCCCTCCTGGTGGCCGGCGTCGAGTTCGCCCTGGCCGGCGCCCCGCGGCGGCTCGGCGTCCGGCGGTGGTGCCTGCTCAGCCTGGCGGGCGCCGTGGGGTGCGGGGCGGGCGCGCTCGTCGGCCCGGCCTGGGGGGCCGCGGCGCTCGCGCTCGGCGTCGTGACGGTACTGATGCTGGTGGGCCGCACCCCGCTCCCGCCGGCGCTGGCGATCGCGCTGGTGCCGCTCGTCCTCGACCGCCCTGAGCCGGTGCCGACCACAGCGATGATCGCTCTCGGTGCGGCCGTGGTCCACCTCCTGCCCGCCCTCCTGGTGCGCCTGCCGGGCGTGACGACCACGAATCGATGATGGATATCTGACGTGTACAGGGACTATTCTCGGGGCGGACGAGGTCGAGGAACGACGACGTGGAGCCGCCGGTCCGATGCACGCACGCAGTGCTCGTGAACGCGGCCACCTCGCTCCCGGGGAGGTCGCCGGCCTGCTCGGGGTGAGCCCGCGGACCGTGCACTTCTACGAGGAGATGGGCCTGGTCACCCCGCGCCGCAGCGCGCGCGGCACGCGGTTCTACACTGACGACGACCTGCGCCGCCTCGAGGTCTGCGTGCGCCTGGCATGCCTCGGCGTACCGCTGCGCACAGTGCGACGGATGGCGACCGTCCGCGGGGCGGCCGCGACGGGCGCCCAGTACGGTCGCGAGCTGTCCGAGGTCGTCGCCGAGCTGCGCGGGACCTTCCGGGCGGACGTTACCGCGCTCCGGGCGCTGCTCGCCGCGATCGACGAGGTCGAGACCCTCGTCGTCGGCCGCCCGGCACCCGGTGCCCGCGGCCGGGCCGGGAGTACGGACACCGCGGCGGCCTCCAGTCGCCTCTCGCGCGGCCTCCTGGAGCTGATCGGCGGCGCGTTGCCGGGGACGGCGACCGACGAGGTGGAACAGGTGCGCCCGGAGCGTCTGTAGCGCCCGTCCGGCTCGATCCGGCTCCCGGGCCGCGAGGACCGCTCGTCCATGCGCGACGACCCCTCGGCGCGCGAACGAGGCCTTGAATAAATCTCACGCATACGTAAGGTGTATGTGTGTGAGTGCGGTCACCGGTTCCCGAAGGCCGCGACCACATCGACGAGGACGTGGAGGCGGGATGGCAGGCACCGTGAACGGGGGTCGGCCGTGAGCGCGCGCGAGCGGTTCCGCCGGATCCTGGCGGGCGAGTCCGGCGGGGAGATCCTCGTCGACATCGGGACCTCGACGGTGACGGGCGTCCGCGCCACGGGTGCGCCCCTCCTCGCCGACCGCGTCGGCTCGGTGGGGCACCAGGTGCTCCAGACCGTCGCCCTGTCCGCGGCCGACAGCAAGCGAGCGGGGTCCGACTTCGCGCGGGTCGGCCCCCTGTTCCCGCCGCCACAGGTCGTCGACGAGCAGTTCGTCGACGGCTTCGGGGTCACCTGGCTGTGGGCCGACGGCGAGCCGGCTCCCGTCGAGCACCCGCTCGAGCACGCCGACATCTTCGGCATCGCCCGTCACCCGCGACCCCGGTGGCCGTCGAGTGTCCAGCTCGCCGACGACGCCGAGGACCAGATCATCGTCGCGGACGCGCCGTCGTCGGGGCTGCTCGAGACCAGCTTCTCGCTGCGCAACAGCTGGCAGCTGCTGTGCGACCTCACCGACAACTGGCGGGCCGCCTCAGCGCTGCTCGACTGGGCGGCCGAGACCGCGGCCGAGGGGTACGAGAGCTACCTGGCGGCCCTGCCCGAGCAGCCCGACATGCTGATCTACGGGGACGACTTCGGCTACCAGGCCAACATGTTCCTCTCCGACGAGGACTTCCGGACCTTCGTCAGGCCCAGGTTGCGCACCGTGATCTCCCGGATCCGGCGAGCCACGTCGGCCGCGATCTGCTTCCACAGCTGCGGCGCCATCCGCCCGATCCTGCCCGATCTCGCCGACCTCGGAGTCGAACTGCTCAACCTGCAGTACGACGCCCGCGGGATCGTGGTCGACGAGGTCCGTCGCGTCGTGGGCGACCGGATCGTCCTGCACGGGTTCACCGACCTGGTGGCGCTCGGCCGCGCGATCGAGCGGGGCGACGACCGCGGCGTGGCCGTACTGGCCTCCGAGCTCGCTGCGTCGGGAGCGGTCGTCGCCGCGCCGGTGGACAGCATGTCCGGGCTGGACGAGCTGCTGCTGGCCTCGCGTGCGGCCGTCTTCGTCCGGGCCATCGACCCCGACGACTGGGAGCTGCTGCGGACCGTCGGTCCTGTGGCCCCCGTCCTGCGTGCGGCGCGCGAGCAGGCGCTCGACGCCGCCGTTCCCGACCTCACGGGCGAACCGCCCGCGGTCACGGTCCGCCCCGAGCACGCGGCGCGTGCCGGGGGATGACCACCGTCGTCGGCACCTGCCCGCGGGCCCCCGTCGGCGTCCCGTTCGCCGTCGTTCCCCGATCCCGGCTCCGCCCGGGTGACACCCACCAAGGAGATGCCAGTGCCCGACACCATGACCGGCCGGGAGCGGATGGTCGCGGCCATCACGATGAAGGAGCTCCCCGACCAGGTGCCCTGCGTGCCGCTGCTGATGACCCGCGGTCTGCGCGAGGGTGGCGTCACGTGCGACGTGGCCCAGCGTGACCCCGAGGCCGCCGCGGGCGCCAAGATCAAGGCGCTGGAGAAGTTCGGCGGCGACGTCCTCATCCCCGGCACCGACCTGTTCACCCCGGTGGAGAACCTCGGTGCGGAGCTGGACTACCTGCCCTACGCCCAGCCCTCCCTGGTCAAGCATCCGACGCCGACGAAGGAGGACTTCTACCGGCTGCGCGACGAGTACCACGGCAAGGGCTTCAACCCCGACGCCGGCCGGCTGCGCGCGATCTCGCGCGAGGCGCAGATCTACGTGGAGAAGGGCTACCGGAACACCCATGTGCTCGTGACCCCTGTGGGCGGTCCGATCACGACGGCGCAGCTGATGACCGGCTCGAGCGAGTTCCTGGGCTACCTCGACACCGACCCCGAGTACGCCCACGAGGTCATCGAGCTGGCGCTGGACTGTGTGAAGAACGTCGTGCGGATGATGTTCGAGGCAGGCATGGACGCCACCAACATCCTCGACCCGTTCAACTCGAGCGACATCCTGCCCCCCGAGCTCTACCGCGAGTTCGGCCTGCCATACCAGAAGCGGCTGTTCGCCTACATCGCCGAGCTCGGCGGGATCGGCCTCACCCACACCTGCACGTTCACCCAGCCCATCTGGCGCGACATCGCCGACAACGGCTGCCTGAACTTCAACGGCGACATGTACCCGGGCATGGAGCACGCGAAGCGGGCCATCGGCGGCGAGATCTCGCTGATGGGCACGCTGAGCCCGTTCTCCACACTGGTCCACGGATCGACCGAGGACGTCGCCAACGAGGTCAAGAAGCTGGCCGCCGAGGTCGGTTACAACGGTGGCTTCATCTGCATGCCGGGCTGCGACATCGACTGGAACGTGCCCGAGGAGAACATGCACGCCCTGATCGACACCTGCGCGTCGATCAAGTACCCGATGGACGTCGCGTCCCTGGGCGACCTGTCGAACGTCTATCTCGCCGGCAACCCGAACCACCCCGGTACCCGCGACAATTCGACCTCGGGTGACACGGCGGTCGCGAGCGGCAAGGGCGAGCATAAGGCCGCCCCGGGCTCGATCGAGGAGGTGAACGAGAAGCTCGTTGAGGCGATCATGGAGTACGACGGCGAGAAGGCGCGGGAGTGGACCCAGACAGGCATCGACCGCGGCATGAGCGCCCAGACGATCGTGTTCGACGGCCTCTCGCTCGGCATGAAGATCGTCGGCGACATGTACGAGCGGAACGAGCGCTTCGTCACCGACATGCTCAAGGCCGCCAAGACCATGGACAAGGCGATGCCCCTGCTGGTGCCGCTGCTCGAGGCGTCCGGCTCCGGCGACGGCCCGACCGGGACCGTGGTCGTGGGACTCGTCCGCGGCAACACCCAGGACATCGGCAAGAACCTCGTGTGCCTGATGCTCAAGGCCAACGGGTTCAAGGTCATCGACCTCGGCAAGAACGTGAAGCCGGAGTCCTTCGTCCAGACCGCGGAGGAGAACAACGCCATCGCGATCGGCATGTCGGTGATGACCAACTCCTCGACCGTCTACGTGCAGAAGACCAAGGACCTCCTCGAGGAGAAGGGCCTGGGCGACAAGTACCTGCTCATGTGCGGCGGGGCGGCGGCCAACCGGCCGATCGCCCGGGAGATGGGCGTCGAGTACGGGTCGGACGCCAACGCGGCCGTCGCGCTGGTCAAGGAACGGGCCGAGGCCGCGGCCTGAACGAGGGGCCGAGGTCCGGGGAGGAGATCCGATTCCCACCTACGACTTCCGCTGCCGGGCCTGTGCCGCCCGGCGGGAGGTCCGTGCCGGCTATGACGTGGCCGCCGGGCTGGAGCTCGTCTGCACGCAGTGCGGTGGCGAGATGCGCAAGGCGGTCACCGCGCCGCTGGGCATGGTGACGTCGGCATCGGCGTCGCCCCCTCCGGTCTCCTCCCCGGGCCGGCCGCGCCGCAGGAGGCGTGGTGGCGACTCCTGCGACGCGGCGGTCCGGCTGACCGAGCCGAATCCCTTCACCGCCGAGATCCGCCGGGCGCACGCCGCCGGTGACCCGAGCTCCCCGGAGGGCTGAGCCCGCCGCCGGCCGGCACGCTCGGTATCTGCGTGAAATCGGACGTGGACGTACACTGAGGTCGCTCGGAGCGTGTCCCGAAGGGGAGAGGAGCGGCACCGGGGTGGACGTCCGCGAGGCGCGACGACGCGGGTACCAGTCGGCCGGGGAGGTGGCCGAGCTACTGGGCGTGACACCGCGGACCGTGCACTACTACGAGGAACAGGGGCTGGTCTCCCCGCGGCGGACCGACAAAGGTACCCGATTCTATTCCGACTTCGACGTCCGCAGGCTCGAGGTGTGCGTCAAGCTCGCCGGTCTCGGCATCCCGATCAAGACGATCGCCCGGCTCGCCACGACACGTCCCAACGCGGCCACGGGCGAGGAGTCCAGCCACGAGCTGGCCGACGTGTTCGGCGAGATCCGGACCACTTTCCGGCAGAGCCTGGCCGGTCTGCGCTACATGCTCGCGGACCTGGAGAAGACCGAACGGCTCGTGCGCACCTGCTGGAACTGCCCCAACAAGCCGACCCGCCAGGACTGCCCCGACTGCCCCTGCGAGCGCGAACTCGACTCGGCGTTCATCCTGAGCCTGACCTGGGACCCGGACCGGCCCGAGCACGAGGACGATCCGGCCGGGCGGGCCGCCGCGGGTGAGGCGACACGGTGAGTCCCCCGCGCGGAGCCGCGCCGGCCAGCCCCGCCGTGGCCACCCCCTGTGGCCTGTTTCGTCATGGGGTCGTCGATGAGGTGAAGCGACGTGGACGCTGGCAGTGACAGCCCCCCGGACGACGAGCGAGTCGAGCGTCTGAGCGGGAGCGAGCGGATCGGTCGAGCCGCGTACGAGCTGTTTGCCCGCCACGGTGTCCGCGAGGTCGGGGTGGACGCGGTCGTGACGCGGGCGGGCGCGGCGAAGATGACGCTGTACCGCAACTTCCCCTCGAAGGACGACCTGATCCTCGACTTCCTCTCGCGGCGAGAGCGGCGGTGGACCGAGCAGTGGCTGATCCACGAGAGCACGTTGCGCGGGCGATCACCGCAGGACCAGCTGCTGTCGGTGTTCGACCTGTTCGGCGAGTGGTTCGCCCGGCCGGACTTCGAGGGCTGCGTGTTCCTCACGACGATGATGGAGGTCAACGATCCCGCGGACGTCGTGTTCCGCGCGGCGGTGGACCACCTCGGCCGGATTCGCGACTACCTGCGCGAGCTCGCCGAGGCGGCCGGGGTCGCGGACCCGGTCCACCTCGCGCGGCAGTGGCACATCCTGATGAAAGGCTCGATCATGGCGGCCCACGAGGGCGACCAGGACGCGGCCTCGGCCGCGCGGGAGATGGGTGTCCTGCTCCTGCGCGCGCACGGCCTCGAGGTAGCCGACCTGCGATGACCCCTCACCGCGCCGTCCGGTCGAGGGCGGCGCGTGCGGCGGTGACGGAGTTCTTCATCAGCCATACGTCGGTGACCGGCCCGACACCGCCGGGCACGGGGGTCGCGGCACGGACCTGGTGCAGGACCGCGGGCAGATCGACGTCGCCGACCA
>NZ_BSTS01000042.1 GCF_030269665.1 Actinomycetospora sp. NBRC 106375
CCCGGGTCGTCAAACGAACACAGATCGGCGACAAACTCACCAAACGAGCCCACCACCGCCAAGTCCGCCACCCCGACGCACCCAAGATCCTCATCGAGCCCCCAGCCGCTTAAGTCAGCGGCATTGGCATCGAGAAACGGTGGGGTGGTGTGTGCCCACCGCCCTGACCGAGCACCGCGACGATCGGCACGCCCCCGCGGGTCCACACCTCGGTGTTGTTCAGCGACGAGCGCTCACCCGTACCCTGACCGGCTCTCGGCTCGGGGGCGGAATCGGGGCGTCGTCCTGCACGACCAGAACGTCCGACCCGCCGAACGCGGTCGCGCACACGTCGCTCTGACGACACCCGCCTCGTGCCTGGTGATGGCGACGTCGAAGGCTTCGACCTCAGATGATCAGGAACGGCGCGCTGGCCGGTGCCCGTCGCGGAGCGCGGCGCGTGCCATGTCCGACAGCAGTGTGGTGAGGGCGTCCGGTTCGAGGCTGGTGTGGAAGATCGCAGGCGACTGGGCCATCCGGATCACCGCATGGACGGCGGCGCGCGCTCGCGGCTCGTCGAGGTCGGGACGTAGCGCCGCGACTGGAGGGATCCACTCGTCGACGTAGCGGCGCATCTCGCGCCGTAGCCGCGCCCGGTCGGCCGCGGGCAGGTTGGGGGCCTCCTGGTCGTAGACGACGACCACGGCACGGTGGTCGACGACGAGGGTGAGGTGCAGGTCGATCAGGGCGTCCAGCGCCGTCGCCGGGTCGGACGTGCCGGCCCTGATCCGCTGCGCCTCCGTGAGCAGGTGCTCCACGACCCTGTCGAAGATGCCGACAAGGATGCTGTGCTTGCTCCGGAAGTGCTTGTACACGGCGGGTCCGGAGATGCCGATCTCGAGGCCGATGTCGTCGATGCCGACCTGGTGGTAGCCCCGCGTGCCGAACAGGCGGGCGGCCGCCGCGACGACCTGCTCGCTCCTGTTGTTCGGGATCTCGAGGAGTCGGCCGGGCGGACCTTCGCTCATCGGCTCGCGACCTGGCGCAGGGCGACCGGTGCGCCGCTCTCGCTGCGGAGTCGTTCGGCGACGGTGCGCTCGAAGTGGATCAGGGCGGGCTCGTTGCGACCGAACACGACCTCGGGCAGCATCCCGCTGGCTAGGTTGGCCTGGATGACAGCGGCCTGCGGGAGGTCCTCCTCGATCACCACGCGGGTGATGAACTCGACGTTGCGCTGCCAGAACGTCTGCTGCTTGTCCGACGTGACCTCGGTGGGCGTGAAGAAGCGGACGCGGACGCGGGCGCGGTGGGGCTGGTCGGGGACCGGCAGGAACTCCCAGAACTCCGCATGCCCCGTGGCGGCGATCATGAGCACGACGTGCGGGAACAGGGAGTAGACGAGCACGCCGTGCGGGAAGAACGTCCACTCCTCCTCGGGGCGATCGCGCAGGCCGAGCACGGTGCGCCGGAACGGGGCGAACCGCCCGTGCTGGCCGAAGGGGTCGAACAATGCCGGTGTGGTGAGGAAGTCCTGCCCGATGGTGTCCCGGTGCAGGGCGAACGCGTGGTAGGCCTCGAGGAACCCGTCGACGCCGAGCTTCCAGTTCAGGTCCCAGGTCCCCTCGACGTCGGTGAAGTGGTGGTAGTCGGCGAGGCCGTGCTGGGCGAGCTCGCCGGCCATGTCGCCGAGAGCCTCGTCGGCACGGATGGGCTCGCCACCCCCGGGGCGCGCCAGCAGCACACCCGACGACTCGACGCACGGGAGCTCGACGAGGCCGCTGGCGTCGTTGTCGAGGCCCGCGAACCCGCCCTGCGAGAGGGGTTGGCCCATCAGCGTGCCGTGCACGTCGTAGCACCATGCGTGGTAGGGGCACTTGAAGGCACGGCGCAGCGTGCCGCGTTCTTCCGCGACCCGCGCCCCGCGGTGGCGGCAGGCGTTCACGAAGCACCGCGCCGCGCCGTCCTCCCCTCGGACGAGGAGCAAGGGGACACCGGCGACGTCGGTGGTGAGGTAGGAGGACAGGTCGGGCAGGTCAGCCGACAGGCCGACCACGACTGGGCCGGCCCGGAAGAGCTGTTCCCACTCCAGGCGGGAGAGCTCCGGATCGGTGTAGCCCGACGCCGGGGCGTGGTAGATCTCGTCGGCCAGGTCGGTGGTCTTGGCCTCGTGCGCGGCGAAGAACCGGTGCAGCAGGGACAGCTCGAGCTCGCGCTTCATGGTCAGGCCTCGGCCCCCGTGGTCGTCGGGACGCCCTCGGCCGCGTACAGCTCGGCGAAACGGGCGCGCAGCTCGTATTTCTTGATCTTGCTGCCGATCGAGACCGGGAGCGAGTCGAGCACGACGACGCGTTTCGGCGTCTCGAACCCCGCGAGACGCGACCGGCAGAAGGCGATGAGGTCGTCCTCCGTGACCGACCGGCCGGGCCGCATGACGACCATCGCGGTGACGGCCTCGCCCCAGCGGACGTGGGGCAGGCCCACGACGGCGACCTGGGCGACGTCGGGGTGACCGGCCAGCACCGCTTCCACGCGGAGGCTCGAGACGTTCTCCCCGCCGGACTTCACGACGTCCTTGAAGCGGTCGACCATGATGACCAGGCCGTCGTCGTCGTAGGTGCACGCGTCACCGGAGTGGAACCATCCGTGCCGGAACGCCGTGCGGGTGGCCTCTTCGTCTCGGTAGTAGCCGGCCGTCACCGCAGGGGACCGGTAGACGGCCTCCCCGGTGACCCCCGGGGTGTCGCGCAACGAGACGCCGGCTTCGTCGGTCACGACGGAGGCCAGCATCGGGCCGGGGACCCCGACGTAGTTCACCTCCGGCGCCGTGCGCGCGTAGGTCTCGGGCCACCGAGCCGGCCAGAAGCGGAATGCCGACATCGACTCGGTCTGGCCGAAGAGGCCCAGGAGGGTCAGCTGCCGGCCACAGAGCCCGAGGAGCGCGTCGGCGGTGGGGGGCGGAATGGCGGACCAGGCGTAGGCCAGCACCGTGAGGCTGGTCAGGTCGTGTGCCCGGGTGTCGTCGGAGGCCTCGGACACCAGCGCGTCCAGGAACGGCGCTGCCCCGCCCCAGAGCGCGGTGACCCGCTCCTGGGTGACGGCGGCGGCGACCTCGGGGATGTCGTGGCGCCGACCGATGATCAGGGTCCCGCCGGCGAAGAAGGCGGGGAGGGTGAACCCGTGGTCGCCGATGTGGTAGATCACCGGCAGGAACGTGCAGAGCCTCATCTCGCTCTCGAGGCGCAACCCACGGGTCATCGAGACGGTGTAGCCCAGAGCACACGTGTAGGAGTACGTGTGGGAGAGCATCACGCCCTTCGGCATCGCCGTGGTCCCGGAGGTGTAGAGGATCTCCCAGATGTCGTCGGCATGGATCTCGGTCTCGGGCTCGGTCCCCTCGGCCTCGGCGACGAACTCGGTGAACGTCGTGCTGCCCGGGACGGCGTCGCCACCGATCGGGATGGTCACCCGCGGCTGCAGGCCGAGCGCGGTGAGCGGTGCCTCGACCCGCGGCCACACCTCCGCGTCGACCACGACCAGGCGGGGCTCGGTCTGGGCGAGCACGTAGCACACGACGTCCGGCGCGAGGTTGGGATTGATGGGGACACAGACCAGCCCGGCCTTCGCCACGGCGATCTTCGCGACGTAGGCCTCGACGGAGTTCTCGCACAGCATCGCCACCATGTCGCCGTTGGACAGGCCCTCGGCGAGCAGCGCGTTGGCGAACCGGTTGGCCAGCCGGTCGGCCTGGTGGTAGGTCAGGCGTCGGTGCTGTGGATCGGCGAAGGCGCCCGGCCACCCGACGACGGCCTCCTTGTCCGGGTAGCTCCATGTCAGGCGTTCGAGGATGTCGCCGACGCTCATTCGTTCCCAGCGGTTCACCGCGCGACGTCCGCGCAGACTCGTGACGTCGACCGGGACTGGCTCCGTCGTCATCGTTCCTCCTCGGACTCGCCGGCCGCGTGATCGCGCTCACGCCGTGGTTAACCGCAGTTAACCTGCTTCCGCTCGACATGGCAAGGATCACGTGATCGCGGGCTCCGCCCGTCGGCGGGAACGCCAACAGGTGGTCCTCGTCGCCGAGCTTGGTCGTGGCTTGGCGCCCGCGGATGCGGGCCTCGTTCAGCCGGCTCCAGTCGCCGGTATTGCTGACCCTCCGGGACCGAGAACGCGACCAGCATCCACCGCCAATCTCACTTCGGCGTCCGCGTCGCGAATGTGAAGATCTGTCGAGCACCCGAGTCAAGGACTCTCATGCGCTCAACGGTCAGCGCGTGGTTGGTCCACCGACCCTCGCAGCCCGAGGCCAGCACTCCGCGGCGCCCCGAGGCGGCTCACCGCCGCGTTCGCCTCGGACGCGCCGAGCTCGCCCAGCAGCGCCACCTACGCCGTCGACGGGAGATCGTCGAGCCGAGGCAACCAGTGGTCGCCGAGCAGCGTCAGCAGCAGGTGCTGGGGACGCGACGGAACCGCCTCGGGCTCACGCGCTCGCTGCTCCTGCACGGCGGTCGGCCCGGCGTCCGCCGCCAGGTGACGGGCCGCGCCGGACCGACCCTCCTCCCGTCGGTTCCTCCGGCCCGGAGTCGCACACCGAAGTCACGGGCGAGCCCCACGGAACGGTTCGATCGTGACGTCGCCACCTGGCGCCGAGTCGTGGTCGATCAGGGGCGGGCGCCGGTCCGGGCCGCGGGGTGCGACTGTGCGGTTCGCACGGACGCGATGATCTCCTCATGCATCGCCCTCATCGCCGAGGTCTGCTTGCGATCACGCAGATGAGCGAGGTGCACCGACCGCCTCAGCGCCGGCCGCAGCGGACGGGCGACGAACTCCCCGGAGGCCAGTTCCTGTTCACATGCCATCGCCGGAAGGATCGCGCAGAACGATGTCGTGCGGATCATCTCCTTCATCAGGGACACACTGTCGAATCGAAGGACCGGTTCGATAGAGAACCCGCCGTCGGAGAAATACGCCTCCAGGATCCCTCGGGTCCCGAGCGGTGCCGCCGGAAGCATGAGCGGCGTTTCCAGAAGCTGCGCCCGCGGAATGACGGCGCCCTCGACCGCAGGGTTTCCCGCTCGCCCCGTCAGAAGGAGATCCTCATCGAGGAGCTTCGCGCCGACGATCTTGGGCGAGCGCGGGCGGTGCAGAACCACCGCGAGATCCACCACGCCCCCGCTGAGCATCTCATGGATCTGACCACTCGAGGCTTCGAAAGTAGTCAGCTGTACGTTGGGGAAACGCTCGACGAAGCGGTTGATCACTCCGGGAAGGAATGTGCCGCTGAAGGGTCTGGACGCGGCGATCGACAACCGGGTCCGAGGGCCTTCCCTCGCCTTGGCGACGTCGCTGACGGCATCGCTCATCTCGCCGAGGATGCGCTCGCAGGCGTCGTAGAAGACTTTCCCGGTCTCGGTCAGTTCGACGCCGTGGCCTCGGCGTTCCAGGAGCTGGACATCGAGGTCGGACTCCAGCTGCCGGATCTGCCGGCTGAGGGCCGACTGGGCAACGTCCAGATTCGCCTCGGCGGCGGTGAAACTCCCCGTCCGGGCGACGTGGAAGAAGTAGAACATGCGTCGCGTGTCGAGGAGGTTCGCGGCGGCCGCGGCCGTGACCTCGCTCTTTCCGCGAGCTCTGGACTCGCTTTCCATGTGCCGATCGTATCCTGTGGTTCTCGACGCGATGCTGCCGGTGGCGGGGAATCAGAATCCGACCGCGGAGGCTCCCTTCAGCTGCAGGATCTCGCGTGCCTCGTCCGGTGTCGCGATCTCGATCCCGAGCTCGACGAGGATCGCGCAAATCTTCTCGACCTGCTCCGCGTTGGATTTCGCGAGCTGGCGACGCCCGATGTAGAGGCTGTCCTCGAGTCCGACCCGTACGTGGCCACCCATGGTGGCGCTCGTGGTGCAGAACGGGATCTGATGGCGACCCGCCGCGAAGACCGAGAAGACGTAGTCGTCCCCGAACAGCCTGTCTGCCGTCGCCTTCATGTGAGTCAGGTGGGCGGTGTCCGCGCCGATGCCGCCACGCACGCCGAAGATCAGCTGCAGGAAGAACGGTGGTCGTACGAGCCCGCGCTCCACGAAGTGGGCCAGCGTGTACAGATGGCCGACGTCGTAGCACTCGAACTCGAAGCGCGTCCCGTGCGCCTCCCCGAGATCGACGAGGATGCTTTCGATGTCGCGGAAGGTGTTCTTGAAGATGATGTCGTCGCTGCCCCGGACGAAGGACTCCTCCCAGTCGTACTTCCACGTCGAGTAGTTCTCTGCCATCTGGGAGAAGTTGAAGTTCATCGAGCCGAGGTTCAACGAACAGAGTTCGGGCTTCGTGGCCAGGGGCGCGGCCAGTCGATCGTCCAGGGACATGGTGACGCTGCCGCCTGTGGTGATGTTGATGACGGCATCGCAGTTCGCTCGGATTTCGGGGAGGAACTGCATGAACACGGCCGGATCGGGTGTGGGCCTTCCGGTCTCGGGATCGCGCGCGTGGAGGTGGATCACCGCGGCGCCGGCGGCATGGGCCTCGATCCCCGCTGCGGCGATCTCGGCCGGGGTGACGGGGAGGGCCGGCGACATCGTGGGCGTGTGGACCGCCCCCGTCACTGCGCACGTGATGATCGCCTTCCGGCTCCCTGCTCGCGTCATGCGGACTCCTCGGTGCGGACGGATGCAGGCCGCTCGGCGAACACGCCGCGCAGGTGCTCGTTGGCGGCCTCGGAGGTGAGATCGACGGACAGGGCCGTCACCGATACGTGCCCGGCTGCGGCGGCCTGGAGGTCAGTACCAGCCGGTGGGTCGCCGGCGTCGTACGTGATCTTGATCCAGTCGAGCGGGATGTTGCGACCGTCCCGTCCCGCGACCGGAGTGAAGGTCCCGGGCGGGCGACGCCCCTGCACGGTGACGATGAACTGGGGGTCGGCGGCGGGAAATTGCGGGAAGTTGACGTTGACGATGATCCCGGGGGCGATCGCGGCATCGAGCAGCGAGCGCAGGACAGCAGGGCCGTGGTCGCGACTGGCGGTGAAGTCCGGCGGCTGGCCCAGTTCACGCAGCTGGCTCATCGCGATGGTCGGGATTCCGAGGATCGCCGCCTCCATCGCAGCGCCGATCGTTCCCGAGTAGGTCATGTCGTCGGCCAGGTTCTCGCCGTGGTTGATGCCGGAGATCACCATGTCCGGGCGCCGGTCCGCCAGCAGCTTCCACACCGCCAGCACCACACAGTCGGTCGGGGTGCCCGTCACGGCGTAGCGCTGCGGGCCGAGCCGGCGGGAGCGCACCGGGGTCGTCAGCGAGATGGAGTGACCTCCTCCCGAGAACTCGCGCTCGGGGGACACGACCCAGACGTCGTCGGTGAACCGTCGCGCCTGCTGCTCGAGCAGCGCGAGCCCTGCCGCCTCGATGCCGTCGTCGTTGACCAGCAGGATCCGCGGGTTCGTTCCCGGCATCAGAAGCCCTGCCGGTAGAGCTCGACCTGGAGCTCGCCGAGCTTGATCTGGACCGCAGGGAGATCCGTCGCCTTGAGGAGCTCGTTGACCTGGCGGAGCTCCGGGCTGGCCAGCACCTCGAAGTGCCTCTTGGTGGGGCCGGCCGCTCGCATCCGGTCGAGGTCGGCCTCGGGTACGAGGGCTCGCAGTAGCAGCTCGTCGTCGTCCTGGGTGCCGTGCCTCTTGCGGAGCTCCTCGATCGTCGGTTGCTCCGGTGGGTTCCCTGCCGCCGACTGCGCCCGAGGAGAACTCATGATCTTGTCGAGGACGTCATCGTCGATCGGTGCGACCATCTCCCCGTAGTGGCCGGCCGCGTACCAGATGACCTCGTCGGTGACGACCTTGTACCGCTCCCCGGACACGATGTTGAGCACGGCCTGGATGCCGACGATCTGGCTGAAGGGCGTGGCCATGCCGGGGTACCCGAGCTCCTTGCGCACCCGGGCGGTCTCCCAGAGCACGTCGTCGAGCCGGTCGACCATGTCGTGCTGGGCGAGGTTCTGACGCAGGGTCCCGACCATTCCGCCGGGGATCTGGTGCTGCACGGCCAGGGCGTCGTACTCATTGTTCAGGTTGACCGGCCAGCCCATCGTCGCGCCGACCTGCTCGAAGTGCCGCGCGACGACGTCCAGCTTGCTCGTGTCGACGTCGTGGGTGTGCCCGAGCAGCGCCAGGTTGTGGCACGTCATCTGCGTCGACGGCACGGCCGGGCCGTTGGCCAAGGGGCGGTTGCTCGTGTGGAGCACAGTGACGCCGAGATCGACGGCGTCGAGGTAGGCCTTACCGGACTGCCCCAGGATGTTGTTGGCGTGCAGCTCGATCGGCTTGCCGTTCGCCTGCTCGATGAGGGCGGGCACGAGGGTGCTCAGCCGTTCCTTCTCGAGCACGCCGGCGGTGTCGTAGATCAGGATCGAGTCGATGTCGTCGGACGTCGCGAGCCTCTTGACCTTGTCGGCGTAGTACTCGTCGGTGTGCACCGGGGAGAGCGTGAACATCAGCGCGCCAGCGCAGGTCGATCCGAACTCCTTGGCGACCGACGCGAGCCGCAGCATCTTGTCGATGTTGAACAGCACGTCGTAGACCCAGGTGCTGCGAATGCCGTGGACGTTGAGCTGCCGCATCCACGCATCCATCAGCGCATCCGGAGTGATGCCGAACGTCACCGAGGCGTTCGATCGCATCCCGGCGCGCTTCGGGGTGTGTGGCATGGCCTCGATCAGCATGTCCAGCCCGTCCCACGGGTTCTCGTGCATCGTTCGCACCAGGACCTCGAACAGGGACGAGGCGGTGAGGTCGATGACGCTGTAGCCGGTGCGGTCGATGACGGGCGCGACGGGCAGGGCCATACCGGCCTGCATGCGCATGCCCCACACCGCCTGCTGGCCGTCCCGCAGCGTGGTGTCGAGGACCTCGACGTGAGTCATGCTTGCCCTTCCTGGGAGGTGAGGTCAGCGGCGCGCGCATCGAGCCAGCGCGTTGTCACCGTGTTCTCGGCGTAGGCGGCATCCGCGACGATGCGGCGGAGCAGAGGGATGTTGGTGCTGATGCCCTCGACGGAGAAGTCGGCGAGGGCCGTGGAGAGCCGTCGGAGGGCGTCCGGGCGGTCAGTACCGGCGACGATCAGCTTGGCGATCATGCTGTCGTAGTAGGGGGGAACCATGGAGCCTGCCCGGACCGCCGAGTCCAGCCGGACGCCGGGTCCCGCCGGCGGATCCCAGCGGGTGATGCGACCGGGGGAGGGGGCGAAACCGCGGGCTGGGTCCTCGGCAAGGATGCGCACCTCGACCGCGTGGCCGCGGGGCCGGAGATCGGGCTGCCCCACGGGGAGGCCGTAGCCGCCGGCCACGGCCAGCTGCATCTTCACGAGGTCGACGTCGTAGACGCACTCGGAGACCGGGTGTTCGACCTGGAGGCGGGCGTTGACCTCCATGAAGAAGAAGTCGCCGCTCGCCTCGTCGAAGAGGAACTCCACGGTGCCGGCGTTCCGGTACTCGATCGGCTCGAGGAGGGAGACCGCGGCGGCGTGCACCCGGGCACGGGTCGTCTCGTCGAGGATCGCCGCCGGCGCCTCCTCGACCATCTTCTGGTGCCGGCGCTGCACGGAGCAGTCACGTTCGCCGACGTGCAGGACGGTGCCGCGCCCGTCGCCGATGACCTGCACCTCGATGTGACGGGCGCGGGGGAGGAATCGCTCGAGGTAGAGCCGCCCGTCCCCGAACGCCTCCCGGGCCTCGGTGGCGGCGCGTTCGTACGACTCGGCCAGGTCGGCGGGCTCGTCGATCACCATCATCCCGCGACCGCCGCCGCCTGCGGATGCTTTGGTGATCACCGGGTACCCGATGCCGTCGGCGATCTCCCGGGCCTCGTCGACGGTCCGCACCTCGCCGCTGCCCGAGGCCATGGGCACGCCCGCGGTCTTCGCGAGCGCCCGGGCCCCGAGCTTGTCGCCGACCGCGCGGATGGAGTTCGCCGTGGGCCCGACGAACGTCAGACCCTCGGACTCGCAGAGCTCGGCGAAGGAGGCCCGCTCCGAGAGGAACCCGAAGCCGGGGTGCACGGCGTCGCACCCGGTCGCCTGAGCCGCGTGAACGATCAGCTCCGGGCGGAGGTAGGAGCTGCGCGAGGGCCCTGGGCCGATGACGACGGCACGGTCGGCCGTGGTCGCGGCGACACTGTCGGCGTCCGCGGCGGAGGCGGCGAGCACCGTCTCGATCCCGAGCTCCCCGGCCGCTCGCGCGACGCGGGTCGCGATCTCGCCGCGGTTGGCGATGAGCAGGCGCTTGATCGCGCTCATCCCGAGGGCTCGATGACGACGAGGGCCGTGTCGAACTCGACCAGGTCGCCGTCGGCCACGAGCACCTCGCGCACGATGCCGGCCGTCCCGGCCTGCACGGGCGTGAAGAGCTTCATGACCTCGATGAGACAGATGGCGGTGTCCGCCTCGACCTCCTGGCCGACCTCGACGAAGGGCGGGGCGCCGGGCTTCGGCGAGCGGTAGAACGTTCCGAGGTTCGGGGCCCGAACCACGACCATGCCTTCCCTCGACGCCGGTTCCGCCGTCGGTGCGGTCGGTGCGGTCGGTGCGGTCGGTGCGGTCGGTGCGGTCGGTGCGGTCGGTGCGGTCGGTGCGGCCGGTGCGGCCGGTGCGGCCGGTGCGGCCGGTGCGGCCGGTGCGGCCGGTGCGGTCGGTGCGGCCGGCGTTGCGCTCGCGCCGCCGGTGGCGAGGGATGGAACCGGCGCGGCGACCACCGTCCCGACGGACCCACGCTCGGTCGGGGTCTTGTACGACCGGAGGGAGAACCCGTCGCCGGTCACGATGATCTCGTTCCAGTCACTGCGGTGGAACTGGTCGAGGAGGGCGGCGACCTCGGCGATGGTCGGCTCGTTCACGTCGGGCTCCTCCGGGCGGTGGCGGCGGCAGCCGCGGGAACGTGGTGCGTGCCGTCCGCAGCGACACTGAGAGCGGTGAGCAGGACCGGCAGCCGAGGCGAGGCCACGATGTCGGTCGCGCCGGCAGCGAGGGCGCCGCGCACGCCGGCCGTCGTCGCGACGGCACCACCCGTGACGACCGACGCAGCCGGGGCGGCGAGGAGGGCTGCCTCGACACGGTCGGGATCGGCTCCGCCGGGGACCGCGCCGAGGTCGAGCACGTCGACGCCGTCGGGCGGGACAGCGAGGACGCGGACCGGTGCGCGTTCGGCGGCCCACGCGGCGACGATCCGCAGGCCGGGGATGTCGTTCTCGGTCGGGGCGGTGAGCTCGAGCGCGCCGTCGTAGACCCGCCCGGCCTCGCCGTCGACGGTGACCGGCCTCCCCGCGACGGCATCGATCGTCCCCGACCCGCAGCCGACGACGCAGGGCACGCCCAGCGCGCGACTCACGACCGCCGCGTGAGAGGTGGTCCCGCCCTCCTCGGTGACCACCGCACGTGCAGCGATCATCCCGTTCACGTCCTCGGGGCTCGTGGTGGGCCGGACGAGGACGACGGCGGTCCCGGCGGACGCGAGACGCTCGGCCTCGTCGGCGTCGGTGACCACGAGTCCGGATCCGACCCCGGGCGACGCGCCCTCGCCCGTACGCACGAGGCGCTCGGCCAGGGTCTGCTCGCCGTCGGTAAGTCGTGCGGCGAGAACGGTCCGGACGTGGTCCGGGGTCAGCCGCGCCAACGCCTCGTCCTCGCTCAGGAGGCCCTCGTCGACGAGGTCGACCGAAGTGCGCAGGGCCGCGACGGCCGACAGTTTGGCGGTGCGGGACTGCAGCAGGTAGAGACGCCCGTGCTGGATCGTGAACTCGACGTCCTGGATCTCGCGGTTCTCGGTCTCCAGGACCTGCGCGCAGTGCAGCAGTTCCTCGTGGACGGAAGGCAGGGAGCGCCGGAGCTCCCCGAGCGGGGCCGGTGTCACCCGGCCCGACACCACGTCCTCTCCCTGGGCCCGCGCGAGGTACTCGCCGTAGGCGCCGGGAGCGCCGGTGAGCGGGTTGCGGCTGAACAGCACACCCGTACCGGACTCGGTGTCGAGATTGCCGAACACCATGGCCTGGATCGTGACCGCGGTCCCGAGG
Organism: Actinomycetospora sp. NBRC 106375; assembly: GCF_030269665.1. Lineage (GTDB taxonomy): Bacteria > Actinomycetota > Actinomycetes > Mycobacteriales > Pseudonocardiaceae > Actinomycetospora. Next base: position 12,020 of record NZ_BSTS01000042.1, read on the forward strand.
TCGTCGGGGATGCCGTGGTGGCTGCGGTAGCGCCGCGCGCGGCGGGAGTTCCAGGAGGCGAAGACTGCGCGGGTCGCGCCACGCAGCTGCTCGAGCGGGTCCTCGGGTACCGACGCCCCCATCGACTTCGTGATCTCGGCACGCCGCCGCGCCGGCGTCAGGTCGTCGGGGAGATCGGGGACGCGGTGACCCAGGACGATGTCGGTGTACAGGTCGAGGAACCGTCGATGGGTGTCGGCGGCGAAGCCCGGGTGGCCGCTCTCCGTCGCGAGCGCGGCCTCGACGGAATCGTTGATCCCGAGGTTCAGGACCGTGTCCATCATGCCCGGCATCGACACCGCCGCGCCGGAGCGCACGGACACCAGCAGCGGGCGGTCCGTGGCACCCAACCGGCGGCCGGTCTGCTCCTCGAGCCAGGCGACGGCGTCGTCGATCTCACGGAACAGGAGGTCGTCCCGATCGGCTGCGCGGTGGAACCGACGGAAGGCGTCGGTCGTGACGACCACGGCCGGAGGCGTCGGCAGGCCGAGTGCGCGCATCCGGGCGATGGACCACCCTTTCCCGCCGATGAGCGCCCGGTCCGGAAGTGTCGACCCGTCGAGGCGCAGGACCAGCTGCGCTGTCGCGGGCACCTACTCGACCCGCTCTCGGCCGAGCACGCAGAGCAGGTCCTCGTGCAGCTCGAACCACACGGTGTGATAGCTCGGCAGCTGTACCTCACTCACCCAGGCGACGTCGCCCTGCTCCGCCCGGTCGAGCGCGTGATCGAGTGCGGGGCGGTACACCGACATCCTCGGCACGACGCTCGCCACCGTCTCCAGGACCGGCTCGACCCGCTCGTGGACGACGCCGAGCCGGTCGATGACCTTGTCGTCGTACTCGGTGTCCGAGTGGTCGTTCGGCACCTGCGAGCCGGCGACCGTGTACGTCTGCCACTGGGTGACGACGGCCTTGAGGTCGGCGTTGAGCTTCTCGAACTCCTCGTACGCGCCGACGAAGGCCCGATCGGCGCGAGCGTGGGCGTAGTGGCGCGAGTACTCACCCGAGACGATCATCTTCCCGGCAGGCAGCAGCGCGTAGCGTCCGTCGATCTCGGCGACACGTCCCGCGGTGACGGACTTCTGCAGCACCGTCAGGGCGGTGGACTCGTCCAGCCCGGTCGCCGCGGCCACCGCGGCGGGCGAGCCGATCTTCTTGAGGACCAGGCCGTGCAGGGCGAGGTGCTCGTCGTATCTCATGGTTCCCCCGGGTCGGGAGGCGTGGCCGTGCCGGAGCGGCAACGGGCTCCGGCACGGCCACGCCATTCGCGGTGCGGTGTGCGGGCTCAGCTGGTGCGGAGACGTTCGACGTCGTCCCGCCGCAGGCCCGCGCCCTTCCCAGCCAGGAGACGCGACTGCTCCTGATCGACCCGGTAGAGGGAGTCGGCGAGCTCGGTGTCGTAGTTGTACTTCACCCAGGCGTCGTCGAGGTATCGGAACTCGGTGGAGAAGAGCCTCGGGCGGAACTCCCGGGTCGCGGTGTTCAGCTCGGCCGCCGTCATGACACCGCGGGTCGTCCAGTACCGATCCTCCTTCGGAGGCAGGTACGTGATCCCGCGACCGAGGGTGTCGCCGACCGACGTGACAACGTCCCCGTCGTCGTCCGTGAGCAATGTGTACGGCAGCGGGGAGTACGTGCGCTTGGGTAGATCGGAGTGACGCATCATCTGGTACTCGTGCCACTGGTGGCTGTTGAGTGAGAGCGGCACGAAGAGGGCGCCCAGGATCTCATTGCCGTACTCGTCGTTGAGCAGCCGACGGAAGCGGTCGGCTCGCTCGTCGATCGTGAACCAGTCCTCGTGCTCGTAGACCCCGGCCACGTGCGCGAAATCGCGGATGATCGCGAAGTAGGTCATCGCGCCCGCGTCCATGAGCTGCTCGCGCCCGTAGCTCGCGAAGCGTTCCCAGAGCTTGGTGGTCGTCTCCTTCAGCATGTCCGCGTAGCGGTTGAGCGTTGCGGTGAGCTCCTCGGGGCTACCCATCCCGACGGGCGTGTGGGTCTCGCTGAGGTCGTCGGAGGTGTAGAGCCCGACCGCGCAGAGGTTCTCGGCCTTGTACTCCGGCCGCGACTCGTAGCTGCCCCAGTCGTCCACGATGTAGAAGTGGGTGTCCTTGATCGAGGTGGTCAGCGTGAGCCTGCTGAACGGCAGGTCTGCCGCGATCCCGTCCAGCCACGGCAGATCGCCCTCGCCCAGGTCGAAGAACTCGCGGACGAGCATCTCCTCGTCATCGGCGATCTTGTACGGACCGTGGTTGGTCATGCAGACCCGGCTCTCGCACGCGATGAGCACCGCGTACTGGGACACCGCGGCGGTGAAGTTGATGGTGGCCTCGTGGAGCGGGTCGCCCTCCGCGCACCGGAACGCATCGGCGTGCATGACCTGGATGCGGCGCTCGGGGAACACTTGGGAACGGTGCCCGCCCTCCAGGTTGGTGACGTGCGCGTCGTCGCGGCGCCACGCAAGCTGGTAGCGGCGCCAGAAGTCGAGGACGTAGACGACGTCCTCGGCCGCGTCCTGGGGGCGGATGACGCCCATGTTGATGAGCATCTCGCGGCCCAGAAGGTAGAAGTTCGGCATACACCAGTTGGTGCCCATCGACTTCAGCTTGGAGTTGGTGTTGCGCACGCGGTCGGCGATGTCCTCGGGGGACATCTGAGCCTCGATCTTCCGCAACAGCGTCGGGTATCGGTAGAAGGCGTTGAGGTACCCGAGCATCACGTAGGCCGAGACGGGGAAGAACTTGGACTCCTGGACGGTGCGGGTGATGCCGAGGTAGTAGGTCTCCTCCCCGGAGGTCCGCATCGTGTTGTTGGCCTGGAGGAGTTCGCCGTAGGTCGGCCGGGTGGTCGTCGTCATCGTTCGCCCCTCACCGCTCGTGCTTCCACACCGGCACCGACATCTCACGGCCTTCCTGGTAGGCCTCGGTGGTCTTGGCGGCCCCGGACACACCGATCTCGATGGTGTCGCCGCTGGTGATGCCGCTGATCTTCGAGTTCATGAGGCACGGGATGCCGTACTCGCGGCTCAGGATGCCGAGGTGCGAGCGGACAGTGCCGCCGGCGCAGACGATGCCGGCGAACCTCTCGATGATCGGGGCCGTGAGTGTGCCGCCGGAGTCGTCGATGATCGCGACCGTTCCGTCGGGCACGCCTTCGCGCAGCCCGGCCATCACGTCGTCGATCGAGCGGTAGTAGCGCGCGGTGCCGACGACGTTCTCCCGGTGCTCGACGACGTTGTCGCCCTGGCCGCGCTGCTGCCGGGAGCCGTCGGCCACGCCGACCACGGCCTCGGGGTCCTCGAACGAGAACGAGCCGGAGGTCGCCTCCGCGCCCGCGATCGGCTTGTAGGCGTCCGGACGTTCGACGTAGGAGATCACCGCCGAGGTCTGGTACCGGTAGCCACTCTCGAGGACGGCCTGCTCGATCTTCTCGACCTCCTCGAGAGTCACGAGTTCGTACTCCTTGCCGAAGACGAACTCACTCCACGGGACGCCGCTCTCGTCCAGTTTGCGCCGCACCAGGTCCTTCACCGCGGAATGGAACGCCTCGACGATCGGCGGGCCGCCGTCGGATTCGAACTTGTCCGTGTCGGTGTACAGCTTCGCCATGCATCCTCCTCGATGGCATGCACTGGTCGTGGAGGCGCATCCGCAGCCGTCCACCTCGGTGGGTCATATCAACTTGCGATATGAGCTATCTCACCGTCGTCGCCAAGCTAGCAGGAGGGTTGCGGCTCGTCCAGAGCCGTCTTCGTGCTGGGCGGAGACGGGTCTTCGGGGCGGTCGATCAGCACTCGCGACGGTTGAATCTGTCGCTGACCAGCTAGAACGGAGTCCGCTCGAGATCGACCGCGGCCGCGGGCGCGTCGGCGTGGTGCGGTCCCTGCTTTCCCGATGGGTGGCCGGTGGCAGTACTTGCTCCAGCCGCCGACGTCCACCTAGGGTTACGGACTACCCCGAGCGAGACCCGCCGTGGTCGACTCGGGCTTCTCGTCTCCGATGGATGCGGTTCGCTTTCGAGCGCGGATCGGTCACACCCGGAGACGCAATTCGTCAGAACCTCGAGATTCCTGGTGCGGTTGGACCGCGCGATGGTGCGGAAAGGACGACGATGCACGTCGATATCTATCAACCGCGGGTTCTCGCCGACATGGTGGTGAGCCGCCGGGCTCACGACGTCATGGTCGTGCTCGCGTCGGCGCTGGTCGTCGGAGCCAGCGCGCAGGTCGTGATACCGCTGCCGTTCACGCCCGTGCCGCTGACCCTGCAGACTCTCGCGGTGCTCGTGGTGGGAGCCGCGGCAGGCCCCGTCCGTGCGGTGGCCGCGCTCGCGCTCTACGTCGCGGTCGGAGTCGCCGGCATGCCGTGGTTCGCGGGTGGTGGCTCAGGCGTCGGCGGCGCGACCTTCGGCTACGTGCTCGGCTTCGTCGCCGCCGGCGCCGTCGTGGGCGCGCTCGCGCAGCGAGGCCGTGACCGGACCTTCGTGCGCACGGTCGGGCTGATGGTCGTCGGCAATCTGGTGATCTACTCAGTCGGTGTCACCTGGCTCGCCGTGGTGTCCTCTGTCCGGCCGGCGCGTGCGCTGGAGCTTGGCCTGCTCCCCTTCGTCCCCGGCGACACCGTGAAGATCGCCGTTGCGGCCGCCGCGCTGCCTGCGGCCTGGCGTCTACTCGGGGCCGGAGCTCGCCAGGGCGCGGCTCTCAAGTAGTGGTCTGGAGCCAGAGCAGGGTGGCTCGCAGGAACGGGCCGCCGCGGAAGACCAAGGCGCGCTGGAACTCGCCCGCGTCGATCATCAACGGTGATCGCCCGACACCGGTCGCGGTCTGATGTCAGCGGTACCAACAGCGGGGCCATTCGCCTTTGCGTGAGCCCGACGGTTGATCATTGTCTGTCGCGCCCGCCGGTCAGTAGTGGGAGCGGGCGGAGCGGCGCCAGTCGTTCGGGGTGACCCCGTAGGCCTGCCGGAAGGCGCGGCCGAAGTGGGAGGGGTCGACGAGTCCCAACGGCGTCCGATGGTGGCGATGGCCTGGTGGGCGTGGCGCGGGTCCCGCAGCTCCCGCCGGCAGGCCGCAAGCTGATCTCGGCGCCGGCGAGGACGGCGTAGAGGAGCCGGACGGAGACGTGGTGCGCGGCGGCGATGCGTTGCGGGGTGAGGTCGCGCTCGTGGAGGTGGTCGCGTACGTACTGCCGGACCCGTAGGACCAGCGAACTGTTCAGCGACTCCCGCGCCGCGTCGTCAGCTTCACTGTGGACGGCGAGCAGGGCCTGGATCAGCTCGATGCCGGGCTGGGCGGGGCGGTTCAATGCCGTGGGGAGGAAGTGTCTTCCCCACCGGGATGGTCAGGCGACGCCCTCCGGAGAGGCGCCGGTGACCTGGACGCCGTCGCCGGTGATCTTCTCGATCTTCGCGAGGTCGTCGGGGGTGAGCTCGACGTCGACGGCGGCGAGGGACCGGTCGATGTTGCGTTGGGAGCGGGCGCCGACGACGGCGGTGTCGATGCCGTCCTGGGCAAGGGCCCAGGCGATCGCGAGCTGGGAGACCTCGCAGCCCTTGTCGGAAGCGACGGTGGCTGGGGTGTCCCCTTCGAGCGTGTTCCCGCGAGGGTCCTGCGTGACGTGCGGGACGGCTACGTCAGCGTTGAGGGCGCTCGCACCGATTACGGCGTCGTGGTCCTCGGCGATCCCGACAAC
>NZ_BSTS01000043.1 GCF_030269665.1 Actinomycetospora sp. NBRC 106375
CGCGCTCCCACTCCCGGTCCCGACCTGCGGCCGACACCGACAATGAGATCTTGCTCCAGCGCAGCAGCGGTGAACCTACGACGGCGTGTCGCGAAACCGGTCAACGTTCATGGTCAACGCACTAGCGACCGGGATAGCGTCGGGGCCGATGACCGTCTCCGACGCCCTGCTCTCCCCGCTGCTCGCCGCCGACCCGGCGCGGCCGCTGATCACCTTCTACGACGACGCGACCGGCGAGCGCATCGAGCTCTCGGGCGCGACGTTCGCGAACTGGGTCGCGAAGACCGCGAACCTCCTGCGCGACGAGTGCGACGTCGAGCCCGGCGCCCCGGTCGCCGTGCTGCTGCCCGCGCACTGGCAGACGGCCGCGGCGCTGTGCGCGGTGTGGTCGTGCGGCGCGGAGATCGTCGCGGACCCGGCGGGCGCCGAGGTCGCCCTCGCCGACGCCGAGCACCTCGAGGAGGCGGGCAGCGCAGGGCTGGTGGTCGGCTTCTCGCTCGACGCCTTCGGCCAGGGACTCGGTGACGCGCTGCCCGGCGGGGCCGTCGACTACGCGACCGAGGTCCGGGTGCACGGCGACCACTTCGACCCCCTCGCCCCCGTGCCCGACGACACCCCGGCCCTCGCCGGCGCCGACGTCGCAACGGTCGTGGCGACGGCGCGGGCGCGTGCCGCGGAGCTGGGCCTGTCGGCGGACGACCGGGTGCTCGCCACCGGCGCGTGGCCGGTCGCGACCGCCGGCGGGCTCGTCGACGGCTTCCTCGCGGTGCTCGCGGCGGGCGCCTCGCTGGTGCAGGTGCGCCACCCGGCCGGGGACCAGACGCACCGGGCGGGCACCGAGAAGGTCACGCGGACCCTCGCCTGAGCAGGCGGCCCAGCCCGCCGGCCCGGGCGCCGGAACCCCGGAGACAACGAACGGCGCTCTCGTTGCTTCGAAAGCAGCGAGAGCGCCGTTCGTGTCGTTCGTCGGGCGGAGCGGGTCCGCTCAGGGGGTGCTCAGGGGGTGCTCAGGCCTGCGGCTGCTGCGGGTAGCCCTGCTGCGGCTGCTGGGGGTAGCCCTGCTGCGGGTAACCCTGCTGCGGCTGCTGCTGCGGGTAGCCCTGCTGCGGGTAGCCGCCCTGCGGGCCTGCCATCGCGTCCATCTTCGGGTCCGGGCCGTACTGGTTCGGGCCGCGGGTGCCCTCGATGCAGTAGAAGACCAGCAGCACGATGCCGCCGACGATCGGGACGAGGCCGATCAGCAGCCACCAGCCGGTGCGGTCGGTGTCGTGCAGGCGGCGGACGGCGACCGCGAGGGACGGGATCAGCACACCCAGCGAGTAGAGACCGCTGAGGAGGCCGCCACCGAACGAGAAGCCCGTTCCCGTCGAGGTGAAGCTGGCCGTGCCGATCAGCACGTCGATCAGGGCGAGCACGATGTACGCGATCGCGTTGAACAGGACGAACATCCAGAACTCGGTGCGACGAGCACGCCCGCTGAAGTCGGCGTACTGCTTGAGCACCTTCAGGTACCACTGCATGGGGGACCTCTCACGGAGCGTGTGGAGGGACCGAGATCTTCGCGGTCCCTTTCGCCCGAGTAGGCTAGCTCCGCACACGCTCCGTGAGTAGTACCCCGAACGGGTTACTTCTTGAGCAGGCTCCGCGCCATGACCATGCGCTGGATCTGGTTGGTGCCCTCGTAGATCTGCGTGATCTTGGCGTCGCGCATCATCCGCTCGACCGGGAAGTCGACGGTGTAGCCGGCGCCGCCGAAGAGCTGGACCGCGTCGGTGGTGACCGACATGGCCGTGTCGGAGGCGAAGCACTTCGAGGCCGACGCGATCAGGCCCATCTTCTCGCCGCGCTCGGCGCGCGCCGCGGCGGCGTAGACGAGGTGGCGGGCGGCCTCGGTGTTCATCGCCATGTCGGCGAGCATGAACTGGATGCCCTGGAAGTCGGCGACGGCCTTGCCGAACTGGTGGCGCTCGCGGACGTAGTCGACCGCCGCGTCGAGCGCGCCCTGCGCGATGCCGACGGCCTGTGCCCCGATGGTCGGGCGGGTGTGGTCGAGCGTCGCGAACGCCGTCTTCAGGCCCGTGCCGGGCTCGCCGATGATGCGGTCGCCGGGGATGCGGCAGTTCTCGAAGTAGATCTCGGTGGTCGGCGAGCCTTTGATGCCGAGCTTGTGCTCCTTCGGGCCGACCGAGAAGCCGGGGTCGTCGACGTGCACCACGAACGCCGAGATCCCGTTGGCGCCCTTGTCCGGGTCGGTCTTCGCCATGACCGTGTACCAGTCGGACACGCCGCCGTTGGTGATCCAGCACTTGGTGCCGTTGAGGACCCAGTCGTCGCCGTCCTGCGCCGCGCGGGTGCGCATCGAGACGGTGTCCGAGCCGGCCTCCCGTTCCGAGAGCGCGTAGCTGATCATCGATTCGCCGGAGGCGATGGTCGGCAGGACCTGCTGCTTCAGCTCCTCGGAGGCCGACAGGATGATCGGCATCGAGCCGAGCTTGTTCACCGCCGGGATGAGCGACGCCGACGCGTCGACGCGGGCGACCTCCTCGATGACCATGCACGCGACGATCGAGTCGGCGCCCTCGCCCCCGTACTGCTCGGGGATGTGGATCGCGTGGAACCCGTTCTGGACGAGGGCCTTGCGCGCCTCCTCCGGGAAGCGCGGCGTCGCGTCGACCTCCGCGGCGTGCGGCGCGATCTCCTTCTCGGCGAGGGCCCGGATCGACTCCCGCAGCGCGTCGCGCTCCTCACCGAGGCTGTACAGGTCGAAGTCTGGGTCCACGGCGTTCCTCCACACACGATTGCGTACCGCGGTCACGATACTCGGACGTCCGATCAATGTGGGAGGTCGCGACCACCCGACCGGTGTGGTCCCGGCTACGCCCGGTCGGTGGTCGCGGCCGCCCGTCACCGCGTCGGCGCCGCCCCGGTCACCCGCACGGGCTCGCGCCGGGCGAACGCCGGGGCGTGCTCGGGCCGCAGGCCGACGCCGATGAGGTAGGCGGGGATGATCGTCGCGGGCGGGAACGCGGCCATGAGGCGACGGATCGGGGCCGGCGGGCCGCCCATCCGCCCGCGCAGCACCGGCTCGACGATCCCCCGGTGCATGACGCGCTGCAGCGTCTGCACGGCGATCGTCGGGAGCAGCCGGCGGCGCCGCACGCGGTCGAGGTCCGACCCGGTGACGCGACCCTCCCGGAGGGGTTCCGCCAGCAGCGTCGCGGCGGCAACGGCGTCCTGCACCGCCAGGTTGATGCCGACGCCGCCGATCGGCGACATCGCGTGCGCGGCGTCGCCGAGGCAGAGCAGGCCGTCGACGTGCCACCGGCGCAGCCGGTCGAGCCGGACGTCGAGGTGCTTGACGTCGTCCATGCTCGCGAGCGTGTCGACGCGGTCGGCGAGGTCGGGGGCGAGCGCGGCGACATCCGCCCGGAACGCTTCGATGCCGCGGGCCCGAAGCTCGGCGTCGGTCCCCTTGGGCGCCATGTAGGCGATCTGGAAGTAGCCCTCGCGCGGGATGACGACCGCGAAGCGTCCGGCCTGCATCCGCGGGGAGAGCGCCTCGACGCCCTCGCCCTCGCGGCGCGGCAGCCGGAACCACCAGGCGTCCATCGGGCACGGGAAGTCGAGGACGTCGAGACCGGCCTGCGCCCGCGCGGTCGAGCCGCGCCCGTCGCACGCGACCGTCAGGTCGGCGGCGATCTCGCCGGTGTCGCCGTCCGCGGTGCGGTAGGCCACCCCGGTGACCGCGCCGTCGGCGCCGCGGCGCAGGTCCGTGACCTCGGTGTCCATCCGCAGCGTGAACGTCGGCTCCTGCGCGGCGGCGTCGGCGAGCAGGTCGAGCAGGTCCCACTGCGGCACCATCGCGATGTACGGGTGGTCGACGCGGCCGGCGAGGCGGCGCAGGTCGCCGACGACGAGCAGCTCGCCGTCCTCGCCGACCGGGAAGCCCACCCGGTCGAGCCGGCTCTGGGGCAGCGCGTCGAACCGCTCCCCCAGCCCGAGCTCGGTGAGCAGGTCGAGCGTCGTCGGGTGCACGGTGTCGCCCCGGAAGTCGCGCAGGAAGTCCGCGTGCTTCTCGAGCACCGTCACCTCGACACCGGCCCGCGCGAGCAGCAGCCCCAGCACCATCCCGGCCGGGCCGCCCCCGACCACGCAGCACGTCGTGCGCTCCATCATCCTCACCTCCGGGTGTTTTTCACCGTCTGTTGAATACGAGTGTGGACCCGCCGGCCGAGAAATTCAACAGTCGCTGAAAACGAGTAGGGTCGGGCGTGTGACCAGCAGCGAGACGGCGGGGCGGCGCGGGCGGCGGCCGGGCGACTCGCAGACCCGCACGGCGATCCTCGAGGCGGCGCGCGTGCGGTTCGCGCACGACGGGTTCCGCGCGGCGACGGTGCGGGCCATCGCCGCCGACGCGGGCGTCGACCCGGCGCTGGTGATGCACTACTTCGGTACGAAGCAGGGCCTGTTCGTCGCCGCGATGGAGTTCCCGCTCGACCCGGCGCAGATCGTCCCGCGCATCGTCGGACCGGGGATCGACGGGCTGGGCGAGCGGCTCGTCCGCTTCCTGCTCGGGCTCGTCGACGAGCTCGGCGAGGCGAACCCGATGCTCGCGCTCGTGCGCTCGGCGGTCGGACACCCCGACGCCGCCCGGATGATGCGCGAGTTCCTCGGCGAGGCGATCCTCGACCGGGTCGCGGCGGCTGTGGACGCCGACCGCCCGCGGCTGCGCGCCGACCTGTGCGCGTCCCAGATCGTCGGGATCCTCATGGCCCGGCAGGTCCTCGCGCTGCCCGAGCTGGCGGCCGCCGACCGCGAGATCCTGATCCAGGTCTACGGCCGGACCATCCAGCGCTACCTCACGGAGCCGCTGGAGTCTCCCGCCGCGTCACGGTGAGCCCGCGCCGCCAGCGCCTCGTCCTTCGCGGCGACGGACTCGGCGAGCCCGGCCTGGAAGCGCTCCATCGCGCGGGCGAGCGCCGGGTCGGACGCGCCGAGGATCCGCACGGCGAGCAGGCCCGCGTTGCGCGCCCCGCCGATCGACACCGTCGCCACCGGCACACCGGCCGGCATCTGCACGATCGAGAGCAGCGAGTCCATGCCGTCGAGGTGCGCGAGCGGCACCGGCACGCCGATCACCGGCAGCGTCGTGGCGGACGCGACCATGCCGGGCAGGTGCGCCGCCCCGCCCGCCCCGGCGATCACGACCCGCACCCCGCGGCCGGCCGCCGCGGACGCCCAGTCGAGCATCACCCGCGGCGTGCGGTGCGCGGAGAGCACGCGCGCCTCCCAGGAGACGCCGAACTCGTCGAGCGCGGCCGCCGCGGCCTGCATCGTCGGCCAGTCGGAGTCGCTGCCCATGACGAGGCCGACGGCGGGGGTGCTGTCCGGCGTGTTCTCCGGGACGGTCCCAGGGGCGCTCATGAGGCGTGAGGGTCCCATCCGTCGCTCCACACTCCGGTCGCGAGGTGGTCCGCGGCGAGACGGGCACGGGTGCGCACGTCGTCGAGGTCGTCCCCGCGGACGGTGACGTGACCGATCTTGCGGCCGGGACGCTCGCCCTTGCCGTAGAGGTGCACCCGGGCGTCGGGGAAGCGCGCGTAGGTGTGGTGCAGGCGCTCGTCGAGCCGCGTCGGCGGGACGGGGTCGCCGCCGAGGACGTTGGCCATCACCGTCACCGGCGCCGTGGTCGTGGTCGCGCCCAGCGGGTAGTCGAGCACGGCGCGCAGGTGCTGCTCGAACTGGGAGGTCACCGCGCCCTCGATCGTCCAGTGCGCCGAGTTGTGGGGCCGCATCGCGAGCTCGTTGACCACGAGCCCCCGGTCGGTCTCGAACAGCTCCACCGCGAGCAGGCCGACGACGCCCAGTGCGGCGGCGATGCGCAGGGCGAGCTCGCCGGCCTCCTCGGCACGCTCGGCGTCGAGCCCGGGCGCGGGGGCGAGGACCTCGGTGCAGATGCCGTGGGACTGCACGGTCTCGACCACCGGCCACACCGCCGCCTGCCCGAACGGCGAGCGGGCCAGCATGGTGGCGAGCTCGCGGCGCAGCGCCACCTTCTGCTCGACCATGAGCGGGGTCCCGGCGCCCAGCAGCTCGGTGACGACGCTCTTCGCCTCGTCGGCGTCGTCCAGCACCCACACCCCGCGGCCGTCGTAGCCGCCGCGCACCGCCTTGAGCACCACCGGCCAGCCGTGCTCGCCGGCGAAGGCGGTGACGTCGTCGACGCCCGCCACCGCGGCGAACGGCGGCACGGGCTCGCCGAGCTCCGCGAGCCGGCGGCGCATGACGAGCTTGTCCTGGGCGTGCAGGAGGGCCTCCGGGCCGGGGTGCACGGTGTGGCCCTCGGCGACCAGGGCGCGCAGGTGCTCGCCCGGCACGTGCTCGTGGTCGAACGTGACGGCCTCGGCGCCGGCGGCCGCGCGGCGCAAGGCGTCGAGGTCGCGGTGGTCGCCGAGGACGACGTCCGGTGCGACCAGCGCCGCGGGCTCGTCGGGGCCCGTCGCGAGCACGCGCAGCGACTGCCCGAGCGCGATCGCGGCCTGGTGGGTCATCCGCGCCAGCTGGCCGCCGCCGATCATCGTCACCACGGGAAGCCCGGTGCGCTCGTCCACGGTGCAGAGACGGTACGCGCGCGTCAGGTGTGATCCGGGCCCGACTCGGCGTCCGGGGCGGGATGCGTGGCGGGGTCGGCGGCGGGGTCGGCGGCGGGGTCGGCGGCGGGGTCGGCGGCGGGGTCGGCGGCGGGGTCGGCGGCGGGGTCGGCGGCGGGGTCGGCGGCGGGGTCGGCGGCGGGGTCGCCGGCGGGGTCCGTGCCGGGGTCGGCGCTGCGCAGCCGTTCGAGCAGGGCACAGGCCCCGTCGTGGGTCGCGGGCAGGCGCAGGATCTGCGCCGACGGCGCCCCGGCGACGCCCTCGGTCGCGGACAGGCGGCGGGCGAGCAGGCGGCGCAGCACGGCGGCGCGCTCGACGAGACCCTCGCGCGGCGCGAGCACGACGACCGTGCCGCGCCCGACGACCGCGATCGACTCGCCGGCATCGAAGACCACGCCCGCCGCCTCGCCGGCGATCGAGAGGGGTGCGACGCGGCGCCAGTCGCCGACCTCGAGCGCGAGCACCACCAGCGCGTGCCCGTCCCCGGCCGACCGGCCGTGGGCACGCGCGGCCCGGTAGATCTCCGCGAGGCGGGTGCGCAGGTAGCGGACGCTGGCGAGCCCCGAGAGCGGGTCCACCGCCGCGGTCTCGTTGAGGTCCCCGCAGGCGACGTCCGTCCACGCCAGCGACACGGCCCGCAGGAGACGCACCCCGTCGGGGCCGCGGCCGGCGGGTGCGGCCGTCTCGGCGCCGTTCGTCCCGGAGCCGCCGGAGACCGCGGTGTTGAGGGCGGCCAGGTCGGTGAGCGTCTCGGCGAGCCCGACCCCGGCCCCGGCCCGCGCCCCGGCCCACCGCGCGAGCGCTGACTCCACGGCGCGCTCGCGGGCGCCGTGATCGTCGTGGCGGGCGGTCACGACCGAGCACACCGCGTCGATGGCGGGGTCCGGCCACTCGGCCGCGGCCGCCCAGCCCAGGGCTCGGCTGCAGGCGAACCAGCGTTCCCGCAGGGCCGCGGCCCGTGCCGGGCGGGGCGTCGCGCCGTCGGGGACGGCCGTGTCGACGTCGATCGGGGCCGTGGCCTCGGCGGTGGCCGTGCCCGACCCCTCGTTGCTGCTGACGTCCATGCCCCGGCCGACCTCCGGCGTGCTCGTGCGAACTGGTCCCGACCGCAGAGACGCGCGGGGACATCGCCCATGACGGTGACGGTCACCGGTTCGGCCGTACGGGCGCAGACACACTCGTCCGGTCGGGGGAGGGGTGGTCGGGTGACGGTCGACGACGGCGGGCGTCCCGACGACGCCGGGGGCTCGTCCGACGGGGACCCCCGCAGCGACGCCGAGCTCATCGCGCGGCTGCGGGGCCGGGGCGCCGACCGGGACTCGACCTCGGCGTTCGCCACCCTCTACACGCGCCACGAGCAGTCCGCCCGGGCGCTGGCGCGCCAGCTCGCGCGCTCGCCCGCCGACGCCGACGACCTCGTCGCGGGCGCCTTCACGCGCCTGCTCGAGGTGCTGCGCGCCGGGCGCGGGCCCACCGAGGCGTTCCGCGCGTACCTGCTGACCTCGGTGCGCCACCTCGCCTACGACCGCAGCCGCGCCGAGCGCCGGCTCGACCTCACCGACGACGTCACCGCGGTGCACGCCGCCGACCCCGACGACACGATCGTCCCGTTCACCGACCCGGCCCTCGCCGGGCTCGAACGGACCCTGGCGGCGCGGGCGTTCGCGACGCTGCCGGAGCGCTGGCAGGCGGTGCTCTGGCACCTCGAGGTCGAGGGCGACACGCCCGCCGACATCGCGCCGCTGTTCGGGCTGTCCGCCAACGCCGTCTCCGCGCTCGGCTACCGCGCCCGGGAAGGGCTGCGCCAGGCCTACCTCCAGGAGCACCTCGCCTCGTCCTCCGGGCACTGGGACCGGCGCCACCGCGACACCGGCGAGAAGCTCGGCGCCTACACCCGTGGCGGCCTCGCCCGCCGGGAGGCCGAGCGCGTCGAGACCCACCTCGCCGAGTGCGCCGAGTGCCGCGCGCTGGCCGAGGAGCTGCGCGACGTCAACTCGGGGATGCTGCGCGCCGTCGTGGCGCCGCTCGTACTCGGCGCGGGCATCGTCGGCTACCTCGCGTCCCGGGGCACGACCGGCCCGCTCGCCTTCGACGCCGACAGCAGCCAGCTCGCCGTCGCCGGCGGTGGGGCACTGGGCGTGCTCGGCGCGCTGGGCGGGATCTCCGGTCTCGGCGGGGTGAGCGCGCGGCCGACGGCCTCGACCCGCGCGTCCCGCCGGCGCGCCGCGGGCGTGCTGGGCCTGGCGGGCGCGGTCGGCGTCGCCGCGTTCGTCGTCGGCGACCACGCCGAACCGCCGCCGTCGCCCCCGCGCGCCGCCGCCCCGGTGCTGCCGCTGGTCCCGGGCCCCTCGGCGCCACCCCCCATCCCGGGCCCGTCCCCCGACGCCGCCCTGGCCCTGCCGGGTCTCCTGGACGGGACCGGAGGCGCCGCGGGGGGCGATCCCGCCGACCGGGCGCGCCACGGCACCGAGGACGGCGGCGCACGGGGTGTACCAGCAATGCGGCTTTCCTCGCGTGGGACGCCAGGATCGCCACACGCTCGCTCGCGCGACACGCCGGGGAGGGCCGGCGACGGAGCAGGCGGCGGGACGGGCGACGGAACAGGCGGCGGGACGGGCGACGGGGCCGGCGACGGGGCCGGCGACGGGGCGACCCCAGCGGCCGGCGCGAGGGGCGGGACCGTGCCCGGAACGACCGGAGCCGTCCCCGCCGCGACCGCGCGCGCCTCCCCCGCGGATGCCCGACCCACCGGGCCCGGCCCCGCCCCGGCGGTCGCGCTCCTGGCGCCCGCGGACGCCCCCGGGACCGGCGACTGCGTCGTCACCACGCGCCTGCCGGCGCTCGGCGCGGCGGGTGTCGTGTGCCCGATCGACGCCTCGGGGCGGTAGCGGTCTGCCAGACTCGCGACGATGACCGACGACCGGCCGCGCGCCCCGGGGCTGCCCCCGGTGCTGCGCCGCCCCGTCGCCGGGCTCACCGAGCGCTACGGCGAGTTCGTCAAGTTCGCGATCGTCGGCGCGATCACGTTCGTCGTGGACACGGCCGTGTTCGTGACGGCGAAGTCGACGGTGCTGGAGCCCAAGCCGGTCACCGCGAAGGTCGTCGCCGTGCTCGTCGCGACGATCGTCGGCTACGTACTCAACCGCGAGTGGTCGTTCCGGCTGCGCGGCGGGCGGGGCCGTCCGCACGAGGCGCTGCTGTACTTCGTGGTGTCGGGCATCGCGCTCGGGATCAACGCGGCGCCGCTCGGGATCTCCCGCTACGTGCTCGACCTCGCCACGCCGGCGGTCTCGACCCTCACCGAGCACGTCGCGGACCTCGTCAGCGCCCAGGTCGTCGGGACCCTCCTCGCGATGGTGTTCCGCTGGTGGGCGTTCCGGCGCTGGGTGTTCCCGGACGAGGTCGGCCCGCTGCGCTGACGGTGCTGGCGGTGCTGACGGTGCTGACGGTGCTGACGGCACCCACCCCGCGGGCCAGCACGACGACCGCCACGAGCATCGCGATCACCGCCGCGACCGTGAGCCCGAGCGCGGACCCGAAGGCTCCGAGCGACTCCCCCAGCACCACCACGCCGAGCGCCGCGGCGACCACCGGCTCGCCCGCCGCCACCACCGGCAGCGACGCCGGCAGCGGGCCCGCGCGATAGGCCAGCTGCTGCGCCGCGGTGCCCGCGAGCAGCACGACCGCGGCCGTCCACGTCTCCCACGCGCCGAGCAGGGCGGCGATCCCGTCGGGCACGAGCGCGACCACGGTCGTCGTCAGCGCCGCTCCGAGCCCGTAGGCCAGCGCGGCCGGGATCCCGAGCAGCACGGCCCGGCCCGCACCCGGACGCCGGCGCCGCGCGGCGAGCGCAGCGCACGCCGACAGCACCGCGACCCCGGCGAGCACCGGCAGCCACGACGTGAGCGGCACCCGCGCGAGACCCCGCTCCGGGCGGCCCAGCACGACGAACACCGCCAGCGCGACCGCGAGCACCCCGCCCGCCACGACCTCGCCCCGTCGCGGCGGCTGGCCCGCCGCCCGCGCCCCGCCCACCAGCGCGACCAGCACCGACGCCGCCACGATCGGCTGGACGAGCAGCAGCGGCCCGACCGCGCGGGCGGCGAGCAGGAACCCGAACCCCGCGGTGTCCGCCGCGGCCCCGGCGAGCCACCGGCGCCGGCGCAGCAGGGCGGCGAAGAACCCCGCGCCCTGGTCGCGCACCGTCGACGCCGCGGTCTGCTGCAGCACCGCGGACGCGCCGACCAGGAGCGCGGCGACGAGGGCGAGGAGGGTGGCGAGGACCGTGGTCACGACACCGCGATCCGCAGCTCGGCGTAGGACGGGACGAGCACCCGCCGGGCGGCACGGCGGCCGGTGACGCGCCACGGCCGGCCCGTCGCGAGCAGTGCGTGCAGCAGCCCGGCGAGCTCCGCCTTCGCGAGCGCCGCCCCCAGGCACTGGTGACGTCCGGCCCCGAACCACAGCTGGCGGGTCGCCGGCTCGTAGGGGCGGTCGAGGTCGAAGCCGCCGGCGGCGTTGTCGATCGCGTGGGTCAGGACGAGCACGCGGTCGCCGGCCCGCAGGCGGGCGTCGCCGAGGGTGGTGTCCGCCGTGACGTGCCGGCCCACCACGGGCGCGGGGGTGCTGACGCGCAGGCCCTCGCGCACGGCGTCGGGCACGCGGTCGGGCTCGGCGAGCAGGCGCGGCGCGGTGCCGGTGTCTGCGACGAGGGCGACGGTGCGGGCCATCGCGCTCGCCGCGGTCCCGGTCCCGGCGACGGCCATGAGCACCGCGAGCCCCTCGGTCTCCCGCAGGCCGAGTCCGAGCTCGCGGCAGCGGCCGAGCAGCCGGTCGGGCCCGGCGTGCGCCCACTCGTCGGCCACGCCCGCGGTGAGCCGGGCAACGAGGTCGCGCGCGGTCGCCACCGTCGCGGGGTCGAGCGCCGTGGACGCCCCCGTCCCGAGGGCCAGCGCCGCGAGACCCTCGGCGGTCGCGAAGCGCTCCCGCGCGGTCCCGTCGTCGGCCAGCGGCAGTCCGAGGAGATCGGCGACGACCCGGCCCACGAGCACGCGGGCGAGGTCGGCGACGTCGAGCTCGGCGCCCGTGCTCAGCTCCCGCGTGGCGACCGCGAGCCGGGCGGCCAGGACCCGGTCGACGTGCGCGCGGGCCGAGGCCTCGGTGAACACGTCGCGCACCCGGGCGCGCAGGGCCGCGTGGCCGCGGCCGTCGAAGAGCTCGGTGACCCAGTCGCCGAGGACCTGCGCCCACAGGTGCCCGACGCCGCCCTCGCCGACGACGCTCGTGTGGGCGTGGTCGGTGAGCAGCCGGCGCGCGAGCACCGGGTCGGCGACGAGCCACCCGACCCTCGGGACGCGGCGCACGGGACCGGTCCACCGCCCGGCCCGCAGTAACGCCCACAGCGCCGGGCGCGACGCGAACAGCACGCGTGATTCGTGACGCTGTGCGGTCGTCGTCATGTCGGTATTTCTCCCCTACCGGGGTGGGCAGGGGGAAGGGTGAGATCACTCGGCATGAGCACCCTCCCCGCCGGGACCGCCGTGCACCTGCCCGGCGAGCTGCCGGCGTCCGCCCGGACCGGGGCCCGGATCGCCGCGGCGAGCGACGGGTCCGCCCCGCCCTCGGACATGATCGAACGTGCCACAGCTGTCACGGAGGGTCACCCCGTGCCCGGCGACCCGGCCCGCCGGATCAGCACGGGCGTCGTGGTGGTGACGCCGTGAGCCTCTGGGTGGTGATCCCCGCCTACGACGAGGCGCGCGGGATCCCCGCGACGCTCGACGCCCTCGCCGCCCAGCACGACCCGTCGTTCACGGTGCTGGTGGTCGACAACGGCAGCCGCGACGGCACCGCCGCCGTCGTCGCGGCCCACTCCCGCGGGCTGGACCTGCGCGTGATCACCGAGCCGGTGAAGGGCACCGGCGCCGCCGCCGACACCGGGATGCGCCACGCGATCGCCGCCGGCGCCACGCTGCTGGCACGCACCGACGCCGACTGCCTGCCCGCGCCGGGCTGGACGGCCGCGCTGCGGGCGGGGTTCACCGACGGCCTCGAGCTGATCGGCGGGCGCCTCGTGCCGCGCACCGACGAGGTGGTGCTGCGGTTCTGGGAGCGCCGCGGGCTGCCGGCGGTCGTCGCGCTCGCCGCGACCTTCGGCCGGTTCCGGCCGGGGAACCGGGGAGATGACCTCCACGGCCCGTACGTCATGTGCGCCGGGTGCAACCTCGCGATCACCGCGGACCTCTACGCCCGCTGCGGCGGCTTCCCGCGCACGGCGATCGAGGACGTCCACGAGGACCGCGCGCTGGTCAACGCCGTGCGTCGCGCCGGCGGGCGGATCGGGCGGCGGCGCGACGCCGTCGTCGCCGGGTCGGTGCGCCGCGTGCGGGCGTACGGGCTGGTGGGGACGCTCGGCTGGTATGCCGACCACCGGCACCGTCCCGACGTGGTGGACGTGCGATGAGCGCTCCCGCCCTCCGGGCCGACCGGCGGCTGATCGACGCCGCGCACCCCGTCGCCGCCCCGTTGGCCCGGCTGGCCGCGCGGCGCCCGGTGGTGCGGGTGCCCGGGGTGGGCGCCGTGATCAGCGACGCGGCACTGGCCCGGGAGGTGCTCACCGACACCAAGCGCTTCCGCAAGGACGGCCCGGGCGGCCCCGGCGCACTGTGGACCCCGGTGCTCGGCGAGGCGGTGCTGCTCGGGATGGAGGGCGAGCCGCACCGGGCGATGCGCCGCGCGCTGGGTGACCTGTTCACGGCGCGGGCGTCGGCGGAGCTGGTCTCGGGGGCGGTGGGTCCGCGGCTGACGTCGCTGACCGGCCGGTTGCGGGCCGGCGCGGAGGTCGACCTCGTCGACGAGATGCGCGTGGTCGCCGGCGCCGTGATCGCCGCCCTGGTCGGGCTCGACGGCGGGGCGGCCGAGCACCGGGCCATGAGCCGGCGCGCCTCTCGCGTCGCCGCCTCGGTCCGGCCCACCACGCGCACCCTCTCGCCGCGGCGCGCCGCCCGGGCCCGCGCCGAGCTGGCCCCGGTCGTCGGGGCGGCCTCGGCGTCGTGGCACACCGGACGCGCCGGGACGGTAGTGGCGCGGCTGCGCGCGGCCGGCGTCGACCACGACGCGTCGTGCGGCGCGGCCGCGGCCCTGTTCCTCACCGGCACCGAGACCGTCGTCGCCCTCCTGCCGCGGCTCGTGGCCCTCTTGATCGACACCGGCGAGCAGGACGCCGACCTCGACGACGCCGTCGACGAGGCCCTGCGCTTCACCGCGCCCTCGCCGGCGATGCTGCGCCGGGTAGCCGGGCCGGCGTCCGTCGGCGGGTGTGCGCTGCGTGCCGGCGACCGCGTCCTCGTGCTCACCCACGCCGCGGTGCGGGCGGGTGAGGCGTTCCGGATCGGCGCGCCCGTCGACCCCGCCGCGCGGTCGCTGTGGTTCGGGGCCGGCCCCCACCACTGCCTGGGGGCGGCGCTGGCGCGGGCCGAGGTGCGCGCGGTCGCCGCGGCCGCCCTCGCAGCCGGGCCGCTGCGCGTGGTGCGCCGCCGCCCCGCCCGCCGCGTCCTCGTCCCGGCCTGGCGCGAGCTGGTGGTGGCCCGTGCCTGATCTCGCCGTGACCGTCCTCGAGGCCTGCGTGCGCCACCGGGACCGCGTGGCCCTGCTCGACGCCCTCGGGCGCCCGACGACCTTCGGGGCGCTGCGGTCGCGCGTGCTGGCGGTGGCCTCCGGTCTGCGTCGCCGGGGTCTCGAGCCCGGCGACCGGGTGCTGTTCGCGGTGCCGCCGTCGCCGAGCTCGTTCGCCCTGGCGCTCGGCGTCGTCACCGCCGGCGGCACCCTCGCCTTCGCCGACCCCCGCGCCGGCGACGCCGTCCTCGCCGCCCGCGCCGCCGCCCTCGCCCCGCGCTGGGCGCTCGCCGCGTCGCCGGTGTACGCGCTGGCGGGCCGCGTGTGGCGCTCGCTGGGCGACGTCACGCACGTCTACACCGGCCCCCGCCTGCCCGGCGTCCCGTGCGGGGCGTTCTCGTGGCGGCGTGTGTGTCAGCGAAGTGCCCTCACGGACGCTCAGCGTCCGTATCGGGACTTCGATCAAGGTCGCTGCGGCGACGCCGGGGCCCCCGCGCTGGTGATCCCGACGTCGGGCACGACCGCGGCGCCGCGGCTGGTGGTGCACTCGCGGGCGTCACTGGGTGCCGGGCTCGCGGCGTTCGCGGCGCGGGTGCCGTTCGGTCCCGGCGACGTCGTCCACACCGACCAGCTCATGATCGGGCTGCCTGCTCTGGCGGGCGGCGCGACGTGGTCGCTCCCGGCGCCCGGCGCGCGCCCGTCCCGGCTGGCCCGCGTGCTGCGCGGCCGCGGGGCGACGCACACCTTCTGCGTGCCCGCGGACGTCGACGCCGTCGCGCGCGGCGGGCCGCTGCCGCCCGGAGTGCGCGGCATCCTGCTCGGCGCGGCCCCGGTGCTGCCGGGTCCGCTGCGCCGTCTGCGGTCGGTCGCCCCGAACGCCGACCTCCTCGCCGTCTACGGGATGACGGAGCTGGCGCCGGCGGCGGTTGCGACCGCCGAGGAGAAGATCGCCCACACCGACGCCGGCGCGCCGGGCGACCTGCTGGGGACCCCGCTGCCCGGCGTCACCGCCCGCGTCGCCGACGACGGCGAGCTCTGCTTCAGCGCCCCGCACCAGGCGCTGGGCTACCTGGACCTCGGTGATCGAAGTACCGATACGGACGCTGAGTGTCCGCAACGGCACTTCGCTGGCACGCCGGAGATCGCCAGCGGGGACCTGGGCCGCGTGCTGGACGACGGGCGGATCGTGCTCACGGGCCGGCGCAAGGACATGATCATCCGGGGTGACCGCAACATCTACCCCGGTCTCTACGAGGCGGCGGTGACCGCGCTGCCCGGGGTCCGGGAGGCGCTGCTGGTCGGCGTGCCCACACCCGCCGGCGACGAGCACGTCGTCCTCGCCGTCGCCGGCGACCGTCCCGACGCCGGCACCGTCCGCCGGGTCTTCGGGGTCGACGCGCCCGACGAGGTCGTGGTCCTCGACGACCTCCCCCGCGGCGGGCGCTCCCGCAAGCCCGACCGCGGCGCCCTCCGCGCGCTCCTGGCGCGGCGGTGAGGATCGCCGTCACCGGCGCCTCCGGGTTCGTCGGGGGCGCGGTCTGCCGGGCCGCGGTCGGGGCGGGTCACGAGGTCCGGGCGCTGGGGCGGCGCCCGCACGTCGACCCGGAGCACGTCGCGGGCGCCGGCTACCGGGCGCACGACCTCACCGACGGGCCCCCGGACCTCGCCGGCGCCGACGTCGTCGTCCACGCCGCCGGCGCGGCCTCGGACGCCCTGCCCGCCCAGGCGCACTGGGACGCGCACGTCGCCGGGACCCGCGCCGTGCTCGCCGGACTGCCGGCACACGCCCGGCTCGTGCACCTCTCGACCGCCAGCGTCTACGACCCGCGCCGCCCCACCGTCCGGGCGCGCGAGGACGCCGCCCCCGGCCCCGCGTACCCCGACGGCTACGGCGCCGCGAAGGCCGCCGCCGAGCGCCTCGTGCGCGCGACGCGACCCGACGCCGTGATCCTGCGCCCGCACGCGGTCTACGGGCCGGGCGAGGCCACGCTGCTCCCCCGCCTGCTCGCCGCCGTCCGCGCCGGGCGCCTCGTCGTCCCGGGCCGCGGCCCGCGGGCGATCAGCCTGACGCGGATCGACACGCTGGTCGGCGCCGTGCTCGCACTCCTCGACGGCCCGGGCGGGACCTACAACGTCGCCGACGCCGAACCCGTCGAGCTGCTCACGACGCTGACCGCGGTCCTCGCCGCGCGGGGCGTCCGTGTCCGGACGTTCAGTCTCCCGGTACCCCTCGCCCACTCGATCGCGATCATCGCGGAGGCGACCGCCCGCATCTGCGGCACGAGTCCGGTGCTCAGCCGCTACGCGGTGCGCCACGTCGCCCGGGAGCGCACGCTCGACGTGACCACGTTGCGCGACCGATCGGGGTACGACCCTCCCCCGACGGACGTCGCCGATGCTGCTCATTGGTGAGGCTCACGACCGTCGGTCTCCGGTGACTGTCCGGTCGTCGCCCGAACGCGCTGGGTGTTCCAAGGTTCTTGATACCGTCGGTACCGCCCGATCGGTGATGCCTCGGTGGGGTCGGGCACAGGACGCGGAGGAGGACTGCTGTGCCCAAGCTGCCGTGCCCGCATCGTCAGGCCACCGGCCGCGAGGTCTCCCTCGACCCGCTCGTCGAACCCGACGAGCTCGAACAGTGTGACGGGCTCATGGTCCTGGTGCTCGACCCGGTGACCGGGGCGGCCGACACGTACGGCCCCTACCCCGCCGGACGCGCCCGCGCCGAGGCCGACGGCCGCCGCCAGGAGCTCGACGCCGAGGACCTCACCGAGGTCACGGTCGCGCTCGTGCGCCACCACCGCCCGCGCTAGTGCTGCGTCAGGCAACGTTGGGTAGGTAATCGGGCCTGCGGATCTTGGAGTTGGCGGCGAAGCGGCGTTTCGGGGTGGCGTGGCGGTTGTGCCAGCGGACGTATCCGGCGATCGCTCGCTC
>NZ_BSTS01000044.1 GCF_030269665.1 Actinomycetospora sp. NBRC 106375
GTTGTCGGGATCGCCGAGGACCACGACGCCGTAATCGGTGCGAGCGCCCTCAACGCTGACGTAGCCGTCCCGCACGTCACGCAGGACCCTCGCGGGAACACGCTCGAAGGGGACACCCCAGCCACCGCCACCGTTGGTCAGGTAGCGGAACATCGCGCCGGCCTTCGTGTCCCAGGACGGTCGGGACGCGAAGTAGAAGTACGAACCGTCCGGGTCGAGCGCCTTCGTCTCCGGATCGAGCATCCCGCCGACGGGCACGGTCTCCCCGTACGCCTGCTCCGTGTGCGGCACGAGCTCGCCGCGATCCCGGATGCGCGCGACCTCCGGCGGGAAGATCCAGACGGCGCCGAGCTTGCCCGCGTCGCCGCCGTGGGCCCCGACGCCGCTGGGCACCTTGGTGCGGAACGGTGAGCAGTACGCCGAGGCGTCGGTGAGCCAGAGGCTGTCGCGCATGGTCGCAGCCCCGCCACGGTTGGCGCCGGGGCCTGCGGTGTCGATGGTCGCCTCCTTGCGCAGGAGGACGACCGGGACATCGTGCTCGATGGCCTCGGTGGCCGGGTCGAGGTTGTTGAGCATGAACAGCACGGTGTAGCTGTCGCCGTCGCCGTTGCTGGTGGCGCCCCATGGCCCGTGTTCGCCGCCGCACTGCGCGGCGGTCGCCCACGGGGTGCCGTCCGGAGTCAGCCCGGTGGCGTTGTGCAGGCTCAGGGAGCCGTAGTCGCCGGCGACGGCCCGGTCACCGAGCACCGGGTTGAGCGCGTTGAACACCGCGCACACCAGCGTCGTGGTGATCTCCCAGAACATCATGCTGGCGCCGTCGGGCGGCAGCGCGTTCAGCAGCGACCCCGGCGCACCGGCCATGTCGATGGTGCGCCAGGTGCCGGTGGTGAACGGCGTGGAGGGGTCGAGCAGCATCGTGATCGCGACGCCGACGGCGGTCTTGGAGTCGAGCATGCTGGCGTTGATCGAGGTGCGGGCCTGGCGGGACGTGCCGGAGAGCTCGGCCTCGATGTGCTCGCCGCGCTTGATCAGCGTGACCTTGATGCCGAACTCCTCGCTGGCGTCCATGCCGTCCGCGTCGACCAGCGCCTCGCCGACGTAGTCGCCGTCCGGGATGCCGGCGATCGCCTCGCGCATCCGCTCGGCGGAGGTGTCCACGGCGTACTGCAGGGTCCCGAGCAGGGCCTCGGTGCCGTAGCGGTCTAGGTTCTCCTCGATGAGCCGGGCCCCGAGGTGCAGCTGCTGGTAGCAGGACTTGAAGTCCGGCAGCAGGATCTCGCCGAAGCGTGAGTTGTCGAAGATCAGGCTGAACGTGGACCGGACCGGCTTCCCGGCGCTGTAGAGCAGCACCGGCGGGATCGTCAGCCCCTCCTCGTACTTGTTGTTCTTCGTCCCGGAGAAGCCGCCGGGCACCGTGCCGCCCATGTCGAGCTGGTGGGCGCGGATGTTGACGAACGCGACGATCCGGTTGTCGCGGAACACCGGGTAGATGAACAGGATGTCGTTGACGTGGGTGCCGGTGCGGTAGGGGTCGTTGCCGATCAGCACATCACCGGGGCGCAGGTTCTCTGGTCCGTATTCGATGACGGTGTTGCGCACCGCGTCGCCCATGGTCCCGAGGAACACCACGAGGCTGTTGCTGACCACCGACATCGGATAGTCCTGCTCGGGCGGGCCGCTGATCGTGCAGGCAAAGTCGTACCAGTCACGGATGATCGGGGAGAACGCCTCGCGCAGGAACCCGGTGGACATGTGCTCCACGACGTAGCGCAGCCGGTTGGTGATCACCGACGCGGTGAACCGGTCGGCGTGGTAGCGGCCGACGAACTCCTCGTCGGTCATGTCGCGCAGGCGGACGTCGGGCAGGTCGATCCCTGGATGATCGAGAGTGGTCACGTCGGTCCTCACTTCCTCGTGATGACGAGCTCGCCGTAGCCGCCGACGACGGCCTCCTGACCGGTCCCGACGTGGGTGGTCGAGAGGCTCTCGTCGATGATCGCCGGACCGGTGACGACGTCGCCGGCGCGCAGGTCGGCGCGGTCGAAAACGGGGGCTGGCTGGTCGTCGTCGGCCAGGTAGCGCAGCGTGGTGGTGCGGGCCGCCTCGAGCGGGGCGTCGCCGACGCCGCGGGAGGGCAGCTGGGGGAACTCGACCTTGTCGGTCTCCAGGATCGCGCGGACCCGGAAGGTGACGCCCTCGACCGGCATCCCCTCGAAGCGGTTGCCGGTGCGCTGCTCGTAGGTGTCGTGGAAGCTCGCGATCATGGTGGTGATCGCGTCGGCGTCGAGGGTGCCGTCGGGCACCGCGACGAACGGGGTCTCCCAGCTCTGCCCGACCAGCCGGCCGTCGAAGCTGCGGGCGAAGGTGACGTCCCGCGTCGATCCGATGCGGTCGCGCAGCTGGTCCTCCATCTCCGCGAACAGGGCGTCCACTCCCCCGGCCGCGTCGGCGGAGAGGACGGTGTAGGCGCTGCGGTTGGCGGTGAAGACCTGGTCGGTCGAGAGCAGCCCGAGCGCGGAGAACAGCCCGGGGTTAGGTGGCACCACGACCTGCTTGCACTTGATGAGGTCGAGCAGGGCGGGGAGCAGCATCGGGCCGGCGGCGCCGTAGGCGACGAGGCTGTAGTCGCGAGGGTCGACGCCGTGCTTGATGGCGATGTTGAACACGCCCTCGGCGATGTTGTTCACGCCCATCTCGTAGGCGTAGCGGACGCGCTGGGCGAAGGTGAAATCGCAGTCCAGGGACGCGAACGCCTGCCGGGAACGCTCGAGGTCAAGGGAGAAGCGACCGCCCGCGAAGTGCTCGCCGTCGAGGATCCCGGCCAGCAGGCAGGTGTCGGTGGTCGTCGGCGCCGTGCCGCCGCGGCCGTAGCAGGCGGGTCCGGGGTCGGCGCCGGCGCTGCCTGGCCCGACCTGGATCTCCCCGGCGGTCCCGACGGTGACCAGGCTCCCGCCACCCGCGCCGATGCTGGAGACGTCGATGGCGAGCGAGTTGACGACGAGATCGTGCTCGAGCTCGAAGGTGGTGTTCACCGTCGGCTCCCCGGCGGTGACCACGCTGATGTCGCAGGAGGTGCCGCCGACGTCGGCGCACAGCAGGTTCGTCTCACCGATGAGCGTGCCGAAGTGGGCGCAGGCGACGGTGCCGGCGGCGGGCCCGGAGAACACGATGCGGAACGGCTGCTCCATGGCCCGCTCGGCCGGCACGAGCGTGGCGGCGCAGTCGGCGTAGTTGAGCTGGCCGGTGAACCCGAGATCGGCGAGGCCCTTGCCGAGCTCGTCGGAGTAGTCGCTGTAGATGATCTTCATGAAGGTGTCGATCACGGTCGTCGACGCCCGCGCGTACTCCTTGGCCAGCGGCGAGACCTCGCTGGAGATCGAGCACGGGAGGTCGCCGAGCTCTTCGAGCACCAGCTGGCGCAGCCGCTCCTCGTGAGCACGGTCGACGTAGGCGTTGAGCAGGCAGATCGCCACTCCGGCGACACCGCAGCGGCGCAGCACCGCGAGCTGCGCGCGGGCCTGGGCCTCGTCGAGCTCGAAGAGCACCTCGCCGGAGGCGAGCAGGCGCTCGTGGATCGGGCGGCGCAGGTAGCGGGGCACGAGCGGGCGGCCGGCGTCCCCGAAGCTGCGGCGCCAGCGCGGGTCGAGCATCGCCGATGCCGGGCGCCAGGTGCGGCCCTGGTCGAGGACGTCGCGGTGGCCCTCGGTGGTGAGGAACCCGATCTTGGGGAGGTTGCGGGTGATGACGGCGTTGAGGCCGTGGGTGCTGGCGTGGTTGAACACCGCGGAGTGCTCGACGCCGAGCTCGGCCGCTCCGGCGAGGACCGGCTCGTAGGCCGTGGTCGGGTCGGTCGACACCTTCGCGGTGCGGATCCGGCCGTTCTCGAGGGCGACGACGTCGGTGAACGTGCCGCCCACATCGACTGCGATCATGGCGTGGTCTCCTTCAGATCGTGTCGGACAGCAGCTGCAGCGAGCCGAAGAGGTTCCAGCGCTCGCGGCTGACCGAGTGCAGGCAGTTCTGGCACTTGACGACCTCGAACCAGCCGCCCTCGGAGTTCACCGGGTAGCGGCGGAGCTGGGTCGCGGCGCACTGCGGGCAGGCACCGTCGACGGGTTCCTTGTGCAGCGAGACCGTCGGTTCCTGGGGTCGGGGGAACGGGGGCATGGGCGCTCCTTCGCGTCGTCTGTTGCGGGTTTCGGGATCAGGCGGAGTCGCGCCATCGGCGCGCGGTGTCCTCGACGGGGACCGGCGGTGCGGGTGGCGTCGGCGCAGCGGCCGCGGTGCGCGAGAAGCGGGGGGCCGGCGCGGGCTGGGTGATCCCGTCGAGCTCGACGAACGCGGAGCGCGCCGTGGCGTGGGGGTGCGCCGGCGCCTCCTCGAACGTGAGGACGGGTGTCACGCAGGCGTCGAGGTCGGCGAACGTCGCGGCCCACGCGTCGCGGGGACGGGTGGCGAAGACCGCGGCGAACCGCTTCTGCAGGTCGGGCCAGCCGGTGCGGTCGTTCTGGCCTGGCAGGTCCTCGTCGGTGAGCCCGAGACCGTCGAGCAGGTCGGCGTAGAACTGAGGTTCGATGGCGCCGACCGCGACGTAGCGCTCGTCGGCGCAGCGGTAGCTGCGGTAGAACGGGGCGGCGCCGTCAAGGAGGTTCTCGTCGCGGTCGTCGCTCCACTGGCCGAGGCCGCGCCAGGCCCAGATCGCCTGGGTGAGCAACGCCGAGCCGTCGATCATGGCGGCGTCGACGACCTGGCCGCGTCCGGAGCGCTGGCGTTCCCAGAGGGCAGCGAGCACGCCGGTGAGCAGCAGCATCGACCCGCCGCCGAAGTCGCCCACGAGGTTCAGCGGGGCGACGGGCGGCTCCTCGCGGGGACCGATCGCGTGGAGCACGCCGTTGGCCGCGATGTAGTTGATGTCGTGGCCGACCGCGCCGGCGAGGGGGCCCTCGTGGCCCCACCCGGTCATCCGCCCGTAGACGAGCCCGGGATTGTCGACGGTCAGGTCGTCCGGCCCGAGTCCGAGACGCTCGGCGACCCCGGGACGGAAGCCCTCGAGCAGCACGTCGGCGTGGGCCGCGAGCTCACGGACCTGCTCGCGGTCGGTCTCGTTCTTGAGGTCGAGGGCGTGCACGCGCCGGCTGCGCAGGAGGTGGTCGCGCGCCGGGTCGGCCAGCACGTGCCCGCCGGGTCGCTGGATGCGGACGGCATCGGCCCCGAGGTCGCCGAGGATCATCGCGGCGTGCGGCACCGGTCCGATGCCGCCGAGCTCGATCACCCGCAGCCCGGCCAGCGGGCCCACGGCGCTCACGCCGGCTCCGGACGCAGGTCGGAGGTGCGGGACTCGTCGGCGTCGGGCGACGGCGCCTCGTCGTCGAGCTGAGTGCGTGCCGTCTCGGACATGACGACCACCGAGACGAACGATGCGACGGCGGTGAGCACGACCCAGCCGGCGACGGGCACGAAGCTGCCCCATCGGGCGTAGAGGGCAGTGGCGATCAGCGGGGTCAGCGCACCGCCGACGAGGGTGCCGATCTGGTAGCCCAGCGACGCGCCGGAGTAGCGCAGCCGCGCGGTGAACAGCTCGGCGAACAGCGCAGCCTGCGGCCCGTAGACCAGCGCCACCAGCACCTCGCCCACCGCGATCGCGGCGATGACGGCGACGGCGCTGCCCGACTCGAGCAGGAGGAACGCCGGCCACACCCAGAGCCCCAGCGCGACAGCGCCGACCAGGTAGACGGTGCGTCGCCCGATGCGGTCGGACAGGGCGCCGCAGAGCGGGATGGCGACGAACTGCAGGGCGGCGCCGACGAGCACGCCGTTGAGCAGCAAGCTGCGGGGCAGCCCTAGCACCGTGGTGCCGTAGGACAGGAAGTACGTGCCGAAGAGGTAGAAGCTCGTGCCGATCACGACGATGGAGCCCGCGCCGAGGGCGACGGTGCGCCAGTGGTGGATCACCACGTCGAGGACCGGCGAGCGCGACTGCTCGCCGCGACGCTGGACGTTCTTCATCGGCGCGGTCTCGTCGAGGGCGAGCTGCGCGTAGAAGGCGATGCCGACGAGGACGACGCTGAGCAGGAACGGAACCCGCCAGCCCCAGGAGAGGAACGCCTGCTCGCTGATCAGGGCGCCGACGAGCAGGAACACCCCCGTGGAGAGGAACAGCCCGGCGGCCACGCCGATCTGGGCGAAGCTCCCGTAGAGGCCACGTTTTTCCGGCGGGGCGTTCTCCGTGGCGATGAGGGCGCCGCCTGCCCATTGCCCGCCCACGGCGATGCCCTGGAGGAGCCGGAGGGCGACGAGGATGATCGGCGCCGCCACGCCGATCGTGGCGTAGGACGGCAGGAGCCCGATGAGGGTGGTCGAGATCCCCATGAGGAACAGCGTCGTCACCAGCGCGGGCTTGCGCCCCAGCTTGTCGCCGACGTGGCCGAAGATGACGCCGCCGATGGGTCGGGCGGCGAAACCCACGGCGAACGTGGTGAAGGCGAGCAGCGTCCCGACCAGCGGATCGTCGGCCGGGAAGAACAGCTTGTTGAACACCAGCGCGGCCGCGGTGCCGTAGATGAAGAAGTCGTACCAGTCGATGGCCGAGCCGGTGCCGGCCACGAGCAGGATCTTGCGCAGGGACATGGTCGTCTCCGAGGGAGAGAGGGTGAGGGCAGGAGCCGGCATCAGGCAGCTCGCGCCGGAACCGGCGCGGCGTCGAAGTCCGCGAGGTCGGGCTCGCGGGTCATGGCCCAGTAGTCGACAACGCGGTAGGGGGAGTTGGTGACGACGCGCCCACGGGCGTTGCGGTAGTAGGTGCTCATCCCCGGGTGGCTCCAGACCATGCGGTCGTGGGCCTGGTCGACCTCGGACACCCAGCCCTCGAGGGCCTCGGGTCGACAGTCGAGCGCACCGATGCCGTCGCGGATCATCGAGGTGACCAGGTCGACGATGTACCGGCCCTGGGACTCGGCGACGAAGATGAAGCTGCCGCCGGCGCCCGCATTGGTGTTCGGGCCGTACATGAGGAAGAGGTTCGGGAACCCGGGCACGGTGATCCCGAGGTGCGCGGCCGCGTCGTCGGCACCCCACCATTCGTGCAGGTCCTGTCCGTCGCGGCCGGTCACCCGGATCCCGGGCAGGTAGTGCTGCGCGTCGAATCCGGTGGAGAGGACGACGACGTCGGCCGCGCGCTCCTCGCCGCCGGCGGTGACCACCCCGGTCTCGGTCAGCCGGGTCACCGTGTCGGTGACGAGCTCGACGTCGTCGCGCCGCAGGGCGGCGAACCAGCCGTTGTCGAGCAGCATCCGCTTGCCGAACGGCGGGTAGTCCGGCAGGCACTTCTCGACGAGGTCCGGTCGGCCCGCGAGCTGCTGCTCGAGGTAGCGAGTGAAGTAGCGCCGATGGCCGTCGTTGACGGCGTTGAGCGAGCGGTCGGGGTGCTCCCAGGAGTCGTCGATCTGCAGGGACGCGTGCACGCGGTCGTTGAAGACCCATGCCAGCCGGAACCGGTACCAGGCGTGGTAGTAGGGCACGTGCGCCATCAGCCAGTGCACGTCGTCGTCGACCGGCGCGAAGTACTCGGCGTTCGGCGCGACCCACTGTGGTGAGCGCTGGAAGACAGTGAGGCGGGAGGTCCGGTCGGCGACGGCGGGCACGACCTGCATCGCGCTGGCCCCGGTGCCGACGACGGCGACGCGTCGGCCGGCGAGGTCGACGTCGTCGGGCCACTGTGCGGTGTGGAACACGGGACCGTCGAAGGTGTCCAGGCCGGGCAGGTCGGGGATCTTCGGGGTGTTGAAGAGCCCGACCGCGCTGATCACGGCCGCGGCGCTCCACCGACGGTCGCCGGCGCTCACCGACCACCGCTGGGCATCGTCGTCCCACGTGGCCGCCTCGACGTCGACCCCGAACTCGATGTGCTCGCGCAGCCCGAAGTGGTCAGCCATCTCGGCGGTGTAGGCGGCGACCTCGTCGCGCTTGCTGAAGTGGGTCGACCAGTTCCGCGGGTAGAACGAGAACGAATAGAGGTAGCTCGGGGTGTCCACCCCGGCCCCTGGGTAGGTGTTGGTCCGCCAGACCCCGCCGACCTCGTCACCCCTCTCGAGGACGACGAACGGCACTCCGGCGGCCTTCAGCCGCACGGCGGCGATCAGCCCGGAGATGCCGGCCCCGATGACGACGACCGAGAAGTCGCGGTCGGCGACCTCAGCGGCGGGCACGGGCCGGGGCGGGGGCTCGGGATCGAAGCCCATCTCCTCGCGCATGAGGTGCTCGTACTCGGTCGGGACCGACTCCCCCATCGTCGTGGAGAGCATCCGCTGCAGGAGTTCCGGCGCGGGCGCGGGCACGGCCGGCTCCGCTCCGCGCGACCAGGCAGTGATCGCCTCGACCGCTCCGGCCTTCAGCTCGGCCGCTGCGGAGGCCGCGAATCCACCGGTGTCGTGCGGTTCGAGCGCTGCACCCTTCGTCGGCCGGAACGGATCGCGGAGCCAGCGATCGTCACCGGTCAGGTGGTAGGTGACCATCGCGAGGGTGGGCAGGTTGGCGACCTCGACCGCGGCACGGAGGCGTCGCTCGTCGAGTGGGCGCTGCGGTGTGGGCAGCAGAGACACGTCGGTCCTCCTCGAGAGGGCAGGAGACAGCGACCGTGCGGCCACGACGGGCGGGCACGGTGAGGGGAAAGGGGTCAGGTGGTGCGGACGGGCCCGTCGCGGGTCATGCGCCACCCGGAGTCGGCGGCGTCCCAGGTCGCCGCGCCGATCCCGGAGGTCCGCAGCTTGTACTTCTCGACCTTGTCGGTCGGCGTGCGGGGCAGCTCGTCGACGATGTCGATGAAGCGCGGGACCATGTGGTAAGGCATGGTCTGCGCGTAGTGCAGGTAGAGGTCCTCCGGCGTCGCCTCGGCGCCGTCGCGTAGGACGACCACGACCCGGACCTCCTCCTCCCCCAGTTCGGACGGTGCACCGACGGCGGCGGACTCGGCCACGGCGGTGTGACCGTTGACCAGGCGTTCGACCTCGTAGGACGAGATGTTCTCGCCGCGCCGCCGGATGGTGTCCTTCATCCGGTCCTTGAACCACAGCGCACCGGAGGCGTCCCGTACGGCGCGGTCGCCGGTGTGGAACCGTCCGCCGCGCCACGCGGTGGCGGTCGCGTCGGGAAGCCCGTCGTAGCCCAGCGAGAGCAGCAACGGATCGTCGGAGCTGACGACGACCTCGCCGGACTCACCATCGGGCACGTCGTTCCCGGCGTCGTCGACCACGCGCACGTCGAACGCCGGGTTCGGCCGTCCGCAGGCCCCCGGCAGGGACTCCGCGAGCGAGGAGTTGACGATCAGGTTGGTCTCGGTGGACCCGTAGGCCTCGACGAGCTTGAGCCCGAAGCGGGCCTCGAAGTCCCGGTAGATCTCGGCGGGTGCCGGCACGGCGTACACCACGCGGACGGGATTGTCGGCGTCGTCGGGTCGCGGGGCGCGGCCGTGGAGCATGTGGCAGACACCGCCGATCGCCACGAACACCGTGATCCCATACCGGCGGGCCTCGTCCCAGAACCGCTCGATCGACAGTCGGGAGCGCAGGATCATCGTCGCGCCGGTCAGCAGGCAGCCCAGCGTCGTGAACTTCCCGGAGATGTGGAAGAACGGCGAGTAGTTCAGCACCACGTCGGAGGCGCCGAGGCCGGTGATCTCGGCGAAGAAATGACCGAAGGCGACCTGCTGGTGGTGGGTGACGAGTACGCCCTTCGACGGGCCCGTGGTCCCCGAGGTGTAGAGCACGCACGCGACGTCGGACGGGTCCGGGCCGGCCTCGCGTGACGTCCCGTCCGACTGCGGGCCGTCGAGGAGATCGGAGTACCGGCCGGGGAAGTCGAGCGTGCCGGTCAGGGTCGGCACCTCGGCGCGCACGACCTCGACGGCGTCGTGGAGCCCGCCGCGATCAGCGATCACGAGCTCGACCTGCGCGCGCTCGAGCTGGTGACGCAGCAGCTCCCCGCGGTAGGCGGTGTTGATCGGGACCTCGACGGCGCCGATCTTGGCCAGTGCGAACCAGCCGTAGAGGTACTCGGGGCTGGTCGCCATCAGGAGCCCGACGCGGGTGCCCGTGCCCACGCCGTGCGCCCGTAGACCGTCGGCGACGACGTCGACCTGGGCGTTCACCGCCGCGACGGTGTGCTCGACGCCGTCGTGGACGAAGAAGACGTCGTCGGGCCGGATGCGGGCGGCGCGCTCGAGAACGGCTCCGACCGACCGTTCCACGAACGGGATCGCGGCGAGGCTGCCGGACCGGACGGGCGCGGTACCGGGCCTGTGGGTGGCCGTCATCGCCTCAGTACCCCTTCCCGGCGGTCCACCCGCCGTCGGCGAACAGGGTGGTGCCGTTGACGTAATCCGAGTCCGGGCCGCTGAGGAAGAGCACCGGGCCGGCGATCTCGTCGGGCTGGGCCCAGCGCTCCATCGGCGCGTTCGCCCGGATCGACGCCGCCATCTGCTCGGAGCGGAAGTAGCTGCTCGTCATCGGGGTCTCGACGACACCCGGGGCGACTGCGTTGCACCAGACGCCCTTCGCGGCGTACTCGAGCGTGATCGTCTTGGTGAGCATGATGAGCCCGGCCTTGGCCGTGCAGTAGGCGGCTCGGTTCTGGAACGCGAGCGCGCCGGCCATCGACGCGATGTTCACGATCTTGCCGCGGCCCTGCTCGACCATGCTCGG
Organism: Actinomycetospora sp. NBRC 106375; assembly: GCF_030269665.1. Classification (GTDB taxonomy): domain Bacteria; phylum Actinomycetota; class Actinomycetes; order Mycobacteriales; family Pseudonocardiaceae; genus Actinomycetospora. Next base: position 10,695 of record NZ_BSTS01000044.1, read on the forward strand.
TATCGCCGCGCGGGAGAGCACGAACGGCGCGGTCAGGTCGACGTCGAGGGTGCGCCGCCAGTCGGACGGCGTGAGCTCGAGCAGCGGCAGGATCTGCCGCACGCCCGCGTTGTTGATCAGGACGTCCAGCCCGCCGAGCTCGGCGCGGACGCGTCCGGGCAGCGCGGCCGTGTCGTCGTCGTCGGTGAGATCGACGACGACCGGGAGCACGTCACCGTCGGGCCACTCCTGCACCACGACGTCCAGGGCCTGCTTGTCGACGTCCGCCAGGGCCACCCGGGCGCCGGCGCCGTGCAGCGTCCGCGCGATGGCCCGACCGATGCCGCCGGCCGCTCCGGTCACCAGGGCCACCTGGCCCGCCAGCGTGGTCATCGTTGTCCACCTCGTTTCATTCCATCTGGTCGGAATGTTTGCGACGGTACGACACACCGGGGCCCAGCGGAAGAGCCCGGAGTCAGACCACGAGGACCGACGCGCTGCGCGCACCCACGCTGTGCAGCGTCATCGTGGCGAACTGACGCGCCACGTCGCGCGCCGGGACGGACCCGTCGGCGCGGTACCACTGGTAGGACCACACCCACATCCCGAGCAGGCCGAGCGCCGCCACGGTCGGCTCGAGTCCCTGGTCGAACTCGCCACTCTCGACGCCCCGGCGCACGGTGTCCTCGAAGATCGCCGTCGAGCGGCGACGCTTGTCGAGGATCGCCTCGCGCACATCGCCCCGGATGACCTGGAGCTCCTGAAAGAACACCCGCACGTGCTTCTGGTAATCGATGCAGATCAGCGTCGTGTCCGACGCCATGCGGGCGAGCTGCTCGGTGGGCGTCCGGTAGGCGGCGAGCGCGTGCTCCTGCGACTCCAGGGCGCGGTCGATGAACTCGTCGTGGATCAGGTGCAGGACGTCGTCCTTGGTGGCGAAGTGGTGATAGAACGCGCCCTTGGTCAGGCCGGCCCGGTCCGCGATCTCCTGCACGGACGTGCCTCGGAAGCCCTGGTCAGCGAAGAGATCCAGGGACGCCGCGATGAGCAGCCGGCGCGTCTCCTCCGGGTCGTAGGACCTCTCCGGGGGCTTGCGTGGCACGACGATCTCCCTTGCTCGCGGTCCCGACCTCCCTGCACGGGAGCCCGCTACCGACCAGATGGTATCCGCGTTCGCCGTGCCAACGAGACAGGTTCCATACATTCCGACTAGATGGTATGTATTGTGAACCCGGCCACGCGACTCCCTTGGACCGGGCTCTTCCCTCAGGGAGCAAGGAGGCACCCGTGAAGACTCGAGCTGCGATCATCCGCGGAGCACCCGGCAAGTTCGAGGTCGTCGACATCGACCTCGACGACCCCCGCCAGGGCGAGCTGCGGGTCAAGCTCACCGCGTCCGGGCTCTGCCACTCCGACGATCACTTGCAGACCGGCGACCTGCCGATGGAGCACTACCCGGCCGTGGCGGGTCACGAGGGCGCCGGGGTCGTCGAGTCCGTCGGCCCCGACACCCCGGGCTGGGAGGTCGGCGACCACGTCATCTTCTCGTTCCTGCCCAGCTGCGGACACTGCCGCTGGTGCGCCGAGGGCATGTCCAACCTCTGCAACTTCGGCGCCTACACCTTGCGTGGCTCACGCTGGGAGGACCTGGACAGCTTCCGGTTCCACCTCGACGGCCAGCCGGTGGGCCAGCTGTGCGGCCTCGGCACCTTCGCCGAGCACACGCTCGTCTCCACGCTCTCGGCCATCAAGGTCGACAAGGACCTGCCCCTGGAGACCGCGTGCCTGCTCGGGTGCGGCGTCGGCACCGGCTGGGGCTCCGCGGTCTACGCCGGCGAGGTGAAGCCCGGCGACGTCGTCATCGTGATGGGCGTCGGCGGCATCGGCATCAACGCCGTGCAGGGCGCCGCCCATGCCGGCGCCACCACCGTCATCGCCGTCGATCCGGTGGCGCTCAAGCGCGAGACCGCCGAGCAGGTCGGGGCCACCCATGCGTTCTCCTCCATCGCCGAGGCCGACGAGTTCGCGAAGTCGATCACGGACGGCCAGGGCGCGGACAAGGCCGTCATCTGTGTCGGGGTGACCACGGGCGAGCACGTGGCCGAGGCGTTCCAGGCCATCCGCAAGGCCGGCACCGTCGTGATCACTGGCATCGGCGACATGAACGACACCAACGGCATCCCGATCAACCCCTGGCAGATCACCATGCTCCAGAAGCGCATCCAGGGCGCGCTGTTCGGTGCCAGCAACCCCGCCGCCGACATCCCGCGCCAGATCCGCATGTACACCCAGGGCCAGCTCAAGCTCGACGAGCTGATCACCCGGACCTACCGGCTCGACGACGTCGTCACCGCCTACGAGGACCTCCACGCCGGCAAGAACGTGCGCGGCGTCATCACCTTCGCCTGATCGGAATCGGAGCACGCCGTGTACCAGCTCACCGCGGTCTACGCGCATCCCCAGGACCCGGATTCCTTCGTGACGCACTACCGCGACACCCACGCGGAGATCGCCCGGGCGCTGCCTGATGTGCAGTACTACAACTGGCACGTCTGCGAGACCCTCGACGGGACCCGGCCGCCCTACTTCCTGGCGGCGGTCATCCAGTGGGAGTCCAAAGAGCACGCGCTCGCCTCCCTCGACTCCGAGGAAGGCAAGCGCGCGGTCGCCGACCTGGCGAACTTCGCCCAAGCCGGCTGCGAGATGCAGTTCGGCGACGTGACCGTCGAAGTGCCACGTCCACGCGACTGATACTCGCTCCTACGACCAATCCTGACCCGGGGCCGTCGTTCCGCGGCGGCCCCGGGCCCGTCGCAGCGCTCGAAGGAGGAGCGGAATGCACGCCGGTATCGCCGGCTTCGTGACGGACGACGGAGTCGATCCCCGCACGCTGGCACGCGCCGCCGAACAGCGCGGATTCCACTCCGTCTTCCTCACCGAGCACACCCACATCCCGGCCTCCCGCACGACGCCCTGGCCGGGTGGCGACGTCCTTCCCGGCGCCTACAGCCGTCTCCTCGACCCGTTCTCCGCCCTCACCGCCATGGCCACGGTCACCGAGGAGCTCGTTCTCGGTACGGGCGTCTGCCTCGTGAACCAGCATCATCCGATCACCCTGGCCAAACAGGTCGCGACCGTCGACCTGCTCAGCGACGGGCGCTTCGAGTTCGGTGTCGGCGCCGGGTGGAACAGGGAGGAGATGGTCAACCACGACGTCGATCCGGCGCGCCGTACCGCCGCGATGCTCGAGCGCATCGACGCGGTCCGCACGATCTGGACGCGGGACGAGCCCGAGTACCACGGCGAGTTCGTCGACTTCGACCCGATCTGGTCCTGGCCCAAGCCGGCACGGTCACCGGCCGTGCTCCTCGGCGGGAGTGGTCGCGGGGTGCTCGAACGAGTGCTCTCCCACGGCGACGGGTGGATGCCGACCCGCGTGCGCCTCTCCGAGATCGACGCCTTCTCCACCCGGGTCGCCGAGTTCCGCCGGATGTGCGCGACACGAGGGAGAGGACACCTCCCCGTCATCGTCTTCGATGCCGTCGCCGGACGCGAGGCACTGGCGATGTACTCCGAAGCCGGGGTGGACCGAGTCCTGTTCAGCCTGACAGCCGATAACGCGGCCACCGAGCGGGGGTGCCTCGAGGAGCTGGACGCGCTCGCATCGATCCTCGATCGCTAGACCCCGATCGGACTTCTGGCGAACCGGGCGTCGTCGTCCACGGAAGACATCGCCGACGCGCGCACGTAGACCCCACGACCGGGTCTCCGAAACTGCCCCGGAGCTCTTGGCGCGAGGCCCAACGGCACGCTGTGGGTACCGCTTACGTCACACCACGGCATCGATCGACGAGTCAACGTTGATGATCGACGCTCGGCGACACGGCCACTGACCAGCACGAACGAGCACCGGACGTCACCACTGCCGTCGTGACTCCTCTCCACTGGGCTCGGGGTTCGAGTCCCTGACGGCGCACTCTTTCCGCTGGTCACAGCTCCACGGAGCGATCTTTAACGTGACTCTCCGGCTGCTCCAACGGCCGTCTACTCCGTGACACGCCGCCAGATGAAGATCAACGCCACTGACGTGCTGGCCGTCGAGTGCGTCTGCCTCGACACCCGCCGCGACGGCTCTCGCGGGTGTCGGTGGGTGTCGCTACCGTCAGGACTTTGACCACCGCAGCCTGTCGCGACCCGGAACCGCACCCTCTCTCTCCAGCGGCGCCTCCTGCAGTGGTGAAGGCCTGGCTGTTCCCGCACGATGCCGAACGGTTCGTCGCGGAGTACGAGGCGGCGCTGGACGACGCTCGTGCCTCGTTGGAGCTCGTCGAGGTCGTCGAGGTCGTCGAGGTCGTCGAGGTCGTCGAGGTCGTCGAGGTCGTCGAGGTCGTCGAGCGCTGGCGCCAGATCGCGATTCTGCAGATCGATCCCGACGCCTACCGACGCACCATCCCCCACGCGGCGGAACTTGCCACCGTTGAACCCCGATGACGAGCCGCTCGAGGTCACCAGCACGAAGGCCGGCCTCTAACAGGTCTCCGTCGTCGAGCCAGTCGGCGAGGACCTGGCGACGTCGATCGAGGCGCTACCGCGACAGCTTCTCGCGAACGTCGCTCGTCCACCCGCGAGGGGGTCATCGACGCGCTACAATGACTACATGACCGCCCCGCTGTCCGTCCGCTTCGACCGCGACGTGCTCGAGCGCTTACGTGAACACGCCGCGGCGCTACCGGGAGCCACGCCCTCCGGACTGGCCCAGCGACTGGTGGACGAAGGCCTGCGCATGGCCGATCACCCCGGCATCGTGTTCCGCAACGGCCCTGCAGGTCGTCGTCCCGCCCTCGTGGTCGGCCCCGACCTCTGGGAACTCGTCGTGTTCCTTCAGGAGATCGACGAGCGCGGAGAAGCCGCCGTTGACGCAGCCGCGGAAACCTTCGACCTGCCGGCGTCGGCGGTCACGGCGGGCATCCGCTACTACACCGCGTTCCCCGCCGAGATCGACGCCTGGATCAGCGACTCACAGGCCGCCTCCGAGCGCGCTGAACGCGAGTGGCAGCGTCGCCAGACGCTGTTGTCGTGACCAGGCGGCGTCCCACCGAGGCGCTGCTGCTGGACGAGATGTTCAGCCCGACCGTCGCCGAGGTCCTCCGGACCGACGGGTTCGATGTCGTCCCGGTCGCTGGACACCCACTTCTCGCCGCGAGCGCGGACGTCGAGGTGGCCCGCTGGGCGGCGCGCGAGGACCGACGGGTGGTCACCGAGAACGTCCGCGACTTCGCGCCGCTCCTCACTACGACCGAGCCACCCCTGCGCGTGCTCTTCACGAGCTCGCGACGATTCCCTCGCTCCCGCCGCAACCCCGGGCCCTTCCTCGAGGCCTTGCGGCGCTGGCTGCACGCGGATGTCGAGCGTGCCGCAGCAGAGTGGCTGCAGTGAACAAGCGCCGTCCGAGCCACCGAACCCAGCCCCCTAGGATCACTGGCGCCCGCCGCACCGTGGACAACCGCACCCACGACCGACCGCTCAGGTGTCCGCTGACGTCACACCACGTCGGCCCTCAGCGGGGCACCGCTGATGATCGGTTCCCCGCGACACCGTTACTGAACAGCACGAACGTCCATAACACGACACGACAGCCGTTGTGACTCACGTCCACTGGGTTCGGGGTTCGAGTCCCTGACGGCGCACTTCTCTCCAGCTCGGAGGCCCGATAGCCCTCCGCGGTCGAGCCGGGCCCTGGGGACACCCAGGACGTTGGTCCTCGACGGTCACGCGGGTCGCGCTCCCCGGTGCGGCAGCTCGCAGACGCAGCACACGACATCACCGCCCGCCGCCACCTGCTCACGGTTCGTACGTGGTCGGTCGAGGTGATGGCGCAGGGCGCGGCGGTGCTGTGCAGTAGCGTCGTGGCCGACACCGGGGCGGGGGCGCTTCGCCTCTCGATCCTCGGTCCGCTGAGGTTGGCCCCCAGGACCGGACACCGACGGTGTGGGGTCAGTGATCTTGGTCAGGCGTGGTGTGGGCTGCTTCGTGGTCCAGCGGGCTGAGCATTCCGATGCTGGAATGGCGTCGCTTGGGGTT
>NZ_BSTS01000045.1 GCF_030269665.1 Actinomycetospora sp. NBRC 106375
AACACCTTGACCCCACCAAGCGCTACCAAGGCCGCCTCACCCCCGCGGCCTGACCACCAAGATCCGAACCCGCGACACAACCACCGAGACTCGGCCTTGACAGATCACCCGAGACAGGACAGCCCCTCCGAGGGCGCCGAGTGCTCACGTCCGGGGAGGAACCAGACGCCCAGGCCGGCGACGGCGACACCGGCGCCGAGAAGGCAGACGCCGCTCCAGCCGGCCGCCGGGTAGATGAGCGAGGTGGCGGCCGAGGCGAACGTACCGCCGAGGAAGGCCGAGACCATGTACGCCGTGGTGACGCGGCTGCGGGCCTGCGGGGCGAGCGCGTAGATCACGCTCTGGTGGCTGATCTGGAGCGCCTGCTGGGCGAGGTCGAGCACGACCACCCCCAGGATCAGCGCGACGACCGACGCCGCCCCGAGCCCGAGCAGCGCCCAGCTCGCCGCGAGCACCACCAGGCCGACGGTGACGACGACGGTGCCGTGCCCCCGGTCGGCCAGCCGCCCGGCCAGCGGCGCCATCGCGGCCCCGGCGAGGCCGGCGAGCCCGAACAGCCCGATGATCGCGGGCCCGTAGCCGTAGGGCGGCGCGGACAGCAGGAAGTCGATCGAGGTCCAGAGGATCGTGAAGCAGCCCATGCCGACCGCGGCCAGCACCATCCGGCGCCGCAGCTCCGGCTCGCGGCGCACCAGCCCGAGCACCGAGCGCAGCAGCCGGGGGTAGCTCGACGACTCGGTGGGCGCCACGTGCGGCAGCCCGACCCGGACGACGACGGCGAGCAGCACCATCACCCCGGCCGCGACGCCGAACACCCAGCGCCAGCCGCCGGCCTCGGCGACGAACCCGGCCACGGTGCGCGCGCCGAGGATGCCGATGAGCAGCCCGCTCATCACGGTGCCGACCACCTGGCCGCGCTCGTGGTCGCCCGCCAGCGAGGCCGCGAGCGGCACCGCGATCTGCGCGACCGCGGACGTCACCCCGACCAGCGCCACGGCCGCGGCCAGCAGCGCGAACGTCGGGGCGGCCGCGGCGAGCGCGAGCACGGCCGCGCACGCCGCGAGCAGCACGGTCACCAGACGGCGGCGCTCGAGGAGGTCGCCGAGCGGGACGAGCAGCGCGAGCGCGGTCGCGTAGCCGATCTGCGACGCGGTGACGAGCAGCCCGGCGGTCCCGTTGCCGACCCCGAAGGCCTCGCCGATCGTGTGCAGCAGCGGCTGGGCGTAGTAGATGTTCGCCACCGCCGCCCCGCACACCACGGCCAGCAGCAGCGTGCGGGCCCGCCCGATCGAGGAGGCGGTCGTGGTGCTGGCGGCGGACGTCGCGGACGAGGTCTCGGCACTCACCGCACGACCGTGCCCGGCGGCGCGGGCCGATACCCGTGGTCGAGACCGATCACACCCCCGCGCCGTCCGGAAGGTCGGAAGTGCGCGGTCCTGACGACGCCGCGGCCGGGCGACGCCGATGCGGGACGCCCGCGCGCGACGGGTCGAGGACGACGTCGTCGCCGACCGCGACCGTGGCCGGCCCGACCCGCAGCGTCCCGGACCCGAGCGCCGCGCACCGCACCCCGGCCCGCCCGCGCAGCGCCGCGTGCGCGCCCGGGGCGAGCACGACGTCCATCCACGCGCAGGGCGCCGCGGGACGCCCGCCGCCGAGGAGGACCGGTCCGTCGCCGGAGTCGATCGCGAACTCCCGCCCGCGCAGCGCCTCGACCTCGAGACCGCGGGTGACGATCGTGCGCCGCGCCGCGGCCGGGTCGAACCGCGGGACCCCGAGCTCGTCGGCCACCGCCTCCAGGGCCTCGACGGCGAGCACCGTCACCGCTGCCTCCCGGTGGGCGGCCTGCCCGGCGTAGCGGTCGCCGACGACGCCGTGCCCGGCCCGGATCGCGATGGCGTCCGGGGTCTCGGTGCGCACCTCCCGCGGCCCGTCGCCCGGCCGGCCCTCGTACGCGTGCTCCGGCGAGACGACGAACCCCACGATCTCGATCCGTGTGGTCACCCGGTCCAGCGTAGGTCGGTAACGGTGATCGGCGATCCGGCGAGAACCGGGCGAACGCACCCGATCCACCGGGGGCGCGACGTCTCGGGGGACCTCCGCCATGAGCCAGCCGTACCTGCCGCCCGGCCAGCACCCGTCCTACCCGCCGCACCAGGCGCCGTACCACGGCGCCCAGTACCAGGCGCAGTACCCGGCCCAGTACCCGGCGCCGTACGCCGCGACCGTCGCCCCGCAGGCGTCGAACGGCCTCGCCACCGGCGGGTTCGTCGTCGCCCTGTGCGGCGCCGTGCTCTCGATCATCCCGTTCCTCGGCATCGTGGCGTGGATCGTCGCGCCGGTGGGCCTGATCCTCTCCATCATCGGCCTGACCCGGTCGGCGCAGCAGGGCGGTCGCGGGCTCGCGATCAGCGGCGTCGTGCTCGGCGCCGCCGCCCTGTTCATCTGCCTGCTCTGGGTGATCGGCCTCGCGGGCGCCTCGTCGACGAGCGGGTCGACGTACAGCACGTCCGGCTACTCGTACTCCGCCCCGCGCTAGCCCTCCGAGCGAACCCGCGTCCCCGGGACACGGCCCCACGTGCGCGAACGGCACCTCTCGCATGATCGACGGGGCTCGCGCCCTGCCGAACGTGCTGCTCGCGACAGGACAGGGCCGCCGGCGGATCCGCGCCCACCTCGGGCCGGAAGATCACGAGCACCTGGTCGCCCCGTGCGAGCCCCCGCACGTGGATGAGATGCTCCTGATCTCCGTAGAGCCACGGAGCGCGGGGAGCGAAGGACGCCTTCGCTGCGCCCGACGCAGCGAGGGACGCCCTCGCTCCGCACCGACCGCTCGGGCGCTGCGACGACCCGAGTCCTCGGGACACGGGTTCTCGCCACCACCACACTGGCCTCGTGCGGTTGGGCGTCTCCGGGGCGGTGGTGGACGGCGCGTGGTGCGCCGGTGACGTCGAGGTCGGCGACGGTCGCGTCGCGGCCGTGGGCCTCCCGCCCGCGCAGGGCGACGCCGTCGCCGTGCCGGGGCTCGTCGACCTGCTCTGCCACGGCTACGCCGGCGTCGATCTCGCGAGCGCCGAGGTCGACGGGATCGCCACGGTGCGGGCGGCGGCCGCGCGCGACGGCACGACGGCGCTCTGCCCCTCGCTGCTCACCGACGACCCCGGTCGCACGACGGCCGCGCTCGCCCGTCTCGACGCCGCCCGCGACATCGACCGCGGCGGTGCCCACCTGCTCGGCGCCCACCTCGAGGGTCCGTTCCTCTCCCTCGGTCGGATCGGCACGCACCCGCCCGAGCACCGCCGCGACCCCGACCCGGCACTGCTGGCCCGCCTGCTCGACGCCGGCCGCGTCGACGTCGTCACCCTCGCCCCGGAGCTCCCCGGCGCCGGCGCGCTCGTCGACCTCCTGCTCGCCCGCGGCGTCGTCGTCTCCGCCGGGCACAGCGACGCCGACGCCGCCGCCGCGCACGCTGCCATCGATCGCGGTGTGCGCTCCGTGACCCACCTCTTCAACGCCATGAGCGGCCTCGGGCACCGCGCGCCGGGGCTCGCCGCCGTCGCCCTCACCCGCCCCGAGGTCGTCGCGACGCTCATCGCCGACGGCCACCACATCGCCCCCGAGATGATCCGGCTGGCGTTCGCCGCCGCGCCGGGCCGCGTCGCGCTGGTGACCGACGCCGTCGCGGCCACCGGGATGCCCGACGGTCCGTCCCGGCTCGCCGGGGTGCCGGTGACGCTCGCCGGCGGCGTGGTCCGCAACGGCGCCGGCGGGCTCGCGGGCGCCGCGACCCCGCTCCTCGGTGGCGTCCGCACCGCCGTGGCCGCGGGCGTCGGGTTCGTCGAGGCCGTCGGCGCCGCCACGACCGTCCCGGCGGAGCTCGTCGGACGCCCCGACCTCGGCCGTCTCACCCCGGGCGGGCGGGCCGACGTCGCCGTCCTGGATGGCGACCTGGCCATCACCCGTGTGCTCGTCGACGGCCGCGTGAAGACCCTGTGAGTGACGCTCCGGCGTCGAGCACCACATCCGAATTCTCACGATGGTGTAACGAAATCCGTTCTGTGTACGGTAAGCCCCGCGAGAGGCCCACCGATCGGGTGACGCACGCTCACGCAGCGACGACCGCCCGACCAGCGCGAGACGAGCACGAGACGAGCACGAGACGAGCGAGGTGACGTGGCGAGCAGGACCCACCCCACCGTCCCGCCGTCGACCCGGCGCCGTCCCGCCCGTCGCTCCACCGACCCGGACGCGCCGACGGTCCAGCTCGGCCGGGCGGTCACGGCATCCGCCCCGGCCGCCCCGGCCACGACGAGCGCGACGCGATCGACCAGGTCCACGAAGGCCACCACCCCGGTCACCACCGTCACCGTCCTCGTGCCCGCGCACGACGAGGAGGCGGGCATCGCCGCGACGGTGGAGGGTCTGCTCGCCCAGGACACCCCGGACTGGCTGCGGATCGCCGGCGTCGTCGTCATCGCCAACAACTGCACCGACCGCACGGCCGAGATCGCCCGCACCTACCCGGTGACGGTGATCGAGATGGCGCGGAACCCGGACAAGAAGGCCGGCGCGCTCAACCACGGGTGGCGCGAGGCCGCCCGCGACGCCGATCTCGTCCTGACCATGGACGCCGACACCGTCCTGCTGCCCGACACGGTCGCCGCGATGGCCGGCGAGATGCGGGCCAACGCCGTGCTCGGCGCGGTGTGCGCCCGGTACTGGGCGACGCCGGGGCGCGGGCTCGCGTGGCGGCTGCAGCGCCTCGAGTACACCCGCTACGACGACCTGCGCGACCTGCGCGGCTGGCGCGTGTCGGTGGCCAGCGGCGCGGCGGCGATGTACCGGGGGCGCGCCCTCGAGCAGGTCGCCGCGGCCCGCGACGGCGCGCCGTGGGACGGGGCCTCGCTGATCGAGGACTACGCGCTGACCCTCGAGCTCAAGGCCCGCGGCTGGCGCGTGGCGGCCGCGAAGCACGCCCACGTCTACACGACGCCGCCGAGCACGTTCCGCGCGCTGTGGCGCCAACGGCTGCGGTGGGGACGCGGGGGCATGGACGAGTGCCTCAAGCGCGGCTGGACCCCGGCGACGCGGCAGGACGCGCTGTCCTACGTGCTGTTCGGCTTCAGCGTGTTCTTCCGCGTGCTGTTCCTCGCGATGCTCACGCTGATGATCGTCTACGAGGTCCCGTTCCGGTACGCGCTGATCGGCCTCATCCCGCTCGCCGTCATGTGGGTGGAGCGGGTGACCTCGATGTGGCGCCTGCCCGGACGCGGGGCCGTCGACGTGGCGCTGGTGGCGGTCCTGCTGGTCGAGGACGTCTACGGATTCTTCCTGGAGTGGTGTGCGGTGGTGGCGGCGTTCCGCTGCCTCAACGCGCATCGCCAGGCGTGGTGAGCAGGACCGGATGAGCAGGACCGGATCGGAAGGGGACGGAGCGCGGGGATGTACGGCGAGCACTCGTATTACCTGACGAGCGGGGTCGGCGGCGGGACCACCGGGCTGGCGCTGGCGGCGGCCACGGGCATCAACGTGATGGCGGCGGTGCTCATGGGCGTGACGGTGGTGTTCACGCTGATGCTGCTCGTGCGGATCGTGCGCCGCGGCGCCCGCCTGCGCCGCTGAGCCCGGCCGCCGACCCCGCTGCCGATCCGTGTCCTTCGACGACCGCCGCCGCAACGTCCGCTCGCTGCTCTTCTTCCTCGTCGCCCTGCTCGGTACCGCCGTGGTCTCGTTCGCCGGCACCTTCGCCGGGGCGGCGGACCGCGAGCAGAACGGCCGGCGCTACACGCCGACGGCCGCCGACCGGGCACTCCCGCCCGCGGTGGGAGCGTCGCCCGGCCCCCGCGTGGCGCTGACGTTCGACGACGGCCCCTCGCCGCAGGTGACGCCGTTCGTCCTCGACGTGCTCGCCGCCAAACAGGTCCCCGCCACCTTCTTCCTGCAGGGCGAGCACGTGGCCGCCCACCCCGACCTGGTGCGGCGCATCCAGGCCGAGGGGCACGTCGTGGCGAACCACGGGTGGGAGCACTCGTGGTTCCCGGACCTGACCCCCGAGGAGGCCGAGGACGACATCCGCCGCACCGACGACGAGCTGACGGAGATCACCGGCGTGCGCCCCGTGCTGTTCCGCTACCCCTTCGGCCAGCCCTCCCCCGGCGGCGACGCGGCCCTGGCCCGCCTGGGGCTCACCGGCGGCGTGCACTGGCGCTGGGCCTCCGACCGCCCCGGCGACTTCCAGTGCCCGGGCGCCGGCGCGGTCACCGACTACGTCGTCACCGAGGCGGTCGACCAGGCGATGATCCTGCTCCACGACGCCGGCGACGTCGTCGGCTGCGCCCCTGACCAGCTCGACTACCTGCCCCGCGCCATCGACACCCTGCGCGCCCGCGGCGTGACGTTCGGGGTGGTCGCGCCGTCGCCCGTGCCCTCGACGGTCAACGCGGGCTCGCGCGCCGCCGTGGTCCCGCGGTGAGGGTCCTGCTGATCGTGCTGACCGCCGCGCTGCTCGCCGCCGCCTGCGCCCGTGCCCCGGCCGCCGAGCAGAGCCGGCCCGCCGCACCCGACGGCCTCCCGACGGCGTTCGCCGACCGCCTCGTCGCCGACGCCGTCGCCGACCCCCTCGGCCCGGACGGGCCGCCCGGCGCCCGGGCCTGGACCAGCGCCATCCAGGCGCCGCACCGCCAGACCGACCGCGACGTCGGGGCCGCCGGCATCGCGCACGGGCTGCTCGCTCTCGCCGCGGCCACCCCGGTCCCGGTCGAGCGCGAACGTCACCTGGCCGGTGCGCGGGCGGCCGGGGACTTCCTGCTCGGCGCCCGGACCGGCGACGCCGGCCGGTTCCCCGACTACGTCGACCCCGGCGGCCCGTCGCCCCGGGCGTACACCTCGTTCGACGACGGGGCGGCCGGCATCGGCGAGGTGCTCTGGCGGCTCGCGGAGGCCACCGGCGAGGACCGCTTCCGCGCTGGGGCGCGAGCCGCGATGGGCTGGGTGCTCGACCGGGCCGAGGGCGTCGACGGCCTCCCGTGCCCGCAGCGGTGCCGCTGGGCCTGGGTCGACCAGCCGGGCGGCGGCGACCCGCCCTCCTACCGCCACGGCATGGGCGAGGGCCAGGCCGGGATCGTCTACGCCCTCTCGGTCATGGCCGAGCGCACCGGCGACCCCGAGCTCGCCGCGCACGCCGCCGGCGGCGCCGTGTACCTCGCGAGCCGGCTCGACGCGGACGGCGGCCTGCCCGAGCGCGCCGACGAGCCCCGGCGCAACACCGGGTTCCTCTCCGGCACCGCGGGTGCGGCGTTCGTGTTCCTGCGCATGTACCAGTGGACCCGCGACGACCGGTGGCGCGCGGCGGCCGAGTCGGCGCTGGGGTTCCTCGACCGGACGGCACAGCCGGCGGCCGGCGGGCTCGCGTGGCCGATCCTGCTGGGTGCCGGGGACGCGGCGCTGACCCCCGACAACCCGCGCCGCGCCACCGGGATGGAGGAGGGCGCGGCGGGGATCGGCTGGGTGTCGCTGCAGGCGCACGCGATCCTTGGCGATACCCGCCACCTCGAGCGCGCCCGGGGCGCGGGCCGCTGGCTCACCGCGGTGGCCCTCGACGAGCCGACGGGGCTCGCGTGGGAGGAGTTCGAGGGCAGCCCCACCGTGCACACCGCGACGAACAGCGGCGCCGCCGGGACGGGCTGGTTCCTGGACACGCTGGGGCGGGTGACCGGCGAGGTCGAGTTCGCGGCGGCCGCCCGCGACGCCCGGGCCTGGCTGCTGTCGGTGGCGACCCCCGACGGCCGCTGGGGGGCGACCCGCGAGGCGGGGACCTGGACCCTCGGCGGGGAACCGTCGTGGCACTGGGGCGCCGCGGGCGTGATCGGGTTCCTGGCGCGCACCGCGGGCGGTCCCGTCGACAGCCCGGCGATGCAGGAGTCGCTCGTGCCCCTCGAGGGCCCTCCGGGAGAGAACGGGAAATAGTTCCCGATCCTCCCGCCGTCGCACCGTCTCCCCGGGCGTTGACTCGGTGTCACCCGGTGACGTCTGGCCGGCTGCGGAGCGATCTGTGGGACCCGAGGAGGAGCCGTGACCGTCGTCGACCTGGTGGTGCTCGCGGTGGTGCTGTTCGCCGCGCTGCGCGGCTGGCGCCGCGGGGGCACCGGACTCGTCCTGCGCGCGGCCGGCGCCGTCGCGGGCGTCCTGCTCGGCGGGGCGCTGGCGCGCTGGCTCGCCCCGATGATCCTCGCGCCGGACTCGGGCTTCTCGCTCGGCGCGCTCGTGCTCGGCGCCGCGCTGGTCGGGGCGCTGGTCGGGTGGGGCCTCGGCCGCCGGCTGGGCGAGGCGCTCGCCCGCCGCACGGGTGGGGGCTGGCACCGGCCCGGACTGCCCGACCGGCTGCTCGGCGTGGCCGCCCACGGCGCGCTGGCGGTCATGCTGCTCGTGCTCCTCACCGGGATCCTGACCGTGACCGGCCCGACCGGCCTGGGCGACGAGCTGCGCGGCAGCGCCGTCCTCGGCGCGGCCGCCGAGCACCTGCCCAACCCGCTGGTCCTGCTGCCCGGCGGCGAGAGCGGTCTCGTGGCCGACGGGGGCGGGCAGTGACGGGCCCGGGCCGGGCCCCGCTGACCAGCCCGCGCGTCGCCGGCGCCGCTGCGCTCGGGCTGCTGCTGGTGACGTGGTGGACCTCGGGCTCCTTCGTCCTCGCGCTGCTCGTGCTGGTCCTCGTGGCGGGCACCGGCGCGCTGGCGTGGCTGTTCGTCTCCTGGCGCCCGCGCGGTGCCCGCGGCGTCGACAGCCCGGACGCCCTGCTGGGCGCCCTGCCGACCGCCGACCTCGCTCCGCCGTCCGCGGGTGAGCGGACGCGGCGGGCCCTGCGAGGCCTGCTCGGCCGCCCCTGGGTGCAGGGCGACGGGCTGATCCGGGCCGCGGCGCGGCGGCTCGCCTCCGAGGAGGCGCTCGTCTGGACCCCGCGCGGGCAGCGCGTCACGGCGCCGCACCTGTGGGTCGAGCTGAACCCCGACGACCTCGCCGACGTGGCCGCCCGCTGGCCCCTCGAGGTGCTGGCCGACGAGCTGCTCAGCGGCTACCTCGAGCACGCCCGCGGCACCGAGGCACGCCGCCTGGCCGAGCGCACCTTCCTGCACCTGGTGCCGGGCGCCGACGTCCCGGTCGGCCGGGTGGTCGTCACCGCCGCCTTCTCGCGCCCGCCGGGCGACCCCGTCGCCACGGCGTCGGCGACGGACCCGACCCCGTCGTCACTCGCGGCACCGCAGGCTCCGGCCGGTGCCCTCCCCGCTCCTCCCGGGCCCCGCCCGGCCGTGCCGGGGGCAGCCGGCCGGCCGTGCCGTGGCCCGCTGCCCCCTCCACCTCGGCCGGCTCCGGCGCGGGGGCCGGCCGGGGATTCCCGGGACTCCGTCGGGGGGTCCCGGGACGACGGAGGGGCGACGCGACAGGTCGGCGGCACGACGGTCCTCGACCGCGGTCCGGGCACGTTCCGGACGCTCGTGGCACGGGTGATGCCCGGTGACCGCTCGCCGTCGGACCGGCCGGACGACCTGCGACCGCGCGTACCCTGGGGTCCGCCGGCGGGTCCCCGCCGAGGCGGGTGAGCCCCACCCGTCCCCCGCTCGACCGGGAGGTCGCGTGACCCGTACGCGCGCCCCCCAGCACGCCCCTCCCCGCCTGCCCGTCGGCGGCCTCGCGCTCCTCGACGTCCGCACCGAGCGCACGCAGTCGGTGCCGTGGGGCGAGCGGGTGACGATCGGGCGCGGCGACGGGGTGCGCCGCGCCGGCGAGGGGGCCGGGGCGCCCCGGCACGTCGCCGTCGCCGACGACCGCGTCTCCCGGCTCGCGGCCGAGATCGAGGTCCGCGACGACGCCTACCTGATCATCAACCGCCAGCGGCACGGCGCGCTGCTGACCCTGTTCGTGCCGGGGGTGCCGGGCAAGGACCGCATCCGGGCGGGCAACGGGCTGCTGGTGCGCGACGACCGCTCCTCGCTGGGCCTGTGGTTCCCGGACGGCCAGGAGCTCACCCTCGCCCTGCTCCGCTTCGCTCCCGCCGCGGGCGCCGGTCCCGGCACGAGCGGTGGGCTCGCGGGCGGGCGCACCATCGACACCTCGCTGCCCACCGCCGAGACGTGGTGGTCGGTGCTGGTCGCGGCCTGCGGCCCCACGTTGCTCGCCGCCGCGACCGCCGGTCCCGGCACGGTGCCCCGCGACGTGCACGGCGACGCCGAGCAGATCGCCGACTGGCACCGCGCGGAGGGCCGCCCCGCGCCCAGCCCGAAGACCCAGAGCGAGGCCTTCCGGCATGCGCAGCGCTGGCTGCGCGGGCTGCGGCTCAACGACAAGACCCGCGGCTGGCGGATCGCGGTCGTCGAGCAGGCCATCCACCTGCGCCTGGTGACCGTCGACGACGTGCGCCTGCTGTTCCCCAGCCAGGTGCCTCCCGGGATCCGCTGAGCGCCTATCCGTCCGTGAGGTCGACGCTCGGCAGCTCCCCGAGCGTCGCGAACGCGTCGAGATAGGGCCCGACGTCGCCGCGGGTGGTCCAGCGGCGCAGCTGGGCCGCCGAGCGTCGCGCCATCAGCGCCCGGGCCAGGTCGAAGTCGGACGCCCGCACCTCGACCGCCGCGTCCGCGGCCTCCCCCGCCGAGCACCAGGTCCACGACCCGCCGAGCAGCGCGATCGGCGCCAGCCCGTCGTCGAGCCGGGCCTCGAGGCGCCCGGCGAAGCGCTCCCGCATCGCGGCCATCGCCGGGGTGTCCTGCCCGCCGGGCTCCCGGAGCGCGCCGCGCAGGTCCTGCTCGTGGATCGTGACGTCGCCCAGCGGCCGGGTGCCGTGCTCGGCCATCCACGCCCGCAACGGGTCGGCGATCCGCCCCCACTCCGCCACGAGCGCCGCGACGTCCTCGCCGCGCCGGGCCTCGACCTGCGCAGCGGTCCACGCCTCGTTGTGGTCGTCGGGCTCGTTGCCGGCCACCACGTCGGCGCCGAGACCGACCATGTGGGAGAGGAGGTCGCGGACGGTCCAGTCCGGGCAGGCGGGGACGATCGTGGCCGACCGCTCGGCCGTCAGGTCCGTGACGAGGGCGATGACACGCTGCTGGGCGCGGGTCCACTCCGCGATGCCGTCCACGGGGCGCGAGCCTGCCACCGCCGTTCCGGTGACGCGCGTGGCCCGTCCTCGTGAACCAACGGCATTCCTCCGTCAGAACCAACCGAACGCCCGGTGGCCGCCCGACCCGACCGTTCGTCCGCATCACGACGACCTGAAATGCGTTGTGTATCACTCGGTTGTGTCACAGTGGACGAATGTCACGCGAGGGGGACGCGACGAACGGTGGCCCTGCCACCCCGGACGCCATCAAACGAGCACCCGGATACCTGGCCCGCCGGTTGCACCAGGCCTACACCGCCGCCTGGGCCCGCCGGGTCGATCCGATCCTGACCGGACCGCAGTACGCGGTGCTGATGACGGTCGACGCCCATCCGCGCCTCGACCAGGGGTCGCTGGCGCACACCGTGGCGCTCGACCGGTCGACGATGGCGGACGTGTGCCGGCGCCTCGAGGAACGGGGGCTCATCGAGCGCACCCAGGCGCCCGCGGACGGCCGGCGCAAGCTCCTCGGGCTCACCGACCAGGGACGCGAGGCGCTCCACCGGGTGCACCAGCGGGTCGTGGCGCTCGAAGGAGAGCTCATGGCGGCGCACGCCGACGACGTCAGCGCGCTCCTCGGCCACCTCGACGACCTCTCGCAGCGCTGGGAGACCGTTGCGGCGGCCGGGCCGTCGACCTGAGTCGACCCTTGATCGTGAGCGCTGAGCCTCAGCGCTGAGCGTCATCGCTGAGCGTCATCGCTGAGCGTCATCGCTGAGCGTCATCGCTGAGCGTCATCGCTGAGCGGGGCGCTGCTGCTGGCGCTGGGCGCGCATCAGCAGCAGCGCGACCCCCGCGACGATCGTGGCGGCCAGCGCGATCGTGAAGATCGCCCACGGCAGCGCGCCGCCGGACGCGAGCGCGAAGAGCCCGAAGTACGCCGCGACCAGCGCGTAGACCACGACCTGGACGCGCGTCAG
Organism: Actinomycetospora sp. NBRC 106375; assembly: GCF_030269665.1. Lineage (GTDB taxonomy): Bacteria > Actinomycetota > Actinomycetes > Mycobacteriales > Pseudonocardiaceae > Actinomycetospora. The sequence continues at coordinate 12,067 of NZ_BSTS01000045.1, forward strand.
GATGCGGTTGCGGTCGGTGTCCCGCGGCGGCCACGTGAAGCCCGGCATGGGGGCACGGTACGCGGCGGCACCGACCGCTCCGCGCTCAGGCGGCGGCGGCGACCGGGTCGTCCTCGACTGGGGTCTTCTCCGGCGCCGTCTCGCGTGCGGTCTCCGTCGCGGTCTCCTTGTCGACGGGTGCGGCGGGGGTGACCGGCACGCCGCCGAGCGCGTACAGCGCGAGCCCGGCCAGGCCGGCGAAGACCACGGCCCCGACGGTGGCGGCGACACCGAGCCCGGTGGTGAACGCGGTGCGCACGGCGTCGAGCAAGGCCGAGGTCGGGCCGGCGGCCACGGCCTCGGTGAGACCGGCCCGTGCCGCGTCCGCGAGCGGGGCCGGCGTCCCGGGCGGGACCACGAGGACGTCGCGGTAGACCGCGGTGGCGAGGCTCCCGAGCGTCGCGACACCCAGCGCGACCCCGAGCTCGCCGCTGGTCTCCGACAGCGCACCCGCCGACCCGGCCTTCTCCTCCGGCACGGAGCCGACGAGCAGGTCCGTGCCGAGGGCGGTCGGCAGCGCGATCCCGACCGCCGCGAGCAGGAAGCCCCCGAGGAGCACCACCGTGCCGCCGCCCGCGCCGGCACCGAGAAGACCGACGACCGCGAGCCCGACCGCACCGATCAGCAGCCCGGCCGCCATGACCCGCGCTGGCCGCACCGAGCGCGCCAGCCGCGGTGCGGACAGCGAGGCGATCACCATCGCCGCCTGCAGCGGCGCGAGCACGAGGCCGACCGTGAGCACCGACATCCCGTCCACGAGCTGCAGCCAGAGCGTGAGCAGCAGGAACGTCCCGGCCATCACCACGCCGCCGCCGACGTTTATGCCGAGCGCGCCCGCCGTGGCGCGGCGCCGGAACAGGCGCAGGTCGAGCAGCGGGTCGTCCAGGCGCAGCTGGCGGCGGACGAACACCGTCCCGAGGCCCGCCCCGAGGACGAGTGCCGCGACGGCGCCGAGGGTCGGTCCGTCCGCCGCGAGCGACTTCAGCCCGTGCACGACGGGCAGCACCGCCCCGAGCGAGAGCGCGACGCTGGCGAGATCGAGGCGCCCGGCCCCGGCGTCCCGCGACTCGGGCAGCAGCACCGGCCCGACCACGAGCAGCAGGACCATCACCGGGACGCCCATGAGGAACGCCGCGCCCCACCAGAAGGTCTCGAGCAGCGCGCCACCCACCAGCGGGCCGATCGTCATGCCGCCCATGAAGCAGCTCATCCAGACCGAGATCGCGGTGCCGCGCGCCCGCGGGTCCGGGAACATCGTGCGGATCAGGCCCAGCGTCGAGGGCATGAGCGTCGCCCCGGCGACGCCGAGCAGCGCCCGCGTGGCGATCAGCATCGCGGGGCCGGTCGAGAACGCCGCCGCCACCGAGGCGACCCCGAACGCGCCGGCCCCGATCAGCAGGAGACGCCGGCGCCCGATGCGGTCGCCGAGGGTGCCCATCGTGACCAGGAACCCGGCGATCATGAAGCCGTAGACGTCCATCGCCCAGAGCTGGGCCGTCGGACCGAGCCCGAGATCGGCGGACAGCGCGGGCAGCGCCAGGTACAGCACGCTCATGTCGAGCGAGAGCAGCAGCGTCGGCAGCGCCAGCACGGCGAGCCCGATCCACGCGCGGCGCACGGTCGTCGCGGGGGACGTCATCACGGACCTCCTGGAATGGGGTACGCGAGGACGCTAGCAGCGCTGAATCCTTCTTTACAACTCTCTAGTATGTCTCTAGGACTGAACAGGGTTCGCGGACGGCGCGCTCCCGGGCAGCAGCCCGTCGGCCGGGCCGTTCGCCGACGGGGTGCGATGGACGCCGCCGCGGCGCTTCACCTCACCGATCAGCCAGCGGGCGACCTCGACGAGCTTGAGGTTCGTGCTCTGCGAGGACTCCACGAGCATCTGGAACGCCTCGGTCTCGTCCACCGAGAACCGTTCCATCAGCACCCCCTTGGCCTGGCCGATGACGTCGCGGCTGTCGACCGCACGTCCCAGGTGGACGGCCTGCTCGCTGCCGTGCAGGAGCATCGACGCCTGGACGCCGAAGAGCCCGCCGATGACGCGGGCCTCGCGGTCGAAGACGGCGGGCTCGGGCGCGTAGAGGTTCAGGGCCGCGTGCAGGGGGCCGCTCGTGCTGAGCTGGACCGACAGCATCGACCGGTAGCCCGCCGCCACGGCCGCGGGCGCGAACCGCGGCCACCGCTCCGCGTCCGGGCCGCCCAGGTCCTCGGCGACGACGACGCCGTCGTCCTCGGGCGACTCGATCGCCGTGACGCACGGCCCTTCGTGCAACGCCCCCTGCAGTCGGTCGAGCTCGGCGATCTCGTGGCTGGTCGGGGTGCGGCTGCCGACGATGCCGTCCTCGGACACGGAGATCCCGCCGGCGGTCGCCCCGGGCACCGTCTCCACAGCGGCGGCGACGATCTCCGACAGCGTCTGCTGCAGATCGCGGATGCTGCGCCGTTCCACCAGCGTCCGCGCGGCCCTGCGCAGGGCGACGACGAGCTGCTCGGCCTGACCCGGGTGCACGCGCTCTCCCACCTTCGACGGTCGCGACGAAGTCGGGGCAGCACCGTCACGCGTCGTTGCTGGCGGGTCCTCCGGGCGCGCGGGGCCGCTCCCACCCGGGGTCACGGGCGCGAGCGGTCACGACAGCGGAGGGACCTGGCGAGCGCAGTGCCTCGGGCCGGCGCCCCGATCCACGAAGCGGCCGTCTGTTCGACCGCGGCCGGCAAAGCTTACTCAGTGGCCACGTCGCAGGCGCCGCGGGACACGGAGATCCGACCGCGGAGCACGCGTCACAGCCGTCGCGGCTCCCGGACCGCCCCCGGCGGGTGGACCGCTAGATCGACACGCGTGCTCGTCCTCCGAGCCGGGGTTGTCGGTCGGGGTCGATCCCAATGCCGCTGACTTAAGCGGCTGGGGGCTCGATGAGGATCTTGGGTGCGTCGGGGTGGCGGACTTGGCGGTGGTGGGCT
>NZ_BSTS01000046.1 GCF_030269665.1 Actinomycetospora sp. NBRC 106375
GGCACCACTCGGCGATGTTGTCCGGGCCCTGCCCGTTGGTCGCCTCCAGCATCGCGTCCATCAGTCGCATCCTGGCCTGCCGCTTCCCCGCCATGGGCACACCCTCGGCGATGATCAGGCGACACATGCGGTGAGACACGACCCGAGACAGAACTCATGGGACTAGACAACGGCGATAGCTGGCCGAACTGCTCACCTGCGCGTAGCGCACACTGGCGTCCCGTGAGCCTCGCGACCGCGATCCTGCGCCGGGCGATGTACCTGCCCGCGCCCCGCACCCCCCGGGTCACCGTCGACCGCGACGTCGCGGTGCCGATGCCCGACGGTGTGGTGCTGCGCCACGACCTGCACCGGCCCTCCGGGACGCACCGCGGCCCGGTGGTCCTCGTCCGCAGCCCCTACGGCCGGGCCGGCTGGGTGGGCGCGGTGTTCGGGCGCCTCGTCGCCGAGCGCGGGTACCAGGTGGTCGTCCAGTCGGTGCGGGGCACGACCGACTCCGGGGGCGCGCTCTCGCCGTTCGACGAGGGCGAGGACGGCCGCGCGACCGTCGCGTGGGTGCTCGACCAGCCGTGGTGCGATGGCCGGCTCGCGACCCTCGGCCCGAGCTACCTCGGCCTCACGCAGTGGGCGCTCGCGCCGGCCGCGGGCAGCGCGCTCAAGGCGATGGGCACGCTGGTCACCGCGTCGTCGTTCCGCGACCAGACCTACGCGGGCGGCTCGTTCTCGCTGGACAACGCGCTGTCCTGGACCTCGATGATGCGCACGATGGCCGCCGGGCCGTGGGCGCGCTCGACGCGGATGCTGCGCGGTCGCCGGACCGTCGCCCGCGCGCTCGACGCGCTGCCCCTGGGCAGCGGCGACACCACGGCCACCGGCGGCGAGGTCGACTGGTACCAGCACTGGCTGCGCGAGACCGCCCCCGACTCCGCCTACTGGGCCCGCCGCGACTACACCGGCGGCGTCGCCGACGTCGCCCGCCACGGCGTCGACGTCACCATGCTCGGCGGCTGGCAGGACATCTTCCTGCCCTGGCAGCTCGCCGACCACGCCGCGTTGCGCGCCGCCGGCGCCCGCCCGCGGCTCGTCGTCGGACCGTGGGTGCACACCTCCACGCCGGGGATGGCGGCCGGGATGCGGGAGGCGCTCGCGGCGTTCGACCGCGCCCTCGGGCGCCCCGACGGCCTCGTCGCCGCCACCACCGAGGACACCCCGGTCACCGTGACGCTCTCCGGCGGCGGGGGCACCCGCCACCTCGCGGACTGGCCGCCGCCCGGCGCCGCGCCCCGCACGTGGTACCTGCGCGCCGACCGGTCGCTGTCGACCCACGCGCCGCCCGCCCACGCGACGGGCGGGGGCACCCGCGTCGACTACGACCCCGCCGACCCGACCCCCGCGGTCGGCGGCCCGATCCTCACCGGGAAGTCGGGCCCGCGGGACCAGGCGGCGCTCGAGGCCCGCCCGGACGTCGTCGTGTTCACCTCCGACGCGCTCACCGAAGACGTCGTCGCGCTCGGCGAGGTCACCGCGACCGTGCACCTGCGCGCCGACACCGAGCACCTGGACGTGTTCGTCCGCGTCTGCGACGTCGACGCCCGCGGTCGGTCGGTCAACGTCACCGACGGTCTCGTCCGCCTCGCGCCGGGCGCCCCGCCGACCGCCGCGGACGGCTCCCGCGCCGTGACCGTCGACCTGTGGCCGACCGGGCACCGCTTCGCCGCCGGGCACCGGCTGCGCGTCCAGGTCTCGGGCGGCGCCCACCCCCGGTTCTCCCGCCACCCGGGCACGGGGGAGCCGTTGGGGGAGGCCTCGACGTTGCGCCGCCAGCCCCGCGACGTGCTGCACGACGCCGACCACCCCACGGCGGTGACGCTGACCACCGTGGGGTGATCCGTCGGTGAGCGGCGTCGTCGCTGGTCCGTGAGGGTGAACGACCCCGGGGCGTGCTGCCTGGGTCACACCGCCCGTCGGCCGTCACGCGCCCTTGGTCGACATCACCGGGCCACGCCCTGGCGAGGTCCCGAGCATCGCCGATCCTGAGGTCATGGCCGTCCTGCCGACCGAGCGGGCCGGCGCGGCGTCCGGGGCCACCACGACGGCACCGGCGTCCGCCCCGGCCCCGCGCACGCCCGAGAGCACGACCCCGGAGCCCACCGGCGCCTCCGCCGACGAGGGAGCCGGCTCGTCGCGCCCCCGATCGCCCCGCCGTCTCCCGCGCCCGCGTCCCGTCCACGGGGTGCGCACGGGAGACGGTGTCCCGCTGCACGTCGAGATCCGCGGCCACCAGGGCCCGGTCGTCGTGCTCAGCCACGGCTTCACCGTCGACTCCGACGAGTGGTCGCCGCAGATCGCCGCGCTGCGCCACCGCGCCCGGGTGGTCACCTGGGACCAGCGCGGTCACGGCCGCTCGGGCTGGGGCGACCCGTCGAACGCGACGATCGACCAGCTCGGGCGCGATCTCGCCGCCGTCGTCGACGCCGTCGCGCCGAACACGCGCGTCGTCCTCGGCGGCCACTCCATGGGCGGGATGTCCGTGCTCGCGCTCGCCCGCCAGCGCCCGGAGTGGTTCGGGACGCGCGTGGCCGGGGTGTTCCTCGTCGCCACGTCGGCCGGGGACCTCATCTCCGACGGCGCGCTCGGCGCGCTGCACACGGCGGCCCGCCGCGCGGGCCTGCTGCCCGCCGTCCTCCAGGGCGCGCGCCTGGCCGCGCCGCTCGCCGACCACCTGCCGTGGCGCGACTCGGCCCTCGGACGCTGGTTCGTGCGGCGCATGGCGTTCACCCCGGACGCCAGCGACGAGGAGGTCCGCCGCCTCCAGACCGTCACCGAGAGCGTGCCGCTGTCGGTGACCTCGGCGTTCTCGTCCTCGCTGCTCGCCCACGACGAGAGCGGCGCGCTGCCCGCGCTGGCCCGCGTGCCGACGACGGTCGTCGCCGCGGCCGACGACCGGCTCACCCCGGCGGCGCACGGCAGGCGGATCGCCGAGGAGCTCGGGCCGCGGGCGCGGCTCGTCCTCGTCGACGGCGCCGGCCACGCCGTCAACCAGACCCACCACGAGGAGGTCGACGCCGCGCTGCTCGACCTGGTCGACGGCCTGCGGCACCGCTGAGGGCCGCGGGGAGGTGTGAGCACCGGCGTCACGGGGCACTGACACACTGCGAAGGAACTCCGGTTCAGACACCAGCCGGTCAGCTCACGCGATACGAGCGCCCCGTCTGGTCGGACGAGTGTCCGGTGCCCGGGGCCCCGAAGGGGTGTCCGATGGCCGGCCGAAGCAGTGACTACGACGTCTACGTGCCCCTCCTCCAGGAGTTCGCGGACCTGTCCGAGGACGACCCGCGCCGGGAGACCGTTCGCGAGAAGCTCGTGGTCGCGTTCCTCCCCGTGGCGCGCAACATCGCCCGTCGCTTCGCGCGGCGCGGTGAGCCGACCGACGACCTCGAGCAGGTCGCCTCGCTCGGCCTGCTCCACGCGCTCGACCGGTTCGACCCGGGCCGCGAGCGCGACTTCCTCTCCTACGCGGTCCCCACGATCATGGGTGAGGTGCGGCGGCACTTCCGCGACTCGGCCTGGTCGGTGCGCACCCCGCGCAGCGTCAAGGACCGCTACGTCGCGGTCGGCTCGGCGACGGCCACGCTGTCCCAGCAGCTCGGACGCGCCCCGACGGCCGCCGAGCTCGCCGAGCACCTCGGGATGAGCCGCGACGACGTCGCCGAGGCGGTCGCGGCGCACGGCTCGTACCAGCCGGCGTCGCTCGACGAGTCGCTCGGCGACGGCGACGACTCCGCGCTCGTCGACATCCTCGGGGTGGCCGACGGCGAGCTCGACCGGGTCGAGGTGCGCTCGCTGGTGCGCGGGCTCGTCCGCGACCTCCCCGAGCGCGAGCGCACGATGCTCGCCCTGCGGTTCGTGCACGAGAAGACCCAGGCCGAGATCGCCGCGGTGCTCTGCATCTCGCAGATGCACGTCTCCCGGCTGCTGTCGCGCACCCTGGCCGCGCTGCGCGACCAGATCGAGAACGACCTCGCGACCGACCAGCTCGTCGCGGTCTGACCCATGTGAGCGCTTTCCTGCGCCATGGGGCAGGAAAGCGCTCACATCGACGGTTGCGGACGCGGCGGTGCGGACATCTCCACGGCATGGCGTTCCCCGTCCTGCCCGCGCAGGAGCTCTCGGCGTGGCACGACCCCGAGCACGCCGAGGAGCCCGACACCTACCCGCGGCTGCACGGCACGCGGCGGGTCGACGTCGCGGTCGTCGGCGCGGGGATCACGGGGCTGACGACGGCGGTGCTGCTCGCCCGCGAGGGGCTGCAGGTCGCGGTGCTCGAGGCCCGCCGCCTGGGGGCCGTCGCCACCGGCAACACCACCGCGAAGATCTCGCTGCTGCAGGGGACACGGGCGGCGACGCTCGACGCGCGCCACGACCAGGACACCGTCGACGCGTACCTGGCCGCGCACCGGGCGGGCTTCGACTGGCTGCTCGACCGGGCCCGCAGCGCCGACTGCGACCTCGAGCGCCGGGCCGCCGTGACGTTCTCTGCCGCCGGGCGCTCGTCGGCGGGCGCCGAGGCCGTGCGCCGCGAGGCCGCGGTGCTGCGGCGCGCCGGCGTCCCCGCCGTGCTCGGCACCGACGTCGGCCTGCCGTTCGGGGTGTCGGAGGCCGTGACGCTGCCCGACCAGGCGCAGTTCGACCCGATGCCCTACCTCGCCGACCTCGCCCAGGAGCTGCACGAGCGCGGCCACCCCGTGTACGAGCGGACCCGGGTGCGCGGCGTGTCCCTGTTCGGCGGCCCGCGGCTGCGCACCGACGACGGCGAGGTCCGCGCCGAGCGGGTCGTGCTCGCGACCGGCGTGCCCGTGCTCGACCGCGGCCTGTACTTCGCCCGCGTGGAGCCCGCCCGCTCCTACGCCCAGGCGGTGCGCGTCGACGGACCGCTGCCCGAGGCGATGTACCTCGGGGCCGACGACCCGACGGTGTCGCTGCGCACGGCGGTGATCGAGGGCGAGCGGCGCCTGCTCACCGGCGGCTTCGGCCACCGCGTCGGGGCGAGCACCCCGACCTCGGCGCACGAGCGGGCGCTGGCCGACTGGACCGCCCGGCACTTCGACGTCCGAACGGTCACCCACCGGTGGTCGGCCCAGGACTACCTGCCCGAGGACGGCCTGCCCTTCGTCGGTCCGATGCCCTGGCAGCCGCGCGTGCTCGTCGCCACGGGCTTCGCGAAGTGGGGGATGACCGGCGGCACCGCGGCGGGCCTCGCCCTGCGCGACCTCGTGGTCGGCCGCCGCAACCCCTGGTCCGCGGCGCTGCGCGCCGACCGTGCCCCGGCCGCCGCGGCGCTGCCCGCCCTGGCCCGCGCGAACGGCCAGGTCGGCCGCTACCTGGCCACCGGCTGGGCCCGCCCGCACCTGCCCGCCCGCGAGCCGCTGCCCGAGGGCGAGGGGCGGATCGAGACCACATCGCGCGGCAAGGTCGCGCGCTGCCGCGTCGGCGGTGTCGAGCACGAGCTGGGCGCGGTGTGCCCGCACCTCGGCGGCATCCTCGCGTGGAACGACGCCGCCGGCAGCTGGGACTGCCCGCTGCACGGGTCCCGCTTCGCCCCCGACGGCGACGTCCTCGAGGGCCCCGCCACCGCCGCCATGCCCCCGGCCCCGCCTGGCCTCGCCCGCGTCGTGGCGCCGCGCTGAGGGGCACGCCTGTTCGAGCGATGCGGCTTTCCTGGCGTCCGACGCCAGGATCGCCACACGCTCGCCGCTGCGACACGCCGAGCGGCGCGGGCGTGTTTCGTGCCCCGGCGTCGTGCCAGCCTGGCGTCCACGCTGACGTCAGATGTCAGGAAAGCACCCACGATCACCGCTCGGGCGGACCGAGCGGCGCGGTCGCTGCTCGCGCGGGAGCCGCGTCTCGAGTGCGCGGCGACGGCGCGCCGGGGCACGGTCGTCCGCCCCGTCGGTGTCCCCCACCTCGTCGCCGGCGTCCGGCGCGGCCGGCTGGGTGTCGGTGGCCGTCCGCCTGTCCCGTGTCCACCAGCGCCGCACGTCCCGCACCCCGTCTCCCGATGTCCCCGTGTCCCCGACGGCCCCGCCGACCGGCGGGCCACGACCGACGCTAGGGAGACGCGGGGCGCGGGGAACGGGGGTGAACCCGCCGGTCCACCCCCGGAACGGCGGGGGCGTTCCCCCTGGACGCCGGCCGCCCCGTCGTGTCGGCTGCGCACGGGGGGCGCCATGCGGCACGGTGGTGCCACCCGGCCCCACCCGCGCCGATCGACGAGGTGCCCGCATGACCCGGCGTCCGACGTGACCGACGAGCCCACGGAGGACGCCGACGAGGAGCTGCCCGCCTCGCTGGAGGACGCGGCCGACCTGCTCTACGGCGTGGGCCGCGAGGAGTTCATCCCGGTCCGGGACGCGATGGTCAAGCAGGTCCGGCAGGCCGGCGACCGCGAGCTCGCCAAGGAGATCGGGGCGCTGCGCAAGCCGTCGGTGGCGGCGTGGGTGGCCAACCGCCTGGCCCGCGAGTTCCCCGACGAGACCGGCGGGCTCGAGGAGCTGGGGGCATCGCTGCGGGAGGCGCAGGAGAAGCTCGAGGGCGACGCGCTGCGCCAGCTCTCGCGCCAGCGCCACGGGCTGATCAACGCGCTGGTCGAGCGGGGCCGGCGGATCGCCCGCGAGGAGGCCGTCCGTCTCGGCGACCCCGCGGTCCGCGAGCTGGAGCGCACCATCGGCGCCGCGCTCGCCGACCCGGCCGCCGCCCGGGCCCTCGCGGGCGGCCAGCTCGCCGGCGGGATGGAGGCGGGACCGGGCCTCGGCGAGGGCGGGATCAGCGCCGCCCTGGGCGGTCCCGCGTCCGGCGCCCGCCCGGCGCGCACCGCGGCGCCGTCACGCCCGACGCGCCGCCGCCCCGACCGTCGACCGACCCGCCCGCCGGCCCCCGCACCCGACGACACCGACGAGATCGACGACACGGACGACACCGACGACGAGGACGACGACGCCCTCGACGTGCGCGACGACCAGGAGACCCGCGAGCGCGAGGAACGCGAGCGCGCCGAGCAGGAGGAACGCGAGCGCGCCGAGCGGGAGCGCCGCGAGCGCGAGGAGCGGGAACGGGCGGAGACGGCCGCGCGCGAGGCCCGGGAGCGGGCCGATGCGGCCGCCGACGCCGCACAGCAGGCCTCCGAGGACGCGGACGCCGCGACCGGCGAGGCGCAGGAGGCCGACACGACCGTCAGCGACCTGCGCGCCCGCCTCGAGGCCGCGGAGGACTCCCGCCGGGAGGCGTGGGAGCGGGCGGACACCGCCGCCCGCGAGCGCGACACCCGCCGCCGGGAGGCCGACCGCGCCGCCGAGGACGCCGACACGGCCGAGCGTCACGCACGCACGCTCGGCGCGCGCTCCTGAGCGGTCGCTCGCACAGGGGGCAGGCTGGACCCATGAGCGCAGCGGGCGGGAGCAGCACGGGCCGGCACGGCAGCGGCGGCAGCGGCGACGGGCTCGACCCTCCCCACCTCCCGCCCCTCGTCTACAAGGTGGGCCACGAGGAGCTCGTCGTACGGCGTCGCTACGAGGTCCTCTCGATCGTCAACGACATCCTCATCGGCTTGTGGTTCCTCATCGGGAGCATCCTGTTCTTCTCCGCCGAGACGACCTACGTCGGGACATGGTTCTTCGTCGTCGGCAGCGTCGAGCTGCTCATCCGGCCGGTCATCCGGTTCTCGCGGCGGGTGCACCTTCAGCGGGTGCCGGCCGCCCACGGCATGCCGACCGACTTCGGGCCGGACTTCTGATCGAGGACGCGCTCAGGCGGCCCGCGCCGCGAGGCGGTCGAGACGGCGCGCGGTCGGCCACTTGACGTTGCTGACCCACCCGAGCTTCTCGAAGACCCAGATGGTGCGCGCCGAGATGTCGAGCTGGCCGCGACCGACGCCGTGGCGGGCCGAGGTCGGGTCGGCATGGTGCAGGTTGTGCCAGGACTCGCCCATGCTCGGGATCGCGAGCAGCCAGACGTTGGTCGAGCGGTCGCGTGCGCCCCAGGGTCGCTCGCCGACGAGGTGGCAGATCGAGTTGGTGGACCACGCGACGTGGTGGGTCATGCCGACGCGCACGAGGCTCGCCCAGAAGAACGCCGTCACCGCTCCCCACCATGACCATGTCACGAGCCCGCCGATGACCGGCGGCGCCGCGAGGCTCGCCACCGTGAGCCACGTGAAGGCGCGGTGCACGAAGCGCATGTCCGGGTCGGCGAGCAGGTCGGGGGTGAAGCGCTGCTGATTGGTCAGGGACCGCTCGAACATCCACCCCATGTGCGCGTGCCAGAACCCGCGCACCAGCGCGACCGGCGACGTCCCGAACGCCCAGGGCGAGTGCGGGTCGCCCTCCTTGTCCGCGAACGCGTGGTGGCGGCGGTGGTCGGCGACCCAGTGCCGGATCGGGCCCTGGACGGCCATGCTGCCGGCGATGCCGAGCGCGATCCGCAGCGCGCGCCGCGCGCGGAAGGCGCCGTGGGTGAAGTACCGGTGGAACCCGACGGTGACCCCGAGCATCGTCAGCACGTAGAACGCGGCGGTCAGGCCGACGTCGAGCCACGACAGACCCCAGCCCCACGCGAGCGGCACGGCCGCGACGAGGGCCACGAACGGCACGAACGCGAACACGTAGACCATCACGTGCGGGGCGATGTGCCGGCGGTGGTCGCTGAGGTCGGCCGGCTTCTCCGCGGAGGGATCGGTCGCGAGATCGGCGGGCGGGTCGGCGGGCGGTGAGGCCGGACCGGACGTCATGCGGGGGAGCTCCCGAGGGGCGGGCGGTCCTGGCCGACGGACTCGCCGACCAGCCGGCCGGTGGCCGGTGAGGCAACCCTGACACGGGCTCGCCGACCCCCGCTCCCCGGGCCACGGAGCTGTCCCGCGACGGCCGGGTGCGCTTCGTCCGACGGCCGCTCGGCGCTCACCCGGTTGTTGCACGTCGGTAGGCCGTGGAGCGTCTGCGGAGTCCCACCGCTGCCACGGAGTGTCGTCCACGCCACACGCTCGGTGCGCTCCGCGCAGGTGAGCAGTTCGGACGGCGATCGCCGCCCGAACTGCTCACCTGGCGTCAGCCACCGGCGAGCACGTACGGCTTCAGCGCCGGCTCGGCGAGCACGTGCGGGTAGAGCGCCACCTGCGCCCCGATCCCCGCGGTGTAGGTCGCGAGGCGGGCCGGGAAGGTCGCCGGGTCGACGCCTTCGTGGAACGGCGCCAGGCACGCCGCGCGGTCGACCCGCGAGGCCTTCGCCGGGCCGTCGTGGTCGAGAGCGTCGATCACCAGGGCGTAGGCGACGGCGTCGAACGAGCCCATCGACAGGTGCTCGGCGACGTGGCCGGGGCAGACGTCGAAGGTCGAGATGTTGGCGCGCCGGCCCGCGCCCGTCGTCAGCTGGGAGCTCGGCCGCGGGCCGAGATTGGGCACGACGACCTCGTCGGTCGGCGTCCACATCTGCGTGTAGTCGATGCCCGCGAACGTCTCGGTGCCCGAGTTGAGCGCCGTCGTGAACGCCGAGAGCGTCTGCTGCTGCCAGAACGCGGGCGCGCAGCCCGCCGCCGCGCACACCGGGTAGGCGTCGAGGGTGCCGTGGTTCGACGGATCGATGCCGATCATCTCGCCGACCTGGTCGCGGGTGTCCGGCCAGAACCGCAGCGCCCAGCGCCCGATCATGCCGCCCTGGCTGAACCCGACGACGGCCACGTGCTGCCCGCTGCGCTCGTGCATCGCGCGGATCGCCGCGACGACGTACTCCGCGGAGACCTGGATGTCGCTCATGGCGTGGTTCGGCAGCGTGACCGCGCAGTACGGGCGGCCCGCGGCGGCGAACGCGCGCTCGTAGTTCCAGGAGAAGTTCTCCTCGGCGGTCAGTGTCGTGCCGGGGACGAGCAGGACCGGGGGACGGCCGCCGTCGTCGACGTCGGGCGAGCAGTCGAGCGACCCGTCCAGCTTCTCCTGCGCGACGTCGAGCGCCGGCCCGGGCCGGTCGAGCGGGGCGTAGTCGCGCGCCGGCTGGGGGACCGGCAGCGGCAGCTGTGGGCCGGGGTTCGCCAGGGCGGGCGCCGCGAGGGCGACCAGGACGAGCAGCACCCCGAGGAGCACTCCCCACATGCGGCGCCCGAGTCCCATCCGCCGACCTCCCGTCGCGGGTGCGAGGACCAGGAGTCGGCCGTCGGCGCCCGAACGGACCAACGATCGGTGATCGAACCGGTCACGCGCCCCGCTCGGCGCCAAGGGCGGGGTCGTCGGTCGCCGTCGGCAGCGGCGTGATCACCCCGGCCGGACGCCGCCGCGCGGACGGTGCGCCGAGGGCGCGGGAGATGCCGCGGGCGGCCGCCCGCACGGCCGGGACGATCGTGCGCGGCTCGGCGCCGGTGCTCGGCACCACCACCGACAGCGACGCCACGACCCGCTCGTCCTCCCCGCGCACCGGGGCGGCGACGGAGAGCGAGAGCAGGTCGACCATCCCGTCGCACACCGCGACGCCCTCCCGCCGGACGGCGGCGAGCACGCGCCGCAGCTCGTGCGGGTCGGTGATCGTGCGCGGGGTGAGCGCCGTGAGCGGGCCGGCGAGCACGTCCTCCTGCACGGCCGCCGGCGCGAACGCGAGCAGCACCTGACCGACGCCCGTGGCGTTCAGCGGCATCCGCCCGCCGACGCGGCTGAAGACGCGCACCGCCTCCGGGTGCGCCAGCCGCTCGACGTAGACGACCTCGTGCCCGTCACGGACCGCGAGCTGCACGTTCTGCCGCGTCGCCTCGTAGAGGTCCTCGAGGTAGGGCATCGCGCGTTCGCGCAGGCCCAGGCTCCGCGGGGCGAGGGCGCCGACCTCCCAGAGCCGCAGCCCGATGCGGTAGCGCCCGTCCTCGCCGCGCTCGAGCGCGCCCCAGGTCGCGAGCTCGCCGACGAGGCGGTGCGCGGTCGACAGCGGCAGCCCGGCGGCGCGGGCGATGCCCGACAGCGTGAGGGCCTCGGCCGACGGCCCGAAGGCGGAGAGGATCCCGAGCACGCGTCCGGTGACCGACGGCCCGCTCTGGCCGCCCCGCGATGGGCTCACCCTGGGCTCCTTCCGGTGGCCGGAAGCTCGATTCTGGCACGCCCCGGCCAGCAGGCACCCTGGTCCGGTGACCGCATCGCCGCAGCCCGCCACACAGCGAGAGGTCTCCGTCGAGATCGCCGAGGCGGCCGCCGCGCCGCCACAGCCCGACGGCCACCCCGACCGCGCCTACCGGCCCTACCGCAGCACCGCGCTGCGGTCGCCGCAGCGGCCCCTGGTCGTCGCGCCGCCGAGCCTCACCGAGCTCACCGCGCCGGTGTTCGGCCCCGCCGACGTGGCCCCGATCGACGCCGACCTCACCCGGCACCACACCGGCGACCCCCTCGGTGAACGGATCATCGTCACCGGCCGGGTCCTCGACGGCGACGGGCGTCCCGTCCGCAACCAGCTCCTCGAGATCTGGCAGGCCAACGCGTCCGGGCGCTACCGCCACGACGGCGACCAGCACCCCGCCCCGCTCGACCCGAACTTCTCGGGCGGCGGACGCGCGCTCACCGACGACGAGGGCCGCTACCGCTTCGTCACGATCAAGCCGGGCGCCTACCCGTGGCGCAACCACACCAACGCCTGGCGCCCCGCGCACATCCACTTCTCGCTGTTCGGGACGGCGTTCACCCAGCGGCTGGTGACGCAGATGTACTTCCCGGGCGACCCGCTGTTCGGCCTCGATCCGATCTTCCAGTCGGTCACCGACGAGAAGGCCCAGCAGCGGCTGATCGCGGCCTACGACCACGACGTCACCGAGCCAGAGTGGGCCCTGGGCTACCGCTGGGACATCGTGCTCGACGGCGCCCACGCCACGCCGCAGGACCCGGACGGAGTCTGATGCTCGACCTCACGCCCTCCCAGACCGTCGGGCCCTTCTTCGCCTTCGGGCTGCCGTTCGAGGGCGGCGGCGACGTCGTCCCCGCCGGCACGCCCGGCGCGATCACGCTGAACGGCACGGTGCGCGACGGCGCCGGGGCGCCGGTGCCCGACGCGCTCCTGGAGTTCTGGCAGACCGGCCCCGACGGGCGCCTGCCGACCCGTCCCGGCTCGATGCAGCGCGACGGGCGCACGTTCACCGGCTTCGCCCGCGTCGCGACGAACCGCGCCGGCGACTACACGCTGCGCACCCTGCGTCCCGCCGCGCCGTCCGACGCGCCGCACGCCCCGCACCTGGCCGTGACGGTGTTCGCCCGGGGGCTGCTGCACCACCTGTTCACGCGCGTCTACTTCCCGAACCACGTGGAGGCGAACGCCGCCGACCCGCTGCTCGCGGCGCTCGACGAGGAGCGGCGCGCCACGCTGATCGCCGTCCCCGACGGCGGGCCGACCGGCCCCGGCTACCGCTTCGACGTGCGCATGCAGGGGCCCGGCGAGACCGTTTTCCTGGACCTGTCCACCCGGGGCTCGGGCGCGCCGCCCGCCACGACCGAGACGCCACTGTGAGCGCAGTGAGCGCAGTGAGCCCCGTGCCGGAGCGGACCCAGGTCGCGATCGTCGGGGCCGGGCCCGCAGGCCTGATGCTGTCCCACCTGCTGCGCCTCCGGGGCGTCGACGCGGTGGTGCTCGAGGCGCGCCCGCGCGAGCGCGTCGAGACCCGCCAGCGGGCGGGCATCCTCGAGCACGGCACCGTCGAGGCGCTGCGCGAGGTCGGTGCCGACGCGCGCATGGACGCCCAGGGTCTCCCGCACGACGGCTTCGAGGTGCGCTTCTCCGGGCGCGGCGTCCGGGTCGACATGCAGGAGCTCACCGGCGAGCGCGTCATGATCTGGGCGCAGACCGAGGTGACGAAGGACCTCATCGCGCTGCGGCTGGTCCAGGGCGAGCCGCTGCTGTTCGACGCCGAGGTGCTCGCGGTCGAGGACGTCGAGACGGACGCGCCCCGGGTCCGCTACCGGCACGACGGTCGCGAGCACGTGCTGCACGCCGACGTCGTCGTCGGCGCCGACGGCTCCTACGGTCCGGCGCGCCGCGCGATCCCGGAGCGCCTCGTGCGCCGCTTCGAGCGGATCTACCCGTACTCGTGGCTGGGGATCCTCGCCGACGTCGCGCCGTCGTCCCACGAGCTCATCTACGCCCGCGGACGCACCGGCTTCGCGCTCGCGTCGATGCGCTCGCCGACCGTCACCCGCGCCTACATCCAGGTGCCCAACGGCGCCGACGCCGCCGACTGGGCGGACGAGGCGATCTGGGACGAGCTGTCGGTGCGCTTCGCGCTCGACGACGGTTCCTTCACGCTCGCGCGCGGACCGGTCACCGACAAGTCGGTGACGCCGATGCGCAGCATGGTCACCGAGCCGATGCGCCACGGGCGGCTCTTCCTCGCCGGCGACGCCGCGCACATCGTGCCGCCCACCGGCGCCAAGGGCCTCAACCTCGCCGTCGCCGACGTCCGCGTGCTGGCCGAGGCGCTGGGCGAGTGGTTCGCGACCAAGGACGAGACCCTGATCGACGCCTACTCCGACAGCGCGCTGCGCCGCGTGTGGAGGGCGTCGCACTTCTCCTGGACGATGACGACGATGCTGCACGTCGACCCGGACGGCGACCCGTTCGACGAGCGGCTGGCGCTGTCGCACCTGCACCTCATCGAGGCCTCCGAATCGGCCCGGCGGGCGCTCGCGGAGAACTACCGGGGGTTCGCCCTGGGGGCGCTGTAGCGCGGCCTAGTACTACAGCCTGATTTATGGGTGGCTTGTTGGGCGTGTCGGCTTGGTCGGGACGGTCGGATGAGATCTTGTCTGGCCGGTGGGCGACGATGTCGGTGTGGCCGAGGTCGAGGCGTGGGCTGA
>NZ_BSTS01000047.1 GCF_030269665.1 Actinomycetospora sp. NBRC 106375
GTCGTGCTCCAGCCCTTCCAGCCGGGCACGCCAGAACTCGCGCACTTGCCCCCGCAACGCCCGCGCACGACCCATCACACTCACCCCTAGCTCAGACGAGGTGTTGCGACAGCCCCTTGAATCCGCCCGCCCGTCGACGTCGACGACGTGCTCCTGATCTCCCGCCCCGGGGTCTCGCGCGCGCCCGATCAGTGGTTACTGGCTGGTATCCCTCGCCAGGCGAGCGATACCAGCCAGTAACCGTTCGACCCCCGCTCGCGCCGGACCCCGTGATCGCGGAAACCGGGCTGCGCCGGGCGCGCCGCGGGTGATCGCATGACCCCGTGCACGTCGAGTTCTCGAAGCGTCCCGACGGGGGGTCGCTCGCGCTGATCGACCGGGACGACGGCGTCCGGCTGCGCCTGCGGTCCTACGACCGCACCGGCGAGGTCCCGCACGACGCCGTCCACCTCGTCGGCGAGCGGGCGCTGGGCCTGACCGGCGGCCTCTGGGGCTCGATCGCGGCGGGGGCGGTGTTCGACAGCGTCGAGGTCGTCAGCGGCACGCTGCGCCACGACCGCCAGCGGAAGTCCGACGCGATCCGCCGGGAGAACGCCGAGCAGCTGCGGCTCGCGGAGACGGTCGTCGGGGTCCTCCAGCAGTCGATCGACCGCGACGGCCCGGCGACGAAGGCCGCCCTCGACGAGGCCTGGGGCATCACCCGCACGGGTGCGAGCCCGTACCCGGCGGACCGGGCGGCGACCGCGGTCGGCGAGCTGCGCGAGCTGCGGCGACGCTGGCGCGATCTCGCTCCGGAGGAGACGATCCCCTACGACTGGGACCTGCGCCGCCCGCGACGGTGATCAGCTCACGTTGCATGGGTTTTCGATGACATGCATACTCATTCGTATGCGCGTCGCCGTGGCCGGAGCCAGTGGGTACGTCGGGGGTGAGGTGCTGCGGCTCGCCCTGAGCCATCCCGAGGTCGAGATCGGGGCGGTGACGGCGGGGGAGTCGGCGGGCACCCCGCTCGGGGCCCACCAGCCGCACCTGCCCACCCTCGCCGACCGGACGATCGCCGCGACCACCCCGGAGGAGCTCGCCGGGCACGACGTCGTGTTCCTGGCGCTGCCCCACGGTCGGTCGGCGGAGGTCGCGGCGCAGCTGCCGGACGATGTGCTCGTCGTCGACTGCGGCGCCGACCACCGGCTCGTCGACCCCGCCGCCTGGCAGCGCTGGTACGGCGGCGAGCACGCCGGGTCGTGGCCGTACGGCCTGCCCGAGTTGCCCGGCGCCCGCGCCCGCCTGCAGAACACGCACCGCATCGCCGTCCCCGGCTGCTACCCGACCGCGAGCACGCTCGCGGCGTTCCCCGCGCTCGCCGCCGGGCTCGTCGGCAACGACGTCAGCATCGTCGCCTTCTCCGGCACGTCCGGCGCCGGGAAGAGCGCGAAGCCCCACCTGCTCGGGTCCGAGGTCATGGGCTCCGCCACGGCCTACGGCGTCGGCGGGGGCCACCGGCACACCCCGGAGATCGTCCAGAACCTGGCGACGGTCAGCCCGGAGCCCGTGCGGGTGTCGTTCACCCCGGTCCTCGCGCCGATGCCCCGCGGCATCCTCGCCGTCGCGAGCGCCCCGCTCGCCGACGAGAACATCACCTGCGACCAGGCCCGCGAGGCCTACGCCAAGGCCTACGACGCCGAGCCGTTCGTGCACCTGCTGCCCGCCGGCGTCCAGCCGCAGACCAAGTCCGTGGTCGGCTCGAACAGCGTGCAGATCCAGGTCGCGGTCGACCCGGACGCCGCCCGGCTCGTGGTCACCGCCGCCATCGACAACCTCACCAAGGGCACGGCAGGCGGCGCGTTCCAGTCGGTCAACCTCGCCCTCGGCCTCGACGAGACCCTCGGTCTCCCGACGACAGGAATGGCCCCGTGAGCGTCACCGCACCCCAGGGCTTCCGGGCCGCGGGCGTCCGCGCCGGACTGCGGGCGCACGGGGAGCGCCCCGACCTCGCGCTCGTCGTCAACGACGGCCCGCAGCAGGTCGCGGCCGGCGTCTTCACCCGCAACCAGGTCAAGGCTGCGCCGGTGCTGTGGTCGCAGCAGGTGCTCACCGAGCAGAACCTCCGCGCTGTCGTGCTCAACGCCGGGGGCGCCAACGCCTGCACCGGGCCCGACGGGTTCGGCGACACCCACCGCACCGCCGAGAAGGTCGCCGACGTCCTCGGCTGCGGCGCCATCGAGGTCGCCGTCTGCTCGACGGGTCTCATCGGCGAGCGGCTGCCCCTCGAGCAGCTCCTGCACGGCGTCGACGACGCCGCGTCCGAGCTCGCCGACGGCGAGGACGCCGGCACCCGGGCGGCGACGGCCGTCCTCACCACCGACACCGTCGACAAGCAGGCCGCCGCGAGCCGTCACGGCTGGACGGTCGGCGGGTTCGCGAAGGGCGCCGGGATGATGGCGCCGACCCTCGCGACGATGCTGGTCGTGGTCACGACGGACGCGGTGGTGGACGCCGCCACCGCCGACGCCGCGCTCCGTGCCGCCACCGCACGGACCTTCGACCGCCTCGACATCGACGGCTCCACCAGCACCAACGACACGGTGCTCCTGCTCGCCTCCGGCGCCTCCGGGGTCGAGGCCGACGCCGACGCGTTCACCGAGGTCGTCACCGAGGTCTGCGCCGACCTCGCCCGGGGGCTGCAGGCCGACGCCGAGGGCGTCACCAAGCGGATCGCCGTCACCGTGACGGGAGCCCGCGACGACCACGACGCCCTCGTCGGCGCCCGCGCGATCGCCCGCGACAGCCTGGTCAAGACCGCGCTCTTCGGCTCCGACCCGAACTGGGGCCGGATCGCCGCCGCGGTCGGCGCGAGCGAGGCGCAGGTCGACCCGGAGTACCTCGCCGTCACCGTCAACGGCGTCCTGCTCTGCGAGGCGGCGACCGCGGTCGGCGACCGCGGCAAGGCCGACCTGTCCGGCCCGGAGATCACCGTCGACGTCGACCTCGGCCTCGGCGACGGGCAGGCCACGGTCCTGACGACCGACCTGTCGCACGCCTACGTCGAAGAGAACAGCGCGTATTCCACGTGAGCGCCCTCGAGAACGCCGTGACCTCCATCCCCGTCCCGCCCGACGTCCCCGACCGGTACCAGTCGGCCGCCGCGAAGGCGGGCGTGCTGGCCGAGGCGCTGCCCTGGCTGCAGCGCTTCCAGGACGCCGTGGTGGTGGTCAAGTACGGCGGCAACGCCATGACCGACGACGCCCTGCGGCGCGCGTTCGCCGAGGACATGGTGTTCCTGCGCGTCGCCGGCATCCGCCCCGTGGTGGTGCACGGCGGCGGCCCGCAGATCACGAGCATGCTCACCCGGCTCGGCATGGAGGGCGAGTTCCGCGGAGGCCTGCGGGTCACGACGCCCGAGACGATGGACGTGGTCCGGATGGTGCTCGTCGGCCAGGTCGGCCGTGAGCTCGTCGGGCTCGTCAACGCCCACGGCCCCTACGCGGTCGGGCTCTCCGGCGAGGACGCCGGCCTGTTCACCGCGGCGCGGCGCACCGCGACCGTCGACGGCGAGCAGGTCGACGTCGGGCTCGTCGGCGACGTCGTCGACGTCAACCCGGCCGCCGTGCTCGACCTCGTCGCCGGCGGGCGCATCCCGGTCGTCTCGACGGTCGCACCGGACGCCGACGGCGTCGTGCACAACGTCAACGCCGACACCGCCGCCGCCGCCCTGGCCGAGGCGCTCGGGGCGCGCAAGCTCGTCGTCCTCACCGACGTCGAGGGGCTGTACACCGACTGGCCGGACCGCTCGAGCCTGCGCTCCCAGATCGACGACGACGAGCTGGAGACGCTCCTGCCGAGCCTGGCCAGCGGGATGATCCCGAAGATGGAGGCCTGCCTGCGGGCCGTGCGCGGCGGCGTGCCGCGCGCCCACGTCATCGACGGGCGGGTCGCGCACTCGGTGCTGCTCGAGGTGTTCACCAGCGAAGGGGTGGGGACGATGGTCGTCCCCTCCGACGGGAAGGAGGCCTAGACATGACCGTCACCAGCGAGGACCTCCGCTCCCGATGGGTCGGGTCCTTCATGGACAACTACGGCACCCCGCCGATCAGCCTCGTGCGCGGCGAGGGCGCGGTGGTGTGGGACGCCGACGGCCGCGAGTACCTCGACCTGCTCGGCGGGATCGCGGTGAACTTCCTCGGCCACGCCCACCCGGCGATCGTCGAGGCCGTCTCCCGCCAGGTCGCGACGCTGGGCCACACGTCGAACCTCGTCATCAACCCCGTCGCCGTCGAGCTCGCCGAGCGCCTGCTGGGCCTGCTCGGCCACGAGGGTCGCGTGCTGCTGTGCAACTCGGGCGCCGAGGCCAACGAGGCCGCCCTGAAGATCACGCGCCGCACCGGCCGCACGAAGGTCATCGCGACCGAGGGCGGCTTCCACGGCCGGACGATGGGCGCGCTCGCCCTCACCGGCCAGCCCGCCAAGCGGGAGCCGTTCGAGCCGCTGGTGCCCGGAGTCGAGTTCGTGCCCTACGGCGACGCCGACGCCCTGCGCGCCGCGGTCGACGACGAGACCGCTGCGGTGTTCCTCGAGCCGATCCAGGGCGAGGCCGGCGTGATCGTGCCGCCCGAGGGCTACCTGCAAGCGGCCCGGGAGATCACCACCGAGCACGGCGCGCTGCTGGTCCTCGACGAGGTGCAGACCGGCACCGGGCGCACCGGCGTCTGGTTCGCCCACCAGCGCGCGGGCATCACGCCGGACGTCGTGACGCTGGCCAAGGGCCTCGGCGGCGGCCTGCCGATCGGCGCGTGCATCGGTGTCGGCCCGGCGGGCGACCTGCTCGGGCCCGGCCAGCACGGCACCACCTTCGGCGGCAACCCGATCGCCTGCGCCGCGGCGCTCGCGGTCCTCGACACGATCGTCGCCGACGGCCTGCTCGACCGCGCCGAGGAGATCGGCAAGGATCTGGGCCGGCGCCTCGGCGAGCTCGACCACCCGCTGGTCGACGGCGTCGACGCGGCCGGCCTGCTGGTCGGCGTCGCGCTGCGCGAGCCCGTCTCGACGCAGGTCACGGCGGCCGCCCGCGACGCCGGCTACCTGATCAACAACGCCGTGCCCGGGCGCCTGCGGCTCGCCCCGCCCGCCGTCGTCACCGACGCCCAGCTCGACGGCTTCGTCGCCGCGCTGCCCGAGGTCCTCGACCAGGGTGCGGCGGCGGCCGAGGCGGCCGGGTCGTGACCGTGACGCTCCCGACGGTGGCCGCGCGCACCCGCCACCTCCTGCGCGACGACGACCTCGCGCCCGCCGAGCAGGCCGAGGTGCTCGAGCTGGCCGCGACGATGAAGACCGACCCGTTCGGCCGGCGCCCCCTCGCGGGCCCGCGGGCCGTGGCGGTCATCTTCGACAAGAGCTCCACCCGCACCCGGGTGTCGTTCGAGGTCGGCGTCGCCGCGCTCGGCGGCACGCCGGTCATGATCGACGGGCGGGACGCCCAGCTCGGGCGCGGGGAGACGATCGGCGACACCGCGCGGGTCCTGTCACGCTACGTCGACGCGATCGTCTGGCGCACCAGCAGCGAGGCGCGCATCCAGGAGATGGCCGCACACGCGACCGTGCCGGTGGTCAACGCGCTCACCGACGGGTTCCACCCCTGCCAGGTCCTCGCCGACCTGCAGACGATCGTCGAGCGCCACGGCCGCACCGCGGGCCTGACCCTGACCTACCTGGGCGACGGCGCCAACAACATGGCCCACTCGCTGCTGCTGGGCGGGGTCACGGCCGGGATGCACGTCCGCGTCGCCGCGCCGACCGGCTTCACGCCGGCCGAGGACGTGGTGCGCGCCGCCCGGGAGCGGGCGGCCGCCACCGGCGGCTCGGTCACCGTCACCGACGACCCCGGTGCCGCCGAGGGCGCCGACGTGCTCGTCACCGACACCTGGACCTCGATGGGCCAGGAGTCCGACGGGCGCGACCGCGCGTCGCTCGTGCCCTACCGGCTCGACGGCGCCGCGGTCGCCCGCGCCCGCCCGGACGTCACGGTCCTGCACTGCCTGCCCGCGCACCGCGGCGACGAGATCAGCTCCGAGGTGATCGACGGCCCGGCGTCGGCGGTGTGGGACGAGGCCGAGAACCGCCTGCACGCCCAGAAGGCCGTGCTGACGTGGTTGCTGGAGCACTCGCGGTGACCGAGACCGCGAAGGGCATCACCAGCCGTGCGGCGCGCCAGGCGCGCGTCGTCGCGCTGGTGACCGAGCGGGAGGTGCACAGCCAGGCCGAACTGGCCGCGCTGCTCGCCGACGAGGGCGTGGAGGTCACGCAGGCGACACTCTCGCGGGACCTCGACGAGCTCGGGGCCGTCAAACTGCGCGGCGCCGACGGCGGCGTCGGGCGCTACGTGGTGCCCGACGACGGCAGCCCGGTGCGCGGCGTCGTGGGCGGCACCGACAGACTGTCCCGGCTGCTCGCCGAGCTGCTGGTCTCCGCCGACCACTCCGGCAACCTCGCGGTGCTGCGCACCCCGCCCGGGGGCGCGCACTACCTGGCCAGCGCGCTGGACCGGGCGGCGCTGGCGGAGGTGGTCGGCACGATCGCCGGCGACGACACGGTGCTCGTCGTCGCCCGCGAGCCCCTCGACGGGGCCGGTCTCGCAGCCCGGCTGCGGACCCTGAGCACCAGGACGACGCCGCGGTCGTCCACCCCCGACATGAACGAGCAGGAAGAGAGAGAGCAGTGAGCGAGCGGATCGTGCTGGCGTACTCCGGGGGTCTCGACACCTCGGTCGCCATCGGCTGGATCGCCGAGGAGACCGAGCGCGAGGTCGTGGCCGTCGCCGTCGACGTGGGGCAGGGCGGGGAGGACCTCGAGGTCATCCGCAAGCGCGCCCTCGACTGCGGCGCGGTGGAGGCGGCCGTCGCCGACGCCCGCGACGAGTTCGCCGACGGCTACTGCCTGCCGGCGATGCGCGCGAACGCCCTCTACATGGACCGCTACCCGCTGGTCTCGGCGCTGTCGCGCCCGCTGATCGTCAAGCACCTCGCCGAGGCCGCGCGTGCCCACGGTGCGACGACCGTCGCGCACGGCTGCACCGGCAAGGGCAACGACCAGGTCCGCTTCGAGGTCGGCGTCGGCGCGCTCGCCCCCGATCTGGACGTCATCGCCCCGGTCCGCGACTTCGCCTGGACCCGCGAGAAGGCGATCCGGTGGGCCGAGGAGCGCTCGCTGCCGATCGACGTCAACAAGCGCTCGCCGTACTCGATCGACCAGAACGTGTGGGGCCGCGCCGTCGAGACCGGCTTCCTCGAGGACATCTGGAACGGGCCCATCGAGGACGTCTACTCCTACACCGCGAACCCCGCCGAGCCGCGCGACGCCGACGAGGTGGTCGTGGGCTTCGAGGCCGGCGTGCCGGTGACGATCGACGGCCAGAAGGTCTCGGTGCTCGAGGCGATCGAGCAGCTCAACCAGCGCGCGGGCGCCCAGGGCATCGGGCGGCTCGACATGGTCGAGGACCGCCTGGTCGGCATCAAGAGCCGCGAGGTCTACGAGGCCCCGGGCGCGCTGGCGCTGATCACCGCGCACCAGGAGCTGGAGAACGTGACGCTCGAGCGCGAGCAGTCGCGGTTCAAGCGCCAGGTCGAGCAGCGCTGGGGCGAGCTGGTCTACGACGGCCTGTGGTTCTCGCCGCTGCGCCGCAGCCTCGACGCGTTCGTCGACTCCACCCAGGCGCACGTCACCGGTGAGATCCGGATGACGCTGCACGGCGGCCGGGCGGTGCCGACGGGGCGGCGCAGCGCGCAGTCGCTCTACGACTTCAACCTCGCCACCTACGACGAGGGCGACCTGTTCGACCAGTCGCTGGCCAAGGGCTTCGTCCAGCTCTGGGGTCTGCCCTCGAAGATCGCCGCACGGCGTGATCTGAAGTGGGGAGACCAGGCCTGATGCCGGAGGGCTCCGCCCTCTGGGGCGGGCGGTTCGCGTCGGGCCCGGACGCGGTGATGGCGGCGCTGTCGAAGTCGACGCAGTTCGACTGGGTGCTCGCGCCGTACGACATCGCCGGGTCCCGGGCCCACGCGCGCGTGCTCCACGGCGCGGGCCTGCTCACCGACTCCCAGCTCGAGGCCATGCTCGACGGGCTGCGGCGGCTCGCCGACGACGTGGAGTCCGGGGCGTTCCAGCCCGCCGAGGACGACGAGGACGTGCACACCGCCCTCGAGCGCGGGCTCATCGAGCGGGCGGGGGAGGACGTCGGCGGGCGGCTGCGCGCCGGTCGCTCCCGGAACGACCAGATCGCCACGCAGCTGCGGATGTGGCTGCGCGACGAGCTGCGGGAGGTGGTGCGCGGCGTGGCGGGCGTGGTGGACGCGCTGCTGATCCAGGCCCGCGCCCACCCGGACGCGGCCATGCCCGGGCGCACACACCTCCAGCACGCGCAGCCGGTCCTGCTGGCCCACCACCTCGGGGCGCACGCCCAGGCCCTGCTGCGCGACGTCGGCCGGTGCCGCGACCTCGACCGGCGGCTGGCGTACTCGCCGTACGGGTCGGGGGCGCTGGCCGGGACGTCGCTGGGTCTCGACCCGGCGGCCGTGGCGCACGACCTGGGGTTCGTCGACGCGGTCGACAACTCGATCGACGGCACGGCCGCGCGCGACCTCGCCGCCGAGGGCGCCTACGTGCTGGCCCAGATCGCGGTCGACCTCTCCCGGATCGCCGAGGAGGTCATCCTCTGGGCGACCGCGGAGTTCGGGTACGTGACGCTCGCGGACGCCTGGTCGACCGGGTCGTCGATCATGCCGCAGAAGAAGAACCCGGACGTCGCGGAGCTCGCGCGCGGCAAGGCCGGGCGGCTCGTCGGCAACCTGTCCGGGCTGATGGCCACGCTCAAGGCCCTCCCGCTCGCGTACAACCGCGACCTGCAGGAGGACAAGGAGCCGCTGTTCGACTCGGCGGCCCAGCTCGCGATGGTGCTCCCGGCCATGGCCGGCATGGTCAAGACGCTGACGTTCCACACCGACCGCCTCGCCGAGCTCGCCCCGGCCGGGTTCACGCTGGCGACCGACCTCGCCGAGTGGCTGGTGCGCCAGGGCGTGCCCTTCCGCCGCGCCCACGCCGCCGCGGGCGCGACCGTCCGCGCCGCCGAGGCCCGCGGTGTCGGGCTCGACGAGCTGACCGACGCCGAGCTCGCCGACTGCGACCCCGCGCTCACCCCGGACGTCCGCGCGGTGCTCACCGTCGCGGGCTCGATCGCCTCGCGCGACGCGCACGGCGGGACGGCCCCCAAGCGCGTCTCCGAGCAGCTCGACCGCGTCTTCGCCGCCGCCATCGAGGCCCACGCCTGGGCCGGCCGCCCGATCGAGCGCCGCTGACGTGTCAGCGAAGCGCCGTCACGGACGCTGAGCGTCCGTATCGGTACTTCGATCACCCCGATGCTTACGGTGGATCTCATGCGCGCGGGGTGGCGGGTGGTGGTCGTGGTCGGCCTGCTCGCCGCGCTCGCCGGCTGCACCGACGCGCCCACCGCGGCGCCGGCACCGCCGGCCGTGGCGTCCGGGCCGGTCGCGTCGGCTCCGCCGGTCCCCACCGACACGGTCGGCCCGCACGGTCCGGTGGTGCCGTCGGACCCGGTCGCGCTCGCCGCTGTCCTCGCCGCCGCCCGGGACACCGTCGCCGACCCCGCCCGGTCACCGGACGCGGTCGCGGCGGCGGGCCGCACGGCGCAGGTGGCGTATGAGGAGCTCGCGTTCCACCCCGACCTCCTCGCTCCGGTCCTCGCCGCGCTCCCGCCGGGGCACGCCGCGGCCACCGACCGGATCGTCGGGGCCGGCCGGGACCTCCTGGCCATGAACACGAGGCCGCTCGGCGAGGACCTCCCGGCGTGGCGCGTGGTCGACCCGCTCCCTCCGGAGCAGCTCCGAGCGTTCTACGCCGAGGCGCAGGACCGGTTCGGGGTGCCCTGGCACGTCCTCGCCGCGGTCAACCTCGTCGAGTCCCGCATGGGCCGCATCGCCGCGGCGTCCGGAGCCG
Source organism: Actinomycetospora sp. NBRC 106375 (assembly GCF_030269665.1). Lineage (GTDB taxonomy): Bacteria > Actinomycetota > Actinomycetes > Mycobacteriales > Pseudonocardiaceae > Actinomycetospora. Next base: position 10,000 of record NZ_BSTS01000047.1, read on the forward strand.
GGGCGCAGGGCCCGATGCAGTTCATGCCGTCCACGTGGGCGCGCTACGGCCTCGGCGGCGACGTGCACGACCCGCACGACGCGATCCTCGGCGCCGCCCACTACCTGCAGAGCAACGGCGGCGACACCGATGCCGGCCTGGACCGCGCCCTGCACCGCTACAACAACGACGACCGCTACGTCCGCGCCGTCCGCGCTTATGCCTGGCTGATGCAGGCCGACGAGCGCGCGTACCTCGGCTTCCACGCCTGGGTCGTCTACGCCCGGACCGCGGGGGAGGGCCGGGTGCACCTGCCGACGGGCTACGACGAGCCGCGGCCCGTCCGCGCGGCCGACTACCTCGCGGGGGCGCCACGCTGATCCGTCGTCCCGCCGGGGAGGATCGGCTCCGATGACGACGCCGACCCTCGTGGACCAGGACGCGCTGGCCGTCGACCCGCTGGACGCGGCCCGCCGGCTGCTCGGGTGCGTGCTCGCCGCGGACACCCCGCAGGGCGAGATCCGGGTCCGGCTGGTCGAGGTCGAGGCCTACCGGGGCGCCGACGACCCCGGCTCCCACTGCTACCGCGGGAAGACCGACCGCAACGCCGTGATGTGGGGCCCGGCCGGGCACCTGTACGTCTACTTCGTCTACGGCATGCACTTCTGCGCGAACGTCGTGTGCCTCACCGAGGGCGTGGCCGGGGCGGTGCTGCTGCGCGCCGGTGAGGTGGTCTCGGACGTCGGTGCGGCGCACGCCCGGCGGCCGACGGCGCGCGGCCGTGACGCCGAGCTCGCCCGGGGACCCGCCCGGCTGTGCGCCCTGCTCGGGATCGGGCGCGAGGCCAACGGCGTCGACGTCCTCGCGGCGTCGTCCCCGGTCCGCCTCGAGGCCGGCGACCCCGTCCCCGACGGCGACGTCCGGACCGGCCCCCGCGTCGGCGTGGCCGCGGGCCAGGAACGGCCATGGCGGTTCTGGGTCGCGGGGTCGCGGGCGGTCACCCCGTACAAGGCCGGGCGCGCCCGGCCCGACGGCCCGGACTGGTGAGCCCGTTCGGCAGACTGGCGAGCGTGACCGAGCCGCACATCCTCGACGACCTCGCCTGGCGGGGCCTCATCGCCCAGACCACCGATCTCGACGCGCTGCGCCGGGACCTCGACGCGGGGATGGTCACCCTCTACTCCGGGATCGACCCGACCGCGCCGAGCGCCCACATCGGGCACCTGCTCCAGTGGCTGACGCTCGCGCGGTTCCAGCGGGCGGGCCACCGTCCGATCGCCCTGGTCGGCGGCGCGACGGGGCTCATCGGCGACCCGAAGCCGACCTCGGAGCGCACGCTCAACGACCGCGACGTCGTCGCCGGCTGGGTGGACAAGCTGGGCGCGCAGCTGCGGCCGTTCCTCGACTTCTCCGGCGGCGACAACGCGGCACTGCTGGTCAACAACCTCGACTGGACCGAGGGCCTCTCGGCGCTGGACTTCCTGCGCGACGTCGGCAAGCACTTCCGGGTCGGGCGCATGCTCGCCAAGGAGGCCGTCAGTCGCCGCATGGAGTCCGACGAGGGCATCAGCTACGCCGAGTTCTCCTACCAGCTGCTGCAGTCCTACGACTTCCTCGAGCTGTTCCGCCGCTACGGCTGCACGCTCCAGACCGGCGGCAGCGACCAGTGGGGCAACCTCACCGCCGGCACGGACCTGGTCCATCGCGTCGAAGGGCGCTCGCTGCACGCCCTGGGCACGCCGCTGATCACGAAGGCCGACGGCACGAAGTTCGGCAAGACCGAGTCCGGCACCGTGTGGCTGGATCGTGAGCTGACCAGCCCGTACGCCTTCTACCAGTTCTGGATCCAGGCCGAGGACGCGATGGTGGGCACCTACCTGCGCGCGTTCACGTGGCTCTCGCACGACGAGATCACCGAGCTCGAGCGCCTCACCGAGGAGATGCCGCAGGCGCGCGAGGCCCAGCGGGCCCTGGCCCGGTCGGTGACGGGCATGGTCCACGGCGAGGTGGAGGTCGAACGCGCCGAGGCGGCGAGCCGGGCGCTCTTCGGGCGCGGGGAACTGGCGCAGCTCGACGCCGGGACGCTCGCGGCCGCCATCGCCGAGATCCCGTCCTACACCACCGCGCGCGACGAGAAGCCGACGATCGTCGACCTGCTCGTGGGCAGCGGCCTGTCCGCGAGCCGGGGCGCCGCGCGGCGCACGGTCGCCGAGGGCGGTGCGTACGTGAACAACACCAAGGTCGAGACCGAGGACTGGGAGCCGGCCGACGGCGACCTGCTGCACGGCCGGTGGCTCGTCCTGCGCCGGGGCAAGCGCAATGCCGCCGGGGTCGAGCTCGCCGGCGCCTGATCGGGTCACCGGCCGTTTGCCCGGTGTTCGCCGCGGGAACCTGGTCCTGACCAGCGCCGACGCGCTGATCGACCCCCCGTGCGAGGGCCGGTTTCGAGCGTGTGTAGGGTTCTGGTCATCGCACGGTCAGGGGTTGTCCCCGGGCCCTGCAGACAACTAAGGTAGAAAGGTCGCCCTCCGGAAGGCCAGGTCCTCGGCCCGCTGGTACGGTGGCGATCGATCATCACGGGAAACCGGTCGGGAACGGCTCGGCGAACCGCGTGTGGTTGTCCTTTGAGAACTCAACAGTGTGCCGATGTTTGGTGTGTTTGTCCTCGTCGGCGCTGCGTGCCCTTGTGTGGGTGTGTGGTGTCGTGGGGTTTCTTTGAGTGGCGCCTCCTTTTG
>NZ_BSTS01000048.1 GCF_030269665.1 Actinomycetospora sp. NBRC 106375
ACAGTTCCCGGACGAACACCTCTGCAGGCCGTGCCATCGCCCCACCTCCCGGGCGACAGCCTCCAACCCCTCAAGATCCTGATCAAGCCCTCGGTTACAGCGCCAACGTTCCTTGCCGCGGCACTAGTGGCCTCTCACGCGGTGACCGCAACCGCAACCGTCGCCTCGATCGGCTGCGTGCCCTGGTGCCGGTGTCGAACGCGGTGCTCGGTATCGACCTGGCCGACCGCAAGCAGGCGGCGGCGCTGACCGATCACGACTCGCGGGTGCTGGCCCGCCGCCGTTGTGGTGTGCCGGGCCTGGCAGCTGGGCCCACTGCTGGACTGGGCGCTCGAGCAGGCCCAGGCCGCGGGGTTCTCCTCGATCACGGTGGCCTGCGAGGCGACCGGACACCGCTGGCAAGTGCTCGAGAAGCTCGCCGCCGAACGCGGCCTGACCATGGTGTGCGTGCAAGGCCTGCTGGTGTGGCGGGCCCGCGAGGGCGAAGACCTGACCTGGGACAAGTCCGACCCCAAGGACGCGATGCTGATCGCCCGGCTGACCACCCAGCTACGCTGCTACGAGCCAGAGACCAGCGACGACACCTGGTCGCGTCTGCGTCAGCTCGGCGCGCGTCGCACCCGCCTGCTGACGGAGTCCACTGCCTGCGGCCAGCAGCTGCGCGACCTGCTGGAGTGCGTGTGGCCGGCGGCGCTCGAGGCCGCAACGCGACCGTTGGAGTCCGCGTCGTGGTGCGCGGCGATCACGGTCGTATTGCGGCGCGCCGAGGACGGTGACGTGGCCCGGGTCCGTCGGATGGGCGCGATCCGCTTCGCCTCGGCCGTGCGGCGGGAGCTGCCTGCGTGGGGCGTGACGAGGGTGTGCGGGCGCATCGTCACTGCGGTGTTCGCCGCGCTGGGCGACACCGTCGGGCTGGTCGGACACCGTCACGGCGCGCTCGAGCGCGCCGGGTTCGTCATCGAGGACTGGCGCCGCGTTCGCGCGCACCGCGAGGACGTCGAGACCCGCATGCTCGAGGTCCTCGACCAGCTCGAGCTCACCGCACTGGTCGCCACGATTCCCGGCCTGTCAGTGGTCGGCGCGGCCGCGGTGCTCGCCGAGACCGGCGACCCCTCGCGGTTCACCAGCCCCAGGGCGTTGGTCAAGCACGCCGGGCTGTGCCCCCGCGAGGACTCCAGCGGCGAACACCGCGGCCACTCCCGGCTCTCCGGGCGCGGACGGCGCGAGCTGCGCACGGCAGCGTGGCGGGCGGTGTGGGGCGCCCAGCACGCCAACCCGGTGCTCGCCGCCCGCTACGAGCACCTGACCACCCGCGAGCACAACCGACTCGCCGGCCAGCAGGCCCGCGCCGCCTGCGCTGCGACCCTGCTGCGCTGGCTGCACGCCGTCGTTGTTCGCCGTACTCCCTGGAACCGCGAGGTCGCCGCCGGTCTTCGGCCCGCCGTGACTGCTGCCGGTGGTCGTGGAGCTGCCGTTGCATGACCCGCGACGCCCGGCCCAGACCGCGACTCGACCCCCGAGGTCGGCGTCGCTGGGTGAGCGAGCTCCACACTCCCTGGGAGGCCCTGCAGGGACCTCGCCCTTGATCATGAGCAACTCGCCCGTCTGTTCCACCAAGCCCGATTTCGCGTTACCGAGGCTGGCGTTCGCGACTCCCGATCACCTGACGCCGAGACCTCGCTTCTCGCTATGCAGGGACGAACAGACCGGGCGAGGACCCCACACCGGCTGGGCTGGTCAGGCGCGCGGCCGGACCACGAGTGCGCCGCGAACGGCTATCAACGCGCACGGCTATCAAGAGGAAGGGGCAACCAGCTGGGGCGGCGCGAGGTCGCCCGGTGCTGAGGCGGCGTGTCCGCTGGTCAGCTCACCCGGGCTGCGGTGCTGGGTCGACGAGCGGGCACCACGATCTCGGTCAGGACTGCGGCGCCGAGTGCCACCCAGCACAGCTCCCACCCCGTGATGGCCCACAGCGCGAGCGGGGCCGGGGGACCACCCGAGGCGATGAGGGCAGGGGTGAGCACGACCAGCGACCACAGTCCGACCAGCATCGGGGTGAACCGGCGCCACCCGCTCCAGCGGCGAGCGCTCAGCACCGCGATCCCCGCCAGGATCAGGCCGATGGCGCTGAGCAGGGGCGCGACATAGAAAATCTGATCACCGACGTCCGGGCTGACCGGATAGATCAGCTCAGCTGCGACCAACAGGACCTGGCCGATGATCGCTGCACCCAAGCCGATCCGGGCGAGCCACCCACGCCCGGCTGCGCCGCTGAGCGCGACCGCGATCACCACGGCAAGCTCGCCGAGGTGGATAACGGCCTGTGCCAGGAACCCCCATGGGGGCTCCCAGCCGGTCAGCGCGCCGACGGCGGCGAACAACGCCGCAAGCACGGTGATCACCACGCCGACCAGCGCGAAGGTCCGGGTGGCGCGGAACGTGGGGTTCATGCTCACTCCTGGTGGCTGGCACAACGTCGCGGGTGGCGATCGAGGCCGCAGACGGCAGAAGCCGCAAGCTAAGACCGGCTGTTAAGGCAACCTTAAGACTGTGAGTGACGACGAGCGAGTACCGTCACCTGAACAGCCCAACAATACGGCGGCGCTGCTCGGGCAGGCCTACAGCCGCCTCGGCCACCAGATCGTCGACGGCGTGATCGCCGCCGGGTTCCCGCAGCGGCCAGCGCATTCCGGGGTCTTCGCCCACATCGACCTCGAGGGCACCCGGCTGACCGTGCTCGCCGAGCGCGCCAATATGACACCCCAAGCGATGAAGGACCTCGTCGACGACCTGGTCCGCCTCGGCTACGTCACCCGGCGCCCCGACCCCACCGACGGTCGCGCAAAGCTGGTGACCCTCACCGAGCGCGGCAGAGCCTGCATCGACGCCAGCGTCGAGGTCATCGCCGGCCTTGAGCGCCAGCTCGAAGCGCTACTGGGTCCCGAACACCTCGCGACCGTGCAGGACGCACTGACTCGCATCCTGCGCCACCACTGGTGAGCCATCGTCGGAACCTGACGCCGGACTGGCGTGCAACGCGCCGTGCCTCCAAGCCACATCCGCGATCAGTCAGACGCACAGGACTTCCGCTGCCAGCGGCTCAAGGCCGCATGGCCAAGAACCCCACGGAGCCGCCTTCGGCGGCGCTGTCTCCTATCGGGCCCGGAAGCTTGATCCGCCCGTCCCTCACCAGCAAGGGCATGCAGAACATCTTCGGGCCGCGCCGTATCGACGGCCCTACGGGCCGGCCGCTGCTGATCGTCGGGCGCGGCCCGAGAGATCTTCTGCTCTTCGACCCTTGCTGGTGAGCCTCCACGGGCGGACGCGGCGCCCCCGGGGCGAAGGCACAGAACGCCTTCGCCCGATGGGCACCGGGCCCGCCGAGGCACGGCCTACGTGAGATCACCTCTTGCGTTCGGCTTCTGACGTTGATCAAGGGCGCTGCGCGTCGCTGCGCGACCGGACTCCGCTGGCTCCGGCTGGCCCTTGACCGCGAGCCTCGGCGGCCCGCTCGGCGCCCTTCGGGCGGTGGAGGCGGCAAGCGCCTCCGCCCACCGCTCCGGGGCCCACCAGCCCCGACCCTTTCTCGGTCGGAGGCGATCATGACCATCCCGCCCACCCAGGACCCGCGCACCGATACCCGTACCGATGCCGAGCTGCTCGCGGACTACGTCGCAGGGGACGCCAATGCGCTTGCGGTGCTGGTGCATCGCTACCAGCGGCTGCTGCTGAGGCTGGTCCGGTGCGTGTCGTGGTCCGAGCCGGACCCGGAGGCCGTGGTGCAGGAGGTGTGGCTGCGCGTGCTCAAGAACGCGGCCACGTTCAAGGGGCAGGCGAAGGTGTCGACGTGGCTGCACCGCATCACGGTCAACGAGGCCCTCAGTGCCGCTCGGCGACGCCGAGCCAACCGCGCGACGCCGGTCGGTGAGCTGCATGAATCGCATGAGCAGCCGCACCGCGCCGAGGGGGGCGACCCGTCGTCGGCGGTGCTCGACCGGGAGCAGGCGGCGGCGACGCTGCCGGTGCTGCTGGCGATGCTGCCGCGCGAGCAGCGCCTCGTGCTCGAAGTGCTCTACCTCGACGGCCTGACCCACACCGAGGCCGCGGAACTGTTCGGGGTCTCGGTCGGCACGATCAAGTCCCGCGCTTCCCGTGCTCAGAGCGCGATCCGCGCCCTGCTCGCCGCCAGCCCGTCCCGGCAGGACCACCTCGGGCTTTGGGCCCGCAGCGCGCGCTGACCAGCCCGCGGCCCGGCGGCGCGAACGACCTGCCACGAGCGTGCCGCCGACGCGGGAGAATCGGAGAATCCAGGGAACGGGACACCTCGCGGCTGCGTCGAATCCGGCATGACGACCAACCACACCAGCCCGGACGCTCCTCCCCGCCCGTCGGACAGCGCCGGCCGCGACGAGCTCGCAGCGCTGTTCGCCGCCGCCCTCGAGGGCGACCGCAGCGCTGAGCGTGCCCTGCACCTGTGGGGCGGGTTCGACGAGAACGCGCGTCGCGCGTCCTGGGCCCTCCTCACGCCCACCCGTGAGACCGACGAGCCGATGCCGCCACATGTGCTGGCCAGCATCGACCGCATCGTGGCAGCGCTGCGAGACGCCACAGACCTATCCGCACCGTCCTCATGAGGGCCACCGTGACGCCGACTCACCATCAACCCTCTGGTCGGCCCAGCTGTCGTCAGAGATCGACTCTGACCGGTCGCCCGGGCCCGGGAACAGCGGCCATCCGGTTCGCCGGCTGCAGCTGCTAGTGATCGGTCAGGGGTCGCGAGGTCGGCGTCTGGGGCGCAGGCCGGTGCGGTCGGCGACCTGGTGGACCTCGTCGTCGGTGTCGTAGGCGGTGCGGACCCCGGAGATCGACATGCCGGCATGCTGCGCGAGGTCGGCCAGGGTGTAGGGGCGGGGCTCGACGAACTCGCGGGCGTAGGCCAGCAGCAGCCGCAACCGGGCTTCGGCCTCGAGTTGCTGTCGCCGCGCGGTGTCGATGGCCTCGAGCACCGGGTCCCCGGCCCCGTCGGTCTCGTCCCACCGGTGCGACCACCACTCCCGGTTCTCCTCGGCCGCGGCATGCCGGTCGCGCAGCACCTGCTCGCGGGCCTCGTCGAGCATCTCCGGCGGGTGTACGGAGTCGGGCTCGGGCAGCGGATGCTCGAGCGCGGCCAGGTGATCGAACACGTCCATTCCCATGACTGCAGATCCTACATACATTTGCGATCGCCGTAAAACAGTGCGATGGTCGGTGGTGGAGGTGGTCGGTGGTGGACGAGCTCGCGGTGGTGGGTCTGGACCTCACGACAGGTCTGGAGGTCAGCATCGTCGACGAGGCAGAAGTGCCGCGATGGCGACGCAAAGGCCACGTGGGAGACCGGTCGCTAGTGTGTCTGCACTGCCTCGACGGCACCGACGGACCGCCCCGGCGGGTGGCGCTGGTCGCGAAAGGCCGGATCGCCGGGCGGCGCCGAGCGCACTTCGCGCACCCGCCCGGCGAGGGCCCACCGGGTGGGATGCACCGCCCGGAGTCGGTGTGGCACGCCGCCGGTAAGCAGGCCCTCGCCACTTGGGCGCGGCGTCACCCGGCGGTGAAGTCGGCGCGGGTGGAGGCGTGGACCCGCGACGGGCGACGCCGCAGCGACGTCCGCATCCACCTCCACCCCACCGGCCGGCGCTCTGAGCACCTGGCGAGTGACGCAGCGGCGCCGAGACGGCGTCCCGGCCCAGATGGCCTGTTCGGCGTTGACGATCTGGCGGGGCCGGCGGTGGTGCTGGAGCTGCAGTCGGCATGGATCACCGACGACGAGTGGCGGCAACGCCACCAGGACTACCGCCGCCTCGGGATGGTCGATGTGTGGCTCTGGCACCACCGAGTCGGCGTGCCCGGCATCATCGCTGCCTACCACCAGCCCGGCTGGCTCTACGGCGACGACCGCGCCGAGCTCACCGCCGTCGTCGGGCGCGGACGCCCCCGCACCGGGCGTTGGTGGGAGGAGCGCGACCCCGCCGTGTACGGCACCCACTGGCCCGCGGGGCCGGGCGAGCGCGCCACCCTGCTCCCGATCCCCCTCGACAAGATCCAGCTCAGCGCCGCGGGGCTCTCCCCACCCGAGGAACGTCGAATCGCGTGGGCCACCGAGACCCGTACCGCCGCACGCGCCGCCGCCGATCGAACGGCACGCGACGAGGCAGTGGCCGCGCACCCCGCCGGATTGGGGCGGGGATCACGGCGCCGGCTCACTCCTGCGCTGCCCTGTGCCAACCAGGCCCCGCCTCACGTTCCGGGTCCTGTGTCGGGCCAGGTGCCGGCACCGCGGGCACCTGAGCAGACACTCGAAGCGCCGGTCCGGGTCGACGGGTGGGCGCCGGACTGCGACCCCTCGCGGCGGCGATACCTCTGCAACCCTTGCTCGCGGATCCTCACCATCGACCAGCTCGACACCCACCAGCACCACCACTGAGCACCCTCTTCGGGACCGACAGCGGATGCGGCTAGATATGGGCCCCGCGGGGCGCGGCACCTCTCCGGGCCGAGCTCGCGGCATGCCGTTTCGAGCCGTCGGCGGTGCCGCCAAGTGGACGCCGGGCGCGTGGAGAGGTGTCACCATTGGACTGTCGGCCCCGGACTTCGCCCCATCCCCCCGGGACGAAGCCCGGGGCCGGCGTCGACCACCGTGCCGACCGCCGGTGCAGCCCCCGCCTTGATGCCGGTGCGCAGAGCGCCGCACAGCTCGCTGGCCGGCACGAGAGCCTGCACAAGTGCTCCAGGACGCGGCTACTTCCGATGCGGCTGCAATGCGTTGCGCGGCACTCGCGATTCAGGGGGCTGCCGCGAGCGCAGGCGGTCGCGTGCCGGCTTCTTGCCCAGCCCCGCACCGCCCGACGTGCTGACGAGCATCGACTGCACCCTGGCGGCGCACGCCGACCCGAGGCGCCCAGGGTGACCGTCCTGGGACAGAGTGAATGACCGTGCAACCAGCGGCCATCCAAGATGTCCTTGCAATCCATGGATATCATGGATACGATGACCCCATACAACATCGGAGGAGATCATCGTGAGCACCGTCAAGCGAGCAACGCCCAACGGTTTGTGCTGGGACGACTGTGGAGGCGCCCCGAAGCCTGGCTCGTTCTTCCTGCCCGGCCACGACAAGCGCGCCGAGCGCTATCTGACCGCCATCGACGGTGCCTCGAGCATCGCAGACAAGCTCGCTGCCCGCGGTTATGTGCCCGGGCAGGGCAGCCTCCGTGCCGCCACACTGGCTAGCGACTCCACCTACGAAGAGTGCGGGCGTCGCACCCTCGATGGCAGCGATTGCCGCGTCATCGGGCGCGGAGCCGGCATGCGGCGGCACCGCGCGGACGACGATCAACACCTGCCCGCGGATAGCTGACGTCGGGTGAGGGGGGTGGCCGGTCAACGGAACTGCCTGACTAGCCGTCAGGTTCTCCAGCGATGCCTTTGGGCGCCGTGATTGATGTGCAGGTATAGAGATCCTGTTGACTCCCTATCCGTCGGGACCTGTGCGTACGTAACGAGATTCGGTCCGCTGACGACGGTGGCGATGAGGCTCAAGCAGGGGAAACGGAACAGGTCGGGGGAGACGGTGCTGATCAGCGAGGAGCACATCGCAGCTGCGTACGCGCAGTGGAGCAATAGGAACCGGCGCACGTGGGGAATGCTGGACGGCGAGTGGCTCGACGCGGTGCGGCATGTCGCCAGCGAGCTCGAGGACGTCGCCGAGCGCGGAAGCACAGTCACTTATGGGGAGCTGTGCGTGGGGACCTCGTTCGCGCGAGCTGAGCATTGGCACCACGTTGTGGCCGACGTGCTGATGGTCGTGGGGATCGCCTGCGACTTCGCGCAGCTACCGATGCTGACCGCGCTCGCCGTGAACAAGGATCACGGCACACCGGGCGGCGGCTTCTATGACGCCGCCCGGCATCTGGGAAGGCTCACGACACGTGGACGTGACGAGAGCTTCTGGATCAGCGAGATCAAGAAGGTACACCGACAGTGGGCCGCGGCCGGAGCCCGATGAAGCCCGCGGCGCGTCGGGCGCACTCCGCGAAATGAAGGTCCACATGGTCTGCGCGAAGAGGTCGAAGCCTGGGTCAGTCACTTGAACTGCCGGTCACGCCGTCGAGCGTCCCTCTGGCACGGCGGTCGGCCGGGGTGCTCACTCGCGTTGAGGGCGCTAACTGAAGCTCCCCACTCCTGCTAGATCTGTGAGTGTCGCTGCGGTGCTCCGGCTGGGAGGACCAGCAGGCTCGGTGCCGGTGATCTCGACGTGACTCGCGCTAGATCTGGCCGCTTCGGCGTGCCTTGAAGTTGACGTG
>NZ_BSTS01000049.1 GCF_030269665.1 Actinomycetospora sp. NBRC 106375
CCGGCACGAGCGAGATCCACGGCGCGACGCCGGAACTCCGGCGGGTGAGGTGCAGGCACGAACGACATCCTCCCTGGCGGACCGGGTCCACCTCAGACGACGTGTCCGGTGTCAGGGGCCAACCTCAAACAAGATGTCGGCCTGAGCCGCGTCCATGAGCTGGTCAGCGGGGCCCCACCGGTTGGGGGGACCCGGTCTGATAAGCCTGCCGGAGGTCGTCGCGCGGGATGTCGGTCGGGACGTCGAAGCTGCCGTTCGCGATGGCAACCGCGATCACCGCTCGGTCCATCTGCAGTCCCTGCGCGGAGGCGAGTCCCGGCCCCCACAGGTCGAGGTAGTGCTCGCAGGTCTGCAAGCTCGGCGCGGGCCTGGACAAGGTTCCCGCGAGCATGCCCACGAGGGTGATCACCAGTACGGCGAAGACGGCGAACCCGGCGACGACCCAACGCCACCGTCCACCGGCCGCGAGGCGGCCGCGGGACCGGCGCGCGGCGGGCGCCGCCACCTTCGATGGAGTCCCCCCACCATGCGGTGTCCCGCACGTGGTGCAGACGCGGTCCTCGGGCCGACCCCGCCGCCCGCAGCCCATGCAGATCGACGACGTGACGGTCATGTAACCCCTCTCTGCCTGCGCCGTAGCCCGGCCGACGTGCCATCGGGACGCTGTCGGCGGGCCCTCGATTGGGATTGCGTGGCTGGGTGGCCGACTTCGGTGTCGGTTCCGCGTCTCGCGACTGCGCCGGCCCCGATGTGTCGAGTCGACGCGCGGTCACAGCGACGGTCAGCTCCGGTAGGCCTCGAGCGCGGTGCCGTACACGACGACGTTGTCCTCGTAGCTGTGTGCGTCGGTGTCGAAGGTCCCGCCGCAGGTGATCAGTCGTAGCTGCGGGCCTGCGGTGGGGCCGTAGACCGCCTGGGTCGGGAACGCGTCCTTATCGACCTGATCGACGCGGTCGACGCGGTAGACCACGGTCACCTCATCGGCGCGCTGCACCAGGACCTGATCGCCGGCGGCCACCTCGGCCAGGTGCGCGAAGGCACCGTCCACGCCTCGGTAGACCACGTGCGAGGAGTAGATCGCCGGTCCTCTTCCGCCGGGCGAGACGCCTCCGGTGTAGTGGCCGACTGTGGTCGCGACGCGGGGAACCTCCAGGCGATGGTCCGGGGTCTGGCCGAGATCGACCAGATCGCGGGTGCCCAGTGCGATCGAGGGCACGCGCAGCGACACCGTCGCGGCGGGATGCAGGGGCATGGCGACCTCGGCCCGCCCAGCGGGCAGGGCGACCGCCCCCGGACCGACCCGGCCGGAGCCCCCGAGCGAGATGAACGCGACCGCGAACGCCGCAACCGCGATCAGCGCGAGGCCGACCGGTAGGGCGAGACCCGGCCGCCTCGGTGCTGGCTCGGTCGATGACGCGGAGCCGAGCCGTGCGGCGTCCTTGCCGCCGAGGTGTAGACGCGGTTGGTCCTCGGGAGCTCCGCCCGGCGCGTCTCCGTGATCGCCAGGCCGGAGGGGGGAGCCGGTCACGGCGCGTTGCGGCGACGGCGCCAGGCGTAGCCGCCAGTGCCAAGGGCTGTCAGCCCGAGAGCACCCGCGGCGATCGGCACGATCGGCACCGTTGCACCGGAGCCGTCACCCGCGGCCACCCCACCCTCCGGGTAGGCAGCGTCCTGCACATCAGTCGAGGACGGCTCGCCCTGCTCGGTACCGCCCTGCACGACCTCGACCCGCTCGACGTCGCGACCGTTCGAACCGCAACGCACCGCAGTGCCGTCGCTGTAGACCACCCACCGGCCGCCGTTCCACAGATACACCGACCGCGGGTAGATGTTCGTCTGCTGGTTGATGGTTACCGGCCGGTTCACCACCGTCGACCCGGGAGACGAGGGACCTGGGTTGTCGGTGGTCGGGGTGGTCGGGGTGGTCGGGGTGGTCGGGGTGGTCGGGGTGGTCGGGGTGGTCGGGGTGGTCGGGGTGGGAGTCGTCGTTGGGGTCGGTGGGCACTCCCGACGGGCTTCCGCGAGCGCGCGGATGGCTTCCTGGAGGGCGTTGTTGGCGGCGTTCTGTGCGGCGAAGAGTCGGGTCTGCTTCTCGACGGCTCGCTGCGCGGTGAGCCGGGCGGCCTCGATGTCAGCGGCGGTGGAGTTGTCGTCGGCCTGAATCCGCTGGTACTCGGCCTGAGCCGTGGCCACGACGAGCTTCTGACGCTTGTAGGCGGCGACCGCATCGTCGAGGGCGGCCTGGCGCTGAGCGACAACCTGCTGGGCCTCCGCGACCTCCGGGCACCGCGTTGATACGGGTGAAGACGCGGGTGACTCGGCGACGGCGATGCCGGCGCCGAGAGGCAGCACCAGGCCGGCGGCCAGCGCGCCACCAAGCAGGACACGGAAACGGAGCGGCAGGGCGCAACGCTGGGACATCAGGTCTCCTCACACCTCGTCCGCAGCCGTGCTCGGCGGCGGTCACACGGGTAGGAGCAGTCGGTCCCAGCGACTCGCACACTTTTCCTTGAGCTTTCCCAAGATCTTTTTGGGGTTGCTCTGGAACAGGGTCGACATCGCGCAGCCGAGCGCCACGCAGACACGTCAGCCCGTTGAGCGCAAAGATCCGATCGTTGGGGCCGTGATCGGAAACGCTGCTCGCCGACGAACTGAAGCGCATCGGGTCTGGTGGAGGCTCTAGTTCCACAGGAAGGTCGCGATCGTGCCGACGCCGAGGTAGCTCAGCGAGAAGTGAGTCGCCCGACGTGCTGTCGTGGTGCGGGTCGTGGCGCGAAACGACGTCGACTGTTGGCTCGTGGTGCGACCGACGAGACGGTCGACGAGGCTCTTGAGCCTGGTAGAGGCTGCAGTCGCCTGGTTCTGGTGATCTTTTAATCCGCGACGAGGTCGGAGGGCATCGAGACGGATGGGCCGTCGTCTTCTGAATGCGCGGACGGACGAGGCCGGCGCGGTTGGTGTGGCCAGGCACGTCGGGTCGGGCATGGTCGGGTCGAGGTGCGGGGATGCGTTCCTCGACTTGGGCGGTCGGTGTCCGGTGCACTGCGTCAGTGGAGGTCGGGGAGCGGTGGGGATATCGGTCGCGGGCGGGTGAGAAGCTCGTCGAGGCCGAGGTGGTGCGGCTGGGCGCGAAGCGGCCCGCGCGGGTACGGGTTCGTTTCGTCGATCTTGACCATGAGGGCCGCGAGGAGTGGGTACCGCCAGCCCGGTTGAAGGTGCCGTGGGGGCAGGTCGAGGAGTTCATGGCCCGTGACCGCCGGTGGGAGGCCGCCCGGGCCCTCTCGCCGCGCGTGCTGGACAGGCCAACCGATGGCGCCGCGTCGCAGGTCATCGACGACACCTATGTGAACGAGACGGTCCGCATGGCGCACCGCAACGCTGATCGCGGGCTGCTCTACGTCGGGGACCTCGACCGGCTACTGCGTGATCTCGACTGGACGCACGAGCAGTTCGTGGAGCAGCCCGGGGTGTTCTACGTGGAGCCCGACGGCATCTGGGTGGCGCCGTGGCCGGTGACCGAGGCCGTCGCGCAAGCTCTGGCAGCGCGGCACGCTGACGCGCTGCTGGGCCAGGTCGCTGACGACGAGCGCCGGGCCCGCCTTGAAGCGGTGTATGGCCACGAGTACGGCAGGGGGAAGAACTCCTGGTCGGTCAGTCCGGAGATTTGCGCCGAGGTCGACGCGGAGCTCGGCGCGCCGAGGCGCGAGCTGCTGCGTCGCTGGTGCGGCGCCGATGCGGTGGACCGGCGAGACGAGCTCGAGGCGCTGCGCAGTGAGGTTCGCCGCTTGGGCGAGTTGGTCGTCGCGGCGATTGAGGCGCTGCGCACGGCAGGGGCCGATAAGGCCGCTGCACGGGTGGAGAAGCAACTCGGCGTCCATCTTCCCAGCTGAGGCGCGCCGGACTTGCCTAGCGCTGGTCGGGGCCGTATGGGCTCCAGCCGCGTAGGTGGGGCCGGAGCTGCTCGGCGGTGGCCTCGATCTCCTCCGGCGCGAGGCAGCCGGCGACGAGCGGGTCGATGCTCTCGGCGTAGGCGTCGGCCCAGTCGACCCACGCGTCGACCTCGGCACGGTCACCGGGGTGCTCCCCGCGGTCGGCTCGGGCGGCGAGGGTCCGCGTGAAGGCCCGGATGCGCTCGGCGTCGTGCCAGGCCTCGACCTGGCGGAGCAGCTCGTCGCGGCGGCGTTGTTCGCCGAACGCGCGGCGGGCGTGCTCGATGGCTTCGTCCCACCGCACCTCGCGCTGGCGGGACTGCTCCTGCTGCGCCTGCCGGCGGGCGACGGCGTCGTCGACGCGGCGGTCGATCTCGGCCAGCACATTGGCCAGCTTGTCCTCGAGTCGCCATCGGGTGCGGTCGGCCCATCGGCGACGCCGTCCCCGTCGATCCCCGTCGTCGCCGAGCTGCATGCACAACCGCCCGGTCGCCACCCAGCGTTGTTCGGTCTGGACCCGCTGCCAGGAGTATCGAGGCGCCTTATCGCCGAGCTCGGCCGCGGTGGGCGCCACCGCGCGGTGCTCGCGCTCCTCACCACACTCGACGGTCTCGGTGTGGCCGTCACGGTCAAGGGCGAGCGTCGAGAACGCTGCCGCCCACGCGACCGTGTAGTGGCGCGCTTCGGCGGTCTCGATGAAGACCTGCAGCAAGCGCAGCGCTCGCGGCAGCGACGCCGGCTCGACGTCGAGATGTGTGCCCAGTTCTTCCGGCGAGCCCAGCAGGGGATGCGCCTCCACGATCTCGCTGGGCACGAGCAACCGGTCGGGACGTACGGGCGGAGCTTGTTCGACAGGCTCGAGCCAGATCACCAGGTCGCCCCGGTCGCGGCCGGTATGGCGCAGCCGCATCCCGGGTGGGGTCAGGTGCTCGCGGCGGACCGCGTCGATTGCTCGCCGCCACACCGCCCGCACGGCCGGGTCCGGGTCGGCAACGTGAACTCGCGGGTCGTTGCCGCCGAGCCTGGCGAGCAGCTCATCGGCTCCGATGTCCTCGGCGCTCACCCTGCAGGATCGTCCACCCTCGGCCACCACCCCGTCATCCGACGAAGTCGAATCGGCGGCGACTCACCCCGGCCGAGCCCGCTCCCGGCGGTCTGGTGTGGCCTCCTTCGTGGCCTCAAACCACGGCGGGCGGTGGGACCGGGTGTGCGTCGTGAACTCGGTGACGTGCACCGTTGGACGCACCGAGCACACCGTTGGTGGTGACGAGAGTTCTCGTAATGCGTAGGTCGTCGGTTCGATTCCGACAGGCGGCTCCACAGCTCAGGGCCCTGTCGTACTTGCGGCAGGGCCCTGCTCATGTCCATTTCGTCGCCTCCTCCGTGCCCGGGAGCTGCTTCCGCTGTATCTGCCGGCGGACCCGTCATCGCGCACCGAGTACCGGCCCGGCGAGCTCGCCCAGTGCGACCTGTGGTTCCCGCCGACGCCGGTGCCGCTGGGTGCAGGCCGAATCGGGACGCCGCCGGTGCTGGTGATGGTGGCGGGCTACTCGCGGATCATGACCGCCCGCATGATCCCCTCGCGGCAGGCCCGGACCTGCTCGCCGGGACGCGTCCGCGCCGCCGGCAAGTCCGACGAACAACGTGATCAACACCAGCTCGAGGGGTCCACTTTCGGCCGTCGCCAGGGGCTCCAGGTTCAGCCGCCGGTGACATGAACCTCGGTAGATCGGAGCGCGAGGGTCGAGTCGCCCTCTCCCGGCCGCGTGCCGACGCCTCGGGTTCGCGGGCCCGCGGGACCTCGCCGGTCACGAAGGAGAAAGGCCCGCCAGGCTTCGACGGCCAGCACGCCGCGGTTATCTGTTGAGCGCCGGCGCTGCGCTGCTGAGAGGATCCAAAGGCGACAGGAGCACAGGATCTCTCACTATTAGTGCTCGACTGAGCACGGTCCGTTTCCTTGTTCATACCTCCGGCCCAACACGTGCTTATCGAGGCTCGCACGCGACTACAGTCCAACAAACAGGTTCTCTCGGGACGCGCGGAGGTTGCATTGCGCAAGCTAACAGTTCTCATCAGCTTCGAGCCGCAGGGCACTCCACCTAGCGGCGACCCTCCAAGCTTCGACGTGAAGTCGGGCACCGGAAAGATCACTCTTCTTGAAGGTGACAAGACGAACCTCCCGGCAGAGGTCTCGTACGAGACGCACGTCGAAATGACCAGCGAGAGCGCGTTCGTCGAGACTGGGTCTCTTTCCTTTGATGGGGGCGGCCTCAATCTCACCACGATTGGCAGTGGAGTTCTCGAACCCGCGGCGGAAGAGGGAACACTCCAAGGAGCAGTCATGTGGCGCGTCGAGGGTACCGGCCGGTACGAAGGCGCCACAGGTCTTCTGTCGTCATGCTTCGCTGTCAACACGGAGGACGGCATCGGAACGGAGAAGCAGGTCCTCCGTCTGTTCCTGCCCTGAACAAGAGCGGCTCGGTCGCGGCCTCAGGAACATTCCTGCCGGTGAGGGGTCAAGGCAACTGTCTCGGCTACCGCGAGGCATCGCCCGCCAGGTGAAGGGGCCACGCTATTCGCGCGTCGGGTACCGCGCCTGACCCTCGTCCGAGCTATAACGCGGTCTCATGATTCGATGATGGGCGGAGGTCCCGCCACCGTCCGATGCAATGTGGTCACTCTTCGTCTCGATGGCGAACCTGTAGACCGCGCGCCCGCTCAGCGGCATGATTCGAGCGAACTCTTGCACTGCCTCCGATGCGTCCCAGAGGTGATTGACGTGGCGTCAGATCACAACGAAGCTCGTGAGCTCATTTCTAAGATCGGCGAAGCGATAAATGAATTCGTCAAAGGAGACGCGCAGGCCTATAAAGCCTGCTGGTTACGTTCAGCAGAGACAAGCATCTTCGGCGGTCGGGGCGATCACGAACTTGGCTGGGAGCAGGTCAGTGCCCGCCTCGACTGGGCGGCATCCGGGTTCGAGAGCGGCTGGACGGAGCAGGAAGTTCTTGTGAGCGCATTCGGTACGGAGTTCGGATATATCGTGAGCCTGGAACGAGGCGAGCAGACCGTCGCAGGACGAGCTGAGGCGTCATCGAGCATCTTGCGAGTTACTCACATCTTTCGTCGAGGACCCGGTGGCTGGGGAATCGTGCATCGCCATGCTGACCCGGCGATTTCAAGGACTTCGCCGGAAGCGATTCTCGTTTCGGGGGAGACGTAACCCTCCGTCAAGCTTGCACCCCATGAGGCTCAAGGGCAAGGCGCGCAGGGCGAGGGCGGCCCGCATGCTCGGCGAGGAGGACGCCCGGAGCAAGGACCTTCGCAGCCGGCGATTTACGGACGCTCCCATGGTTGGACAACTATAGTCGGGCTGCCTGATTCGAGCTGGCGTAGAGCTGTTGGCCGAGCACCGGCTCAAGCAGCGCCGGGTCTCCCGGTCGGTCTTGCACTGGGTGCGGCAGCGCTCGTTCGGCGCCTGTCCGCGGATCGAAGCGTGCCCGAGAGACCACGACGGTATGGATCGCCGGAGGAGCTGCCGATCTCGCCAGCGGTTGAGGCGATGGCGCAAGGTCTGCCTAGTGCCGCGGCAAGGAACGTTGGCGCTGTAACCGAGGGCTTGATCAGGATCTTGAGGGGTTGGAGGCTGTCGCCCGGGAGGTGGGGCGATGGCACGGCCTGCAGAGGTGTTCGTCCGGGAACTG
>NZ_BSTS01000050.1 GCF_030269665.1 Actinomycetospora sp. NBRC 106375
TTTTGAAGCTGACTGGCGTAGGAACCGTCATCATCAACTTCCCGGGGCCCACCTCACCGCAGCGACACGACCCCAGCTCCCGGCCCGGTCACACCCTCAGCTGCACTCCATTTCCGGAAGAGCCCCTTCGCCCGTCCTGTGAACCCGCCAGCCCGCTCAACACCTGAAGTGATCGCAGATCTGTCGATCGAGGACTTTGACGTCGCCGGATTGACATGCAAGTAGCCGTGGCGCGGACACCCTAGTGGAAAGCGGTATGGACTTCATGACGAGGTGCCTGTGCGGCTGTGCGAATCACCAATACGACGGGTCGACGGTTGGGGCGCCTCACAATGCCGAAGACCGGTCGCGAGTGCGAGAATTGTCGTGATGACCGACGACCCGCGTGACAGATCGGCGGGCCCGGTCTCCCGGTGGTCCGGCAGAGGCCATCGCCCAACAACCCCAAGACATGAGGACGCGACGATGGAGCAGAGAATGTTGGCGGCGGTGCTCGACGAACTGCGGTTCCCGGCCAGGCGGTGGCAGATCGTGACCGCGGCCGAGCTGTTCGGCGTCGACAACCGCACCCTCATGTCGCTGCGGCAGATTCCGGACGCGCAGTATCCCGATGTGGCTGCGGTCGCGTCGGCGGCACGGCACGCTGCGGCCGCCCGTCCTCGCGTGGTGCCCGCCTGATACCGGAGGATCGGCGCGAATGACCTGCTCGGGACCGACACCTCGGCCCGAGCAGGTCATTCGCGGGGCTCCGCTGATCCGCCCATCCCGAGGTCTCTGTCGATGTCGACGCCGCGGCGAAGGAGCTTCAGGGTGTAGATGTTGTCCCGCGATATCCGGTGGCTCAGACCCGTCGCGATCACGACCGCCGTCATGAGCGGGAGGATGATCGAGTACTGGCCGGTCAGCTCGAACACGATCAGGATCGACGCGATCGGCGCGTGCGCCGCACCCGCGAACACGGCCGCCATCCCGACGAGACCGAACGCCGCCGGGTCGAGCATCAGGGCGGGAAACACCCCGCCGACCACGACGCCGAACGCGGTGCCCATCATCCCGCCGATGAACAGCGACGGCGCGAACACGCCACCGGAGCCGCCGATCCCGATCGTCAGGCTGGTGGCGAGCATCTTCCCGACCAATAGCGCCACGAGGAACGCCGCGGTGTACTGGCCGGCGATACCGTTCTGGAGCACGGGATAGCCCACCCCGTACATCTGGGGCAGGACGAGCAGCAGGGCACCCAACAGCAGCCCGCCGACCCCCGGTCGCAGCCATTCCGGGCCGCGCCACACGGCGTCGCAGAGATCCTCGATCCGGTACAGCACGCGCGCGAAGCCCCAGCCCACTACGCCGGCCACGAGTCCGAGGACGCCGTAGAGGACGAGTTCCGGCGGGGAGCCCAGGCCCACGTCGGGCAGGTGCAGGATGTGGTCGGCCCCGACGAGGGAGTGCGCCGCGACGTTGGCGGTCACCGAGGTAATCACCACGAGACCGAAGGCCTCGGCGCTGAAGCGGCGCAGGATCACCTCCAGACCGAAGAAGACCCCGGCGACCGGGGCGTTGAAAGTCGCCGAGATGCCGCCGGCGGCACCGCAGGCGACCAACAGCCGCAGGCGATGGTCCGGGACGCGGAGCCACTGGCCGATCGCAGAGCCGAGCGCGGAGCCGATCTGCACGATCGGGCCCTCCCTGCCCACCGAGCCGCCGGTCCCGATGCACAGCCCCGAGGCGAGGGACTTCACCGCGGCGACCCGTGCCGGGATGCGCCCGCCCCGCCGTGCCACCGCGACCATGACCTCGGGGACCCCGTGGCCACGGGCCTCGGGGGCGAACCGATAGACCAGCGGGCCGTAGATCAGACCGCCCACGACGGGCGCGAGCAGGAGGAACCAGACACCGAGCCACGGCAGGTGGTCGCTCGCGACGCGTCCCGCGGCCCCGTAGTCGGTGCGGCCCGTGACCGCCCAGGTCACGCCGAGGATGAGGTACCGGAAGACCACGGCACCCAGGCCGGCACCGATCCCGACCAGCAGCGCGAGGCCGACCGAACCGGAGGGGCTCTCGACCAGCCACCGGTGGAGGCTCGCGACGAGGCGGTCACTGCGCCGCCATGCCCGCGACACGTCGCGGGGTCGGCGCCTCGACTCAGCGCTCGACATGTCCGGACCCGTTCGCCGGCCGGACATCGGGCCCCGGTGTGGAGGCGGTGAGGGCGTCAGCCGCGGGGACCGCCGCCCCGGTGGCCGACAGCCCGGCGACGGCCCCGATCACGACGACGGCCGGCGGACGCACGCCCCCGGACCGCGCCGCGGCCGCCACCGTGTCGAGGCGCGCCCGCACCACGCGCTGGGCGGCGGTCGTCGCGTCCTGGACGACAACCGCGGGCGTGTCAGGGTCCCGCCCGCAGCGTACGAGGGTGGCCGCCACCTCCTCGAGGTGCAGCACGCCCATCATCAGCACGATCGTCCCGCGCATCCGTCCCAGCGCCTCCCAGTCGACGAGGCACTGCGGGTCGCCGGGTCGGCTGTGCGCGGCGACGAGAACCACCTCGTGGGCCACGCCGCGGTGACTGACCGGAACGCCCGCGGCCGACGGACCGGCGATCGCGCTCGTGACCCCGGGCACGACGGCGACAGGTACCCCGGCCGCCGTGCAGGCGAGGAGCTCCTCGTAGCCCCGCCCGTAGACGAAGGGGTCACCGCCCTTGAGCCGCACGACGAACCGGCCCCGCCGGGCCCGCTCGATCAGTAGCTCGTTGATCTGGTCCTGCGGCATGGCCGGCCCGTACGGGGTCTTCCCCGCGTCCACGATCTCCACGTCCTCGTCGAGCTCGTCGAGGACCTCCCGGGGCGCCAGCCGGTCGACGACGACCACGTCGGCCGCGGCGAGCAGGCGCCGGGCCCGCAGCGTCATGAGATCGGGCGCGCCGGGTCCGCCCCCGATCAGCGCGACGCCCCGGGCGGAGCACGGGGGGCTGTGCCGGGAGCGATCCGGGTCCGCCGGCGGCCTCGGCACCGCCACGACCGACCCCGGTGCGGTGCCGCTCCCGACGCAGAAGGTCCGCTGCCGGACGGCATCGGCGGCCACCTGCGCGTCCGCGGCGCCGTCGCCGGCACACGCGACGACGAGCCAGGCGTCGTGCAGATCACCGGCTTCGTAGCGCCGCGGACACCAGGTGATCTCCCCCGCGGCGGCGGACTTCGCGAGATCCGCCACCAGCTCCGGCGCCACGACGGTCACGTCGGCGCCGGCGGCGAGCAGCTCCGCCACGCGTGGCCGGGCGGTGTCGCCCCCGCCCACGACCACGACCCGCAGGCCGGTCAGGAGCAGCCTACCGAACCACGGCGTGCCCACCGTCGATCCGTCTTCGGCCGTGAGCGGCATGAGCGTCCTCCTCGCCGGGATCCGCTGCTCCGCGGACCGCTGGGAACTTCCCCCGCACCGGTGGGAACGGCTGGTCCGCCCCGGATCCCGTCGGGTCATCGCGGCCCCCACCAGAGCGTCACCTCCCTCCGCGGACGCCAGCCGGTGAACCCACCGATCGGCAGCGCGTGGGCGACGGCCACCCGGGTCAGCACCCCGCCGAGGCGACCGTGCGCGGCGCCGAGGACGGACTCGCCTTCGACGGTGACGGCGGTGGCGACCAGGCGCCCGCCGGGACGGAGCGCGTCCCAGCAGGCGGCGAGCATGCCGTCGCCGGCGAGGCCGCCACCGAGGAACACGGCGTCCGGCGCCGGCAGCCCGTCGAGCGCACCGGGCGCGCGGTGGGGCACGACCACGAGATCGGGGACGCCGAGGCGTGCGGCGTTGGTCCGGATCCGTCCCGCACGGACGGCGTCCTGCTCGACCGCGACGGCCCGGCAGGTGCGGGAGCTACGCATCCACTCGACGGACACGCTGCCCGCGCCCGCACCGACGTCCCAGAGCAGCTCGCCGGGCTGCGGGGCGAGGTAGGCCAGGACGACGGCACGGATTTCCCGCTTGGTGAGCAGGCCGTCATGGTCGAACGTGTCGTCCGGCAGGCCCGGGACCCGGGTCACGACGGCGGGTCCCCGCCGAACAGTCGGACCCGTACCGACGTCCCGGCGGCGACCTCCCCGACCCCCGCCGGCACGCGGAGCAGGCCGTGGGCGGCGACCAATCCGGACAACACACTCGCTCCCCCCGGCATCGAAACGGCGAGGGGGCCGTCCTCCACTCGGACACGCACCCACTCCTCGACGTCGAGCGACGAGTGCACGGTCCGTTGCAGGACCGCCTCCACGAACGCTTCCGGTCGGGCGGCTCCTCCTTCCAGAGTCGCCAGCATCGCGACTCCGAAGACCTCGAGAGCGATCGCGGCGGCGACCGGGTATCCGGGCAGCCCGAGCACCGGGACCGTCGTCCCGCCTCGCCACAGCACGCCCAGGACGGTCGGGTGACCGGGACGCATGGCCACGCCGTGGACGACGGTCTCGCCGCAGGAGTCGACGACCGAGGCCGTGTGGTCGTCGCGCCCGGCGCTCGACCCGGCCAGGACGACCAGCACGTCCGCGGCGGTCGCCGCGTCCCGGAGCGCGGCCACCAGACGGCACGGCCGGTCGGCCACGATGCCGGTCACCGACGGCCGCGCCCCGAGCTCGCGCAGCCGAGCCGCGAGCATGATCGAGTTGGATTCGGTGATCTCGCCCTGGGCGAGCGCGGCACCCAGCGGACGGAGCTCGTCGCCGGTCGGGATCACCGTCACCCGGGGTGTGTGGTGCACGAGCAGCGTCCGGTGCCCGGTCGCGGCGACGGCGGCGAGATCCTGGGGCCGCAGGCGGTGGCCCGCGGGGAGCATCAGCGAGCCCTCGACGACGTCCTCACCGATCGCGCGCACGTGGCAGCCCGGGGTGACCGGTCCCCGCAGGGTGACCCCGTCGCCACACGACTCGACATCCTCGACGGGGACGACCGTGTCGCTCCCGGCCGGGACCAGGTCGCCGGTGTCGACGACGTCGGAGCGGCGGGCCCCGAGCGTGACCGCCCCCTCGGCGCGCACGTCGTCCGTCCGCACCGCGACACCGTCCATGGCGGCGCAGGTGAACCACGGCGAGGAGCGCCGGGCGTGCACCGGGGCCGCCAGGACGCGGCCGACCGCCGAGTCCACCGGGACGGACACCGGCCCGCGCGCAGGATGCCGGCCGGCCGCGCGGAGCCAACGCTGCAGGGCGGCGTCGGGTGCCGGATGCCCGCCGCGTGCCGGCGCACCGGCCGTTACCCCGGCAGGCATGCGCTCGTCCGGCTGTGCCTGGCCCGCTGCCGGTGCGCGAGGACGTCCGCCCGGTCGAGACGGGCCAGGCGCTCTTCGAGCACCCGCCGGGCGCACGCGGTCCGCGCTGGATCGCCCCGCCACGCCGACAGCACCGCGTCGGTCAGGGCACGGCCGACGGTGAAGCCCACGATCGAGGACGCTGAGCGCCGACGCACCGCGCTCAGGTCCTCGGCGAAGCGCCCGAACGGCTCGGGACCGCACAGGTAGGAGACGGCCCCGACCGCCGCCGGGACGTCCGCCATGGCTGTGGAGGTCGCCTCGGCCACCTCGCACGAGGTGGCCCGGACCCGGCTCCCCACTCCCTCGCGGGCCGGTGTCGTCGTCAGGACGACCTCCCCGGCGGACACACCGTGCGTCGTCAACGCCCCGAACAACGCACCCAGAATCTCCGCGGTCGCGGCCGCGCCCCGTCCGAGGTCGTGGTCACCGTCGGGCAGCACCTCGACGACCAGGACCGGGACCAGGCCCATGTCGACGCATCTCCCGGCGAACCGGGCCATCGTCCCGGCGTTGGTCTCTATCACCGACGCGGAGGGCATCCGCGCGCCGCCGCGATCCCCCACGACGAAGATCGCCCGCCAGGACGCGAACGCCGCCCCTGCCGCGGTCATCGCGGCCAGCACGGTCCCCAGGTCCTCCCGCTCCCGGGTGACCGACTCGCCGCGCCGACCGAACAGCGGCTGCGCCCCACGATCGACCCGGGCGCCGACGAGCAGGCCCGACGCGGGCAGCAGCAGGGGCAGGTCCTCGGCGACGACCTGGACGCCGATCCGGTGGTGCTCGATCGCAGAGGTTCCCGTCACGATCTCCCGGAACGCCGCGCGCGCGGCCGGCGTCCCCGCGATCCCGTGGCGGCGCAGGCGGCGGGAGAGCCTGCGATCGTCGTCGAGGACCAGCACCTCGCCCCCACCGGCCGCGAACATCTCGGCGCGGGCTGTCACGGGAGGTCGAACGAGTCGTCGACTGCGAGGGTCGGCGTGCCGCCCGCTCTCCCCATCGCGGCGCGTGCGGCGGTGACGGAGTTCTTCATCAGCCATACGTCGGTGACCGGCCCGACACCGCCGGGCACGGGGGTCGCGGCACGGACCTGGTGCAGGACCGCGGGCAGATCGACGTCGCCGACCA
>NZ_BSTS01000051.1 GCF_030269665.1 Actinomycetospora sp. NBRC 106375
GAGCGAGCGATCGCCGGATACGTCCGCTGGCACAACCGCCACGCCACCCCGAAACGCCGCTTCGCCGCCAACTCCAAGATCCGCAGGCCCGATTACCTACCCAACGTTGCCTGACGCAGCACTAGACGACAACACCGTTGATGGCACGCCCGATCTCAAGATCGTTTATCCGGACCGGGCCTTCGCGCACGTCGAGGTCACCACCGCCGTCGACGAGGACGAGACGGCGGCGGTCAAGAGCGACGGGTTCGCCGGCTGGGCAGCCCCGACCTTGGCGATTAGCTGGATGCTCGGCACCTTCGGGCCTGCGCCCAACTTCAAGAAGCTCCGCAAAAACGCTGCCGTCGAGAAGCAGCTTCTCCTCCTCGAGGGCGCGGGGTTCGAGTCCTTCACCTCGAATGAGCGGATGACTTACCAGGTTCGCGCCGCGTTCACCCAAGCTGAACCGGAGCTGGGCATCTGGCGCGCGATGAACACGTTGGCCTGCCTCGGCGTCGAGCACGGCCGGGTCGGTCCCGCGCCGCAGCATGCTTCCGGCCCGCACCTGAGCTTCTCCCTCGCCCGCGGGGGAGTTCGAGGCCCCTCTGCCGAACCCGTAGCGCCGTGGACCACCGACTTCGTGTCCGACAGCAAGCGCAACGACAACATCCGAAAGCTCGACCGCGGCGGCGCCGAAACTCACCTCGCCGTGCAGGTCCACCTCAGCGGGCCAGGCATAGCAGTCTGGGATGGCGTCGGTGACTCCGACCGCATCGGGTTCGTCCCCTCCGAGGACCCGGAGCTGCCGACCACCATCACCGACCTCTGGCTGGCCGTGTCCTTCCGCGAGGGTGACGTCCTCCACTGGGGGAGGGGGCGAGGCTGGAAAGCGCTACCTACGCCCCGATGGTCCGTGACCGAGCGTGTGGTCGTGCGTTCTCACGAGGCCCCGGCCGCCTATCACGTGGCGGCTGGCCGCCTACCGGCTGAGCCGATACCCGCAGTGGCGCCGCGGCCGCCGGTCCGCTCGCCATGAGGACCTTTCATCCTCGGCCGGGTGTCGGTGCCCGGCTCTAGCGTGTTCTGCATGGGTGACAACAACGGGTGGCCTCGTGACCGCTACACGGGTCGGGGCGGCGGGTTGAGCACCGCTTCGGGCGGCGGCCTTCACACCGGCCGTGGGGGCGGTGCATCGACAGCGCAAGGTGGCGGGCTGTCGAGAGCGCGAGGAGGTGGACTCTCCACGGCGCAGGGGGGCGGTCGACGGCGCGTGGCGGCGGATTGTCGACGGCCCGAGGAGGAGGGCTTTCAACCGCCGAGGGGGGCGGCCTGTCGACGGCACGGGGAGGCGGGCTGTCAAGCGCTCCAGGGGGAGGGCTCTACACGGGTTCGTGCCCGAACCCATATCGCAGTAACCAGCCTCCACGGGAGTACCTGCTCCGCGAGTTGCGTGCCCGCGGGATGGACTAGGCTGCTGACATGATTGAAGCGCATTAGCAAGGTGACGTCTGTCCGCCGGGCTGTCGGCAGCCCGGCGCGCAGTCCGTCTCCGCCAGCGCGGGCAGGACCGACGTCATCCGAAGTGGCTGTTGGCCGCAACTGCGCGACCGATGTCGGGATGCCATGAATCGCGGTGCGCTTCCGCACACCGAGGCCCTCGGCCGCGAGCTGCGCGAGGCTGGTCTCGTGGCCCCTGGCCGTGTTCCTCGAACGCGGGCGGGAGGACGTGGCGGCTCTCGTGGCGATGTCAACTGAAGGTGGCCCCGGGGTGACAGTCCTCGTTGGCTCCCGCGGCGGAGGTGCTGGTGGTACTGGGTGACGAGCCCGGCCGCTGTGCGGGAGTGGCTTGATCTTGACGGCTGTTGTCCGTCCAGCCACTAGAGTTCGCGGGAGGTGATCGTCGATGGTGGGTCGCTCGGCGCGCGAGAGCGTGCGTCGGCTCGCGGTTCAGGCCGCGGGCAAGCGTTGTGGGAAGGAGCGTGTGCTCGATGTCGACGGGCTCCCCGGTCGATGGGTTCACCCTGAGCTTCGACCGTCTGGGATCGGTTGGTCGCCCGCCGGTGGTCCTGCTTCATGGTTGGCCCGGGGACCGGACGGACATGGCATCCGTCGCCGAGAGGCTCGGGGACGAGTTCGACGTCGTCGTGCCGGACCTGCGCGGTTTCGGCGCCTCGGACAAGCACCTCCGCGACCCCGGCGACTACTACGGCCTGGTGGCCCAGGCCCGCAGTGTCGCGGGTCTGATCGAAGAGCTGGGGCTCTCCCCGGTCGTGCTGGGCGGTTACGACATCGGCAGCAGGGTCGGTCAGCAGCTCGCGAAGGACAGGCCCGACCTGCTCAGCGCCATGGTCATCACGCCGCCGGCTCCAGGCGTCGGGTCACGGATCCTCAGCGACGGTCCGTTTCGCGAGTTCTGGTATCAGTCGTTCCATCATCTCGACCTGGCCGAGAAGCTCCTCGACGGGAAACCGGACGCTGTGCGGGACTATCTGGAGTACTTCTGGACGCACTGGTCCGGCCCTGACTTCATCGTGGACGCCGCCCGGCTCGAGCACCTGACGTCGGTGTACGGCCCCGCCGGCGCGTTCGTTGCTTCGATCGGGTACTACCGAGCGGCCGGAAGCGTCGTGGCGCGCTACCTGGGCGAGACGGTCCCCGACGAGAAGATCATGGTCCCCACGACGTTCCTGTGGGCCGAGCACGACCCCCTGTTCCTGCGCGCCTGGTCCGACCGCGTCGCAGAGTTCTTCGCGCACATCACCGTGCAGGCCGTGGACGGGGTCGGTCACTTCGTCCCGGTCGAGGCGCCCGACATCTTCGCCGACGCCATCGTGCAAGCGAGCAAGGAGGCCCTGACGGGCCGGTAGCCGGAGCCGTCCGAGACCGCGAAACACGGCAGGGTCCGAAAGATCAGGAGTCCGCCCCTCGTCGGGCGCTGGCGTGGGCGAGTCGGTAGGACTGGATGCCGGTTTCGATGATCAGGCCGGCGAAGGTGAGGTTCCCCCGGTAGCCCGGAGACCGACGATCATGGCCGGATGGCCGTGAAGGGAGTCTCGATGGCAGCGCCGAAGAAGTACCCCTACGAGCTGCGGGCCTGCGCGGTGCGCCTGTACCGCACGAGCAACCCGCGGCCCACGTTCCGGGCCCTGGCCGAGCAGCTCGGGGTCCATCACGAGGCGCTGCGCAACTGGGTGCGCCAGGCCGAGGCCGACGACGGCGAACGCGACGACCGCCCGACCAGCGCCGAGAACGAGGAGCTGCGCCGGCTGCGCAAGGAAGTCAGCGAACTGCGCCGGGCCAACGACATCCTGAAGGCGGCGAGTGCTTTTTTCGCTCAGGAAATCGACCCGACAAGGCTGATGGAGAACTTCTTCTCCACCCTCGAGACCGAACTCGTCTACCGCCGAACGTGGAGGACCAGAGAAGAGGCCGAGAACGAGTTGTTCACCTACATCGACGGCTGGTACGACCGCGAACGCATCCAGGACCGCCTGGGATGGCAGTCCCCCGACGAGTACGAGCACACCTGGCACACCAGCCGGGCTCACCCCGAGCCCGTCCCGGCCAGGTAGGAAGCACTCCGGGCTACCGGGGGAACCTCACGTAGGACGGGTAGCGATAGGTGATCCGCCCGTCGCGGCCGACGGCAGGGAAGAGCAGCCAGTTGTCCTCTCCGGGAAGCACCAGGCGTTCCCGTAGGAGATCAGCGGCAAAGCGGGGGAGCGGCACGACGCGGAGGGCGGCCTCGCTCTTGCCATCGTGGCGGACGAGGCCCTTACCTTCCACCCACGTCACGCTGTCCACAATCGCAACCACCGGGACCCGCAGAGGACCGTCCGGGCCGCGCACCGGGACGCCGTCGAGGTTTACGTCGAGCCGGCGGACGGTGAGCACTTCACCGATTAGTTGACGCTGCAGGTAGGGGGCCTGGGCCCACCGTCGGTGGGGCGCGGGACATCTCCGATCTCACCGCTCCAGCTCGGCGGCGCGGGGCGCGTCACGTCCGTGTCATTGATCATCTAGGGGCGATCGTGGGATCCTCCTGGACGGGCTGGCGATGGCGTGACGACGTCTAGTTCGGTGGCGGCGCCACGAGGGCGCACCCTTGACTTGATGGACCGCGACGGTCGCGCCGGTGGCGGTTTGATGAGGGCGTGTCAGATGGCCTGTGTACAAGATCGTCTCTGACGAGGACGGAGTGCACAGATGACGATGGTCGGCGAGCGAGACGGTGACGAGGTCGATCCGGCGCGGGTCGCGGTCAACGACATGCTCGAAGCGGGGTTGCTGGACTCGGTGATGGAGCAGGCCGCGGCCGGGGAGCTGACGCTGACCGGTGAGGGCGGGTTCCTGCCCGAGCTGGTCCGTTCGGTGCTCGAACGCGGCCTGGCCACCGAGCTGACCGAGCACCTGGGCTACGAGAAGGGCGACCCGGCCGGGCGGGGCTCCCCGAACTCCCGCAACGGCACCACCCCGAAGACCCTCGCGACCGAGGTCGGCCCGGTGGGACTGGCGGTGCCCCGCGACCGCGGCGGCTCGTTCGAGCCACGGCTGGTCGCGAAGGGTCAGCGCCGCGCCGGCGGCCTCGACGACATGATCATCTCGCTGTACGCGGGCGGGATGACCGTGCGCGACATCAGCGCCCATCTCGAGCGCACGATCGGCACCGAGCTCTCCCACGACACAATCTCCAAGATCACCGATTCGGTGCTCGAGGAGGTCAAGGCCTGGCAGGCCCGCCCGCTCGAGGAGATCTACCCGATCATCTACCTCGACGCGCTGGTGGTGAAGGTCCGCGACGGCCACCAGGTCCGCAACCGCTCGGCCTACATCGCCGTCGGAGTGGATCTCGACGGGGTCAAGCACGTGCTCGGGATCTGGGTGCAGGCCGGCGAGGGCGCGAAGTTCTGGGCCGGGGTGTGCGCCGAGCTGCGCAACCGCGGGGTCCGCGACGTGCTGATCGTGTGCTGCGACGGGCTGCGCGGCTTCCCGGAGGCGGTCGAGGCGACCTGGCCGCAGACCACCGTGCAGACCTGCACGGTGCACCTGATCCGCGCCGCGATGCGGTTCGTGTCCTACACCGACCGCAAGCGCGTCGCCGCCGCACTGCGCCCGATCTACACCGCGCCCACCGTCGAGGCCGCCGAGACCGAGCTCGCCGCGTTCGCCGACTCCGATCTCGGGCGGCGCTACCCGGCCACGATCGCGACCTGGCAGGCCGCGTGGGAACGGTTCATCCCGTTCCTGGAGTTCCCGCCCGAGCTGCGCCGCATCATCTACACCACGAACGCGATCGAGTCGCTGAACTTCCAACTCCGCAAGATCATCAAGAACCGGGGCCACTTCCCCACCGACGACGCGGTGATCAAGCTGCTTTGGCTGGCCATCCGCGACATCGAGGACAAGCGGGCCCGCGCCCGAGCCAAGGAAGCCGGCCTACCCGCCGACCAACGCCGCGCCCCCGGCAAGCTCGTCGAGGGCAGCACCGTGCTCGGCTGGAAACAGGCCCTCGGCGCCCTCGCGCTGGCCTACCCCGACCGCATCGGCCCCTACCTGAACTGACGCATAGATCTGTGAGTGTCGCTGCGGTGCTCCGGCTGGGAGGACCAGCAGGCTCGGTGCCGGTGATCTCGACGTGACTCGCGCTAGATCTGGCCGCTTCGGCGTGCCTTGAAGTTGACGTGTCCGCCGAG
>NZ_BSTS01000052.1 GCF_030269665.1 Actinomycetospora sp. NBRC 106375
GAGCGAGCGATCGCCGGATACGTCCGCTGGCACAACCGCCACGCCACCCCGAAACGCCGCTTCGCCGCCAACTCCAAGATCCGCAGGCCCGATTACCTACCCAACGTTGCCTGACGCAGCACTAGCGGGTGTCTCGCCGACCTGTTCATCCCTGCATAGCAAGAAACGAGGTCCTGACCCACCAAGCTTGGCAGGCCTCGACAGCGCGTAATCGGGCTTGGTGGAACAGGTCGGGCGAGCTGCTCATGATCAAGGGCGAGGTCCCATGTTCGGGCCTCCCTGGGAGGGTGGAGCTTGCTCACCCAGCGGACCGACCTGCCGGCCGGACCGCGGTCAGAGGAGCCGCGGCGCGACTCGGAGTAGGCCCCTTAGGCCTCGCAGGAGGCGGGGCCGGTGGGTCAGGCGGCGCTGATCACCGTCCCCATGGGCGCGCCGGCGGAGGTGTCCGCCGCAACCACCACGGACTGGGGTCGTCGGCCGGCAGCGACGTCGGGGTCCCAGGGGACGCGACGCACGACCACGGCGTGCAGCCAGCGCAGCAGCGTCGCCGCGCAGGCGGCGCGGGCCTGCATCCCAGCCAGGCGGTTGTGCTCGCGGGTGGTCAGGTGCTGATGACGTGCACGCAGCACCGGGTTGGCGTGTTGGGCGCCCCACGTGGCCCGCCACGCCGCCGTGCGCAGCTCGGGCCGCCCGCGTCCCGAAAGTCGGGAGTGCCCGCGGTGCTCGCCGCTGGAGTCCTCGCGCGGGCAGAGCCCGGCGTGCTTGACCAGCGCCCGCGGCGTGGTGAACCGCGCCGGGTTCCCGGACTCGGCCAGCACCGCCGCCGCCCCGATCACCGAGACACCCGCGATCGAGCCGACCAGCTCGGTGAGCTCGAGCTCATCGAGCACCCCCAGCATCCGCGTCTCGACCTCGGTGCGCCGGGCGCGGACCTCGCGCCAGTCGGCGGTCACGAACCCAGCCCGCTCCAACGTCCCGCGCCGATGAGCGACCAGCCCGACGGCATCATCGGTCGCGGCGAACACGGCCTCCACGATGCGACGGCACCACCGCGTCGTCCCCCATGACGGCAGCTCGCGGCGCACCGCCGCGACAAATCGCGCCTGACCCATCCGCCGCACCCCGGACAGGTCGCCGTCGCCGGCGCGGGCGAGCACCACTGCGATCGCCGCGCACCACGACGAAGACTCCAGCGGGCGCTTCGCCGCTTCCAACGCCGCCGGCCACACGCACTCGAGCAGGTCACGCAGCTGCTGACCGCACGCGGTCGACTCGGTGAGCAGCCGGCGGCGGCGGGCACCGAGCTGGCGCAGCCGCGACCACGTGCCGTCGCTGGTCTCTGGCTCGTAGCAGCGCAGCTGGGTGGTCAACCGCGCAATCAGCATCGCGTCCTTCGGGTCGGACTTGTCCCAGGTCAGGTCCTCGCCCTCCCGGGCCCGCCACACCAGCAGGCTCTGCACGCACACCATGTTCAGGCCGCGCTCGGCGGCCAGGCGCTCGAGGACCTGCCAGCGGTGCCCGGTCGCTTCGCACGCGACGGTCACCGACGTGAACCCCGCCGCCCGGGCCTGCTCGACTGCCCAGTCCAGTACCGGCCCGAGCTGCCACGCGCGGCACACCGCTCGGCGTCGGGCCAGCACCCGCGAGTCGTGATCGGTCAGCGCCGCCGCCTGCTTGCGGTCGGCGAGGTCGATGCCCAGCACCGCGTTCGTCATCGGCACGAGCGCCCGAAGCCGGTCCAGGCGCTTGTTCCGGTTCCGATCACCCCGTGAGAGACCGCTAGCGTTCGGCACGGACGTCCTCCTCGATGCGTGGGAAGCCAATCCCGATCACCGCATCAGGAGGGCGTCCCCCACCCCCGCCCGACGCGCCGTCCCCCAGGACTGGGGCACTTAGACCTGGTCTCAGAACTCATAGTGTGTCGCTCCGAAGCGGAGGTGACCGAGCAAGATCTAATCGTTGGTCATGGCGAAGTCCGAGCAGCAGCGGTTGGTCGATGATCGGTTGTGGGGGCTGCTCGAGCCGCTGATCCCGCCGCGTCCACCGGCCCGCGGGCCGGGTGGGCGGCCACCGATCGCCGACCGGGCCGCGCTGGAGGGCATTTTGTTCGTGCTGAACACCGGCTGCCGCTGGCGTGACCTGCCCGAGCAACTCGGCGTCGGGTCCGGGCACACCGCCTGGCGAAGGCTCCGCGCCTGGCAGGTCGCGGGGGTGTGGGAGCGGCTGCACCAGCGGGTGCTCGACGAACTGTCCGACTCCGAGGTGCTGGACTGGTCGCGGGCGAGCGTCGACGCGGTGTCGGTGCGGGCGAAAAGGGGAGCGAGCTGACCGGCCCGAACCCCACCGACCGGGGCAAGCCCGGCTCGAAGTACCACCTGCTGGTCGACCACCACGGACTGCCGCTGCACGTGCTGCTCTCCGCGGCGAATACCCACGACAGCAAGCTGTTTGAGCCACTGCTCGAGACCAACACCCTGCTGTTCGCGGCCACCGCCACCACCCGGGCCGACCTCGACGGCGACCCGAGAAGCTGCACGCCGACAAGGGTTACGACTACCCCCGCTGTCGCCGCTATCTGCACCGACGCGGGATCAAGGTGCGCATCGCCCGACGCGGCGTCGAGGACAAGTCCAAGCTCGGACGTCACCGCTGGGTCGTCGAGCGCACCGTGTCCTGGCTGCTGCGGTTCAAGCGGCTCGGGCTGCGCTACGACCGCACCGAGACCACTGTCCGACCCCTGCTGCTGCTCGCCGTCTCGATGATCAACCTCCGCCGACTCGTCTCGACCACCCAACTCTGAGACCAGGTCTTGGGCGAGCTCGATGAACTCAGGGGTTCGTGGGCTTGGTGTCGGCGGCGTGGGCGATGGCGTCGGCGACGGGTTCGGGTCGGGCGGTGTAGAGGTTGTGGCCGCCCTCGAGCGGGGTCGGCTCGACGTGTAGTCGTTCACGCGCGACGTGGGTCATCCACTGGGTTCGGAGAGCCCGGTCGCCGGTCGGCAAGAGGTAGGTGGAGGGTCGTGCGGCGGGGTCGATGACAGGCACTTCGCGATAGACGGTGGAGAGGTCGCAGGCGGTGACCGTCGACAGCGCGGCACGCAGGGTGGCCAGGTCGGCGTCGTGGAACAGGAAGTAGGTCGCCAGGACGGGGTCAGTGGTGGGGTCGAGGCCGGCCCACTCTGGGGTGAGCACGGCCAGCGGGTCGGCGGCGACCTCGTCGGCGAAGCTGCGTCCGCCTGCGTGGTCGGCGACCGCGGCCGCGAGCCAGACCTGGTGTGCGGCGTCGAGTCGCTCGGACAGGGCGGGCAGGAGCAACCCGGCGGCGGAATGGGCCGCGACCACGGGGTGCTCGAGGTCGCCGGGCAGGCTCGCGGCGAGGTGTTCGGCGTATGCGGCAGCCGAGGCGGCCGGGACGCGGGGGGGGGTCGACGGCGAGTGCGCGGTGACCTCGCGCGGCGAGCGCGGCCACCAGGGCGTCGAACCCGGCGCTGTTCTGGGTGGTGCCGTGGACCAGGACGACGTCGCTCATGGTGTCCTTCCCAGCGCGGCCAGCAGCTGGTCCCGCACTGGGGCGTGGGCGGGGACGGGAACGGGCGGGGCGTACATGCCGGTCGCGGTCATTTCTTGGCGCGCAGCGAGAACGCCGGGGAGCACGGCCTCGACCACGTCGGGATCGAGCTCGTCGCGGCACTCGAGGGCGCGGGCGAGGTCCCAGCCGTGGATGAGCGGCTCGACAGTGACCATCAGCAGCACCTGCTCGTGGGCGACGGGTCCGCGCGCGGTCTGGATCGTCGAGCTGCAGGCGTCGGCGAGGGATTCGAGGATCTGGGCGTGGGCGGACGCCCACGCCGATGCAGGTCGCTGTCCTACGAGCTCTTCAAGTGCTGCGACCTCGGTGCACGGGCTGGCGGGTTGGTTGCGCATCAGGCCGGCGATCTGGGCGCTCACATCGATCAGGTGACCCAGGACCGCTCTCGCGTTCCAGTCAGGGCACGGCGAGGACCGCGACCAGGCCCGTTCCGCCGCCCCGTCTACGACGGAGTCGACACCGTGGAGAGCGCGGCGCAGCATGGCCTCGGAGTTCATGCTGGCACCGGTGGGGGTCACGGCTGGCTCTCCAGCAACGGGGCCAGAGCCGCCCAGGCACCCGCCGCCAGTGCCGGCGCGGCGTTGGGCATGTCGTACCTGTCGGGTGCGGCCAACCACGCCCGCGCGTACTCCTGGGCCGACCCGATCCACAGCGCGTGCAGCACCGGGAACGACGGTTCACCGGTCCAGCCGTGATCGCGTAGCCAGGCCTTGAGCTGGTCGAAGAACGCCCGGCTGGCCGCGAGGGCGCCCTGTTCGGCTTGCGCCCGGAGCTGATCGGTGCCGGTCCCCAGCAACATCCGCGCCAACTCCCGGTTCCGGCCGATCCATCCCAGATGCGCCTCGACCACTCCGGTCACCCCGTCGAGGGCGGTCGGTGATCGAGCGAGCGCGGTGAGCAGGACGTGCTGGTGGTCGTGTAGGGCCGTCGCGATCACCGCGGCTGCGAGGTCGCCTCGCTGGGGGAAGTGGTGGAACAACGATCCGTTGGACACACCGGCCTCACGACGAACATGGGCCATCGTCGTGGCATCCCAGCCCTGCTCGAGGACACTGGCCACCGCGGCCTGCACCAACGCCGTACGCGCTCCCACAGAGCACCACTCTAGAGTAGTGCTCTAGCTGGTCAACCCCGTTTGCCCGTCTCGCGCGCGGAGGTTCTGAGACCAGGTCTTACTACCGGGAGGGGCGACCCGATCAAGCTCCGGGGCCCTCCAGCGCCGGCCGACGCGCAGCGGCGTCGATGTGGCGCCGGAGGCGCTCTCGGCCCGCCGGCCTTGAGGCCTCAGCGGGCAACCGGGCTGGGCTGCGCGATCGCCGGGTGAGAGCGCGACGATCAGTTGCCGGTCTAGAGCGTGTGGCGGGGTTCAGGCGGGCATAGAGGTCCATGGAGCGACCGGCTGCTGACGCCCACCGCAGTACCTGGGCCGTCTTCGAGGGCCAGGGGCGGTCCTGATGGGCGATGTCGCTGGCCGCGATGCCGATCGCCGCGTCGTTTGATGACTGCGAGCGCACCGTGGCCCAGACAGACGGATGACGTTCACGAACCACAGATCGTCTGGGACTGGCGCCGCGAGACCCGCGTCGGCGTCGACGAGCACGACGCCATCGCGGCGTTGCTCGCCCGGAGCTATGGCTCGACGACGGACGCCTTCACCACTGGGCACAGCTGGGCGGGAGCGCGGCCCGAGGTCCGTGTCCTCGGCCGCCAAGGCAACGATGTGGTGGCCCACGCAGGGCTGATACGCCGTCTCCTGTGGGCGCCTGATCACCACGAGTCGGTGCTCGTCGGCGACGTCGGCCTGGTCGCCGTCGATCCCGAGCGCCAAGGACGACGCCTAGTACTACAGCCTGATTTATGGGTGGCTTGTTGGGCGTGTCGGCTTGGTCGGGACGGTCGGATGAGATCTTGTCTGGCCGGTGGGCGACGATGTCGGTGTGGCCGAGGTCGAGGCGTGGGCTG
>NZ_BSTS01000053.1 GCF_030269665.1 Actinomycetospora sp. NBRC 106375
CGGCACGAGCGAGATCCACGGCGCGACGCCGGAACTCCGGCGGGTGAGGTGCAGGCACGAACGACATCCTCCCTGGCGGACCGGGTCCACCTCAGACGACGTGTCCGGTGTCAGGGGCCAACCTCACACACGAGTGCGACCGTCGATGCAGGCCCCACCGCTGCCGGCCGCTCGGGCCCAGCGGCGTGCGTCAGGCCCACATCATTCTCAACAGCGCCTTCGCGCATGCCGTGCGGTGGGACTGGATCGGCACCAACCCGTGCGCCAAGGCCGTCGCCCCACGAGCTGCCAAGCCGAAGCCTCAGCCGCCATCGGCTGCCCAGGCCGCGAGCATCTCCTCGGAGGCGTGGAAGGACCCGGTGTGGGGGCTGTTCGTGTGGCTGGCTATGACCAGCGGGGCGCGACGAGGTGAGCTGTGCGCGCTGCGGTGGGAGCGGATCGACTTCGCCGAGGCCGTGGTGACCATCCGAACGAGTATCGCCGAGGTGAACGGCCAGAACTGGGAGAAGGACACTAAGGACCACCAGCAACGCCGGATCGTGCTCGACCCGCAGACCCTCGGCCTGCTGCGTGCTCTCCTCGTGCTCCGGGCCGAGGGGGCCGAGTCTCTCGGGATCGAGCTGCCCGAGGACGGGTTCGTGTTCTCACCGAGCCCTGACGGATCCAGCTGGCCGAAGCCGGCCACCATGACCCGCCGTTTCACGCGCATGTGCGCCGCGCTCGGCTACGACATCCACCTCCACCAACTCCGGCACTATTCGGCCACCGAGCTCATCTCCGGCGGTGTCGACGTACGCACAGTTGCGGGACGCCTGGGACACGGCGGCGGGGGAGTGACGACCTTGCGCTACTACACGGCCTGGGTTGCCGAGGCCGATCAGCGTGCGTCGCGTGCACTCGCGGAACGGGTTCCGCAGCTCCCGAGCCCGGTCGCCGGGAACGGCGCGCCCGTCGTCGCGCTGCCGAGCCCGCCTCCGGCCTCCGACGACTACGATGCGGCGCCCTATCGACGGATCGCTGCTGATCTACGGGCCGCGGTTCGACTCGGTGCTCTGAAGGCGGGCGAGTTTCTCCCCACGATGAAGGATCTCGCCGACCGCTACGGATGCTCCGAGGCCACCGCTCACCGCGCGGTGGCTCTTCTCGCCGATGCCGGCGAAGCCACCGTCTCGCGTGGACGCCGCGCCGTCGTCAGCAACGTCGAGAGGTGACCGGGAGCGGGAGACGGATCCGGACACTCCGTCCCCGCCGCCTGCGAGCGGTCTCGCGAGATCTCGTACGGTGCTGGCAAGTTTCTAGGCTGCGCCGTCAGCTTCCAGCCCTATGTGCCGGCTTCTTTGGATATCAATCAGTTCAGCCGGCTGCAGCGACTTTAGTGGGCCTTGTGGTAGGCATCGGTGACTTCGGAGGGGATACGACCGCGGTCGGAGACGGTCATTCCCTGCCGTCGGGCCCACTCCCGGATGGCCTGGTTCTGCTCACGATCTGCTGCGGAGCTCGACGCACTCGAGCCGTTGCGCCGACCGGAGGAGCGGGCCGTTGCGGACAGGCGGCGACGTCCGTTCTGGCGTCGAGCGTGCTCGACGTAATCGTCGAAGGCTTCACGCAGCCTGGTTGCGTTCTTGTCGGACAGGTCGATCTCGTAGGTGATTCCGTCGAGGCCGAACTCGACTGTTTCGTCCGCCTCGGTCTGGTCGAGGTCATCGATGAGAGACACCACGGTCTTCTGTGCCACGAGTTCAACTCCTGTGTTTGATTTCTTGACCTCCGTACTTATACGCCACAGAACGTGGCATTGTAAATTGAGCTACCTAGTGGGGTGATGGAAACCGCAATGGAGAGACGATCGTGGCCAGCGTGGTCGCCCAGCTCTCGAGTGCGAGAACGCTGAAACCTGCTCCCCTGGTCGCAGCCGACATGTGCGACGAGCACCCCTATGCCTCACCAAGCGGAGCAACGACCTGTGAAGTGCAACGACCTGGGGGTGGAGGCCGGTCCAGGGTGGCGACGGCCGAAAGTCGCTGACGCGGGACCGCTGAACACGGCATCCTGCTCCTCATGTCCCACCCCACCATCGAGATGTGCGAGCGCCTCGGGTCGATGGTGGTGCGTGACGAGGGGGACCGGGCGCAGCGCGTCGCCGACGAAGGGTTGGCGCTGCGAGTGCTGGTCGGCTCGGGGCTGCATGGCACAGCGGTCGAAGGCCAGGACGACCAGGACGAGATGGGCGTCGTCGTGGAATCAGCGTCAGCCGCACTTGGCTTGCGGCCCTTCCGTCACTACATCTTCCGGACTGAGCCCGAGGGTCACCCGTCCGGACCGGGTGACTCGACTTGGTCGTCTACGGTCTCCGCCGCTATCTGCACCTCGCGCTGGCTGGCAACCCGACCATCCTGCTCCCGTTGTTCGTGCCCGCTGAGCACACCTACTTCTGCGACGAGCACGGGCGTGCACTGCGCGATGCTGCATCGTGGATCGTCTCCCGGCGAGCCGGCCGTCGCTTCCGCGGGTACCTCAACGCGCAGCGCCGCGGAATGCTCGGCCAGCGTGCGGGCGCCGGCGGTGCCGGGCGTCGGGAGATCGTGACCCGATACGGCTTCGACACGAAGTACGCCATGCACATGGTGCGTCTGGGTGTCCAGGGTGTGGAACTAATGGAGACCGGACGGATCACCTTGCCGATCCCCGAGCCGCACCTGAGCTGGCTGCGCGAGCTCCGCCAGGGTCACCGCACCAAAGAGGAAGCGCTCGACGCTGCGGCCGACCTGGAGGCGCGCCTGGACGTTCTCGAAACCTCGTCGCCACTGCCGCCTGAGCCCGATCGAGTTCGCGCCGATGCGTGGCTCGTCGAGCAGTACCTGTCTCGATGGACGGCCTAAGAGAAGCGAGCGGGGCGCGGCAGACGACCGGTCTGCTTCGCCCCGCGCGTTCCTCGACGCGCGGTCGCTGCGAGGACCTTCTGAACTTCTTCATCTCTTCGTCGTCTGGGGGCCCATTGCTCGAGCCGGTCTTATCTCGAGGCGCCGAACTCGGACGGGTGTCGCAGCGCGGCGGCCGTCCGCTCCCTCACCGCCCTTCGTTGGGTGCGGAACCGCTCGGCGGACGTAACTGGCTCGTTCCGCGCCACGTCTGTGGCTAGCGTTCACTGAGAGCTGACGCGATACCGAACTCCGCGCGGTCGCGCCGGTGACGCCGCGCTCGTGGACAGTTGGCCGAGCGGTAAGGCGCCGTCTTGCTAAGACGAGGCCGGGTGGAAGCCCGCGCAGGTTCGATCCCTGCACTCTCCGCTCTTGAGAGCTTCGGGACCGACGCGCAACTGTCGGTCGCGATGATTCTTGAACCCAGTGGACAGGAGTCAAGGCGTCGATGGTGATGACGGGCGCTCGTTCGTGCTGGCCAGTGGACGTGTCGCCGAGCGTCGATCATCAGCGGTGAGGCTCCGAGATCGGGCGTGGTGTGACGTAAGCGGCCACCTAAGCGGGCCGGGCTCGGCTCGATGTCGAGCTGTGCGGCGTCATCCTGGAGTGTCCCCGCCGTGACGGACAGCCGGTCAGGCTGCCGGGTCGGCTATCTCGGTGAGCGATCGATATCCTAATTCGTACTCTGAGGGTGTCAAATAGCCTAGCGCCGAGTGGCGCCAGCGCCGGTTGTAGTCGCCCTCGATCCACACGAACGTCGCCTGTCGAAGTTCGGCAAGTCCATTCCAAGGTCGTGTGTGAATCAGCTCCTTCTTGTAGGTCGCGAAGAACGACTCGGCCACCGCATTATCGAAGCAGGTGGCCCGCCGGCCCATCGACCGACGTATGCCGTGGTCGGCGCAGAAGTGCGCGAACTTGTGGCTGGTGAATTGCGTTCCCCGGTCGGAGTGGAAGATCAGACCGGGCTCGGGTCGCCGGGTGGCCAGGGCCTGGGTCAGCGCGTCGGTGACCAAGTCGGTGCGCAGGTGCTGATCCAGCGCCCAGCCCACGACCCGCCGGGAGGCCAGGTCGATCACGGTGGCCAGGAAGCAGAACCCGTCGACGGTGTCGATGTAGGTGATGTCGCCGCACCAGCGGGTGTCGGTAGCCTCCACGTCGAGGTCCTGGGCGAGCAGGTCCGGCGCATCGATCGGACGGCGCCCCGCGATGGTGGTGCGTCGCCACCGCCATGGGGTGCGGCCCTGCCGACCCTGGGCACGCATGAGTCGCCAGACCCGCTTGCGGCCCACCCGCCAGCCGTGCGCGGCCAGCTCGGCGAACACCCGGCGCACCCCGGGCTGGCCGGGTAGGTCGCGGTGCAGCTCACCGATCCGGTCGGCGAGCTCGGCATCGCAGAGCTCGCGGCGACTCGGTAGCCGGCGGCGCCAGTCGTAGTAGCCCGAGCGCGACACATCCAGCTGGACACACATGAACGCCACCGGAAACGCGTCGTCGGGATCATCGGAGTCGGCCCAGTTCGCGATCGCCGCGTACTTCACGGCTGGTCTTTCGCGAACCAGGTCGCTACATTTTTTGCGAAGTCCCGCTCCATCTTCAACCGGGCGTTCTCGGCGCGCAGCTTCTCCAGCTCCGCGCGCTCATCGCCACCCAACTCGGTGTCGGGCACCCGCCCGGCGTCGCGGGCCTTCTTGACCCACTTGCCCAACGTCATTTCATGCACACCGATGCTCTTCGCGACCTCGGCGATCGTGCGGCCCGAATCCAACACCAGGCTCACCGCCTGGTCCTTGTACTCCTGGGTGAAGTGTCGGCGTGTCGCCACGTCGTCCCTCCCGCTGGGGTCAGCGGCAGCCTACGACGCTGTCCGCCAGAGCGGGGACGGTCCATCCAGGGCCTCATCGACCGAGGGGACAACATTCCCCGGGTCCAACCCGCCGCCATGGTCGCGAACGGCAGGTCGACCCGAGAACCCAAGCTGAGTGTCGGCCCCCACCGCCACCATGAACGCGACGAGCTTCAGGAGGACCACGAGGTGTCGAAGGCAGCGAAGCCAAAGGAGCTCAGCGTGCAGGAGGAGGCCGTCCGCGCACGCCTCCAAGCGATCCTCGGGGTCGACGTCAGGCAGCTAGTGCCGCGGCAAGGAACGTTGGCGCTGTAACCGAGGGCTTGATCAGGATCTTGAGGGGTTGGAGGCTGTCGCCCGGGAGGTGGGGCGATGGCACGGCCTGCAGAGGTGTTCGTCCGGGAACTGT
>NZ_BSTS01000054.1:0-1475 GCF_030269665.1 Actinomycetospora sp. NBRC 106375
GGGTGGGGTGTGTGGTCGTTGGGATATGCACAGTGGACGCGAACGGTCTGTTGTTCGTTACGCAGTTGCTTGCCGTGACCTCTTGGGGTGTGTGTGGGCAAGTCCTCGGCCTATTAGTACCAGTCCACTGAACGCCTTGCGGCGATTACATGTCTGGCCTATCAACCCACTGGTCTGGTGGGGGCCTTAACCCTCGAGGGGGTGGGAGACCTCATCTTGGAACGGGCTTCCCGCTTAGATGCCTTCAGCGGTTATCCTTTCCGAACGTAGCCAACCAGCCGTGCCCCTGGCGGGACAACTGGCACACCAGAGGTTCGTCCGTCCCGGTCCTCTCGTACTAGGGACAGCCTTCCTCAAGTCTCCTGCGCGCGCGGCGGATAGGGACCGAACTGTCTCACGACGTTCTAAACCCAGCTCGCGTACCGCTTTAATGGGCGAACAGCCCAACCCTTGGGACCTACTCCAGCCCCAGGATGCGACGAGCCGACATCGAGGTGCCAAACCATGCCGTCGATATGGACTCTTGGGCAAGATCAGCCTGTTATCCCCGGGGTACCTTTTATCCGTTGAGCGACACCCCATCCACATGGTGGTGCCGGATCACTAGTCCCGACTTTCGTCCCTGCTCGACCCGTCGGTCTCACAGTCAAGCTCCCTTGTGCACTTGCACTCGACACCTGGTTGCCGACCAGGCTGAGGGAACCTTTGGGCGCCTCCGTTACTTTTTGGGAGGCAACCGCCCCAGTTAAACTACCCACCAGGCACTGTCCCTGGACCAGATCATGGCCCGAGGTTAGATGCCCAATTCGACCAGAGTGGTATTTCAACGATGACTCCACCCTCACTGGCGTGAGGATTTCCCAGTCTCCCACCTATCCTACACAAGCCGAACCGAGCACCAATA
The DNA here is from genome assembly GCF_030269665.1 of Actinomycetospora sp. NBRC 106375. GTDB lineage: Bacteria > Actinomycetota > Actinomycetes > Mycobacteriales > Pseudonocardiaceae > Actinomycetospora. Next base: position 905 of record NZ_BSTS01000054.1, read on the forward strand.
CCAAGCTGTAGTGAAGGTCCCGGGGTCTTTCCGTCCTGCCGCGCGTAACGAGCATCTTTACTCGTAGTGCAATTTCGCCGAGTCTGTGGTCGAGACAGCGGGGAAGTCGTTACGCCATTCGTGCAGGTCGGAACTTACCCGACAAGGAATTTCGCTACCTTAGGATGGTTATAGTTACCACCGCCGTTTACTGGCGCTTAAGTTCTCAGCTTCACCTTACGGTTAACCGGTCCCCTTAACGTTCCAGCACCGGGCAGGCGTCAGTCCGTATACATCGTCTTGCGACTTCGCACGGACCTGTGTTTTTAGTAAACAGTCGCTTCCCCCTGGTCTCTGCGGCCCCACCCCGCTAACCCGCAAGGGGTTTCACGGGACAGGGCCCCCCTTCTCCCGAAGTTACGGGGGCATTTTGCCGAATTCCTTGACCACAGTTCGCTCGAACGCCTCGGTATTCTCTACCTGACCACCTGTGTTGGTTTGGGGTACGGGTCGCGTAGGAACTCGCTAGAGGCTTTTCTCGGCAGCATGGGATCACTCTGCTTCGCCTCAACCGGCTATGCGTCACGTCTCA
>NZ_BSTS01000054.1:1570-3365 GCF_030269665.1 Actinomycetospora sp. NBRC 106375
GCATGGTGTACGGATTTGCCTGTACACCGGCCTACACGCTTGCACCAGCACTACCACTAGCTGGCGGAGCTGCCCTCCTGCGTCACCCCATCGCTTGGCTACTACCAGGCGGGGTCCCGCGCTCCCCCCGAGATGCTCCCGAAGGAGACACCCGAGGTTCGGGCGGTTAGCACACCTGGATTCGCCAGGGACGCGCCTACACGAGCACGGGAATATCAACCCGTTGTCCATCGACTACGCCTGTCGGCCTCGCCTTAGGTCCCGGCTCACCCTGGGCGGAAAAACCTGGCCCAGGAACCCTTGGTCATCCGGCGGCAGAGTTTCTCACTCTGCTATCGCTACTCATGCCTGCATTCTCACTCACACGGGCTCCACGGCTGGATCACTCCGCCGCTTCACCGCCCGCATGACGCTCCCCTACCCAACACCACCACCACCGGACGCCTCGAGGGCGCCGGAGTGTTCACGTGGTGTTGCCGCGGCTTCGGCGGTGCGCTTGAGCCCCGCTACATTGTCGGCGCAGGACCACTTGACCAGTGAGCTATTACGCACTCTTTCAAGGGTGGCTGCTTCTAAGCCAACCTCCTGGTTGTCTGGGCGATCCCACATCCTTTCCCACTTAGCGCACGCTTAGGGGCCTTAGCCGGCGATCTGGGCTGTTTCCCTCTCGACGACGAACCTTATCGCCCGCCGTCTCACTGCCGCGCTCACGCTCACCGGCATTCGGAGTTTGGCTGACTTCAGTAAGCTTGTAGGCCCCCTAGGCCAACCAGTGCTCTACCTCCGGTGAGTACCACGCGACGCTGCACCTAAATGCATTTCGGGGAGAACCAGCTATCACGGAGTTTGATTGGCCTTTCACCCCTACCCACAGCTCATCCCCCAGGTTTTCAACCCTGGTGGGTTCGGGCCTCCACGCCGTCTTACCGGCGCTTCACCCTGGCCATGGGTAGATCACCCCGCTTCGGGTCTAGAGCACGCGACTAGATCGCCCTGTTCGGACTCGCTTTCGCTACGGCTACCCCTCGACGGGTTAACCTCGCCACGTACCGCTAACTCGCAGGCTCATTCTTCAAAAGGCACGCCATCACAAGAACCAAGCTTGCTCTGACGGCTTGTAGGCACACGGTTTCAGGTACTGTTTCACTCCCCTCCCGGGGTACTTTTCACCTTTCCCTCACGGTACTCGTCCGCTATCGGTCATCAGGGAGTATTTAGGCTTACCGGGTGGTCCCGGCAGATTCACAGCGAATTTCACGGGCTCGCTGCTACTCGGGCACGCCACAACAGCTGCCCGTGGTGTTTTCGTCTACGGGGGTCTCACCCTCTACGCCGACGCGTCCCAACGCCTTCGACTAACACCACGAACACCCGCACCATCACGGCAGTAACGGTCCGTGACGCCCCACAACACCCCACCAGCAACACCTGCCGGCTCTCACACTGGCGGGGTTTAGCCTCTTCCGCTTTCGCTCGCCACTACTCACGGAATCACTCTTGTTTTCTTCTCCTGCGGGTACTGAGATGTTTCACTTCCCCGCGTTCCCTCCCACCGTCCTATACATTCAGACGGCGGTGACACCCCATGACGGGTGCCGGGTTACCCCATTCGGACACCCTCGGATCAACGCTCGGTTGACAGCTCCCCGAGGACTATCGCGGCCTCCCACGTCCTTCATCGGCTCCTGATGCCCAGGCATCCACCGTGCGCCCTTGACAACTTGACCAACACACACATCAAGAAATCACGACACAAATGTGCACAGAAACAAAAGATGCTCGCGTCCACTGTGCA
>NZ_BSTS01000055.1 GCF_030269665.1 Actinomycetospora sp. NBRC 106375
GACCCCGACCCGCTGCCTGACCAGCATCTTGACCTGGTCACTCTGGCGACGACGCCACCAAGCCCGAGCCCGCGCATGCCACTACCGCACCCGAGCCGGACGACTACAACTCAGGCTGTAGTACTAGTTCCTGCTCGTAGTCAAGGAATCCAAGGATGACGCCGTCCATGCCGGCCCCGGACAGTCCGCTGAGCTCCTCGACGACTTGCTCGGGGGTTCCGATGATCGGATATCCGCCGTAGCCGAGGATGAAGCGTTCCTTGAACTCACGTAACTGGGTGCCGTACGACTGGCTCTCCAAGCCCAGGATGGACATGAGATTGCCTGCGCCGTCCCAGTCGCCTTTTTCAATGATGTGGTCGCGGACCGCGTTCGCCTCGGCCTCGGTGTCGCGGCAGATGACGAATGCGTAGGTCAGCATTCCGATCTTGCGGCGGAACTCGGTGGCCGCGATCTCGCGGACCTTGGCCGCGTACGCCGTGCCGTTCTCAATGGTGTCGACCGTCGCGAAGTTGAAGTCGACGTGCTTGGCGGAGAAGCGGATGCCGGCCGGCGAGTTGCCCGCGTTGACCAGCACCGGACCTCCAGGCTGCACCGGCTTGGGCGCGGCTTGCGCTTCTCGGACGTGGAGGAACTCCCCATCGTGATCGAACGGCTTGTCCTCGACCCACAGGCGCTTCACGAGCGTCATCCAGTCGTGGCCGTAGGCGTATCGCTGATCGTGCTGGCGCTGCTCGGCTCCGAACATCTCCATCTCCGGAGTGAACCAGCCCATCACAGCATTGAGCCCGAACCTGCCCCCGGCGATCTGGTCGACCGTTGTCGACATCTTGGCGGCAACGATCGGGTGGATCGTCGGGAGGTGGGAGGTCGCGAACACCATGGCCCGCTCGGTGGCCTGGGCGACACCGGCTGCCCAGGTGAAGGTCTCCAGACTCTCGCCGTTGAAGTCGACCTGGCCTCCGAAGCCACGCCACCGTGCGACGGGGACCAACAACTCGAAACCGAGCTCGTCGGCGGTCCGGGCGATCCGCAGGTTCTGCTGCCAGGTCGGACGGAAGGTCGACTCGGCGCTGGTCATGGTCAGCCCGTTGCTGACATTCGTGCCGAAGATGCCGAGCTTGAGCTTCTGGTCGTTGTAGAGCGGTACGTTGGCGGCCCGGTAGGCGTCGATCTCGTCCTGATCGGGCAGTGGAACGGTGCTGGTCATCGTGTCTCCTCCGTTGTCGTGTCCGCCTCGCCCAGTCCGGTCGCCAGGAGGGCTGCCCTGGCGACGGCCATGTCGTCGGTGTAGTGGCCACCACTGAGCCCGAGCCCGCCGACCAGGTGGCCGTCGATCCTGAGCGGGAAGCCCCCGCCGAACACGGTGAGCCGAGGGACGGTCGGGATGCCGGCGGCGAGCGGCGGGTCACCCTTGATGAACTCGTGCCACTGGTCGGTCGGAATGCCGAAGGCAGCCGCCGTCCAGGCCTTGTCCTGGGCCAGCTGCACGGCGAGCAGCGGAGCGCCGTCCATCCGCAGGAAGCCCTGCAACGTGCCGGCGGTGTCGGTGATGGCGATCGCCATCGGCACGCCGTGCGAGCGTGACGCGTCGCACGCCGCGGTGATCAACCTCGTGACCAGGTCGGCCTGGATGCCGTAGTGGGTCACGAGGGACGTCGTCGAGTCGAGCGGTGACATGGCCATTCCTTTCGCGGCTCGGAGTTACTGCAGGGACCAGCCGCCGTCGACGGTCAGGACGGAACCGGTCATGAAGCTGGACTCGTCGCTGGCGAGGAACAGGGCCAGGTTCACGACCTCTTCCGGCCGCCCGAGTCGACCTAGCACGTGTCCCTGGGCGAAGCCCTTCATGACCTCGTCCTCATCGGGGTTGTCCGGCAGGGTCGCGACGAAGTTCCGTGGCATGGCGGTGTCGATGACACCTGGACAGATGGCGTTGACCCTGATGCCTCGCTGCGCGAGGTCGACGGCTGCGCACTTGGAGAACATCGCCAGTCCGGCTTTCGCCGCGCCGTAGGCCGAGAGGTTGGGGAAGACCGTCAGGCCGCCGACGGAGGACACATTGACGATCGAGGCGGCGCGGCCCTCCATCAGCGGGGCGAGGGCCTTCGTCAGCAGGAAAACGCTCTTGATGTTGACGTCTTGTACGTGATCCCACTCCTCGATGCTCGTCTCGAGCAACGGCTTCCCGAGGATGATGCCGTGGTTGGCGTAGAGGATGTCGATTCCGTCGAACTCCCGGGCGGCGACCGCGAGGCGTTCGACTCCTTCCGGGTCAGCGAGGTCCGCGGCGACGTAGGTCATCGCAAACCCTTTCTCCTGCAATTCCGTGGTCAGGTCGGCGCCGGCCGCAGCATCGAGGTCGGTGCCGATGACCGTTGCGCCCTCCTCGGCGAAGCGCATGCACGCGATGCGCCCCTGGCCACCGGTCGCGCCGGTGATCACAGCAGTCTTTCCCTGCAGACGAGCCATGTTCACTCCCATCATCGGAAGCGGGAGAACGAAGATTCATCCCGATACGGACCACCGGGTCGGCGAAACCGCGGTCATGACTGTCGCCGGATCGAGCGCCAGGCGCTATCCGCGTCCTGCCCGCGCGCTATCCAGATGCTGAACAGTTGGGCACGGGCGCTGCCCGACAGTTCGATGAACTGCCAGGTGAGTGTTCGCTGGATACGGTGCCCATGGAGGGAGAGGCACACGTGATCGATGTGAGTGTCGTCGACGTGGCGCCGCGGGACGGCTTGCACAACGAGTCGACGGTCTTCTCGGTGAAGGATCGGGTCGTACTGATCAGCCGTCTGGTGGCGGTGGGGGCGCAACCAGAACGTCGGCGCTGACGAGAGCATGGGGGCTGCGGAGGAGATCACCCGTCGGGGCCGGGAGCACGGCCTGAAGGTCACGATCACCATCGCGACCGCGTTCGGATCCCCCCGAAGGGGCAACATCGACACGGAAGACCTGCTGTCCACGCTCCAACGGACGGGAAGCGCCTCGGAGTGGTCGATGGAGCAGCTCCGAGACGTAGCCACGTTCCTGGAGGAGCGACTCGGCCGCCCGGTGCCCGGCTCCTCGTCAGAGCCGGCGAGTTCCCGGCGCGGCCGTAGGGCGTCGAAGACCCGGCGCTATCCGAATCCCGCACGGTCGGCACGGCCGGATGGACACACGGCGGGGCCAGCGCCAACGATGAAGGGCCACCGGGACCGTCGGAGCTGTGACCGAACACACGGCGCGAGCTCGCAAGGAGGCCGGCGCCATGCAAGATTCCGAGGAGCGCCGCCCCATCGACGTACTGGAGGCGTTCGACCTCGCCGGGGCGCACACGCACATCGCCTCGGTCTACATCCCCCACCGCCTGATCCCCCACGACCGTGCTGCACCGTCGTTCCGGATGGCCCATCTCCAGACACCCCGGCTCACGCTCGGACATGTCCGCTACGGGGCCGACATCGAGCTGGCCTGCCCCGCGATGGAGTCCTTCCTCCATCTCAACCTGACCCTCGCGGGATCCACGCAGGTCCGCCAAGGCAAGAGCACAGCCGAAACGTCGGCAGGCGTAGCCGGTGCGGCGTTCAACGCCGACGAACCGTACCGAGTGCGGTGGAGCCCAGACGCGGTCCAGTACGCGCTCAAGGTCTCCCGCCGGTCGATCGACGAGCAGCTCGCGGCCCTCCTCGGACAGCAGGCTTCCACCGCCGAGTTCGACCTGACCTTCGACTTGGCCGGGACGACCGGACGGAGCCTGCTCGCGGCCGTCCACCACCTCGGACAACAGTTCGGGGCGTTCAGCGCCTCCGGCGGTGTACCGCGACTGGTGCAGGCTCAGCTCGACTCGTACATACTGACTCAGATCCTGCTGGCCGTCCCGAATTCCCACAGCGAGCTTCTACGCTCGGAGCCCGCCTGCGCTGGACGATCGCACATCCGACGAGCCGCAGAGCTTCTCGAGCGACGAGCCGGTGAACCTTGGACGATCGAGCAACTCGCGCGAGCGGTCTCCGTCAGCGCTCGCGCACTTCACAATGGGTTCCGGAAGGAGCTCGAGACCACACCGATTCAGTACCTGCACGAGATCCGACTCCAAAGAGTTCGCGACGAACTACTCATCGGAGAAGCCACGCAAGTCAGTGACGTTGCGGTGAAGTGGGGGTTCTATCACCTAGGGCGCTTCTCGCAGCAGTATCGGAGACGATTCGGGGTGCTGCCGTCGGAGACGTTGCGTCAGAACACGTCCTGACCACAGGACTGTCAAGCAAAGGACGCCAAGACCTCGAACGCGATCGCCATCAAGTACGAGCAGCGGTGGAACAACACCGGCCGACTGACCGAGATCGCGGCGGATCGCACGGCCCCACGATCTCCCGGCCCCAACCCGGTGGCACTTCCGACGGCGTTGACAAAGAGGATGGGGACTGTTCGATGACCGGTGTACGGGCATGGATGGGTCAGTTGATGGTTGACGGGACGATACGGCCGGGGAAGGCGATCGCGAAGGCGTTGAGCGCCGGCTTCCAGCGCCTCGCCCACCGGGCCCGGCCCTTGCCGGTCGGGTCCAAGGATCGGGTGACGAGGTAGAGGCACTTCAGGGCCGCTCGCTCGGTGGGGGAGTGCCCGCGGGCCTTGGCCGCCCGGCGGTAGCGAGCGTTGAGCGACTCGATCGCGTTCGTGCTGCAGATGACCTTACGGATCTCCACGTCGTAGAGCCTGTTGCAAAATCAGCGTGTCGCAGGAGTGGATCTTTGGGTGCGGTGGCGAGGATGAGCAGCGTGGCCCGCTCGTACCGTCCCGTGCAGCGTGACCAGGGGTTCTT
>NZ_BSTS01000056.1 GCF_030269665.1 Actinomycetospora sp. NBRC 106375
AAACAAAAGGAGGCGCCACTCAAAGAAACCCCACGACACCACACACCCACACAAGGGCACGCAGCGCCGACGAGGACAAACACACCAAACATCGGCACACTGTTGAGTTCTCAAAGGACAACCACACCGCCGTCCAACCCGCCCGATCAGGGCGAACCTTCAGGAGGGCGACCTTCCTAGCTTACTGCATCAACCAGACCAGGTACAACCACTCTTGTCTCGGCGACGGCGGAAACACTACAGGGCCGATGATCCGGGCCCTCACGGGGGGTGGTGTCCCACCGTCGTCGCAGGTCCGGGGCCTCGAGCCCGCCTCGCCCGCACAGCGCGACGGCTCGGCGACTACCCGGCCCAGTGCACCTGGAGCAGGTCCACCCGCCCGAACTGTTCGACCACCACGTACGTCACCAGACCCGCGACGCCGAACGCCATCGTCCGTACTGCCCCGCCGGGGTTGCGGTCGACCAGCGGCTCACCCGACCACGGCGACACCTCGAGGACCGCCAGGACCTCGGCCAGGGCGACGAGGGCCGGACGTGGGAGTGCCTCGAGCTCACCGCGCACCGAGGCGACGTCGATCTCGTAGGCCACCTACAGGCCGAGCTCGGCACGCACCTCGCGCCACGGCGCCGTCGGCACGTCGCGATCGAGCGCTTCGGCGGCACGCGCCCGGAGCCGTCGATACCCCTCGGCACCGCCGGCCGCCGCGGTGACCTCGGCGACGCGTCGCCAGGCGTCGAGGCAGGCGTGCACGGACGAGAGGTCGTAGGACTCGGCGGCCCCGGCGAGGGCGGCGCGCCACTGCCGGTCGAACTCGGTGGCGCTCTCCGGGGCGAGTGCCGCCCGCACCTCGGCCGGCGTCGCGTCCGCCCACGCGCGCCCGTGCCCACCTCCGGGCGGGCGGGGTGAGGCGGCCGCGGTCATGACGCCACCCTACGTCTGCGGGCCGACGCCGGACCGCCGCGCGGCGACGGCTCGGGGCTCTCGGCCCCCGTGTTCCCATCCACCGCGTCCGCCGTCTGGCGCCGGTGCTGTCGGTGCACGCCCGGGTCCTCGGGTCCCCGTACCACCCCGACCCCCCGACGGACGTGGCTCTCGAGCACGCAGACTCCGTCCAGCGCGCGACCGAGCTCAGGAGCCTCGGCGAGATGGACCCGTCCCGCGCCGGGTCAGGGGTGGCAGGCGGCGCGTCGTCGGTGCGAGCGCCATCGATCACCGCCGGGGCCCGGTGGCGACCGGGAGGTCGGCCCTCCGCGTGCCCGACGGACGGTGTGGGCGCTCCCGCCGTGAAGCCGGCCGCACCCACGGCGCGCCACGCCACCACCGGAGCCGTGTCAGGTGAGGTGCCGGGCGAAGAACCGGTTCCCGCTCTCCCCCTCGAACGCCGGGACCCCGGTGTGCCCGCCGGTATTCGCGTGCAGCGTCTTCTGCCGGGTGCCGAAGGCGTCGAACAGGTCCAGCGCCATCTGGCGGTCGTTGTCCTCGTCGTCCCACTGCAGCAGGACCAGGAGAGGGATGGAGACGCGTCGCGCCTCCTCGACCATCGACCGCGGAACGAAGCTCCCGGCGAACAGCAGCGCGGCGGAGATGCGCGGCTCGACCACCGCCAGCCGCACGCCGATCGCCATCACCCCTCCCGCGTACCCGACCGGACCGCCGATGTCCGGCAACGCGAGGAGGGCGTCCAGGGCACCCCGCCATTCCGGGACGGCCGCGTCGACGAGCGGGAGCACGAGCCGATCGACGATCTCGTCGACCGGCTCGCCGGCACGGACCGCGCGGCGCAGGTCCGCACGCGCCTCGTCGGCAGTGGCGGAGCGCGGACGGTCTCCGCACCCCGGGAGCTCGACGGTCGCCGCGGCGAAGCCTTCCGCGACGCAGCTCCGGGCCCGCGTCACGAGCCGCGGGTACATCGCGCGGAGCCCGCCGGGGTGGCCGAGCAGGATCAGCGGCGCGGGCGCCGACGCCGACTCCGTCGTCCACAGGATGCCGGGGACGTCGCCGAGGAGGAAGTCGCGCTCGAGGACGCCGTCATCGAGGCGCCGTTGCGTGGTGAATCGCATGGTCGTGCCCTTCGAGAGTGCGCAGTTCCCGGCGCTCCCGGACGACCTACCGCCCGACCGTGACCACGGAGGGGAGCACCCCTGTCGATGCGTTCACGGATGCCACCTCCTCGTCCTCTCGCACGGCCTCCGCGAACCTAGCAGCGTGTGCCACCGGGTCGCCCTCGATTTCCGGCACGGCTGCGGGCACTCATCGGCCACGAGCGGAAATCCTGCCGACACGACGATGGGGCCGGACACGTGATCGTGTTCGGCCCCATCTGTCGTGCTGTGCTGTTTCCCGGTCCCCGGGTGGTGTGGGGGTGGTCGGGTGTTCCGGCGGTGTCCTACTCTCCCACGACCTGGCGGTCGCAGTACCATCGGCGCTGGAGGGCTTAGCTTCCGGGTTCGGG
>NZ_BSTS01000057.1 GCF_030269665.1 Actinomycetospora sp. NBRC 106375
CTGACCCGCCAGGGACATCTCAGGCACCCCCGACACCGTCACACCACCGACCCCGACCGCGAGCAGCACCCGAAGCATCAACCCGCCCGAGCGTCCAAGCGATTAGGCAACGGGCTCGATGTGAGTGGGTTCGTCACCGAGACGGCGATCTCGCGAGCAAGATCTGGCGTTGGTGAGCGGATGCTCCGCCGAGCGGAGCGTTCGCTCACCAAACGAGGATCTTGCGGTGCTCAGCCGCCCACGGGGAGATCGAACTCGCCGGCCTTGACACCGGCGACGAACGCCGCCCACTCCTCGGCGGTGAAGCGCAGCGGAGCTCCGTCAGCCGACTTCGTGTCGACGACCCGGACCTCGTCCTGATCGAGTGCCACACCGACGCAGCTCCCGTCGGTGCAGAAGCTGCTGATGTGGAAGTCGTCGGCGTCGCGCATCGTTGCGGCTCCGTTCAACGGGTGATCCCACTGAAACGGACGACCGAGCAGATCTCAACGCTCGCCTCGTCACAGTCAGCCACGTGAGCCCCGACACAGGCGAGATCTGGAGCTGTGGAGCGATCGCTCCGGTGAGCGGAGCGATTGCTCGCCAAACGAGGATCTTGGAGGGTCAGCCGCTCGCAGGGAGATCGAACTCGCCGGCTTTGACGCCGGCGACGAACGCCGCCCACTCGGAAGCCGTGAAGCGTAGCTCGAGAGACTCGGCCATCTTCGTGTCCACGACGCGAACCTCGTCCTGCTCGACTGCCACACCGACGCAGTCGCCATCGGAGCAGTAGGTGCTCTTGCGATAGGCCGGGTCACGATGCGGTCGAGCCGAGGTCACGGCGGCATCATGGCGGAGACCGTCGTCGGCCACCCCATCGACCCCCCGATCAGGCGTCGGCCATGCGCCGAAGGGCACGCTTCATCAGAGGAACGGCCTCGTCCTCGGGCAGGGACGCGTTGACGAGACCGGCGAGGCGGTGGTCGTGCAACGCGATGTCGGCGGGATCGGCGAGGAACTCGCTCGCCACCGGCCGTTCGACGTAGACCAGCCCGTTCTCGATACCAGCACTGAACTGCAGCTTCGCGAAGGACTCCCTGCTCGCAGGGACGAGGCCGGCGCTGAACGGAAGCACGCGGAGGTCGACGTGCTCGGCCTCGGCGATCTCGATCAGGTGCTCCACCTGGCGGGCGAGTACGTCGCCGTCCTCGACAACCCGGTAGAGGGTTGACTCGTCCAGCACGCACCGGAAGGTCAAACCGTGATCTGCCGTGAGCGCCTCCTGGCGCCTCATCCGGACCTCGACGAGCCTCTCGATCTGCGACTCGCTGAGAGTCCCGCCCCAGAAAGAGCGTAGCGCTCCGCGCGCGTAGTCGCGGGTCTGGAGGAGTCCATGGACGATGTGGGCCTCGTAGGCATCGATCCGCGATGCGTCCCATTCGTACTCCACATAGAGCGCCATATCGCGCGCGAGGACGTCCGCGTAGTCCGACCACCACATCTTCGCCTGCCCGGTCCGCGCCCACTCCAGCAGGCGCTCCCGCTCGTCACCCTCCGGGACGCGGTAGACGTTCAGCATGTCCCGCACGTCGCGCCAGCGCGGGACGCCTTTGCCGTTCTCGAGCCGGCTGATCTTCGACTGCGAGCACTCGAGGCTGCGGGCGACGTCTTCGAGCTTGAGACCCAGGCCTTCGCGGAGGCGCTTGAGCTCGCCGCCCAGGCGGCGGCGGGTCACGACGGGGCCCGGTGACTGGCTCATCCGCACGCCTCCCAGCTCGGAGCTGACCGCCAGCCTCCCCCCGCACCGGCTTCGATCCGCACACGGTAGACCTCGGACGGCCATGTCGTCACGCAATCGTTGCCTGCAATTGCACAAGGCACTTGTGTGTGTCTATGGCATGCAGCACTCTCAGTCGTGGGGGGAAGGGCAATCCCCGACCTCCCACCGCAAGCGACCGGGAGGAGGCACGACCCCATGACCGGATCGAGGAGCGCGCGCCGAGGGCGCCGTCGCGGGACAGTCCGCGAGCAGCGATGACCGCCATGACCATCATCATCGTGGTGGTGGTCGTGTGGACACTGCTGACGCTCGGCGTGCTGATCGGGATGTCGATGCACCGCGAGGCGACGCGCCAGCGCGTACGGCGCCTGCACCGCGAGCGCATCGAGCTCGAGCGCGACCGCGCGGAGTTCGAAGCCGACCTGCGACTGCTGGGCCGGCGGTAGGCAGCTAGTACTACAGCCTGATTTATGGGTGGCTTGTTGGGCGTGTCGGCTTGGTCGGGACGGTCGGATGAGATCTTGTCTGGCCGGTGGGCGACGATGTCGGTGTGGCCGAGGTCGAGGCGTGGGCTGAC
>NZ_BSTS01000058.1 GCF_030269665.1 Actinomycetospora sp. NBRC 106375
TCACATCGAGCCCGTTGCCTAATCGCTTGGACGCTCGGGCGGGTTGATGCTTCGGGTGCTGCTCGCGGTCGGGGTCGGTGGTGTGACGGTGTCGGGGGTGCCTGAGATGTCCCTGGCGGGTCAGGTGGTGGCCGGTCCGGCGGTGAACAGCTTGCGCAGGTTGTGCGCGAGGGCGGCGAGGGTGATCTCGGCGGTGGCGGCGGGCAGGCCGCGTCGGGTGATGGCCGGGAGCAGTTTCTTGATGTTGCCGATGCCGGGTTCGACGGTGGCGCCGCGGCGTTTGTAGGCAGTGTGCCCTTCGGGGGTGCGTAGCCGGTGGTCCATCACCTGGCGGGCGGTGGCCCCGGCGGGCGGGTCGCCGTGGGCGGGACGCTCGCGGGCGTCGCGGTGCTGGTCGCGGGTCTTGCCCAGCGCGATGAGCCGGTCCGGGCCGGGGACGGTGAGGTTGGTGTCGCTGGCGTAGCCGGCGTCGGCCAGGACCAGCGCGATGCCGCCGTGCTCGCCGAGGGGTTCGTCGGGGCGGGCGAGGGTGGCGATGTCGCGGGCGGCGGCGACTGCGGCGGCGAGCATGGGTTCGAAGGCGGTGGTGTCGACGGGGTTCTGGGTGACCGTGGTGGCCAGCACGAGCTGGTCGGCGGTGATCGCGAACTGGGCGTTGTAGCCCTGCACCCAGCCGCGTTTGCTGGTCATCAGCCGCGAGTCGGGGTCGCTGAGATTGCGCTTGGGCACGCGGTTCGCGGCCGAGGCTCCGGTCCGGGCTCCGGTCCGGGCTTCGGTCAGGGCGTGCTCGGCGGCGGCCAGCGCCTGTTGGGCCTTGGTCACCGCGTGCTCGGCGCGGTGGACTCGTGCGGCCTGCTCGACCGCGACCGGTTCGGCGCCCTGGGGCGCGAGGTAGAACGTCGGGCGGGCGCGGTGGTTGGCCCATCCGGTGCGCCACCGGTCGATCTTGTCTTGTTGCTCGGCGCGCATCCGCTCGAGACCGGCCCGCCGCGCGGCGAGCCGGGCCTCGGCGTTGGCGTGCCGGGTCGCGAGCTCGGCCGACACCGCGCCGTGCGCGGCGTCGAGTTCCTCGAGGCAGGCACGGATCCGGGCCCGCCGGTCACCGGCCGGGCCGCCGGCGCTACCGGTGCCGCTCCACCGCTCGGGCACCTGATCACCTCCCGAGCTGCCTCCCGAGCTGGGGTCTTCGCCACGGTCGAGACGCAGCTGAGCGGCGCGGTCCTCCTCGGCGTCGGTGCCCGCGGCGGCCGCGGTGCGTTCGGTGGCCTGGCGGGCGAACCAGTCCCGGTCGTGGTTGGCCGCGATCGAGGCGTTGCCCGCGAACTTCGACCCGTCGATGGCCACCGTGCCGACCTGCCCGAGCCCCGCGCGGGCGCACAGCCGCAGCACCTGGGCGAACAGGCCGGTGAACGCCTGCTGATGCGCGGCGCGGAACCGGGCGATCACCGTGTGGTCGGGGATGTCACCGGCGCAGAGCACCCGGAACGCCACATCGGTGTGGCAGAGCCGCTCGACCCGCCGCGAGGACTGGTACCCGCACACATACGCGTAGATCAACAGCCCGAGCAGCATGTCCGGGTCATAGCCAGCCCGCCCGGCCGCCGAGCCGGTGGCCGGGGCCTGATCGCGGCGCCGCGGTCGCTGATGCAGCGCGGTGGTGTCCAGCTCGGCGAGCACGTCGAGCAGGAACCACACCAGATGATCCTCGGGCAGCCACTCACGCATGTCCGGGGCCAGCAGGAACCGCTGATCCCGATCCACCGGCCGATACCTCTTCGCCACCCCAAGATCCTCCCCCGATCCCGAGATCGACAGGCGAAGGCGCGCGATTTGGCAACAGGCTCCATC
>NZ_BSTS01000059.1 GCF_030269665.1 Actinomycetospora sp. NBRC 106375
CCAATGCCGCTGACTTAAGCGGCTGGGGGCTCGATGAGGATCTTGGGTGCGTCGGGGTGGCGGACTTGGCGGTGGTGGGCTCGTTTGGTGAGTTTGTCGCCGATCTGTGTTCGTTTGACGACCCGGGGATAGCTGCGTAGTCGGCGCGGCGGATTGGGGCGGTGGCTGATCTCGCGGAGCGCCTGGGCGAGGATCTCATGGGCCTGGGCAGGGGGGAAATTCCGGGTCGTTTGCGACGCTGCGTCGCACGACCCGCAGGGTGCGGATGAAGGATAGTCGGTCCTCGTCGATTTCGAGGTCGTCGGCCGCTTCGTGCATGAGGTGGCGGATCGCGCAGTGCGTGATGAGAAGGGCCCATAACTCTTGTTCGACGAGGTCGGGTCTTCTGGATCGCAGGACGCGGTCGTGAGCGATCTGGTGGGTCTCGATTTCGTCGAGGCCGAGTTCGAACTCCCACCGCTGTGCGTAGAGGGCGGCCAACTCGGTGGCGGGGTGCCGGTGGTCGTCAACCAGCGTGGTCACCAGTCGGATGGTCTCGGGGGATGTCCGGTTCTCGATAGTGTACTCGATGACACGGACCGGGACCCGCGCGCCGTCGGGAACGTTGCGTCTCTTCCCGCGATGCAGGTCGGTTTTCATCTGCTTAGGCAGGAGTTCCGAGAGATACGAGCCATCGGGCAGTTCCTGCAGTACGGGTAGCCGCAGCAGCGAGTTCACTCGCCACAGCAGTGCTGCTCCGGTGCCGGCGGCCTCGTTCCAGAACTCGTAGCCGAAGAAGCCGCGGTCGGCCAGGACCAGCATGTCCGGCTCGAGCCGGGTGAGCAGGCCGCGCGCGAGCTCGCGCTCGTAGACCTGCCAGGAGTCGAAGGTCGCGGCGACGATGGCGTGCGTGCCGCATTCGGCGAGCCCCACCATCCTCAGCTGCGGGAAGGCGCTGACTCCACCGCGATGAGCTTTCCGCCCGAACCGGTGATCATTCTGGGGGGTATCGGGGACATCGAGGACAACGCCGTCCAGTGCCATAACCCGGAGGTCGCGATGCCACGCGCCGATCGTTCCGGGCCCGGCGAGCGGACGAGCGACGCGGAAGTAGAGTTCCTCTAGCGGCTCAGGGCCAAGACGCTCCCGCGCTTTCGATATCGCGCCGGTCGTAGGTACTGACCACTCGTTTCGCCACAGGTGCAGGAAGCGAAGTCCGTTGACCAGCTTCCTCATGACCTCCTCGTAGGCATCGCCGTAGAAGAGGGTTAATGCCAGCACGTAGTACACGATCATGCGCGCTGGAAGTAGGCGGACTCGCTGCTGTCTACGGCCGGTTTGCTCCACGACCTCGTCGACCAGGTCGCGCGGCACGATTCGAGTGAGAACTCCGAGACCCAAACGATCAGCGAGTCGATCACCCGTCGGGTCGGCAATGTCATCCACCAGAAAAGGCACGAACATATTGAATCAGATCTTCGCGAAAGATTCTTTCGACGCGCCGCGAGGCAGAGAGACTATTAAACGACCAGACACTATTCCGCTGCAGTCGCCTCCCGCGGCGGACCCTAAGTCAGCGGCATTG
>NZ_BSTS01000060.1 GCF_030269665.1 Actinomycetospora sp. NBRC 106375
CTAGTACTACAGCCTGATTTATGGGTGGCTTGTTGGGCGTGTCGGCTTGGTCGGGACGGTCGGATGAGATCTTGTCTGGCCGGTGGGCGACGATGTCGGTGTGGCCGAGGTCGAGGCGTGGGCTGACGGGTTCTCGCAGGTTGAGGAGCTGCTGGCGCCGCGGTTCCGGCGCAGCGAGCCCAGGAGCCGGGCTGCGGGCTATGTCCAGGGCTTGATGTCGGGGCTGGAACGCAAGAACGGCTGGACGATCTCCGAGGCGACGGGGGCGGCGTCGCCGAACTCGGTGCAGTGGCTGCTCACCGGCGCGGACTGGGATCCCGACCTGCTGCGCGACGACCTGCGCGGCTGGGTGGTCGACCACCTCGGCGACCCGGAGGGGGTCTTGGTGGTCGACGACACCGGGTTCCTCAAGAAGGGCACCAAGTCCGCCGGGGTGCAGCGCCAGTACACCGGCACCGCCGGGCGGATCGAGAACGCCCAGATCGGGGTGTTCCTGGCCTACAGCACCCCCGCCGGTCGGACCCTGCTCGACCGGGAGCTCTACCTGCCCAAGTCCTGGCTCGAGGACCGGGCACGGTGTGCTGAGGCCGGGATCCCCGTCGACGGTCCCGACGAGGTGGGGTTCGCGACCAAGCCCGAGCTCGCCGGGCGCATGCTGGATCGGGCTCTCGACGCCGGGGTGCCGGCCGCCTGGGTGACCGGCGACGAGGCTTACGGCCAGGTCAGCGCGCTGCGGGGCATGCTCGAGGGCCGCGGCGTGTCCTACGTGCTGGCCGTGCCCTCCAACCAGCGCGTGCATCCCGCCGGCCACACGATCACCGACCAGGACCGCGGCGAGATGAGGATCGACGCCGCCGTCGCCGCGCTCGCGCCGCAGTCCTGGACGACGATCTCGGTGGGCGCCGGCGCGAAAGGCCCGCGGGTCTACCAGTGGGCCCGTGCCCCGATCCGCCCGCTGGCCGGGCCCGGCTACTGGCTGCTCGCCCGCCGCAGCCTGTCCGACCCCAGCGACGCGAGCCAGATCGCCTACTACCTCGCCGCCGCACCCAAGCACACCCCGCTGCGCGAGCTGGCCCGCGTCGCCGGTGCCCGATGGGCGATCGAGGAGACCTTCCAGACCGCGAAGAACGAGGTCGGCCTGGACCATTACCAGGTCCGTCGCTATCCCGGCTGGTATCGCCACATCACCCTGGCCATGCTCGCCCACGCCTTCCTGACCATCACCCGAGCCGCCACCACGACTCGGGAAAAAGGGGGACCTGGGGACGAGCCGTCACCCTCGGCGAACTGATCCCGCTGTCCCTGGCCGAGATCCGACACCTGCTCACCAACCTGATCTGGACCCCGACCCGCTGCCTGACCAGCATCTTGACCTGGTCACTCTGGCGACGACGCCACCAAGCCCGAGCCCGCGCATGCCACTACCGCACCCGAGCCGGACGACTACAACTCAGGCTGTAGTACTAG
>NZ_BSTS01000061.1 GCF_030269665.1 Actinomycetospora sp. NBRC 106375
CCCCGCCGCCGGTGCTGGTCGCGGCGGGGGCCCGGAGGTCGACTCGATGATCGACCCGGTGATCCCGGGGGCGGGTCGGGGAGGCGGGGTCGGTGGCGGGTGAGCAGGACGTGCTGGAGGCGGCCGGAGGGGTCGGTGAGCACGATGCGCCATTCGCCGTGGTGGTAGCGGGCGAGCATGGCGCGGGCGGTGGCGGGTAGCAGGGTGCCCCAGCCGGGGAGCTGGGCGGGGTGTTCGTCGAGCCCGAGGGCGGTGCTGAGCTCCAGCCGGATCTCCACGGTGCCGGTACGCACCCCGCTGGTGCGCGGCAACTCGCTGCCCTCATCGCCGGTGTCGTCGCCGGTGTCGCCGCTGGGCCCGTGACCGGTGTCGCTGCCGGTGCCCTCGCTGTGGTCGCCGGCGCCCTCGTCGGTCGCGGGCTCCCCGGCCGGCACCGCATCGTTCGCGGGGTCGGTGTTCGCGGGGTCGGTGTTCGCGGGGTCGGTGTTCGCGGGGTCGGTGTTCGCGGGGTCGGTGTTCGCGGGGTCGGCGTTCGCAGCGTTCGCGGCGTCGGTGTTCGTGGCGTTGTCGGCGGTGTCCTCGGGCTCGTTTCCTGATTCGTTCTCCGGCTCGCCGCGCGGCTCGTCGCCGAGCCCGCCGCCGGAGTCGCCGTCACTGTCGACCGGCTCGTCGTCGCCCGGCTCGTCGTCGCCCGGCTCGTCGTCGCCCGGCTCGTCGTCGCCCGGCTCGTCGTCGCCCGGTCCGCTGTCGCCCGGTCCGCTGTCGCCCGGTCCGCTGTCGCCCGGTCCGCTGTCGCTCGGGTCGTCGTCGCTCGGGTCGTCGTCGCCCGGTCCGCTGCCGCGGGGCTCGTCGTCGGGTCCGTCGTCCGGCCCGTTTCCGTCGCTGTCGGGCCCGCTGTCCGGCCCGTCGTCGGGGCCGCCGGTGTCGGGGCCGGTGTCGGGGTCGGTGCCCGGGCTGTCGGGGTCGGGTGGGCGCAGGGTGTGTTCGAGCAGGTCGAGCAGGGTGTCGTCGTCGAGGCCGACGGCGGTGCCGTCGAGCTGGGCCAGGTACACCTCGGCCCGCAACTGCTCGATCTTGACCCGAAGCCCGCGGCGGCGCAGCTCCGCGGCCAGCGCCTCGGCGCGGGCCATCGAGATCGCGGCCCGGTCGACCGGCAGGTCACAGCCCGAGAGGTTCGCGGTCCCCGACGGGTTCCGCGAGGCCAGCAGCCGCGCCTTCTTCAACGCGTTGGTCTCGCGGCGGGCGGCCCAGTCGGGGTCGAGGGCGTGCGCGAGTTCCTGGATGCGTTCGATCAGCGCCCCGACCGGCAGCGCGGGCGCCTCGGGCAGCAGGGTGTGGCACACCTGGTGGGCGTGGTCGTCGGCCAGGTCGCGGGTCCAGTCGGAGAACACCCGGGCCTTGGACTCGTCGAGGTCCCCGCCGCGCATGGCGGCGTGCACCTGCGGCAGCCGGCCCAGCAGGT
>NZ_BSTS01000062.1 GCF_030269665.1 Actinomycetospora sp. NBRC 106375
CACCGTCAACGAGAAGTTCGCCGAGAAGAACGGCATCGACTTCGCCGTCGCCGACCTGGCCGAGGCCGACTTCGGCCGCCGGGAGATCCGGCTCGCCGAGCACGAGATGCCCGGCCTGATGGCCCTGCGCCGGGAGTACTCGGAGGCCAAGCCGCTGCACGGCGCGCGCATCTCCGGCTCCCTGCACATGACGGTGCAGACCGCCGTCCTCATCGAGACCCTCGTGGAGCTGGGCGCCGAGGTCCGCTGGGCCTCGTGCAACATCTTCTCCACGCAGGACCACGCCGCGGCCGCGGTCGTCGTCGGCCCGCACGGCACCCCGGACCAGCCCAAGGGCATCTCCTGCTTCGCCTGGAAGGGCGAGACGCTGGAGGAGTACTGGTGGTGCTGTGAGCAGATGATGACCTGGGCCGACAGCGACACCCGCGGCCCGAACATGATCCTCGACGACGGCGGCGACGCCACGATGCTCGTGCACAAGGGCGTCGAGTTCGAGAAGGCCGGTGTCGTCCCGTCGGTCACCGACGAGGACCCGGCCGAGTACCAGGTCGTGCTGGGCACGCTGCGCCGCTCGCTCGAGAACGACAAGCAGCACTGGACCAAGGTCGCGTCCGGGATCAAGGGCGTCACCGAGGAGACCACGACCGGCGTCCACCGCCTCTACGAGTTCGCCGAGCAGGACAAGCTCCTCTTCCCGGCGATCAACGTGAACGACTCGGTCACCAAGTCGAAGTTCGACAACAAGTACGGCTGCCGCCACTCGCTGGTCGACGGCATCAACCGCGCCGTCGACGTGCTGATCTCCGGCAAGAAGGCCGTCATCTGCGGCTACGGCGACGTGGGCAAGGGCTCCGCCGAGTCGCTCGCCGGCCAGGGCGCCCGCGTCACCGTCACCGAGTCCGACCCCATCTGCGCGCTCCAGGCGCTCATGGAGGGCTACGACGTCAAGACCCTCGACAGCGTGATCGAGGAGGCCGACATCGTCATCACGACGACCGGCAACAAGGACATCGTCACCCTCGACCACATGAAGCGGATGAAGCACCAGGCGATCCTGGGCAACATCGGGCACTTCGACAACGAGATCCAGGTCGAGAAGCTCGAGAAGTCCGGCGCCAACCGCATCAACATCAAGCCGCAGGTCGACGAGTGGCGCTTCGACGACGGCCACTCGATCATCCTGCTGTCCGAGGGCCGTCTGCTGAACCTCGGCAACGCCACGGGCCACCCGAGCTTCGTCATGTCGAACTCGTTCGCCAACCAGACGATCGCGCAGATCGAGATCTTCACCAAGCCCGGTGAGTACCCGATCGGCGTGTACCGCCTGCCGAAGCACCTCGACGAGAAGGTCGCGAAGGTCCACGTCGAGGCGCTGGGCGCCGAGCTGACCAAGCTCACGAAGGACCAGGCCGAGTACATCGGCGTGGACGTCGAGGGCCCGTACAAGCC
>NZ_BSTS01000063.1 GCF_030269665.1 Actinomycetospora sp. NBRC 106375
ACGACCCCGACCTGCTGCTCGCCCTGTTGATCTACGCCTATTGCCACGGGGTTCGCTCATCGCGGCAGATCCAGCAGCGCTGCGTCACGGACGTGGCATTCCGGGTGCTGTGCGCCCAGGACGTCCCCGACCACACGACGATCGCCCGGTTCCGCGCCGAGCACCAAGAAGTATTCGCGGGGCTGTTCACCCAAGTGCTGCAGATCGCCGCGGCCGTGGGGCTGGCCCGCTTCGGCACCGTCGCGATCGACGGCACCAAGATCGCTGCGAACGCCTCGATGGACGCCAATCGCCACCGGGACTGGCTGGTCGATGAGGTCGACGCGCTGGTGCGCGACGCGGAGCAGGTCGACGCCGCCGAGGACGCCACCCAGCACGAGACCGGCGACCATGGTGACGGGCACCGGATGCCCGCGGGCCTGCGGGATCGCAGTGGACGTGCCCAGCGGCTGCGGACGGCGTTGGCCGAGATCACCGCGCGCGAGCACGCCGATGAGCAGGCCGCGCAGCAGCGGGAAGCCGATGCGGTGCAGCGGCTGCAACAGGCCCAAGCTGGGACCCCGAGGGTCGGGCGCATCCCGCGCGGGCCGCATCGGCTGGACGAGGCCCGGGCGCATCTGGCCCGCGCCACTGCTCGCCAGCAGGCCAAGCACGACCGCCGGGCCGCTCTGATCGCCGCCGGCCGCCGACCGACCGGTCGCCCCCCGGCCCCGGTTGAGGAGCATCCGCATGTCGTGCGTGCGCAACGGGCTGTGGACTCCGCCTTGGCCGAGCAGGACTCGCCTTCGGTCGCCGAGCCCACCGCGGCTCGCGGCTCCACCCGCAAGCCTCACCGGCCCGGCGAAGCAGTGGCCAACACCAGCGACCCGTGCTCGCGTCTGATGCCCACCCGTCGCGGATTCCTGCAGGGCT
The DNA here is from genome assembly GCF_030269665.1 of Actinomycetospora sp. NBRC 106375. Taxonomy (GTDB): domain Bacteria; phylum Actinomycetota; class Actinomycetes; order Mycobacteriales; family Pseudonocardiaceae; genus Actinomycetospora. The sequence goes on from NZ_BSTS01000063.1 coordinate 913, forward strand.
ACAACGCGCAAGTGGCTGTGACCGCCGACCAGCTCATCGCGGCGGTGCAGGTCGGTCAGAGCTCGAACGACCAGGCCGCGTTCGTTCCGATGATGCGCGCGGTCGAGCAGGCCGCCGGGCAGCTGCACGAGCGCACCGGACACCCTGAGCATGTGATCGGCACCGTGCTCGCCGACGCCGGCTATTCCAGCGACGCCAACCTCGCCGCGCCCGGACCCGACCGGCTGATCGCGTTGGGCAAGGCCCGTGACCAGGCCAGAACCTCCCGCGCGGCCCCCGCCGACGGGCCAACACCCGCCGAGGCGACACCCCGCGAAGCCATGCGCCACCGGCTACGCACCGAGTACGGCGCCCAGCTCTACAAGCGCCGCGGCGCCACCGTCGAACCCGGCATCGGGAACCTCAAGAAGATCCTCGATCGGTTCTCCCGACGCGGTCTGGCCGCCGCCACCAGCGAGCTGCACCTCGCGGCCACCGCCTTCAACCTCCGCAAGCTCCACCTCGCCATCGCCCTCGGCGCCTA
>NZ_BSTS01000064.1 GCF_030269665.1 Actinomycetospora sp. NBRC 106375
CCCAGGGCAAGAGCGCCCGCGAAATCCGACGCTGCCTCAAGCGATACATCGCCCGCCAACTCCACCGCCAGCTCACCGCAGCGATGGCCACACCCGCTTGACAGAAATAGAAGCGTCAACTTCCCCAGGTTGCACGGCGGTTCCGGCGTGGTGTCGGGGCCGGGTGAGGGTCTGCCGCTGGGCTCGCGGGTGAGTGATCACCGGCGGAGCAGCGGGAGGCCCGGGTGCTGTCCTGGGAGGCAGATGTGGAAGCGCACGCGTTGCGCGAGCAGGGCTGGACGATCTCGGCGATCGCCCGGCATCTGGGCCATGACCGCAAGACCGTCCGCGCCTATCTCGAAGGCCGACGCGTCCCCGAGCAGCGGGTGCGCCGCGAGCCGACGCTGGCCGAGCCGTTCCTGGAGTACTGCCGGCTGCGGCTGGCCGAGGACCCGCACCTGTGGGCATCGACCCTGTTCGACGAGCTCGCCGGGCTCGGGTTCAGCGGGTCGTATCCGTCGTTGACCGCCGCGATCCGCGCTCACGGGCTGCGGCCGCACTGCGAGCCCTGCACCGCCTCGAAAGGCCGCGACGCGGCGATCATCAGCCACCCGGCCGGGGAGGAGACCCAGTGGGACTGGGTCGAGCTGCCGAACCCGCCCACGTCGTGGGGTGTCGGCGGCCAGGCGCATCTGCTGGTGGGGTCGCTGGCGCACTCGGGACGCTGGCGGGCGGTGCTCGCCGAGTCAGAGGACTTCCCGCACCTGATCGAGGCGCTGGACCGCGTGACCCGCAAGCTGGGTGGGCTGACCCGGCGGTGGCGCTTCGACCGGATGGCCACGGTCTGCTCCCCCCGGTCGGGGACGGTGTCGGCGGCGTTCGCGCAGGCCGCGAAGCACTACGCGGTGGCGGTGGATCTCTGCCCGCCGCGGCACGGCAACCGCAAGGGCGTGGTGGAGAAGGCCAACCACTCCGCCGCGCAACGCTGGTGGCGCACGGTCGCCGACGACGCCACCGTCGCCGGTGCTCAGCAGAGCCTCGACGAGCTCTGCGAGCGCCTCGACGGCCGGGTCCGGCGGCGCGACGGCGAGCGCACGACCGTCGCTGAGCTCGCCGCTGGCGAGGGGTTGCGGGCGGCGCCGGCGGCGGCGTTCCCGGCCGAACTCGCCGTCGTCCGCACGGTGTCGGCGCAGGCGCTGGTCTCGTTCCGCGGCAACCGGTACTCGGTGCCGCCGGGGATGTTCGGCGTCCAGGTCGTGGTGCGTCACCGTCTCGGGGCTGACCAGCTGCGCATCATCACCGAGCTTGTCAAGTTGCCTGTGTAAGTTGACGCTTCTATTTCTGTCAAGCGGGTGTGGCCATCGCTGCGGTGAGCTGGCGGTGGAGTTGGCGGGCGATGTATCGCTTGAGGCAGCGTCGGATTTCGCGGGCGCTCTTGCCCTGGGCTCGG
>NZ_BSTS01000065.1 GCF_030269665.1 Actinomycetospora sp. NBRC 106375
TAGATCTGTGAGTGTCGCTGCGGTGCTCCGGCTGGGAGGACCAGCAGGCTCGGTGCCGGTGATCTCGACGTGACTCGCGCTAGATCTGGCCGCTTCGGCGTGCCTTGAAGTTGACGTGTCCGCCGAGGTCGCTGGCGCCGGCCTGGCCCACCTGGTTGGCCTGATCAGAAGCCTGTCCGCCTGCGGGCGTGACTCCTCACAGATGTGCCGCTCGGTGACCTCTTCCCAGGCCGGCGCCGACCTGACCGCTGTCCCTGGAAGGGAGCACCGGCCGATGCCGATGCTGGCAGAGACCGTCGACGCCGTCGTGGGCGTCGACACCCACCGCGACACCCATGAACTGGAGATCGCTCACCCGACCGGCGCGGTGATCGCTACCTGCACGGTCCCCAACACCAGCGACGGGTTCGCCCGCGCGCTGGGCTGGATCACCCAGCACGCACCAGGCCCGCGGGTGGTTGCCGCGGTCGAGGGCACGCGCAGCTACGGTTCCGCGCTGGCCCGAGCGCTGGGCGGGGCGGGACTGGTGGTGCTTGAGGCCGAGCAGCCCACCGCCTCCGAACGTCGCGGGCGGGGCAAGACCGACGCCATCGACGCGCACCTCGCGGTGCTCTGGGCGCTGCGCCTGGACCCGGCCCGGCTCCCGACACCCCGGGCCGACGGGGACCGGGAGGCGCTGCGCACACTGTTGTGCGCCCGCGAGGAGATCACGACCGCCGCGACGGGACAGATCAACCGGCTCAAGGCGCTGCTGCGCGACGGTGACGACCGCGACCGCGCCCTGGCCCGCGGGAAGTTCACCGACGCCGACCTGAACACCCTGGCCCGGCGGCGTCAACCGGTCGGGGCCACCCGCGCGCAGGCGGTGCGCCACGGCGAGGTCCGGCGCCTGACCGTCGCGTTGCGCGAGGCCCGCCGCGAGCTCAAGGCCAACCACGCCGCGCTGCAGGGCATCGTCGACGAGCTCGCTCCCAGGCTGACCGACCAGCCCGGGATCGGCCCGGTCAGCGCCGCCCAGGCGATCGTGTCGTTCTCCCACCCCGGGCGCTGCCGCAGCGAGGCCGCGTTCGCCGCTCTGGCCGGCGCCAGCCCACTCGAGGCTTCCAGCGGCCCGACCACCCGGCATCGGCTCAACCGAGGCGGAGACCGCGCCCTGAACCGAGCACTGCACATCATCGCCATGATCCGCATGAGCCGCTGCCCGACCACCCAGGCCTACGTCGAGCGCCGCCGAGCCCAGGGCAAGAGCGCCCGCGAAATCCGACGCTGCCTCAAGCGATACATCGCCCGCCAACTCCACCGCCAGCTCACCGCAGCGATGGCCACACCCGCTTGACAGAAATAGAAGCGTCAACTT
>NZ_BSTS01000066.1 GCF_030269665.1 Actinomycetospora sp. NBRC 106375
CTGACCAGCACAAACGAGCATCGGACATCACCAGCAAGGACGTGACTCTCGTCCACTGGGTTCGGGGTTCGAGTCCCTGACGGCGCACCCTTTCTGCTGGTCACAGCCCTGCGGAGCGATCCTCCAAGGTGACCCCCTCTACCTTCGGGCACGCTTACTCCACTCGACGCGTCCGGTGGAGATCGTTCGAGTAGATCTTGGCTGCTCGTCGTGGGTGTCCTGCATGATCCCGTCGAAGATCCGACGAGGCGGGCTCGACACGGCCGCAAGGCGGCAGCCACTCAGTCTTCCGGCGGAAGCTGCCGCAGCGACTCATGGATGGCGCCCACAGTCCCGCGGTATGTGTGCGCCAGAAGTGTGCGGTCGATGAAGGTCGTCGCGAGCCGACAGCCTGCTCGGCGCGCACGGAGGACGCCGTCGGCATTGGCTTGCGGTGCCTGGTCGACAGCGACGTAGACGGCGTCGACATCGGCACGGCGAGCCGCCTCGACGACCATTGAGAGCGCGTCGTTCACGGCCGAGTGGGTGTACTCGCCGTTGAGTCCCATCGACATCGAGAGGTCAAAGGGTCCGAGAACGACGGCGTCTGGCCCTTCGGCCACGATCGCATCGATGTCCGAGACGGCCTTGACATTCTCGATGAGCAGCCAGGTCAACGGATCGGGCGCCCCGAACCGGCGCGCGGGCCAGGGCACCGTGCCGAAGTCCATCGACGGGACGCACGGGCACGCGCCCCGGGTCCCGTCCGGTTGGTGGATGGTCGCGGCCACGGCAGCGCGGGCTTGTTCGGCGGTGCTGATACCAGGCACGAGGATTCCTCGTGCTCCCGCGTCCAGCGCTCGGCGGATTTCGGTGCTGGCACTGTCCGGAACCCTGACGATGGCGTCGATATCTACTGATCGGGCTGCCCGGACGAGACTCGCGACGTCCGAGATGGAGAGCGCTCCGTGTTCCATGTCGATGATGACGAAGTCGTAGCCGGCGAGCCCCGCGATCTGGCACGTCTCCGGTGAGTTCATCTGGACCCAGGTTCCGAGGACGAATCGCCCCTCCTCGAGGGCCTCGCCGATCGTGTTCGACTTGAGTGAGCCCATGGCGTTCCTGTCGTGGTCGGTCCGCCGGGGCGAGTGGCACGTCGCCCGCCCCGGCGGACGATCAAGCGGACCTGGTGGCGCGCAGCTGGCGGGTCGCGTCCTGATCCACCATGATGTTCTCGGGGTCGTTGTCGGGATCGCCGAGGACCACGACGCCGTAATCGGTGCGAGCGCCCTCAACGCTGACGTAGCCGTCCCGCACGTCACGCAGGACCCTCGCGGGAACACGCTCGAAGGGGACACCCCAGCCACCG
>NZ_BSTS01000067.1 GCF_030269665.1 Actinomycetospora sp. NBRC 106375
GGCGGATTCAAGGGGCTGTCGCAACACCTCGTCTGAGCTAGGGGTGAGTGTGATGGGTCGTGCGCGGGCGTTGCGGGGGCAAGTGCGCGAGTTCTGGCGTGCCCGGCTGGAAGGGCTGGAGCACGACGTGGCGTGCGCGCGGGCCGGCGTGTCGCAGCACACCGGCTGGCGGTGGGTTCGTGAGGTTGGCGGGATGATCCCCGATCTCGGCGAGTCCACCGGCCGGTATCTGTCCAACGCGGAGCGGGAGGAGATCTCGCGCGGGCTCGCCGCCGGGCACTCGCAGGCCGAGATCGCGCGAGCGTTGGGCCGGGATCCCGGCACGATCAGTCGGGAGATCACCCGCAACCACACCCCCTCGTTGCGTCCGGGGCGGCATGGCCCGCCTCGCCCGAATGCGGGCCCGCCGCGGCCGGGGCGGCGGGTGTGCGCCTCGCCGCGGGAGGCCAACGAGCGGGCCTACCGGGCCCATCAGGCCCAGGCCAAGGCCGAGGCCCGGGCCCGGCGCCCGAAGCCGACCAAGTTCGCCGGGCATCCTGAGCTGGTCACCGAGGTCCAGTGGCGGCTCAAGGCGCACTGGAGCCCGGAACAGATCACGGCCGAGCTGCGCGAACGGTTCCCCGACCGCCCGGAGATGTGGGTGTCCCACGAGACCATCTACCAGGAGCTCTACGTCCAGGGCCGCGGTCAGCTGCGCCGCGAGCTGCACCACTGCCTGCGCACCGGGCGCGCGCTGCGTCGGCCCCGGGCGTTCACCGAGCGCTCAAGCCGCTCCTACATCAGCCCGGAGGTGATGATCTCGCAGCGGCCCGCCGAGGCCGACGACCGCGCGGTGCCCGGGCACTGGGAAGGCGACCTGATCCTCGGTGCCGGCAACGCCTCGGCGATCGGCACCCTGGTCGAGCGCTCGACCCGATTCGTGATGCTGCTGCACCTGCCCGAGCGCCACGACGCCGAGACCGTGCGCGACGCCATGATCCCCGCGATCGGGGCGCTGCCCGCGGCGCTGCGCCGGTCGTTGGCCTGGGACCAGGGCAGCGAGATGGCCCGCCACCACGAGATCCGCGTCGCTGCCGACCTGCCGATCTACTTCTGCGACCCGCACAGCCCCTGGCAGCGCGGCAGCAACGAGAACACCAACGGGCTGCTGCGCCAGTACTTCCCCAAAGGCAGCGACCTCTCGATCCACACCGCCGCCGACCTCGCCGCCGTCGCCGCCGAACTCAACGGCCGACCCCGCAAGACCCTCGACTGGCGCTGCCCCGCCCGAGCCATCGACCAACTACTCTCCGCCCCACCAACCACCGGTGTTGCGACCACCCCCTGAGCTCAAG
>NZ_BSTS01000068.1 GCF_030269665.1 Actinomycetospora sp. NBRC 106375
CTAGTGCGTTGACCATGAACGTTGACCGGTTTCGCGACACGCCGTCGTAGGTTCACCGCTGCTGCGCTGGAGCAAGATCTCATTGTCGGTGTCGGCCGCAGGTCGGGACCGGGAGTGGGAGCGCGATGGCGGAACCAGTACGAGCACGACGACTCACCGATCAGGAGGGCCAGCGGCTGGCCCAGATCGTGCGCCGCGGCAAGGGCGGCTCGATCCGGGTCCGCCGGGCCACCATGATCATGGCCTCGGCGTCGGGGACGCCGGTGCCGGCGATCGCACGGCTCGTGGCCGCCGACGAGGACACCGTGCGCGACGTGGTCCACGCGTTCAACGAGCGGGGGCTGGCCGCGCTGGACCCTCAGTGGGCGGGAGGCCGTCCCCGCCTGATCACCGATGAGGACATCGCGTTCATCGTCGCGACGGCCACCGAGCGCCCCGCGGTGCACGACCTGCCGTTCACGCACTGGAGCGTGCGCAAGCTCGCCGCACACCTGGCCCGCTGCCACCAGCACCGGATCATGATCAGCCGCGAGCGGCTCCGACAGGTCCTGCGTGCCCATGCGGTGTCGTTCCAGCGCACCCGGACCTGGAAAGAGTCCAACGACCCCGACAAGGAGGCCAAGCTCGACCGCATCGAGCACGTCACCAGCCACGACCCGAACCGATGCTTCGCCTTCGACCAGTTCGGGCCGCTGTCGATCCGCCCCGGCCACGGCACCACCTGGGCCCGCGAGTCTCACCCCGCGCGGCTGCCGGCGACCTACCGACGCACCCACGGCATCCGCTACTTCCACGGCTGTTACAGCCTCGGCGACGACCAGCTCTGGGGTGTGACCCGCCGCCGCAAGGGCGGCGAGCACACCCTGGCCGCGCTGCGCTCGATTCGGGCCGCCCGCCCCGACGACGCCCCGATCCACGTGATCATGGACAACCTGTCGGCGAACAAGACCCCGGCGGTCCGAGCCTGGGCTGCGAACAACAACGTCGAGCTCTGCTTCACCCCGACCTACGCGTCCTGGGCCAACCCCATCGAGGCCCAGTTCGGGCCGCTGCGCACCTTCACCATGGGTGCCTCGAACCACCCCAACCACACCGTGCTCGCCCGAGGGCTGCAGGCCTACCTGCGCTGGCGCAACGCCAACGCCCGCCACCCCGACGTCCTGGCCGCTCAACGCCGCGAACGCGCCCGCATCCGCAGCGAACGACAACACCGCTGGGGCCGACCCCGAGCCGCATGACCCGGCAAACGTTCGTGGTCAACGCACTAG
>NZ_BSTS01000069.1 GCF_030269665.1 Actinomycetospora sp. NBRC 106375
CCGTCGGGGGTGTAGACGGTGATGTGGTCGCCGTCGCGCAGCACGGTGATGGTGTGGCCGGCGAGGTGGCGTCCGAGCAGCATCGAGGCGGGTCGCCCGCCGTGGGGTGCGGCGAGGGTGACCACCCCGTTGGCGGCCACCGTGCGGTGGGCCACGGTGGCGTCGTGTTGGCGGGGTAGGTCGCCGGGCCCGCCGTGGGCGGGGGCGGCCTGCCAGGCCTGGGCGGGGGTGCGGATCCCGGGGCGGGCGATCGCGGAGTGGCGCCGCTGCTGGTTGTAGTGCTCGCGGACGGTCTCGAGCCGGGCGGCGAGCTCGGCGGCATCGGCGGGCAGCTCGGGCCAGTGGTGGGCGAGCAGCTTCTTCGCGGTCTGGTGCAACCGCTCGTTCTTACCCAGGGTCTGGGGGTGGTACGGACTGGAATGGATCACCGCGGTGCCCCACCGGTCGGCCAGCGCGGCCGCGAACCCACCGACCCGGGTGGTGTCCCCGCCGTGGCGGTGGCGATGCGGGTGGGCGAACGCGGTGCCGTTGTCGGCGAGCACCAGCGCGGGCGCTCCCCAGCCGGCGACCGCGGCGGTCATGGCCTCGATCGCGCCGGTGATGGTCTCGGCGTCGGTGACGTGGCTGGCCACCCACACCCGGGAGGCGTCGTCGATGACATCGAAGGCCACCGCGTGCGCGCCGCCGGCGAGCTGGTGGACGGTGGCATCGATCTGGTAGCAGTCGCGTGGGCGGGCGTAGCTGAACCGTCGATACGAGCTCTTCGGTCGCTTGGCCGGGTTCTTGGCCAGCAGCCCTTCCCGATCCAGCACCCGGTTGATCGTGGCCCGCGAGGGCACCGTGAACCCCCCGCCCGCCCAGTCCGGCTCGAGGGCTCGGGCCTCGAGCCCGTCGCGGATCGAGTCCGCCCCGTTGTCCGGGGCCAGCGACGCCCGCAACCGACGAATCTCGGCGACGACCTCGGGCGGGGTCGCGCTCGGCGAGGACCGTGGACGCCGCGAGCGCGGCGTCCACGACCCCTCGGCCCGGACCCGTTCACGGTGCCGGAACAACGTCCGCGGGTTCACGCCGTTGACCCGGCACCACTCGGCGATGTTGTCCGGGCCCTGCCCGTTGGTCGCCTCCAGCATCGCGTCCATCAGTCGCATCCTGGCCTGCCGCTTCCCCGCCATGGGCACACCCTCGGCGATGATCAGGCGACACAT
>NZ_BSTS01000070.1 GCF_030269665.1 Actinomycetospora sp. NBRC 106375
CTGGAATGGCGTCGCTTGGGGTTGTACCAGCACTCTATCCATTCGAATATCGCGTTGGCAAGCTCGGCGCGGGTGGACCAGGTGCGGGAGTCGAGCAGTTCGAGTTGCATCGTGCCCCAGAACGACTCCATCATCGAGTTGTCGTAGCAGTCACCGATCGAGCCCATCGAACCGAGCAGGCCGGCTGCGAGCAGACGTTGGCCGAACGCCCATGATGTGAATTGCGACCCGTGGTCGGAATGCATGATCGTGGAACCGTTCTCGGGGCGCCGGCGGGTGATGGCCATGCCGAGGGCGTCGGTGACCAGAGCGGTGCGCATGTTGTCGTCGATCGACCACCCGATGATTCTTCGGGAGTAGGCGTCGAGGACCGCCGCGCAGTAGAGCTTGCCCTCGCCGGTGGGGTGCTCGGTGATGTCGGTGAGCCAGAGCTGGTCGGGCCGGTCGACGGTGAACCGGCGGTCGACCAGGTCGGGATACGGGTCCGCGGCGGGGTCGCGGACGGTGCAGCCGTGGCGTCGGCGCCGGTAGAGGCCCTGGATGCCGGCCGCGCGCATCAGCCGGGCGACCCGCTTGTGGTTGACCGCCAGCCCCAGCCCCAACGTGAGCTCGGCGTGGACCCGCGGCCAGCCGTAGGTGCCGCGGGACTCCTGGTGAATCTTCTCGATGTGCTTGAGCAGCAACTCGTTCTCCTGGTCCCGGGCAGACCGCACCCCGGCGACGAATTCGTAGTAGCCCTGGCGGCGGACGCCAAGAACCCGGCAGGTCACCGCGACAGAGAATCCGTCGTCGGCGAGTTCACGGACCAGCGGGAAGACTACTTTGGGAGGACGTTCTCCCGCGCGAAATAGGCCGCAGCCCGCTTGAGGATTTCGTTCTCGACCTCGAGGCGCTTGGACTTCTTGCGCAGCTCCGCGAGCTCGGCGCGCTCGTTGCTGGTCAACCGCGCAGTGTCCTGGCCCTCGTCCGCGTCGGCTTGGGCCATCCAGTTCCGCAAGCACGATTCCGAGATGCTCAGGTCTTTCGCGATCACAGCGACCGTCTGCTCGCCGGCACGAGCGAGATCCACGGCGCGACGCCGGAACTCCGGCGGGTGAGGTGCAGGCACGAACGACATCCTCCCTGGCGGACCGGGTCCACCTCAGACGACGTGTCCGGTGTCAGGGGCCAACCTCA
>NZ_BSTS01000071.1 GCF_030269665.1 Actinomycetospora sp. NBRC 106375
GTGAGCACGATGCGCCATTCGCCGTGGTGGTAGCGGGCGAGCATGGCGCGGGCGGTGGCGGGTAGCAGGGTGCCCCAGCCGGGGAGCTGGGCGGGGTGTTCGTCGAGCCCGAGGGCGGTGCTGAGCTGCAGCCGGATCTCCACGGTGCCTGTACGCACCCCGCTGGTGCGCGGCAACTCGCTGCCCTCATCGCCGGTGTCGTCCCCGGTGTCGTCGCTGGGCCGGTCGCCGGGCTGGTCGGCGCCGTCGCCGCCGGTGTCGTCGCCGCGGTCGTCGCCGGTGTCGTCGCCGGTGTCGTCGCCGGTGTCGTCGCCGCGGTCGTCGCCGCGGTCGTCGCCGCGGTCGTCGCCGCTGTCCTCACCGTGATCGCCGGGGCCCTTGTCGGTCGCGGGCTCACCGGCCGGCACCGCATCGTTCGCGGGGTCGGTGTTCGCGGGGTCGGTGTTCGCGGCGTTGTCGGCGGTGTCCTCGGGCTCGTTCCCTGATTCGTTCTCCGGCTCGCCGCACGGCTCGCCGCCGGGGTCGTCGTCACCGTCGGGAGGTTCGTCGTCGCCTGGGTCGTCGTCGCCCGGTGCGCTGCCGCGTGCCCCGTCGTCCGGCCCGCTTCCGTCGTCGTCGGGACCACCGTCGTTGTCGGGACCACTATCGGGGCCGTCGTTGTCGGGGCCGTCGTTGTCGGGGCCGGTGTCGGGGCCGGTGTCGGGGCCGGTGTCGGGGCCGTCGGGGTCGGGTGGGCGCAGGGTGTGTTCGAGCAGGTCGAGCAGGGTGTCGTCGTCGAGGCCGACGGCGGTGCCGTCGAGCTGGGCCAGGTACACCTCGGCCCGCAACTGCTCGATCTTGACCCGCAGCCCGCGGCGGCGCAGCTCCGCGGCCAGCGCCTCGGCGCGGGCCATCGAGATCGCGGTCCGGTCGACCGGCAGGTCGCAGCCCGAGAGGTTCGCGGTCCCCGACGGGTTCCGCGAGGCCAGCAGCCGCGCCTTCTTCAACGCGTTGGTCTCGCGGCGGGCGGCCCAGTCGGGGTCGAGGGCGTGCGCGAGTTCCTGGATGCGTT
>NZ_BSTS01000072.1 GCF_030269665.1 Actinomycetospora sp. NBRC 106375
TCGTGCTCCAGCCCTTCCAGCCGGGCACGCCAGAACTCGCGCACTTGCCCCCGCAACGCCCGCGCACGACCCATCACACTCACCCCTAGCTCAGACGAGGTGTTGCGACAGCCCCTTGAATCCGCCGGTCGTCGGGGGTGCACAGCGCGCTCGTGATCTCTGCCGGACGAGCTCGCCGACGCGGCAGACGTCCCCGGGCTCGGGCGCAGCGATCGCGTCGGGTACCGTGGAATCCGTCGCGAGCACGAGGCGACGGTGCGGGACGTGGCGCAGCTTGGTAGCGCACTTGACTGGGGGTCAAGGGGTCGCAGGTTCAAATCCTGTCGTCCCGACGCACTTCACGGGCCGATGGATCTCCATCGGTGGGCGGGCATGGAGCTATACGTGGAGCCAGTGTCCCTCTAGCTTGGCTCCATGGCCACGAAGCCAGGGGGTCGCCGTCGCACGCGCGGCGAGATCGAGACGCTCCCGAGCGGTGCGCTGCGGGTGCGTGTCTACGCAGGCATCGACCCGGTCAGCGGCAAGCGGCACCACCTCACCGAGGTCGTCCCGGCAGGTCCGAAGGCCGCCGCGATGGCCGAGAAGGTGCGGACTCGACTGCTCGGCGACGTCGACGCAGGACGTCAACCGCGCACCTCGGCGACAGTGGCCCAGCTGATGGAGCGCTACCTCGAGGTGATCGACGTCGAGGTGGCCACGCGCGCGGGCTACGACAGCCTCATCCGCACGCATGTCCTCCCGCTGCTCGGGAGTCTCCCGGTCGAGCGCGTACGCGGCGAAGTGCTGGACTCGTTCTACGCTCAGCTTCGCAGCTGCCGAGTCCACTGTCGTGGAGCGCGAGGGCTGGTCGATCACCGGACGCGTGTCGCACATGAGGTTGGCCCCCAGGACCGGACACCGACGGTGTGGGGTCAGTGATCTTGGTCAGGCGTGGTGTGGGCTGCTTCGTGGTCCAGCGGGCTGAGCATTCCGATGCTGGAATGGCGTCGCTTGGGGTTG
>NZ_BSTS01000073.1 GCF_030269665.1 Actinomycetospora sp. NBRC 106375
GGGCGCGGCTGCAGGTTCAGCGGCCCGAACTCGTCGGCGCAGATCACGCGTGCGCCGGCGGGCAGCTCACCGGCGGCGGCCTGGTCGTAGAGCTCGAGGATGCGGTCCTTCTTGGCGGTGAACTCGGGGTCGCGGCTGGCCTTCCAGGTCTTGGTGGCCTGCCAGGAGATCCCCGCCGCGCGCAGCACGTGGCGGACGGTCTCGGTGCTCACCGAGATCCGCTCGCGGTTACCCAGGTGCTCGACGAGCTTGGTCAGGCTCCAGGTGGTGAACGGCAGCCCGAGCTGGGCCGGTGCGGTCTTGGCTACCCGGGCGATCGTCTCGCGGTGCTGGGGACCGAACCTACGAGGTCGGCCCCCGCTCCATTTTGGGTCCAGGGCCGCGAGCCCCTGCTCGTTGAACGCGTGGATCACCTCCCGCGCGTACTGCGCGGTCGCGGCGAACATGGCCGCCGCGTCCGTCGCGCTGCGCCCCTGCATGGAGGCCAGCACGATCCCCGCTCGGCGCAGCCGCACCCGGTCCTTCGTCGTCCTGGTGATCTTGACCAGGCGCTGCGCCTCGTCCTCGGACAGTTCCCGGACGAACACCTCTGCAGGCCGTGCCATCGCCCCACCTCCCGGGCGACAGCCTCCAACCCCTCAAGATCCTGATCAAGCCCTCGGTTACAGCGCCAACGTTCCTTGCCGCGGCACTAG
>NZ_BSTS01000074.1 GCF_030269665.1 Actinomycetospora sp. NBRC 106375
GGTCGTCACCTCGAGGTGGTGCTCGGCGGCGACGCGCAGGAACGCCCGGGCGTCGGCGCGGGTGTTCGAGGTGACGCTGCGCAGGCTGCGCTCACCGAACAGGTGGCGCTGGTAGTCCAGCGGCGGCACGTCGGACAGGTGGATGCCGGCGACGGCGAGGGTCCCGCCGCGGTCGAGGGCCTCCAGGGCCGGCGGCACGAGGTCGCCGACCGGGGCGAACAGGATCGCCGCGTCGAGCGGCTCCGGCGGCGCGTCGGCGGCGCCCTGAGCCGAAGCCGCGCCGAGCTCCCGGGCCAGCTCCTGCGCGGCGGGGCTGCGGGTCATGACGTGCACCGTGGCGCCCTGCGCCAGCGCGACCTGGGCGGCCAGGTGCGCGCTGCCGCCGAAGCCGTAGACCCCGAGGCGCCCGCCCGCGGGCAGCTCGGCGCGACGCAGGGCGCGGAAGCCGATGATCCCGGCGCAGAGCAGCGGCGCGAGCTCGGCGTCGGTGTAGCCCTCGGGCAGGCGGTGGGCGTACGCCGCGGGCACCGTGGTGACCTCGGCGTAGCCGCCGTCGGCGTCCCAGCCGGTGTAGCGCGAGGCGGGGCAGAGGTTCTCGTCCCCGCGCCGGCAGTACCGGCAGGTGCCGCAGGTGTGGCGCAGCCACGCCACCCCGACCCGGTCGCCCTCGGCGAACCCGGTGAC
>NZ_BSTS01000075.1 GCF_030269665.1 Actinomycetospora sp. NBRC 106375
GCGGCGCGTGCGGCGGTGACGGAGTTCTTCATCAGCCATACGTCGGTGACCGGCCCGACACCGCCGGGCACGGGGGTCGCGGCACGGACCTGGTGCAGGACCGCGGGCAGATCGACGTCGCCGACCAGCCGGATGCGGCCGGTCTCGGGGTCGGGCACCGGGTTGATCCCGACATCGATGATCACCGCGCCGTCGGCGACGTGCTCGGCGCTGATCAGGTCGGGGACGCCGGCGGCGACGATGAGGACGTCGGCGCGGCGGGTGAACTCGGCGAGGTGTCCCGAGTGCGAGGCCCACTCGTCGCAGGAGATCACGACCGCGTCGCGGGCGTGGCCCAGGGCCAGTGCGGGCTTGCCGACGTTGTTGGAGCGGCCGACCACGACGATCGTGGCGCTGCGGTAGAAGCGGCGGCGGTCCTGTCCGGTGGCGTCGAGCCAGCCGTCGAGGATGTGGAACGCCGAGGCCGGTGTCGAGGGCACGAACCGCGGCGTGCCCAGGGCGAGCAGCCCGGCGTTCTCGGGGTGCACCGCCTCGATGTCCTTGTGCGGGTCGAGCACCGAGAACAGGACCGGCTCGGGGATGTCGGCGGGGAACGGGCGCAGCAGGAGGATCCCGTGCACACCCGGATCGGCGTTGAGCTGC
>NZ_BSTS01000076.1 GCF_030269665.1 Actinomycetospora sp. NBRC 106375
CTCGGGGTGCACCGCCTCGATGTCCTTGTGCGGGTCGAGCACCGAGAACAGGACCGGCTCGGGGATGTCGGCGGGGAACGGGCGCAGCAGGAGGATCCCGTGCACACCCGGATCGGCGTTGAGCTGCTCGACCACCGCGACGACCTCGTCGGTTGACGCACCGTCGTCGAGCCAGTAGTGGCGGTAGCTGATGCCGAGCCGGCGGGCCAGCGCCCGGAGCCGGCGTTCATAGGCCGATGCCGCGTAGTCGAGCCCGACCATGACGGTCGCCAGCCCGCACGCGCCACCGACCTGCGTGAGCGCGGCAAGCTCCCGGCCGACCTCGGCGCGCAACCGGAGCGCCATGACACGCCCATCGATCAGCTCTGACCGTGTCGGCATCTCGATGCCGTGCATCAACCGGTCCATGACGACATCGCCGTACACACTCATTGTCGTCTCCGCAGTGCTCAGTAGCGGTAGTGATCGGGCTTGTACGGGCCCTCGACGTCCACGCCGATGTACTCGGCCTGGTCCTTCGTGAGCTTGGTCAGCTCGGCGCCCAGCGCCTCGACGTGGACCTTCGCGACCTTCTCGTCGAGGTGCTTCGGCAGGC
>NZ_BSTS01000077.1 GCF_030269665.1 Actinomycetospora sp. NBRC 106375
CCGGCGCGGGTGGTGATCAGGAAGCGGCCGGGTTCGGGTTGGGTGACCTGCCAGCCGCCGTGGTGTTTGGCGCGGTGGTGGTGTCGGCACCAGCAGCCCAGGGCGCGGGAGAGGGTGGGTCCGCCCAGGGCGTGGTCGAGGGTGTGGTCGATGTCGGTGGCGTGGGCGGTGCGCCGGCAGGCCGGGGCCACGCAGCAGCGGTCGCGGACCTGCAGCCAGCGCTGGACCTCGGTGCTGGGTCGGCGGTGGCGGGCCTGTTCGGGGGCGAGGTGCTGGTCGGGGGCGCCGGGGGGCGGCCCGCCGGGGGCGTAGAGCTGGGCCAGGCGGGTCTGCAGGTCGGTGAGTAGCCGGGCCCAGTGGGGGTGTGCGGCGGGGTCGAGGGCGGCCAGCAGCGTCGTCGGGACCTGGAGCTCGACGATGGCGGGTCCGTGTCGCCCCCGCCGCCGGTGCTGGTCGCGGCGGGGGCCCGGAGGTCGACTCGATGATCGACCCGGTGATCCCGGGGGCGGGTCGGGGAGGCGGGGTCGGTGGCGGGTGAGCAGGACGTGCTGGAGGCGGCCGG
>NZ_BSTS01000078.1 GCF_030269665.1 Actinomycetospora sp. NBRC 106375
GCCCAACCCGTCAGGGGGGGAGCGGTCGAAGGTGGGACTGGCGATTGGGACGAAGTCGTAACAAGGTAGCCGTACCGGAAGGTGCGGCTGGATCACCTCCTTTCTAAGGAGCTTCACCGAACACCGCCGGCCGGGTGTCCACAGACGTGTGTTCTGTGCATCGTGGTTGCTGGTGGTGGAGGGCCCTCGTACCAGCCCGCAGCGTCTTTCGGGATGTTCGGGTTCGGGATCGGGTTGCTCGAGAAAAGTGGAAACACCGAACGTGTCCAGCGTTTTGCTGGGCCGGCACACTGTTGGGTCCTGAGAGGACAACGGCCTGCCCCTTGGTGGGGGCGGGGGGTTGTGTTCTTTGGGACGGGCAGCGCCCTCCTCGCCGGTTGGTGGGGGTGGGCGCTGGTTCGTGTGGTCGTTGAGAATTGTACAGTGGACGCGAGCATCTTTTGTTTCTGTGCACATTTGTGTCGTGATTTCTTGATGTGTGTGTTGGTCAAGTTGTCAAGGGCGCACGGTGGATGCCTGGGCATCAGGAGCCGATGAAGGACGTGGG
>NZ_BSTS01000079.1 GCF_030269665.1 Actinomycetospora sp. NBRC 106375
GCCCAACCCGTCAGGGGGGGAGCGGTCGAAGGTGGGACTGGCGATTGGGACGAAGTCGTAACAAGGTAGCCGTACCGGAAGGTGCGGCTGGATCACCTCCTTTCTAAGGAGCTTCACCGAACACCGCTGGCCGGGTGTCCACAGACGTGTGTTCTGTGCATCGTGGTTGCTGGTGGTGGAGGGCCCTAGTACCAGCCCGCAGCGTCTTTCGGGATGTTCGGGTTCGGGATCGGGTTGCTCGAGAAAAGTGGAAACACCGAACGTGTCCAGCGTTTGCTGGGCCGGCACACTGTTGGGTCCTGAGAGGACAACGGCCTGCCCCTTGGTGGGGGCGGGGGGTTGTGTTCTTGGGGACGGGCAGCGCCCTCCTCGCCGGTTGGTGGGGGTGGGCGCTGGTTCGTGTGGTCGTTGAGAATTGCACAGTGGACGCGAGCATCTTTTGTTTCTGTGCACATTTGTGTCGTGATTTCTTGATGTGTGTGTTGGTCAAGTTGTCAAGGGCGCACGGTGGATGCCTGGGCATCAGGAGCCGATGAAGGACGTGGG
>NZ_BSTS01000080.1 GCF_030269665.1 Actinomycetospora sp. NBRC 106375
GGGCACGGCTGGTTCCCCCGCGGCCGCCCGAGCAGGCAGCGGGCGACCTACACCCGCACCGGCGGGGTTCGACACATGATCGCTGCGCTGGACCTGGCCACGGGCCAGATGTTCTACCGGTTCCGCGACCGCAAACGCTCCCCGGAGTTCCTGGGGTTCCTGCGCCAACTCCGGGTCCGCTTTCCGACCGGGCGACTGCACGTAGTCTGCGACAACTTCTCACCGCATCGCACCCACGACGTCGCCGCCTGGTGCGCCACCCACGACGTCGAGCTGGTCTTCACCCCGACCCACGCCTCCTGGCTGAACTGGATCGAGAGCGAGTTCACCGCGCTGCGCTACTTCACCCTCGACGGCAGCGACTACCCCAGCCACGCCGCCCAGGAGCGAGCGATCGCCGGATACGTCCGCTGGCACAACCGCCACGCCACCCCGAAACGCCGCTTCGCCGCCAACTCCAAGATCCGCAGGCCCGATTACCTACCCAACGTTGCCTGACGCAGCACTAG
>NZ_BSTS01000081.1 GCF_030269665.1 Actinomycetospora sp. NBRC 106375
GCCGCGGTCGCCCGCGAGCTCGGCCGCTCGTGGGACACCGTCAACGACATCGCCGTCGCCGCCACCAGTGAGCTGCTGCTCTCCGCCGGGCCGGCCCGGCTCGAAGGGGTCGAGGTCATCGGGGTCGACGAGCACAAGTGGGCCCACGTCCGCACCGCCGAAGCCGACGGGTTCGTCACCGTCATCACCGACCTGACCGCTGTCGTCGCAGGCCAGGGGCCTGCTCGGCTGCTGGACATGGTGCCCGGGCGCTCCGCGGCCGCCATGAAGAGCTGGCTCGGCGCTCGCTCCCAGGCCTTCCGCGACCAGGTTCAGATCGTGGCCATGGACGGCTTCGGGGGCTACAAGAACGCCGCGGTCGAGGCGCTGCCCGACGCGGTCACGGTGATGGACCCGTTCCACGTCGTCGCTCTGGCCGGGCACAAGCTCGACCTGTGCCGT
>NZ_BSTS01000082.1 GCF_030269665.1 Actinomycetospora sp. NBRC 106375
CAGGGTGCGGATGTGGACCGGGGTGTCGTCGTCGAGGGTGCCGTGCCCGATCGCGTCGCGCAGCCACTGGTGGTCGATGGTCAGGGTGAGCAGCGCCCGCGCCGCCGACACCGGCCGGCGCCGCTTCCCGCCCGCGGGGGCCGCTGCGGGTGCGGGTGCGGGTGCGGGGCGGCGGGGTGCGGGGATCAGCGCGTCCGGCTCGACATCGACCTCGGTCCTGGTCTCGGCCGCGTCGGCGTCGGTGTCGTCGGTGTCGGCGGTGTCGGCGGTGTCGGTGTGGGTGGTGTCGGCGAGTAGGCCGTAGGGGCTCAGGGCGTCGGCGACGAATTCTTTGAGGGCGGCGGCTTGGCGGCGTTCCAGGGGGCGGTCGTCGTGGGGGCCGGCGGGGGCCGAGCCCGCGTCGAACCCGCTCTGGAGGAGGGCGGCGTCG
>NZ_BSTS01000083.1 GCF_030269665.1 Actinomycetospora sp. NBRC 106375
TGGCACACCTGGTGGGCGTGGTCGTCGGCCAGGTCGCGGGTCCAGTCGGAGAACACCCGGGCCTTGGACTCGTCGAGGTCCCCGCCGCGCATGGCGGCGTGCACCTGCGGCAGCCGGCCCAGCAGGTCGTCGGCGAGGTCGAGCCAGCGGGCGGCCATGGCCCGCGACCAGCCCAGCGCGGCGGCGGCCTCGTCGCCGGAGAACTCGTCGAGCACGCTGCGGCGCTGCCGGCGCCCGGCCTCGGTGCGCCCGGCCTCGTGCAGCCCGGTCAGGAACCGGGCGGTGTCACGGTTGCGGGCCCGGTGACACTCCCGCACATAGTCGATCACCTCGACCCCGACCAGCCCGGCCGGGTCGACCGCCTCCAACCCACCCACCAGCCACGACGGCACCCCCGCAGCGCCCCCCGCCCCGC
>NZ_BSTS01000084.1 GCF_030269665.1 Actinomycetospora sp. NBRC 106375
GCAGCGGTAGCGCGGCACCCGGACCCGCAGCTCGAGGGGATGCCCGACCACCGGGACGTCGCTGACGCGGCGTTCGGTGCTGTCGCGGTAGGTCCCGGCGATCCCGCAGCCCGGGCAGCGGCCGGGACCGTCGATGAGCAGCTCGCACCACAGCACCGTGGTCTCGCCGGCCACCGCGGGCGTCGACGATCCGCACCCCGAGCTCCACGGTGCGGATGATCGTGTCGGCCACGATCTGGGCAGGCAGGGTCGTAGGCTGCGACATCGGGTCCCCGGGATTTTGAAGCTGACTGGCGTAGGAACCGTCATCATCAACTTCCCGGGGCCCACCTCACCGCAGCGACACGACCCCAGCTCCCGGCCCGGTCACACCCTCAGCTGCACTCCATTTCCGGAAGAGCC
>NZ_BSTS01000085.1 GCF_030269665.1 Actinomycetospora sp. NBRC 106375
TCCCGGCCGCTGCCCGGGCTGCGGGATCGCCGGGACCTACCGCGACAGCACCGAACGCCGCGTCAGCGACGTCCCGGTGGTCGGGCATCCCCTCGAGCTGCGGGTCCGGGTGCCGCGCTACCGCTGCGTGCACGACGGCTGCTCACGTGAGGTCTTCGCCCACGACACCAGCCGGCTGGCCCGTCCTTGGGCGTCGACCACCGGACGCTGCGCGGCGTTCATCCTGCGTCGGCTGATGCTGGACAAGGCCACCGTTGCCGCGGTCGCCCGCGAGCTCGGCCGCTCGTGGGACACCGTCAACGACATCGCCGTCGCCGCCACCAGTGAGCTGCTGCTCTCCGCCGGGCCGGCCCGGCTCGAAGGGGTCGAGGTCATCGGGGTCG
>NZ_BSTS01000086.1 GCF_030269665.1 Actinomycetospora sp. NBRC 106375
GAACATATTGAATCAGATCTTCGCGAAAGATTCTTTCGACGCGCCGCGAGGCAGAGAGACTATTAAACGACCAGACACTATTCCGCTGCAGTCGCCTCCCGCGGCGGACCCTAAGTCAGCGGCATTGTTCTCGATGCTCCGGATCGGACAGCCAGGCCGGCGTGCCGGGCCCGCTTAGGGTACCGCTTACGTCACGCCACGGCCGCTTCCCGAGGGTCACCGCTGATGATCGACGCCCGACCACACGCCCCCTGACCAGCACAAACGAGCATCGGACATCACCAGCAAGGACGTGACTCTCGTCCACTGGGTTCGGGGTTCGAGTCCCTGACGGCGCACCCTTTCTGCTGGTCACAGCCCTGCGGAGCGATCCTCCAA
>NZ_BSTS01000087.1 GCF_030269665.1 Actinomycetospora sp. NBRC 106375
GGCTGCGGGATCGCCGGGACCTACCGCGACAGCACCGAACGCCGCGTCAGCGACGTCCCGGTGGTCGGGCATCCCCTCGAGCTGCGGGTCCGGGTGCCGCGCTACCGCTGCGTGCACGACGGCTGCTTGCTCACGTGAGGTCTTCGCCCACGACACCAGCCGGCTGGCCCGTCCTTGGGCGTCGACCACCGGACGCTGCGCGGCGTTCATCCTGCGTCGGCTGATGCTGGACAAGGCCACCGTCGCCGCGGTCGCCCGCGAGCTCGGCCGCTCGTGGGACACCGTCAACGACATCGCCGTCGCCGCCACCAGTGAGCTGCTGCTCTCCGCCGGGCCGGCCCGGCTCGAAGGGGTCGAGGTCATCGGGGTCG
>NZ_BSTS01000088.1 GCF_030269665.1 Actinomycetospora sp. NBRC 106375
TACACTCGAACACATGAGCGACGACCTGGGGGAGCGGGAACGTGCCGCGCTCGCAGCCCTGCAGGTCGCCGAACGCTCGCGGCGCCGGGACTGGTTCGCGCGGCTGGAGCAGATCGCCGAGCTCGAAGAGCTCGGGGTGGTGGCCGCCACCGGTCACCGGTCGCTGGGCGGGCTGGTCGCCGAGCTGCTGCGGGTCACCCGCGCCGAGGCGACCCGGCTGGTCGCCGAGACCCACGACCTGACCGCGCGGACCTCGCTGCTCGGCCAGCCGCTGCCCCCGCGCTATCCCGCCACCGCCGCCGGCGCCGCGGCCGGGGACATCACCCCCGCCCAGGTGGGGATCATCCGGCGCACCATGCGCCGTTTGG
>NZ_BSTS01000089.1 GCF_030269665.1 Actinomycetospora sp. NBRC 106375
GGCGGCGATGATCTGCTGGTAGGCCCACCAGGTCACCTCGACCGCGACGTGCTCGTCGTAGGCGAACACGGTCTCGAGGCGGGCGCGTTGGCGGTCGGTGAGCAGCCCGAGGCGGGTTCGCAGGGTGCGGCGGACGCGGTAGAGCGGGTCTCCGGAGCGCCCGCGGTGCCCGAGGGTGTCCTGTTGGACGCGTTGACGGCACAGGTCGAGCTTGTGCCCGGCCAGAGCGACGACGTGGAACGGGTCCATCACCGTGACCGCGTCGGGCAGCGCCTCGACCGCGGCGTTCTTGTAGCCCCCGAAGCCGTCCATGGCCACGATC
>NZ_BSTS01000090.1 GCF_030269665.1 Actinomycetospora sp. NBRC 106375
CGACGGTCCAGTGGCCGTGGTGGATGAGCTGGTGGTGGAACCGGCACAGCAGGGTCATGTTGTCCAGCGCGGTGTCGCCGTGGTCGAGCCAGTAGCGGACGTGGTGGGCGTGGCAGCGGCGGGGGCGCCGGGTGCAGCCGGGGAAGGCGCAGCCGCCGTCACGAACGATCAGGGCGCGGCGGATGCCCTCGGGGGCGGTGTACGAGAGTCGCCCGACGTCGAGGGGTTCGGCGCGGGTGCCCAGGACCATCGGCACGATCCCGGCGTCGCAGGCCCATCGGCGCAGGG
>NZ_BSTS01000091.1 GCF_030269665.1 Actinomycetospora sp. NBRC 106375
GCCTCGGTATTCTCTACCTGACCACCTGTGTTGGTTTGGGGTACGGGTCGCGTAGGAACTCGCTAGAGGCTTTTCTCGGCAGCATGGGATCACTCTGCTTCGCCTCAACCGGCTATGCGTCACGTCTGAGCCTGCATGGTGTACGGATTTGCCTGTACACCGGCCTACACGCTTGCACCAGCACTACCACTAGCTGGCGGAGCTGCCCTCCTGCGTCACCCCATCGCTTGGCTACTACCAGGCGGGGTCCCGCGCTCCCCCCG
>NZ_BSTS01000092.1 GCF_030269665.1 Actinomycetospora sp. NBRC 106375
CCGCTGCCACGCCCACCACGTCCGCTACTGGCTCGACCACGGCGACACCGCGCTGGACAACATGACCCTGCTGTGCCGGTTCCACCACCAGCTCATCCACCACGGCCACTGGACCGTCGCCATCACCAAGGGCCTGCCCTGGTTCACCCCGCCGGCCTGGATCGACCCCAATGCCGCTGACTTAGGGTCCGCCGCGGGAGGCGACTGCAGCGGAATAGTGTCTGGTCGTTTAATAGTCTCTCTGCCTCGCGGCGCGT
>NZ_BSTS01000093.1 GCF_030269665.1 Actinomycetospora sp. NBRC 106375
TATTCTCTACCTGACCACCTGTGTTGGTTTGGGGTACGGGTCGCGTAGGAACTCGCTAGAGGCTTTTCTCGGCAGCATGGGATCACTCTGCTTCGCCTCAACCGGCTATGCGTCACGTCTGAGCCTGTCTGGTGTACGGATTTGCCTGTACACCGGCCTACACGCTTGCACCAGCACTACCACTAGCTGGCGGAGCTGCCCTCCTGCGTCACCCCATCGCTTGGCTACTACCAGGCGGGGTCCCGCGCTCCCCCCG
>NZ_BSTS01000094.1 GCF_030269665.1 Actinomycetospora sp. NBRC 106375
CGCGGAACCGGTAGAACATCTGGCCCGTGGCCAGGTCCAGCGCAGCGATCATGTGTCGAACCCCGCCGGTGCGGGTGTAGGTCGCCCGCTGCCTGCTCGGGCGGCCGCGGGGGAACCAGCCGTGCCCGGGGCGCGGCTGCAGGTTCAGCGGCCCGAACTCGTCGGCGCAGATCACGCGTGCGCCGGCGGGCAGCTCACCGGCGGCGGCCTGGTCGTAGAGCTCGAGGATGCGGTCCTTCTTGGCGGTGAACTCGG
>NZ_BSTS01000095.1 GCF_030269665.1 Actinomycetospora sp. NBRC 106375
CGCGGAACCGGTAGAACATCTGGCCCGTGGCCAGGTCCAGCGCAGCGATCATGTGTCGAACCCCGCCGGTGCGGGTGTAGGTCGCCCGCTGCCTGCTCGGGCGGCCGCGGGGGAACCAGCCGTGCCCTGGGCGCGGCTGCAGGTTCAGCGGCCCGAACTCGTCGGCGCAGATCACGCGTGCGCCGGCGGGCAGCTCACCGGCGGCGGCCTGGTCGTAGAGCTCGAGGATGCGGTCCTTCTTGGCGGTGAACTCGG
>NZ_BSTS01000096.1 GCF_030269665.1 Actinomycetospora sp. NBRC 106375
TGTGGCCGATCACCCTCTCAGGCCGGCTATCCGTCGTCGCCTTGGTAGGCCATCACCCCACCAACAAGCTGATAGACCGCGGGCCCATCCCCCACCGAAAAACTTTCCACCCACCGGCATGCACCAGCAGGTCCTATCCGGTATTAGACCCAGTTTCCCAGGCTTATCCCGAAGTGGAGGGCAGGTCACCCACGTGTTACTCACCCGTTCGCCGCTCGTGTACCCCGAAGGGCCTTACCGCTCGACTTGCATGTG
>NZ_BSTS01000097.1 GCF_030269665.1 Actinomycetospora sp. NBRC 106375
GCCGCCGGACATGCGTGAATGGCTGCCCGAGGACCATCTGGTCTGGCTGGTGCTCGAGATCGTGCCCCAGCTGGATCGTTCGCAGTTGCATGCCCGGCACCCGAACATCGGGGCGGGGCGGTCGGCCCACGACCCCGACCTGCTGCTCGCCCTGTTGATCTACGCCTATTGCCACGGGGTTCGCTCATCGCGGCAGATCCAGCAGCGCTGCGTCACGGACGTGGCATTCCGGGTGCTGTGCGCCCAGGACGTCCC
>NZ_BSTS01000098.1 GCF_030269665.1 Actinomycetospora sp. NBRC 106375
GCCTCGGTATTCTCTACCTGACCACCTGTGTTGGTTTGGGGTACGGGTCGCGTAGGAACTCGCTAGAGGCTTTTCTCGGCAGCATGGGATCACTCTGCTTCGCCTCAACCGGCTATGCGTCACGTCTCAGCCTGCATGGTGTACGGATTTGCCTGTACACCGGCCTACACGCTTGCACCAGCACTACCACTAGCTGGCGGAGCTGCCCTCCTGCGTCACCCCATCGCTTGGCTACTACCAGGCGGGGTCCCGCGC
>NZ_BSTS01000099.1 GCF_030269665.1 Actinomycetospora sp. NBRC 106375
GCCGCGCCTTCTTCAACGCGTTGGTCTCGCGGCGGGCGGCCCAGTCGGGGTCGAGGGCGTGCGCGAGTTCCTGGATGCGTTCGATCAGCGCCCCGACCGGCAGCGCGGGCGCCTCGGGCAGCAGGGTCTGGCACACCTGGTGGGCGTGGTCGTCGGCCAGGTCGCGGGTCCAGTCGGAGAACACCCGGGCCTTGGACTCGTCGAGGTCCCCGCCGCGCATGGCGGCGTGCACCTGCGGCAGCCGGCCCAGCAGGT
>NZ_BSTS01000100.1 GCF_030269665.1 Actinomycetospora sp. NBRC 106375
ACGGTGGCCTTGTCCAGCATCAGCCGACGCAGGATGAACGCCGCGCAGCGTCCGGTGGTCGACGCCCAAGGACGGGCCAGCCGGCTGGTGTCGTGGGCGAAGACCTCACGTGAGCAGCCGTCGTGCATGCAGCGGTAGCGCGGCACCCGGACCCGCAGCTCGAGGGGATGCCCGACCACCGGGACGTCGCTGACGCGGCGTTCGGTGCTGTCGCGGTAGGTCCCGGCGATCCCGCAGCCCGGGCAGCGGCCGGGA
>NZ_BSTS01000101.1 GCF_030269665.1 Actinomycetospora sp. NBRC 106375
GGTGGGGCCGCCGTCTTCCCAGTGATCGATGTGGTGGGCGTGGCAGCGGCGGGGGCCGCGGGTGCAGTCGGGGAACGCGCAGCCGCGGTCGCGGATGTTCAGGGCCCGTCGTAGGGCGTCGGTGACGGTGCGTTGGAGCCGTCCCACATCCAAGGGTTCGGAGCGGGTGCCGAGGATGGCGGGGAGGATCTCGGCGTCGCAGGCCAGGCGGCGCAGGGTGCGGATGTGGACCGGGGTGTCGTCGTCGAGGGTGCC
>NZ_BSTS01000102.1 GCF_030269665.1 Actinomycetospora sp. NBRC 106375
CCCCGCCGCCGGTGCTGGTCGCGGCGGGGGCCCGGAGGTCGACTCGATGATCGACCCGGTGATCCCGGGGGCGGGTCGGGGAGGCGGGGTCGGTGGCGGGTGAGCAGGACGTGCTGGAGGCGGCCGGTGGGGTCGGTGAGCACGATGCGCCATTCGCCGTGGTGGTAGCGGGCGAGCATGGCGCGGGCGGTGGCGGGTAGCAGGGTGCCCCAGCCGGGGAGCTGGGCGGGGTGTTCGTCGAGCCCGAGGGCGGTG
>NZ_BSTS01000103.1 GCF_030269665.1 Actinomycetospora sp. NBRC 106375
CGGCCGAACTGCTCGCCCGCCTCGACCCCGACGGCACCGCCCCCGACGACCTCGAGGACCACCGCGACGAACTCCGGCTCACCCACCGCCGCGACGGCACCCTGCTGCTACGCGGCGCGATCCACGACCCCACCGACGCCGCCCTCCTCCAGAGCGGGTTCGACGCGGGCTCGGCCCCCGCCGGCCCCCACGACGACCGCCCCCTGGAACGCCGCCAAGCCGCCGCCCTCAAAGAATTCGTCGCCGACGCCCTGA
>NZ_BSTS01000104.1 GCF_030269665.1 Actinomycetospora sp. NBRC 106375
GGCGGTCGCAGTACCATCGGCGCTGGAGGGCTTAGCTTCCGGGTTCGGGATGGGTCCGGGCGTTTCCCCTCCGCTGTGACCACCGGAACACCCCACCACCCCCACGGGCCGGTGTGGCCCGGGTGGGTGGGGTGTGTGGTCGTTGGGATATGCACAGTGGACGCGAACGGTCTGTTGTTCGTTACGCAGTTGCTTGCCGTGACCTCTTGGGGTGTGTGTGGGCAAGTCCTCGGCCTATTAGTACCAGTCCA